>NZ_PPSK01000012.1 GCF_002903165.1 Halopseudomonas oceani
GGCATCGGCGCTGCGACCCTGAGCGCCAATCTGGAAAACAACAACGTTACTCTGGCCACCGTCGACGACGGCACCGAGCCCGGCGATATGTACGTCAACGGTGCAGTGAGCTGGAGCGCCGACCACACCCTCAGCCTAAACGCCCACAACGACATTCACATCAATGAAGCCATCACCGCGACCAACGGCGGCCTGACCCTGAATGCCGGCGGCGCGATCAGCGCAGACGGCGCGGTGAACGTCGGCACCTTTAATCTGCAAAGCGGCGCCTGGAGCCAGTTGGGCGCTACGCTGGCAGACTTTTCTGCCCGGGACTTCCAGCTCAACACCACCAATGCCAGCTTCCTGCGCGCCAACGGCGGTGACGGCAGCGACGGCAACGCCTACCAGATTGTTGATCTCTACGGCCTGCAGGGCATCGCCTCGCGCAACCTGTTAAGCAGCCACTTCGCGCTGAGCAACGATATCGACGCCAGCGGCACCGCCAACTGGAATGGCGGGGCGGGTTTTTTGCCTATTGGGGACGATACCAATCACTACACCGGCAGCTTTGATGGCCAGGGTCACATTATCAATGGCCTGACCATCAACCGCCCCAATACCGATAACGTGGGCCTGTTTGGGGTGATCTCCGCTAGCCAGATCAGCAATATCGGGCTAACTAACGCCACCATCACCGGACAAACCGTAGTTGGCGGGCTAGTTGGTAGCGGGACTAATAACAGCCGCATCAGCCACAGCTCGGTGATGGGCGACCTGGAGGGGGCTTTTGATGTTGGCGCGCTGGCTGGAGCCTTCAACGGCACCATCGAACATAGCCACAGCGGCGGTAGCGTGGTTGGCTATGTCGAAAGAACAGGCGGCCTGGTTGGCAGCATGACTGGACAAATCAGCGATAGCTACTCCACCGCCACTGTGGCAGCCGGGTCGCGAGACGTTGGCGGCCTCGTCGGTGTGATGAATGGCACCATCACCGCCAGCCATGCCGGTGGCAACGTAAGCGGTGCTACGTACATCGGCGGCCTGGTTGGGAGGAATGACAGCACAGGCACGATCAATCAGAGCTATGCCACCGGTTCAGTTAGCGGCGCCTATGCCACTGGTGGGCTGGTTGGCATGAATTTCGGTACGATCAACCAAAGTTATGTCACTGGGCGAGTCAGCGGCTTCCAATACGCCGGTGCACTCATCGGCACCCGGGAGAGTGGCACCATCATCACCAACAGCTACTGGAACACCGAGGCCAGCGGCCAGGCCAGCCCAGTGGGTGCAGGAAGCTCCACCGGCATCACCGGCCTCACCACCGCGCAGATGTTCGACGCCGCCAACTTCAGCGGCTTCGACTTTGCCGGCACCTGGGCCAACGCAGACGATCAAACCACCCCCTACCTGCGCGCGCTGGTCGGCAACCGGGTGTTCAACAAAAACGACCTGCCCACCGGCACCATCGACGCCATCAACCGCCCGGCGCTCTATACCGTGATCCAGAACGTCGAGCAGCTACAGGCCATGCGCGACGACGTCACGGCCAACTACCTTCTTGGCAATCATATCGACGCCACCGCTACCGTTAGCTGGAATGGCGGCGCGGGATTTGATCCAATTGCCCCGCCTTATACCGGCCATTTCGATGGTCTGGGTCATATCATCGATGGCCTCACCATCAATCGTCCTGAAAAAAATGACGTCGGTCTGTTTGCGGTGATGACCGGAGGTCAGATCCGCAATACCCACCTGCACAATGCATCGATCACGGGGCGAGAAAATGTCGGCGGTCTTGTGGGGGAACTTTTCGATCAGAGTCAGGGGGGCACCAGGGGCCGGATCATTCACAGCTCGGTGGCGGGAACCATCACCGGCAACATCGCGGTGGGTGGCTTGGTCGGTCAATCCGAAGGCTCAATTGAACAGAGCTATGCGACAGCCGACGTCTCTGGCGAGGCGGGTGTGGGCGGGCTAGTCGGCGCCTCCTATGGGGACATTACGCAAAGCTATGCCACCGGCGATGTCAGCGGCGTTGAGGTATCAGTTGGCGGGCTGGTGGGCGCGAATTTCGGTGTTATCAACCAGAGCTACGCCAGCGGACGGGTCACCGGCGATAGTGTCGGCGGCTTCGTTGGCTATCAGATTGGCAACGGCGTCACCGACAGCTACTGGAATGTCGACAGCAGCGGCCAGGCCAACGGGGTGGGTTTCGGCAGCAGCACAGGCGCCACTGGCCTCACCACCGCACAAATGCTGCAAGCCGACAGCTTCACTGGCTGGGATATTGATGCCCAAGGCGGCACGGGTACGGTCTGGCGTATCTACGAAGGTTATACCGCCCCGCTACTGCGTCACTTTTTGACCGCCCTTGAAGTCACCGGCGACACCATAACAACGACCTACAACGGCACTAACCAGTCCGGCACCTGGAGCGCCGCCGGCGAGTACGATTCTGACCGTATCTTTGGCCAGGTAGGCGGCGGACGCAACTCCGGCACCTATGCGCTCGACATGAACGGTTTGTACTCCGATCAGCAAGGCTACGACCTGATCATCACAGATGGCGGCACCCTGACCATCAACAAGGCCCAAGCCACCGTCACCGCCAACAGCGGTACAACTACCTATAATGGCACTGAGCAGAGTGTTAGCGGCTTTACTGTTGATGGGCTGGTTAACGGCGAGGATGCTAGTGTGCTCAGCGGTGTCACCACCAGCGGCGGTAAGGGCACCAATGCGGGTAGCTACACCCTGACCGCCAGCGGCACCGACGGCAACTACGAGCTGAACTTTGTCGATGGTGCACTGACCATCAACAAGGCCAAAGCTACCGTCACCGCTCACAGCGGTACCACCACCTACAACGGTACCGAGCAGAGTGTTGATGGCTTTACCGTAGAGGGGCTGGTTAACGGCGAGGATGTCAGTGTGCTCACCGGCGTCACCACCAGCGGCGGTAAAGGCACTAACGCCGGCAGCTACACACTCACCGCCAGCGGCACCGACGGCAACTACGAGCTGAGCTTTGTCAACGGCGCACTGACCATCAACAAGGCCAAAGCCACCGTCACCGCCAACAGCGGCACCACCACCTACAACGGTACCGAACAAAGCGTTGATGGCTTTACTGTCGACGGCCTGGTTAACGGCGAAGATGCCAGCGTGCTCAGCGGTGTCACCACCAGCGGCGGTAAAGGCACTAACGCCGGCAGCTACACACTGACCGCCAGCGGCACCGACGGCAACTACGAGCTGAGCTTTGTCGACGGCACCCTCACCATCAACAAGGCCCAGGCCACCGTCACCGCCAACAGCGGCACCACTACCTACAACGGCACAGAACAGAGCGTTGATGGCTTTACCGTAGAGGGGCTGGTTAACGGCGAGGATGTCAGTGTGCTCACCGGCGTCACCACCAGCGGCGGTAAAGGCACTAACGCCGGCAGCTACACACTCACCGCCAGCGGCACCGACGGCAACTACGAGCTGAGCTTTGTCAACGGCACCCTGACCATCGAACGCAAGGCCATCACCGGCAACATCACTGCCGATGGCAAAACCTACGATGGCAGCACCTACGCCAACACCCACGGCACCCTGGACGGCGTAATCAGCGGCGATGATCTGCAGTTCAACACCTCTGGCGCCTTCGCTGACAAGCACGTCGGCACCGGCAAGCAGGTCACCGTCAGCGGCTCACTCGGTGGCGGTGATGCGGGCAACTATGTGCTCACCACCAACAGCAGCACCACCGCCAACATCGACCGCAAAACCATCACCGCCGACATCCGCGCCCTGGACAAGCTGTTTGACGGCTCGCTCGCGGCAACCCTCGAAGGCGTGCTCAACGGCACCATCAGCGGTGACGACGTTGCGCTGCAGCTCAGCGGTTTGTTCGCCAGCCTCACGCCGGGCGAGAACCGTGTGCTGGTCGATGCCTCACTGACCGGTGCTGACGCGGGCAACTACCAACTGGTCGCCCCGGATTCGGTAACGGCCAGCCTGCTGGGCGTTGTGCAGAACGAAGACTACCAATCGGCCAATGTGAGTCAGCCGCCTGAATCACGCCGGTTGAGTGCACCGGGCGACGCGGGCTATCAGCTCGACGTCGACGACGATGCCCTGCATCTGCCCATGGCCAGCCGCTGAGATGGCTTGATTGAAACGCCGCTGCCCTTCGCAGCGGCGTACTGAGTAATTAAGGGACCGTATATGAACCGCACAGCCAGACACCCCAACGTCGCCCCCACCGCCCTCGCGGTCGCCATCAGCCTGATCTCGGTCAGCCTGCACGCCGCCGACCTGCCCACCGGCGGCAATATCGTCGGTGGCTCCGGCAGCATCAGTCAGGATGGCAACAGCCTGAACGTGCAACAGAACAGCGACAAGCTGATCACCAACTGGGACAGCTTCGACATTGGTGCGGGCAACACCGTCAATTTCCACCAGCCGGGCAGCGACTCGGTGGCGTTGAACCGGGTGATCGGTGAAGACGCCTCGGCGATCTACGGCAACCTCAATGCCAACGGCAAGGTGTTTCTGGTCAACCCCAACGGCGTGTTGTTTGGTCAGGGGGCAGCGGTCAACGTGGGGTCGCTGGTGGCCTCGACCCTCAGCCTCAGTGATGAAGACTTTAACGACGGCGACTATCAGTTTCAGGGTGATGGTAACAACGCCGCCGTCATCAACCGCGGCACCCTAAATGCCGACCAGGGCGCGGTCGCCCTGCTCGGTGGGCAGGTCAGCAACCACGGCATTATTCAGGCCAATCAGGGCACGGTGGCACTAGCGGCCGGCGACAAGATCACCCTGGACTTTGCCGGTGACGGCCTGCTCAACGTGACCGTGGATGAAGGCACCCTGAATGCACTGGCGGAGAACCACCAACTGGTTCGCGCCAACGGCGGCCAGGTGGTGATGACTGCCAACGCGACCAACGCCCTGCTGCAAACCGTAGTCAACAACACCGGGGTAATTGAAGCACACACCCTGGACAACCAGAGCGGCACCATCGTGCTCAAGGGTGGCTTTAACGGCGGCACGGTCAATGTGGCCGGCACGCTAGACGCCTCAGCGCCAAACAGCGGCGACGGCGGTTTTATCGACACTTCCGGCGCTCACGTCAAAATCGCTGGCGGCACCCAGGTCACCACCAAAGCCAACAATGGCACCACTGGCGAATGGCTGATCGACCCGACTGATTTTTACATTACCGACAGCAACGACCCGCAAACCGCCAGCGGCATCGGCGCTGCGACCCTAAGCGCCAATCTGGAAAACAACAACGTTACCCTGGCCACCGTCGACGACGGCACCGAGCCCGGCGATATGTACGTCAACGGTGAGCTCAGCTGGGATGCAGCAACCATTCTCGAGCTGAGAGCCCATCGCAATCTGCATATCAATAAAGCAATTACTGCCGTTAACGGCCATCTGCGCTTGAATGCAACCAGTGAGGTCACCGCCGACGGCGCGATTGATACCGCCAGCTTCGCTCTCTTGCGCGGCACTTGGAAGCAGCTCGGGCCCGAACTACCTGATTTTGATACCGGCATCTTTTACATTTCAACAGCAAACTCCACCTTTATTCGCGCTTTAGGTGGAAGTGGCGCGACTACCGATCCTTATCAGTTGACCGATATTTATGGTGTGCAGGGCATCGCGACTCACAACCTACTCACCAAGAGTTTTGTCCTGGCCAATGACATTGATGCCAGCGGAACTATTAACTGGGCTGGCGGGGCCGGTTTTGTCCCGATTAGTGATAATTACAACTACTTCACCGGAAACTTTTCTGGCCAGGGTCACGTCATTCGCGACCTGTATATTTTTCGGCCAACCTGGACCAACGTGGGGTTATTCGGCAGAGCAGACCCAGGATCGAGCATCAGTAACGTTGGGCTGGAGAATGTAAACATTGTCGGTGGATCTTATGTTGGCGCTCTTGCTGGGTACAACGCCGCCAACATTTCCCAGACCTATGCGACCGGCACGGTCACGGGCCGTGGCGATAGAGTGGGAGGTCTGATTGGCAGCACAGCATATGCGCCCAACATCCTCAACTCATGGACCGACGTCACCGTCAGCGCCACTGGCAGCCAAGTAGGGGGGCTTGCAGGAAGAACGAGTGGAGGCGTAGTTGCCAACTCCTTCGCCTTGGGTGACGTGACAGGCCATGACATGGTCGGCGGTCTGGTTGGTAATGCAATCAGCAAGTACTACGGAAACTATGCCTCCGGCAAAGTTACAGGATGGAGCGAAGTAGGCGGCCTACTCGGCAGTTTCGCTGGGGGCAGTCCCGGCGATTACGACCTCGCCAACTCCTACGCCACCGGTGATGTCATTGGTTCAGGCGACTCGGTTGGCGGTCTGATCGGCTGGAACTCATTGAAAGTTAGTAACGCCTACGCAACGGGCAACGTAATTGGCAGAAATTATGTTGGCGGCCTGGTCGGTCAACACAGTGCTCGCCAAGGCAACAGTTACCTCACTATCGAGTCGGCCTACGCCACCGGCACCGTCCAGGCCAACACCAGCGACGTCGGTGCTCTGGTGGGCAAGAGTGATGCGGCCATCACCGTATCCTTTTTCAATCAAGACAAAAACCCGCTATTGGCTGCCGTCGGATTGGGCTCCAGTGACGGCACGACCAGTCTGACGACTGCCCAAATGATGGATCTCGACAGCTTCAGCACCGCCTGGGGCTCAGCGATCGACGCCGATGGCGGGACCGGCAGCGTCTGGCGCATCTACGATGGCTCCACTACCCCACTGCTGCGCAGCTTCCTGACGCCGCTTACCATTGACGGCGGCAATACCACGGTCACCTACAACGGGTTGGTGCAGACAGGACAGTGGACGGCCAGCGCCGAGTACGACGCCAATTTGCTTCTGGGCAATGAGATCGTTGGCAAGAAAAATGTCGGTAGCTATGAGCTGGATCTAGGGGGGCTTTACTCCAGCCAGCAGGGCTATGACCTGGTTGTCAGCAATGGCACTCTGACCATCAACAAGGCTAAGGCCACCGTCACCGCCAACAGCGGTACCACCACCTATAACGGCACCGAGCAGAGCATCAGTGGCTTTACTGTTGATGGGCTGGTTAACGGTGAAGATGAAAGCGTGGTCACCGGCGTCACCACCAGCGGCGGCAAGGGCACCAACGCCGGTAGTTATGTGCTTACGGTCAGCGGCGGCAGCGCCGATAACTACGAGCTGAGCTTTGTCAACGGCGCCCTCACCATCAACAAGGCCAAAGCCATTGTCACCGCTAACAGCGGCACCACCACCTATAACGGCACCGAGCAAAGCGTCAGTGGCTTTACTGTTGACGGCCTCGTCAACGGTGAAGATGAAAGCGTGGTCGCCGGCGTCACCACCAGCGGTGGCAAGGGCACCAACGCCGGTAGCTATGTGCTTACGGTCAGCGGCGGCAGCGCCGATAACTACGAGCTGAGCTTTGTCGACGGCACCCTGACCATCAACAAGGCCCAGGCCACCGTCACCGCCAACAGCGGTACCACCACCTACAACGGTACCGAGCAGAGCGTCAGTGGCTTTACTGTTAACGGCCTGGTCAACGGTGAAGATGAAAGCGTGGTCACCGGCGTGACCACCAGCGGTGGCAAGGGCACCAACGCCGGTAGCTATGTGCTTACGGTCGGCGGCGGCAGCGCCGACAACTACGAGCTGAGCTTTGTCAACGGCACCCTGACCATCAACAAGGCCCAGGCCACCGTCACTGCCAACAGCGGCACCACCACCTACAACGGCACCGAGCAAAGCGTCAGCGGCTTTACCGTCGACGGGCTGGTCAACGGCGAGGATGCCAGTGTGCTTACCGGCGTCACCACCAGCGGCGGCAAGGGCACTAACGCCGGCAGCTACGTACTGACCGCCAGTGGCAGCGACGGTAACTACGAGCTGAGCTTTGTCGACGGTGCACTGACCATCAACAAGGCCCAGGCCACCGTGACGGCCAACAGCAGCACCACTACCTATAGCGGCACCGAGCAAAACGGCACTGGCTTTACTGTCAACGGGCTGGTTAACGGCGAAGACCAAAGCGTGCTGTCTGACGTCATCGTCAGCGGTGGCGGACGCAACGCCGGCACCTACGTATTGACCGCCAGCGGCACCGACGGCAACTACGAGCTTAGCTTCGTCAACGGCACCCTGACCATCAACAAGGCCCAGGCCACCGTCACCGCCAACAGCGGTACCACCACCTACAACGGTACCGAGCAGAGTGTTAGCGGCTTTACTGTCGACGGGCTGGTTAACGGCGAAGATCAAAGCGTACTGACTGGCGTGACCACCAGCGGCGGCAAGGGCACTAACGCCGGCAGCTACGTACTGACCGCCAGTGGCAGCGACGGTAACTACGAGCTGAGCTTTGTCGACGGTGCACTGACCATCAACAAGGCCCAGGCCACCGTGACGGCCAACAGCGGCACCACTACCTACAACGGCACCGAGCAGAGCGTCAGCGGCTTTACCGTCGATGGGTTGGTTAACGGCGAGGATGCCAGTGTGCTCACCGGCGTCACCACCAGCGGCGGCACGGGCACCAACGCTGGCACCTACGTATTGACCGCCAGCGGCAGCGACGGCAACTACGAGCTGACCTTTGTCGACGGTGCCCTGACCATCGACCGCAAGACCATCACCGCCGACATCCGCGCCCTAGACAAGCTGTTCGACGGCTCGCTCGCGGCAACCCTCGAAGGTGTGTTGAACGGCACCATCAGCGGTGACGACGTTGCGCTGCAGCTCAGCGGTTTGTTCGCCAGCCTCAAGCCGGGCGAGAACCGCGTGCTGATCGATGCCTCACTGACCGGTGCTGACGCAGGCAACTACCAACTGGTCGCCCCGGATTCGGTAACGGCCAGCCTGCTGGGCTTTGTGCAGAACGAAGACTACCAATCGGCCAATGTGAGTCAGCCGCCTGAATCACGCCAGTTGAGTGCACCGGGTGACACGGGCTATCAGCTCGACGTCGACGAGGATGCCCTGCATCTGCCCATGGCCAGCCGCTGAGATGGCTTGATAGAAACGCCGCTGCCCTTCGCAGCGGCGTACTGAGTAATTAAGGGACCGTATATGAACCGCACAGCCAGACACCCCAACTTCGCCCCCACCGCCCTGGCCATCGCCATCAGCCTGAGTGCAGCCAACCTGCATGCTGCAGACCTGCCCACCGGCGGCAATATCGTCGGCGGTTCCGGCAGCATCAGCCAGGCTGGCAACAGCCTGAACGTGCAGCAGAACAGCGACAAGCTGATCACCAACTGGGACAGCTTCGACATTGGCGCGGGCCATACGGTCAACTTCTACCAGCCGGGCAGCAACTCGGTGGCGTTGAACCGGGTGATCGGCGAAGACGCCTCGGCGATCTACGGCAACCTCAACGCCAACGGCAAGGTCTTTCTGGTCAACCCCAACGGCGTGCTGTTTGGGCAGGGTGCGGCGGTCAACGTCGGTGCACTGGTGGCCTCGACCCTCAGCCTCAGTGATGAAGACTTCAATAACGGCGACTATCAGTTTCAGGGTGATGGTAACAACGCCGCCGTCATCAACCGCGGCACCCTCAATGCCGACCAGGGCGCGGTCGCCCTGCTCGGTGGGCAGGTCAGCAACCACGGCATTATTCAGGCCAATCAGGGCACAGTAGCGCTGGCCGCTGGCGACAAGATCACCCTGGACTTTGCCGGTGACGGCCTGCTCAACGTGACCGTGGATGAAGGCACCCTGAATGCGCTGGTGGAAAACCACCAACTGGTTCGCGCCAACGGCGGCCAGGTGGTGATGACCGCCAACGCCACCAACGCCCTGCTGCAAACCGTAGTCAACAACACCGGGGTAATTGAAGCACACACCCTGGACAACCAGAGCGGCACCATCGTGCTCAAGGGTGGCTTTAACGGCGGCACGGTGAATGTGGCCGGCACACTGGACGCCTCAGCGCCAAACAGCGGCGACGGCGGTTTTATCGACACCTCCGGCGCCCACGTCAAAATCGCTGGCGGCACCCAGGTCACTACCAAAGCCAACAACGGCACCACTGGCGAATGGCTGATCGACCCGACCGATTTCACCGTCAACGCGGGCAATGCGACCAGAACAGACAGCGGCATCGGCGCCGATACGCTATCGGCCAACCTGGCTAACAACAGCATCACTCTGCAAACAGTCGCCAGCGGTAGCGAAGCGGGCGACATCAACGTCCAGGCCGCCGTTACCTGGAGTGCCGACACCACGCTGACGCTGAGCGCTCATAATGACATCAACATCAATGCCGCCGTCACCGCCCAAGGTGCAAACGGCAAAGTCGCCTTGCAATACGGCCAAGCCACTCCTGATGGCGGCGCGGCGGACTACCACATCAACGCCCCCATCAATCTGCAAAACGGCAACAACTTCAGCACCCAAAAAGGCTCGACCGGCAGTGTGATCAGCTACACCGTGGTCAACGATGCTGCGGCGCTGCAAGCCATGAACAGCGACTTGAACGCCAACTATGCTGTGGGCAGTAATATTGACCTGGGCAGTATCAGCAATTGGCAGCCAGTGGGTGGGAGTGATCGATTCACCGGCACGTTCAACGGCCTGGGCCACACCCTCAGCAACATCACCATCAACCGCAGTGGTACGGATTTTGTTGGCTTGTTCGGCGCTACCGCCAGCGGCAGCGTGATCCGCGATATTGGGCTTGTGGGGGGTAACGTCTCCGGCCGTAATCATGTCGGCGGGCTGGTCGGCGTAAGCTCAGGCATCATCAGCAACGCCTATGCAACGGGCAGCATTGAGGGCACTGGAAGAGTCGGCGGGCTGGTCGGCTTTAACCAATCGGGAACCATCATCAACGCCTACGCCACCGGCAGCGTTAAGGGCAGTGATAACTACATCGGCGGGCTGGTTGGATATAACCAGGGAACCATCAACAACGCCTATGCCACCGGCGACGTTGAGGGCAGTGGTGAATTCGTCGGCGGGCTAGTCGGGGCCAGCAGCTCGGGAACCATCAATAACGCCTATGCCACCGGCAGCGTCTCGGGCCGTAAAGTCGTCGGCGGGCTAGTCGGAGAGCATAGATCGGGAACCCTCAGCAACGTCTATGCCACCGGCAGCGTTGAGGGCAGTGATAACTTTGTAGGCGGGCTAGTCGGATATAACAACTCGGGAACCATCAGCAACGCCTATGCCACCGGCAGCGTTAAGGGCGGTGATGGCTACGTCGGCGGGCTGATCGGATCCAACCACGAAACCATCAGCAACGTCTATGCTACCGGCAGCGTTGAGGGTATTTACTCCGTCGGCGGGCTAGTCGGGTCCACCAGCAGCTCGGGAAACATCAATAACGCCTATGCCACCGGCAGTGTCTCGGGCGGTGACTACGTCGGCGGGCTGGTCGGATCCAACTTCGGAACCATAAGCAACGCCTATGCCACCGGCAGCGTTGAAGGCGAGGAAAAAGTCGGCGGGCTGGCCGGAGAACACAATATTGGCACTATCAACAACGCCTATGCTACCGGCAGCGTCTCGGGCCTTAACGACGTCGGCGGGCTGGCCGGATCCAACTTCGGAACCATAAGCAACGCCTATGCCACCGGCAGCGTTGAGGGCAGTGGAAGAGTCGGCGGGCTGATTGGATACCTTCTAGACGTAACTAGAGCCACCAAAAGCTACTGGAACACCGAAACAAGCGGCCAAACCAGCGCAGTAGGCT
Source organism: Halopseudomonas oceani (assembly GCF_002903165.1). Taxonomy (GTDB): domain Bacteria; phylum Pseudomonadota; class Gammaproteobacteria; order Pseudomonadales; family Pseudomonadaceae; genus Halopseudomonas; species Halopseudomonas oceani. The sequence continues at coordinate 11,714 of NZ_PPSK01000012.1, forward strand.
ATAGCTCCGGAGGTAGCGCTGGTATCACCGGCTTGACCAATGCACAAATGCTGCAAGCCGACAGCTTCACAGGCTGGGATATGGATACGCAAGGCGGAGCGGGCACGGTCTGGCGTATCTACGAGGGTCATACCGCCCCGTTGTTGCGTCACTTTTTGACCGCCCTTGAAGTCACCGGCGACAGCTTCACCACCTACAACGGCACTGACCAGTCCGGCGCCTGGAGCGCCGCCGGCGAGTACGATGCTGATCACATCTTTGGCCAAGCCAGCGGCGGTGGACGCAACGCAGGCAGCTACGCCGTAGATATTAGCGGTCTGTACTCCGATCAACAGGGCTACGACCTGATCACCACCAACGGCACCCTGACCATCAGCAAGGCCCAGGCCACCGTCACCGCCAACAGCGGCAGTACCACCTATAACGGCACAGAGCAAAGCGTCAGCGGCTTTACTGTCGATGGCCTGGTTAACGGCGAAGACCAAAGCGTACTCAGCAGCGTGACCACCAGCGGCGGCAAGGGCACCAACGCTGGCAGCTACACGCTGACCGCCAGTGGCACCGACGGCAACTACGAGCTGACCTTCGTAGATGGCACCCTCACCATCAACAAGGCCCAGGCCACCGTAACTGCCAACAGCGGTACCACCACTTACAACGGCACCGAGCAGAGCGTCAGCGGCTTTACTGTCGATGGTTTGGTTAACGGCGAAGACCAAAGCGTACTGACTGGCGTGACCACCAGCGGCGGTAAAGGCACCAATGCCGGTAGCTACGTATTGACCGCCAGCGGCAGCGACGGCAACTACGAGCTGACCTTTGTCAACGGCACCCTGACCATCGAACGCAAGGCCATCACCGGCAGCATCAGCGCCGACGGCAAGACCTACGACGGCAGCACCTACGCCAACACCCACGGCACCCTGGACGGCGTAATCAGCGGCGATGATCTGCAGTTCAACACCACCGGCGCCTTCGCTGACAAGCACGTCGGCACCGGCAAGCAGGTGACCGTCAGCGGCTCACTCGGTGGCGATGATGCGGGCAACTATGTGCTCACCACCAACAGCAGCACCACGGCCAACATCGACCGCAAGACCATCACTGCCGACATCCACGCCCTGGACAAGCTGTTCGACGGCTCGCTCGCGGCGACCCTCGAAGGCGTGCTCAACGGCACCATCAGCGGTGATGACGTTGCGCTGCAGCTCAGCGGTGTGTTCGCCAGCCTCAAGCCGGGCGAGAACCGCGTTCTGGTGGATGCCTCACTGACCGGTGCTGACGCAGGCAACTACCAACTGGTTGCCCCGAACTCGGTACCCGCCAACATGCAGGGCTTTGTTCAGAGCGAAGACTACCAATCGGCCAATGTGAGTCAGCCGCCTGAATCACGCCAGTTGAGTGCACCGGATGACACCGGCTACCTGCTCAACATTGATGATAACGCCCTGCGCCTGACAGCCTCTGGACAGTAAACGACAAAGGTATCGGCCCGCAGAGGGCCGATACCCGCAGCGTCCGATGCAGCGCAACCCATTTCGCCCCTGTTACTTTTTCAGTATCGGTTGTACCTCGACACCAATCATTTTCAGCGGGGCCGGCCGCACTCAACAACCGGGCAATAGCTGCAGCGACCGGGTAGTTGCGTGCTGCCGAAAGGATTAGTCTGTCGCTAGACAGCTAGCCATGACAACGGGATGAGATGAACGGAATCGTGAACGATTTTCTGCTGAGTAATCAGCAGGCTCTGCACTTGGGGATCGCCCTGCTGCTTGGTGCCGTGATAGGCATTCAGCGGGGCTGGCAGGCCCGGAACAGAAAGGCGGGCGAGCGCATTGCCGGCGTTCGGACCTTTGCCCTGGTGGGACTGTTTGGGGGCATCAGCGCCTTGCTGGCAGAGGAGATAACCATCTGGGTGCTGCCGGCAGCGATACTGTCACTGACTGCCATTACCTTGGTCGCGTTCAGTCATCAGGCGCGTCAGCAAAACACCTTCAGCATCACCAACCTGATCTGTCTGCTGCTGACCTTCAGTTACGGCGCGGTAACGATTGCCGTTTCGCCCGCACTGGCGGCGGCCGCTGCTGTCATCACTGCCATCATTCTCGACAATCGCGAGGAAATTCACGGCCTGCTCAACCGTCTGCAGGAAAAAGAGCTGGATGCCGGCCTGAAACTGCTGCTGATTACCGTGGTTATGTTGCCACTGCTGCCCAACAGAGGCTTCGGGCCTGGCGAAGCGCTGAATCCGTACAACATCTGGATCATGGTGGTGCTGATCGCCATGATCTCGTTCATAGGCTACTTTGCCGTCCGTGTTGTGGGCACTGCCAAAGGCATCCTATTCACCAGCCTGTTTGCCGGGCTCAGCTCGTCCACCGCACTGACATTGCACTATGCCAAGGCGTCGCGTTCGGCCGATGAGCTGAGCCCACAGCTGGCTGCGGGTATTCTCATTGCCTGTGGCACCATGTTCCCGCGCATTCTGGTGTATTGCACACTGCTGAATCAGGCACTGCTGCCCGTGCTGCTGGGACCGGTACTGATCACCGTACTGTTTATTTATGTCCCTGCCCTGCTGATCTGGTATCAGCATAGAGACACACTCACCACAGAGCAGCCCACACTCAACAAGAACCCGTTGGATCTCAGTTCGGCACTGATATTTGGCGCGCTGCTGGCGGCGATTCTGCTGCTGGCCGAGCTGCTCACGCAATGGCTGGGGGACAAGGGGGTACTGATGTTGTCGGTGGTATCCGGCCTTGTAGATGTAGACGCGATCACCCTGGCCATCGCCCGTTTGTCTCTGGGTTCATTGGATCAGGAAACCGCGGTCATCGCCATACTGCTGGCGACCCTCAGTAACAGCCTGATCAAGGCAGCGATGGCACTGATATTCGGCACCCGCAGCCTGGGGCTCAGGGTGGCCATTCCGATGGTCATCGCCGTCGGCGCAGGGGTACTGGCCGCGTGGCTGCAGGCAGTCATGAGCTGAGGCGGCGAACTGACAGCAGTCCTGGCGGGCAAGATCCACTCAACGTGCTGGATACGGCGTTATGCGCGTGCAAAAGAAAACCCCTAGCGTCGAGTGCAGAAATGACCAGCATGATCAAGCGACCTCAACGGCAGTATGGCTAGACGGTATTGAACAGGTTGATCATACTATTTTCCATTTAGGCCAAAATCCCATCTTTCGTCCGAGGCGCTACGAGACACCATGTCGAGCATTGCAATCACCGATCTGACGGTGCCAAGGGACATCGACAGCGTCTCGCGACCGGTGGTGGCCCTGAGTGCCACATCGGTAGCAAATGACTGGGAAAATGCAAAGCACCAACACCGCAAGGCGCAGTTGATCTACTCCCTACGCGGCATCCTCAACTGCGAAATTGAAGACGGCGTCTGGATCGTGCCGCCGCAATGCGCCATATGGATACCGGGAGACTTGCCGCATGCGGCGCGGGGGGCAGGTGAAACGGAATGCTATTGCCTGTTCGTCGAGCCAGACGCCGCACCGGACCTTCCGAAAACCTGTTGCACCATTTCGGTATCGCCACTGCTACGTGAGTTGCTGGTGAAGGTGGCCGGCTTTCCTGAGCTTTACGCACCGGGCGGACGGGAAGACCGACTGATTGCCACGTTGCTCGATGAGTTGGCGGCAGCGCCGGTGGAAGACCTGCATCTGCCCATGCCGCGCGACCCACGACTGCGCAACCTCGTAGAAATGATGCTGGCCGATCCCTCGGACAAGACCGCCAAGGCCGATTGGGCTATCCGCATTGGCATGAGCGAGCGAAGCATGAGCCGGCTTCTGCTGCATGAGATTGGCATGAGCTTCGGCCGCTGGCGTCGGCAGCTGCATGTGATTCTTGCGCTTCAACGTTTGACCAAGGGTGAAAGCGTGCAAACGGTAGCTTTGGAACTGGGATACGAAAATGCCAGCGGGTTCGTCACCATGTTCCGCAAGGCGGTGGGCAAGCCTCCGGCACGCTATCTCTCGGATCGCTTGGGCGGCGCGGAGCTTGCTTCGGTGCCTGGCATCATGCTCCCCGATAACGTCTCGCCCTGATCGCACTTTGCAGTGCTGGCTCGAAAACGCAGTCCCCCTCTGGCGTTAATCATCTTTCCTTAGGCTGGCGATATCGCCGGCATGTCGCACAGCTCTGTTGATGGTAAAGGCCAACTTCGCGTCGGGAACAAAGCCCGCCTCGGCAGCCTGCAACTGCCAACATTAACGGAGCGCTTGGCCAAAGCGCAGCAAACCACCATTAGGCGGCGTGTGCTCACGCTGAGAAAAAGCCGCTGAGCAAGACTCTACAAGCATCCTATTCACTACAGCCACGTCGGCGAACAGCGTTGCGATTGGCCTAAATGAATAACAATCTGGCCTGATTTCGCCATCACGCCTCTCTGCCTTCATTGTTAAATACGGCATTCAAATGCAAATGAGTATTATTGATGCCAAAACCAACAACCACCAAGAGCGTGCCCCGCACCCTGCTCGGCTCAGCTATTGCGGCAGCAGTTTTCATTGGCGCGCAGGGCGCAAACGCCGCTGAGCCAACGCAGATCCAAACCAAGACCGGGGCAGCTCAGGGAGAAATAGCCTTGCCGGCTATTGCCGTAACCGGCCAGAGTGATAGAGCAACCACCGAAGATACCGGTTCCTACACCACGGGCGAGACGGCCGCTGCGACGCATCTGCCGCTGTCCCTGCGGGAAACCCCGCAGGCGGTAACGGTGATCACCCGCCAGCGTATGGATGATCAGCAGTTGAATTCGGTGCAGGAAGTGCTGGAGAACACCACGGGTGTCGAGTCCTACCAGTCCGACAGCGAGCGAACGAGTTTCTATTCCCGTGGTTTCCTGATCAACAACATTCAGTACGACGGCATCCCCACCGTGGTCGGCAACATCGTCAACGGGAGCGGAATCGGCTCTCTCGATACGGCGTTCTATGACCGTGTCGAAGTAGTACGCGGCGGCTCTGGCCTGCTGACGGGTACCGGTAATCCCTCCGCCGCTATCAATCTGGTGCGCAAGCGGCCGACCCGTGACTTCTCGGCAGCGGCTTCGCTTGGTGCTGGGAGTTGGGACAACTACCGGAGCATGGGCGACATCTCGACGCCATTGACCGATGACGGCCGCATCCGTGCGCGGTTGGTGGGCACGTACCAGGACGGACACTCGTATCTCGACGGCTACAAACCCAAGAGGCAGTCGTTCTACGGCATCATCGAAGCAGACCTAACCTCAGATACAACGGTGAGCCTCGGCTACGAGTACCAGGACATCACTCCGAAGGGCTCCACCTGGGGCGGTTTGCCGCTCTGGTTCAGCGACGGTACACAGGCGGAGTATTCACGCTCCAAGAACTATGCACAGGACTGGAGCTATTGGGACAACACCCTCAAGACAGCGTTTGCCGAGATCGAGCACCGCTTCGCCAATGGCTGGGCGCTTCGGGCCGTGGCTAATCAGTACCGTACCGAATACGATGCCGAACTGCTCGGTCTGGTCGGTCGTCCCGATCGCGCTACGGGACTGGGCACCTATCCCAACGGGGCCTACCCGGTCGCCCTGGCGTCTGAGGGCCATAGCCGCCAAAACACCTTCGACGTGATGGCCAGCGGCCCCTTCGAGCTACTGGGTCGACAGCACGAACTGGTGGTGGGGGCGACAAGTTCGCGCCGCAAGGCCAGCCAGGCGGATATCGCCCCGTTCTACGCAGGCTTGGTGCCGGTCAATGTCTATGATCTGAGTCCCGCCTTTCCCCGTCCTGATTTCGATGCCATGGCGCGAATACCGACCCGCACCCGGATCAAGCAGAACGGTGTCTACAGCGCAGCCCGATTCTCGCTGGCTGAGCCTCTGAAACTCATTGTCGGTGGCCGCTTCAGCAACTATGAGATCGACGACGTCAGCGGCAACTCGTCGTTGCATTACAAGAAGAGTAGTGAATTCACCCCGTATGCCGGCTTGATCTACGACATCGACAAGTCCTATTCGGCTTACGTGAGCTACACGGGGATATTCAATCCGCAAACCGACTATCGCGACAGCAGCGGTAACGTGCTCACACCGAGCAAAGGAAAGACCACGGAAATTGGCCTCAAAGGGGCCTATATGGAGGGGCTTCTGAATGCGTCGGTTGCCTTATTCGAGACCGAACTGGACAACGCAGCACAGATGGTTGCAGGAACCTATACACCAGCCGGTGCACAGGCTTACCAGGGCACCGATGGGACGAAATCGCGCGGCATTGAGCTTGATGTTCAGGGTGAGCTGGCGCGCGGCTGGAACATCTACGCCGGTATCGCCCATTTCACGGCACAAGATGGCGACGGCGCCCGTCTGAACACGCAGCTACCGCGCACCACCGCTCAGCTTTTCAACACCTATCAGTTGCCCGGACAGTGGAGCAAGTTGACGCTGGGCGCAGGCGTCCAATGGCAAAGCCGCTTCTACAAGGCCGCCAATACAGGCACTAGCACCTTGGGCGGAGAACAGGATTCTTATGCCATAGCATCACTAATGGGGCGTTACGCGATCACCGATCAGACCAACGTGGCGGTCAACGTCAACAACGTTTTCGACAAGGAGTACGCACTGCAGAAGGGCGATTACGACACCGTGGGTTACGGCGCTCCACGCAATGTGATGGTGACGCTGAACTACAGGTATTGATTTGCTCTCAGGCGAACATTTCAGCACAGGGAAAACCTCTGCCATACAACCATCAACCATGGAGAAAGCGCTTATGCCCCTTCAGCCCCCAGCACCAAACCTGGCCACGAACACCTCAAGCAAGGTCGCCTTGTTCTGGCTAACGACAGCCGTAGGTGCCGTGCTGTTTGTCACCTTCCAGTTGTTCTTTTACATAAACGATTATGTGAGAGCACAAGGCGCAACACCGGCGATTACGTTTGAACCCGGAGTACTGTGGGTTTTCCCCGCGTTCTACGGGTGCTGGATCGTCACTATGCTGCTCGCACTGATCGGAACCCAAAAGTCTCACTGGGTGACGCTCATTCTCGGCAGCCTGCTTGTGGCCCTGAATACCCTCGGGGGAATCTCCGACGGAATGCGTGACGGCTGGTACGTTGCCTTTTCGGCCGTATTCTTCATTACATTGCCGGGCGTGTTCGCCATTGCCGCCACCTGGCGTCACATCAAAGAAACAGGAAACAACCATGACGATGAACAGCTCTGACTTCCCATTGGTCTGGATGAATCTAACGCAGGAACCCGGACATGATCACCAGAAGGACTTCGAAGAGTTCGAGGCGAATTTGCGGCGCGGCGAGCCCTTCGTCATCTTGAGCGACACCGCACCCGCTGAAGACCACGAGCACTCACCGGAAGACAAGAAGCGCACCGCACTCTGGATGAAAAAGCACAAGGCTGAATTACGAAGGCTGGTTCTGGCCATGATTCTAGTCGAACCCAGCTCGGCAAAACGTCTTGGTTTCAAGGCCTTTGCTACCGTATTTGCCAAGTTCTGGGGCTACCCGCTTATTCTTGCAAGGTCACATGAGCAGGCAATAGAGATGGCCAAAGAGCTGCTTTCACGTAATGCAACGCCATCCCCATGACCGCTCACAAACGGACCTTCTCACGCGGCTTGTCCAGCGCGTGAGACCTGCCCGAACAGACGCTTCTTTAGCACTGACCCGCTTTTCACCGGCGGGCCCGCAAAGTGGCAGGACAGCCGCAGAGAACCAGCTTACCCGAGGAGACCTGCTTCGCGACATCACTGCTGTAGATGCGAGAAGTAATCCTTGCTCATCAGCACGTCCAGACGGTGCACCCGAGCAGCATCGACCAGAATGGCGTTCATCCTCTCCCGATCTCGAAAGATATCGCCCCCACCGCCTTCAACGTGCGCCTGCCTCCCAGCCAGATCGAAGAAGGCCTCAAAGATGCCGAAAACTCGCTCGGAGAAACGCACCGCAAACCAGGGTCCGGTTCCCGGTTCCTGCTCCACGCAGAGGCGAATGTCGCGCAACATCTGCACCACCTCGTCTTCGCGCCCGGGCTTGGCTTCGAGATGAATATAAAACGCCTTGCGCCCTTCCGCGCCCTGCTCACCGATCTGTAGCACGCCAACATGCGGGGTCTGGGGGGCTTCTGGCGGCGCCACCGGGCCCGGTACTGAGCCAATGGGAATCTGCTTGTCGTTCATGGAAAATCTCCTGATTTGGAGCCTCCACTCTAGCGGTGCGGCTAAATCATCAGATGCGCAAAGCACCAAGAAACCTGCCTAAAAATCCCGCCAGCTTTACCCTCGCCCATTCTCAGGCGCAGAATGCCAACATGCACAAAGCGCTGATTGAGACCGCACGCAGCTACTGCCAAAAGCACGCTGCAGAAGGCTCCCCTATTAAAACCCCGGTACCCGGCCTGGTCCTGCTGCGGAGAGTAACGCCTGCGGAAGTGGATCACGCAATAATCCAGCCCCTTCTGTGCTTGGTGCTGGAGGGTAGCAAGGAGGTCGATATCGGCGACCGGTGCGAGCGCTTCAATGCAGGTGAAGTAATGCTGGTCAGCCGCAACGTCCCCACCAGGACACGCATAGGCGAGGCCAGTGCGGCTAAGCCGTATCTGTCCATCGCGCTGGATCTGGATGCAGGCTTGCTGCGCGAGTTGATAAACCTGCACAACGGCCTTCCTGAGCAACGGCAGAACGTTCGGCCGGCACTATTCGACGCCGTACGCCGTCTCATCGCCGTGCTTGATCAGCCAGCGTCCTTGGCAGCTCTTCACGCTGGGCTGCTGAGGGAAATCCACCATTGGTTGCTGCTCGGCCCCGAGGGCGAACAGCTCCGAGAACTGGCGCAGGTAGATGGCCACGCGAGCCGCATCGCACGAGCGGTAAGCCTGCTGCGACGCGACTATCGCAGGGCGCTAACTATTGACGTATTGGCAGCCAAGGCGGGAATGAGCCGCTCGGCCTTTCACCTGCACTTTCGTGCACACACATCACTGACGCCGCTGCAGTTCCAGAAGCAGCTCCGGCTGATTGATGCACGCAATCAGATATTCAGCCGAGGCAAAAGCGTCAGCGCCGCGGCCTTCGCCGTCGGCTACGAAAGCGTCTCACAGTTCAGCCGCGAGTATCGCCGCCTGTTCGGACTGTCCCCGGCGCAGGACAAGCGGGCATCAACAGACGGCTGAAACAAAAAAGGCGCCCGATTGGGCGCCTTCTTCTGACAACGAGCGAGGTGGAATCACTCCCACTCGATGGTCGCCGGCGGCTTGCTTGAGACGTCGTAGGTGACGCGGGAGATGCCTTCGATTTCGTTGATGATGCGGTTGGAGACCTTCTCCAACAGCTCATAGGGCAGGTGCGCCCAACGCGCGGTCATGAAGTCGATGGTTTCTACCGCACGCAGGGCAACCACCCAGGCGTAACGACGGCCATCACCGACCACACCAACCGACTTGACCGGCTGGAACACGACGAAGGCCTGGCTGGTCTTGTGGTACCAGTCGAAGTTGTGCAGCTCCTGAATAAAGATGTGATCCGCCAGACGCAGCAGGTCAGCGTACTCCTTCTTCACTTCACCGAGGATGCGCACACCCAGCCCCGGACCCGGGAACGGGTGACGGTAGACCATGTCGTAGGGCAGACCCAGTTCCAGACCGATCTTGCGGACCTCGTCCTTGAACAGTTCGCGCAACGGCTCGACCAGTTCAAAAGCCATGTCGTCCGGCAGGCCGCCGACGTTGTGGTGCGACTTGATCACGTGGGCCTTGCCGGTCTTGGCGCCAGCCGACTCGATCACGTCCGGGTAGATGGTGCCCTGGGCGAGGAACTTCACATCCTGCAGCTTGGTCGCTTCGGTGTCGAAAACCTCGATAAAGGTGCGGCCGATGATCTTACGCTTCTCTTCCGGATCGGCGACACCGGCCAGACGGCCGAGGAACAGGTCTTCGGCATCAACACGGATGACCTTGACGCCCATGTTTTCGGCAAACATGGCCATGACTTGATCGCCTTCCTGATGGCGCAGCAGACCGTTGTCGACAAAGACACAGGTCAGCTGATCACCAATCGCCTTGTGCAGCAGTGCTGCAACCACTGAGGAATCAACGCCGCCAGACAGGCCCAGTAGCACCTTGGAGTCGCCAACCTGTGCACGCACGGTGGCGATGGCATCTTCAACGATGTTGGCCGGCGTCCACAGCGCTTCACAGCCGCAGATCTCGAGCACGAAGCGCGACAGAATGCGGCCGCCCTGCTTGGTGTGGGTCACTTCCGGGTGGAACTGCACACCGTAGTAGCCGCGCTCGTCGTCGGCCATTGCAGCGATCGGGCAGCTCGGGGTGCTGGCCAGTACGTGGAAGCCTTCAGGAATCGTGGTGACCTTGTCGCCGTGGCTCATCCAGACATCCAGACCAAACACACCGTCGGCGTCGACGTGGTCTTCAATACCATCGAGCAGGCGACCCTTGCCGACCACATCGACACGGGCATAACCGAATTCGCGAACATTCGACCCTTCGACCTTGCCGCCCAACTGCTCGGACATGGTCTGCATGCCGTAGCAGATGCCAAACAGCGGGACATTCAGGTCGAATACGGCCTGCGGCGCACGCGGGCTGTCAGCTGCGTGTACCGACTCCGGACCACCGGCAAGGATGATACCGCGCGGCGCAAAGGCGTTGATGTCCTCGGCACTCATGTCCCAGGGGTGGATCTCGCAGTAAACACCGATCTCACGTACCCGACGGGCGATGAGCTGGGTGTACTGGGAACCGAAGTCCAGAATCAGGATGCGGTGCGCATGGATATCTTGCAGGGACATGGAATTTCCTCAGAGAAAGTAAGCGGCAAACCCGAAGCTGCAAGCGACAAGCGCACACCGTGCTGCTTGCAGCTTGACGCTTTCAGCTTGCCGCTGATGGGTTGAGCTACGCTCAACCCACTCGATAGTTCGGCGCTTCCTTGGTGATCTGCACATCGTGTACGTGCGATTCACTCATGCCGGCACCGGTAATACGAACAAACTCGGGCTGGGTACGCATCTCGTCGATGGAGCTGGAACCGGTATACCCCATCGAGGCTCGCAGGCCGCCCATCAATTGATGGATGATGGCTGACAACGCGCCCTTGTACGGTACGCGGCCTTCGATGCCTTCCGGCACCAGCTTCTCGGCGCCCGCAGCGGAGTCCTGGAAGTAACGGTCGGCGGAACCACCACCGGCGTTGGCCATCGCACCCAGCGAGCCCATGCCGCGGTAGGCCTTGTAGGAGCGGCCCTGGAACAGTTCGACTTCGCCCGGCGCTTCTTCGGTACCGGCAAACATCGAGCCCATCATCACAACCGATGCGCCAGCGGCAATGGCCTTGGCCAGGTCGCCGGAGAAGCGGATACCACCGTCCGCGATCAGCGGTACACCGGTGCCTTCCAGCGCGGCAGCTACGTCGGCAATCGCAGACATTTGCGGTACACCGACACCGGCAACAATCCGGGTAGTGCAGATCGACCCCGGGCCAATGCCAACCTTGACCGCATCCGCACCCGCGTCGGCCAGTGCCTTGGCGGCTGTGCCGGTGGCGATGTTACCGCCGATCACCTGAATATCCGGGAAGTTCTGTTTGACCCAGCTCACGCGATCAATCACGCCCTTGGAGTGGCCGTGTGCAGTATCCACAATGATCACGTCAACGCCAGCAGCGGCGAGCGCCTCAACCCGCGCCGGGGTTTCGGGGCCGGTGCCAACAGCTGCGCCAACCAGCAGACGACCCTGATCGTCCTTGGCGGCGTTCGGATAGGCCCGGGCCTTTTCGATGTCCTTCACGGTCATCATGCCCTGCAGACGGAATGCGTCATCCACGATCAGCACTTTCTCGATACGGTGAGTATGCAGCAGCTGACGTACTTCTGTAGCAGCAACGCCTTCCTTGACAGTTACCAGCTTTTCCTTCGGCGTCATCACATCGCTGACCAGCGCGTTCATGCGGGTTTCAAAGCGAATATCACGGGCGGTGACGATACCAACGAGGTCGCCATTGGACAGCACCGGCACCCCGGAGATGTTGTTCTGACGGGTCAGTTCGATCAGCTCGGCAACGGTTGCGCTGGCATCGATGGTGATCGGGTCACGGACAACGCCGGACTCGAACTTCTTGACCTTGCGGACTTCGGCGGCCTGCTGCTCGACGGTCATGTTTTTGTGAATGATGCCCATGCCACCTTCCTGCGCCATGGCAATCGCCAGACGGGCTTCGGTGACGGTGTCCATCGCGGCGGACAGCAGCGGGATGTTCAGTTCGATACGACGGGTCAGACGGGTCTTGAGACTCACGTCCTTGGGCAGGACCTCGGAGTATCCGGGCACCAGGAGAACGTCATCAAAGGTAAGTGCTTCTTGGCGAATACGCAGCATAGCAGGCTCCCGAGCGGGAAAATGGAAGCGCGCCATTATACCTATCCCCCCGGTCACACTCAATTGGATTCAGCATGCTAAATCACCGCACACATCAGCTGCGGCGCGCTGCCCGGCAGATGGCTTGGCAGACGCCTGGAAACCATAGGCGAAGCAGCCCGTGCAAGGCAAAAGCAGGCGAAGAAGCAAAATCTCCATCAAGTAAATGCGCATTCTGATACTGCGTTTAGGGTAGCAACGGCAATGCAGTTAGATGTTCAACAGCCTGCTAGAATGCCCCCATGAACGATGATCACCTGTTTCAGAAGCTCACCGCCGAGCCGGATGTGCTCAGCGTCAGCCAACTCAATGCCCGCGCCCGGCAACTGTTGGAAGACGTTTTCCCACGCATCTGGGTCGAGGGCGAGCTGTCCAATCTGTCGCGCCCCAGTTCCGGCCACATGTACTTCACCCTGAAGGACGACCGGGCACAGATTCGCTGTGCCCTGTTCCGTCAGAACGCCGCCCGGGTGCGATTGGCGATGCGTGACGGCCAGCAGGTCCGTGCCCGTGGCCGGGTCAGCCTGTACGAGGGCCGCGGCGACTATCAGTTGATCGTCGACAGTGTCGAGGCCGCTGGTGACGGCGCACTGCGTCAGGCATTCGACGCGCTGAAAGCCAAGCTGCAGGCCGAGGGCCTGTTCGACAGCGAGCGCAAGCGCCCACTGCCGGGCCACCCCACCCGCATTGGCGTCATCACCTCGCCGAGCGGTGCCGCAGTGCGCGACATCATCAGCGTGTTCGGCCGCCGAGCACCCTTTATCGAACTGGTGATCGTCCCGGCTGCGGTACAAGGACGCGAAGCCGCACCGCAACTGGTCAAAGCGCTGGAACGCGCCGACCGGGCGGGGTTTGATGCCATCATCCTCAGCCGCGGCGGCGGGTCGCTGGAAGACCTCTGGCCGTTCAACGAGGAAAGCGTCGCCCGCGCCCTCGCCGCCTGCCAGACGCCAACCATCAGTGCGGTCGGCCACGAAACCGACTTTTCCATCAGCGACTTTGTTGCCGATGTGCGCGCACCCACCCCGTCTGCTGCGGCGGAACTGCTCAGCCCGGATCGACTGGCCCTGCTGCGCCAGATCGAGCAGCTGCAGCGTCGCCTGCAACAACGGCTGAACGAGCGCCTGAGCCGAGCACGCCTGCAGCTGGACGGGCTGCGTCGACGCCTGCGGCATCCGGGCGAACGTCTGGCCCAGCAGGCACGGCGGCTGGACGAACTGGAAATGCGCCTGCGGCGCGCGGTCGACAACCGTCTTCGTCAGCGTGCCGATCGCCTGCAGTACCTGCAAACGCGGCTCAACACTCAGCACCCGGGCCGCCGATTGCAGCGCCTGCACGAACAATGGCAACAGCTGGACCAGCGCTTGCCGCGGGCCATGCAGCAACAACTTAAGCACGCGCACACGCGCCTGCAGCAGCAGGTGCAGGCACTGCATCTGGTCAGTCCGCTGGCCACCCTTGGCCGCGGCTACAGCATCCTGCTCGACCAGCAGGGCAAGGCGGTACGCAGTGCTGGCGATACCCGCCCGGGCCAGCGCCTGAACGCCCGACTGCACGACGGCACGCTGGCGGTAGAAGTAGTGAAAGACGAACCCCACACCTTGTCATTACTGGATTGATCCATGTTCCTGAATCAACTACGCCGCCCGCTGGTAGCGTTGCTGCTGGCCGGACTCAGCCTGCCGGCGCTGGCCGACGGTTTTATCACTCGCCTGCTCAATAAACCCGTGCCCGGTGGCGTTGCCGTGGTCGCCCTGCCAGAACAAGCCGACGCACCGCGCGCAACCTTTCAGGGCAAGCCGCTGCTGACCATTCGCGAAGACGGTCAGCGCTGGATCGCCATCGTCGGGCTTGGCCTGGACGTACCAACCGGCCAACAGCACATCGAACTGGCAGACGGACGCCAACTGGGTTTCACCGTCGGCCCACGTGTGTACGCACAGCAGCACATCACGCTGAAGAACCGCAGCCAGGTCAATCCGGATCCGGCGCAGCTGGCGCGTATCCAGCGTGAACTGCAAGAACAAACCGATGCCTACGCCCGATTCAGCCCGCGTCAGCCCAGCAACCTGCTGTTTGATCGCCCGGTGCCCGGTCGCCAGTCCAGTGCCTTCGGCCTGCGACGGTTCTTTAATGGCGAGGAACGCAACCCGCACTCCGGACTCGATTTTGCCGCCAGCACCGGCACGCCGATCAAGGCCCCAGCCGCTGGCGAAGTGATTCTGGTAGGCGACTACTTCTTCAACGGCAAGACCGTTTTTGTTGACCACGGCCAGGGGCTGATCAGCATGTTCTGCCACCTCTCTGCCATTGATGTCGACTTGGGGCAGGAAATCCCTCGCGGTGGCGTGCTCGGCAAGGTCGGGTCGACCGGTCGCGCCACTGGGCCTCACCTGCACTGGAACGTCAGTCTGAATGGCAGCCGGGTCGACCCGGCGATTTTCATCGGCACTTATCAACCTTGATGTCGCTCTGAAACCAGTGCGCAAACATTCGGCAGAAATCGCCCAGCAGAGGCAATAAAAACCAACATTTATCACCCAAACGGTGATTCCTGCCATTTTTTATCAACTTGTTGCAACCCAACATCGCAGCCATTACCGTTTACTGCAACGAACTCTTATCTGTTACTGCCTCAGGCCTTCACGAGAGGCCGGCCAGCCCAGGGAAATCAACACCATGAGCATGCTCAAAGACCCGTCAAGCAAGTACCGCGCATTCCAGCCGATCGACATTCCTGATCGCCAGTGGCCCAGCCGCACCATCACCGAAGTACCGGTCTGGTGCAGCTCTGATCTGCGCGACGGTAACCAGTCACTGATCGAGCCAATGGACCCGGCGCGCAAGCTGCGCTTCTTCAAGACACTGGTCGCCGTGGGCCTGAAGCAGATTGAGGTGGCCTTCCCCTCTGCCTCCCAGACTGATTTCGATTTCGTGCGCACGCTGATCGAGGATGGCCATATCCCGGATGACGTCACCATTCAGGTGCTGACCCAGGCCCGTGCCGACCTGATCGAACGCACCTTCGAATCTGTCCGAGGCGCCAAAAAGGCCATCATTCACGTCTACAACGCCACCGCGCCGAGCTTCCGTCGCATTGTCTTCAAGCAAGACAAGCAGGGCGTGACCGACATTGCCGTCAACGCCGCCAAGCTGATCAAGGAGCTGGCTGCCAAGCAGCCCGAGACCGAGTGGACCTTCCAGTACTCGCCGGAAATCTTCACCTCCACCGAGCTGGACTTCGCGGTGCAAGTCTGTGATGCGGTGCTGGATGTCTGGGAACCGACGCCTGAAAACAAGGTAATCCTCAATCTGCCGGCGACCGTAGAGGTATCCACCCCGAACATTTATGCCGACCAGATCGAGTGGTTCTGCCGCCATATCAGCCGCCGCGACAGCGTGCTGGTCAGCCTGCACACTCACAACGACCGTGGCACCGGCGTTGCGGCAACCGAGCTGGGCCTGATGGCCGGTGCAGACCGCGTCGAAGGCTGCTTGTTCGGCAACGGTGAGCGCACTGGTAACGTCGACTTGGTCAACGTGGCGCTGAATATGTACACCCAGGGTCTGCATCCAGGGCTGGACTTCTCCGACATCGACGCCGTGCGCAAGGTCGTAGAAGAATGCAACCAGTTACCGGTGCATCCGCGTCACCCGTACGTCGGCGACCTGGTCCATACCGCCTTCTCCGGTTCGCATCAGGACGCAATCCGCAAGGGTTTCAGCCAGCAAGATCCGAACGGCATCTGGGAAGTCCCCTACCTGCCGATCGACCCGGCGGACATTGGCCGTAGCTACGAGGCAGTCATCCGCGTCAACAGCCAGTCAGGCAAGGGCGGCATTACGTATTTGCTGGAGCAGGAGTACGGCATCAGCCTGCCGCGTCGCATGCAGATCGAGTTCAGCCAAGTGGTTCAGGGTGAAACCGATCGCCTCGGCCTGGAACTGACCGCTGCACAGATTCACGGCTTGCTGGAGAAGGAATACCTCCAGGCGACCAGCCCGTATGCGCTGATCCGTCATCGCCTGCAGGAAGAGAACGGCACCAGCGCCGTCGATGTGGAAGTGCTCAATCAGGGCAACACCCTGCATTGGCGCGGACTGGGCAAAGGCCCGCTGGAAGCCTTGGTAGCCGGCCTGCCAGTGGGTCTGGAAATCATGGACTACCACGAGCACGCCATCGGCTCCGGCACCAATGCCAAGGCCGCAGCCTACGTTGAAGTCCGCCTGGACGGCGGTCGCCCGGTACACGGTCTGGGTATCGACGAGAACCTGACTACCGCCAGCTTCCGCGCCCTGTTCAGCGCCCTCAACCGCGCACTGCGTCAGGCGGAGGCGCAAGCCGCCTGAGGACCTGCGGGGCGCCCGCCCCGCAGATTAGTCATTTGTACTGGCAGCGCTCTGCTGCCAGTGCTCCCTGCCCCAACTGCACATCGCCGCCAGCACCGGCTGCAAACTCGCACCGTGCTCGGTAATACGGTACTCGACCCGCGGCGGCACCTCGGCAAACACCGTGCGACTCACCACTCCGTCGCGCTCCAGCTCACGCAACTGCTGGGTCAGCATCTTCTCGGTAATACCCGGCACCAAACGCTTTAGCTCCGAAAACCGCTGCGGCCCCTGAATGATGTGATAAGCCAACACAGCCTTCCACTTGCCGCCGATCACATCCAGCGTGACTTCGATGGGCGTCGAGTAGGTCTTGTCGCCGCGCACCAATCGCTTGCTCTCGGCGATGCGTAACTGCTCTTCGGTCATCTGATGATTACCTTTTGGTAAGTGACTGCCAAAATCGTACGTACTTGCGAAAAAGAATGCCACCCCCATAATGACCGGCATTGGACATTCACCGACGACTGACTCCGGGAGCCCCTATGCCCAGCAATACCCTGTTCCAACCTGCTCGCCTCGGCAGCCTTGATCTGCCAAACCGCGTGGTAATGGCCCCACTGACCCGCCAGCGCGCTGCTCAGCCCGGCAATCTACCCCACGCTCTGAACGTCGAGTACTACACCCAACGCGCCAACGCCGGTCTGATCATCAGCGAAGGAGTGCAAATCAGCCCCGAAGCACAGGGCTACGCCTGGACGCCCGGCATTCACAGCCCCGAACAGATTGAAGGCTGGAAGGCTGTCACCGAGTCCGTGCACAACGCCGGTGGCCGCATCTTCCTGCAGCTGTGGCACGTCGGCCGCATCTCCCACACCCTGATTCAGCCCAACGGTCAGGCACCGGTCGCCCCCTCTGCCATTGCCGCCAAAGCGGACGTCTACGTGCAGGAACCCGATGGCAGCCATCACAAGGCAGCCGCCTCTACCCCCCGCGCGCTGGAAACCGCCGAGCTGCCTCAGGTGGTGGGAACCTACGCACAGGCAACCCGCAACGCACTGCAGGCCGGCTTTGACGGCGTCGAGATTCACGCTGCCAACGGCTACCTGCTCGACCAGTTCCTCTGCTCCAACAGCAACCAGCGCACCGATGCGTATGGCGGCAGCGTCGAAAACCGCGCCCGCCTGGTACTCGAAGTCGTCGATGCAGTGGTCGCCGCGGCAGGCGACGCCGGCATCGTTGGCATCCGCATTTCTCCGCTCGGCACCTTCAACGGTGTTGAGGACGCCAACCCGCTGGAAACCTTCAGCTACCTGCTGGAGCAACTGAACAGCCGTGGTTTGGCCTATGTTCACGTCAACAAGCCGGACTGGGCAGGTGGCAGCTACGAAGGCTTCGACGAACTGCTGGCCGCGCTGCGCAAAGTCTACAAAGGCGACTTCATCCTCGCTGGCGGTTTGGATGGCGAAAGCGCTTCCAGCGCGCTCGAGAGCGGTCTGGCGCAGTTTGCTGCATTCGGCCGTCCCTATATCGCCAACCCGGATCTGGTCGCACGGCTGCAGGCTGGTGCGCCGCTCAATCAGGTCAACCCGCGCACGCTGTACGGCGGCGGCGCCGAGGGCTACACCGACTACCCGGCATTAGAAGCCTGAGCAGCGGACACAAAAAAGCCGGCGTGATGCCGGCTTTTTTGTTTGAGCAGGATCAGCGTTTGTCCTTGCTCTTTTTCTTCATCTTCTTGTTGTGACTCATCAGGCGACGCTTCTTGTTCACCTGACGCTCGGTCAGCGTGTTCTTGCGATCAGCATAGGGGTTATCACTGCCCTTGTACTCAACACGGATCGGCGTGCCGGTCAGGCGTAGCACCTTGCGGAAGGTGTTCTCCAGATAACGGGTATAGGAGCGCGGCACCGAATCGACCTGATTGCCGTGGACCACGATAATCGGCGGGTTGGACCCACCGAGGTGGGCATAGCGCAGCTTGATACGGCGACCATTAACCATAGGCGGCTGGTGTTCGCTCACCGCGTCTTCCAGAATCTCGGTCATCCGACGGGTCGGAATTTTCGTCATCGCCGCCTGATAGGCCTGATCCACTGACTTGTAGAGCAGACCGACGCCACTGCCATGCAGCGCAGAAATAAAGTGAATATCGGCAAACTGGGCGAAAATCAACCGGCGCTCCAGTTCCGTTTTCACATACTCCTTCTCTTCCTGCGCCATGCCGTCCCACTTGTTGACAGCAATGACCAGCGCACGGCCGGCTTCCAGCACGAAGCCCAAAAGGTGTAGATCCTGCTCGACAATCCCCTCGCGGGCATCGACGACAAAGATCACCACGTTAGCGTCCTGGATTGCCTGCAGGGTCTTGATCACCGAGAACTTCTCGATGGCCTCGAAAACCTTGCCGCGGCGACGCACCCCAGCGGTATCAATCAGCGTGTAGGGCTTCTCGAAACGCTCGTAGGGGATGTAGATGCTGTCGCGGGTGGTACCGGCCTGATCAAATACCACCACCCGGTCTTCACCGAGCATACGGTTGACCAGCGTGGACTTACCGACGTTCGGCCGACCGATGATCGCAATCTTGGTACCGATTGGCTCAACGACACGCCCCTCTTCGCCGCTGACTTGCAGGCTCTCGTCATTGAGCACCGCATCCAGCATCGGGTTGATATTACGACCGTGCGCGGCGGCAATCCCCAGCGGCTGACCGAGACCCAAGGTGGCAAACTCGCCAAGGATCGCATCCGGGTCAGCGCCGTCGATTTTGTTGGCGATCAGGTAGGTGTGCTTGTTGCGCTTGCGCAGGTGCTCGGCAATCTGTTCATCACCGGCGGTGCGGCCAGCGCGCGCATCAACCAGAAACAGCACGGCGTCGGCCTCTTCGATGGCCTGCAATGACTGACCGGCCATCATCAGATCAAGACCCTGCTCGTCGCCGGTGATACCACCGGTATCGACCACAATATAAGGCTTTCCCTGCCAGACCGCCTCACCGTACTGACGGTCACGGGTCAGGCCGGAGACATCGGCCACGATGGCGTCACGACTCTTGGTCAGACGATTGAACAGGGTGGATTTGCCGACGTTCGGCCGCCCCACCAGAGCGATGACAGGAACCATGATTACTCCGCGCACAGATGCTGTGCAAAAAAACAAAACGGCCGTTACACCTGACTGTGTAACGGCCGGGAAAGTATAACCGCTTTTCGGCTTACTTCAGCTTGTAGGCTGCCAGATCGCCGCTGTTACCGTAGACGAACAGCAGATCACCAATCACCAGCGGGCTGGCACGCAAGCCGTCGCCATCAACCTTGACGCGACCGGCCATACGGCCATCGGTCTGAGCCAGCAGGTGCAGGTAACCTGCGAAGTCACCGACGGCAACGTAGTTGCTGAACGCTACCGGCGCCGTCAGTTGACGGCGGGCCAGCGACTCATTGCTCCAGAGCTCACGGGCACTGCCAGCGTCCAGCGCCTGCACGGTGCCATCCGCCTCGCTGACGTAGACGCTACCGAAACCAACGCCCGGACCAACATAGCTGGACGCCGGGTGCTGCCACAGCGGGCGACCGGACTGGGCGTCCAGTGCGGCGACATTACCTTGGTAGGAGACGACGTAAAGACGCTCATCATCCAGCACCAGTTGACCGTCAATATCCACCATACGCTCAAGTTCGGAGCGGCCCTTGGGTTGAGCAATACGCTGCTCCCACAGCGGGATACCGGTATCGGCTGCCAGCGCAACGACCTTGCCGCTGGCCAAGCCAGCAAACACCTGACGCACATCGACAATCGGAGTGCTGTGGCCACGCACGGTCAACACCGGCAATGACGACTCGTAAATCCAGCGGCGTTCGCCGCTGCTGATGTCCAGCGCAACCAGCTTGTCGTCCTGCGTCTGCACGACGACGACGTCACCATTGGTCTGCGGCGGGGCCAGCACTTCGCTGGACGCCTGCGCACGCCACTTCTCGCTACCGTCGGTCTCATCCAGCGCAATTACCTGGCCGTCGAGCGTACCGACGATGACCAGACCACCGCCAGCACCAACAGCACCGGAAAGCGGCGCCTTCAGTTTGACTTCCCACTTTTCGTCGCCGTCTTCGCGGTTCAGCGCAACAACGCGCCCCTTGGCGTCAGCCGCGTAGAGCGTAAGACCATCAAGGGCGGGCGTCAGGTTGTTGAACAATTCGCCCTGACCAACACCGATGTTGCGCTTCCAGACGCGGTCCAGTTGAACTTCAGCGTCGAATTTTTCCAGCTCGGCCGGTGGCAGTTCCTTCTTGCCGGAGCTGCCACAACCAACCATCAGAGCGGCTGTAAGCCCCAGTACCAGATAACGTGACATCACTTTCACTAGGCTTCCTCCGCCAGATCGTCCAACTTCAATTGCAACTGCGGGCGTGAGGATGCATCCTCCAGCGCCTCGATCGCCGCCTGGTAGGCAGCACGGGCTTCGGACTTGCGACCCAGACCAAGTAACAGATCACCACGCACTTCTTCGCGGCTCGCCTTCAGCTCGGAACCTTCAACCGGCGCAGCAAACAGTGCCAAGCCTTCCTCGGCGCGCTCCTGCTGAGCCAACACGCGAGCCAGACGCTGACGCGCCACTTCCTGCAGAGCCGCATCCTTGGTGGTATCAACCAATTCTCGCAGACTCTTTTCGGCAACCGGATAATCCCGGGCCTCTACGGCCAACCGCGCCTGCATCAGCGCCGCATAGTCGGCGTAACGGGAACTGGGGTAATCCTCGCGCAGCTGCGCTGCGAGTTCCGCAGCGCGTGCGCGTGAAGCCTCGGAGTCGCTACCGAGTACCGACTCCAGCATGGTCTGATAGAGCGTGGAGGCGCCCTGCGCCTGCCCCTGCTGGTAGTTCTGCCAGGCTTGCCAGCCGAATACCCCTGCCAGAGCGATGGCCACCCCGGTCAGCAGCGGCACACCGTGGCGCTGCCAGAGTTCCTTCAGCTTCTCTACCTGTTCTTCTTCTGTCTCGTAAGCCACCCTTCACTCCTTAGCCAAACCAGAAACGGCCAGTGCCGCTCAGATAATCTCTGCCAGTCGAGCCGGCACATCCTGCCAGCTCAAGGTTTCCTGTTCCTCGCCACTGCGCAGCGGCTTGAAGCCAATCTGCTGCGCAGCCACTTCGTCTTCTCCCAGCACCAGCGCGTAAAGAGCACCAGATTTGTCAGCTTTCTTGAACTGACTCTTGAAGCTGCCACCCCCGGCGTGCACGACCAACCGCAGCGACGGTAGCGCGTCACGCAGCTGTTCGGCCAAGCGCAAGCCGGCTTTTACCGCCGTCTCCCCCAGTGTGACCAGATAGACATCCACCTGACGAGCCAGTTCAGCGGGCACGCGCTCGAGCGTTTCGATCAGCAACAATAGCCGTTCAATGCCCATGGCAAAGCCAACCGCCGGGGCAGGCTTACCACCAAGCTGGGTAACCAGCCCATCGTACCGGCCACCGGCACAGACCGTACCCTGGGCACCCAACTGATCGGTGACCCATTCGAACACCGTCAGGCCGTAGTAGTCCAGCCCGCGCACCAGCTTTGGATTGATTACATAGGGAATGCCGACTTCGTCCAGCAAGGCACGCAACCCGTCAAAGTGAGCGCGCGCTTCGTCGTTCAGATAGTCGGCCAGCTTCGGCGCGTCCGTCAGCAGCGCCTGCGTCTCCGGCACCTTACTGTCGAGGATACGCAGCGGATTACTGGCCAGGCGACGCTGGCTGTCTTCATCAAGCTGATCAAAGCGCGCCTGCAGATAGGCAACTAGGTCATCGCGATAGCGGGCACGGTCTTCCGAGCTGCCAAGGCTGTTCAGCTCCAGTTTGACCGCATCGCTGATACCCAGGCGCTGCCAGAGGCGCCAGGACAGTACGATCAGTTCAGCGTCGATATCCGGGCCAGCAAGATTGAAGGTTTCCACGCCGATCTGATGAAATTGGCGGTAGCGGCCCTTCTGCGGGCGCTCGTGACGGAACATCGGGCCGTTGTACCAGACCTTTTGGGCAACACCGCCGCCGAGCAGGCCATGCTGCAGCATCGCGCGCACGCAGCCTGCGGTGCCTTCCGGACGCAGGGTAAGCGAGTCACCATTGCGATCCTCGAAGGTGTACATTTCCTTTTCGACGATGTCGGTCACTTCACCGATGGAGCGTTTGAACAGCTCGGTCGGTTCGACAATCGGCATACGCACCTGCTGATAACCGTAGCTGGTCAGCAGGTCTGATACGGTGCGTTCAAAGTATTGCCACAGGGCGCTGTCTTCAGGCAGAACGTCGTTCATGCCGCGAACGGCTTGCAGGGTCTTCAAAGTCTCTTTCCTATTACCTGGCCGCTCAACCGCGGGCGATGGTGTTGGCATCCAGCGCTTGTTTGGCAGCCACTTTATCTCGAATCATTTTTTCCAGTCGGTCGACCAGCTCGGCATTATCTACTTTCTGATCCGGCTTGCCGTCCTGATAGATCAGGTTGTTCGGCGTACCACCCGTCAGGCCGATATCGGCCTCCTTGGCTTCGCCCGGCCCATTAACGACACAGCCAATGACCGCAACATCCATCGGCGTCAGCACGTCGTCGAGGCGCGCCTCCAGCTCGTTCATGGTCTTGACCACATCGAAGTTCTGGCGCGAGCAGCTCGGACAGGCAATGAAGTTGATGCCGCGCGAACGCAGGCGCAGCGACTTCAGAATATCGAACCCGACACGAATCTCCTCGACCGGGTCAGCCGCCAGCGAGATACGGATGGTGTCGCCAATGCCCTCGGCCAGCAACATGCCAAGCCCTACCGCCGACTTGACGGTGCCCGAGCGCAGGCCGCCCGCCTCGGTGATACCCAGATGCAACGGCTGCTCGATCTGCTTGGCCAGCAGCCGGTAGGCGTCAACCGCCATGAAGACGTCGGACGCCTTCACGCTGACCTTGAAATCCTGAAAGTCGAGCCGGTCAAGATGCTCAACGTGACGCAGCGCCGACTCGACCAGCGCCGCCGGGGTTGGCTCGCCGTATTTCTTCTGCAGATCCTTTTCCAGCGAACCGGCGTTGACCCCGATGCGAATCGGGATGCCGTTGTGGCGGGCTGCATCGACCACCGCTTTAACACGATCTTCACGACCAATATTGCCGGGGTTGATGCGCAGGCAATCGACCCCAAGATCAGCAACCCGCAGGGCAATCTTGTAGTCGAAGTGAATATCGGCGACCAGTGCAATACCAACCTGCTTGCGGATTTCACCGAAGGCCTCGGCAGCCTCCATGCTCGGCACAGAGACCCGCACGATATCGGCACCGACCGCTTCCAGCCGACGGATCTGCTCGACGGTAGCGGCAACATCACAGGTTTCGGTATTGGTCATGCTCTGTACCGATATGGGGGCATCACCACCCACCAGTACCGAACCAACCTTGATCTGCCGGGAGACACGACGTTTTACCGGCGACTCATGCTGCATAACTGTCTGACCTCTTACTCGCCCAGGCGCAGTCGGACGACACCGGACTGGCTCTGCGGCGGCAGTGTTACGGGATTGCCTTTAAATCGGATGGACGTCACCGCGCTGCGGTCGCCAATCACCAGGCTCAACGCGCCTTCATGGGGAATATCCAGTGACTGACCTGCACGCAGTAGCCCGCTATGCAGCACCCCACCGTCAGCAGCACTGACCTGCACCCAGCAGTCCGCAGCAACGCTCAACTGCAGGCCGCCACCGACAGAAGCAGTGGGCTCAGCAACAACAGAAGCGGCCTGCGTTGCGGCCGGCGGCTCAGCGGCAGCGGCTGCGGCGTCGGCTTCACCTGCGTCTGCGTCGGGGCCCGCGTCCGCCTGCTCTTGCGGCGGCATCAGGTCTGCCGGAATGCCGTCAGTCTGGTCGGCAATGGCCTCTGGCAGCGTCATGGCATCCACCTCGACGTCATCAAGCAGCAGTTCGGACTCCAGGCCCTCCATCGGCGTCAACGGCTCAGACTCCGGGCGGCTGGACTCGTACCACCAGAGCGCTGAAGCAACCAACGCTACCACCATCAGCAACGTGGACCAGCGCATGACGGAGCGGCCGGACCCGCTCGGCAGATTCACCCGCGCAATTGAACTGACCGGACGCTCCCGCGCCTCGATACCACGATAGCGATCAAACTCAAGCGCCAGCCGGTTAGCGTCGAGCCCCATCAGCCGCGCATAGCTCCGGATATAGCCGCGCGTAAAGGTGTCACCGGGCAGCCGGTCAAACTGGCCCGACTCAATGTGCTCTACCGCTTGACGCGATATCTTCAGTTCCAACCCCACCTCAGCCGTGCTCAGCTGGCGGGCTTCACGCGCCTCACGCAGGGACTCACCAGGATTACGCAGGGCACGGGGTTCTGCCATGTCTGCAGCAGCATCATGACGCTCGGAACTCATGACTTTTCGGACTCCATAAGCGCTTTGGCTTCAGGACTGTTGGGATAAAGACGTTTGAGCTGCAGCGCGTAGCTGGCAGCCTTGCTGTGATCTTCGAATCGGCGTGCCAGCCGCACACCAAGCCACAGACTGGTTGCATTCTGCTCTGACAGTTGATCAAAACGGCGGAAGTGATTCCAGGCTGGAACGAAGTCGCCACTGTTGAACTCGAGCTGAGCCAGCTCAAGCAGGGCGCGTGGCTGACGGTTGTTCAGGCGCAGCGACCGCTCCAGGTTTTCGCGGGCGGCGTCCGTGTTACCCATCCGCAAATACGCGATCCCCATGTTTTCAAACACCCGAGAACGTTCGCTATAAAGCGTATCGGCCGCAGCCTTGTTGAAATACTCCAGCGCCTCCTGATAACGCTCACGATCAAGCAGGAAAGCGCCGTAGTTGTTAAGGAGCCTGGCGTTGTTCGGGTCACTGGACAGCGCCGAGCGGAAGTGCTGTTCGGCGGCGGAGAACTCGCCTTCCTGCTGGAATACCAGGGCCAGCACCATATGCGCCGACGCCGAGCGCGGATCCAGCTTCAGTGCTTCACTCAGCGGATGCTTGGCCCGCTCTGTCTCACCTTTTTGCAGGTAGCCGATAGCCAACTGAACATAGGCGTCGCGCGCGGCTTCGGGGTCGACTTTACGGCCGGTCTGGCCAGTACTGACACAGCCCGCCAGCAGCAGACAAAGAATCAAAATCGCGGCGCTTGGCTTGCTCATGTCAACATCCTTTCCGGCCTGAGTGGTTAACCTGCGTTGTGCCGCGTTGATACTGGAGCGGCTTCCGTTGCGTCAGCGGCGAGCTGGCGTACGGCGATATAGCGTTCACTGCGGCGGGTGCGATCCATCACCTGCCCGACCAGTTGCCCGCAGGCGGCGTCAATATCTTCACCGCGTGTCGTTCGCACCGTGACGTTATAGCCTGCCTGATGCAACATGTCCTGAAAACGACGAATCGCGTTATTGCTTGGCCGCTCGTAACCGGAGTGCGGGAACGGGTTGAACGGAATCAGGTTGATTTTGCACGGGATATCGCGCAGCAGCTCAATCATCTCGGCAGCATGCTCGGGCTGGTCGTTCACGCCCTTGAGCAAGGTGTACTCGACCGTCAGCGAGCGTTTCTCGCCGAGGCCGGCGATGTAGTTCTTGCAGGCCGGCAACAGCACCTCCAGCGGGTACTTCTTATTCAGCGGTACCAACTGATTGCGCAGCGCGTTGTTCGGCGCGTGCAGCGATAGTGCCAGTGCAACATCCATCTGCTCGGCCAGCTTGTTGATCATCGGCACGACGCCAGAGGTGGACAGGGTCACCTTGCGTTTGGAAATGCCGTAGCCCAGATCGTCCATCATCAACGTCATGGCATCCACAACGTTGTCGTAATTAAGCAGCGGCTCACCCATGCCCATCATCACCACGTTGGTGACGGCACGATCGGCGGTCGCAGGAACAGAACCAAAGGACTTGCTGGCGATCCACACCTGGCCAATGATTTCGGCCACGGTCAGGTCGCTGTTGAAGCCCTGCTTGCCGGTCGAACAGAAGCTGCAGTCCAGCGCACAACCCGCCTGAGAGGAGACACACAGGGTGCCGCGCCCGTTCTGCGGAATGTACACTGTCTCAACGCAACTGCCCGAGGCAACCCGGACGACCCACTTGCGTGTGCCGTCACGGGAAATATCCTCGCTGACTACTTCGGGACCACGAATCTCGGCGGTGGCCTTGAGCTTCTCGCGCAGGGCCTTGCCGATATTGGTCATGTCATCGAAGTTGTCCACGCCATAGTGATGCATCCATTTCATGACCTGGCCGGCACGAAAACGCTTCTCTCCCAATCCTTCGAAGAAAGCTTCCAGTTTCTGCTGTGTCAGACCCAGCAGATTGGTCTTGCTGGTGGTATCGGTCATGGCGATCACATCACTAGGTTGAGCAAACCCGACCCGGCCTTAGCGCGGGCAGAGTTCGGTTTCGGCGAAGAAGTAAGCCACTTCGCGTGCAGCGGAAGTGGTGGAGTCGGAGCCGTGAACAGCGTTGGCATCGATGGACTCGGCGAAGTCTGCGCGGATAGTACCGGCATCGGCTTCTTTCGGGTTGGTAGCGCCCATCAGCTCACGGTTTTTCAGAACCGCACCTTCACCTTCCAGAACCTGAACAACAACCGGGCCGGAGGTCATGAAGCCAACCAGATCCTTGAAGAAAGGACGCTCTTTGTGCTCGGCGTAGAAACCTTCGGCATCGGCCTGGGACAGCTGAACCATCTTGGCTGCAACAACGCGCAGACCAGCCTGCTCGAAGCGGGTCAGGATCTGACCAATGACATTTTTGGCAACGGCATCGGGCTTGATGATGGACAGGGTACGTTCAACGGCCATAAAACTCTCCAGAGAGGTAGTTACAGAATAAAATTACAAAAGATGGTTAACCTGCGGATTATACGCAGGTTAAAGACAAATAGATAACAGCAGCGTAGCTGACGGTATACCGTCAGCTAGCACGCAGGCGGGTTACCACCTGACAGATGATCTCAGCCGCCCGCTGGACATCCTGTTCAGAGGTAAAACGGCCAAGCGACAGACGGATGGAGCTGTGTGCCAGTTCGTCGCTCAAGCCAATCCCGCGCAGCACATAAGAGGGCTCGACCGCGGCAGAGGTACAGGCGGAGCCCGTCGACAACGCCAGATCCTTGAGCGCGAGCAACAGCAGCTCGCCGTCAACACCGGCGAACGCCAGATTGAGGTTGTGCGGTACCCGCTGATCGGCACTGCCATTGAGACTGACGCCGTCCAGACCGGCCAGGCCGTTGAGTAGCGCGTCACGCAACGCGGAAACCCGCGCATTCTCACCTTTCATCAGCTTGCCAGCCAACTCAAAGGCTTCACCCATACCAACGATCTGGTGAGTCGCCAGGGTGCCGGAACGCAGGCCGCGCTCGTGCCCACCACCATGCATCTGCGCCTGCGGCTTCGGCATCAGGGTACGTCGCACAAACAGTGCACCAACACCCTTGGGGCCGTAGGTCTTGTGTGCGCTGAATGACATCAGATCGACCGGCAATACCCTCAGGTCAATTGCCAGCTTGCCTGTCGACTGCGCCGCGTCAACGTGGAATACCGCCCCGCCCGCGTGGGCAATCTCACCCAGGGCCTGAATATCATTGACCGTGCCAATTTCGTTATTGACGTGCATCAGCGACACCAGCACGGTGTCTTCACGCAAAGCCGCCTGCAACTGCTCGGGCGCGATGAATCCGCCCGGACCTGGCTCCAGCCAGGTCACCTCGAACCCTTCTTGCTCGAGCTGCTTGAAGCAGTCAATAACCGCCTTGTGCTCGATCTTGCAGGTGACCAGATGCCGCCCCTTATCTTGCAGGGCGTGCGCCATTCCCTTGATCGCTAGGTTGTTCGATTCTGTGGCGCCGGAAGTCCAGACAATCTCACGCGGGTCGGCACCGACTAGGTCCGCCACCTGACGCCGGCCATGCTCAACCGCCTCCTCCGCCTTCCAGCCGTAAACATGAGAGCGCGAAGCAGGGTTGGCGAAGTTGCCGTCCATGGTCAAACAGGCAACCATCTTTTCGGCGACCTGCGGATCAACCGGCGTGGTAGCGGCGTAATCCAGGTAAATCGGCTGATTCATCAACAACTCCATCAAGGCTTTTCAGCTGCAGCATCAGTAGCCACCGCGTCAGTTTCATCATCCTTGAGCAATTCAAAATCCTCACCACCGAGCGCGGGCAGCTCTTTGGCGCAATAGTCACTACCCAACTCGCTCAACGCCTTGCACATACCCTCAAGACGACTATCCACGGCGTGCATGTGGTCCAGCATCTGCCCAATCGCACGCGCCACCGGGTCCGGCATATCGCGGCTGACACCATAGGCATCAAAGCCGAGTTTTTCCGCCATGGCCTGACGGTTAGCCTGCTGCTCGCTTTCAGCCGACGGCTCCGGATCCTTCGGAATGATTCGCCCCGGAATACCGACCGCAGTGGCGCCGGCAGGCACTGCCTTGGTCACCACAGCATTGGAGCCGATTTTTGCTCCGGCGCCCACAGTAAACGGCCCCAGCACCTTGGCGCCGGCACCGACCACAACGCCGTCTTCCAGCGTCGGATGGCGCTTACCCTGATCCCAACTGGTACCACCCAGCGTCACGCCCTGATACAGCGTCACGTCGTTGCCAATCTCGGTGGTTTCACCAATCACCACACCGAAACCGTGATCAATAAAGAACCGACGCCCAATCTTCGCACCTGGGTGAATCTCGATCCCCGTCAGCCAGCGCGCAAAATGCGACAACATACGGGCCAGCAGAAAAGCCCGCCGAACCCACAACGCATGCGAAGCGCGATGCAACCAGACCGCATGCAAGCCGGGATAACAGGTCAGCACTTCCAGCGTGTTGCGCGCGGCAGGATCACGGTGGAATACACTGGCGATATCTTCTTTCATGCGATCAAACATGGTTAGGTTCTCCGCTCGCCGGCTGCTTTGACGCCGACGGCCTTCTGGGTTTCGGTCAGGATCCCGCGCAGGATGTTCATTTCCATCCGGTTGAGGTGCACCCGCCCGTAAAGGCGACGCAAACGCGGCATCAACTGCCGTGGTTTCTGAGGGTCATGGAAGCCAATTTCAACCAGCACCTGCTCCAGATGCTGATAAAACTGCTCCAGCTCCCCCGCCGTCGCCGGAATCTCGTTAAACACTGCCGTGGTTTCGACCTTGTGCATTTTGGTCGGCGCACCTTCGCGCTGCAGACTCTGCATACGCAGCTCATAGGCCAGCACCTGCACCGCAGCAGCCAGGTTCAGCGAGCTGAAGTCCGGCATAGAAGGGATGTGTACGTGATACTGGCAGCGCTGCAGCTCGTCGGTGGTCAGACCCGAGTCCTCGCGCCCGAACACCAGCGCGACCTGCGCGTCCGGCAGCTGTGCCAGTTGATCCAGCACCTTGTCAGCGGACTCGCGCGGATCCAGCACCGGCCAGGGAATACGGCGATCCCGGGCGCTGGTGCCGAGCACCAGCGAGCAGTCAGCGATAGCCTCTTCCAGGGTCGCGACAATTCGAGCGCCGGTCAGCACATCATCAGCACCGGATGCGCGCGAGACGGCATCCGGGTCGGGGAAGCGCTCGGGGTCGACCAACACTAACTGGGTCAGCCCCATGTTTTTCATGGCCCGCGCCGCGCCGCCGATGTTGCCAGGATGACTGGTGTTGACCAACACCACACGCACGTTCTTCAACACAGCGACACCTTCAAGCCAAAAATGGGACCCTGCATCTTACAAAAGCTAAGACGCGATAGCCATGATGCATTTCTGTTCATTTTTAACTCTGCTACAATGTCCGGCTTTTCATCTTCCGACAGAGACATACCCCATATGCAGCCTATGCTGAACATTGCCCTGCGTGCCGCGCGCAGCGCAGGAGAGCTCATTTACCGTTCCATGGAACGCCTCGATGTGCTCGCCGTGGACGAAAAGGACGCGCGCGATTATGTTTCGGAAGTCGACCGCGCCGCCGAGCAGGCGATCATCAGCCAACTGCGCAAGGCCTATCCCGATCACAGCATCCAGGCCGAAGAAAGCGGCTTCCAGCCGGGCCACGGCGACGGAGCCGACACTGTCTGGATCATTGACCCGCTGGACGGCACCACCAACTTCGTTCGTGGTGTGCCGCACTTTGCAGTCAGCATCGCCTGCCGCGTCAAGGGACGCATCGAGCACGCCGTCGTCCTCGACCCGATTCGCCAGGAAGAATTCACCGCCAGCCGCGGCCGTGGCGCAGCCCTGAACGGCCGCCGCCTGCGCGTCAGCACCCGCAAGTCGCTGGATGGCGCCCTGCTCGGTACCGGCTTCCCATTCCGGGCAAATCAGATCGACTCACTGGACAACTATCTGGGCATGTTCCGCAGCCTGGTCGGCCAGACCGCAGGCATCCGCCGCGCCGGCGCAGCCAGCCTGGATCTGGCTTATGTTGCCGCAGGCCGCTTCGATGCCTTCTGGGAGTTCGGCCTGGCCGAATGGGACATGGCGGCAGGTGCCCTACTGATTCAGGAAGCCGGCGGCCTGGTCAGCGACTTCAGCGGCGGCCACCACTTCCTCGATAAGGGCCATATCGTCGCGGGCAACCCGAAATGCTTCAAGGCTGTACTGACTGCCATTCAGCCGCATTTGACACCCGCAATGAAGATGTAAGCAGCAAGCGACAAGGCTGTAAGCCTCAAGCGGCAAGCTGGCCGTGTAGGGCAAACCAAAGAGGCCCACATCCTGACCGGTGTGGGCCTCTTTTTTTACGTTTCAAGCTCCAAGCCATAAGCTTCAAGCCAACCCAAAACCAAAAAACCCGCGCCGGATTCAGTTCCGACGCGGGTTTTCTTGCAGCTTGTAGCTTGCGGCTTGAAGCTTACCTCTTGAGGCTTGCCGCTGCGCCGGCGAAGCCGACGCCTAGGGCCGATCGTCGACCGCTTCTTCCACCTGCGGCGGGATCAGGTCATCCCGAGTGAGCTTCATGGTCACCAGCAGACCACCCGCGATATAGATCGAAGAGTAGGTGCCCACGCCGACGCCGATCAGCAGCGCCGTGGCAAAGCCGTGAATGTTCTCCCCCCCAAACCAGAACAGCGCCAGCAGCACCAGAATGGTCGAGAACGAAGTAGCGAGGGTCCGGCCCAGCGTCTGAGTGGTAGAAATGTTGATGATGTCGGTCAGCTCAGTCTGCCGCATCAGCCGCATGTTCTCCCGAATCCGGTCGAACACGACGATTGTGTCGTTCAACGAGTAGCCAATGACCGCCAACACGGCCGCCAGCACCGTCAGATCGAAGGAAATCTTGAAGAACGAGAAGACCCCGAGCGTAAAGATAACGTCGTGCACCAGCGCCAGGATCGCCGCCACCGCAAACTTCATCTGGAACCGCAGCGAAACGTAGAGCAGGATGCCGCCAATGGCGACCAGCATGCCCAGGCCGCCCTGATCGCGCAGTTCTTCGCCGACCTGCGGGCCGATAAACTCAACCCGCTTGACCGAGACATCGCTGCCATCGGCCGTCTTGATCATCTGCGCAACCTGGTTACCCAGGTTCGGATCATCGCTGGGCAAGCGAATCAGCACGTCGGTCGAGGCGCCGAAGTTCTGCACCACCGCATCACCCCAGCCGTTCTCGCGCAGCGTGGCGCGAATGGCCTCCAGATCAGCTGCCTCGCTGTAGTTCAGCTCCACCAGTGCACCACCGGTGAAATCGAGACCAAGGTTCAACTGCTTGACCGCGAGACTGCCGATCGACGCCAGCATCAGCGCAACAGCAACAACAAAGAACATTTTGCGCAGGCGGAGGAAATTAATGGTTTTACGAATATTCATCGGTGATTCCTCACAGCCACAGCTTTTTGATGTCGCGACCGCCAACGGCCAAATTGACCATTGCGCGAGTCACCATGATCGCACTGAACATGGAGGTCAGAATCCCCAGCGACAGCGTGACAGCGAAGCCCTTGATCGGGCCTGAACCCATGGCAAACAGAATCACACCCACCAGCAAGGTTGTCAGGTTACCGTCAACGATCGCCGAGAAGGCCTTATCAAAACCTTCGTGCACCGCGCGCTGGGGCGATATGCCATTGGCGACCTCTTCCTTGATGCGGGAGAAAATCAGCACGTTGGCGTCCACCGCCATACCGAGCGTCAGTACAATACCGGCGATGCCGGGCAGGGTCAGCGTCGCACCCAGCAATGACATCAGCGCCAGCAACAGCACCAGGTTGAAGCTGAGAGCAATACCGGCAAAGACACCAAAGGCACGGTAGACCAGCACCATAAACACCAGCACCAGGGCAAAGCCGACCTGAGTCGCGGTCACACCCTTGGCGATATTTTCTGCCCCCAGGCTCGGACCGATGGTGCGCTCTTCAACGAAGTGCATCGGCGCGGCCAGACCACCGGCGCGCAGCAGCAGCGCCAGCTCGGAAGCCTCAGCCGGCGAGTCCAGACCGGTGATGCGGAACTGGTTGCCCAGTGCACTCTGGATGGTAGCCAGGCTGATGATCGACTTTTCTTCGACAAAGGCCGGAATCTCGACTTCCTGCATCACCCCGTCGACTTCCTGCATAACCTTGCGGTTGACCTGCCGCTGCTCGATAAAGAGCACTGCCATACCGCGACCGATGTTGCTGCGGGTCGCACGGTTCATCAGCTCGCCGCCATGGCTGTCGAGATTGATATTGACCTGCGGGCGGCCGTTCTCGTCATAGTTGGAACGGGCGTCGGTGACTTGGTCACCGGTAATGATGATGCTGCGCTCGACGTCGGCGGTGCGCCCTTCGGCACTGCGGAAGGCGAACGTCTCAGTGGTCGCACGCGGGGCGTCCGGTTCTGCCGCCAGACGAAACTCAAGGTTGGCAGTCTTGCCCAAAACCCGCTTGGCCTCTGCGGTATCCTGCACACCCGGCAGCTCAACCACAATGCGATTGGCACCCTGGCGCTGGACCAGCGGCTCGGCAACACCCAGCTCATTGACCCGGTTACGCACCGTAGTCAGGTTCTGCTGTACCGCATAGTCACGGATCGCCGCAATCTCGGCATCAGACAGTGTCAGTTGCAGTACGGCCTGATCCTTGAGCTCAGCGTTGGTAGTCACAAACTGGTTATACTTGCCGACGATCAGGCGACGGGCTTCGCTGCGCTGCTCCTCGTCAGCAAAGCCGAACTGCAGCATATTGCCCTGCGTCGGCAAACTGCGATAACGAATCCCCTCACTGCGCATCAGGCCACGAAGCTCACTCTGGTAGACATTGACGCGCGACTCGATCGCCTTGTCCATGTCGACCTGCAGCAGAAAGTGCACGCCGCCCGACAGATCCAGACCCAACGTCATGGGGCCAGCACCGATAGCCGACAACCAGTCCGGCGTGGTCTGCGCCAGGTTCTGCGCGACAACGTAGCGCGTACCTAGCGCATCACGGACGACATCCTGCGCCTTCAGTTGATCGCTGCGATTAACCAGACGCACCAGACCAGAGCGACCATTGGCGCCCAACTCAGTGCCCTTGGTCGGCAGATTGGCCGCAGCCAGCGCCTGTTCAATGCGATCAAGGTCAGACTGTTCGATAACCAGGGTGGAACTGGCGCCGGAGATCTGAATAGCAGGATCATCCGGGTATAGGTTAGGCATTGCATAGATCAGGCCCAGTGCAAGCACGGTCACGATCAGCAGGTATTTCCAGAGGGGGTAACGATTGAGCATATCAGGGCCTGATAGCAGTCCGGGCGCCTGATGGGCGCCCGGAACGGGGTCTGCGAGGAGTTTAGATGGCTTTCAGTGTGCCCTTGGGCAGCACTGCGACGATAGAGCCTTTCTGGAATTTCAGCTCCTGGCTATCGCCAACTTCCAGAACAACGAACTCGTCAGTCACTTTCTTGACCTTGCCCAGAATGCCGCCGCCGGTAACCACTTCATCACCGGTAGACAGACCCGCCAGCAGATTCTTGTGCTCTTTGGCACGTTTGGCCTGTGGACGCCAGATCATCAGATAGAAGATGACCACGAACCCGACCAGAAAGATCCACTCAAAACCGGTACCCGCCGGTGCGGCTCCGCCTGCAGACTGTGCCATGGCGGCGGGAATGAAAAAGCTCATGTGACGCTCCTGTTATTGAACTGCGAAAAATCGGTTATGGGGGCGCTTCGGCCATCGTTCAAGACTGAAGGGGCATGCCGATCAGTACTTCATGCCCTCTGCTTGTACAGCCAGCGAGAGCGATCAATAAACCGGTCAGCTGGCCTCTAGCGGCGGTACCGGCCGGTCCAGTTTGGCGTAGAAGTTTTCCACAAAGGCGGTCAATGTACCCTGTTGGATGGCACCGCGCAAACCTGCCATAAGCCGCTGATAATGCCGCAGGTTATGGATGGTATTGAGCATACTGCCAAGCATTTCGCCGCACTTGTCCAGATGATGCAGGTAGGCGCGGGAAAAGTGCTGACAGGTGTAACAGTCACAGGCCGGATCCAGCGGTGACTCGTCGTGACGATGCACCGCGTTGCGGATCTTGATAACGCCCGTCTCGGTAAACAGATGGCCGTTGCGCGCATTGCGGCTGGGCATCACACAATCGAACATGTCCACGCCGCGGCGAACACCTTCCACCAGATCTTCCGGCTTGCCTACACCCATCAGGTAACGGGGTTTTTCCGGCGGCATGTGACCCGGCAGAAAGTCCAGCACACGGATCATCTCCTCTTTCGGCTCACCGACCGACAGGCCGCCGATGGCCAGACCATCGAAGCCGATTTCACTGAGCCCTTCCAATGAGCGTAGGCGCAGCTCCTCGTGCATGCCGCCCTGAATAATCCCGAACAGCGCCGCCGGGTTGTCGCCATGCGCCTGTTTTGAGCGCTTGGCCCAACGCAGCGACAATTCCATCGAGCGGCGAGCGGTATCCAGATCCGCCGGATAGGGCGTGCACTCGTCAAAGATCATGACGATATCCGACCCCAGCGCGCGCTGCACCTGCATGGACTCTTCCGGCCCCATGAACACCTTGGCGCCATCGACCGGTGAAGAGAAGTAGACCCCCTCCTCCTTGATCTTGCGCATGGCGCCCAGACTGAACACCTGGAAGCCGCCGGAGTCGGTCAGGATTGGCCCCTGCCATTGCATGAAGTCGTGCAGATCACCGTGCTTGCTAATGACCTCGGTCCCGGGACGCAGCCACAGGTGGAAGGTGTTACCGAGAATAATCTGGGCACCGATGGCTTCGATATCACGCGGCAACATGCCCTTCACCGTGCCGTAGGTTCCGACCGGCATAAAGGCAGGCGTCTCGACCACCCCACGCGGGAAAGTCAGGCGCCCGCGACGCGCCTTGCCGTCGGTGGCAAGCAGTTCAAAGAACATATGACTCATGACGATACCTCAGGGCCGGTTGGGGCCGGATTGCGGGTGATGAACATGGCATCACCGTAACTGAAAAAACGGTACTTTTCGGCCACGGCGGTGTGATAGGCCGCCATGGTTTCCGGGTAGCCGGCAAAGGCCGATACCAGCATCAGCAGGGTTGATTCGGGCAGGTGGAAGTTGGTGATCAACGCGTCGACTACGTGGAAAGGCTTGCCCGGGTAGAGAAAGATATCGGTATCACCGCTGAACGGCTTGAGCACACCATCACGAGCGGCCGATTCGAGCGAGCGCACGCTGGTAGTGCCCACCGCAATTACCCGCCCACCACGCGCCTTGCACGCCTCTACGGCAGCCACCACCTCGGGTGTGACCTCCAGCCACTCCTGATGCATGACATGCTCTTCGATCTTCTCGACCCGCACTGGCTGGAAGGTGCCGGCACCAACGTGCAGGGTAACTTCCGCCGTGTCGACACCCAGTTTAGCGATGGCATCCAGCAGCGCGCGATCAAAATGCAACCCTGCGGTCGGTGCGGCAACGGCCCCCTCGCGCTTGGCATAAACGGTCTGATAGCGCTCGCGGTCGGCCTCATCGTCCGGCCGGTCAATATAAGGCGGCAGCGGCATATGGCCGACCCGCTGCAACAGTGGCAAAACAGGCTCGGCAAAGCGCAATTCGAACAGTGCATCATGGCGAGCGACCATTTCGGCTTCGGCACCGCCATCAATCAAAATCCGGCTGCCGGCCTTGGGCGACTTGCTGGCGCGGATATGTGCCAGCACGCGATACTCGTCCAGCACCCGCTCAACCAGCACCTCCAGCACCCCGCCGGTTTGCTTGCGGCCAAACAGGCGCGCCGGAATAACCCGGGTATTGTTGAATACCATCAGATCGCCGGGGCGCAAGTACTCGAGCAGATCGACGAACTGGCGATGAGCCAGTTGGCCGGTCGGCCCATCAAGACAAAGCAGACGACTGCCACGACGCTCCGCCAGCGGATGGCGCGCAATCAGCTCGTCAGGCAGCTCAAAATGAAAATCACTGAGACGCATGCAGGAAGGAAGTCCGGAGTTGCAGGGGAAAGGCCGCTATAGTAGCCGAAATCCGCCGCTGCCGCGATCCACAACAACCGTCTGCAGGATTGACCTCGACCACCTGTGCTCCGTATACTCCGCGCCAGCCAGCGTACGCTCGTACGCACCTGCATTGCCCCGATGGCGGAATTGGTAGACGCGGCGGATTCAAAATCCGTTTCTGGTGACAGAGTGGGAGTTCGATTCTCCCTCGGGGCACCATCTTTTTCTTCAGCCCACTGCCAGGCTGACCCCTCCCCTCCTGTTAGACAAAAGCAAAATATTAGCGATCTGATATCAAAGTGCTTTACGCCGCCAAGGTGATTTCAATATATTCATTCAGCCTGCTTATACGCACGCGCTATAAAAATTGAAATCAGGATGATTTGATAATGAAAAGAAAAGCTCTGGCTGCAATCGCCCTGCTCGCTCTCTGCGGCGCCACCACTCCGTCCATGGCCCAAAACAAAGCCCCGGGTTCTGGCCCTAATCCCTTCGTCGACTGCGGCATTGGCGCTGCACTATTCCCCGAAACCCATTGGGCCGCCGTCACCTCCAACGTGATCTGGGATATTGGTACCACAGCAGTAACCTCAGCAACGATGAGCCCGGAAACCTGTTCAGGCAAGAACATGAAAGCTGCGCTGTTCATCAATGACACCTATGAAACCCTGGCAGAAGAAACCGCCAAGGGCTCAGGTGAGCACCTGACAGCCCTGATGGGCATCATGGAGTGCGACTCCAGCCGTCAGGCCGCCGCCATCCAACGCACCCGTGCAAACATGGCAGGCCAGGTCGCCACCGAGGGCTTCGAGTCCCTCAGCCACACCGAGAAGGCCGCCGGCTTCTACGAAGCAATGGACTCCGCGGTCAGCATGAGCTGCTCGGCCTAACACGAGTCACCTGCTGCCGTAACCCCAAAGGAACGGCAGCACCCTGTTTCCCCCTCCCCGAAATCTGCTTCCTCAACGAGGTCCGCGTGATATCAGTGCGGCTAGCGCTCATCGCCATGAGCCTTGGATGGTGTGTGCAACTTCTTGCCGGCACCGAAGACCGGAACGCCTCGCTACAGAGCCTGGCCAACGACCCCCAATGGTTGAAGCTGCTTCACTATGAAACGGGCAACCTGCCGGGAGCAAGCGCACGCAGCGCAATAAAAAGCCCTGAGTTTTTTCTGTCGCCCAGTGGCCACGACTCGCCACTGGCCGAACTGACTGCCACCGTTACCGCCCTGCAGATGCAGCCGAAGGGCCCTGACACACATGCCAGCTGTCGATTTCCAGCCCGTACTCGGTGGCTACAACAGCGCCTTGGGTCGGCCTTGACCGTACCGTCCGGGGTACAGTGCCCGGCACTGGAACAATGGACGCGCGATAATACCGTCGAGTCGGTAAGTATCATCTACGCCACCGGTTACCTGGCCAACCCGGCCTCCTACTACGGCCACACGCTACTCAAGTTCAACTTCAAGGACAGTGAAGCCCACAGCGATCTGATGGATGAAAGCGTCAACTACGGCGCCATCGTCGGCGACGGGGACGATCCCGTCAGTTACATATTCAAAGGCATCTTTGGCGGCTACGATGGTGGCTTCAGCCACATCAACTTCTACTTCCACAACCACAATTATGGCGAAAACGAACTTCGCGATCTCTGGGAGTACCAACTGACGTTGTCCGAGGATGCCACCCAAATGGTGGTTGAGCACGCCTGGGAAGTGCTTGGAAAACGTTATACCTACTACTTCTTCAGACGAAACTGCGCATTCAGGATGGCGGAGCTGGTCGACATATCCAGCGACACGCCGCTGCTGCAGCAGTGGCGTCCCTGGACAATCCCGCAAAGTCTGGTGCAATCATTGTCAACGGCTGAAATCGATGGCCAGCCGGTACTCACCGACGTCAGATACCTGCCGTCCCGGCAGTCTCGTTTGTATGATCGCTATCAGCAGCTCAGCCCGAGCGAGCAGCAGCTGTTCGAGGGCATCGCCGTCGAGACTGTGTCACTTGAGGACCCGCGGTTTACCGGCCAACCGATTGATGTCCAGCATCGCGTCCTCGACACACTCCTTGACTACTATCAGTACATTCGTGATGCGGAAGCTGGCGCCGAAGACCCGGCGAACGCGGCGCATCGCCGGGCTCTGGCGATGCGCTACCAATTGCCGCCCGGGAACGCAGAGTTCAAACCCTCCGACCACACCCCACCCCACCTAGGCCGTCCACCGGGCTGGTTCCAGTTGAGCCTGCAGCACAGCACCCGGCAGGACGCCCAAGCAGGCATCCGCGTTCGTCCCGCTTACTACGACCCACTGGATAACGAAGCGGGCCACGTGCGCGGTGGCGGACTGAGCATGTTCGACTTGCAGCTCACAGCAAGCAATGGACAGGTGCGGCTGCAACAATTGGACGCCATCAGCATTGAGAGCATCAGCCCCGGACTCACCGGTTTACCCGGAGACAAGGGGGTCGCGTGGAACCTGAAATTCGGCTGGGAACAGAATCGACTGGACTGCAATAGCTGCCTGACGACACGGCTGCAGGCCGACCGTGGCCTGAACTTCCCGCTTGGCAATAACACCGCCGCCACCTTTTACGCAGGGGGCGCACTGCAGGAAAGCGTGCAAGGGGAAGGCCCCGCGTTCGCCAGGTTGGCTGGCAGACTGACCTACCACCGCGCCAGCTTTTCGGCGCTGCTGCGACTGGAACAGCGATACCTCGTGAACGGCAGTGGAGATTACACCACCGGACGGCTGGAGCTGAGGAATCGACTGTCAGCAACCCAGGATGTGCGCGTAAGCTACGCACGTAATCGCGGCGAGGAACTGAGCATTGGCCTTGGCTGGTACTGGTAGTCGGTCTTAACCCATCGTCAGTTGGTGCCCGATCATGCCCAATACAAACCCAAGCACCGCGCCCATCGGCGGCCCCCAACGGCGTTCCAGCTTCGCCTGCGGGGCGATATCCTGAAACACCGAATAGCATATCCCTCCAGCGGCAAACAGCATCACCACTGCCACGGCTTCAGGATAAGCCGACAGCCAGCCAAAACCGAGCAGGCCACATAACGGCCCCAGCAACGCCACCAGAGCGAAGCCCTTGGCAATGCGCAGGGTACGGTAGTCAGTACTAGCCTGCAGCTCCCGGCTGGCATTGAAGCCTTCGGGCAGATTCTGCAGCGCCATCAGGCAGGCCAGCAGCACCCCACCATTACCGCCAGCGGCAAAGGCCGCGCCCAAGGCAATGGACTCAGGCACAAAGTCGGAGAGCATCGCTGCCATCTGGCTGGCTGGCGTCTTGTTGCGATAAAGGGTGATATCCAACCACATAAAGGCGAGCCCGCCGGCGACAAAACAGCTGGCCGAGACCAGGGTATTCACCTTCGCGATCCCCTCCGGCACCAGCACCAGCGCTACTGCCGATAGCAGCGCGCCACCACCAAAGGCAATAATGCCGTGACGCAGCTCCCGATCCAGCCAGTTGGGCCGCACCCGCTCCAACCCCGCCAGCAACGCCCCTGCAGGCATTGCCATACCAGCCAGCAAGGTCAACCCGATTACCATCAGCCAATCTGTCAAACGTGCCTCCCTGCCGAATACCTGACACTCAATAAAAAACCCCGCCGAAGCGGGGTTTCCATAGTGCCGGAGTCGTTACATTTCGTCGAGGAAGCGCTCTGCGTCCAGCGCCGCCATACAGCCTGCGCCGGCTGAGGTGATGGCCTGACGATAAATGTGGTCAGCCACATCACCCGCCGCAAAGACGCCCGGAATGTTGGTTTGAGTGGCATTACCCTCGGTGCCGCTCTTGATCTTCAGATAGCCATCTTTCATGTCCAGCTGCCCTTCGAACAGCCCGGTGTTCGGGGTATGGCCGATAGCAACAAACACACCAGCCAGAGCGATATCTTCAGTGCCGCCCGCGTTCAGCGCGATGCGCATGCCGGTCACACCGCTGTCGTCACCCAACACCTCATCCAGCGTGGCATTGAGCTTCAGTTCGATCTTGCCCTCGGCAACGCGGGCCATCAGCTTGTCGATCAGGATTTTCTCGGCGCGGAAGGTATCGCGGCGATGTACCAGGGTCACCTTGCTGGCGATGTTAGCCAGATACAGCGCTTCTTCAACGGCGGTATTGCCACCACCGATGACGGCGACTTCCTGATTACGATAAAAGAAACCGTCACAAGTTGCACAGGCGGAGACGCCCTTGCCCATGAAGGCCTCTTCCGAAGGCAGACCAATGTAGCGGGCAGAGGCACCAGTGGCGATGATCAGCGCGTCACACTTGTACTCGCCGCTGTCGCCCCAGAGGGTGAACGGGCGCTGGCTTAGATCGACCTTGTTGATGTGGTCGAACACGACCTCAGTTTCAAAGCGCTCGGCATGCTGACGCATACGCTCCATCAGCTCCGGCCCCTGAACCCCGGCAACGTCGCCCGGCCAGTTGTCCACTTCTGTCGTGGTGGTCAGTTGCCCGCCCATCTGCATACCGGTAATCAGCACCGGGTTGAGGTTGGCGCGCGCAGCGTAAACGGCAG
Source organism: Halopseudomonas oceani (assembly GCF_002903165.1). Lineage (GTDB taxonomy): Bacteria > Pseudomonadota > Gammaproteobacteria > Pseudomonadales > Pseudomonadaceae > Halopseudomonas > Halopseudomonas oceani. The sequence goes on from NZ_PPSK01000012.1 coordinate 53,418, forward strand.
CGCTGTAGCCCGCAGGGCCGGAGCCCAGGATGATCAGGCGAATGTGACGCACTTCAGACATGTAAACCTCCAGTTTCGCCAGCAAGCTGGCGGCAAGAATAAAACGGGCAGCCGAGGGTAAGGGGAACCCTGAAAAACGGCGACTGCCCCAAAACCAGTCAGCGGATCAAAGCTCGGCGGCGTGCTCGGCCAGGTAACGGGCAACACCTTCGGCGCTTTCCTGCATGCCTTTCTGGCCCTTGCGCCAACCCGCCGGGCAGACTTCACCGTGCTCTTCGGTGAACTGCAGCGCTTCGATCAAACGAATCATTTCATCAACTTCGCGGCCTAGCGCCAGGTTGTTCACCACCTGATGCTGGACAACGCCATCGCGATCAATCAGGAAGGAGGAGCGCAGTGCGACACCCTCATCGTGCTCGACGCCGTAGGCCCGGGTAATCTCGTGTTTGACGTCTGCCACCATGGTGAACTCGACGGGACCAATCCCGCCCTTCTCAACCGGCGTGTTGCGCCAAGCGTAGTGGGTATACTGCGAATCCACCGAAACGCCGACAACCTCGACGCCCAGCGCCCGGAACTTGTCCATGCGATTATTATGGGCAATGATCTCCGAGGGGCAGACGAAGGTGAAATCCAGCGGCCAGAAAAACACCACTACGTATTTGCCGCGCAGCGTTGAGAAATCAAAGTGATCAACAATGCTGCCATCAGCCAATACCGCCGGGGCAACGAAATCCGGCGCGGAACGATTGACCAGAACGCTCATCCAACCCTCCAGAGCAATACAGGCCGCAGCTTATAGCGACCTGAAACAAGTGGAAATTGCAAAGACTGTATCAGCCAAATAGTTTACCTCTATAGTACCCGCCGAAGCACTGCACATTTCTGCAAGAAACTCCTCCATCAGGACCAGCAACAATGAAGCAAGTAACGGATGTACTGCGCGGCCCCGACTACCTCAAGGAGGGCTGGCAGGCAATCAAGCGGCCAGGGCTGCGGCGCTTTGTGGTCATTCCGCTGATCGCCAACCTGCTGCTGTTCGCCGCGCTGATTGGCTGGGGTATCCAGCAGTTCAGCCTGTTGATGGCAAGACTCATGCCGCAGCTGCCCGACTGGGCTGCCTTCGTCGAGTGGTTGCTGTGGCCGATGTTCGCTCTGGTGGTGCTGCTGATCCTGTTTTTCGGCTTCAGCGTTCTGGCCAATATCATCGCCTCCCCGTTCTACGGCTTTCTGGCAGAGAAAGTCGCTGAGCAGGAGCGCGGTGAAGTCAGTCCATCGACCGGCTGGAAGGACATCATCGCTGTCGTTCCGCACAGTGTCGGCCGCGAGCTGCGCAAACTCGCCTATTACCTGCCGCGCATGGCCGCATTGCTGCTACTGTCACTGATCCCGGTGGTCAACCTGGTTGCATCGCCGCTGCTGCTCGCCTTTGGCGTCTGGATGATGGCCGTCCAGTATGTCGACTACCAGGCCGACAATGACAAGGTTGGCTTCCGCGACATGCTGCGCTGGATGCAGACCCGCCGCAGCCTGTCGCTCGGCTTCGGCCTGCCGGTCTACGTCGGCATGCTGATACCGCTGCTGAATCTGCTGGTGATGCCGGCGGCGGTTGCCGGCTCAACCCTGCTGTGGGTGCGCGAACGCCAGCAGCGCAGTTAACAAAAGCGTCACAACGATGTAACACGCCGATCATGCCCGAGCCCCATACTCGGAACATGATCACTCTTCCTTCCCCTGGCCGCCGCTTCGCGCTGGTCACCGAAACCTACCCGCCACAGATCAACGGCGTCGCCAACACCCTGGGCCAACTGTGCCGAGGCCTGTTGGCACGCCAGCACCAGCTGCAGCTGATCCGCCCGGCGATGGGGGACGAGCAACCCGGCAGCAACCGCCAGGACAACCTGCACGAACGCCGGGTTCGCGGCTTGCCGATTCCAGGTTATAGCAATCTGCAGTGGGGGCTCCCCGCAGGCCGGGCGCTGGCTCGTCTGTGGCGCAAGGAGCGCCCGGACGCGGTCTATCTGGCGACGGAGGGCCCGCTCGGCTGGTCTGCTCTGCGCACTGCCCGGCGCATGGGCATTCCCGTTATCAGCGGCTTCCACACCAACTTTCAGCAGTACAGCGACCACTTTCATCTCGGCCTGTTGCACGAGCCCGCCATGCGCTACCTGCGCTGGTTTCACAATCAGACGCTGACAACGCTGGTAGCCAGCAATACCCAGCAGCGAGAGCTAAGCCGACTTGGCTTGCACAACCTCGGCCTGCTCGGTCGAGGGGTGGACTGTGAGCGCTTTCACCCAACCCACCGCGACTGCGAGCTACGCGCTGAATGGGGAGCGGGCAAGGATGATCTGGTGCTGCTGCACGTTGGCCGACTGTCACCTGAGAAGAACCCGGACCTGCTGGTAGCGGCCTGGGAACAGCTCAAGGCCAGCAGCGGTTCACCACAGCTGCATCTGGTCATTGTCGGTGACGGCCCAGCCCAGGATGACCTGCGCAAGCGGCTACCCGACGCCATTTTCACCGGGCCACTTACTGGCGCCCCACTGGCGCGCGCCTATGCCAGCGCCGATATTTTTGTCTTCCCCAGCCTGACCGAGACCTTCGGCAATGTCGTCACCGAGGCAATGGCATCGGGGTTGGCGGTATGTGCCTTCGATACTGCCGCGGCGCATCAGCATATTCAGGACCGATACAGCGGCAGCCTTGCGCCGCCCGCGCACGACCGGGTGTTTATCGAGAACCTGCGCTGGTTGACGGCGGATCAGGAAGGTCGCCGCAGCATTCGTCTGCATGCCCGTCATCGGGCCTGCCAGCTGGACTGGAGTAGTGTGGTAGCGCGTTTCGAGCGTTACCTAGTGCAGGCCGCCGGACGGCAGCCTGCGCTGGCACAAGCGGTCCCGAGCAAGTAGCCGGGCGCCCGGGATCAGGTGCCGCTTCGAGTGCGACACCTGACCCTATGCGACTCAGACCAGCGTCTTGAGCGCGTCGCGGCTGAACGGGGCAATGTCTTCAAAGCGACCTTCGCGCACCTTGTCAGCCCACTGCGGGTCTACCAGCAGCGCACGACCAACAGCAACCAAGTCAAACTCATCCGCATCCAGACGCTCCAGCAGGCCGTCGATGTTGGCGGTCTGAGCAACCTTGTCGGTGTTGACCATGAATTGCAGGAACTCGCCGTCCAGACCCACGCTGCCAACGGTAATGCAGGGCTTGCCAGTAATCTTGCGGGTCCAGCCAGCCAGATTCAGCTCGGAGCTTTCGAACTCCGGCTCCCAGAAGCGGCGTTGCGAACAATGGAAGATGTCCACGCCAGCGTCAGACAGCGGTGTCAGGAACTGCTCCAGCAATTCAGGGGTCGGCGCCAGACGTGCGGTGTAGTCCTGCTGCTTCCACTGGGAGAAGCGGAAGATGATCGGGTAGTCGGCACCAACAGCGGCACGCACGGCCTTGATGATCTCAACAGCGAAGCGACCACGGTTCTCCATGCTGCCGCCGTACTGATCTTCGCGCTGGTTGGTGCCTTCCCAGAAGAACTGATCGATCAGATAACCGTGGGCACCGTGCAGTTCAATGGCGTCAAAGCCAACGCCCTTGGCATCCTTGGCTGCCTTCGCAAAGGCCGCAACCACGTCATCGATATCCTGCTGAGTCATACCCTTGACCAGCACCTTGCCATCTTTCTGCTTTTCCATCGGGCCGTAGCCGGGCACATCACCGTTCGGCTCGGTGCCGAGGCGACGGACGTTGCCGACGTGCCACAGCTGCGGTGCAATCTTGCCACCGGCGGCGTGTACTGCATCAACAACCTGCTTCCAGCCCGCCAGCGCGTCTTCACCATAGAAGTGGGGCACGTTCGGATAGCCGTTGGCCGCCACGTGATCAACCACGGTGCCTTCGGTAATGATCAGGCCCACACCGGATTCGGCGCGGCGACGGTAGTAATCGACCACTGCCTGATTCGGCACGCCCTTGGGCGAGAAGTTACGGGTCATCGGCGCCATCACGATGCGGTTGGACAGTGCCAAGTTGCCCAGCGTGAAGGGCTTGAACAGCGGGGTTACGGCTGTGGACATACATAATCTCCTGAACGGGGGACTGACCAGAACGACTGCCAACCTGCAAGCTGACCAGTCGTCTTGTCGTTATTGAATGGTTTTCAAGGCTGCAGCAAACGCTCCAGCTGCTGAATGAACACGCGCAAGGGACCGATCTGACGATCCGCCTTCATGCGCAACAGAGCACCTTCCCAGGCGGCACTGATAAATCCGGCCAGTTCTGCCGGATTCTGATCAGACGCAATCTCACTCGCCGCCTGCGCTTCAGCCAGGCAGTCGGCCAGAACCTGGTTCGAGCGCTGCAAAATGGCACTGGCAGCGTAGCCGATAGGCTGGCTTTCCTCCGCCATCTCATGACAGAGACTGCCAATGAAACACTGATGGCTTGGCTGCTCCTGATTGGCGAAATACCCCACCAGATCTCGGTAGCAACGCAAAACCCGCTCGCGCGGCGACAGCTGAGGCGTGCTCAACGCATCGGCGAAGCGCTCAATGCGCGGGGTGTAGTAGTAGTGCAGCGCCTGGATTGCAAAGTCTTCCTTACTCTCAAAGTAGTGATAGAAAGACCCCTTGGGTACACCAGCGCCCTGGGTGATTTCCTGCACGCCGGTACCGTTATAGCCTTTACGCAACATCACACTGGTGCCAGAGGCGAGAATACGGGCGCGCTTGTCTTGAATAGTGTTCATGGCGAGCACTATACGACCGGTCAACTTTGCCTGATAGACAAAAATCACCACTATAGATAATGCTGATAATGGCCGATCAGACGCGAACAGATCCGCGCCGCGACTTTTCGCCTTCTCTCTTTCAAGGGAGCCTGGATACGGCCAGGCTGTATTCGCGATCAACCTGATGTGGGTCTCGCTCAAGCGCCGGGGCTGGCCGGTGGCAATCTCAGCTAACCGAACCGACTGCGGCTACCCTGACGCGCACCGCCGAATAGTGCAAAGGCCATAAAAAAACCGGGCCAAGGCCCGGTTCTTCCAGCGCTGCCAACCACTTAGTGGTCGTGACCGCCTTCGCCATGGACATGACCATGGGCGATTTCTTCTTCGTTGGCGTCACGTACCGCAACAACCTTCACTTCGAAGGTCAGGCGCTCGCCAGCCAGCGGGTGGTTGCCGTCGACGGTGACTTCATCACCTTCCAGCGCCTTGATGGTCACAATCTGCATGCTGCCATCCGGGCCGGAGGCGTGGAACTGCATGCCCACTTCCAGCTCATCGACACCTTCGAACATGTTGCGGCCCAGCACGGCGATCAGCTCGGCGTTGAACTCGCCATAGGCTTCTTCCGGATCGACAGTCACTTTGACATCGTCGCCAGCGGCTTTACCTTCCAGCGCCTTTTCCAGACCCGGAATGATATTGCCGGCACCGTGCAGGTAGACCAGCGGCGCGCCACCGACGGACGAATCCAGCACTTCGCCATCGTCATTGGTCAGGGTGTAGTCGATGGACACGGCCTTGTTGGCGGCAATCTGCATAATCTCTTTCCTGTGATTGAGGGTATAAGAGGCTCAAGTGTACGCGTTATAGCCACGAAACGCACGGCTTGACCCGACCAGTGGGTCACCGGAAGATAGCAGAACGCAATCGATATCCGGCGGTCCATAGAGGACATCCGGCTGAAAGGAACTCGCACAATCCCATGACAAACCGACTGGTCCTGGTCATCAATGGAGGCAGCTCCTCCATCAAACTGGCACTGCGCCGTGAAAACACATCAGGCGCGCTGTTCGACGCCATCGCCGAGCGGCTGAACACCTCCCAGGCCTGCTACTCCACCTCTGACGGTCAGTGCGGTGAGCTGCCAAACGCAACCCACCTGGATGCCCTTAACGCGCTACTACCAATGCTCGAGCGCCACCTGGACCATCCCCTGAGCGCGATCGGTCACCGCGTGGTCCATGGCGGCGAGCGCTTCACCTCTGCGCAGCTGCTGAATGACGAGATTATCGCCGGTATTGAAGCCAATGCCCCACTGGCACCGCTGCATAACCCGGCCAACCTGACCGGTATCCGTGCCGCCATGCAACTGCGGCCGCAGACCCCGCAGGTTGCCGTATTTGATACCGCGTTTCATCAGAGCATGCCGCCGCATGCCTTCCGCTATGCCTTGCCCGATGAGCTGTATGCCGTGCATGGCGTGCGCCGTTACGGCTTCCACGGCACCAGCCACAAATATGTCAGTGATCAGGCCGGTCTGTTGACCGGTCTCGGCAAAGGCAACGGAGCCTGGCTGACCGCTCACCTCGGCAATGGCTGCTCCAGCTGCGCTGTGCTGGATGGACGCAGCATGGACACGAGCATGGGCCTGACCCCCCTTGAAGGTCTGGTCATGGGGACCCGCAGCGGCGACGTTGACCCCAATCTGCACGCGCACCTGGCCCGTACCCTCGGCTGGGACCTGAGCCGCATTGAGCGGTTGCTCAACCGCGAGAGCGGACTGCTGGGCCTGTCCGGGCTGTCGAACGACATGCGCGAACTGGAGCAGGCGCGCGCCGACGGTCATAGCGGCGCCCAGCTGGCGATCGAAGTCTTTTGCTACCGCCTCGCACGGTCGCTGGCCGGCCTGTCGGTCGCTCTGCCGCGTATCGACGGGCTGATCTTTACCGGCGGCATTGGCGAGAACTCCGCGCTGACCCGCGCCCTGACCCTCAAACACCTTGCTGTTCTCGGCCTGCAGATCGACCCGGATCGCAACAGCAGTCTGCCGCGCGGCGAAGCTGGCCGCATCGAGGCGGCAGGCTCTGCAGCAGTAATGGTGATACCCACCGATGAGGAGCGCCAGATCGCCGACGAGAGCCTCGCCCTGCTGGAAACACAGCCAAGGAGCCAAACGGCATGAGCCTGCATACCTTTTTTGTCGCCCCGACCGGCTTCGGCGTCGGCCTGACCTCAACCAGCCTGGGCCTGATTCGCGCGCTTGAGCGCACCGGCCTGAAGGTGCACTTTCTCAAGCCTATTGCCCAGCCGCATCCGGGCGACGAAGGCCCCGAGCGCTCGACCGAGCTAATCAGTCGCACCCTCGGCCTCGCGCCGCCGCCCGCCATCTCGTTGACGCAGGTCGAGCACCAGTTGGCCATGGGCGAGTTCGATGAAGTGCTGGAGGAAATAGTCAGTCGATATCAGCAGGCCGCCGAAGGTGCCGATGTGGTCGTGGTCGAGGGCATGGTGCCGACCCGCCAAAGCAGCTACGCCACGCAGATCAATCAGCAACTGGCTAAGAGCCTCGACGCCGACGTCATTCTGGTCACGGCCCCCGACGGCGACGACTTCACCGCACTGGCCGACCGTATCGAGATCAATGCCCAGACCTTCGGTGGCCCAAAACACCCGAAAGTGCTTGGCGTGATCATCAACAAGGTCAAGGCGCTGGCGCCAGAGACGACTGCGGACATCCCAGATCGACCTACACTGAAGAGCACGCTGAAGGACTTCGCCCAAAGCCTGCGCGATGCTTCCAGCCGACTGGATACCGACGACTTCCGCCTGATTGGCTGTGTGCCCTGGCAGGATGAACTGAACGCGCCACGCACTGCCGACATCGCCGACCTGCTCAAGGCCACTACTTTCCACGCCGGCGAGATGCAGCAACGCCGAGTGATGGAGATGGCGCTATGCTCCCGCACCGTACCCAACATCATTCATCTGCTGCGCCCCGGCGCCCTGATCGTCACCCCCGGCGACCGCGACGACATCATCATCGCCAGCTCACTGGCGGCGCTGTCTGGCACGCCACTGGCAGGCCTGCTGCTGACCGGTGGCTTTGAACCCAACCCGCGCGTCATCCAGCTGTGCCAGCCGGCGCTGGATCAGGGCCTGCCGATTCTGGGCGTACCGACCGATACCTTCGCCACCGCGACCCAACTCGACCGCATGAACCGCGAGATCCCGATTGATGACCGCGAGCGCGCCGACAAGGTGACCGATTTTGTTGCCAGCCACATCGACCACCTGTGGCTGGCCAAACGCTGTGATACCCCGCGTGAGAAGCGCATGTCGCCGCCAGCCTTCCGCTACGAACTGGTGCGTCAGGCCCAGCACGCAGCCAAGACCATCGTCTTGCCCGAAGGCGACGAGCCCCGCACCGTGCAGGCGGCCGCCATCTGTCAACGCCGCGGAATCGCCAACTGCATCCTGCTCGCCAAGCGCGAGGCGGTTGAAGCCGTCGCCCGCGCCCAGCACATCAGCCTGCCGGAAGGCCTGCAGATCATCGACCCGGACGAGGCGCGCGAGCGTTACGTCGCGCCCATGGTCAAACTGCGCGAAGGCAAGGGCCTGAACGAGCCGATGGCGCTGCAGCAGTTGGAGGACAACGTCGTGCTCGGCACCATGATGCTGGCACTGGATGAAGTGGACGGACTGGTTTCCGGCGCCATCCACACCACCGCCAATACAATTCGTCCGGCGTTCCAGTTGATCAAGACCGCGCCCGGCTACAACCTGGTGTCGTCGGTCTTCTTCATGCTGCTGCCCGAGCAGGTGTTGGTCTACGGCGACTGCGCAGTCAACCCGGAGCCCAGCGCTGAGGATCTGGCTGAGATCGCTATCCAGAGTGCTCGCTCGGCAGAGGCCTTCGGCATCCCGGCGCGGGTGGCAATGATCAGCTACTCGACCGGCCGCTCCGGCAGTGGCAGCGAGGTGGAAAAGGTTCGCGAAGCCACCCGACTGGCCCGCGAGCGCGAGCCCGGGCTGTTGCTTGACGGCCCGCTCCAGTATGATGCGGCCGCCATCGCCAGCGTCGGTCGCCAGAAAGCGCCAGACAGCCCGGTGGCCGGTCAGGCAACGGTCTTTGTGTTCCCTGACCTGAACACCGGCAACACCACCTACAAGGCGGTGCAGCGCAGTGCCAACGTGGTCAGCGTCGGCCCTATGCTGCAAGGCCTGCGCAAGCCGGTGAACGACCTGTCACGCGGCGCGCTGGTCGACGATATCGTCTATACCATTGCGTTAACCGCGATCCAGGCCTACAACAACGAATAACCAATAATACTGCCGCCTGCAAGCGGCCCCTGGATGAGCCAACCCCATGCTGTCGTTTCTGCCTGCTTCCGTGCGCGGTATCATTGCTACCCTGCTGCTGGTGCTGAACACCCTGATCCACGCGCCGATTCTGTTCGTCTTCGCCCTGATCAAGCTGCTGCCGATACCCGCGCTGCGCACCTTCTGCACCCGGGTGATGATCCGCGTCGCCGAATTCTGGATCACCTGTAACAGCGGCTGGATGGCGCTCAGTGGGCGCACCCGCTGGGATATCGAGGGGCTGGAGCGGCTCGACTACAACGGCTGGTACCTGGTCACCAGCAACCACCAGAGCTGGGTCGACATTCTGGCCCTGCAGCACGTACTCAACCGCCACATGCCAATGCTCAAGTTCTTCCTCAAGCAGGAGCTGATCTGGGTACCCGTCATTGGCCTGTGCTGGTGGGCGCTCGACTTCCCGTTCATGAAACGCTACAGCAAGGCCTATCTGGCCAAGCACCCGGAGAAAGCCGGACAGGATCTGGCAACCACCCGTAAGGCTTGCGAAAAGTTCAAATCCACCCCGGTGGCGGTCTTCAACTTCCTCGAAGGCACCCGCCTGACGCCGGCCAAGCACCAGCAACAGCAGTCACCGTTCAAGTACCTGCTCAAACCCAAGTCCGGTGGCATCGCATTCGTTCTGGATGCCATGGGTGAGCACCTGCGCTCACTGCTGGATATCACCATTCACTATCCCGATGGCAACCCGAGCTTCTGGGACCTGCTGTGCGGAAAGGTCAGGCACGTGGTCATGCATCTTGAACTCAAGCCGATTCCGGCGGCATTCCTCGGCCGCAATTACCAGGAGGACGAAGCGTTCCGCGGCGAGTTCCAGGCTTGGGTCAATCAGCTGTGGCTCGACAAGGATGCCCACTTGGCGCGCCTGCACCAGCAGTACCCGACGCCGATGGATCGCTCGAGCCGCTGAGCTGTAAGGGTAATTAGTTGGTTCATTAAAGATTGCTGGGGTAGACATTCAGCCATTGCGCTGGCGCCGAATCAGCTTTTCGCCTCCACGGCGAGCCAAGGGGGGCTGCTTGCCCGCGTAAACGGGACGAACCGCAAGTGCACACTTCACCGCCTGATCATCAGGCAGACCTTCTTGGCGCAACAACCAAGCACCTCCATTCCTGCCGGATCAGAATCACAAAAAAGGCCAACCGGTTACCCGGTTGGCCTTTTGGCTCGCCTGCAGTGATCAAAGCTGACGCAGGGTGATCTCGACGCGGCGGTTCTGAGCACGACCGGCTTCAGTCTCGTTGCTGGCGATCGGCTGGCTCGGGCCAACACCGGCGCTGCTGATGCGTGCGCCACTGACGCCTTGGCCGGCAAGATAGGACGCGACACTGGCTGCGCGCTCACGCGACAGGCGCATGTTCAGCTCCATGGAGCCGGTGCTGTCGGTATGACCAACGATGTTGATACCGTTCTGGTCGAACTCCTTGAACACCTTGACCAGCGAATTCAACGTCGGATAGAAGCTGCTGGAGATGTCGGACGAGCCTGATGCAAAGGTAATGTTGCCTGGCATGACCAGCTGCAGGGTATCGCCGTTGCGGATGACCTGCACGCCAGTGCCAGTCAGCTCTTGGCGCAGGCGCTGTTCCTGCTTGTCGACGTAGTAGCCATAACCGCCGCCAGCTGCGCCGCCAACGGCTGCACCGATCAGCGCACCCTTGGCACGATCATCGCTGCTTGAGGTGGCGGCGCCAATGGCCGCGCCAGTCAGTGCACCAATCCCGCCGTAAACCGCAGACTTGCCAGCCTGCTGTTCGCCGGTGTAGGGGTTGTTGGTACACCCGGCAATCATCAGTGCACAGGCACCCGCAATAATCAAACCTTGGCTTTTCATAGTAATTCCCTTGTTCTGGTTGGTTCTGTCTCTCGCCCGACCCCAAGGCCAAGCCAGACGCGGCACTCAGCCGCGAATAAATGGATTCTCGCGAATCTCATCTCCGATGCGGGTATCCGGCCCGTGCCCGGTCACCACAATCGCATCCTCATCAAGCGTATAGAGTCGTTCGCGAATCGATCGTTCAATCTGACGATAGTCCCCACCCCACAGATCGGTGCGCCCGATACCACGGCGAAACAGGGTATCACCAGCAATGAGCAGCTTGCCCTCGGGGAACCAGAAACTCATCGAACCCGGCGTATGACCCGGCGTGTGCAACGCAACCCCACACCCGCAGGCCAGCTCCTCGTCATCCTGCAACCACTGGTCCGGCGCCGGGGCCGGTTTGTAGGGGATACCGAACATCTTGCACTGCATCTCCAGACCGTCCCAGAGAAACTGATCTTCCTTGTGCAGGTGCAGCGTAGCACCGGTCAGCTTCTTCAGTTCACCGGACGCCAGAAAGTGGTCCAGATGAGCATGGGTATGAATGATGCTGACCAGCTTGAGCCCAAGCTCATTGAGGCGTTTGACGATAAATTCATGGTCCCCGCCCGGATCCACCACAATCGCCTTTTTGCTGACCGGATCACCAATCAGCGTGCAGTTACACTGCAATGGGCCAACAGGGAACGTTTCGCGAATCAGGGTGGGCGTTTGCGTCATCTTGCTTCCAGCATCAAAAAATCGGCCAAGCTGCACTGACAGTGCCAGCTTGGGGTTCAAGACCCAGAGTATAGGTAGGCAGGCCGCAGGAGGCCAGCCGCGGATGGATCACCCGAGGCTAACTGCAGTCCCCTGTCTGGCCATTTTCGATCCTGCGCATCACCCATCCGTCAAAGTCCGGCGCCGGCATCGGCGGCGAGAACAGGTAGCCCTGGGCCTGATCACACCCGAGTAAGCGCAGGGTATCGAAGGTCTCGCTATCCTCAATCCCCTCAGCAGTCGTTTTCAGCCCCAGGCTGGACGCCATCTGCACCACCGCCTGGACGATGGCCGCGTTCTGCGAGTTGAGTGCCACATCCCGCACAAACGACTGATCAACCTTCAGCTTGTCGACCATAAAACGCTGCAGGTAGGTCAGGTTTGAATAACCGGTACCAAAATCATCGATCGCCAGCCGCACACCCAGCCGGCGCAGGCGGGCCAGCAGGTCGACAAACTGCTCAGGCTGGTTGATCAGCGCCGACTCGGTGATCTCCAGCTCGAGCAGATTCGCCGGTGCCTGATGGACCGCGAGGCTGCGCGCAAGAACCTGATCAAGGTCGCCGCGCCCAAACTGCTTGGCAGAAACGTTGATCGCCAGCGTCAACTCGCCAAGCACTGGTTGACCAACCCAGCCGGCAAGCAACGCACAAGCCTGATCAATCACCCAGCCGCCAATCTCGACAATCAGCCCCGCCTTCTCGGCAATCGGGATAAATACACCTGGCGAGACAAAACCACGTACCGGATGCAACCAGCGAATCAGCGCCTCAGCACCCACCACCCTGCCGCTCTGCATGTCCAGGATGGGCTGCAGATACAACACAAACTCGTTGCGTTGCACCGCCCCATGCAGCTCACTGGTCAACAGAATTTCCTCGTGCAGCTGCCCATCCATGTCGCTGTCGAAGAAGCGAATCATGTTCTGCCCCGCATCCTTGGCGCTCTTGACTGCCAGACTGGCCTGCTTGAGCAGGCGCTCAAAGCTGTCACCATTGCTCGGGTAGAGCGCAACGCCGATAGACACCGTGATATTCAGGTCGATACCTGCCAGTTGATAGCCTTCGCCAGCGCGCTGTAACAACCTAGAGGCAATCGCACTGGCGCTGGCAGGCCCGTCTTGCAGCGGCAGCAAAAGCAGAAACTCGTCGCGCGAGATACGCGCCAGCGAGGGGTTGCCGTTGCTGACCTCGGCCATGCGCGCAGCCAATTGGCTCAGCAACTCATCCCCCTTGGTGTAGCCAAAGGCATCATTGATGCTGGAGAAGCGATCAATATTAATCAGTATCAGGGCATGCCCGCGTCCGTCGCGCAGCGATACACTGGCGAGCTGCTCGATGCCAAAACGGTTAAGCGTACCGGTCAGGTGATCATGGGTTGCCTGTTGAATCAGGCGCTGTTCGGCCTCGCGAATATCGGTCTCGTCAGAGAGCACCAGTTGAATCGCCACGCGACCGTCCCACTCGGTCAGCCAGCCAGTCATGCGCAGTTGCAATATCCTGCCAGCGGGGCCGGTGACAGTCTGCACCCAGGACAGCGTTTCCGCGTCGCCATTGCGCAGCTCGGCCAGTCGCTCCGCGAACAGTTGACGATCAAAGTCCTTCAGCGCGAGCTGCTCCCAGTTGGGTGGAATCTCAGCGGAGGTTTTCAAGCCGAACAGACGCAAGGCCGCGGGATTGGCGTAGACGAAGCGGTCACCCTGCAAGACGACAACGCCCTGATGCGAACTATCGGTCAGGCGCATAAAGCGCGAACTGAGACGCTCGGCCTGCTGCGCCGAACGATCAACACAGGCATAAAGCAACGCCAGCCCCATCAGCAAACGGATCAAGGCGACGATCTGAGCCTGCAGCGGATGAGACTCAACGCCCCAGATCGGGGAAATCCACCAGCACAGTGCATTGAGCAGCAGCAGCCCGCTGGCCAGCTTTTCTGCCGGGGGACCACTGCGTAGCTGCTGGGCGACAAACAGCGCCGTGACCGAGAACATTAACGCGATGGTGAACACCGCCATGCGCGGCGACCAGAGCAGCGCCAGCATCAGCACCACAAACATGATGACGCCCGACAGCACAAAGTAGCGCAGGGGATAGGTTGCTCCCCGCATCAGCGAGGCACCGTACATCAGAAACAACATGCTCAACACAATGTGAGCACACCAGCCCACGCCGCCCAACCAGCGCAGCGGCGTATCACTGTAATAGAGCAGAGTAGTGGGTACCCAGAGCGCACCGGTCATAAAGAACAGGCCGATCCAGCGGGTAAAAGGCTGTCCCTTGTCCCGCTGCCAGGCAAGAAGCAGCGCTGCGCCAACTGACAGATTGACGGCCATTGAGTACAGCATGAATAACTGCATTGAACTGCTCCCTGAGTTGTGCGCCTGCACACCGCATCCTTTAGATAGAATGCGTTCTCACCGGGATACGTTTCAAGATATATAGCATTCGCCGCGGCATTCTTCACCGCAAACGGACATCACCGTGCACACCCTCATACCAGGGCTGAACGCCGCAAGCCACTGATTGTCGGCCATTGGACCACCGCCACATTGACTAGTCGGCATTACCGCCTGGCAGTCAGTTGCCGGAAACTCCCTGTACCAGCATCGCCCACCCGGCAGCAGAAGGCTGCCTGTCAGCGGGCTTCAAGCGCAACACAACAACCGGTCGTTAAACCGGCAGCAACGGAAGTCCGCATGGGATACAGGAAGATTTATTCACCGGCGCCAAATGGCTATCAGGGCAAGGCCAGATGCAGTTGGTTTGCTCCGTCAGGCGTCGCGCTGAAAACGCTGCTGCACGGCAAAGGGAGGTAGCCACGCCTCACGGCGACAGCTCCACAGCTCGTAGCTGGGGATAAACTGATCCGGCTCATCCAGCGCGCCCAAATGCACCTCCATCTCGTCGCCGCTACGTGAATAGACCGACGACCCACAGAGCGGACAGAAATGCCGTCCGGCATATTCCGCGGTCTGCCCCGCTATCTCGACCGCCGCCAACACGAAGATCGCCGAAGCGTGAAACAGCGCACCGTGGTGCTTGCGACAATCCAGGCAATGGCAGATGCCAACGCGCAACGGCTGGCCTTCAGCCCGCAGACGGACCGCCCCACACAGGCAGCCTCCCAACACTGTAGTCATCGTTCTTTCTCCGCTTCGGCCTGGCTTCGCTGGCCATCCTGCGTCCAGGGTGAAGTCCGCGCAAGCGTATCAACCCACAGACTGAATCCGGCAAAGGACCTGCTCAACAAAATCCGTCTTCTCTCCGACCGGCGCTACATAGTGAACCGCCTGTTCCACGGCCGCCTGCCCGGCCAACCGCCAGACCAGCCAGGCCGCCAGATACACAGACGCCAGGCAGCCGCCAGCCGTTGCGATATTGCCCTGCTGATAGAACGGTTGCTCCAGCACATCCACGCCCGCATCGACCAGCCAGGGGCACGTGGTCAGATCAGTGCAGGCAGGGACACCCTCCAGCACACCCAGCCTGGCCAACAGCAGTGCCCCGGAGCACTGCGCCGCTACCAACTGGCGCGCCGGGTCCAGCGCCAGCTGCGCCATCAACCCGTCATTCTCGGCTATCTGGCGGGTCTGCAGGCCACTACCAATCAGCACCGCGTCGGCACTGCACGCTTGGGCCAGAGTGGCTTGGCGGTCAACAACCAGCCCGTTCATCGAACAGGGGCGCTCGCTTGGGCTGGCAATAGTCACGCGCCAGCCCTCAAGACGGACACGATTGAGAATGCCATAGGCAATAAAGGAGTCGAGTTCGTTGAACCCTTCGAACGTGAGAATACTGATGTGCACGGCGTTAAACCCTCTGATAACAAATCACTGTTGCCGGGCAGAATCAGATAGCAGACCATGACAATCAATAAATTGTCATGGATACACCAATGCCAGCGCCGCGCTACAAGCAACTGGTTGACCGCTTCGCCGAACAGATACGCTCCGGCGCACTGCCCCCGGGCACACGCTTGCCGACCCACCGCACCCTGGCGAAAGAAGAGCATCTGGCACTCGCTACCGCGTCACGAGTGTACGCAGAGCTGGAATCAATGGGACTGATCAGCGCCGAGGTCGGGCGCGGCACCTTTGTTCGCGAAACCCGTGTTTCTCCAGGACAGGGTATCGATCAGAGCCCGACAGCACCGGACATGCTCGACCTCAATTTCAACCATCCCGAACTGCCGGAGCAAACGGAGCTGCTGCGCACCGCGTTACGCCAGCTTGCAGCGTCAGGCGATCTGGACGCGCTGTTGCACTATCAACCGCACGCCGGACGGCCGCACGAGCGGGCCATTGTTGCCGAGCACCTGAGTACGCGAGGGCTGGCGGTAACGGCAGAACAACTGATGCTGGTCAGCGGCGCCCAGCATGGTCTCGCGGTAGCCCTGATGAGTACGCTGCGCGCTGGTGATGTGATTGCGGCGGATGCCCTGACCTACCCCGGATTCAAGGCCATCGCACAATTACTGCATCTGGAGGTGCTGGCAATCCCGGCAGGCAAGGCAGGGCCGGACCTGATGGCGCTCGACGCGCTATGCCAACATCGCAAGATACGTGCGCTGTACTGCATGCCCACTCTGCACAACCCGCTCGGCTGGGTCATGCCCCGTGCGCAGCGAAAAAAACTGGCAGCTCTGGCGCGTCAGCACGATCTGCTGCTGATCGAAGACGCCGCTTACGCCTTTCTTGCTGATGCCCCGCCGCCGCCCCTCTACAACTTCGCACCGGAGCGTACCCTCTACGTATCGGGCTTTTCCAAAAGCGTCGCCACCGGCCTACGGGTGGGCTATCTGGTTGCCCCTATCAACCGGGTTGCCAGCCTGCAACGCACGATTAGAGCGACAACCTGGAATACCCCGGCACTGCTGACCCGCATTACCTGCAGCTGGATCAGCGACGGCACCGTGCAGCAGTTGGAACAGCAAAAGCGCAGCGATGCCGCAGCCCGGCAACAGCTCGCTCGCCGAGTGCTACACGGACTCCCCTGGCAAGGCCATCCCAATGCCTACTTTCTCTGGTTGCGGCTGCCAGCGACGGTACGCGCTGAGCAGGTGGTCTCCGCACTCCTGCAGCGCAACGTGTCCGTATCCAGCGCTGCCCCCTTCGTGGTGGGTGAACACACGCCGCAGGCGATCAGGCTGGCACTGGGCTCATTGGATATCACCCGTCTTGAGTCAGCGCTCTATCAGGTCAGAGCGGTGCTCGAAGCGGCCGAATGTGGTGCTCTCGGCTAATGCTTTGCGGGGCCGACACAGCCAAACTGCTTTGGCCAGTCCCGGCGGGTAAACACCTGGCCGTTGTCACGCACCCGGCGCACCTCGTCCAAATCCAGCTGGCAGATCAGCCACTGGCTCCGGGCCGGACTCAGCTCCGGGCTTTCAGCAGCAATACCGTTGGCTGGCATGCCATAGTCCGAGGGCACATACAGCGCAGCGCGGCCGGTATTTTCGTCCAGCGCCGGTGACCACGCGGCCATGCCAACGGTGGGCGACTGCAGTACCGCAATCTGGTTTTCCAGCGCCCGCGCCTGCGCGCCGATACGCACCCGGTAAAACCCGGCCGCCGTGTCGGTGCAGCTCGGCGCCAGAATCAGATCAGCACCCTGCTCGGCCAACCCTCGCGCCAACATGGGGAACTCGTTGTCGTAGCAGATCAGAATGCCGAGCTTGCCCAGGTCGGTGTCGAACACGTTCAACTCACTGCCGGCGGCGATATTCCACTGCTCCAGCTCGAAGCGGGTCATCATCAATTTGTCCTGACTGCCGAGGCAGCCCTGCGGGCCGAACAGCCAGGCACGGTTACGGTATTGCCCATCCTCATCCAATACCGGCATTGAGCCGGGTTGCAGGTAGACGCCGCAGTCCCGCGCAATCTGCTCGCAGAGTTCCAGCCAGCGCGGCACCAGCGGCTGGATGCCGGCGATGGAGGCATGCAGATCGCTGCGCTCGGCGGCGGGCAACTGGCCGCTCAGCACCAGCCCGGCGTACTCCGGCAACAACAGCAGCTGAGCCCCCTGCGCCACCGCCTCCTCACAAAGGGTCGTCAGGTGCCGGGCATAGGCGTCCCAGGTCTCCAGCAGATCGATGTGGTACTGGCAGGCAGCCAACGTAATCATCAGACCAGCTCCTTCAGCCAGAACGACATGGGTTTGGCTGATTCCTCAGCCTCATCCAGGTCGCGCCAGTGGTAGACCGTCGCCAGTTCCGGGTGGTGCTGATAGCCCCGGCGCGCCCAGAAGGCATCCAGCGGCTGGTAATCCGCTGGGCGCCGCGGATGGTCGACGGGGCGTTGCACCGCGCAGAACGCTGACCATTCAAACCGGCCGAGCTGGCGCGCATGCTCTTCGCGCTCGGCAAAGAACCGCACCCCCAACCCCTTGCCCCGCCATGCAGGCAGCACCACGGACTCGGCGCAGTAGAAGACCCGCTCGCAGTTCCAGCCCTGCTGGACAAAGGGCCGCTTGAATGCCTCGGTCTCATCCGCCAGCGGCAGCGCGGTAGACGCACCGACCACCTGACCTTCGTCCTGCACCAGCACGCACAGGCTGTCCGGACTGCGCAGGTAGGTGGACAGGTACTCGGCCTCGTATTCTCGACTGCCGTCGTACAGATAGGGAAATTCGCGAAACACGCGAATGCGCAGATCCGCCAGTGCATCAATCCAGGGCGCAATCTGTTGTCCGCGGAGCAGTTGGATGTCCATGCTGAAACTCGCTGCAAATGTATCTCGCCGGGCTCTGTACCGGCACCTGCGGGCAACTTATCATGCCTGCAGCCCAACCTCTAACAGGAGCCCGCCCCACGTGACCACCCGCGATCTGATCCAGGCCTATTACGACGCCTTCAACGCCGCAGACATGCCCGCCTTTCTCGCCCTGCTCAGTGATGACATCGTGCACGACATCAATCAGGGCGAGCGCCAGACCGGCAAGGCGGTATTCGCCGAGTTTATGGACAAGATGAATCGCTGCTACCGCGAGCAATTGACCGATCTGGTCATCATGGTCAGCGCCGATGGCCGCCGAGCCGCCGCTGAATTTGTCGTCAATGGTGAATATCTGGCCGACGACGAAGGCCTGCCACCAGCCAAAGGCCAGAAGTATGTGCTGCCGGCGGGCGCCTTCTTCGACGTTAAAGACGGCAAGGTCGCGCGCATCAGCAACTACTACAACCTGAACGACTGGATAGCTCAGGTCTGCTGAGAAGGTATCTGCGCCGCAACGCAAAACGCCCGGAAAAGCCGGGCGTTTTGGTTACTGCAACGAGCGCTTAGCGCACGCCAGACTGACGCAGGGCAGTCGGCGTGAACTCGACACTGGAGGTCTTGTAACCGTAGTTGTAGTTACTGCGCTCTTCGTTGTTGGCACCCATCACCAGGTAACGGCCAGCGACCAGGTCATACAGGGTTTCCATGGTGTAACCCAGAACCTTGTCGGCATAACGTTGGACAGCATGGGCCTCAGCGACACGCCACAGCTCACCGCGACCATCGTAATGATCGATGTGGGCAGCCTGCCAGGAGTCCTCATCGATAAAGATGTGACGCTTGGCGTAGATATGACGCTCACTCGGCTTGACGTTGGCAACCACTTCCCAGACGCGGTGCAGCTCGTAGCGCGCCAAGTCCTGGTTGATGTGGCCAGCCTGGAAGATCTGGTCATACTTGACCTGCGGTGAGCCCAGCTCGAAGTTGTTGTAGGAGATGAACATCTCACGCTTGCCAACCAGTTCCCAGTCGTAACGATCCGGTGCACCGTTGTACAGGTCCAGGTTGTCGGAAGTGCGCATACCGTCAGCAGCGGTACCCGGACCATCGTAGGACACCTGCGGGGCACGGCGAACACGACGCTGGCCAGCGTTGTAGATCCAAGCCATACGCGGGGACGCGACCTGGTTGATAGTCTCGTGGACCAGCAGCACGTTACCGGCCAAGCGCGCCGGGTCGGTCACCTGCTGCTTGAAGTAGTAGAGCATGTCCGCTGCTGTGCTCGGGTCGTAATCTTCCAGCCCGCTCGGTACGGCATATTCTTCCACGAAGCGCACAACGTTGTAGTTGCCATTGACCTGCGGCGTGGCCTGCACCACGGTGCGCTGGAATGCCTCGCCACGGTAGCGGGTAATGTGGTTCCAGATCGCTTCCAGACCATCTGCCGGGATCGGGAAAGCGTAGGCCAGACTGTAGTTGTTCAGACCGTTGCCACCCTGAACCAGAGTCGTCTTGGTCGCATTGGCCGCTGCGGCATCATAAACAGCCTGGGGGAATGCGGCAGAACGGTGGCTGGCAAACACGCGCATCTTGAAGGTGTCGGGATAACGCTTGAACATGGCAATCTGACCAGGCGCCAGATTGTCTGCATATTGCTCATAGTTGGCAGCGGTAATGACAAACTCCGGCTGCTCACCAGCGTAGGGATCAGCCATGAATCCGTTGGCATCAACAGCAGCGGCGTCAGTCGCCAGACCACCGGTCCACTCAGGGATAGTACCGGCCGCGTTGCCCGCAACCTCGGCGCCAATCGGTGTGAGGCTGGAGCCCAGTTTGGCCGCATCCTGCTCGCTGACCGAAGCCATTACAGACGGCACGAACAGCGCGGTTGCCAGAATCGAAGAAGCAATGGAGATGGGTTTCATACATTCGCCCTGTTTTGCTTGGAGTTGTTTGGGGTGACCGGCCACCAGCACATTCGCTGCAACGACCATGACCGGTGTTGTTCCCTCAAGGAGCACACACGGTGCCTGCCGTCAGACTTTCAGACGCACAACATCGCCCGCATTACCTGATGATAGACACCGGGTCACGCAGCGAAGAGGATTTATTAGGATTTTTATAAGACTTGAGAGGGCCACGACTCTACTGTCTGGAGGCGAGCTAATCAAGCCCATTCGTCCCATTTACACCACAGAACCCATCGCACAAAAAAACACAAACCCGCTCTAAATCAAGCACTACAACAAAAAATAAAAGCAATTCAAAAGAAGCCAATGAGACAACTAGCATGTTATGGCCCACTGTCTCAGGCATAAAAAAGCCGCGCCGGAAACCGGCGCGGCCTGGACTTCATCCGGCGATCAAGCCAGCGAGGAGATGCACTCCGCGCCCGCTTCCAGCCAACCGGCGATATCAGCGCGGATGCGCTTCTTGTCGAGCTTGCCGACGCTGGTTTTCGGAATCTCGGCAACCACCGCAACCTGATGAGGAATCGCCCACTTGTTGATGTGGCCTTCCTCTACACAGGGCGTCAGGTGATCGGCGATAGACTGAGCCGTAACCGTCTGACCGGCCGCCGGGACGATCAGCGCAAACGGACGCTCATCCCAACGCGGGTCCGGCACACCGACCACAGCCACTTCAGCCACCAGCGGGCTACGACTAATCAGGTCTTCCAGCTCCAGCGAAGACAACCACTCACCGCCAGTCTTGATCACGTCCTTGATCCGGTCGCGAATCTCGATAAAGCCCATC
The DNA here is from genome assembly GCF_002903165.1 of Halopseudomonas oceani. Taxonomy (GTDB): domain Bacteria; phylum Pseudomonadota; class Gammaproteobacteria; order Pseudomonadales; family Pseudomonadaceae; genus Halopseudomonas; species Halopseudomonas oceani. Next base: position 74,574 of record NZ_PPSK01000012.1, read on the forward strand.
GGGCTGATAGTTGCTACGTCACCAGTGTGCATCCAGCCGCCAGCCCAAAGCTCCTGGCTCTTCTCCGGCTCACGGAAATAACCCTGGGTCAGCCAGGGCGCGCGCAGCACCAGTTCGCCCTGGGTTTCGCCGTCATTCGGCAGCATCGAGCCATCCGGCGCCATGATCTGCGCTTCAACCAGCGGACCGGGCACACCGGCCTTGATCCGATGAGCGATCTGCACTTCCTCAGACGCCTCTTCCAGCTCCAGGTTGACGTAGCCAGCAGAAATCATCGGGCAGGTCTCGGACATGCCGTAGGCGGCCCCCAGCTGCATACCTTTGGCCTTCGCCGCCAGATACAGCGACCGGTTCAAGGCGCTACCGCCAATGATCACGCGCATGCCGTTGAAATCGAAGTCCTTGGCGCCCTCGGCGTTCAGCACCATCTGCAGGATGGTCGGTACACAGTGGGAGAAGGTGACCTTGTGGTCCTTGATCATCTGCACCAGACGCTCGGGTTCGTAGCGGCCCGGATAAACCTGCTTCAGACCCAGCATGGTCGCCGTGTAAGGGATGCCCCAGGCGTGAACGTGGAACATCGGGGTAATCGGCATGTAGACGTCGCGGTTACCGAGCTGACGAACGCTGTCGAGCGCGCTCAGTGACGCAGCCTGCCCCAGCGTGTGCAGCACCAACTGACGGTGGGTGAAGTACACCCCTTTCGGATTACCGGTGGTGCCGGTGGTATAGAAGGTGGTAGCAACCGAGTTCTCGTCAAAGTCAGCAAATTCGTAAGTCGCTTCTGCCGCCGCCAGCAGTTGCTCGTATTCACCCACCAGGCCCGGGAGGTCAGCCGTCTTCTCGTCTTCGTCGGTAAGCAGAATGGTCGTTGTAACGGTGGTCAGTTCGTCTTCGATGGCCTTGTAGATTGGCACAAACTCACTGTTGATCAGCACCACGATGTCTTCGGCGTGGTTCATGGTGTACAGGATCTGGTCATGCGACAAACGAACGTTGATGGTGTGCATCACCGCGCCCAGCATGGGAACGGCGAACATACACTCAAGATAACGGTGACTGTCCCAGTCCATCATGGCAACGGTGTCACCCGCCTTGACGCCCGCCTTGGTCAGCGCATTGGCCAGGCGGCAGACGCGCTCATTGAAGGTTCGATAGTCGTAACGAACAAGGTCCCGATAGATGATCTCCTGCGTGCGCTCGTAGCGCTGTCCTGTCAGTAACAGGTTCTTGATCAGCAACGGAGTGGAGCGCGCCTCGTCGGTCGGCTTGAGGATACGAGTATTGAGCATTGAATGGCCTACTGTTTTTGGGATTGTCAGGACATGGAACGGTCGTCGTACGCAACCGGGCAAATACAATTGATTTCAGAGTAGCCCAGCCAGCGCAAGCGGAAATTATCATACGGATTTTCTTTGCGACCATCATGCGTATAATTGTAAACAAAGTCGTTTTGTGACTGAACTTAGCTTCATAGTCTCAACAAGCACCCAAACATCAAGTCAGGAGCCGGTATGTCGGACCAAAGCATCGTAATCGTCAGTGGCGTTCGCACCCCCATGGGTGGTTTTCAGGGTAGCCTGTCCAGCATTAGCGCAGTTGAGCTGGGCGCCATCAGCATTCGCGAAGCCGTCAGCCGAGCCGGCATCCCAGCCGAAGCGGTAGAAGAGGTCATCATGGGCTGCGTACTGCCCGCTGGCCTCAAGCAAGGTCCGGCCCGCCAGGCCAGCCTGAACGCCGGTCTGCCAGCCGCGACGGGCTGCACGACTATCAACAAACTGTGCGGCTCCGGCATGAAAGCCGTGATGCAGGCCCATGACGCACTCAAGGCCGGCAGCAACAGCATCATGGTGGCCGGCGGCATGGAAAGCATGTCCAACGCCCCCTACATCATTGAGAAAGCCCGCACCGGCCTGCGCATGGGCCACGGTGAAATCAAGGACCACATGTTCCTCGACGGCCTGGAAGATGCACGCACTGGTCGCCTGATGGGCTCCTTCGCCCAGGACACCGCCGACCAGAACGGTTTGACCCGCGAAGACATGGACGCCTACGCCATCGAATCGCTCAAACGCGCCCAGGCCGCCATTGAAAGCGGCGTGCTGGCCAACGAAGTCGTCCCGGTCACCGTCAAGACCCGCAAGGGCGAGGTCGTGGTCAAGGACGATGAGCAGCCGCTGAACGCCAATCTGGACAAGATCCCGACCCTCAAACCGGCCTTCAAGAAAGACGGCACCGTCACCGCCGCCAACGCCAGCTCCATCTCCGACGGCGCCAGCGCCCTGGTGCTGATGACCGCTGCCGAAGCCGAGCGCCGTGGTCTGAAGCCGCTGGCCCGTATCGTCGGCCACGCCACCCAGAGCCAGGACCCGAGCGAGTTCACCCTCGCTCCGATCGGCGCCATGACCAACCTGTTCAACAAGACCGGCTGGACTGCCGCAGATGTCGACCTGTTCGAGATCAACGAAGCGTTCGCCATGGTCACCATGCTGGCCATGCGTGAGCACGGCCTGGACCACGCCAAGGTCAACATCTACGGCGGCGCCTGTGCCCAGGGGCACCCGGTTGGCTCCACCGGCTCGCGGCTGATCGTCACTCTGATCAATGCCTTGCAACAGACCGGCGGCAAGCGCGGCGTGGCCTCGCTGTGCATTGGTGGCGGCGAAGCTACCGCAGTAGCCATCGAGCTGATGTAATGCGTCGGAGCCCGAGCCGTGCAACGCGGCCCGGGCTTTCACTTGTCCCTTCCCCTTTCCGCACAAAATCCTGACCACGCACCACGGCAACGCACCATATTCGTGCGTCGCACCACCGCATAGCACTGCCGCCAAACACCGCGCAAGCCGCTCACATTTCAGTCAGCCACCGCTGCAACCCCCACGCCAGCGCGCTTCGACTTTGACAATGTCAGCCAATGTCAAAACTGGCACGGTCTCTGCTCTGTTCATGGCACAGGCTGACTTGCTGGGGCGGTCTGCGCGGTCCTAGTGCGTCAACACCGGACCAGCAAGTATCGAGCAACAGCCGTGACTCCTGCCAATAACAGAGAAAGGAAAGGAACATGACTCTGAAGAAGATCGTCAAACAGGTCGGCGCACTCGGCGTCGCCTGCAGCATGGCCATTGGCGCACTCAGCGCCCAAGCCGAGGAAACCATCAAGGTCGGCGTGCTGCACTCGCTGTCCGGCACCATGGCCATCTCGGAAACCACCCTGAAAGACACCATGCTGATGCTGATCGAAGAGCAGAACAAGAAAGGTGGCCTGCTCGGCAAACAGCTCGAACCCGTGGTCGTTGACCCGGCCTCCAACTGGCCGCTGTTCGCTGAACGTACCCGCGAGCTGCTGGAGCAGCACGGCGTGGACGCCATCTTCGGCTGCTGGACCTCCGTTTCGCGCAAATCGGTTCTGCCGGTGGTTGAAGAGCTGAACGGCATCCTGTTCTACCCGGTTCAGTACGAAGGCGAAGAGTCTTCCCGCAACGTGTTCTACACCGGCGCTGCACCGAACCAGCAAGCCATTCCGGCGGTTGACTACCTGAAGGATGAAGTCGGCGTTGAGCGCTGGGTTCTGGCCGGTACCGACTACGTCTACCCGCGCACTACCAACCGCATTCTGGAGGCCTATCTGAAGGCCAACGGTGTGGCTGAAGAAGACATCATGATCAACTACACCCCGTTCGGCCACGCTGACTGGCAGAACATCGTTGCTGAAATCAAGCGCTTCGGCAGCGCCGGCAAGAAGACTGCCGTGGTCTCCACCATCAACGGTGACGCCAACGTGCCCTTCTACCGCGAACTGGGTAATCAGGGCGTTTCCGCTGAAGACATCCCGGTTGTTGCCTTCTCCGTTGGTGAGGAAGAGCTGTCCGGCATCGACACCGCTCCGCTGGTCGGCCACATGGCTGCCTGGAACTACTTCATGAGCGAAGAAACTCCGGAAAACGAAGCCTTCATCAAGGCCTGGCACGACTACATCGGCGACACCAAGCGCGTCACCAATGACCCGATGGAAGCCCACTACATCGGCTTCAACATGTGGGTCAAAGCGGTTGAAGCAGCCGGCACCACCGATACCGACAAGGTCATCGATGCCATGGTTGGCGTGGAAGTCCCGAACCTGACTGGCGGCGTCAGCACCATGCTGCCGAACCACCACATCACCAAGCCGGTCCTGATCGGTGAAATCCAGGACGACGGCCAGTTCCTGACCGTTTCCAGCACCGAAGAGCTGGTGCCCGGCGACGCCTGGTCCGACTACCTGGAAGGCAGCAAGGACCTGATCTCCGACTGGACCGCGCCGATCAGCTGCGGCAACTACAACACCCAGACCAAGAGCTGCGTCGGCGCCACCGCCGAATAATCAGCCATCCTCTGACGGCGGGCCATGCGCCCGCCACGGCAACCGGGGCGACCATCACGCCCCGGTTGCACATTCAGTTCGATCTTCAATCAGGACGATGCCATGAACCCCATTTGCCGTCTGACACCCCGGCATGCCGCGCAGCAATGGCTTACCCGTTTGCTGCTGCTGTGTCTGTGCAGTCTGCCTCTGCACGCCAGCGCCCAGGAGGCTGAACCAGCCCCCGCAGAACCCACCTTTGACGAACTGGTCCGCCAACTGGCGACCGGCAACCTGCGCCAGCGCGCAGCCACCGTCGAGCAACTGGCCACCCATCAAGACGAACGTCTGGCCGACATTTTCAACGCCCTGGTGGCCGGCGATCTGCTGGCCAGCAAGGACAAACCACCGGTCATCGCCATTCGCAGTGGCGACCAGCTCACCAGCGCCCTGGACGGCTCAGACCTGACCGGCACCGCCGGCCTGCGCCGCATTCCGGTGAACAACAGCCTGCGCACCCAACTGCGCGGGATGGTTGCCCAGCTCAACCTGACCCATCCCAACAGCGACAAACGCTACGATGCCGTTCAGCGCTTTATTCGTGACGGAGTGGATGCCGAGACTGCCACGCTGCTGCGCCAGCACCAGCCCGTTGAGGAGTCTGGCCGGGTGAACGACGCAATCGACGCAGCGCTGGCCCTGTTTGACTTGCAGAACGGTGACCGCGATCAACGCATGGCCGCCATTGACACCCTCAGCGGTTCTCTTGAACAGGAGGCCCGCAACGCTCTGCGCAGCGTCGCCGAGAACGATGAAGACGCAACACTGCGTGCCGCCGCCGCCAAGGCGATCGACTCTATTCAGGGCCGCATCGACTTCTACCGCTTTATCGAAAACGTATTCTTCGGCCTCAGCCTGGGTTCGATTCTGCTGCTGGCCGCTATCGGCCTGGCCATCACCTTCGGCGTGATGGGCGTGATCAACATGGCCCACGGCGAGCTGATCATGATCGGCGCCTACACCACCTGGGGCATTCAGGTGCTGTTCCCGGATCTGATCGAGTGGAGCCTGCTGATTGCCATTCCGGCAGCCTTCCTGATCACCGCACTGGTCGGCATCGCCATCGAACGCGGGGTCATCCGCTTCCTCTATGGCCGCCCGCTGGAAACCCTGCTGGCAACCTTCGGCCTGAGTCTGGTCCTGCAGCAGGCGGTCCGCACCCTGTTCAGCCCGCTCAACCGCTCGGTCACCTCACCCGAGTGGATCAGCGGCACCCTGGCCATCAACCCGGTGCTGTCGATCACCTATACCCGTCTGTACATCCTATTGTTCGGGCTGGCGGTGTTCTTCGCCCTGATGCTGGTCATGAAGCGCACCAGCCTCGGCCTCAAGGTCCGCGCCGTCTCGCAGAACCGCGCCATGGCCCGCGCCGTGGGTGTGCGCTCCAACTGGATCGACGCCCTTACCTTTGGCCTGGGTTCCGGCATCGCCGGGGTAGCAGGTGTTGCCCTGTCGCAGATCACCAACGTCGGCCCCAACCTCGGCCAGGCCTACATCATCGACTCGTTCATGGTGGTGGTATTCGGCGGCGTGGGTAACCTCTGGGGCACGCTGGTCAGCGCCATGAGCCTGGGTCTGATCAACAACTTCCTCGAGCCCTGGGCCGGCGCCATGCTCGCCAAGGTGCTGGTGCTGATCATGCTGATCCTGTTTATCCAGAAGAAACCCAAGGGACTCTTCCCGCAGAAAGGACGGGCCGCGGCTGACTGATCGCCGCCGCCGTTTCTTTTTACAACCGAATTGAACGAGGGAAGTATGCTTACCCAACGACTGTTACTCAGTGATCGGGGCGGAATGCTGGTGCTGGGCCTAGTGCTGCTCACCACCATCATCGTGCCGATTCTCAATCTGGCGGTGCCGACCGACTCACCGCTGTACGTTTCCAACTTTACCGTCGGCCTGCTCGGCAAGTTTCTCTGCTTTGCCCTGCTGGCCCTCTCGGTCGACCTGATCTGGGGCTACGCCGGCATCCTGTCGCTCGGCCACGGTGCCTTCTTCAGTCTGGGCGGCTACGCCATGGGCATGTACCTGATGCGTCAGATCGGCGACCGCGGCGTCTACGGCCACCCCGAGCTGATGGACTTCATGGTGGTGCTCAACTGGGACAAGCTGCCGTGGTACTGGCAGGGCTTCGACATGTTCTGGTTCGCCATGCTGATGGTGCTGCTGGTGCCAGGTCTGCTGGCCCTGGTGTTCGGCTGGCTGGCGTTCCGCTCACGGGTGACCGGCGTCTACTTCGCCATCATCACCCAGGCGCTGACCTACGCCCTGATGCTCGCCTTCTTCCGTAACGAGATGGGCTTTGGCGGCAACAACGGCCTGAACGACTTCAAGGAAATCCTCGGCTTTGATCTGGCGGCCAAGACCACCCGCGTCGGGCTGTTCGTCGCCTCCTCGATTGCCCTGATCCTCGGCTATATGGCCTGCCGCTACATCGTCACCTCACGCATGGGCCGGGTCATCATTGCCATCCGCGACGCCGAAAGCCGCACCCGCTTCAGCGGCTATCAGGTCGAAAGCTACAAGCTCTGGCTGTTTGTCTTCTCCGCCATGCTGGCGGCGGTGGCCGGCGCGCTCTATGTGCCGCAGGTCGGCATCATCAACCCGGGCGAGTTCTCCCCGCTCAACTCCATCGAAATGGTGGTCTGGGTCGCAACCGGCGGCCGTGGCACCCTGTTCGGCGCCATCGTCGGCGCGTTCAGCGTCAACTACGCCAAGACCTTCTTCACCACCTTCTCACCGGAAACCTGGCTGTTCATCCTCGGCGGTCTGTTCGTACTGGTAACCCTGCTGCTGCCCAAGGGCATCGTGGGCCTGTTCGACCGCTTCAGCCGCAAGGGAGACAAACAATGAACCCGCTTGAACAACTGCGCGAAACCTGGCGCCGCGATCAGGTCTTCGACTTCGTCCAGCCCGCGCCGGACTTTTCCACCAAGGTCGACACCACCCACGGCCCGATCCTCTACGTGGAAGACGTCAGCGTGAGCTTTGACGGTTTCAAGGCGCTGAACAACCTGAACCTGTACATCGATGACGGTGAGCTGCGCTGCATCATCGGCCCCAACGGTGCCGGCAAGACCACTATGATGGACGTCATCACCGGCAAGACCCGCCCGGACACCGGCAGCGTCTGGTTCGGCCAGCGCATGAACCTGCTCAAGCTCTCCGAGCACGAGATTGCCCGCGGCGGCATCGGCCGCAAGTTCCAGAAGCCGACCATCTTCGAGGCGCTCTCGGTGTTCGAGAATCTGGAACTGGCCACCGCCTCCAACAAGCACGTCTGGTACACGCTGAATAAAAGCCTGACCGGCGAACAGCTCGACCGCATCGACGAAGTGCTCAAGCTGATCGGTCTGAAGGAGCAGTTCCGCATGGAAGCCGGCGCCCTCTCCCACGGCCAGAAGCAGTGGCTGGAGATCGGTATGTTGCTGATGCAGAACCCGCGCGTGCTGCTGGTCGACGAACCGGTCGCCGGCATGACCGGTGAAGAAGTCGAACACACCGCCGAACTGCTGACCTCGCTGGCCGGCCGTCACTCGGTCATCGTGGTCGAGCACGACATGGCGTTCGTGCGCTCCATCGCCCGCAAGGTGACCGTGCTGCACCAGGGCTCGGTGCTGGCCGAAGGCACCATGGATCAGGTGCAGAATGACCCGCGTGTGGTCGAAGTCTATTTGGGGGAATGACCATGCTCAGCATTCAAGGCATCAACCAGTTCTACAACCAGAGCCACATCCTCTGGGATCTCGACCTCGAGCTGAAAGAAGGCAGCTGCAGCTGCCTGCTCGGCCGCAACGGCGTGGGCAAGACCACCCTGCTCAAATGCATCACTGGCCTGCTGCCGGTGAAAAGCGGGCAGATCAGCCTGATGGGCCGCGACATCACCAAGCTCTCGACCGAAAACCGCGCCCGCTCCGGGATCGGATACGTGCCGCAGGGGCGCGAGATCTTTCCGCTGCTGACGGTGGAAGAGAACCTGAAAATCTCACTCGGTGCCCGCCCCGACCGTGCCCGGCAGATTCCTGCGCATATCTACGAGCTGTTCCCGGTACTCAAGGAAATGAAACATCGCCGTGGCGGCGACCTGTCCGGTGGTCAGCAACAGCAACTGGCGATTGGCCGGGCGCTGGTGCTTGACCCCAAGCTGCTGATTCTCGATGAGCCGACCGAAGGTATTCAGCCCAACATCGTGCGCGACATCAGCGACGTGATCCGCAAACTCAACACCGAACTGGGGCTGACCGTCCTGCTGGTCGAGCAGAAACTGCCGTTTGCCCGCCGGGCCGCGGAAAGCTTCTTCATCATGGAACGCGGGCGCATGGTCGCCAACGGCCCGATGGATGAGCTGAACGACGACCTGATCCAGCGCTATCTGACCGTCTGATCTCCTCTACCTTTGTCGCCGGGCCGCCCGGCGGCAATGGGTCATTTCCCACCCATCCCCCTCAAAAATCGGGGTGAGAATCCACCCAATACGCCCTCACAGAAAATACAAATTCCTTTAAAAACAGAAACTTCCTTCCTGTGGCACAACGCTTGCTCTGGTCTATGTGTGATTGCCCACCCTCGGGCCAACAACAAACACAAGAACCGGAGTTATGCCATGAAAACCCTACGCACCCTGGCCGTTGCCGGCCTGTCTGCCACTGCCCTGCTGTCCAGTTCGTTTGCTTTTGCTCAGGATCGCGCCGGCTGGCCTTCCAGCTTCACCGTCGGTACCGCCAGCCAGGGCGGCACCTACTTCGCCTATGGTTCCGGCTGGGCCAACTTCATCGCCGAGCAGACCGGTGTTTCCGGCGGCGCAGAAGTGACCGGCGGCCCGGTACAGAACATGGCACTGGTTCACACCGGCGATCTGGCGTTCGGTTTCACTACCATGGGCCCGGCCCGCGACGCGATCGAAGGCAAAAGCCCACTGGCTCCGGGCATGCCGCTGGATAACACCTGCGCCATGTTCCCAATGTACGAAACGCCGTTCTCCATGGCCGCTCTGGGCAGCTCCGGCATCACCAGCGTGAGCGGCATTCCGGCAGGCACCCGCATCGGCTTCGGCCCATCCGGCTCAACCTCTGACAGCTACTTCCCAAACATGCTGCGCACCCTCGGCGTCCAGTTCGAGCCACGCAACGGCAGCTGGGCCGACCTGGGTGGTCAGATGCAGGACGGCCTGCTCGACATGGTCGGCTTCGCCGCCGGTGTGCCGATCCCGACCATCAGCCAGCTGGAAGTACAAACCTCCGTCAACGTGCTGTCTTTCACGCAGGAAGAAGCTGACAAGCTGATCGCCGCCTACCCGGTTTCCGAGTACATCATCCCGGCTGGCACCTACAGCACGGTAAAGGACGATGTGCGCGCCGTCGCCATGTGGAACTTCGCCGTGGCCAACTGTGACCTGCCGGAAAGCTTCGTCTATGAAGTCACCCGCCTGACCATGGAAAACAACCCGCGCATGGTGTCCATCCACCAGTCTGCGGTGACCAGCATTCCGGAAAATCGCGACAAGAACACCTTCATTCCGTGGCACCCGGGCGCGGCGCGCTGGTTTGCCGAGAACGGCTACGAGCTGGACCCGGCACTGGTCAAGTAACCCCTTCTTTCCCTGTCCACCGCCGCCCGGCCCACGCCGGGCGGCCCGCTCCCTTGCAGGTGCACCATGACTCAGCTAACTCACTCCCATGCGGATGATCCGCAGGCCACCCTCGCCCCCACCGACCCGGTAATGGCAGAAGGCGTGGATGACGAACCCGTCGAGGGCAACCGCCGCCTGTATCAAGGCTGGCGCATGCATGGCATGGCGTTGCTCGCCATCGCCTATTCGGCTTTCCATCTCTATGTGTTGAACGTGTCGCCGATGGAGACCTGGAGCTATCGCATCGTTCACGTCTGCGGCGCGCTGATCCTGGGTTACCTGCTGTTCTCCGGTCGCGGCTTTGCCGACGCCCCCAGCGCCATGCACCGCTGGCTCAATGTCGCGGCGACTGCCGCGCTGCTGCCCGCAGCCTATGCCCTGTGGCAAACCGTCTCGATGTACCAGTTGCTCAAAGGCGGCGCCATGCGCGTGCCGGTCGACATCGAAACCCTGCATTTTGGCTGGCCACTGCTGGCCGCTACCGGGCTCGGCATTGTGCTCAGTTGGCTGCAGCGCCAGCAGCGCGACGGCTTCAACCTGCCGGACCTGGTGCTGATCGTCTGTTCGCTGGCGACGGCTGGCTATTTTCTGGTGATTTTCAATTCACCTCTGCGCATGAGCACCGGCACCCCCTTCGCGCCCATCGGCATGAGCTTCGCTGCCGTGGCGGGCACCGCGCTGATCATGGAGATGACCCGCCGCGTCGCCGGTCTCGCGCTGGTGGTGATTGCCCTGCTGTTCGTTGCCTATGTGTTTGCCGGCCCGCATCTGCCGAGCTTCCTCGGCTATCCCGGCCTGAGCATTCAGCGCTTCTTCAGTCAGGTCTACACCGACATTGGCGTACTGGGCCCGACCACCGCCGTGTCCTCGACCTACATCATCCTGTTCATCATCTTCGCCGCCTTCTTACAGGCATCGAAGGTCGGCGACTACTTCGTCAACTTCGCCTTTGCCTGCGCTGGTCGTTCGCGCGGCGGCCCGGCCAAGGTGTCGATCTTCGCCTCCGGCCTGATGGGCATGATCAACGGTACCAGCGCCGGTAACGTGGTCTCCACCGGCTCGCTGACCATTCCGTTGATGAAGAAGGTCGGCTACAGCAAGAAAACCGCTGGCGCGGTGGAAGCCGCTGCCTCCACCGGTGGTCAAATCATGCCGCCGATTATGGGCGCAGGCGCCTTCATCATGGCCGAGATCACCGGCATCCCCTACACCGAGATCGCCATTGCGGCGGTCATCCCGGCGATTCTGTACTTCGCCTCGGTGTACTTCATGGTCGACCTGGAAGCGGCCAAGACCGGCATGCGTGGCATGCGCAAGGAGGAGCTGCCGCAGCTCAAGGCCCTGCTGCGCCAGGTCTACCTGTTCGTACCCATCCTGATTCTGGTGGTCGCCCTGTTTGTCGGTTACTCGGTGATCCGTGCCGGCACCCTGGCGACAGTCGCTGCCGCCGTGGTCAGTTGGCTGTCGCCCAACAAGATGGGCCTGCGCGGCATGCTCAAGGCGCTGGAGCTGGCGGGTATCATGTCGATCCAGATCATCGTGGTGTGCGCCTGCGCCGGCGTGATCGTTGGCGTCATCGCGCTGACCGGTGTCGGCGCGCGCTTCTCCTCGATGCTGCTGGGTCTGGCCGACGCCAGCCAACTGCTCGCACTGATCTTCGCAATGATGATCTCCATCGTACTGGGCATGGGCATGCCCACCACCGCCGCCTATGCCGTCGCCGCCTCGGTGGTCGCACCCGGCCTGATCCAGCTGGGCATCGACCCGCTGACCGCGCACTTCTTCGTGTTCTACTTCGCGGTCGTATCGGCGATCACCCCACCGGTTGCCCTGGCCTCTTTCGCGGCTGCCGGCATCTCCGGTGCCAACCCGATGCAGACCTCGATGGCCTCGTTCAAGATCGGTCTGGCCGCCTTCATTGTGCCGTTCATGTTCTTCTATAACGGCGCGCTGCTGATGAACGACAGTATTCCTGCCATCATCCAGGCATTGATCACCGCCAGTGCCGGGGTGTATCTGCTGTCGGCCGGCGTTCAGGGCTGGTTCATGAACCTGCGTGCCTCCTGGTTTATCCGCGTCCTGCTGACTGTTGCCGCGTTCCTGATGATCGAAGGGGGCGGGCTCACCGATCTGGTTGGCATCGCCACTGCGGTCGCCGCCGTCGCCCTGCAGAAGAAGCTCGGTCGGCAGGCAGCACCCAGCTTGTCCTGATGTTGTTTGCCTGAGCGTAGCCAGCTACGCTCAGGCCTTCTGTTTGCGAGCTGTTGAACATGAAGCACCCGCTCTGGATTGCCTTGAGCTTTACCCTGGTCGCCATCACCGCCTGGCAGGCTGGCGCCGTGCTGGGCTATCGCCAGGTGGAACGCCAGGGCCGGGACGAATCCTTTCGCTACAGCCAACTGATCAGCAACGAAGTCAAACGCTACAACCCGATTGTCACCCTGTCCGCCCAGCACCCCGTACTCCACCAGGCACTGCAACACCCGCAGGATCCAGACCTGGTTGCAGCCGCCAACGACATCATGCGCGCCATGGCCACCATCGTCGCCAGCTCCGATGTCTATCTGATGGACAGCCGCGGCCACACCATCGCGGCCAGCAATTATCAGCAACCGGCCAGCTTCATCGGTCAAAACTTCAGCTACCGCCCCTACTTCCGGCGGGCGCTGGAAAAACCGGGGAGCCCCGCGTTCTATTTCGCTCTGGGCACGACCTCGGAAGTACGCGGACTGTACTTCGCGCATGCCATTCAAACCACCGGTGCCAATCCGCAGCCGCTCGGCGTCATCGCCATGAAGGTGCAGGTCACCGAACTGGAGCAACAGTGGCATCGACCCGACGCACTCGACGACGCCGAAATGCTGGTAACTGATGCCCAAGGCGTGAGTTTTCTCGCCAGTCGCCCGGATTGGCTGTATCGCGCCATTGCCCCGCTCGACATTGCCCAGCGCGATCAGCTGGCAAGGGAGCAACGCTACGCCAACCAGCGCATTACCCCGCTCGACTTCACTGTGAAAGCATCCCCGGTTGGTACCAGCAACGCGACCGAGCGCCTGCTATTGCACGACAAGGGCGTGCATCGCGAGTTTCTTGGCATCACCACCCCGCTGCCGAACGAGCAATGGTCTCTGCGTGTGCTGATCGGCACCCGCTCGGTATTCTGGGTACAAGTCCGTTTTCTACTGGTCGGCATTCTGCTGCTATCAGGTGCACTGCTGGCCTGGCTTTATCTGCGCGAACGCTACCGCCGCGAAGCGGAGCTGGCCGAGCGCAGCATTCAACTCGAACGCCGCGTCAATGAGCGCACCGCCGACCTGAAGGCCTCCAACCAGAAGTTGATTGACGAAATACGCGAGCGCGAACGCGCCGAGAAGGAACTCAAAGCCATCCAGCAGGAGCTGGTGCAAGCCGCCAAGCTGGCGGTGCTCGGGCAAATGTCTGCGGGCTTGAACCACGAAATGAATCAGCCGCTGACAGCAATCCAGACCTACGCCCGCAACAGCCGGCGCTTTCTTGAGCGCGGCGACCAGCAGACGGTCGACAGCAACCTCGGCGAGATCATCAGCCTGTGCGACAAAATGGCCGAGCTGACCCGCCAATTCAAAGTCTTTGCCCGCAAATCCGAAGGGCTGCCGTCACAGGTTGATCTGCGCCAACCGGTCGACGCGGCAATCAAGATCATCAATGCACAGGACGGTATGGAACGCATCGCCATCGACTGGCAGCGCCCGCCGGAACCTGCCATGGTGCATGGTGACCTGATCCGCATCGAGCAGGTCATGGTCAACCTGCTGAGCAATGCAGTTCAGGCGGTCGAAGCGGTAGCCGAACCGCGTATCAGCGTACAGATCGAAGAGCGGGGCCAGCAGTTGCTGTGCCGCGTGCAGGACAACGGCCCGGGCTTGCCCGCCAATACCGAGCAGATCTTCGAGCCGTTTTTCACCACCAAATCTATGAAGCAGGGCCTGGGACTGGGGCTGTCCATCTCCCGGCAAATCATGGACGCACTCGGAGGCAGCCTGGTCGGCCATAATCGCGCAGATCAGCACGGCGCCGAATTTGTCCTCAGTTTTCAGACCCGCGCCTGACGCGCACCCAGCAAGAGGACGGTATGACCGAGCCAGCCATCATCTTCATCGATGACGACGCAGATATTCGCCAGGCAATTACCCAAACCCTGGCGCTGGAAGACCTGAGCGTGCAGAGCTACGCCGAAGGCTCCCAGGCTTTGGCCAGGCTGAGTCGTGATTTCACCGGCATCGTGCTGTGCGACTACCACATGCCAGGCATGGATGGGCTGGCGGTACTCGATGCGATACAGCAGCTGGATGACAGCATCCCGGTGATCATCCTCACCGGCCAGGGCGATATCAGTACCGCCGTTGCCGCCATGCGCAACGGCGCCTACGACTTCATCGAGAAACCCTTCCACCATGACGGCCTGATCGAAATCATCAAACGGGCGCTGGACAAACGTCGTCTAGCGCTCGAGAACCGCCACCTCAAAGCCCAAGTGCGCGGCCTCACCCGTCCTGGCCCACGACTGCTGGGTGACTCCCAGAGTATGCAGACCGTGATCAGCCTGCTCGAACCGCTGCTCAACACCAGCGCCGATATCCTGCTGCATGGCGAAACCGGCTCGGGCAAAGACGCCATCGCACGCTACATCCACGAAAACAGCAACCGCAGCGATCACAATTTCGTCGCCATCAACTGCGGCGCAGTACCGGAGAATCTGATCGAAAGCGAGTTATTCGGTCATGAAGCCGGCGCTTTCACTGGTGCCGACAAACGCCGCATCGGCAAATTCGAGCACGCCAATCAGGGCACCTTGTTTCTCGATGAACTGGAAAGCATGCCGCTGAACCTGCAGGTCAAGCTGTTGCGGGTTCTGGAAGAACGCAAGGTTGAGCGGCTGGGCAGCAACCAGCCGATTGCCGTTGATGTCCGCATCGTCGCCGCAACAAAATCCGACCTCAAGGCCTTGAGCGACGCCGGCGAATTTCGCGCCGACCTGTACTACCGCCTCAACGTCGTGCAGATCAACATTCCGCCGCTACGCGAGCGCAAGCAGGATGTTCCGCTCCTGTTTCACCATTTCGCACTGATCGCCGCGTCCCGCTACGACCGGGAAATCATTCCACTCGACGCCAACCAGGCCGCCGCGCTGATGCAGCACGACTGGCCCGGCAATGTGCGCGAGCTGCGTAACCTTGCCGAGCGCTACGTTCTGATGGGAGCCAGCGCCTTGAGCGGACCGGAAACCGGTCAGTTGCCGCCGGCGGGTGGTCAGCAAACCCTGAGCGAAATGCTCGATGCCTATGAGCAGAGCCTGCTGGTCAGCGCGCTCAAGGCCTGCAACGGCAGCATCAAGGAAGTCATGATGCAACTGGGGCTGGCGCGCAAAACCCTGTACGACAAGATGAAACGCCATGGTCTGGACAAGGCCGACTTCAAGGATTAAGTCGGGCCAACGGGTCGACCCTCGTTTATAGGCCAATATTCAGAGCTTTGCCTGCCTATTGCCTTGTTCAAACAAGTGTTCGACACTGGCTGCCTTTTTCAACCCGCACAAACCAAGGGGACAACCCATGAGCGATATCCGTTTTGACGACAAAGTCGTCATCGTAACCGGTGCCGGCGGCGGCATTGGCCGCGCCCACGCCCTGCTGTTCGCAAAACACGGCGCCAAAGTCGTCGTCAACGACCTGGGTGGCAGCACCAACGGCGAAGGCGCCAACAGCGAAGCCGCGCTCAAGGTTGTCGAAGAGATCAAGGCCGCTGGCGGCACTGCCATCGCCAACCCGGACAACGTCATCAACGGTGATCGCATCGTTGAGTGCGCGATGGACAACTTCGGTCGCATCGACGTCGTCGTTAACAACGCCGGCATCCTGCGCGACAAGAGCTTCGCCAAGATGACCGATGCCGACTGGGACCTGATCTACAAAGTCCACGTCGAAGGCGCCTACAAGACTACCAAGGCCGCCTGGGACCACATGAAGAACAACAACTTCGGTCGCATCATCTTCACCTCGTCCACCTCCGGCATCTACGGCAACTTCGGTCAGGCCAACTACGGCATGGCCAAGCTGGGCCTGTACGGCTTCACCCGTACCCTGGCGATCGAAGGCCGCAAGAACAACATCTTCGTCAACGCCATTGCCCCGACTGGCGGCACCCGCATGACCGAAGGTCTGTTCCCGGAAGGCGCATTCGACAAGCTGAAGCCTGAACTGGTCAGCCCGCTGGTTGCCTACCTGTGCTCCGAAGAGTGTAAGGAAACCGGCAGCCTGTTCGAAGTCGGCGGTGGCTGGATGGGCAAGGTACGCTGGGAGCGCTCCCTGGGTATCGGCTTCAACCCCGACGAAGGCTTCACCCCGGAAGACGTCGCCGCCAACTTCGAACAGCTGTGCAGCTTCGAAGGCGCCGTCCACCCGAAAGACAATATCGAAGCCCTGCGCGAGCTGATGGCCAATATCCAGAAGTTTGCCTAACGGCCACTTCTGGAGCGACAAGCTTTAAGCCTCAAGCTAGAAGCTAGTGTTAGAAAGCCCGCCCCTGTGCAACAGGTGGCGGGCTTTTTGTTAGCTATTCGCGCGATTCAGGGGTGAGGTGCTACCTTGTTGCAACAAAACAGTCTGCCGGACGCTGTAAAGTGTATATCCGTGATTCGTCCCGTTTACACGGGCTAGTAGCGCCGGGTTGGCGAATATAAATTAACCGCTGCGCAACCAACGTCTAGCCAAACGTCGCTTGGCTGCTACCGCAACCACCCTGCCCGGCCACACCGAACGCCAAGTCATGACAAAAGCGCCATAAAGCGTCAGCGGCCGCTTGCCGTCTGCATCAATTTCCGGCTTCACCAAGCCTTTGGCCAACAACGTATCGGACTCTTCGCGCAGGAAAGCAGCCATTTCGGCAAAACCGTGCTCCGCCCGGTAGTCGATCGACGGCATATCGCCCTTCAACTTGCTTCGCAGTTGCTTATGCCGTTCCAGCAGCACGTCAACATCATGCGTATCAGGAAACTGAAAACTCTGTTTGATAGGTAATTCCGGGTAGGCCTCAGAGCGGTTGCTATTGGAAACATTCAGCCAGCATCCGTCGGTGTATTTTTGCGATAACTCGCAATAGCTCAGCGTGGATTGGTTGGCTCCAATAATGTCCACTGCCGTAGCGGCTAGCTTCAACGCATCGTGCCAGTAAACCCGGAAGTAGCTATCAGTCTGGCTGTCGTGCATCGATGAGTTGCCGACGACCAAGAACCCCGCGTCACGGAGCTGCTGGTCATACAACTGCACCAACGCTGAACAATGCTCATAGAAAGCATCGTCGCTGAGCGGCTCAAACTGGACAATGGTAGGAATCTTCTGGGTACGCCAGACGATGAAAGGGCCAATGGCATTCATGAACAGCGGCCCGATCAACAGCAGCCCAACCAGCCCACAAAATACAATCTCAAGCATACTAATCCCTATACGCAGTTATTTCCCTGCGCGGAATGTACCACCCTACAGCTGCGTCAGTTAGCTGCTACAGGCTCTTCTTGCCCGCGGCATATCGAAACTGCGATCCATGCCCATAAACAAAAACCCCGCGCCGTTACCGACGCGGGGTTTTCACTTGCAACATGCGGCTTAGAGCGCGCCGCTGCTTTCAGCGTCAGACGTAGATCGCTTCCAGCGGCGGGAAGCCGTTGAACTCGATAGCGCTGTAACTGGTGGTGTAGGCACCGGTAGACAACCAATATAGACGGTCGCCGATGGCCAGGTTCAGCGGCAGGCCGTACTTGTAGTGCTCGTACATGATGTCGGCGCTGTCGCAGGTCGGGCCGGCGATGACGGCTTCTTCCAGTTCGCCCTGCTTCTCGGTCCACAGCGGGAACTTGATGGATTCGTCCATGGTTTCGATCAGGCCGGAGAACTTGCCCACGTCGGTGTAAATCCAACGCTCCAGCGCTGTGTGCGACTTACGCGAGACCAGTACGACTTCACTGACCAGAATACCAGCGTTGGCGATCAGCGAACGGCCCGGCTCCAGAATGATCTCCGGCAGTTCATCACCGAAGTCTTCCTGCAGGAAGCGGGTGATTTCTTCCGCGTAGGTCTGCAGGGTGTTGGTCTTGGTAATGTAGTTGGCCGGAAAGCCGCCACCCATGTTGATCATCTTCAGGTTGATGCCGTCTTCTTCTTTCAGGCGCTCGAAGATCACCTTGACCTTGGCGATGGCAGCGTCCCACGCGCCGATGTCGCGTTGCTGCGAACCAACGTGGAAGGAGATGCCGTAGGGCTCCAGGCCCAACTCTCGCGCCAGCACCAGCAGGTCCATGGCCATATCGGTCTGGCAGCCGAACTTGCGTGACAGCGGCCAGTCGGCAGTGGTCGAGCCTTCGGTCAGAATCCGCACATACACCTTGGAGCTTGGCGCAGCCTTGGCAATGTTACGCAGGTCCGCTTCGGAGTCAGTGGCATACAGGCGCACCCCCTTCTCATAGAAGGCGCGAATGTGACGTGCTTTCTTGATGGTGTTGCCAAAGCTGATCTGCTCCGGCTTGACGCCCAGCGCCAGCACCTTCTCCAGCTCATAGATAGAGGCGATGTCGAAGTTGGAGCCCTTGTCGCGCAGCAGCGAGAGTACTTCGTTGGCGGGGTTGGCTTTTACGGCGTAGTAGACCTTGGCAAACGGAAAGCCGTCGACCAGCTCGTCATAGGCACGATCAATGGTTTTCAGGTCAACGACCAGGAACGGGGTTTCGCGCTGGTCAGCGGCGGCCTTCAGACGGCTGAAGGTGTCACGATCGAAGTAGTCGTCAAGTTTGATGGACATGGCGTCGGCTCCAAAGCATTAAGTTCGGGTGACGGACCGCGTGGGGACGAAAAGAGGATCAGATATGCAGGGCAGAGGTGCACACGCACGCCCCGCTCAATGAGCAGGAGCCTGAGGTACGCCTTCCGACGGAAGCGACTCTGAACGCTTTCAGCCAACACACAACCCGGGGGTGCGAACGTCTGATCAGTATCCCCACTTTGGTTCGCCTACTTCCCAAGGCGTGCGCCGAAAGCAATAAGCCCGCTCTATTCAGCAGTCTTGCTGTCTCGTCGTCAGTACTTGAGCCGTATGGATCGTGCCAGCCTCAACGTTCGGAGCGAACCTTAAAACCAAGCGACCCGGCGGTCAATAGTGGGGAACCATTTATCTGGGACAACGGCATTACCGAGACGCTCCCGAAGCCGGCATCTCTGTATTTCTTGTTGTTGCAAGAAGTAATGAGAACACCTATCATTTGCACCTCAATTTTCTCTCCGGAGACCGACCGTGACAGTAGAAGCCACCACGCCCACCGCAATCGAACCCGCAGCCACCGCGCTCGGCAGCGCCGTTCCTGATGCTGCCATCGACGCAGCGGCGGCTACCGTCGCTGCCGATCCCACGTTGCCTGCCGCCTCCCTGGACGCCAGTCTGAACGCTGCTGTTGACAATGTTGAGACAGCCACCACCCTGCTGGATACGCTGCGCGAGTGGCTGATCGTCGGCGGCCCGGTGGTCTGGATTCTGCTTGGCATGTCGGTTGTTGCCCTCAGCATCCTGCTGATCAAACTGTGGCAGTTCTACATGCCCGCCCCGGAAGGAACCCGCGCCGTACGCCGCAGCCTGGCACTTTGGCACCAGGGCCAGGCCGACGAAGCCATCGCCCAGCTCAATACCCGTCAGACCGTTCCCGCGGTTCTACTACTGGCCATGCGCGGCAAGCGCAGTGGCACCAATCAAGAGTTGCTGCGCGAAGAGCTGGAGCGGGTTGCCAGCTTCCGTCTCAACCAGCTCAAGCTGCTGCTGCGCCCACTCGAAGTTATTGCCAACCTGGCGCCACTACTTGGCTTGCTCGGCACCGTTCTGGGCATGATTGTGGCCTTCCAGAATATGGAAGCCGCAGGTAGCCGGGTTGATCCGTCTGTACTGTCCGGAGGCATCTGGCAGGCGTTGTTGACTACCGCGGTCGGCCTGGCGGTCGCGATCCCAGTGGTTGCCGTGCACAGCTGGATGGAGCGCCGGGTTGAGCGCATCGCCGCCAGCCTGAACGATGCCGTCACTCAGGTGTTTACCCACCAGCCCAAGTCGTCGGTCAGCAGCGGAAAAGTCGCCAATGCAGCTTGAAGCCTTCCCGGGCAAGAAGCGTCGCGGCATCAGCCTGACACCGCTGATTGATGTGGTGTTCATCCTGCTGCTGTTCTTCATGCTCTCCTCCAACTTCATGCACTGGCGGCAGATCACCCTGTCCTCAGCGGAGCAGTCCGAGCAAACGCCGGACAAAATTGAAGTGGTGCGTGTGGAGTCAGACGCCGGCCGTGTCACCCATGCAGGCAAAAGCTATCAGCTGCAGGATCTGACCGCGCTGAGTGCTTTGGTGGCGGCCAATCCCGAGGCGGTTTTTGCCGTTGAAGCCGCGCCCGAGGTCAAGACCCAAACGCTGGTATCGCTGCTGGATCAGCTACACCGCGCCGGCGCGAAAAAAGTCTCCATGACCGGAGTGCTGCCATGAAGCTGGTTGCCGAAAACAGCACCCGCAAGGACAACGGCGACGACCAGTTGATTCCGCTGATCAACATCGTGTTCCTGATGCTGATCTTTTTCATGGTCGCCGGCCAGATCAGCCAGTCCGATGCCACCTTTGTATCGCCACCTGAATCGATTGCCGAGGCACCGATTGACGATGAGGCAATGCAGATATTGATCGACGCCGAGCTGAACATCTGGCTCAAGGATCAACAGATCACCCTCGACGAGCTTGAGGCTCCACTGGTCGCCGCCTTCGAGCAGATGGCGGACCCGGAGAGCTTCACGCTGGCCGTCAAGGCAGACGGCGATGTTCCGGTCGAGAACCTGCAAGCCCTGCTCCAACGCATCAAAGCAGCCGGGTTCCGCCGCGTCACCTTGCTGACCCAACCCGGTGAGGCCCTGCCATGATCCGTGCACATCATTGGATTGGTGCCCTGCTGCTGGCCGCTTTAGCCCATATCGCCGTCTTTATTCTGCTGGTATTCAATCCGCCCCAGGGCACGGCAGCGGCCCAGGGCCAGCTTGGCGTTGAGATCGATCTGGGCATGCTGGGCGACCTGGGTGAAGCGCAGGAAACCGAGCAACCCAAGGAAGTAGCCCCCCCCAAGCCAACACCGCCACCGCCGCCACCGGAGCCGACTCCGGAGCCGCCGCGTCAACAGGCACAGGCGCGGGTCCAGACCAAGCCCAAGCCACGTCCGGAGCCGCCACGCGAACAGGTCGAAGCACCCCAGCCGACACCCGAACCTGCGCCCACCGCAACGCCGGTCGAGCAAGGTCAGAGCGAAGCCAGCCAGGCCCAGCTCAAGCAATCTACCGGTGTCGGCAACGCGGCCACTTCTGGTGGTATGGGCGGCGCGTCCACTGACTACAAGGCCAAGGTCGCAGCGAGTCTGGCACGGCACAAACGCTACCCGCATGCCTCCCGCCGCCGGCGCGAGGAAGGGGTCGCCATTCTCAGCTTTGTGATTCACCGCGATGGCTCAGTCACCGATGCGCAGATCCGCGAAAGCTCGGGTTACCCACGCCTGGATCGGGCGGTAATGAAGATGCTGGAAGACGCTTCGCCATTTCCGCCATTCAGCGACGACATGAGTGAAGACCAGATGCCGCTGCGCATTCCGGTCGACTTCAAGGTGGTCAACAGCCGCTGAGCAAACGCCCCGCCCGCAACAGCAGTGCCTAACAGGAAAAACCGTAACGCGGTATCAACGACGGCGTTCCCGACGCACGGACGCGTTCCAGAGAAGAACGCGCCGTCGCCAACATGGAAACCATTAGATCCAGGAAAAAGAGAGCATGAGCAACAAAACCGTCAACGCTACTACCCCACAGGGTAGCGAACTCAGCATGCGCAAGATTGCAGGCCCGCACAGTCTGGTAGCCACCTCACTGGCACTGGCAATCTCTGGTGGTATCGCCAACCCACTGTATGCTGAGGAAGTCAGCCTCGACACCCTGCACGTCGAAGACACCGGCATCCAGGCCGACGCCAACCCCTACGCTGAAGAAGCTGCACCGTACAAGGCCCGCACCCTGTCTGACAGCCGTCGCACCCGCGACATCGCAGACACGCCGCAGACCATGACTGTCATCACGCGCAGCGCCATCGAAGACTCAGGCAAAACCGAACTCAAGGACATCCTCAGCGCCCAGCCCGGCATCACCCTGGGTACCGGCGAAGGCGGCAACTCGTTCGGCGACCGCTACATCATCCGCGGCTACGAAGCCCGCAGCGACATCTACACCGACGGTCTGCGCGACCCGGGTCTGATTACTCGCGAGACCTTTGCGCTGGAGCAGATCGAAATCGCCAAGGGCCCGAGTTCCACCTTTGCCGGCCGCGGTTCCACCGGCGGCGCGGTCAACAGCGTGACCAAGAAGGCCAACCTGTGGGATGACTTCACCACCATCGAAGGCGGCCTCGGCACCGACGACTACGAGCGTTACACCCTGGATGCCAACCGCGTCCTGACCGAGGATCTGGCCATCCGCTTCAACGGCCTGTACACCGAAGCCGAAGTGCCGGATCGCGGCCCGGCCGAGAAGCGTCGCACTGGCGCCCTGATCTCCGGCATCTACCAGCCGCTGGATGAGTTCAAGATCCTCGCCGACTACTACTACGCACGCAGCGATGACCGCACCGATCCAGGCACCTTCATGACCAACGGCAAGCCGGACGACCACGGCAAGTACGTTGGCCAAAGCGGGCTCGACTTCCAGCGCACCGGCGCCGATATCTTCACCCTGGGCTTCGAATGGGAGCTGGGCGATGGCGTGAAGCTGGAAAACAAGAGCCGGATTGGTTCCACTGAAAACAGCTACATCATTTCTGCCTATAGCGCCCGCAGTGGCGGCACACGCAGCTTTGCCGGCTGGCAGGAAAACGACTACATCGGCAACCAGACCAACCTGACCATCGACAAGATGTGGGGCGATATTCGCCACACCGTGATCACCGGCCTGGAGTACGCCAACGAGCAAACCGATGCGGGCGGCTATTCAGCCAACCCAAGCAGCGTCGCCGTCGACCCCTATAACCCGAACAATCATGCCTGGAGCGGCACCAAAACCCGCAGTGCCAAGCAGAGCGAACTGGAACTGGAAACCATCTCTGCCTATGTGATGGATACCGTTACCCTCAACGAAGACTGGGAAGTGTTTGCCGGTCTGCGCTATGACCGCTTTGACTACTATCTCGACACCGCCGAGCGGACCGGACGTGGCGGCGTGATCATCCCGGCAGCAACCTACAAATATAACGATGGCTTCTGGAACGGCCATCTGGGCGTGGTCTACTCGCCATGGGAGCACGGCAACGTCTATGTGAGCTGGAGCACCTCCTCCAACATCAACGGCGGTGAGGCGGATGCCGGCACCAACTGCGGCTACGGTGGCCTGTGCGTCGATGACGCCGGCAACTACGCGCAAGCTGAACCAGAGCAATCCACCAACTGGGAACTGGGTACCAAGTGGAACCTGCTGGATCATCGCCTGCTGCTGACCGCAGCCGTGTTCCAGACCACCAAGGATGACGTCATCGAAGGTGGCAATGATTCCTACCAGACCGGCGGCAGCCTGAACACAGGCAAAAACCGCGTGCACGGTGTGGAACTGGGCCTGGCAGGCAACATCACCGACCGCCTGAGCGGCCAAATTGGCGCGGCGTTGATGGACTCCGAAACCCTCAAGTCCTACAACCAGGCCAACGAAGGCCTGCCCAAGGCCAACTTTGCGGAGAAGAGCGCCAACGCCCAGTTGCGTTATCAGTTGACGCCCGACTTCGCTTTCGGCGGCACCATGACCTACTCCAGCGAAATTCGGGGTGGACAACCTGACGCAGGGGCAACTAACCGCATCGTGCTGGATGGGTATACCGTGTACGATTTGTTCGCCACCTACCAGGTCAACGAGCATCTTGACCTGCGAGCCAACGTGCAGAACATCTTCAACGAAGACTACTACACCGCGGTTTATCGAGGCGGCAGCATTGTCTACAAGGGTGATGCCCGCAACGCCCAGCTCACCGCGCGTTACAAGTTCTGACGCCAGCGGTTGATCGGTAACGGCGACGGGGGCAACTCCGTCGCCGTTTTGTATCAAGGGAAACAACCATGATCATCGTGATTCCCCGCGTTTTCTCCGACACCGATATTCAACGTATCCGCGACCATCTGGACGCGGCAGACTGGCAGGATGGCAACACGACAGCAGGCGAGCAGGCCCGCCAGGTCAAGCACAACCAGCAGTTGCCGCTGGATGGCTCGCTGGCCCGGCAGCTGGGCGACATCCTCATCAGAACCCTGTCACAGCATCCTACCTTTGTTTCTGCAGCCCTCCCGCTGCGCATTTTTCCGCCGATGTTCAATCGTTACCGCACCGGCGAAACCTACGGCCTGCACGTGGACAACGCGATTCGCTACACACCTGGAAGCCCAACCCCGATCCGTACCGACCTGTCAGCCACTCTGTTCCTCTGCAGCCCACAGGAGTATGAAGGCGGTGAACTGGTCATCGAAGACAACTTCGGCAGCCAGCGTGTCAAGCTGGAGGCTGGCGATCTGGTGCTCTACCCCTCCACCAGCCTGCATACCGTGACCCCAGTCAGTAGCGGCGCACGGACCTGCGCGGTGTTCTGGCTGCAGAGCATGGTACGCAGCAACCAGCAGCGCGAAACCCTGTTCGAGCTGGACCAGAGCGTTCAGGCGCTGACCGCCGAGCTGGGCGCCAGCCACAGCGAAGTCGTACGCCTGTCCGGCGTCTATCACAACCTGATTCGCCAATGGGCGGACACCTGAGCGAGAAGCCCCGATGAGCATGCCAGACCATTCCCCGCTGCGCGCACCACTCAGCGAGATTCCACGCGATCTGGTCAGCGTTGCCGACTACGCGCGCTATGCCCCCGAATTCATCGCCCCACCGGTACTGGAGTACATCGCCGGTGGCGGCGCGGACGAGATCACGCTCAAGCGCAACCGTCAGCAGCTGGATGCGTTAATGATTCTGCCGCGGCCACTGGTTGACTGCACCGCAGGCAGCACCCACACCCGCGTGCTGGGCGAGACATTGCGCCACCCATTACTGCTGGCGCCGGTTGCCTTCCAGCGGCTGGTGCACCCGGACGGCGAGCTGGCGACCGCTACCGCGGCCAGCGTGCTGGAAACCAGCATGGTGGTCAGCACACTGGCCAGTCAGCCGCTGGAAGACATCGCAGCCCGGCTGGACAGCCCACGCTGGTTCCAGCTTTATATGCAGCAGAACCGCGACTTCACCCTGAGTCTGGTGCGTCGCGCCGAAGCAGCCGGCTACAGCCAATTGATGATTACTGTAGACGCGCCGCTGCACGGTATTCGTAACCGCGCCCAGCGCGCCGGATATGAGTTGCCCGTCGGTATCGAAGCCGTCAACCTGACAGGCCGGCCACCGCTGCCGAGCGCCAGCTTCGATCCCAGCCAGAGCATCGTTTTTCAAGGCATGATGAGTGAAGTACCTAACTGGGACGACATTGCCTGGCTGCAGCAGCAGACCCGTCTGCCGATCATCCTCAAGGGCTTACTGCACCCGGCGGACGTAAAACGCGCACAGGACATGGGGCTGGCTGGCGCGGTGATCTCCAACCACGGCGGCCGCACGCTGGATTGCGTGCCGAGCGCCATCGAAATGCTGCCGCGTATCCGCCAGACGGTCGGCCCGGACTTCTGCCTGCTGCTGGACGGCGCCATTGAACGCGGCACTGACGTTTTTAAAGCCATCGCTCTCGGTGCCAATGCCGTGCTGCTCGGCCGCCCACAACTCTACGCACTGGCCGTCGCCGGACCGCTGGGGGTTGCGCACATGCTGCGAGTGCTGCGTGAGGAGCTGGAGGTGACCATGGCGCTGGCCGGTACGCCGACCATTGCCGATATCACCGCGGATGCGTTGATGTAACACACCGCCACGGGCACAGCGTGCTACCCACATCTACCCACACGTGCCTGCATGTGCCTACGCGCGCCCCAAAACAGAGGTCAAACCCCTTCCGGTCGCCGCTGCCGCTCGTACAGAAAGCTCAGCACCTGCGAGCGGAACTGGTTGTAGCGCTCGTCACTGGCCAACGCCAGCCGCTCACGGGGCCGCGGCAGATCGACGGTCAGCACCTCGCCGACCGTCGCCGACGGGCCATTGGTCATCATCACGATCTTGTCCGACAGCAGCACCGATTCGTCCACATCGTGGGTAACCATGATCACCGTGTTGTTCAACTCGGCCTGAATCTCCATGACCGAATCCTGCAGGTGGGCACGGGTCAGCGCATCCAGCGCCCCGAAGGGCTCGTCCATGAGCAACACTGAGGGCTCCATTGCCAACGCCCTTGCTATTCCAACCCGTTGCTTCATGCCGCCGGAGATTTCCGCCGGGTATTTGTGAATCGCGTGATCCATGTGCACCAGTTTGAGGTTGTGCTCGATCCACTCGCGCATTTGCTGCTTGCTCTTGCGGCCCTTGCACACCGTTTTGACCGCCAACTCCACGTTCTGGTAACAGGTCAGCCAGGGCAGCAAGGCGTGGTTCTGAAACACGACGGCTCGCTCGGGCCCCGGCTCGGTCACCTCCTTACCATTGAGGATCGCACCGCCCTCGGTGGCGCGGCAAAGGCCGGCGACGATGTTCAGCACCGTCGACTTGCCGCAGCCGGAGTGGCCGATGATCGAGACAAACTCGCCTTTGGCAATCCTCAGATTGACGTTGTTCAGCGCGCGAAACGGCCCCTTGCGGGTCGGGAAGTCAATCGACACGCCGGACAGATCCAGGAAACTTCGTTCACGTGATACCTCCGGAGTAACAATTTCCTCCTGGCTGTCGATCTGCTCTTTACGCATGGCAATAACGGACATGGTGAATTCTCCTGTTGATCAGTGGCCAGCGGGCTTTTGATGGGACAGCAGGCCCTGCAGGGTCTGCATCAGCCAGTCGAGCAAAAAGCCGATGATGCCGATGGTGATCACTGCCACCATGATGCGGCCAAGCGAATCGGAGCTGCCGTTCTGGAACTCATCCCAAACGAACTTGCCGAGCCCCGGGTTCTGCGCCAGCATCTCGGCGGCAATCAGCACCATCCAGCCCACCCCGAGCGACAGCCGCAGGCCGGTGAACATCATCGGCAGCGCCGCCGGGATGGCGATGCGAAACACCTGAGTTACCCAGCTCAGACGAATCACCCGACCGACGTTGATCCAATCCTTGTCAATCGAGGCAACCGCCACAGCCGTATTGATCAGCGTTGGCCACAGCGAACACAGGGTTACCGTCACCGCAGAGGTAATAAACGACTTCTGAAACAGCGGGTCGTCGGAGATGTACACCGCACTCACCACCATGGTGACAATCGGCAGCCAGGCCAACGGCGACACCGGTTTGAATATCTGCACCAGCGGACTGATTGCGCCATACAGGGTCGGGCTCAACCCACAGGCCACCCCGACCGGAATGGCAATCAGGCTGGCCAGCACAAAACCGGTAAATACCGTCAGCAGGCTGGTACCGATCTGATCAATAAAGGTCGGCTTGCCGGTATAGTCACGAATGCGTACTTCGGCAGTCGGGTCCCGTTCCAGCTTGGCGGCGTTACGCACCTCCTGGCGCTGATAGAAGGCATCAGCCTTGGCGCGCTCGATCTGATGTTCGTCGACCAGATTGACCGCCTGCTGCCAGACGGCTGCCGGTCCCGGCAGTACACCGAGACTGGTCTTGACCTGTGAGGCGCCGACCGACCACACCAGCAGGAACACCAGTAGCGCAATCAGCGGCAACCCCGCCTTGTTGAACAGCTCGGTTGCCTGCTCGCGTGCATCTTCACCGCGGCACAGCCGAACCACGGGCACCATCCAGTTAAGCCCGGCGGTTTCCAGATAGTTGATCAGCTTGTTACTCATAGCCTTATACCTCTGCCATCAGGGTAAAGGGACTCCGGCGGCTGGCCGGAGCCACTCGGATTACAGCTGTTCGTCACCCTTGAGCCCAATTGCAAACTGCTGCAGATAGGCGTTGGGCTGGGTGCCGTCGTAGGTCACGCCGTCGATGAACTCGCCGGTCGGTGCCTTGAAACCGGTTTCGGTCGCAAAGTTAGGGAAGGCATCAGCCGGCAACTTGCCTTCGGCAATCAGCTCCTGCGCGGCCTGGGCGTAGATGTCCGGGCGGTAGACCTTCTTCGCCACGTCCATGTACCAGCTGTCCAGCTGGGCGGTTCCAATCTGGCCCCAGCGGCGCATCTGGGTCAGATACCAGATGGCGTCGGAGTAGAACGGATAGGTCGCGTTGTAGCGGAAGAACACGTTGAAGTCCGGGACCTCCCGCTTGTCGCCCTTCTCGTATTCGAAGGTGCCGGTCATCGAGTTGGCGATTACTTCGGCGTCGGCACCCACATAGGCCGGCTGGGACAGAATCTGCACAGCCTCAGCACGGTTGGCGTTGTTATCCGCATCCAGCCAGGCCGCAGCACGGATCAGCGCCTTAACCACCGCGATGTGGGTGTTGGGGTTCTCGTCGGCCCAGGTCTGGCTGACGCCAAACACCTTCTCCGGGTTGTTCCTCCAGATCTCATAGTCAGTGATCACCGGCACGCCAATGCCCTTGAACACCGCCTGCTGGTTCCACGGCTCACCCACGCAATAGCCATTGATGGTGCCGGCTTCCATGGTCGTCGGCATCTGCGGCGGCGGCGTCACCGAGAGCAGCGCGTCGGCGTTGATCTGACCCGAGGTATCGCCACGCGCCGGCGCGTAGTAGCCGGGGTTGATGCCGCCGGCCGCCAGCCAGTAGCGCAGCTCGTAGTTATGGGTGGACACCGGAAACACCATGCCCATGTTGAATGGCTTGCCGGCCGCCCGGTATTGCTCGATCACCGGCTTGAGCGCGGCGGCGCTGATCGGGTGCTGGGGCCGGCCGTCGGCATCCAGCGGGATGTGCTTTTTCATCTCATCCCAGACGTCGTTGGAGACGGTGATGCCGTTGCCGTTGAGGTCCATCGAGAAGGCAGTAATGACGTCAGCCTGGGTGCCAAAACCGATAGTCGCACCGAGCGGCTGACCCGCCAGCATGTGCGCGCCGTCCAGCTCGCCGTCGATCACCCGGTCGAGCAGCACCTTCCAGTTGGCCTGAGCCTCAAGGGTGACATACAGCCCCTCATCCTCGAAAAAGCCCTTCTCGTAGGCAATCGCCAGCGGTGCCATGTCGGTCAGTTTGATGAAGCCGAACTTGAGATCTTCCTTCTCCAGATCCTTGACCGCCTGCACCGAGGTCGAGAGCAGACTGCCGAGGCCCAGCGAAACCGCGAGCGACAGGGTGGCAGCGAGTGACTTGCGCTTGAACGTGTTCATGGTTGTGCTCCGTTAAACAGTGATCAGTGAAAGGCCCGCGGCTCAGAAGGCAACCTGCGCCATCAGCCAGAGCTTGTCGGTGTCGGTGGCAAATTCATCGGCGTTGTAGCTGGCGTACTTGGCGACTAGGGTGACGTCGCCAAACTTGCGCGCTGCCAGCAGATCCAGTTCGCTGCCGTAGTCGGCGCCGCCCTTGTCGGCGGAAACGTCGTGGTAGACCGCCTGCAGCTTGAACCCGGCGAGACTGCCGCCGAGTTGCAGGTAGAGATCTTCCAGCCCGTTGGCCGGAGTATTGAGAAACTTGTCAGCCCAGCCATTGAACGCATGACCGGTCGCCAGCGGGGTGCTGAAAGCGGAGTCGTCCGCGCCCAGCAACTCGTAGCCACCGAGCAGCTGCAGACCACCGACGTTCACACCTAGCTCGGCCAGCCAGTAATCGGCGCCGATGTTGCTGCCGTCTTCGTAATCGCTCTGGCGGGCGTACTCCAGCGCGTAGCTGAGGCTGGTGCGCTCGGTCAGCTTGGGTGCACCGGTCAGACGCAGGCCAAGGGTCTTGTTGGACGCGGCCGGCGCATCCTCTAGATCCAGGAAGTAGCCGTAACCGGTGATCTTGACCAGATCAAAACCGCCATAGGCCAGATTGACGAAATGGGCCTTGGTATCCAGATCACCTTTCGGCGAATCCTCGCCGAAGATACGATTCACGTTGTAGACGTAGGCATAGTTGAGGGTGGCGTCGGCCAGGCTGCTGTTGCTCAGGCTGAAGCCATCGTAGGTCTGCTCGGTCTGACGCCAGCCGACGTTGCCGATAAACCGTGCGTTGTCATAGATGATGCGCTGACGGCCAAACTTCAGGGTGGTGGCGTCCAGACCGGCATAGCTCAGCCAGGCCTGATTGATTTCAGTGCCGTCCGGGTCGGCGACCACCGGATACCGGGTCTTGGCACTCGGCAGGCCGGTAGCGTTGTTGTAACGCTCGCTGCCGATCACGGCGACGTCATCGGCCTCAACAAACGCGCCGAAACCACGATAGGGCGCAGTAGCAAAGTTGATGCGGGTGCGCAGCGTTGATGCACCGGCACTCTTGTCGATGCCATCCTGATCCACATACTCATAGCGATAACGCAGGTCCAGCCCCGCCTTGCCGCCGGTTACCGCTTCGCTGATCGAATTTGCCTCAGCCAGCACCACGCTGCTGCCCATCGCCAGCATCGCTCCCATCACCCATGCCCCTGTTACCCCTGCCCGCAGTGTCATCCCCATGGTTACGCCCCCAAAAAACGCGCACAAAAAAAGGCGTCCACAAACACAGCCGCTGATGCAGGTATGTTGGTGGACGCCTTTGCCCGAAAATTCTGTGTGGTCAGCGCTCCCACCATTGGGATAGCCGACACAGGGGGTTGGCAGCAAGGCCTGTGCCAGAATTCTCAAGTCACTGATTAAATAGAATAAAGCCAATACCGAGCGGGTTAAACCTGTATCGAGCATGCGTTTGCACGGTGCAGCGATCAGAAAGAGCGCACTGGGGCTGTGCGTACCTCTCCCTCTTTTGCCCGCTTCGACCATACGCCCGGGTTTGTCCGCCTATAAGCCCGCCCGCCAGCCGCACCGGCATGACGCACCAAAAGCGAGCGAAGCACCACAACCGTGCACAGCTTCATTGCACCGCACTGGAGCCACTGCCTCTATCCCGCGTGTTACGGGGCATTGCCCACTCTGGTCTGCATATTGCTTTGTACTCAGCGTTCGCACTCCGTACTACTGCGCAACTCACAATTTGCAAATAGAGCGCTAGGGTTCCGGCCGCTGTAGCGGTGCCTGGTCCGAGAGCACTCGACCTTTCAGACAAAGGTTACACGGCGGGATAAAAGCCCGGGAGACGATTGGCACCACTGCCAGGAGTGCTCCACGTGACATTGACTGAGAGGTTCCCGATGAAAAGATTCTCCGCCCTGCTACTCAGCTCCCTGCTGCTGTCGACCGCCGCCCAGGCACAGGACAGCTTCAAGGTCTGCTGGTCGATCTACGCCGGCTGGATGCCCTGGGCCTACGGCGCCGAAAGCGGCATCGTCAAGAAATGGGCCGACAAGTACGACATCAACATTGATGTGGTGCAGATCAACGATTACATCGAGTCCATCAACCAGTACAGCGCCGGCGAGTTCGATGCCTGCACCATGACCAATATGGATGCGCTAACCATTCCGGCCGCTGGCGGCATCGACAGCACCGCGCTGATCGTTGGTGACTTCTCCAACGGCAACGACGGCATCGTGCTCAAGGGCGAAAGCGAGCTGGCCGCCATCAAGGGTCAGAACGTCAATCTGGTCGAGCTGAGCGTGTCCCACTACCTGCTGGCCCGCGCACTGGACTCGGTAGGTCTGAGTGAAGCCGATGTGCAGGTGGTCAACACCTCGGACGCCGACATGGTCGCTATCTACGGCACCGACGATGTCACCTCGGTCGCGACCTGGAACCCGCTGCTGAGCGAAATCAGCCAGCAACCGAACAGCACCGTGGTGTTCAACTCGGCGCAGATTCCGGGCGAAATCATCGACCTGCTGGTCATCAACACCGATACCCTCGGCGCACACCCTGAACTGGGCAAGGCACTGACCGGCGCCTGGTACGAAATCATGGCGACCATGAGCAGCGACAGCGAGCAGGGTGTCGCCGCCCGCAGCTACATGGCTGAAGCCTCCGGCACCGATCTGGCCGGTTACGAAGCTCAGCTCGCCGCGACCAAGATGTTCTATACCCCGGCCGCCGCACTGGAGCTGACCAACAGTGCGCAGCTCAAGCAAACCATGCAGTACGTTGCCGAGTTCTCCTTCGACCACGGTCTGCTGGGTGACGGCGCACCGGATGCCGGTTTCATCGGCGTGCAGATGCCCGCTGGTGACTACGGCGACAGCAGCAACCTGAAGCTGCGCTTTGACCCGACCTACATGCAGATGGCTGCCGACGGCGCGCTCTGAGCCCTGAAACACACCGGGCGCAGTTGCGCGCCCCAGCGGGATGCATATGAAGCGACTGATCAATCTCACACCACCACCGGCCAGCCGGCTGTTCCTTGGCCTGCTGCCGTTCGCGCTGCTGTTGCTGCTGTATGTGATTGCATCGGACGCACGGCTGGCCGAGAACGCCAACGACAAGCTGCTGCCGGCGTTCAGCCAGATGGGTGAAGCCATTGACCGCATGGCGCTGGAGCCGAGCAAGCGCACCGGCGAATACCTGTTCTGGCAGGACACCGCCAGCAGCCTCAAGCGCCTCGGTCTGGGCGTGCTGATCGCCGCCGCCATCGGCCTGGCGCTGGGGCTGTTTACCGGCGCCCTGCCGCTGGTACACGCCGGGGTCAGCCCGCTGCTGACGGTAGTGTCACTGATACCGCCGCTGGCGATTCTGCCGGTGCTGTTCATTCTGTTCGGGCTGGGTGAAGCCTCCAAGGTGATCCTGATCGCCATCGGCATCACCCCGTTCATCGCCCGCGACCTGCAGCGCCGCACCCAGGAAATCCCCAGCGAGCAACTGGTCAAGGCGCAGACCCTCGGCGCCAACACCAGCCAAATCATGGTCCGCGTGCTGCTGCCGCAACTGATGCCCAAGCTGATCGACGCCGTGCGTCTGTCGCTGGGTGCCGGCTGGCTGTTCCTGATCGCCGCCGAGGCCATCGCCGCCACCGACGGTCTGGGCTACCGCATCTTTCTGGTCCGTCGCTACATGTCGATGGACGTGATCCTGCCGTATGTCGCCTGGATCACCCTGCTGGCCTTCCTCTTCGACTGGCTGCTGGCGACCCTGTCGCGCCGCCTGTTCCCGTGGAACGCCCAAGGAGCCCACTGATGATTGAAGTCAAGAACGTCGGCAAGAGCTACGACGGCAACCCAGTGCTGGAACGCTTGAACGTCACCGTCGCCGAAGGCGAGTTCGTCACCCTGGTCGGCGCCTCCGGCTGCGGCAAGAGCACCTTTTTGAAAATGCTGCTGGGCACCGAATCACCGACCAGCGGCGAGCTGCTGCTCGACGGCAAGCCGATTGCCTCCGAGCCCGGCCCGGATCGCGGCATCGTGTTTCAGCAGTACTCGGTGTTCCCGCACATGACCG
The DNA here is from genome assembly GCF_002903165.1 of Halopseudomonas oceani. Lineage (GTDB taxonomy): Bacteria > Pseudomonadota > Gammaproteobacteria > Pseudomonadales > Pseudomonadaceae > Halopseudomonas > Halopseudomonas oceani. The sequence continues at coordinate 108,118 of NZ_PPSK01000012.1, forward strand.
TGCTGGAGAACGTCATGGCGGCGGTCGGCTTCGCCCAACGCGGCCTCACCGGCTACCTGTTCGGCAGCAAGCGCAAGCAGGCCCGGCAGGACGCCGAAGCGATTCTCACCGAGGTCGGCCTTGGCCACGCGCTGAAGAAGTACCCGCACGAACTGTCTGGCGGCATGAAGCAACGTCTGGCAATTGCCCAGGCGCTGCTCGGCAAGCCGCGCATCCTGCTGCTGGACGAACCCTTCGGCGCACTCGATCCCGGCATCCGCGCCGACATGCACGAGCTGGTGCTGCGCCTGTGGCAGGAACACAAGCTGACCATCTTTATGGTCACCCACGACATCAAGGAAGGCTTTCACCTCGGCACCCGTCTGTGGGTGTTCGACAAGGTGCGGCATGACCCGCACGCACCGCAAGCCTTTGGCGCCACCATTACCTACGACCTGCCGATCGACCACCGCGCCCGGCAGCCGGCGCCGCAAACCACCGAACAAACCATTGCCCCGCTGCTGGCCGAAGCCGCCAGCTGAGCCACCGAATCACGGAGACAAGGCAGATGACGCTGAATACCTATACCACCGACATCCCCGGCGCCAGCCACTGGTCCCTGCGCGTACGCAAGGGCACCCTGATGCGCCTGACCGACCTGGCCGGCGACGCCAACGTTGGCATGCTGTTCTACAACCCGGAAAACCTGCTGGAGCGCTACAACGCGCCCGACACCCTCAAGTGCCAGCACACCTTCAAACTGACCCGGGGCAACTGCCTGTACTCCGACATGGGCCGCATCTTCGCCTCCATCGTCGAAGACGATCTGGGCTGGCACGAAAGCGTCTGCGGCAACAGCAACGCCGCGCAGGTGGCCGAGCGCTGGGGCGCGCGTGACTACCAGAACGCCCGCAACGAATGGCACCAGAACGGCTACGACGCCTTCCTCGTCGAGCTGGCCAAATACGGCCTGGGCCGCGCCGACATGGCCGCCAACCTGAACCTGTTCAGCAAGGTCGCCACCGACGACGAAGGCCGCATGCAACTGGTCAGCGGCCACAGCAAGGCTGGCAGTCAGGTCGCCCTGCGTTTCGAAATGGACACGCTGGTCGTGCTGCATACCTGCCCGCACCCGCTCAGCAACGCTGAAAGCTACCCATACACCCCGGTACGCATCGAGCTGAGCCAGGCCGCGCCGGTCAGTGATGACGACTTCTGCCGCAACTTCCGCCCGGAAAACCAGCGCGGCTTCCAGAACAACGCCCTGTACCACCTGGGCAAGTAAGCGAGGACACCATGATCAAGCACAGCTCCCTGCTCCCCGAAAACGCCGCCTCGCGCACCACCATCGGCGCTGGCGATTACTACATCGGCATCGTCAAGGCCGGCCAGACCCTGCGTCTGCTGGATCTGGAAGGCAATCAGGCCGCCGACACCCTGTTCTTCAGCGCCGCCAATCCGGTCGAGCGTTACAGCGCCACCGACACCATCCGCGAACAGGGCAACGTCTACCTGACCGCCGGTTCGGTAATCCGCTCAAATGAAAACAACCCGATGCTGGAAATCGTCGCCGACACCTGCGGCCGCCACGACACCCTCGGCGGCGCCTGCGCCAGCGAAAGCAACACCGTGCGCTACGACCTGGAAAAGCGCTGCATGCACTCGTGCCGTGACAGCTGGATGCTGGCCGTAGCGGAGAACCCGCAGTACGGCATCGGCAAGCGCGACATCACCCACAACATCAACTTCTTTATGAACGTCCCGGTTACCGCCGAAGGCGGCCTGACCTTTGAAGACGGCATATCCGGCGCCGGCAAGTATGTCGAGCTGACCGCGCTGATGGACGTGGTGATCCTGATCTCCAACTGCCCGCAGCTGAACAACCCGTGCAACGGCTATAACCCGACGCCGGTAGAACTCCTCGTCTGGAACTAAGCAGCGGCGACGCAACGAGACACAACATCTTCAGTGGACGACCACTGTCGTAAGAAGCAGCCTGGGACGGCCCGGCAGAGGCTAGCGACATGTTCAACAAGGTTCTGATCGCCAACCGTGGCGCCATCGCCACCCGTATCATCCGCACCCTGCGCAAGCTCGGCGTCGGCTCCGTTGCCGTCTACGCCGAATGCGACGCCGACAGCCTGCATGTGCGGCTGGCCGACGAGGCCTACAGCCTCGGCGAAGGCGCTGCCGCCGACACCTACCTGCAGGTCGATAAACTGCTGGCCATCGCCGCCGAAACCGGCGCCCAGGCCATCCATCCCGGTTACGGCTTCCTCAGCGAGAACGCCAACTTCGTGCGCCGCTGTGAGGCCGCCGGTGTCGCCTTCATCGGCCCGACGCCCGAACAGATGCTGGCCTTTGGTCTCAAGCACCGCGCCCGCGAGCTGGCCGAGCAGGCCAATGTGCCGCTGCTGCCGGGCACCGACCTGCTGACCGATCTGGCTGCTGCCAAGGCAGAAGCCGCGCGTATCGGCTATCCGGTCATGCTCAAGAGCACCGCCGGTGGCGGCGGTATCGGCATGCAGCTGTGCCACAGTGAAGACGAGCTGTCCGGCGCCTTCGACAGCGTCAAGCGCCTTGGCGCCAGCAACTTTGCCGACGATGGCGTGTTCCTGGAAAAATTCATCGCCCGCGCCCGGCATATCGAGGTACAGGTGTTTGCCGATGGCCAGGGCAACGCGCTGGCACTCGGTGAGCGCGACTGCTCCAGCCAGCGCCGCAACCAGAAAGTCGTTGAAGAGTGCCCGGCACCGAACCTGAGCGACACGGTGCGCAGCGAGCTGCATGCGACCGCTGAGAAGCTGCTGTCCAGCGTCAGCTACCGCAACGCCGGAACCGTCGAATTTATCTACGACGCCGACAGCCACCAGTTCTACTTTCTTGAGGTGAACACCCGCCTGCAGGTTGAGCACGGCGTCACCGAAGAGGTCTACGGCGTTGATCTGGTCGAATGGATGGTGCGCCTTGCCGCCGGCGAAGAGCTCGACCTGAACGCCCGCCGCGCCAGTCTTGCGCCCAAGGGCCATTCCATTCAGGTACGCCTGTACGCCGAAGACCCGTTCCGCGACTTCCAGCCCTGCGCCGGCCTGCTCAGCGAAGTGGCCTTCCCGTCCGGTGACGGCATCCGCATCGACCACTGGATTGAGTCCGGGCTGGAAGTACCGCCCTACTTCGACCCCATGCTGGCCAAGGTTATTGTCCACGCTGAAGACCGCGCTGCGGCGCTGACCAAACTGCAGAACACCCTGGACGCGACCCGCCTGTACGGCAGCGAAACCAACCTCGACTACCTGCGTGCGCTGACCCGCGATCCGGCGCTGCTGGCTGGCGAGGTCACCACCCGCTACCTCAACAGCTTCCGCTTTCAGCCGGCGCGCATCGACGTGCTGGCCGGCGGCACCCAGACCACCATTCAGGACTTTCCGGGCCGCACCGGCAGCTGGGATGTCGGCGTACCGCCGTGCGGTCCGTTTGACAGCTACGCCTTCCGCCTCGGCAACCGCCTGCTGAACAACCCGGCCGACGCCGCCGGGCTGGAAATCACCCTGCAGGGCCCGACCCTGCGCTTTGCCAGCGCCAGCCAGATCGTGCTGAGCGGCGCCGCGATCGACGCCAAACTGGATGACCAGCCGATTGCGCCCTGGCAGGTGATCGACGTCGCTGCTGGCCAGACTCTGACCCTCGGCCGCATCAAGGACGCCGGTGCCCGCGCCTATCTGGCGGTGCTCGGCGGCCTGCAATGCCCGGATTATCTGGGCTCCAAGTCGACCTTTACCCTCGGCCAGTTCGGTGGCCACAACGGCCGCGCGCTGCGCACCGGTGACGTGCTGCACCTGAGTGCCGCAGGCAGCCCGGTCGCGGCGGCAGAAGTACCGAGCGAGCTGCGCCCGGCGATCAGCAACCAGTGGGAGCTGCGGGTAATCTACGGCCCGCACGGCGCGCCGGACTTCTTTACCGGCAAGGACATCGACAGCTTCTTCGCCACCGACTGGGAGATTCACTACAACTCCAGCCGCACCGGCGTACGTCTCATCGGCCCGAAACCGGAATGGGCGCGCAAGGACGGCGGCGAAGCCGGCCTGCACCCGTCCAATATCCACGACAACGCCTACGCCTTCGGCACCGTCGACTTCACCGGCGACATGCCGGTGATCCTCGGCCCGGACGGCCCGTCACTGGGTGGCTTCGTCTGCCCCGCGACCGTGATTACCGCCGACCTGTGGAAGCTCGGCCAGCTGCGCGCCGGCGACACCGTGCGCTTCGTACCGGTCAGCATCGACCAGGCGGTCGCACTGGAAGCCGCGCAGATCGAGCAGATCAACGCGCTGGCCGCCAAGCCGGTTGAATGGCAACCGGTGGCGGCAGACACGCCGATTCTCAAGCGCCTGCCCGCCGAGCAGTTCGGCGACGAGATCGTCTACCGCGCCGCCGGCGACCACTTCCTGCTGGTCGAGTACGGCGAGCAGATGCTGGATATCCGCCTGCGTTTCCGCGCCCACGCGCTGATGCAGTGGCTGCAGCAGAACCCGGTGGCAGGTCTGCGTGAACTGACACCGGGCATCCGCTCACTGCAGGTGCATTTCGACAGCCAGCAATTGAGCCATGACGCCCTGCTTGATCACCTGCTCAAGGCCGAGCAGGCGCTGTCGGAACGCCTCAATGAACTGGCGGTGCCCTCGCGCATCGTGCACATCCCGCTGTCATGGGATGACGAGGCCTGCCAGCTGGCGATCGAAAAATACACCCAGTCGGTGCGCAAGAACGCGCCCTGGTGCCCGAGCAACCTGGAGTTCATCCGCCGCATCAACGGCCTGGACAGCATCGACGACGTCAAGAAGGTGCTGTTCGAGGCGTCCTATCTGGTCATGGGCCTGGGCGATGTTTACCTCGGCGCGCCGGTGGCTACACCGACCGACCCGCGCCACCGCCTGGTGACCACCAAGTACAACCCGGCGCGCACCTGGACCGCCGAGAACTCGGTCGGCATCGGCGGCTCCTACCTCTGCGTCTACGGTATGGAAGGCCCCGGCGGCTATCAGTTCGTCGGCCGTACCCTGCAGATGTGGAACCGCTACCGCCAGACCCGCGAGTTCAGCAAACCGTGGCTGCTGCGCTTCTTCGACCAGATCCGTTTCTACGAAGTCAGCCACGAGGAGCTGCAGCAGATTCGCCGCGACTTCCCGCAGGGCCGCTACCCGCTGCGCATCGAGGAAAGCCAGTTCAGCCAGGCCGAACACGAAGCCTTTATTGCCAACAACGCCGACGACATCGACGCCTTCAAGCAGCAGCGCAACGCGGCGTTCGCCGAAGAACTGCGCCAGTGGCATGCCAACGGCCAGTTCAACTTCGAAAGCGAGGAGCTGGAAAGCAGCGACGAGGATGTCAGCTGGCCGGAAGACAGCGTCGGCGTCGACAGCCCAGTATCCGGCAGTCTGTGGCAGGCCGAGGTCAAGGTCGGTGATACCGTCAAGGCCGGGCAAACCCTGCTGATTCTCGAATCAATGAAGATGGAGATCCCGTTGCAGGCGCCGTGCGATGGCGTGGTAACCCACGTGCTGCAGCAGCCCGGTGGGCGGGTACAGGCCGGTCAGCCGCTGGTGGTGCTGCGCGACGAGGCATTGGAGACCGTCGCCTGAGAAAAAAAGATGCTTTCTGGTGCTGAATAAGCATCAGAAAGCATCAGAAAGCATCATGTCGTATCAAGTTACAAACTCCCCAAGCGTGGTGTCACACGCTTCAATGAGCCTGCCCAATCCACAATAAAATTCGGCTCACCGAAAGGAGTTAGTCATGCTATCCGCCCTCAGCGACCTGCTGTGGAGCAAGGTCCTCATTGCTCTGCTGGTCGGCATCGGTATCTGGTTCACCTTCGCTACCCGCTTCGTGCAGTTTCGTTACTTCGGCAAGATGTTCGGCATTCTCACTGCCAACCATCATGAGGCGGACGGACGCCACCTCAGCTCCTTTCAAGCCCTGATCCTGTCGGTTGCCGGCCGGGTTGGCGGCGGCAATATCGCCGGTGTCGCGGTGGCTATCACCCTGGGTGGCCCTGGCGCCATCTTCTGGATGTGGGTTGTCGGCCTGATGGGCATGGCAACCAGCTTTATCGAATGTACCCTCGCCCAGCTGTACAAGACCGCCGAACCGGATGGTGCCTACCGTGGCGGCCCGGCCCACTACATCGAACGCGGTCTGGGCCGTAACTGGAAGTGGCTGGCGATGGTTTACTCGGTGCTGCTGCTGGTGACCTTCGGTATCGGCTTTATCGCCCTGCAGTCCTACGCAGTCGCCACCTCGCTGCAGGATGCGTTCAGCATTCCGCTGTACTACAGCGGTATCGGTCTGGCACTGGTGGTCGGCCTGATCATCTTCGGCGGCGTCAAACGTATCGCTCAGGTCGCTGAGGTGCTGGTGCCGATCATGGCGGGCGGTTACCTGCTGATCGCGGTGGTGGTACTGGGTCTGAACTTCAGCGAGATTCCCGCGACCCTCAAGCTGATTGTGGAAAGCGCCTTCGGCATTGGCCCGGTGGTCGGCGGCGGTATCGGCGCGGCAATCCTGATGGGCGTCAAGCGCGGCCTGTTCTCCAACGAAGCGGGTCTCGGCAGCGCGCCCAACGTGGCGGCGGTGGCCTTCGTCCCGCACCCGGCCAATCAGGGTGTGGTGCAGTCGTTCTCGGTCTTCATCGACACCATCGTGCTGTGCACCTGCACCGCGCTGATCATTCTGATGGGCACCGCCTATGACCCGACGCTGGGCGACGCCAGTCAGGGCGTGGCCTTGACCCAGGCCTCGCTGGCAACCCATATCGGCGAATGGGGCCGTGTGTTCGTCAGCATTGCCATGCTGCTGTTCGGCTTCAGCACCGTGCTCTACAACTACTACCTCGGTGAGAACAGCGTCAGCTACCTGACCACCGGCCGCAGCAACGAGTTCGTCATGAACGGCTTTCGGGTGGTGGTGATCTGCCTGTGCTGTCTGGGCGCGATCATGGATCTGGGTACCGTATTCGGCTTCGCCGACCTGACCATGGGCCTGCTGGCACTGGTCAACCTGGTTGCCCTGACCCTGCTGTTCAAGACCGGCAAGCGCGTGCTCGCCGACTACGACCGACAGCTCAAGAGCGGCAACAAGACGCCGACCTTCCACGCTGAAGAGTACGCCGACCTGGATCTGGACCACGAGTCCTGGCCGGCCAGCCAGCGCAAAGACAACCACTGACCCCTGCCCCGAGCGCCGGATCCCCGGCGCTCCGTTTCCTCTGGAAGCACACCCATGAATACCCGTTCAGAACACGATCTGCTTGGTGATCTCGATGTACCCGAAGATGCCTGGTACGGCATCCAGACCCTGCGTGCGGCGGCCAACTTTGCCATTACCGGGGTGCCGATTTCCCACTTCCCGGAACTGATTCAGGCACTGGCGCAGGTAAAACAGGCCTCGGCGCTGACCAACCGCGACTTCGGCCTGCTCAGTCAGGAAAAGACCGACGCCATCGTCTCCGCCTGCGAAGACATCGCCAGCGGTCTGTATCACGATCAGTTTATCGTCGACGTCATTCAGGGCGGCGCCGGCACCTCGACCAACATGAACGCCAACGAGGTGATCGCCAACGTCGCACTGGCCAAGCTCGGGCACGGTCGTGGCGAGTACCGCTATCTGCATCCGAATGACGACGTCAACCGCTCGCAGTCGACCAACGACGCCTACCCGACCGCCGCGTGCCTCGGCATTCAGTTTGCCGCCGACAACTTTGTGCCCGCGCTGGCCTCGCTGAAGGCCGCACTGGAAGACAAGGGCCGCGAGTTCGCGCATATCCTGAAGATGGGCCGCACCCAGCTGCAGGACGCCGTTCCGATGACCCTCGGCCAGGAGTTCGACGCCTTTGCCGTCAAACTCGGCGAAGATATCGACCGCATCCGCGAAGCCTGCGCGCTGCTGTGTGAGGTCAACCTGGGCGGCACCGCCATTGGCACCGGCATCAACACCCCGGACGGCTACTCGGCCAAAGTGGTCGCACGGCTGGCCGAGGTGTCCGGCAAGCCGCTGGTCCCGGCCTGCAACCTGGTCGAGGCGACGTCCGACATGGGTGCCTTCGTGTTCTTCTCCGGTATCCTCAAGCGCCTGGCGATCAAGCTGAGCAAAATGAGCAACGACCTGCGCCTGCTCTCCAGCGGCCCGCGCACAGGGCTCGGTGAAATCCAGCTGCCGCCGATGCAGCCCGGCTCCTCGATCATGCCGGGCAAGGTCAACCCGGTGATTCCCGAGGCGATGAACCAGACTGCGTATCAGGTCATCGCTGCCGATCTGGCGGTGACCTTGGCCGCGGAGGCCGGGCAGCTGCAGCTTAACGCGATGGAGCCGATGATCATCTACAACCTGCTCAACTCGTTGAAGATGCTCAAGGAAGCCTGCCAGATGCTCGAACATCGCTGCATTCGTGGCATTATCGCCAACGAGCAGGCCTGCGCCGCCCACGTCGACAACAGCATCGGTATCATCACCGCGCTGGTACCGCACATCGGCTACAGCAACGCCTCGCGCATCGCCCACACCGCGCTGATGACCGGCAGCACGATCAAGGCCCTGATCATTGAGGAGAACCTGATGAGCGAATCGGAACTCAATTTGCTACTGAGCCCGCAGTCGATGCTGGCCCCGCAAAAGGCCGTCTCATGACCAGCGAGGTGCTGATCCTGCACACCGGCGGTACTATCGGCATGGTGCCCGGCCCACACGGGCTGGCACCGGCCCCCGGTTTGCGCCAGCGCATCGAACAGCAACTGGGCAGCAGCCTGCAACAGCTGCCCGCCTTTGACTTGCTGGAAATCGATCCGCTAATCGACAGCGCCGACCTCACGCCCGGTCACTGGCAACAACTGGCCGGTCTGCTGGCCGAGCATTGGGATCGTTACCGCGGCTTCATCATTCTGCACGGCACCGACACCATGGCCTATAGCGCCGCGGCGCTGTCGTTCATGCTCGGCGCCAGCGAACGCAACGTGCTGTTCACCGGCTCGCAGGTGCCGCTCGGGCTGCCGCGCAGCGACGCGGTAGCGCACCTGCAGGCGGCGCTGCAACTGGCAGCCGGGCCGCGCCTGCGCAATGTCGGCCTGGTGTTCAACAACCGACTGCTCAACGGCAGTCGCCTGCGCAAGGTCAGCAGCCAGCAGTTTCAGGCCTTCGACACCCCCAATGCGGCGCCGCTGGCCGAACTCAATATCCGCCCGCAGCTCCATGCCGAGCGACTTCTTGGCGAAGCCATCGCCAGCCGTCATCCGCGCGAAGCCGCCGCCCTCGACTTCCAGCCGGGCGCGGTTGCCATGCTCTGCCTGCATCCCTCGATGCCGGCAGTCCTGTACGACGCGATTCTGGCCGACAACGCCTGCAAAGCGGTGGTGCTGCAGAGCTTTGGTGCCGGCAACGTACCCAGTCGCGACCCGGCGTTCGCCGCCTTCATCAAACGCGCCAGCGCCCGCAACAAGGTGGTGGTCAACGTGACCCAGTGCCTGCAGGGCGGCATCAGCCCCGGCGCCTATGCCGCGAGCGCAGGTCTGGTGAATCAGGGTGTGCTGAGTGGCGGTGACATGACGCCGGAAGCGGCGTTCTGCAAACTGCACTGGCTGCTCGCGGGTGGCCGCGACGCGGCAGCCGTGATCCGCGACTGGTCACTCAACCTGAGCGACGAACGGTCGATCTAAAACCGCGCCCGGAAGTGCCACTCTCCCGGGCCGATGTCATTGCGGATCGCCGCCCGGATATCCGCATCCAGCGCCGGGTCATCACAGGCGTACAGCCCGCACAGCGCCAGTACCCGCTGGCGATCCACCTCCCGGCCGAGATACTCGTACAGCACCCGAGTACAGCACGGCACCCGCTCGCCGCTGCCGGACACACCGATACGCAGGCCCGTCAGCCGATCCACCCGGTTGCGGAACGAAGGATAGAGCACGGTCTGGGTCATCTCGAAGTTGGTGAGGGTTTCATAGTCGGCGAGAAAGATGCGGTCCGACAGAAACTGCACCATGCCGCGATACACGCCATGAAACGGCTTGCTGCCCGGCCGCTCGCGAATCCGCTCGGTGCGCTGGTAATAGGTCTTGCCGTCGTGCTCTTCCAGACACACCAGCGTGCGCAGGATGCTGCCGGGATAGGCCATCGACAGGTAGTACTCGAAGTAGTAGCCCAGATACTTGTCTAACCCGCTTTGGCCGACACTATTCAGCCGCTGCAAGTACTGCTGCTCCAGCGAGTCGGGCTGTAACGGCACCAACACCGTTCGCTCGCCCTGCTGCGGACGGACTTGGATCAACCGCCGAAACTGCCCGTGCGGCAGCAAGATCTCGTGTACTTCAACGCCGAAAAAATCGCACAGTCGCCGCATGGTGCTGTCGGACGGTCGATTGATGCCGTTCAAATAGCGATTGAACTGAGGGCGGTTGATACCAAGCCGTCGACACACCTCGGCGGTGGACTTGTAGTAGCTGCACAGCAGCCGCAGGTTGTCGCCAAAATCGTCGTGCATGGTCGCCCTCACTCGTGACCGCAATGGTAGTTCAAACTGCTGGCGGGCGACACCGGGCGCTGTACACGTTTTAGCCTTTGTCATCCCCCGCCCGATCAGCGACAATACGCAGCTATTTTTCAAGCCTCGTCCGGACCCGGGCTGCACAGCGCAGCGACCGCGTCCCGCCACTACTCAGTAGCCGACATGTCCAACGCCATCGAAAAAGAAGTCGCCAAACGGCGCACCTTCGCCATCATCTCCCACCCGGATGCGGGTAAGACCACCATCACCGAACGTCTGTTGCTGATGGGCCAGGCGATCAGCGTGGCCGGCACGGTCAAGTCGCGTAAATCCGACCGCCATGCCACCTCCGACTGGATGGCGATGGAAAAGGAGCGGGGCATTTCGGTGACCACCTCGGTGATGCAGTTCCCCTATCGCGACGCGATGGTCAACCTGCTCGACACCCCCGGCCACGAAGACTTCTCGGAAGACACCTACCGTACCCTGACCGCGGTCGACTCAGCGCTGATGGTGCTCGACGGCGGTAAGGGTGTCGAACCACGTACCATCGCGCTGATGGACGTCTGCCGCCTGCGCGACACGCCCATCGTCAGCTTCGTCAACAAACTCGACCGCGACATCCGCGACCCGATCGAACTGCTCGACGAAATCGAGGCGGTATTGAACATCAAAGCCGCACCGATCACCTGGCCGATTGGCTGCTACCGCGACTTCAAGGGCGTCTACCACCTGGCTGAAGACAAGATCATTGTCTACGTCCCGGGCCACGGCCACGAGCGCACCGAGCAACAAGTGATCGATGGCCTGGACTCGGACAAAGCTCGTGCCCATCTGGGCGATCTGTACGACAACTTTGTCGAAGAGCTGGAGCTGGTTCAGGGTGCCTGCCACGAGTTCGATCAGGACGCCTTTATCAAGGGCGAACTGACCCCGGTCTTCTTCGGTACCGCCCTGGGCAACTTCGGTGTGGATCAGGTGCTGGACGCCATTGTTGACTGGGCGCCGCGGCCACAGCCGCGTGCCAGCCACGAGCGCGAAGTACAGCCGACCGAAGCGCCGTTCACCGGTTTCGTGTTCAAGATTCAGGCGAACATGGATCCCAAGCACCGCGACCGTATCGCCTTCGTGCGCATCTGTTCCGGCCGCTACGAGAAAGGCATGAAGCTGCACCACGTGCGTACCGGCAAGGAAGTGCGCATTGCCGACGCGCTGACCTTCTTCGCCGCCGAGCGCGAGCATCTGGAAGAAGCCTGGGCCGGCGATATCATCGGTCTGCACAACCACGGCACCATCCAGATCGGCGACACCTTCACCGAAGGCGAGAAGATCGGTTTTACCGGCATTCCGCACTTCGCCCCGGAACTGTTCCGCCGCGTGCGCCTGAAAGACCCGCTGAAATCCAAGCAGCTGCGTCAGGGCCTGCAGGAACTGGCAGAGGAAGGCGCCACCCAGGTGTTCTTCCCCGAGCGCAACAACGACATCATCCTCGGCGCGGTGGGTGTGCTGCAGTTCGACGTCGTAGCCGAGCGCCTGAAGCAGGAGTACAAGGTCGAGTGCATGTACGAGCCGGTGAACGTCTGGTCCGCCCGCTGGGTCGAGTCTAGCGATAGCAAGAAGCTCGACGAGTTCAGCAAGAAGGCGACCGAGAACCTCGCGGTCGATGGCGGCGGCCACCTGACCTACCTGGCGCCGACCCGCGTCAACCTCAGCCTGACCGAAGAACGCTGGCCGGAAATCAACTTCCGCGCTACGCGAGAGCATCACTGAGCCGCTACGCGGCTCAGCTGCAAGCTACAAGCCTCAAGCTGCAAGTAACACCCGTGCGGTCACCAGCTGCGCGGGTGGTTTGAGGGCACTGCAACTGCAAACGACCGCGATAACCCCCACCGCAATCCCGCAGGGCCCACAGCCTATCCTCGCTTTTCGCTTTTCGCTTGTAGCTTGTAGCTTGTAGCTTGTAGCTTGTAGCTTGCAGCTGAGCCGCGCAGCGGCTTCCGGCTTGCAGCTCGCTACGCGTGAGCGTAGCGTTCCCCCATGCGCTATATCGACACCCACACCCATCTCGACTTCGCTGCCTTCGACTCCGATCGCAATCAGGTGCTGAGCGACTGCGCGCGTCTTGGCGTCGAGCGGCTAGTGGTGCTGGGTGTCACCCGTGCCAACTGGGACGGGGTCTGGCAGCTCTGTCAGCAGCACGACAACCTGTTCGCCGCCTTTGGCTTGCACCCGATGTTTATGAGCGAGCACCGTGCCGAGCACATCACAGCACTGCAGCAGGCTCTGGCCGACCGCCTGGACGATCCGTGCTGCTGCGCCGTTGGCGAATACGGGCTGGATTACTGGCACAAGGATGCAGACCGTACCGCCCAAAAGCACCTGTTCGAGGCCCAGTTGCAACTGGCGGTCGACTGCCGTCTGCCCAGCCTGCTGCATGTGCGCCGCGCCCACGCCGATGTGATCGCCATACTCAAGCGCTACCGTCCCGTGCGCGGCGGCATCATCCATGCTTTCAGCGGCAGCCCGGAGGAGGCCCGCGAGTACCACAAGCTGGGCTTCAAAGTCGGCCTTGGAGGCGCTGCCACCTGGCCGCAGGCAACCCGGCTGCGCCAGACCATTGCACAGCTGCCGGCCGATCAACTGGTGCTGGAAACCGACTCGCCCGACATGGCTCCCGCTTTCCATGCCCAGCAACGCAACAGCCCCGCCCTGCTCCCACAGATCGCCGCCGAACTGGCGACGCTACGCGCTGAACCGCTTGAACAATTCAGCGTGCGCTGCTGGCAGAACAGTTGCGAGCTGTTTCAGTGGTCGCCGCCGCCCCCTGCAGCTTGCTAGAGTTGTAGCTTGCTCCAAGGAGGACCGAATCATGCCTTATGGCATAGCCCTGTTTCTGATCTGGCTGGTACTGCTGCTGCGTTTTCCGCGGGTCATGCTGCCGGTAAGTGCGGTAGTCGCCGGCCTCGGCCTGTTGCTCGGTGCAATCATGGGTGTGCTGCAGTGGCAGCAAAGCCAGCGCATCGACCATCTCGCCTTCGATCTGAGCTACCAGCCCGCCGACTGTCCGTTCGGTCAGCCATTGGCCGTCCGCATCCACAACGGCGGTGAACTGACCGCGCGCAATATAAGCTGGCAGCTATGGGTCAACCAGCCCGGTTACAACTCCAATCTGGTCGACGTTGCCAGCAGCGATCAGCGCTTCACCCTAGGCCCCGATCTGCTGCCTGGCGCCGACACCCTGGTCTGTTACAGTCTTCCGCGGCTGCGCCGCGGCTATCGTGAGTCCGAACTGGAATACCGTGCCGATGCGGTACGGGCCGACTTCATCAAAGAACAATAAGGAGCGTTTCATGACCCAACCCGTCGCCCTGATCACCGGCTGTTCGTCCGGCATTGGCCAGGCTCTCGCTTTGGCCTGCCTGGACGCGGGCTATCAGGTGTTTGCCGCCGCGCGACGCATCGACACCCTGACCCCGCTCACCGACAAGGGCGCCATCGCCATCGATCTCGATGTGAATGACGCAGCTCAGCGTCAGCAGTGTGTCGAGCAGATTCGCGAGCAGGCCGGGCGTCTGGACCTGCTGGTCAACAATGCCGGGTACGGTGCCATGGGCCCGATCATGGATGCTGATCGCGACACCCTGCTGCGCCAGTTCGACACCAACGTCTTTGCCCCGCTGCAGCTGGTGCGCGACAGCGCCGAGCTGCTGCGCGCCGCCAAGGGTCTGATCGTCAATATCGGCAGTGTTTCCGGCGTTACCACCACGCCGTTCTCCGGAGTCTACTGCGCGTCCAAAGCAGCGCTGCATGCGATTTCCGATGCACTGCGCATGGAATTGCACCCATTCGGCATTCAGGTCATGACAGTCATGCCCGGCGCCATCGCCTCGGACTTCGGCAACAACGCCACCGCGGCGATTACCATGGCCGACAGTTCCTGGTTCAAACCTTGGGAAAAGGCCGTACAGGCACGTGCCAAGGCCTCGCAGAACGCCCGTTCGACCAGTGCGAAGGACTTTGCCCGCGAGCTGCTCGGCTACATCCGTAACCCGGTGCGTCCTGAGAACGTACTAATCGGCTCCGGCGCACGCAGCATGGTGCGCCTCAAGCGCTGGCTGCCCACCTCGATCCTCGACAAGCGAATGCGTCAGCGCTTCAAACTGGAGTGATCAGAACCTACCCTCGCTGTAAAGCAGCTGCTCCGCCTGCCGGTCAGCCACCACGGCAGGTGACTGGCCGTCGGCACGGCTCTGCTCAAAGATCGAGTCAAGCCGACTGCCGATGTTTTTGACCCGGCCTGCGATTTCACCGGCACCGACACCCTGGTGCGTCAGCGCTACATGCAGCAGGCCGCCAGCATTGATCACGTAGTCCGGCGCATAAAGAATGTCACGCATCATCAGTTGGTCCGCCATCTCGGCATCAACCAGTTGATTGTTCGCCGCGCCTGCGACCACGGCACAACGCAGCTGAGCAACACTGCGCTGATTGATTGAGCCACCCAAACCACAAGGGGCGAACACGTCACAGGGCGCCTCAAAAACCGCATCCAGGGCCAACGGTTGGGCACCCAGCTCCTCTTCTGCCAGCCGTACCTTGCCCTGATCCAGATCAGCCACCAGCAGTTCAGCCCCCTCGGCCTGCAGCAGTTGCGCCAGCGCATACCCCACATTACCGAGTCCCTGCAGGGTAACCCGCACTCCGCTCAGCGAATCCTGCCCAAGTCGGGCCCGCACCGCCGAGCGAATACCCGCTAGCACACCCAGCGCGGTATGCGGTGAGGGGTCGCCAGCATGGGACGTACTGGTCACGTGGGCAGTGTGCTGGGCGATGCAGTCCATGTCGGCGCTGCTGGTACCGCTGTCCATCGCGGTGATATAGCCACCGCGCAACGACTCGATACAGCGACCAAAGGCCTCGAACAGTGCCGCTCGATTGGCCACGTGGGGCTGCCGCAGAATCACCGCTTTGCCCCCACCCTGCGCCAGTCCAGCCAGAGCGGCCTTGTAACTCATGCCACGGGCCAGCCGCATGGCGTCGGCAATGGCATCCTCGACGCTGTTGTACGCCAGGTAACGGCAGCCACCGAGCGCCGGACCAAGCTGGGTGTTATGGATCGCAACAATGGCTTCCAGCCCGGTCGTCTCGTCGGAAAAGAAGTGCAAGCCCTCCATTCGCTCGGCACGCATCGCTGTAAACATGGTCACTCTCCCGCTTATTTCGGTTGTCTGAAACAACCATACACACTAAAGCCATTCCTTGCCTGCGCCTCTTTGGCAAACTTGGCGTCCCCTGTATTCGGAGGTTTTACATGCGCTGGTTGCTCCCCTTTTTTACCGTGATGCTGATGGTTGTCGTCAGCACACCTGATGCTGAAGCCCGTCGTCTGGGTGGTGGCAAGAGCTTCGGCAGCTCGCCAACCCATCAGAGTCAACCGGCGCAACGCCAGGCCACTCCACGCGATCAGCAGGCCGCGCCCGGCCGCCAGCAACAGACGGCTGGTGCCGCCACTTCCGGTGCCAGCCGCTGGCTTGGCCCCTTGGCCGGTATCGCTGCGGGCGGTCTGCTCGCGTCCATGCTGTTCGGTGATGGCTTCGAGGGCCTGCAGCTGTTCGACATCCTGCTGTTCGGCCTGATCGCCTTTGTCCTGTTCAAGCTGTTCAGCCGTCGCCCGCAGGCTGCCCAGCAGCGCCAACCGCAATGGCAACCGGCCGGTGGTGCCGCCATGCCACGCGAGCCGGTACAGAACTGGGAACCCGCACATGTCGCGCAACCTGCCGCGCCAGCACCTGCGCCGATTGACGCACCATCCTGGTTCGACGCCGAGGTATTCCTGCGCGGGGCCAAAGAGCACTTCTACACCCTGCAACGTCACTGGCGTGACGGTGACAGCGCCGGCATGGCGGAATACCTGAGCCCCGAGCTGTTGCAACAGCTGCTGGCCGCCCGCGAAGAGCAGCCACCGACTGCCAACGGCTTCGTGGACGAACTGACCGCCCGTCTGGACGGTGTCAGCCAGAGCAACGGACGCACCCTGGTGACCGTCAGCTTCAACGGTCTGGATCGTGATAGCGCCGACGACGCCGGCCAGTGGTTTGATGAGAGCTGGGCGCTGGAGCGCGCCGATGGCGACAATCAACCGTGGATTATCACGGGTATTCGGCAGAACGGCTGAGCGCGCCCCTGGCGCGCGCTTAGCCGCAAGCTACAAGCTACAAGAAAAAACCGCGCTGATGCTAATCGCGTGGTTTTTCTTGAGGCGGGCAATGGCGTCAAAGTCTTTTAGGAAACATTTGACGGCCTAGCAGGCGAACACATTATGAGCGGCTTGCAGCTGGCGCGACGCGCTAGCGTCGCACCGGCCGCTTCTGCAGTTTGCGCTGCAGGGTACGACGGTGCATACCTAGCGCCCGGGCGGTCGCGGAGATATTGCCGTCATGCTCGGCCAGTACGCGCTGGATATGTTCCCACTGCAACCGGTCAACCGACATCGGGTGTTCGGGCACCAGAGACTCGGGATCGGCCTGCTCCGACAACAGCGCGGTCAGCACGTCGTCGGCGTCAGCCGGCTTGCACAGGTAGTTGCAGGCACCGCGCTTGATCGCTTCCACAGCGGTGGCAATGCTTGAGTAGCCAGTCAGGATCACGATACGCAGATCCGGATACAGCTCCAGCAGTTTCGGCATCAACACCAGACCAGAGTCACCTTCCATCTTCAGGTCCAGCACCGCGTAATCGGGGCGGCGCTCACGGGCAATGCGCATGGCTTCCTCAGCCCCACCTGCGGTTTCAACCTGCAGACCACGGCGGCTCAACGCCCGCGCCATCACTCGGGTGAAGGTCGGGTCGTCATCAACCATCAACAACAACGGCAGGTCTTCCTGGTTCATTTCTTCAGTCATCAAAGCTCTCCTGTCACCACCGGCAACCGTACTTCGGTCAGGGTACCACCGCCATCCTGATTAAACAGCTTTACACTCCCGCCCAGCCGCGACACCGCCGCCTGACTGAGGAACAAGCCCAGCCCGAAACCTTTCTTGCCCTTGGTGGTAACAAAAGCGGTGCCCAGCTGTTCAGCAATGTGCAAAGGCACACCCGGGCCATGATCACGGATACGCAGGGTCAACTGACTACTATCCCAGTGCAGACTGATCTGAATATTGTCCGGGCAGGCATCAGCGGCATTGTTGAGCAAATTCAGAATGCCCTGCCCCAGCTCGGGCGTCGCGCGCAGCAGCGGCGCCTCACCCTCAGGCAGTGGTTGCAACTGCCACGAGGCCTCCGGCCGCATCAGTTGCCAACGCGCCAGGAGCGCCCGCAGCCAGTCGTCGCCAGGCTGCATTTTCTCCGGCTGACGGCGGCTGTCCTCGGCGCTGCGCACCATGTGTTGCAGGCTCTCCTTGCATAGTTTGACCTGCTCCTGCAGCACCGCGAGATCTTCCTGCAGCAGCGGATCTGAATAGTCCTTACTGATCTCCTTGAGCAACACACTCATGGTCGACAGCGGGGTCGACAATTCATGGGCAGCGCCCGCCGCCACGCTGGCAATCCCCAGCAACTGGGCATCACGCACGCTCTGCTCACGGCGCTCGGCCAGCCGGTCTGCGTGCAGCCGCAAGGCATCGGCCATACGCACGACGAACAGACTGATCAGCCCGGCACTCATGGCAAAGTTGAGCCACATGCCAATCACGTGCAAATTCACCAAGCCCCCACCTGCGGGTATTTCAAACGCATTCAGCGGCATATACCAGATCAGCAATGCGCTGTAGGCGGTGACGGCAACAATCGCCAGCACCGCAGTAAAAAACCAGGGCAAGGTGGCCGCAGCGATGGTCAGCGGCACCAGATAGTAGGACACGAAGGGGTTCGTCGGGCCGCCCGAGTAATACAGCAGTACGCTGTGAACAGCCATGTCGAACAGCAGCTGCAGCGCATATTCGATACTGGTTACCGGCCAATTGCTGCGCAATCGCAGCAACGTGAGGATACTCACCCCTGCCGACACACTCAGCGTAATCAGCAGAGGCGTCCAAGGCAGCGGGAACCAGCCACTCAGGTAGGCCGCCATCACCGAAACACTTTGGGCCAGCAGTACCAGCAGGCGGATCAGAACCAGACGCCAGAGGTTCTGACTGGAGGGGGACAGGGCCAGAGTATTGGGGCTCATGAGGGTTCGGTGCGGCACGCAAAAACTCCAGTATAAACAGCCCGCCCAGCGGGACCGAGGTGACACAGGGTCGCACAAACCCGTGCGCGGGAGAATCGGGAACCTGCCGCGGTTATTCAGGTCTGAACGTGCGATGACCAAGGAGAACATCATGCGTAAACTGTTTCTGCCAATGACAGGCCTTTTGCTAGCCGGTTCGCTGCTCGCCAGCGCAGCCCAGGCTGATGACATCCGCTACAACCAGATCTCGTTGCGTGCGCAGGTCGAGCAGGCGGTTAACCACGACACCATGCAGGTCACCTTCTTTACCGAAGCCCAGGACCGCGACCCGGCCAAACTGGCCGAAACCGTCACCCGCCGCCTTAACGCTGGCCTGGAGACCGCCCGCAAGGCCAGCGGTATCCGCGTCAGCAGTGGCAATCGCAGCAGCCACCCGGTCTACGACGAGAAAGGTGAAAACATCGTTGCCTGGCGTGAACGCGGCGAAATCAGCATCGAAGGTAGCGACTTTGCCGCCATCTCAGCGCTGACCGGCGAGATGCTCGGAGAGCTCAGCCTCAGCGGCATGCAGTTCAGCCTGTCCGCCGACAGCCGCCGCCAGACCGAAGACCAACTGATTGCCAAGGCAATCGAAGCGTTCAAGTCCCGTGCCGATATCGCGACTCGCAGCCTAGGCGGCAGCGACTACAAGATCGTCAATCTCAACCTCAACACCCAGTACATGCAGCCAATGCGCTACCGCGCCGAAAAGGTCATGATGGCCGCCGACATGGCCGGTGGAGCCCCGCAGGTCGAGGGTGGTCAGTCCGATGTTACGGTCAGTGCGGACGGCGTCATTGAGGTCCGCGACTAGCAGTCGAAGGGAAAGCGAACCGCATACCGCACCCCGCCTTCCACTGTCTGCCCGCACGCATTCGTGCGCTCCGCTCAGGGGCGCATGAAGGCGTATTCCTCATCGTCATCCAGGTTGTTGGCGAGGAAGTTAAGCTCACTGGCAATATCCTGCTGGGTGCGCCCCTTCTTGTAGACAGCAATCACTTCGCTCATCAGCGCCCGTGCCAGCGCCTGCTCGTCATAACCCGCGGCAGCAGCCTTCTCGATGGCTTCAGCCATCACCTGTTGTGCAATCTTGTAAGCAGACATGTGATCTCTCCTCTATGGACGTTCATTTGAACACCGGGAGCGCCACACGACATTGATCTGTCTCAGGATTTATCGTCGTCCAGTGGCGCTTGCAGGTAGCGATCTGTATTGAACGTCTCAACCCAGTCCGGGTGAAAGACAATTAGCGCGGCGATTGCCGTGCCATTTACAAACCCTTCGGGAAACATGACCAGCAACAGATAGCCCAACAGCTCCACCAGACTATCCGGTGGCTGCAACTGACCTGACCAGTGCAGCAAGCCCATCCCCGTCAGCACGGTGCCAACAGCGCTGAACCCGGCAGCAAAAAAGCCGCTAATAAAGATATAGAGGAACAGGTTACGCGGCTGACGCGCCTCCAGCGCGCGCGACATACCAATGGTGATCAGCACCGGCACCAGCAATCGTAGAATGCCGTTAGCGCCGAGCGCAGCAGCGTCATCCTGCCCCAGCACCACCAGCGCAAGCTGGGCCAACGCACCGGCAACCAGCGCCAGTGGCCAATCGAGAATCAGCGTAACTGCGGTGACACCAATGAAGTGGATGGTCAGTCCACTGTCGAACTCCCGCCGCACCAGCCAGAGCACACCCAGGGCAAAGGCGCTGCCGTAGAACAGGTGCTGGCGACGACTATCGGCAACCAGCTCAACCCAGCTGACCCGGGTCAGCGCCCAAAACGTGGCGCCGCCATAAACCAGCAGGCAAAGCAACGACTGCAGTGGTGTCAGTAGTGTGGCGGACAACATGGCGACCTCCTGATCCGATGGCAGCGATGATAGCAGGCAGACCCAAAGGAGTAATGCAATCGGCTGGGCAAGGGTCTAGAATGACCGCAAAGTCAGTCAAGCCTGCCCGCAGCAACGTACTGCACCGACCACAAGAAGGCCGCCCAGATGCCCAGTCGACTGTATCCCGAAGACCAGAAACGCGTTGAAGAGTATCTGTCCTCCCCGGTTCACCGGGTCGAGCGACGACCGTTTCGCGTCTGGATCCTGATCGCCATCGTCGTCGGGTCGGTTGTCGGTCTGGGCCTGCTGTCACGCCTGCTGGCCCAGTTCGCGGTTGCCTGATCACCCGGCAACCGATCACTGCCTGCCACTCCAGCCCTGACACCCGTCGTGCCTGAACCCGGCCGTTGACTGACGCCCGTTTCCATTATCCGTGAGAAACCAAGATGTCAGACTCCAACACGTCTTCTGCAACACCTCCCCGCATCGTCGTTGTCGGCGGTGGCGCTGGCGGCCTTGAGCTCGCCACCCGTCTGGGCCGCAAGCTCGGCCGCAAGGGCAAGGCCAGGATCACCCTGGTCGATGCCAACATGACGCATATCTGGAAGCCGCTGCTGCATGAAGTCGCCGCCGGCTCGCTCAACTCGACCGAAGATGAACTCAACTACGTTGCCCAGGGCAAGTGGAACCACTTCAGCTTTCAGCTGGGGGCCATGACCAGCCTGGATCGCGAGCGCAAGACTATCCAGCTGGCCTCCATCCACGACGAAAACGGTGACGAGCTGATCGCGCCGCGCGAGCTCGACTACGACTACCTGGTGATTGCGGTCGGCAGCACCACCAATGACTTCAACACCCCTGGCGCCGCTGAACATTGCCTGTTCCTCGATACCCGCGCCCAGGCAGAGCGCTTCCATCGCCGGCTGCTGAATCAGTACATGAAGGCGCAAGCCGGCGAAGCCGGCACGGCACGAGAGCCCATCAACGTGGCAATCATCGGTGCCGGCGCCACTGGCGTTGAACTATCGGCAGAGCTACACCACGCAGCCCAGATGCTGCGGGCCTATGGCTTCAACCGGATCAACCCGGAAGACCTCAACATCAACATCATCGAAGCCAGCCCGCGCCTGCTACCGGCACTGCCTGAACGCATTAGCGGCCCGGTGACCGAGATTCTCCGCGATCTTGGCGTCCACCTGCACACTGGCTCACCGGTCAAGGAAGTCCAGGCCGACAGACTTATCCTGGGCAATGGTGAGGAGATTCCCGCAAGCCTCAAGGTCTGGGCCGCGGGCATCCGTGCACCGGCGTTCCTAGCGACGCTGGGCATGCCGACCAATCGCATCAATCAGTTGGAGGTCGACCGTACCCTTAAGGTCAACGGTGAGGAACGCATCTATGCCTTCGGCGACTGCGCCGCCTGCCCGACCGATGAGCCGGGCAAGTTTGTGCCACCGCGTGCGCAGGCCGCCCACCAGCAAGCCAGCCTGCTCGCGAAGAATCTGTGTCGCCTGCTGGATGGCAAGCCGCAAAGCGAATACACCTACCGCGACTACGGCTCGCTGATCTCGCTGTCGAGCTTCAGTGCGGTCGGCAACCTGATGGGCAACCTGACCGGCAACGTGATGCTGGAAGGACGACTGGCGCGGATGTTCTACGTATCGCTCTACCGCATGCACCAGACGGCCCTGTACGGCGTTCCACGCACGTTGATGCTGATGTTGAGCGACCAGTTCGGCCGACCGACCGAACCGCGCTTGAAGCTGCACTGAGCGCGTCTCAGGCCGCCAACAAACCCCGCCGCGTGCGGGGTTTTGTTTTGGTTTGGTGCAACCTGTCGGCGGGCCAGCAGTTTCCTAGCGCCTGCTTGGCATGCCCTCGCTCTGCCGAGCGAATAACGATTGGCCAATTTCTATTATCGCGCTGTTGCCGAATCCGCCTTTCGCCCTAA
>NZ_PPSK01000013.1 GCF_002903165.1 Halopseudomonas oceani
GGCTGTCGATGTACGGGGGATACACGCCGATGACCGTTGCTTCGACACTATCGTCATGACCTTTACGCTCTGCAGTATTGCCGACCCGTTGCCGGCCTTGCGGGAAATGCATCGCGTACTGCGTGACAGTGGAAAGCTGTTGTTTTGCGAGCACGGGCTGGCTCCTGAGCCTGGCGTCCGACGGTGGCAGCATCGCCTTACTCCCTGGTGGAAGCCATTCGCAGGCGGTTGCCACCTTGATAGGGATATCCCAGCATTGATAGGTGATGCGGGTTTTTCCATCGAAGAGATTGAAACCGGTTACATCAAGGGGCCACGGCCGATGACATTTCTGTATGAAGGTGTCGCGACGAAGGGATGATTGTTCAGTGCCATAACAAAAGAGCGCCCTTGGGCGCTCTTTTGTTATGGCGGCGATCAGAGGCGGTCAGGCGCGACCCCACTCCAGGTCCTGCAGGTGGCGCCACATCAGCTTGCCTGTTGGCGATTTGGGGATGCTGTCGGCGAAGGAGACCATCTGCGGGCACTTGTAGGCGGCCATATTTTCATGGCACCAACTGATGATGTCCTGTTCGCTGGTGTTCTCCTTGCCTGCCGCGAGGACCACTACGGCCTTGACCGTTTCGCCACGGCGCTCATGCGGTGTAGAGATGACACAGACTTCCTGGATCGCAGGGTGCGCGTACATCAGCGACTCGACTTCCGCAGGCCATACCTTGAAACCGGATGCGTTGATCATGCGTTTCACCCGGTCAACGAGGAAGAAGTAGCCCTCTTCATCGTAGTAGCCCAGATCGCCAGAGCGGAAGAAGCGATGGCCATCCAGTTCGACAAAGGCTTCTTCGGTGGCATCCGGGCGGTTCCAGTAGCCCTGGAAGATCTGCTGGCCGCGCATGATGATTTCACCGGTTACGCCGGGTTCGACTTCCTTGAGCGTTTCCACATCGATGACGCGTGAGTCGACACCGATGAACGGAATACCGAGGCATTGTGCCTTGGATGCCTGCGGAGGGTTAACGTGGGTGGCAGAGATCGTTTCCGATAGGCCGTAGCCTTCCATATAGGTCAGCCCTGTCTTTTCCTGTAACTTGGCTGCGACGGCCGCCGGCATGGCTGCGCCACCGCCACCGATGCCTTTGAGTGAGCTGATGTCGTACTTGTCGATATCAGGGTCGGACAGCATGTCGACGACCATGGTCGAGATGTTGCGCCAGGTATTGACCTTTAGGCGCTCGATCAGGGTAGCGGCGACCTTGCGGTCCCAGCGGGTCATGACGACCAGTGTGCCGCCGGCATACAGCGTCGAGTTCATGCACGATTGCATGCCGGTCACATGGAACATCGGCACTGATACCAAGTGAATGCAGCTGTGCTGGGTGTTGACCCAGGCTGCGCCATACACCGTGGTAGCCATCACGCTGTGATGGGTGTGCACGCAGCCCTTGGGATTCCCGGTTGTGCCCGAGCTGTAGGGAATTACGCACAGGTCCTGCGGTCCTGCGGTCAGCGGGCCGGGCTGCAGCTGTGCATTGAGCGCATCCTGCCAGCGAGTTACGCCTTTGGCTGTATCGACGGTCGCCGGCTCTGTAACGGCTTCGGGTAGTGGCAGGTCAGTTGGGTTCTTCACGTACTCGCTGTAGGCGCTGACAATTACCTCGCGCAGACTGCTTTCGCCAATGTGGGGGGCGACAAAGTCGCTCAGTTCCTGGGCACATAGCGCGACTGGGGCTTGGGTGTCTTCGATCAGATAGGCCAGCTCGGCGGTGCGGTTCATCGGGTTGACGGGCACTACCACAGCATTTGCCCTGAGGATGGCGAAGTAGCCGATGATGTACTGCGGGCTGTTCTGCATGTAAAGCAGAACCCGATCACCAGACTGCACACCCGCCTTTTGCAGGTAACCGGCCAAGCGCTCGGTCTCATCCTGCAGTTCGCGATAGCTGATATCGCTGCCGTAATAATGGATGGCTGGGTGTTTCGGGTAGCGCAGTGCCGAGACGGTGATGTTGTGATACAGGTTGGTTGCGGGTAGCTCCAACTCGCGGGGTACCTGCTCCGGCCATACTGCAAAATGACGATCAAACATGCATCCAGTCTCCTGTTATTGTCAGCGCGTTGGCCATGGGCGCGCACCGACTGTTGTATTTGGGCATCGTCGCAGCATAGGGGGCGGCGTGGTTCAGGGGAATCAAACTGCACTCTCGTGTTAGCAGGCAATAAACAGCGCTTAGTCGGCGTCCCGTTGAGGGGCGTGGATCGGGTATAGTTACCGACTAAGGGTAGCGCCATGACGTGACCACGGGAGAGGGCTGCAGGCATGACACAGAATCAGGTAATCATCTTCGATACCACACTGCGTGACGGGGAGCAGAGCCCCGGCGCGTCCATGACCAAGGACGAGAAGCTGCGTATCGCTCGGGCGCTGGAGAAGCTGCGCGTCGACGTGATCGAGGCCGGTTTTGCAATCGCCAGTCCTGGCGACTTCGACGCGGTCAAGCTGATCGCGGATACCATTCAGGACAGTGTGGTGTGCAGCCTGTCCCGAGCCATGGATGCCGATATCGACCGTGCTGCCGAGGCGCTGGCCGGTGCGAATGCTGGCCGTATTCATACCTTTATCGCTACCAGTCCGATTCACATGCAACACAAGCTGCGTTTGCCGCCGGATCAGGTGGTGGAGCAGGCGGTCCGTGCGGTCAAGCGTGCGCGCAATCTCTGTCCGGATGTCGAGTTCTCCTGCGAGGATGCGGGTCGCTCGGAGATCGACTTCCTCTGCCGTATCATCGAGGCGGCCATCGACGCAGGGGCGCGCACCATCAATATCCCCGATACGGTCGGCTACGCCATTCCACATCAGTTTGCGGACACTATCGGTCAGATCATCACCCGGGTGCCGAATGCCGACAAGGCGATCTTCTCTGTTCATTGCCACAATGACCTGGGACTCGCTGTCGCCAACTCGCTGGCGGCGGTAACCGCAGGCGCGCGCCAGGTCGAGTGCACCATTAACGGTCTTGGGGAGCGGGCGGGTAACGCTGCGCTGGAAGAGATCGTTATGGCGATCAAAACCCGCAAGGACCTCCTCAACGTGGAGACCCGCATTCAGACGGAGAATATTCTCGCAGCGTCGCGTCTGGTTTCCGGTATCACCGGCTTTCCGGTGCAGCCGAACAAGGCAATCGTAGGGGCTAACGCCTTTGCTCACGAGTCTGGCATCCATCAGGACGGTGTACTCAAGCATCGGGAAACCTACGAGATCATGAGCGCCCAGTCGGTTGGTTGGCATACCAACAAGCTGTCATTAGGCAAGCTGTCGGGCCGTAACGCCTTCCGTTCCCGGCTTGAAGAGCTGGGCATCGAGCTGAGCGGCGAGGCGCTGAATGCCGCCTTTGCCCGTTTCAAGCAACTGGCAGACCGCAAGCACGAGATTTTCGACGAAGATCTGCAGGCCCTGGTAACCGACACTCTGACCGAAGTGGAAGAGCACATTCGCCTTGTTCACTTGGATGTGACCTCCTGTATGGGTGAGGTTCCGGTTGCGACAGTGCAGTTGACTGTAGACGGTGAAGAGAAGACCTCAAGTTCAGAAGGCTCCGGCCCAGTGGATGCGGCGTTCAAGGCCATCGAGCAGCTTGTTGGCTCGCAATCCAGTCTTCAACTGTATTCGGTCAACGCGATTACCCAGGGTACCGACTCTCAGGGCGAGGTAACGGTAAGGCTTGAGAAGGCCGGGCGCATTGTTAATGGCAATGGTGCTGATACTGACATCGTTGTGGCGTCCGCCAAGGCGTATATCAATGCGCTGAATCTGATGCGCGAAGGCGCTTATCGGGCTCATCCGCAAGCGGCGGACGTTTGATGTTCGAAGCGACTCGCCTCGCTTATCTGGAGGCCTTGGGCGTTACCAATTGGATGCCGCGAAAACCTCTTGCGGCGGTGCCTGCGCGTGCGCCCGCTCTGCTGTTGCCGGAGCCAGAGGTGTCCGCGGCGGAGGGTATTGCTGCGCCTGTCGAGCGAGCCACCGCCGCGCCGCGCGTTGAGGTGCCAAGGCCAGTCAAACCGACAGTCGCGCCAGCTCCTGTTCCTGCTTCGCCGGCGCCGGTTCCCGAGCCGGTGAAAAAAGGCCCCGCGGCGGAGCCGGTCGCAGCGTTCTACTTGCAGCTCTGGCAATCCGGTCCGTGCATGTTGCTGATTGAAACGCCCGAGCCGGGGCTGGAAAGCGCGATGCCCGGCTTTATCTTATTGCAGGACATTTTGCGTGCGGTGCAACTCCCGGATCGTCCGACATTGGTCGGTGATTTCCGCTGGCCGCTCAATCGCAACCCGCAGCTGGACCGCAGTGCTGCTGCGGCCAATCGCGGGTTGCTGGCCTTTTTGCAGGCGCGGCTGGAGTCACAGCAGATCGTTTCGGTTGGCTGCTTTGGTGTGATGAATACCCTGATGGTTGAAACTGACCTTACCCAGGCCGATGCATTGCTTGGTTGTGAGGAATCTGTCGAGGGGCTGCCACCGGTCTGGTTTGCGCCCAGCCTCGACAGCCTGCTGAAACGCCCGCAGGAAAAGGCGGCGTTGTGGACGTTGTTACGCCGTGTGCGATCGCGCTGGCAGGAGAAGTCATGAGTACGTTGTCCTTTCGCCGCATGCAGGAGTCAGATCTGGATGCGGTGCTGGCGGTCGAGTTTGCGGCATTCAGCCATCCCTGGACACGCGGCATCTTCCTGGACTGTATTCGTTCGGGGCATGAGTGCTGGCTTGCCTACAGCGGGCAGCAGCAGGTTGGGCACGGCGTGCTGTCGGCTGCCGCCGGTGAGTCGCATTTGCTCAACATCACCATCAAGCCCGAGAGTCAGGGCAACGGCCATGGTCTGGCGTTGCTTGATCACTTGATGCAGCAGGCCAAGGCGCGTGATGCCGAGGTCACGTTCCTCGAAGTGCGCGAATCCAACCAGAGTGCAGCGCGACTATACGAGCGTTACGGCTTTAACGAAATTGGTCGGCGCAAGAACTACTATCCGGCAGTGGGTGGGCGCGAAGACGCGCTCGTCATGGCCTGCTCGCTGCTCGATTGACCCCATGTCCAACGCACGTCGTAACGGCGCCATTGCCGGCCTGGTGATCTGCACGCTGGCCTGGGCCGGTAATGCACTGGTGGCGCGCGCCAGTGCCGGGATGTTACCGCCAATCGGGCTGTCCTTCTGGCGCTGGTTGACCGCGCTGCTGTTGTTGCTGCCATTCACCTTGCCGAGCCTGTACCGGCACCGCGATCTGCTCTCAGTGCACTGGAAACAGATCGCGATACTTGCGGCGCTGAGTATCTCCTCCTACAACACTCTGCTGTACCTGGCCGCGCAAAGCACCACCGCGATCAACATTACGCTGGTCAACACCGGCTTACCGGTCGCTGCCTTTATCTGGTCTGTCGTATTGCTGCGGCAGTGGCCGACACGGCTGACGCTGCTTGGCACATTACTGTCATTTCTCGGCTTGTTGCTGATTCTCAGCGCCGGCAAGCCATGGCAACTGCTACAGATCGGCTTTAATCGGGGCGACCTGATTATGGTGCTGGCGGTGCTCACCTGGGGCCTGTACTCCGTTCTGCTGCGGCGCTGGCCGGTTCCGGTGCCCGGGTTTACCTTGCTGGCGGCCATGCTGCTGTGCGGTGTACCACTGCTGTTGCCGTTCTATCTTTGGGAGTTGAATGCGCACGGTGGCATGCCCTGGTCGCCTCAGGCATTCGGCGCGATTGGCTACACTGCCGTTATGGCGTCGCTGGTTGCCTACTCCGCCTGGAACCACGGCGTGCGCGTGCTCGGGCCGGCAACAGCGTCGTTGTTCAGCTATCTGATGCCGATATTCGCCTCGTTGCTCGGCATTCTGCTGCTGGGCGAGCATTTGCACGCCTATCACCTGGCTGGCGGCGCGCTGACTTTTGTCGGCTTGTTGCTTGCGACTTGGCAGGGACGGAAAGCCTGATGCAGCTGTGTGTTATTCCCGGTGACGGGATTGGTCACGAGGTCATACCGGTTGCCGTTTCTGCGCTGCAGCGGTTGCTACCGGGCTTGCAGACGCAGACGGCGGATGCCGGATGGGAGTGCTTTCAGCGCTGCGGCTCGTCCGTTCCGGAGGCCACGCTGGAGCAATTGCGAGCGACAGGTGCCGGGCTGTTTGGCGCTGTCTCATCACCGGCGCGCAAGGTTGCTGGGTATCGCAGCGCCATTCTGACCCTGCGCCAACAGCTCGGCCTGCACTGCAACCTGCGCCCGGTGCGCAGCTGGCCAGTCATCTCGCCTCGCAGCGGTATCGACATGCTTATCCTGCGGGAGAACAGCGAAGGGCTGTATGTCGGTCGCGAGCACATGGAGAGCGAAGACATTGCGATCGCCGAGCGACAGATCAGCAGAGCGGCATGTGAGCAGTTCGCTGCACGTATCGTCGAGGTGGCCGAGCAGCGCAGTGCCCGCAGGGTCACCCTGGTGCACAAGGCCAATGTGTTGCCGCTGACCTGCGGGCTGTTCCGCGACACGTGTCGTCAGGTGCTCGCCGCGCATGGCTGGGAGACTCAGGTAGACGAGCGGCTGGTAGATGTTGCGGCTCTGCAACTGGTCGAGTCGCCGAATAGCTTCGACGTGCTGGCAACTACCAACCTGTTCGGTGACATCCTGTCCGATCTGGCCTGTTACTGGTCTGGTGGGCTTGGTATGGCGCCTTCGCTCAACTGGGGCAAGGGTATTGCCCTTGCCGAACCGGTACACGGCAGCGCACCGGATATTGCGGGGACCGGTAGGGCCAATCCTATTGCGGCCCTACTGAGCGCGGCCTTACTGCTGAGATATCACTGGCAAGAACTAGAACTGGCCGCGCGACTGGATGCGGCGGTTGAGGGGTTTTTGGTCGAGGCGGGTGCAGTTGATTTTGCCGATCGCACCACAGAGATTATTGCCGACGGCGTGATCAGCAGGCTGTAGTGCGACTACAGGCTATACGCGTAAACATAAAAAAAGGCCTAGCCGAAGCTAAGCCTTTGAAAAGGTTGGTGGCTACACCGGGACTTGAACCTGGGACACCAGCATTATGAATTATGTCTGACTCTCCCGGTTGAACCTCAAAGCCTTCTATTTCGGGCGTTTCAGCCCTGCGCCTTCCTCGTTAGAACTGGCCTTTACAGGTAGTTTCTGCCTTTTGGGCACACTGTTTTTATGCTTCTGGAAAGGCTAGAGCTATTTGCTCTGTTGACGGCATCACTTCGCATCGCCACCTGATTACCCGTATACCGGCAGCTGTCAGCACCTTGTCCTTCTTAGCGTCGGCCTTCTGCCTCTGTTCGTCCATGTAGTGTGTTTTGTCGTCCAGTTCGATCGCCGCAATGGTGTTTAGGTTCTGGTCCGTCACCACAAAATCAACGCTCATTCTGCTAATGCGTGCAAACCATCGTTGGAAGCTGTGTCCTTTCTTGATGCTCACCATCTGAGATAGTTGCACCTGGGTAAAGATGTGGTGGTTCGGTAAAGCCTCTTTCAGCCGTTCAAACAAAACTATTTCTGTGTCTGTTATCAGCCGTCGCTTTGTAAATGGCCACGCTTCGTCGGGTGCGTACTTGTAACCGTCGTCCCACTTCTTCGCCCCCTTGCTCTGCTCCGGTTTTTTCTCGTCTTCCTGGGCTTTCGGCTGCGTCGTTTTCAGCGTAGGGGCGTTCCACGTTGATCGGGTGGTTTCGTTCTTTCTCGCTTTGCTTAGTAGCACCAGTGCAGCAGCCAAAACCAGTGCGTAGAAAATCCATTCCATACTGTGATGCTTCCCTGACTCGTCATTTCCGGGCAAACCAGCGCTGTCCGACTTTCTGGGTGATCGCTATCCCGCGTGGTGATTGGTCAAGTTTCTGTTTGCCTCGTCGTACTCGGGGCTTGTTTGGCCGCATTCTGGCGCAATTTTCCCCCCTGCCAACCATAAGGCGTATTGAGGGTAAATCGCTACCAGCACGTCTAGCTCTTCGCTGCTTATCCTGGTCGTTTTATGGCGCACGTTTTTCCATCGCGCATGACCTATCGGCGATTTTCTGACCAGCTCGTCCAACCCTGTCATATATATCAGGGTTATAGCTCGTTCCTGAATTGATTCCAAAACAGTCTAACCCGCCTTCGATTAATTTTAAGGTTTAACTATTAATCCATAATCCAAGGTGCTAGTATATTTCCATGGTTTAATAATTAAACCTGATTTTTGGAATTAAGGACGCTCAGATTATAGGTGGTTTTCATGGAACAGTCAGGCGTAGCGGGGTTAAAGATCGATCAGGCCGCAGCGGTGGAAGTCATCCGCAGCGTTCCTTTCTGCACGCATGAGGCGCTGGCCGACATGGTTGGTGTCACTCACGACGTGGCGCGGGGTTGGATTGAAATGCGCACCGTCCCAAGCGTCAAGATCGGTCGCCGCCGCGTCATCAATCTCGCCCGCATCATGGCTGACCTGTCCCAGGGCAAAACCATTTTCTGCTCGGGGGATTACGGCGATGAATGAGCGCATATCGGCCAGTATCCGTCGTCAAGTTCAGAACGTTGGCAATTTAAGTAGCCCAGTCAACGACCGCCAGCGTGATTTCATCCGCCTGTGTGGTTATGTCCAAGCTTTGGAAGACGCGGAGATTATTTCTTCTGATGAGCGTCAGCGTTTTGTTGAGCAGGCATGCGACGCCCTCATTCTTGATTTGTCGGCTGGCTCATGAACTCCATGACAGCCGAGGGCGTCTGCGCCTTCTTCGAGCGGGAGCGCAAGCGCATGTACAACTTCAAGCACCTCAAGGGCTGCACCTGCGTCGTGTGTTGGAGTGCCGCATTCCACCGGCAGATGCACGACCGCAATGAAAAGCGTGCCGAACGCTGCCGCCAGCTACTCGCCAATCCTGAAACCGCTCTGACTCCAGCTCAGGGCAACTTTTTCGCCCAACTTGATGAGGTAGCCCAATGAAACCGGCCATTCCTCCCCGTCAGGAAACCATCGAAGACAAGGACCGCCGTTTTTACGTTGTCGCTCCCGGTTCTGTGTACCTGGCACTGCAACAGGAGGCCCTGCAACGCGGTTCGGACCTCTGGACCCTCGGCGGCTCTGTGTTGGCCGCTTGGCTCAATGCCGGGTGCCCTGACTTCCCCTCCGAATCCCCCAGCCCGTCACCGTCGCCTGTCGCGGGACCGACTCGGAGCGCTGAGGAATGAGCGTCAAGGGCCGCGTGCGGGCGCAGCGAACCCTTGACGCTCATTCAGCTGCGCTCAAGGTCCGCAAAGCGACCGGCGTCGGTGTCGGGTTGGGGGGTGAACCCCAGCCCAGAACCGGAACCTTGAGCGGTTTTGACTTGGTTGTTGGTGAGCGGAGCGCGCAGGCGTCAGGGATCGTTACCCGTGAGGGCCGTAATCGGCAGATTGCGGTGAGCGAAGCGAGTAGAGCCCGCCCGGACGCACAATGGATGCGAGTCGACTTTAGCGATGAGTACCAAGAGGGGTTTTATTTTGTGGTTATCCCTCTCTGTGGTGCAGACAAAGCCGGTTCCCTGCTTGAGGTGTCACCGACATGAACGAAAACACCAATTTCTATTTGAATCAGTATCTGCAGCAAGTGCGTTTTGGACCAAATGATATGCGAAAAAATGCGTATCACTTTTTCCTTGGATATATCAATGCGCTCCGCGTTTCCGGGGTTGTTAGCCATGATGAGGCGGCTTGCTTTTGTGAGATGGCGTTGACTGCCATTACTTATGGGCATGCGGAGTGATTGATATGCAGCAACACATTGCCATCCGAATTTTAACCGGCAGCGTTGTTTTTACCGTTTTGGCATCGCTGACTGTTTGGATTTTTTATTGAAGTAAAGCCGCCCACTGAAAGGGCATTAATCGTAAGTCGATAAGAGGAAAAGACGATGAGTTTCCAAATTCCTACGCTGAAAAGTACCAAGTCCCTGTTCGTGATCAACAAAGACTTCTACGCGAAGAAAGACACCGGCGAAGTCCGCGTGACTGTTGAGTGTCTCGTGCCCGCTGGCGGCACCCGCCCTAATAAAAAGGGCTACAGCGTTGCAGCGTTTACCGCTGAAAAAGAGGTGTATGACGCGCTCAATCTGGATAACGGCCCGATCATGGTTAATTTCGAGTCGGAACCACGCGAGAGCCGTAACGGCTTTGGCAATACCACCAACACCGATCACCTGTTGCGAGTCATTGCGGACAAGTCCGCAGCGGCCCCAGCAGCTCAGCCCCAGCAGAAGTAAGGGGCTGAGTAATGAATTTTCTGGCCTGTGAGGGTGCGTGGTCGGTTGCTGCTGGCTCGATCAGCTGTGACGGCACCCTCGTCACCATCACAAGTCAGGAAATCGCGGACGAGGTTAATGCCGCGTCCGCGTTAACCCTTGAGGAAGCTGGCGTGCTTATTGACGCAGCCATGCTGTTGTTTGTCGCCGTGTTTGGTTTCCTCGTTCTGAAAAAACTCCTGTGAGGTAACTCCTATGAAACGCATGAATGTGGTTCGCAAGTACGGCAGCAAGATCGCCGTCGCTACTGGTGCTCTGGCCGCTTCGGCTGGTGCGTTCGCTGACGTCACCGCTACCGAGACCGCGATTACCGCTGTCGGCGCCGACGTTTCCACCATCGGTTGGGCTGTGCTCGGTGTGCTGGTAGTAGCCGCTGGCTTCAAGTACATGCGCCGCGCCATCTGACCCGCTTTGCCCCACTGCTCGCGGTGGGGCTTTCCCTTTCCCCAGCTAATCGCAGGCCCCCGCCATGACCATCGACGCTTCCACGTACTACCTCGTTGTTGTCACCGTCGCCTTGGCGGCTTTGTTCTTTGGGCGGGTGTAGTCATGCGTTTTCTATTGCTGTCGCTGCTGATCCTGTCCACCTCTGCGTTTGGTGGTACTCGTGTTACTCCGAATGTCGGCACTAACTCCGCGATTCTCAACAGCAGCAATTCGGCTTATTTGTCTGGCAATGTGCTCTGGAAACAGGGCGATACCGCAACGTCTTACATTGAGCGCCTTGGTCGTCATACGCCTGTTGGGGTTACCCCTTCGCGTGGTGTTCCAACTGGTCGCATTGTTTCAGCGGCTAAAGACCTGATCAGGCTCTCGCCAACTTCGGTCGTTGCTAGTGTTGGGCTTATGGCTATCGTCGAGGGCGCGGGCTGGGCAATTGATGAGTTGACTGGTCAGATTAGCGTTCGTGAACAGTCTCCAGTTTTCGACAATAATTATATCTATTGGTACATACAGGCCAACGGCCAGCGCGGCGAAGGTGCCACACCAATGCTTGCTTGTCAGGCATGGGCAGATAAGTCTGCTTTTGGTGATCAGTGGGAGGCTATATCTTATACTCTTAGCTCCTACAATCATGGCACCTGCCTGGTTTCTTATACCCAGCTTTCTTCGGGTAACTCTGGAACAACTTCTAAGAATCTTGCTCGTACTGGTTCTGGTTGCCCTTCCGGAACATCCTATTCCGATGATCAATATGGCTGTATTGGCACTATTGACCGCCCGGTTCTTGATTCTGATATCTCTAAGCTAAGTATTACTGGTGATGCCTCTTTTTATGACGGGCTGATGCGCGACGCCTGCGATCTCTCCGCGTCACCTTCTCGTTGTTTCGACAGCCTGGTTGAGCAACGCCGCTTATCGGGGCCTGCCACTGTCGAAGGGCCCAAGACTACTACCACAAGCACGCAGACCAATGCTGACGGCAGCACCTCCACTGTTGAGAAGGAAACCCGGACGCAGTACGACATTGAATACGGCGACGATCACTACGTCTACACGCCCAAGACCACCACCGAAACCAAGGTAGACGGCCAGACCACCGAGACCACCACCGAGCAGGAAGATACCTCGGAAGATTCCGAGCAGAAGCCCGAGGAAGAAATGGTGTCTGAGATTTCGGGGCTTAACTGCGAGGCGTCGATTGCCTGTTCCGGCGATGCTATCCAATGCGCCATCGCCAGCACCCAGAAAGACACCAAATGCATCCTCCAAGATGCCTTGGACTTTCCAACCCAGCAGTCAGAAATCACCAGTATTTTTCAGGGTGACGAGTTCGCGCTCGATGAAGAAGAAATCGAGATTCCCTCCTTCATCAATCAGGGCACCCGGTTTCTGCCTTCCACCTGTCCCGCGCCTATCGCGCTTGCCCTGAGCGGCAAAACCCTGCAGCTCGACACGCAGCCGTTCTGCACCTTTGCCAATGACCTCAGCTTTCTGATCGTTGCGTTCTCTGCGCTCGGCGCTGCGCTCTATGTTGGTCGCGCCTTTGGAGGTGAATGATGTGGTACTACCTCGCGGTTCTGTTCAACATCATCATTGTTCCCTTGCTTTTCAAGGCGCTCAAAGCCTTAGGCATTATGGCCGTCTCCTATGTCGGCATTAACCTCGTCCTCGATCAGGCCGCCAGCTACATCCAGTCGCAGATGGGCCAGACGACGGTACTAATGCAACAGATGCTGGGCGTCGCCAAGATCGACATTGCTATCAATATCTATCTGTCCGCTATCACCACCCGCGCCGTTCTCGCCGGTATGAACAAGCTTTCCGGCCGCAAGAAAGACTTCGTGCTCAAAGCCTGATAAGGGGGACTTATGTCCACTGCTACGCTGATCATTCGAACCGGCCTGCAGGGGCACGGTAAAACCCTGAACACCATCAAGGAAGTAGACACCAAGGCGTTTCAAGAGCGGCGCCCCGTCTACTTTCACAACATCACCGATCTGGAACCGTCGAAGCTCAAGGCCGACTGGTTCCCGTTCGACGATCCCCACAAGTGGTACGAACTGCCTAACGACTCGATCATTGTCGTGGATGAGGCGCAGGGCTTTTTCCCGGTTCGTGATCCGCGTAAAGAAGTGCCCGAATACGCCTCCCGCTTCGAGATCATGCGCAAGCAAGGCCACGAAGTTCACTTGATCACCCAGGACCCGCGCTTCATTGATGTGCATGTGCGCCGGCTGTGCGGCTGCCACATTCACTACAACCGCGTGTGGGGTTCGTCCAACGTTGCCCGCTACCAGACTGAGCGCGTGTTTAATGAGGTCGAGAAATTCCCGGGCAACAAGACCGCCGACCGAACCATCATCAAGCTCGATAAAAATTACTTCGGCGTCTACAGCAGTGCCCAGGCGCAGCACCACTTCAAGTTCAAACCCAGCAAAAAGGCCCTGTTCTTCGTTGGCGCTGCAGTGGTCACGCTCTGGCTCTGTTACCGCGTCTATGACCGTATGTATGCCGCTGATCCAGAGGAAGAAACCGCCACGGCACAAAGCACTGAACAGCCGTCTGCCTCATCTAATGCAGCCAGCCTTGCCGCTGGTGCAATGGGGGCTCTGCTCAAGCCTCCGACACAAATCGAGGGCAAACCCCAAACGAAGGCGGAATACCTGGCGTCCCTTGATCCTCGCATTCCTGATGTACCGGCTACGGCACCGATCTATGACGCCCTTACTCAACCCCAGAGCCATCCACGGTTGTTCTGTGTGCTCAGTACCGACCCTGATCTAGTCGACCGGACGGATGCGCCGCGTAGTGATGTGGATGGGGTGCCGACTACTTGCCAGTGCTACACGCAGCAGGCCACCCGCGTCGAAACCAGCTTTGGGTTCTGCCTGAACGCGGTGAACCGCGGCTACTTCGACAATACCCTGCCAGATCGCATGACCGCACAAATGCAACAGCTCGCTGCTCCATCCGCTCCCGCTGTCTCCTCTCCAGGCATTCTTACTGCTCCTTCCCAGCCGGCACCGTATATCACCGTCGTCGAGTATGAAAAAGGGCGCTTCACATGGTGATCATTCGCGGCCCGGTTTTTTGCACACGCAGCGAGGCACGAGCGCGTGGCAAAAACCGGTCGCGCTGACGTCCCTGTAGCACGTCATTAAAAGGAAGGGTGAAAACCCCGTTACGCCAGATAATTACAGAGGTCTGCAATGGTAAAGCCGATTGATCAAGTGAGAATGTCTACCCTGACCGGTAGCGACGATTATGCGCGTCGCTTCATTGATCCCAGCACTTTCAAAGAGACTGATTTGTCTGGTGTGCGTTTTCTCGGTTGCCGTGTTGATACCGTTCGCCAGCTCTATCGGGGTTCCATTCCGGCCCAGCTCTTGGAACAGCTCTCCCAGGTCTCCGGCATCGCTATGTTTTTCGGTTATGAGTGGCATGTTGGCCGGGTAGGGCGCGATTCCGGTTACCAGATCAAGCTACAGAACGCTGACCTCGGTCTTATCATTCTGCTTAAGAATCATAACGTCAAAGCCGAAGTTGAAGGCCCACACCTTAAGTTTGAGGTCTCTCCCCACCTTATCGACCAGCATTCCCCGGCGCAGCTGCAATTGCTCCTAGACGAATTGGCCGGGCAGATTCTTGATGACTGTCGCCCTAATCAATGTGCTGTGCATCTTGCTCTGGACTTTCAAGGCTGGCATCCGCCTGCTGACTTCGTTGCCCGGTTGCATTGTCGTGCCCGCGCTCAGCGCGAGTTCAGCACGGTTGAGCGTATTGAGTTTGACGAGCGTTCGGCTGTGTATGGTCGTGGAATGTCCTACCTTTTTGGCTCGGCTGGTGCTGTCCAGCTCGCACTGTATTGCAAAACAGCTCAGGCCCGCGCTACTGATAAGCTCGATTATTGGGAGAGCGTTTGGCGTCGCCAAGATAACCCGTTTGATCCTGCTGACCCCGGCAACTATGACGCTGCTGTTCCAGTCTGGCGGCTTGAGGTCCGTTTCCATCATTCTGTTGTCGATCAGTTCGCGCAGGGTTCTGTCAATCTGCACACCGGGGAAATCATCGACACGTCCACCTTTGGCGAGTTGTCGGCACACCTGCAAGGCCTCTGGGGCTACGGCCTGACCGCGTTTAAGCTGCTTTCTCGCCCTGGCTGCTATGACGCTTTTTGGACTCTGATCCGTCATGACGTGACCGTGCAGGTCAGTGCTGATTCGCTTAGTGATGAGGTCGAATATCGCCGCCGCTACAAGACATCTAACGGGTTTAGCGGTAAGAACGTTGAGTTATTCATGGGAAACTTCGTTAGCCTGCTGGCACGGGAGCGAGTGGGCGCAGCAAAGGCGTTTGAGCGGCTCAAGGATTGGGAGTGCTGGCCGGTCATCCGTGACCACTTTTCCGACAAGGGTAAAGCGGAGAAGGATGTTTATGCTTGGCTGCGCGACAAGCTAACAGAGCGCACCGTCAGGTGGGGGCGTGCTGTA
This sequence comes from Halopseudomonas oceani, assembly GCF_002903165.1. Classification (GTDB taxonomy): domain Bacteria; phylum Pseudomonadota; class Gammaproteobacteria; order Pseudomonadales; family Pseudomonadaceae; genus Halopseudomonas; species Halopseudomonas oceani. Next base: position 15,228 of record NZ_PPSK01000013.1, read on the forward strand.
TGACTGCCAGGAAGCTGCCCGGTGGCTGGATGGCTGACTTTTACAGCAATGGTACCCGCATTCGTAAACAGGGCTTTGCCACCAAGTCGGCGGCGTTGCGTTATGAGAGCGAATACAACGCCCAGATCAAACACACTGGCAGGCCGCTTGATGATCGCCTGTCTGATCTGATTCGCGTTTGGTACGATCTGCACGGCCAGACCCTCAAGGACCACCAAACACGCCTTGCCCGAACTCTGGCGATCGCCGATCGCATGGGTGACCCGCTTGCTATGGATTTCACGGCGTTGACCTGGGCCCGTTATCGTTCATCGCGCCTGGCCGAGGTGAAGCCGGCCACCGTCAACCACGAACAGCGCTATCTGTCTGCGGTTTTTGCTGAGCTAATCCGGTTGCGCGCTTGGCACGGTGCTAACCCTCTCGATGGCGTTCGCCAGATCAAGGTTGATGAAACCGAGCTGACGTTTTTGTCATTGACTCAGCTACAAACCTTGCTCGATGAGTGCAAGGCCAGCAGCAACAATCATTGCCACCCGGTCGCCCTGGTCTGCGCTGCTACTGGTTGTCGTTGGAATGAGGCGGAGTCACTTACCCGGTCTGCGGTCCACGGTGGCAAGGTCCATTTTCACAAGACAAAGAACAGTCGGAGCCGGTCGGTGCCGATACCTGTTGAGGTAGAAAACGAGATCTTGAAAAACGCTATTCCTGGTCCCGGTCGGCTGTTCGTGTCCTGCAAGGCTGCCTTTCGCGGTGCATATGAGCGGTGCGGTTTCCACACACCTGGGCAGATGACCCACATTCTCCGGCACACCTTCGCAAGCCATTTCATGATGGCAGGCGGGGATATTCTGACCCTGCAGCGGATTCTAGGTCACTCAGATATCAAGATGACCATGCGCTATGCGCATTTCTCGCCTGATCATCTTAGTACGGCAATGTCCCTTTCACCCTGGGCGCAAATGCAGCAGGGCCGGGCATAGCGTGGGCATAATGTGGGCATATCGGGGAATAAAAAAAGGCCTAGCCGAAGCTAAGCCTTTGAAAAGGTTGGTGGCTACACCGGGACTTGAACCTGGGACACCAGCATTATGAATGCTGTGCTCTAACCAACTGAGCTATGTAGCCATCCGAGGCGCGCATTATTCATTTCTGCGGAATTGTTGTCAACCCTGTTGGCATAACTTTTTTATCTTCTTTTTCAATTGTTTAACCATGCCCTGCCTGAGGGGGCTGGTCGGGCGATTTTGTTCTAGCGGCTGTCGAGCTGCATGGGCACGCTGACGCCCTCGGCGCTGCTGTCTTGGTTGACGCTGACGTCGATTTGGAAAACGCGCCCTGCATCCAGCCCGGCGCGATCTACCAGGTAGCCCTTAATGTTGCCTGCTCGCAGCTGGGCGAGGCGCCGGAGCATCAGCTCGCTTGCGCTCCAGTGCTCGAGGACGGCTTGGCGCAGCTGGACTTCGCGTGCTTCCTTGTCGAGCTCTGCCCATTCTGCGGGAGGCTGCCGCTTTAGCTGGGTGCGGTAGATGGCCTCCAGCAAGGCCGGCTTGTCGTCTTCGTCGACGACTAGCTCACTGGGATCGGCTGGCAGCTTCTTGCCGCTGTTCTGCAGTATCTGGTACTGCAATCGCTGGTACTCACTTTCCAGCCGCTGCGCCGCCAATGGCGGACCGTCCTGCTTGATAGTGCTGAGGCCTTCAATTTCCAGAATCAGGGCTGGCCGCTCATTTAGCGCCTTGGCAAGGGTGTCCAGAGTGTTCTGTGCGGCGCCATCCAGCTCGGCACTGCCCGCTGCGAAGCCGACTTGGCTGATGTCCTGATCGTTCCCGGAGACGAGGCCCGCAATGAACTTGAACGGTGCCTGAGTGGCACGTAGCAGCAGGTTACGGAAGGTTTTCCAGACAATCGGCATGACGCTGAACTGCGGGTCGTTTAGGTTGCCTGATACCGGCAGCGAGAGGTCGATATTGCCGTTGGTGTCCTTGAGCAGTGCAACTGCTAGCCGGACTGGTAAGTCGACTGCGTCCGGGCTATCTACTTTCTCTCCCAGTTGCAGACCTTCCAGTAGCAGTTTGTTCTGGGCGTTCAACTGACCTTGCTGGATACGGTATTCAAGGTCCAGATTCATGCGCCCCTTACGGATGCGGTAGCCGGCAAACTTGCCGGAGTAGGGGGTCAGTGTGGTCAGCTCTACGTTGCGGAATCGGGTCGCGATGTCGAGGCTGTTGAGCGGGTCAAACGGTGTGAGGCCGCCCTTGATAGTAACGGGCGCATAGCGGTCGACGCGGCCGCTGATGTCAACATCGGCAACCAGCGGCCGCTGATTGTCTATGGTGCCTATCTGGCCGTTGAGTTGTCCCATGGCGGTGGCAAAGTTGGGGGTGAGGCTGAAATCAGCGAAGTTGGCGGAGCCGTCACGTACCGAAATACCACCGATATGCAGTGCCATCGGTGGCTTGTCTGCTGTCTGCGCTTGGGTTTGTGTCTGCCCCGGCTGCTTGACGATCAGGTCGCTGAAGTTGGTGGTCAGGTTTTCGTTGACGATGAACCGAACATACGGGCGCTGCAGGGTTATGTGTTCAATGCCGAGACTGTCGCCTTGATAGTTGATGCCGGCAACGTTCAGGGTTTGCCACTTCAGCAGGTCGCGCTTGCGAGCGGAGTCGACAATATGCAGTTGACCGACGCTGGCATCACCGGTTACGCCCAGATCAAGCGGCGAGGTGCTGCGCAGCTGCAGCTTGAGGTTACTGTCCAGCAGGCCGCTACGCAGCTGAATGTGTACCAGCGGTTCGATATATGCTCTGGTCAGTTGCAAGTTGATATCGCGGGTGCTGATGTTGAAGTCGGCGGTGACAGGCTGAAGGTTGACCTCGCCGCTGGCACTGATGTGACCGGTGCCGTTCACACCTGTTTCGACGCTGAGTTTAAAGGGGGCGGCAGCGCTGCTGTCAAAGTCACTCAGGGTCAGATTGAGCGGCGCCAGTTCTAGGTTGACGTCGTTTTCAGGCAGGCGGTCCTGCAGATGCAGTTGGTATCCGCTGAGCTCTGCGTTGGCCAGCAGCACTTGCCAAGCTGGCGTTGGTTGCTGCGGCGCATTGTCTGCGCTCTCGCTGGCGGCGTCATCTTCAGCGGCATTGTTATCGACAGGCGTGGCAGAGGCGTCGCGGGCGGTGGCTGCGTCGGCGGCCGGTGGTTCCTTGCTGGTGGTCTCCGGCATCAGACTCAGGAGGTCGAGCTGACCATCTTCGGTACGGGCGGCCCAGGCTTGCAGCCCTTCACTACGGACGTTGCCGACGCGTGCCTGCCGGGTTGCGAGATCGAGTGCTCCGTCGCGGATATGCAGCGATGGTATGCGGAGCAACGGATTCTCGCCGTTGTCGATAACCAGGTCCTGGAGGTCGAAGGCGGCATTGCTCAGGCGTACGTCGGTCTGCTCAGAAAGGTCGATATGGTAGTTGGTGCTGGTGTTGACCTTGCCGCTGCGTAGCAATAGAGGCAGCCGTTCGCGTACATATGGCCAGATGGTCTGTAGCTCAGCCGCCTGTACGCTGATCTGGCCGTTGGAGCGCAGCGGAACCAGGCTAAGCTCACCTTTCCAATCCAGACCGGCGCCGTAGGGGCCGGTGGCGGTCAATACCATTTCACCGCTGTTATCGGGCAGCGTACTCAGGTTGTAAAGCTCCAACGAAAGCTCGTCGTAGGCGAACTCGACGGCATCCGAGGGACGCAGGTCTTCGAAGTTGAAGCTGTTTTTGATCAGCGCGATGCGATCGAGTATGACCGGAAAGGGCTGTGTGTTCGACTCCTGTTGCTGCGGTTCGGATGGCGGCAGTTTGAACAGCTGCAACAGGTTCAGTTGCCCCTCGGCATCAAAGCGGGCCTCGATGTGGGCGCGTTCCAGTTCGACATTGCTCAGGTGTACAGCCCCACGCCAGAGGCTGTCGAGTTCCAGGTCAGCATAGGCTCGCCGAAAGGCGATCTCTGGCGCTGCCTCTTCTCCGATCTGGAGGTTCCACAAAGTGAGTTCAAAGCTGAACGGGTTGAACTCGACACGCTCCAGTTTGGCGGGAACGTTCGCCAGTTGGCTCAGCTGCTGATTGGCAACGTGCAGCACTATGGCAGGCAGCAGCAGGACTCCAACCAGACTGTAGGCAAACACGGCTATTAACAGTGAAACAAGCAGGGTCTTCTTGCTTGGACGCATGGAATTCTCACCGCAGGACGAAGCATTGACGAATTATGGCACGGTAATCGCCGTGGCGCGGCCTTTGTCGGCGAGGTTGTAATGTCTTAAGAGTGGCACATAGGGCATGCGTGATGTTGGCGTATTGCTTCTAGAATGGTCGCAAACAATAAGACCAATGGGAGTGGCGCTTATGCGCAGGTTTGCAGTCTGGACGGCGGCGCTGGTGTTGTTGGCGGCGGCTGGAAGCTGGTGGTTGGGCAGACCACCTGCGTCGGACCTGATTTTCTATGGCGGCCCTATTCTGACCGTCAATGATCAGGACCAGGTGGTCGAGGCGCTGGCGGTCAAGAACGGGGTGATTGTTGCCGTTGGGCGTGCCGCTGACGTCCTGACCCATCGTACGGCGGATACCCGGCTGATTGATCTGCAGGGTCGTACGCTGCTGCCGGGGTTTGTCGCTGCACATGAGCACCCGACGCTAACGGCGGTGTTTCGCGGTGCGCATGACTTGTCTGGATTTACCCACCATAGCAATGCCCAGGTGTGGGCGGAGCTGAAAAAGGCCGTAGCAGACACCGACCCGGGTGAATGGGTTTATGCTGGCGGCCTGGATGCGATTCTGGTACCGGATCTGCAGGTTCCGATGCGTGAGGCGCTGGATACGCTGGCGCCGGATAATCCGGTCGTGCTCATTTCCCAGACGCTGCACTCGGCGTGGGCCAACTCCAGGGCGTTTGAGGAAGCAGGGATTACGCCGGAAACGCCTGACCCTGGTCTTGGGTCGTACTACGAGCGTGATGCCAATGGTGAATTCACTGGTTTCATTGCTGAAACGCGGGCCATGGCACCCTTTGTCGATGGCCTGCGTGCGCCGCTGGGGCTGGTGGGGCGATACGGTGACACGTTGGACGGCTACCTGAGCCAAGGTTTTACCTCGGTTGCGTCATTGGGCTACAACCTTCCGCCGTGGATGGCGCGCTTGGTTGCCCTGCGTGATTTTCATCCGCGTATTCGGCAGTTTTTCTATCTGGTCGACAGCGAGCTGAAGTTCCTGCCGGAGCGTCCGGATCATGACGAGGCGTACTTCCGCGTGCTCGGCGTCAAGCTATGGCACGACGGTTCACCTTACACCGGCAGCATGTTGACCTCGGTTCCCTACCTGGATAGCTCACTTGGCAAGACCCTTGGTATCCAGCCGGGTAGTCACGGTGCCGGGATGATCGCGCAGGACGAGTTGGTCGAGCGCGTTCGGCGCTACACGGCACAGGGCTGGCAGGTGGCAATCCATAGCCAGGGGGATGAGTCTAACCGGCAGGTGACGCAGGCTATCCTCAAGGCCCTGCCATCTGATGCGGTTACGCGGCAGGTAAGGCTGGAGCATTCGGTCATGCTGCCTCCGGACCTGATGCCTGCACTGGCGGAGCGCGGCGTCAGCGTCAGTTTTCATATCAACCATATTCTCTATTACGGCGATGCCCTGGCTGACTCAATTATCGGCCGTCGGGCGGCGCAGCAGGTGTTGCCGGTGCGTCGTGCGTTCGAGCTGCAGATGCACCCTTCGCTGCACGCGGACAGTCCGATGTTCCCGACCGAAGGTTTCAGCTTGATGCAGACCGCGATCACGCGCAAAACGTCCAGCGGGCAGACGCTGAATGTTGCGCAGGCAATCGATGTAAAACAGGCGTTGCGGGCAATGACAATTAATGGCGCTTGGCAATTGGGCATCGAACGGCAGGCTGGAAGCCTTGAGGTAGGCAAGTGGGCGGACCTGCAGATTGTCGATCGGAATCCCTATGCCGTGGCGCCGGAAACGCTGCGTTCAACCAAGGTTCTAGAGGTGTTTGTCGGCGGTCAGTCGCAGTTCGTCAGCGAGTAAAACAAAAAAGCCCCGGACGCCAAGGCGTGCGGGGCCTGTCTGCACAAGAGGGCTCAGACGTTGAAGCGGAAGTGCATCACGTCACCGTCCTTGACGATGTATTCCTTGCCTTCCAGGCGCCATTTGCCAGCTTCCTTGGCACCGCTTTCGCCGTTGTACTGAATGAAGTCGTTATAAGCGACGACTTCGGCGCGGATAAAGCCTTTCTCGAAGTCGGTATGGATCACGGCCGCAGCCTGCGGCGCGGTGGCGCCGACCTTGACGGTCCAGGCCCGTACTTCCTTCACGCCTGCGGTGAAGTAGGTCTGCAGGTCCAGCAGTTCGTAGCCGGCTCGGATCACACGGTTCAGCCCCGGCTCTTCCATGCCCATGGTTTCGAGGAACATCTGCTTTTCTTCGTCGTCATCCAGTTCGGCAATCTCAGCTTCGATCTTGTTGCAGACCGGAACTACGACCGCGCCTTCTTCGGCGGCGATTTCGCGGACCACGTCCAGATGCGGGTTGTTCTCGAAGCCTTCCTCGGAGACGTTGGCGATATACATCACCGGCTTGTTGGTAAGCAGGTGGAAGCCCTTGGCCAGTTGACGCTCTTCCGGGCTCAGGTTCTTCAGTAGCGAGCGGGCGGGCTTGCCGTCTTCAAAGTGCGGAATCAGCTGTTCGAGCAGCGCCTTCTGCGCCAGGGCTTCCTTGTCGCCACCCTTGGCGTTGCGGGCAACGCGCTGCAGCTGTTTCTCGCAGCTTTCCAGGTCGGCGAAGATCAGTTCCAGATCGATGGTCTCGATGTCGCGGCGCGGGTTGACGCTGTTGGAAACGTGGATGACGTTTTCGTCTTCAAAGCAGCGCACGACGTGGGCGATGGCGTCGGTTTCGCGGATGTTTGCCAGGAACTTGTTGCCCAGACCTTCACCCTTGGAGGCGCCTTCTACCAGGCCGGCGATGTCGACAAACTCCATGCTGGTCGGAATGACGCGCTCGGGCTTGACGATGGCGGCCAGTGCATCCAGGCGGGCATCGGGCATGGGAACCACGCCGCTGTTCGGCTCGATGGTGCAGAAGGGGAAGTTCTCGGCACCGATACCGGCTTTGGTCAGTGCGTTGAACAGAGTGGATTTGCCGACGTTGGGCAGTCCGACGATGCCGCAGTTAAAACCCATGGTGTTGTCCTCTGCCGATGGTTCGGCGTAATGAGATTCAGGCCTTGAAGCTGTGCAGGCGTTGCATGACCGCGGTCCAGTTGCCGTCGACCATGCCCGGCAGTTCGCTGATCGCCTCGTCGATGCAGGCGTCCAGAGCGTCCTGCTCGGCGCGGGGTGCTCGGCCCAGTACAAAGCCGGTCACCTGCGAGCTGTGGCCAGGGTGGCCGATACCGAGTCGCAGGCGGTGAAAACCGTTGTTGTTGCCCAGTTTGGCGATAATGTCGCGCAGACCGTTGTGCCCGCCATGTCCGCCACCTTTCTTGCACTTGACCACACCCGGCGGCAGATCCAGTTCGTCGTGGGCGATCAGAATTTCTTCGGGTGCAATGCGATAGAAACTCGCCAGCGCGGCGACGGCCTGACCGCTGCGGTTCATGTAGGTGGTGGGGATCAGCAGGCGAACATCCTGACCGTTCACGCTGATGCGTGCAGTCAGGCCAAAAAACTTGCTCTCTGGGCGCAGGCTGGTGTTGTGCCTTGCGGCCAGACGTTCAATAAAAAGGGCGCCAGCATTGTGGCGGGTCAGTTCGTATTCCGGGCCTGGATTCCCCAGTCCTGCAATCAACTTGATTCCCTGCGTCACAACGGGCGCCCTCTTCAGAGTCGTGCGGAAGCTTACTCCGCGGACTCCTCGCCTTCAGCAGCCGGCGCGTCAGCAGCAGCAACGCGAGCAGCGTGGACGTTAGCAACCGGCAGGTCGTGATCAGCGCCCTGAGCCAGAGCAGTGATAGCAACACCTTTCGGCAGTTTCAGGTCAGTCAGGTGAATGATCTGGTCCAGTTCAACGGCAGCCATATCGACTTCGATGAACTCGGGCAGATCTTTCGGCAGGCAGTGTACTTCCACTTCAGTCATGGTGTGGGAGATGATGCCGCCTTTCTTGACGCCAGCGCAGCTGTCTTCGTTGACGAAGTGCAGCGGAACGTGGACGGTGACTTCGTGGCCTGCAACAACGCGCAGGAAGTCAGCGTGCATGATCATCGGCTTGGCCGGGTGACGCTGCAGTGCTTTCAGCAGCACGTCTTCTTTCTTACCGTCGATGGACAGGCTGATGACGTGGGAGTAGAAAACTTCGTTTTCCAGAGCTTTCTTCAGTTCGCGTGCTTCCAGAGCAACGTTCTGAGGAGCCTTGTCGCCACCGTAAACGATGGCGGGAACCAGATCAGCGTTACGACGCAGGCGGCGGCTCGCACCTTTCCCCAGGTCGGTACGCGCTTTCGCATTCAGAGTGAAGTCGACCATTTGTAGTCTCCTTGCTAATTCCCCCGGGCGTTTGCGACCAACGCGTCGGGCGAGAGGTGATGCCCTCGCGGGCAGTTAAATCAGCGCGCGTTTCTTAACGGAACATTGCGCTGATGGATTCTTCATTGCTGATGCGGCGCATGGCTTCGGCCACGATCGGAGCCATGTCCAGCTGGCGAATGCGCTCGCAGGCAGCGGCGGCCGGGGCCAGCGGGATGGTATTGGTCACCACCAGCTCGTCCAGCACGGAATTGGTAATGTTCTCGATTGCCTTGCCCGACAGGATCGGGTGAGTGCAATAGGCATAAACCTGAGCTGCGCCATGGTCCTTCAGGGCCTTGGCTGCATGGCACAGGGTGCCGGCGGTATCGACCATGTCGTCAACCAGGACGCAGGTGCGACCTTCAACGTCACCGATGATGTGCATCACCTCAGACTGATTGGCTTTCGGACGACGTTTGTCGATGATCGCCAGGTCAACGCCGAGGCTTTTGGCCACTGCACGTGCGCGAACAACACCGCCGATGTCGGGCGATACAATCATCAGGTTTTCGAAGCGCTGATCCTGGATGTCGTCGATCAGTACCGGCGAGCCATAGATGTTGTCGACCGGAATGTCGAAGAAGCCCTGGATCTGGTCCGCGTGCAGATCGACGGTGAGCAGGCGATCAACGCCTACGGTGTCAAGCATGTCGGCGACGACCTTGGCGCTGATGGCAACGCGGGCCGAGCGTGGGCGTCGATCCTGGCGGGCGTAGCCGAAGTAGGGGACAACCGCGGTGATGCGGGAGGCGGAGGAGCGACGCAGGGCGTCGGCCATGACTACCATTTCCATCAGGTTGTCGTTGGTCGGTGCGCAGGTGGGCTGCAGGATGAAGACGTCCTTGCCGCGCACATTCTCGTTCAGTTCGACGTTGACTTCACCGTCGCTGAAGCGGCCGACGGTAGCGTCGCCGAGGGGGATGTGCAGTTGACGCACGACGCGCCGTGCCAGATCGGGGTTGGCGTTCCCCGTGAAAACCATCATCTTGGACACGCAGCAATACCTTTTGTGGGTAGTGGCTAGGCGGAGAATTCAGGTCTGCGGGAATGCCGAAATGGCCTCAACCAGCCAGACATGAACTGTTCTGTACTTGATTGCTGCCGGAGAGAAAAATGGCAGGGGCGGCTGGATTCGAACCAACGCATGGCAGGATCAAAACCTGCTGCCTTACCGCTTGGCGACGCCCCTGTATCTGTCCGGATGCACGGCTGCATCCGTCATGCTTGCTTTTGCAGTTCGCGGTGTAACGGGGAAACGTTACAACCTCTTGCTACAAAACTTCGCAGTGTGGCTGGCAACCGGGCGCGAACTTTATCAGCTTCGCGTTCGTTTGGGAAGGCCCCAAACAAGCAACTGCCAGTCCCGGTCATCTTAGCCTCACAATATTTGTTTAGCAAGATCAACGTGTTACGAATTTCAGGGTAACGCGTTGTGACGACCGGCAAGCAGTCATTCCGACCACCGCCTGCGACGAAGGCCGCTAATGTAATGGGCGATGTGTTTCGCGTCAACCTCTCATCGGAAAAAATTTCCGCAGTACTGACCTGGCAGTCTGGTGCAACTACCAGAAACCAAGGCTCATCCAGTTCAACCGGGGTCAGTTGCTCGCCTACACCTTCGGCCCAGGCGGCATGGCCACGGACGAATACAGGAACGTCGGCGCCCAAGCGGATGCCCAGTTCAGCCAGTTGGTCGAGGTTCAGGTCGGTCTTCCACAGAGTGTTGAGCCCCAACAGCGTTGTTGCTGCGTCGGAGCTGCCGCCACCGATGCCGCCACCCATTGGCAGGGTTTTGTCCAGCTGGATATCGGCGCCGAGTGGTGTGCCGCTGGCCTGTTTGAGCATCTGGGCCGCACGGATGATCAGGTTGTCGTCAGCGGCAACGCCGGGCAGGTCGGTCAACAGTCTGATCTGGCCGTCGCTGCGCAGGCGGAAATGCAGGGTGTCGCCATGGTCGAGGAACTGAAACAGCGTCTGCAGGTTATGGTAGCCGTCGTCGCGGCGGCTGGTGATGTGCAGAAACAAATTCAGTTTGGCCGGAGCCGGCAGGCTGAGCGTTGCAGTGGTCATTCGTTGATGCCAGGTTTCCATTCGGTGATCACCAGCGTCAGCAGCAGGTCATGGCCGGAAATCTGCAGGCGCTGGGGCAGTTCAAGGTCGCCAACCTGTTGGTAGCGACTGTATTCGATGGTCCAGCCACTCTGCTCCAGGCGTCCGAGTCGACTATGGCTATCCAGTTGCAGGCGGCTGGTTGAGTCTGGTGCGGGCAGGCCGCGTACCCACCAAAGCAGATGGTCGACCGGCAGACGCCAGCCGATCTGCTGGGCGACCAGCTCCTCTGCGGAGCTGGCGCTGACCGGGGCGTGGCCGGCTACTTCCAGAGTGGTCTGGTTACGGTCGCCCTGAATGCGGGTTGCGCCGCGCCCCAGCGGGCCGGACAGGCGGATATCGAAATACCGCTGGCGCTGCAGCCAGAACAGTGTTCCGCTGCCGGACTCTTGTGGGCTGCGGATTCCCAGCTTGCCCTGCAATATCCAGCGGTCCAGCGGTTCCAGCGTGGCTCGGTGGTTCTTCCAGGCGGTCTGGTCACCACCAAATTCGATGGTTTCGCGTTGATGCAGGCTGCCGCAGGCGGTCAGGGTCAGCAACAGGCAAAACAGAAGGGGCAGGCGCAGCGCGGGCATGGCTTATTCGGCTTCCAGGCGATCACGGGTTGAGGGAATAAGGTCGCTTTCAGGGTCCAGCTTCAATCCTTCGCGCCAGACCTTGCGGGCTTCGCGCTTGCTACCCTGGCGCCAGAGCACCTCTCCGAGGTGGGCGGCGACTTCCTGATCCGGATAGTCTTCAAACGCTTCGCGCAGCAGTGCCTCTGCCTGGTCGAGATTGCCCAGACGGAAGTGAACCCAGCCCAGGCTGTCCTTGATTGCCGGGTCCTCCGGCGACAGTTCGGCTGCACGGGTGATCAGCGAAAGGGCGCGCTCGAGTTGAACGTTGTGGTCGGCCAGAGTGTAGCCCAGCGCGTTCAGAGCCATCGCGTTGTTTGGGTCCTGCTCTATTATGGTGCTGAGGTCTTGCTCGACGCCGCGCAGATTACCAAGGCGCTCGTGCAGCATCGCACGGCTGTACAGCAGGCTGCTGTCCTGCGGGTACGCCTGCAGGGCTGTGCTGACCTGAGCCATGGCAAGCTCCGGGTGGTCGGGAAGCAAAGCCTCTATCTCTATCTGAAACAGGGTCAGTCCGTGTTGCGGGTGCTGGTCGCGGTCTTGCTGGAACTGCGCCCGCAGCGCAGTAATCCTGTCCTGCTCCAATAGCAGTTGGGCAATCTGCACGCGCGAGGTCAGTAACTCGGTGCCGCTGTCGATGCTCTGCCAGGTCAGCATGGCGTCTTCACTACGGCCGGCGGCCAGGTAGGCGCTGCCGAGATGGTAGCGCGCAGTATTGTTGCCGGGGGCCAGCTGCAGAGTGTGCTGCAGATGAATGACCGCCTGTTCTGCATCGCCCAGCTCGAGGTCAATGAGGCCCAGTGACATCTGCAGGTCAGCGTCGTCCGGGTTGTCGGCGGCAAGTTTCTGGTATTGCACCCGGGCATCTTTGAAGTTGCTGTCACTGACTAGTAGGCGGGCAAGCATCAGGCGCAGCCGGACATCGCCGGGAAAGCGCTCCAGGCCGTCATAGAGAAGTGCCTCGGCGCGCTCGGGGTCTTGCTCGGCGAGCAGGCGGCTGTGCAGCAGGATGATCGGGGCGACCTCATTACTGCGTGGGTGCTCTTCGAGCAACTCCAGGGCCTGCTCCGGGCGATCTGCCTGTTGCAATAGCAGGGCGCGGGCGAACACCAGTTGTGCGTTGTCCGGGTGGCGTTCTTGCATTTGGCGGAGGCTGGTCAGCAGGGCGTTGCGGGTCTGCGGATCAGTCTGAGCGGCGGCCAGGGCAAGAAAGTCGAAATGGGTTTCGCCGTGCAGGTCCAGAGCGCGCTGCATCATGCTCATTGCCTGTTCATGCTGGCGGGCGCGAGCCAGATGAATCGCGGCCGAGCGCAGTGCTTCCGGGTCCTGAGGGGCGATTTCAACCCACAGGGCCGTCATCTCGTTTGCCGCTTGCTCATTGCCAAGAAACTCAGCGACGCGCACGGCGCGTTCGGTGATTCCGGGATCGCGAGTGCTGCGGGCCTGTTTCAGGTAGTTGTCGAGCGCGATGTCGAAGCGGTCGCGCTGACCCGCTATCTCTGCGGTCAGCAAGTCAAACAGGGTGTCCTGGCTGAATTGACCATAGACCGTCGGCTCCGCTGCGGAGCTGGCCTCTGCTGCTGGCTGCGCTGGCTCGGCCGGCAGATCGGCCTGATTCAGAGCGCTGCAGCCGCCAAGCATCAGTGCGCTCAGCAGCGCAGGCAAGGTCGGATTGAATATACCCTTCATAGGAAATCTCGTGCGAAACGGTGGGCTGGCCTCAGCGAATGGCAGCGCTTGGCATAGCGTTGAGGCATCATGACACAGGCGCCGAGACAAGCACAGTACGGGGCTTTGCGTGGGTAACCGCGGCATCCTGACGCTGTGCTCCGAACGACCGTTGGCCATGCGGCGATTGATTGGCTTGAACTAACATAGGACAATTGCACGTTTTTGGCAGCAGCTCCGTTCTCGCAATACGAGGCATCATGGGTTTTATCGCACTGGGCATCAATCATCGGACCGCAGGGGTTGAGGTACGCGAGCGCGTGTCTTTCTCAACCGAGCAACTGCCCGATGCACTGCAACGTCTGCGTGCCGAGGCCGGTGCTGACGAGGTTGCCATTCTGTCGACCTGCAATCGCACCGAGCTCTATTGCGCTCAGGATCAGCTTGACGCCGAGCGGCTGGTCGAATGGGTTGCCCGCTTCCACGGTATGACCGCAGACGAGGTTCGCCGTTCCAGTTATTTGCATCAGGACGCTGGCGCGGTGAATCACATGATGCGCGTCGCCGCCGGGCTGGACTCGATGGTGCTGGGCGAGCCGCAAATTCTGGGGCAGATGAAGGATGCTTGGCAGACCGCGCGCACGGCCGGCACCTTGGGGCCATATCTGGATAGGCTGTTTCAGAGCACGTTCAATATGGCCAAGCAGGTGCGCACCGATACCGCCATCGGCGAAAATCCGGTATCAGTCGCCTTTGCCGCAGTCAGTCTGGCCCGTCAGATCTTTGCTGACCTGCGCCGTAGTACCGCGTTATTGATTGGCGCTGGCGAGACCATCGGGCTGGTCGCCCGCCACCTGTTTGAGCAAGGCGTTGGCCGGATCATCGTTGCCAACCGTACCCTGCAGCGGGCCGAACTGCTCAGCGAGCCGCTGGGAGGGCAGGCCATCGTGTTGACCCAGATTCCCGATATTCTTGCCGAGTGCGATGTGGTGATCAGTTCTACCGCCAGCCCGCTGCCGATTCTCGGCAAGGGCGCGGTGGAACGGGCACTGAAGCAGCGCCGGCACAAGCCGATGTTCATGGTCGACATCGCCGTACCGCGTGACATCGAGCCGGAAGTTGGCAGTCTGGCTGATGTCTACCTCTATACCGTCGATGATCTGCATGAGGTGATCGAGGAAAACCTGCGCTCGCGCCAGGGGGCTGCCGAGGCAGCGGAACGGCTGATCGAGCTGGGGACCGGCGAGTTCATGCAGCGTTTGCGTGCACTTGCAGCGGTGGATGTTGTCCGCAGCTATAGGCAGAAGGCCGAGCAGGCACGCGATCAGGAACTGCAGAAGGCGCTGGCCAAGCTGCAGCGCGGTGCTAATCCCGAGCAGGTGATGACTGAGATGGCGCGCATGCTGACCAACAAGTTGCTGCATGAACCCAGTGTGCAGCTCAAACAGATGACGGCGCAGGGGCGGGTAGAAGCGCTGGCGCTGGCGCAGGAACTCTTTGCCCTGGGCGACAACGCGCCGGGCAACAGCAATACCACGGTACAAGGCGACTCATGAAAGCATCCCTGTTGAACCGGCTGGACTCCCTTGGCGAACGTTTCGAGGAGCTGTCGGCGTTGCTCAGCGACGCCGAGGTCATCAGCGATCAGAATCGCTTCCGTAGCTACTCGAAGGAGTACGCCGAGCTGGAAGGCACGGTCAAGTGCTATGAGCAGTGGCGCCGGGTCCAGGGGGACATCGACGAGGCACGTAGCCTGCTGAAGGACAGCGATCCTGACCTGCGGGCCATGGCCGAAGAAGACCTGGAGAGCGGCTCTGCGCAGCTGGTCGAGCTGGAAGAGGAACTCAATCGCCTGCTGCTGCCGAAGGACCCCAACGATGATCGCAACGTATTCCTCGAAATCCGTGCCGGTACCGGCGGCGATGAGGCGGCGATTTTCTCCGGTGACCTGTTCCGCATGTACAGTCGCTACGCCGAACGTCAGGGCTGGCGCGTCGAGGTGCTGTCGGAAAACGCTGGCGAGCACGGCGGGTATAAAGAGGTGATCGCCCGGGTCGAAGGTCAGTCGGTCTACGCCAAACTCAAATTCGAGTCCGGCGCGCACCGCGTGCAGCGGGTACCGGAAACGGAATCCCAGGGCCGGATCCACACCTCTGCGTGTACCGTCGCGGTCCTGCCGGAAATGGACGAGCAGGCCGAGATCGAAATTAATCCGGCTGATCTGCGGGTCGATACTTACCGCGCCTCCGGTGCCGGTGGTCAGCACGTCAACAAGACCGACTCGGCCATTCGCCTGACCCATCTGCCAACCGGCATCGTGGTCGAGTGTCAGGATGAGCGTTCACAGCACAAGAACCGCGCCCGCGCGATGAGCCTGCTGCAGGCCAAGCTGGTCAACCAGCAGCGCGAGGCGCAGGAGAAGGAGCTGTCTGACACTCGCCGTTCGCTGGTGGGCTCCGGTGACCGCTCAGAGCGGATCCGCACCTACAACTTCCCGCAGGGCCGGGTGACCGATCACCGCATCAACCTGACGCTATACAGCCTGGACGAGGTGATCGCTGGCAATCTCGACAACGTCATCGAGCCCCTGCTGCGCGAGTATCAGGCCGATCAGTTGGCGGCACTGGAGTCGGCATGACGCCGACCCTGGCCGAGTTGTTGGCCAGCGCCGAACTGCCGGACTCGGACACTGCCCGGCTGGATGCGGAGCTGCTGCTCTGTCACGCCATCGGCAAACCCCGCACCTATCTGCGCACCTGGCCCGAGCGTCAGCCTGATGCCGAGCAAGTGCGTCACTTCCAAGCGTTGCTGAGCCAGCGTCGCAGCGGCGTGCCGGTAGCCTATTTGCTCGGCGAACAGGGCTTCTGGAGTCTGCAGCTGGAGGTCAGCGAAGCGACGCTGATTCCGCGGCCGGATACGGAACGGCTCGTCGAGGTGGCGCTGGAGCTGGGGCCTGCCGGACCCGCCGAGGTGCTGGACCTGGGCACAGGCACCGGGGCGATTGCACTGGCGCTGGCGGTTGAGCGCCCGCAGTGGCAACTGACCGGTGTGGACCGGGTCACCGAGGCGGTCGCGTTGGCCCAGCACAACGCCGAGCGTCTGCAGGTCAGCAACGTCACTTTTCAGCGTAGCGACTGGTTTTCCGAACTGGCGGCGCAGCGTTTTAATCTGATTGTCTCCAACCCGCCCTATATTGCCGAGAGCGACCCTCATCTGCAGCAGGGCGATGTGCGCTTTGAGCCGGGCAGTGCGCTGGTCAGCGGCGTCGATGGGCTGGATGACATCCGTATGTTGGTGCAACAGGCGCCGAGCCATCTGCATCCAGAGGGTTGGCTACTGTTCGAACACGGCTGGCAGCAGGCCGATGCGGTTGCCTTGCTGCTGCGCGAACAGGGTTTTGAGCAGGTACAGAGCTGGCGCGATCTTGGCGGCCAGCAGCGGGTAACCGGAGGACAATGGCGTGGATGACCAGCAACTGCTGCGCTACAGCCGACAGATTCTGCTGCCGCAGATTGATATTGAAGGTCAGCAGCGGTTGCTGGACAGCCGGGTGCTGGTTGTTGGGGTCGGTGGGCTGGGCTCGCCGGTCGCGCTGTATCTCGCTGCTGCGGGTGTCGGCGAGCTGGTGTTGGCCGACTCTGACCAGGTCGACCTGACCAACCTGCAGCGCCAGATCATTCATCACGCAGCCGACATCGGCCGCGATAAGGTCGCCTCTGCAGCTGAACGGGTCACCGCGATCAACCCGCAGATCACTTGCCGCACACTGCCGGTCGCACTGGTGGGCGATGCTTTGCTGGCCGCAGTGGGCGAGGTCGATCTGGTGCTGGATTGTTCCGACAACTTCGCCACCCGCCACGCGGTGAATGCCGCGTGCGTGCAATTGGCCAAGCCGCTAGTATCCGGCGCTGCGATTCGGCTCGAAGGCCAGCTCAGTGTGTTTGATTCGCGCCGTGACGACAGTCCCTGCTATCAGTGCCTGTATGGTGATGGCGACGAGCAGGCGCTGAGTTGCAGTGAAGCGGGTGTAGTCGGCCCGCTGGTTGGGCTGGTCGGCAGTCTGCAGGCGCTGGAAGCGCTCAAGTTGCTGGCGGGGTTTGGCGAGCCGCTGGTTGGCCGCCTGCTGCTGATTGATGCGCTCGACAGCCGTTTCCGTGAACTACGGGTGCGCCGTGACCCGGGTTGCAGCTGCTGCGGACTTGCCGCATGAGTGCGCCTATCGGGGTGTTCGACTCCGGGGTGGGTGGGCTTTCGGTGCTGCGTGAGATTCGCCGACTGCTGCCCGGGGAAGACTTGCTCTATGTGGCAGACAGCGGTCACGTCCCCTATGGCGAGAAACCACCGGAAGCCATTCGCGAGCGCAGCATGCGAATCGCCGAGTTTCTTATTGTGCAGGGTGCCAGGGCGCTGGTGCTGGCTTGTAATACGGCCACTGCGGCGGCCGTGAATGAACTGCGCAGCACTTTCGATATGCCGATCATCGGTATGGAGCCCGCGGTCAAGCCGGCGGCGGCGGTAACCCGTAACGGCAAGGTCGGTGTGCTGGCAACGACGGGGACGCTGCAGAGCGCCAAATTTGCCGCCTTGCTTGATCGGTTTGCGCGCGACGTGCAGGTGTTGACCCAGCCCTGTCCCGGGCTGGTGGAGTGTGTCGAGCGTGGCGATCTGCAGGGGCCGGAGGTGCGGGTTCTGCTGCAAACCTACCTGGCTCCGCTGATGCAGGCCGGCTGCGACACTGTGATTCTGGGCTGCACGCACTATCCTTTCCTCAAGCCCCTGCTGCGTGAGCTGCTGCCGGAAGACATCCAACTGGTGGATACCGGTGAGGCCGTGGCCCGTCAGCTCCAGGCACGGCTGCTGGAGAGTTCGGTCGTGGCTGCGGGTGAGGGGCGGGAGCGTTTCTGGTCCAGTGCCGACCCGCAGCATATGGCGGCGGTGCTGCCGGTGCTTTGGGGCGCTCGGGGTGATGTGGACACGCTGCCGGTTTGATGCAATTTACGAACTATCGGCTATATAACTGTCTATTTGACGGTGATTGTTGAACATATAAGGAAGAAGACGCCATGAGACGTTCAGGTTTGATCATCAGCACCGTGTTTGCGGCCATGACCCTTAGCCCGGCGGTGTATGCACTGGATGGAGTCACCGTGGAAGGCGGCGACAGCAGCGAGTCGACCAATGTGTGGCGCCTTGGGGTGCAGTTCGATTTTGGCCGTACCCTGTGGCAGAGCGATGGCGGTGGCGCCGTGCTGACCGGCTTCTGGGATGCCGGTTATACCCACTGGAGCGCGCTGGACGCTGACACCTTCAGCCTGGCACCTGTGTTCACCCTTAACTTTCCCGGTAATGGCGGAGTGACTCCGTTCCTGGAAGGCGGCATCGGGGCAGCAGTGTTCACCGAGACAGATCTGGCTGATCGGCGTGATCTGGGATCCAAATTCCAGTTTGAGGACCGCATTGGTGCGGGCCTGCGCTTTACCTCTGGTGCCGAGCTTGGTGTGCGCTGGTACCACTACTCCAACGCCGGTATCAAACAGCCTAACTCGGGCATCAACAAGTCGGCAGTTTACTTCCGTTACCCGCTTTGAGGGCTGCGGTCAGGCGTCCTGGCGACGTCTGGCCAGCAGCTGGGTCCGGTACTGCTCGCGGTACAGGTGGGCAAAGCCGTGCAGCAGCGGAAACATCACTGCCCAAATCGCCGCGAGCAGCAGCGCGCTATTGCTTTCACCTAGTGGCAGACCCACACCCGCCAGTTCTGCGCCAGCCAGATAACTCAATGGGCCGCCGATGGCGCCGAGCAACAATGCCCGCCATATTGGCTTGGCGCTCCACGCCAGGCAATGATTGAGGGTGGTGCCGAGCAAGGCCCACAGCAGTACCAGCCAGAGCGGAGCCAAACTGTCCTGGCCGACGAAGGTGAATACGCCCATTTGCAGCAGAAATGAGTCGAGCGCGGCGCCGGCCAGCATTACCGACACCACCAGCTTGCCCTCGGCAGCCCAACTGCTGATCCAGAAAAAATGCAGCAGCAGGGCTATCACCGGAATCACCAGCCAGTAGCTGTTGCCGCCCAGCACGCAAGCCACCCAGCTGAGCTGGAACAGCAGGGCGTTGGCGATCAGTCGCCGGTCAGGCATATCAGTCTCCTAAGCGCAGAAGTGTTCTCCGGGGCGAGCGTCGGGCTTGCCAAGCAGAATCTGCGCCGTGCCGATGCCGCGTTCGTGGAAGCCCCCTTCGCAGTAGCAGAGGTAGAACTCCCAGAGCCGGAAAAACGCGTCATCATACCCGAGTTGCGCGAGCTCGCCACGATAGCGCTGCAGGTTGTGGTGCCAGTGGCGCAGAGTACGAGCGTAGTGCAGGCCGATGTCTTCCATGTGCAGCATGGCCAGGTCGGTATGCCGACGGGTCAATTCGCCAATCAGGCTGACCGATGGCAGTGAGCCGCCCGGGAAAATATAGCGCTGAATAAAGTCGACGCTGCGGCGAGCCTGCTCATAACGCTGGTCTCGTATGGTTATTGCCTGCAGGAGCATCAGCCCGTCGGATTTGAGCAGGGTGGCGCAGGCTTTGAAGTAGGCGGCGAAGTACTCGTGACCGACCGCTTCGATCATTTCGATCGAGACCAGCTTGTCGAACTGGCCTTCCAGCTCGCGGTAGTCCTTGAGCAGCAGGGTGATGCGGTCTTGCAGTCCGGCGGCGTGGATGCGTTCTTCGGCGTGGCGGTACTGTTCTTGCGATAGTGTGGTGGTGGTGACACGGCAGCCAAAGTTCTCTGCTGCGTAGATCGCCATGCTGCCCCAGCCGGTGCCGATCTCCAGTAGATGGTCGTCCGGCCCAAGTTCCAGCTTGCGACAGATGCGTTCCAGCTTGTTTAGCTGGGCCTGATGCAAGTCGTCGCTGCCGGGCGGGAAAATCGCTGCCGAATACATCATGGTCTCGTCCAGCAAGCGCGAGAACAGTTCGTTGCCGAGGTCATAGTGGGCGCTGATGTTGCGCCGGGATCCCTTGAGGCTGTTACGGTTGAGCCGATGCAGCCATTTCAGTGCGGGCTGGCCGAGCCGGGCAAGGCCGGTTTCCATTGCATCAAGCACGTCCAGGTTGCGTACAAACAGGCGTGTCACCGCCGTCGGGTCGGGGCTACTCCAGTAGCCGTTGAAGTAGGCCTCGCCTGAGCCAACGCTGCCGTTGCAGGCGATCTGCACCCAGGCAGCCGGGTCGTGCAGACGAATCTCGGCGTGCAGGCCGTCGCTGTCGGGTTGACCAAAGACCAGGTCCTCATCGTCGGTTTGCAGGTGCAGGGTGCCGCGCTGAATCGCATTCAATTGGCGCAACACGGCCTTACGGCATAGTCGTTGGAGCCAGCCGCCGCGCTCGCGGTAGTCACTGTTGCAGGTCAGTTCAGGTCTGCTCGGTTTCATCTCGGGACTCCTTGACGGGGCGCAGTGGATGCGCTGCCACCGATTGCCGTGCGGGCGAATGGTCGAACAGCGGGATGCGTTTGATCAGTAGGCGCAGCGCCTGCCAGTAGATGCCGGTCAGAGTGCGCAGCACCATAAATGGAAAAGAGAGTGCTTCGCGGCGCAGCAAGCGGGCGCTCAGCTGCTTGCGCTGCAGGCTGAGACTGGCATCGAACAGGCGCTGGTCGCCTTGCTGATGCGCGATATGGACCTGTACGCGTTCGCCGGGACGGCTGAAACGCATGTGATAGTCGGCCTGCAGCGGCAGGAACGGGGAAACATGGAAGCGTTTATGCAGGGTGAAGTTCTGCTGTTGTTCGTTCGGGTTGGCTTCCAGCACGTAGCAGAAGTGTTCGCCCCAGGGGGTGTTGGTCACTTCGCAGATGATGCTGCGGAGTGCTCCGTGGCGATCGTAGCAATAGAAAAAGGACGCTGGATTGAACAGCATGCCGAAGCTGCGGATTTGGGTGAGCAGTTGCACCGCACCGTCGACCTCAAGTTGCAACTGTTCCCTGACCAGGCGCTGGGCACAGGCCTTTAATGACTCCTCGTGCTGGCGTTCTGCGCGCAGGTAATCGGTTTCGCGAAAGCGCATGGGAGACCACCAGCGGCCGGACCAGAGTTGGCTGAGTCCGAACACCTGTTGCTGCTCGTCCAGGTCGAGCAGTAGCAGGCTGCTGCGGTAGCGGAACTGATGAACGCGCGGCTGGTGCCTGCGATGCTGCAGCAAGCCGCTGTATAGCGCGCTGTTGAGCGTCATTAGAGAGCTTCCCCAAAGTGCGAGGCGACCCGCAATGCGCTGACCACGCCGTCCTCATGAAAGCCATTGGCCCACCAGGCTCCGCAGAAGAAAGTGTGCCGCTTGCCCAGCAGGTTTTTCCATTGTTGCTGGGCGTTGCTGGCAGCCAGACTGAACTGGGGGTGAGCGTAACTGAAGCGGCCGAGAATCTGCGCCGGGTCGATCTGGTCAGTTTGATTCAGGCTGACACAGAACGTGCGCGATGCATTGATGCGCTGCAGGATATTCATATTGTAGGTCAGGGCCGCCGGTTGCTCCGGATCGCCTCCGAGACGGTAGTTCCAGCTCGCCCAGGCCAGCCGGCGCCCTGGCAGCAGGCGGGTGTCGGTGTGCAGCACCACGTCGTTGTCGGCGTAGCGGATGGCGCCAAGGATTGCCTGTTCTTCATCACTCGGTTGTTCCAGTAGTCGCAGTGCCTGGTCGCTATGACAGGCCATCACGACCCGGTCGAAGCGTTCCTCTCCCTGGCGGCTGAGTACGGTTACACCGATGTCGTCGCGGCGAATGCGTTGCACTGGGCAGTTGAGTCGGATGCGGTCGGCGTAGGGCGCGGTCAGGGCTGGCACGTAGCTGCGCGAGCCGCCCGTGATGACACGCCACTGTGGTCGCTCGTTGACGGACAGCAAACCGTGATTGCTGAAGAAACGGATGAAAAACGCCAATGGGAAGTCGAGCATATCGCGCAGCGACATCGACCAGATTGCCGATCCCATGGGCACGATGTAGTGGTCAATGAAGCGCCGACTGTAACGCCGCTGGCGTAGATAGTCGCCCAGGGTCAGCTGTCCTCCCAGCTCGCCGGCCTCCAGCTCCGCGATCGTCTCACGGTTGAAGCGCAGGATGTCGGCCAGCATGCGCAGAAACCCAGGAGACAGCAGGTTGCTGCGTTGAGCAAACAGAGTATTGAGGTTGTTGCCGTTGTACTCCAGACCGCTGCGCGGATCACAGACGGAAAAGCTCATCTCGGTTGGTTGCGACGGCACGCCAAGCCTCCCCAGCAGCCGAATGAAGTTGGGGTAGGTCCAGTCGTTGAAGACGATGAAGCCGGTATCAATGGCATGGTGCTGCTGGTCTACCTCAACATCGACGGTGTGCGTGTGGCCGCCGATGCGGTCGTCTGCTTCGAATAGTGTCACCTCGTGACGCCGGGACAGCAGATAAGCGGCGACCAGACCGGAAATGCCGCTACCGACAATCGCGATACGCATCAGTGGGTCTCCTGTTGCCGGGCGGCTTCTCGTCGCCGCCGGGTGAGTGCGACACGAAGCCAGTCAGGCAGTGCCGCCAGTAGCCGCAGCACAAAGATGAAGCGGCCGGGAAAACGTATTTCTCGCTGTCCCCGCTCCAGGCCAATCAGAATGCGTTGTGCGGCCTTTTTGCTGGTGAGCTGCATGGGCATGGGGAAGTCATTGCTCGCCGTCATTGGGGTCTCGACAAAGCCGGGACTGACCAGCGTGGTGGCGATGCCCTCATCAGCCAAGTCCAGCTCCAGCGACTGCATCAGGTAGCGAAGCGCTGCCTTGGATGCGCCGTAGGCCTCGGCACGGGGCAGGGGCAGGTAGGTGACGCTGCTGCCAACGGCTACCAGCCGCGGTTGCTCGCCATGGCGCAGCAGCGGCAGGGCTGCTTCGATGCAGTTAGCTGTTGCCAGCACGTTCACCTGCATCACGCGCTCGACCAGACTGGCGGAGAAGGCTGGCAGCTCCATGTATTCGCAGGCACCGGCGTTGAGGATGGCCCAGTCCAGTCCGCCCCAGATGGCCTCAATGCGCTCCCCCGCCTCCTGTACCGCATGGCGGTCGGTGAGGTCCGCGGTGATCACCAGTACCTGACCGGGGTAACGGCTCGCCAGTGCCAGCAGCGGGTCTCGGCGTCTTGCGGTCAAGGCCAGGCGATGACCTTCGGCCGCCAGCAGTTCAGCCAGCGCCAAGCCAATACCGCTGGATGCGCCGGTCAGCCAGATTCTGCGTTGCAGGTTCATTTCAGTCGCCTCTTGAGCCAGCGGATCAGGTTGCCGAGCACCGGGACGTGTTCGTATAACAGCGCACCGGCGTCGTAGTGATCAATATGGCGGTACGCCTTGCCCTCGCGGAACCAAACCTGACTGACGCCTGGAACCTGGATGTCCTGGCCGCCGGCCAGCCTGGGGTGCCGATAGGTCATGGTCCAGCAGAGTAGTGCCTGTTCATGATCAATCGGACTGAGCTGGGTAAACTCGAAGCGCAGCGCGAGCACGTTCTCGTAGAGGTTGGCGCAGTAACTGTGGAGCGCGGCCAGGCCAAATACATCGTGCATCGGGTCGCTGAAGTGGACTTCCGGATGGTAGATCTGGTCCAGCAAGTGCAGATTGTTGCGATCAATGGCGGCAAACTGCCGAGCAAACTCTTCGATGCTGCTACGTTCAATCATGCTGGTTCTCCTGCGCTGCGGAAGGCGTCAATAGCGCGTTGGCGGCTGCTGCGCAGATCCACGATGGGGGCGGGGTAGTTACCACCGGAGAACAGGTCGCCTGTGGGGGGGAGATGAATCTGCCGGGCCGGCAGGTGCGCCAGCTCCGGGACCCAGCGCCGGATGAAACTGCCGTCCGGATCGAATTTCTCGGATTGGCTGACCGGGTTGAACACGCGGAAGTAGGGGGCTGCATCGGTGCCGGTCGAGGCGCTCCACTGCCAGCCGCCGTTGTTGGCCGCCAGATCACCATCGATCAAGTGCTGCATGAACCAGCGTTCGCCCTCGCGCCAGTCGATCAGCAGGTTTTTGGTCAGGAACATCGCGCTGACCATACGCAGTCGGTTGTGCATCCAGCCGGTGTTGAGCAGTTGACGCATGGCGGCGTCTACCAGTGGAATGCCGGTTTGTCCCTGCTGCCATGCGGCAAGCCCTTCAGGATCGTTGCGCCACTGAACAGCTTCGGTCTCGGGGCGGAAGGCGCGATGGCGGGAAACCCGCGGATAGCAGACCAGAATGTGCTTGTAAAACTCACGCCAGAGCAGTTCATTGATCCAGCTGACCGCGCCGGGATTGCCGCCATCGAACTCGCCTTGGTTCATCCGCAGCGCCGCGTGCAGGCACTGGCGGGGGGACAATACGCCGGCAGCCAGATAGGCTGACAGCCGGCTGGTCGCATCAAGATCAGGCTTATCCCGGTCGTCGGCATAGTCTGCCAGCAACTGGTTGCTGAAGCGTTGCAGGCGCTCGGACGCGGCGGCTTCTCCGGCGGGCCATAGTTGTTGCAGTTCCGGTGTGGGGGGAGCGAAGCCGTCGAAATGGTCTGGAATGGAGCTGCTGGCGCGTGCCAGCGGCTCTTGGCTGTTCGGTGGTGGCAGCTCCGCAGGCAGGTGCTGGTGCAGGCGATGGTAGGCTTGACGGCGAAACTGGCTGTACACCTTGTACATGGTGCCGCTCTGGGTCGTCAGGCTGCCGGGCGCAAACAACAGCTGGTCGGTGTAGCGCTGACAGGAGATGCCTGCCTCGGAGAAGGCCCGGCTGACCGCATCGTCACGCTGTTGCTCATGCAACCCGTACTCGTCGTTGAAGTGTAGGCCGCTGGCGCCCAGGTCTCGAGCCAGTTCTAGCAGGCGGGAAGGGCACTCGTTCCAGTGGCCGGCGTGCAGCAACTGCAGTGGAATATTGCGGTGGTTCAGGGTGGCGGCCAGCTCGATCAGATTACGTCTCCAGAAATCGACCTTGATCGCAGCGTCGTCGTGCGCGTGCCAGTCATTCGGCGTGACGATAAACACGGCGACCACCGGGCCGCGCTGGCGCGCATGCCAGAGGGCGTGGTTATCGGCGGTGCGCAGATCGGCACGGAGCCAGCACAGTTGCACGTTGTTACTCAAATCTCTCTCCTGTAGTGGATCGGTCGCCCGGTCCACCGGTTGTTGGTGGCGCTATATCGCGTTACGCAGGCTCAGCTCTGGCGGATGCGGCTGCAGGTAGGCCTGTTGCAGCAGATAGGGATCTGGATGGCGGAGCAGGTGGTGCTGGAGCAGGGTGATGGGTACCACCAGCGGCACGACGCCGCTGCGGTAGCGGCTGATCAGTTGCTGCAGCTCGGCTTTTTCCGGTGGGTTCAGGACGCGCTTGAAATGGCCGGCAACGTGTTGCAAGACGTTGCTGTGGCCGCGTCGGCTGGCCGGACGGCGCAGGGCGGTCATCAGTTCACTGAAATACGCTGCAGCGGTCTCTCGCAAGGCGTCGCCTCTCCCCGGATTGGCCAGCAACTGCCCCATGCGGCGGTAGCTGGGTGCCTGATGGGCCATTAGCAGGTACTTGTGGCGGGCATGAAACGCCAGCAGGCGGCTCGCACTGAGCCCGTCACTCACCAACTGTTGCCAGTCAGCGTAGACAATTACTCGGGTAACGAAGTTTTCACGCAGTACGGGGTCGTGCAGGCGGCCCTCTTCCTCGACCGGCAACAGCGGGTTGTGCTGCATCAAACGGGCAGCAAATACCCCCTGTCCGGTGGCAGGGGCTGGGTGGCCATTGTGGTCGTATACCTTGACTCGCTCCATGCCGCAGCTCGGCGACTTTTGCATGAAGATGAAGCCACAGAGATCCTGGCTGCGCTCATTGACTTCGTCGGCATAGGACTGCAGGGCCTCAGTCACATCCAGCTGATTGTCTTTGGTGCCGATGGCTCGCGGAGCTACCGGGTCTCCAGCCAGGCGAATGGCCTTGCGGGGTGTGCCCAGACCAATGGCTACCTCGGGACAGACCGGACGCAGATCAAAAAGGGCACCTAACTGCTCGGTACACAGACGAGAGTGTTTGTGACCGGCGTTGAATCGCACAGGGTCGCCGACCAGGCACTGACTGATGCCGACCGGAATGCGCGCGGTGGAAGCGGTATGCATGGCTTTCTCCTGTACAACTTGGCTTGTGTTGTACAAGGATAAGCGTGATTTCGGTATTTTTGTACAAGT
Organism: Halopseudomonas oceani; assembly: GCF_002903165.1. Classification (GTDB taxonomy): domain Bacteria; phylum Pseudomonadota; class Gammaproteobacteria; order Pseudomonadales; family Pseudomonadaceae; genus Halopseudomonas; species Halopseudomonas oceani. The sequence goes on from NZ_PPSK01000013.1 coordinate 41,345, forward strand.
TTATTTGCCGTCCGTCAGAGTGTTCACTTCGACGAACGGCTTGGTCTGAGCTCAGAGCTGGCCCAGTACCGCCTGAGCTGCTTGCTGGCCGCTCAACCAGGCGCCTTCCAGGCGGCCTCCGAGGCACCAGTCGCCACAGGCATACAGGCCTATATCCGGCGCAGCGAGCGCGCCCCAGTCGCTGGTTTGGGCCGGGCGCGCATACAGCCAGCGGTGGGCCTGCAACAGCCGGGTTGCTGGAAGCGCTGTTTGCAAGGCCTTGCCCAGAGCCTGCAGCAGCAACTTGGCTACTTCGGCAGCGGGCGTATCCAGATGCGCTGCAGCCCATTCCGGGGTGGACTGCAATACCCAGTTACAGTTCTCTGCGCGACCGGGTTTACTGTGGTTGGCGCAAATCCAGTCCAGTGGTCCGCTGCGCACAAAAGCGGCGTCTATGGTTGTGGCAACCGGCTCGCTGAAACTGATTGATACCGCCCAGCCCGGCTCCATGGCGGCCTGTTCGGCTGCGCGGGCCAGCTGCGGCGCTGCGGCTAGCAGTGGGATTGCCTGTGGCGCAGGGGTGGCGACGACGACCTGGATGAATGGGCCATACCGGTTGCCGTCGCTGTCAGTCAGTATCCATTCCTGATCGTGCCGGTCGAGCTGCGTAATGCGCACCGACCCGTGCAGCGTCAAGCCGCCCAGCAGGCCGCGGCTCAGCGCCGTCATGCGTGGACTACCGACATAACGGTGCTGCTCGTCTTCGGAGGGATGGATCCCGTGCTCGTCAATCCGGCACAGCCGGGGTTGCCACCGCGCCACCCAGCCTTGCTCACGCCAGGACTCGAGTTCTGAGCAGAATGCATTGTGGCGCGCCGTGAAGTACTGGGTGCCGATGTCGAACTCGCCGTACTCGGTCCGCTTGCTGCTCATACGGCCGCCGGTGCCGCGGCTCTTGTCGAACAGTTCAACGGTAACGCCGGCTTCGTGCAGCTGGCGGGCGGCGCTGATGCCGGCCATGCCGGCGCCAATTATGGCTACGCTGGAGGGTAGGGACATGGTTGATCCTGATGATGGCTTCTGGGGCGAATGATAGGCAAAGGTGTGCAAAAGGCTATACAAGTTTTTTTAGTTGTATAGCATTGGGGCTTCGTTGACGACAGTGATCTGTATTTTTCGCACTGTCGGCTGTGTTCAGTGGCATGCGCCTGGCTGCGTTGGTGCGCAGGTTGGTTCGTATGCGGCCGGGAGGTCTGAGATGAGAATATTACTGACTGGGGCGACCGGGGTGATTGGTCAGCCGCTGTGTCGCCAGTTACTGGAGGCCGGACACGAGCTGACGGTCTGGAGCCGGCGACCAGCGCAGGTGCCAGCGTTGTGCGGTGACGCAGTGCGTGGTGTTTCCAGTCTGGACCAACTGAACGACGAGACGATTGATGCGGTTATCAACCTTGCCGGCGCACCGGTTGCCGACAGGCACTGGACAGCGGCGCGGAAAGAGTTGCTGTGGGATAGCCGAGTCACGCTTACCGAGGAGCTGGTCCACTGGCTTGGTCGCAGGAAACAGCGTCCGCAGGTGTTGGTCAGTGCGTCGGCAATCGGCTGGTATGGCGATGGTGGCGAGCAACTGCTGACTGAGGCAAGCCCTGGACGGGTAGAATATACCCACACGCTGTGTGATGCCTGGGAGCAAGCGGCCAAGCGGGCGGCATCCTACGGCATGCGGGTGTGCATTCTGCGCATCGGTCTGGTGCTATCGCCGAACGGTGGTTTTTTGCAGCGCATGCGGCTGCCTTTCAAGTTGGGGCTGGGAGGGCGGTTAGGTTCCGGGCGCCAGTATATGTCCTGGATCCATCATCGAGATATCGAGGCGATGTTGCAGTGGTTGGTGGAGTCAGCAGACTGCCATGGCGTGTATAACGGTACTTCGCCTAACCCGGTCAGCAATCGCGAATTTACTGCTGCTTTGGCGCACGCGTTGAAGCGGCCCGCCTTTTTGCCTGTGCCAAGCGGGGTTTTGAAGCTGGCACTGGGGGAAATGTCTCGTTTGCTGCTGGTCGGACAGCGGGTAGCACCGGTGCGAGCCCAGGAAGCCGGTTTCTGTTTTCGTTTTCGTCATCTGGAGACCGCCTTGGCGGATGTTCTGCAGAAGGCGGAGTGATCTTGTTCTGTTTGCTGGAGTGAATTGATGTCTGATCGTGGGGTACTGCTGGTTAATCTGGGTTCGCCCAGCAGCACGCAAGTGGCTGATGTGAAACGTTATCTGAACCAGTTCCTGATGGATCCCTATGTTGTCGACCTGCCCTGGCTCGCCCGGCGGCTGCTGGTCAGTCTGATTCTGGCGACGCGACCGAAGGCTTCGGCCCACGCTTACGCATCAATCTGGTGGGATGAGGGGTCCCCTCTGGTCGTTATCAGCCGGCGGGTCCAGCGGGCCTTGCAACAGCAGCTTGATATGCCTGTTGAGCTGGCGATGCGCTACGGTGAGCCTTCCATTGAGCAGGGGCTGCTGGCGTTGGCGAAACAGCCTGGCGTGCGCGAGGTTCTTTTCATGCCTCAGTACCCGCAGCATGCGGACAGCACGATTACCACTTCGGTGGAAGAGGCGCGGCGGGTGATCGCTAAGCATCAGTTGGGCATCAAACTGAATGTGGTACCGGCATTTTACAATCGACCTGACTACATCGCTGCGCTGACGCAGTCGGTGCAGCCATACCTGGAACAGGGCTTTGATCACCTGCTGCTGAGCTATCACGGTCTGCCTGAGCGTCATCTGCGTAAGGCTGACCCGACCGGGTCGCATTGTCTGGCCAGTGGCGATTGTTGCGAGCAGGCATCTGCTGCGACCGCTACCTGCTACCGGGCTCATTGCAGTCACGTCAGCCGGGAGCTGACCGCGGCGCTGGGGTTGCGGGCAGAACAATGGTCGCAGGCCTTTCAGTCCAGATTGGGGCGTGACAAGTGGATTGAGCCCTATACCGAGGCGCGCATCGATGAGTTGGCTGCGCAAGGCGTCAAGCGGTTATTGGTGGCCTGTCCGGCATTCGTTGCAGACTGCATCGAGACACTGGAAGAGATTGGCGACCGCGCCCGTGAGCAGTTCATTGCGGCGGGTGGCGAAGAGCTGGTGCTGATTCCTTGCCTGAACGATCAGCCGCAGTGGATCGACGTGCTGGCCACCTGGGCGCGCGAGACGCCCTCGGCGGCTTGAGCTGAGTGATAATGAAGCGCGTTAGCCGCGCTTCAGCCACTGCGACAGTGCCAAGTGCAGGCCCAGCCCAATCAGAACGCCCCCCATCAGGCGGTCAAACCAGTGACCCAGGCGGTTGAACGCGCGCCTTACTGCATCTCGACTAAACAGCATCGCGACCAGACAGAACCAGGCGCCCGTCGCAAAGGCCAAGTAGACGCCATAGCCTGCTTGCACCGGTAGCGGGGTGTCGTGGCTGATAACAACCGTGAACAGTGACAGAAAGAACAGTGTCGCCTTTGGGTTCAGACCGTTGGTGATAAAACCCTGAATGAACGCCTGGCGGGCGGATAGCTGGCTGGCGGTTGTCAGCGGTTGGTCCGCAGATACTGGCTGGGCCCGCAGCGCGCGAACGCCAATGTAGATCAGGTAGGCGGCGGCCAGCAGCTTCATCAGATTGAACAGCCAGACTGACTGCGACACAATCAAGCCAATGCCCAGTAGTGAATAGGCAACGTGAACGAAGATACCGGTACCGACCCCTACAGCCGTATACAGGCCAACGCGGTGACCTCCGCTGACGCTATTGCGAATCACCACAGCAAAGTCCGGACCGGGACTGATCACCGCTAGCAGGTGCACCAGTGCAACCAGCAGAAACTCATTCAAATACATGTACATTCTCCTCTGGGTGGCCGATTTTAACCGCTTGAGGCGTCTTCAGACAGGTACAGACCAGCATGCAGCACTCTCTTTCTACGGTATTTCTTGATCGCGCGACGCTGGATCTGGGCGACCTCGATCTGCGCGCATTGGAAGCGGCCTGCGCTTCGTTCACCAGCTATCCAGGTACCACGCCCGAGCAGGCCCTCGAGCGGCTCGCCGGGCAGCAGGTGGCGATCACCAACAAGGTGGTGATTGATCGGGCCATGATGCAGGCCAATCCGCAGTTGAAACTGATCCTGATCGCGGCCACCGGCACCAACAACGTCGACCTGCAGGCGGCGCGCGAGCAAGGGGTCGTTGTCTGCAACTGTCAGGCCTATGGCACACCGGCGGTGGCTCAGCATACGTTGATGCTGATGTTGGTTTTAGTCACCCGCTTTGAATCCTATCGCCAGGCGGTACGCGATGGAGCCTGGCAACGTAGCAGTCAATTCTGTTTGCTCGACTATCCGATTGGCGAGCTGTCGGGTCGTACCCTGGGCATTCTCGGCTATGGTGAGTTGGGGCAGGCGGTTGGCAGGTTGGCCGAAGCGTTTGGCATGCGGGTTCTGGTCGGCGCCTTGCCCGGCCGTGAGCAGGCTGGACGCCCTGCGTTGGCCGAGCTGTTGCCGCAGATCGATGTACTCAGCCTGCACTGCCCGCTGACCGAGCAAACTCGAGACTTGATCGGTGCCCAGCAGTTGGCGCTGATGAAGGCGGGCAGCCTGCTGATCAATACCGGGCGCGGTGGTCTGGTCAACGAAACAGCCCTTGCGGCGGCGTTGCGTAGCGGCCATTTGGGGGGCGCTGCCTGCGATGTGCTGAGCGTAGAGCCACCAGCCGAGGGCAACCCTTTGCTCGATGACACCTTGCCCAATCTGGTCATCACTCCGCATAGCGCCTGGGGGAGTCGAGAAGCGCGTCAGCGCATCGTCGGTCAACTGGAGGCCAACCTGTGCAGTTTCATCGCCGGTGCTCCCCAGCGTCAGGTCAACGGCTGACTGAGTGTTATCGCCATCACATCATGGTCGCGACGCCCACCCGTTCGGGTGAAGTCGCATAGGCCGTGCCGACCTAAGCTGGTGAACGTCAACGGATGACGTTCGCCGTGCCCCAACGGGGCCGGCGAATCCGCCAAATGGATTTGGCACAAGGATTCCGCCGTCATGGCATTGCCCTTTCGCACTGTGTCCGCGCGGCCGCAGTGCGGTTTTTCTCTTATTGAAGTGCTGGTTGCGTTGCTGCTGGTCGCCCTTGGCGTATTGGGTGCTGCGGCCTTGCAGCTCAACGCCCTGCGTTTTACCCAGGACAGTGCATATCGCGTCCAGGCCGGTTTGCTTGCAACCGACCTGTTGGAGCGAATGCGTGCCAACCCCAGTCGAATAGCGTCCTACGCTGGCTCAGTCGCTGGTGACTGCGTCGCTGCACCCTCCGACTCCCTCTCCGTGCTGGCGCAGGATCAGGCCGATTTTGCCGTCGCTGTAACCTGCCATCTGCCAGACGGGCGCGCTCAGGTGAGCGTTGAAGACGGGCGAGTGCGAGTGCAGCTTAACTGGTCGCAGGCGCGCGTGGACGATAGCGCTGAGGACGAGCTCGTGGTCTCGGTGCGGTTGGGACGTGGCGCGTGAGGGCGCCACTTCGTGGCTTCGGCCTGGTCGAGCTGATGGTCGCCATGCTTCTGGGGCTGACGCTGGTGCTGGCGCTGCTGCAGTACTTAGGCGGTAGTCGGGACGCCTGGTTGCTGCAACAGCTGAGCGCGCGACAGCAGGAAGATGCCCGTTATCTGTTGGGGCGGCTGGCACGTGATATCCGCGCCGCCGGCAGTTATGGCTGTCTGGATCTGCAGCGGCTGTTACCGCAGGGCTTGCCGGCTGATCTGGCCCAGCCGGTGCGTTTTGATCAGGGGGTATTGACGTTGATTACCGGCCTGCCGGTGCAGGTGGCGGTTGAGGAGCCTCAGCCGATGCGCGCGGCTGACTTCGGTGCGCGCTGGCTATTGGCGGGCGATTGTCAGCAGCGGGTGGGGCTCGCCGACGAGCAGGCGCTTTCGGTCATGCCGGGGGACTGGTTACTGCCGTTGCGTCTGGTTGAGTACCGCCAGCAGGATGACCGTGTCCAGGTCAGGCTCAATGGGAATGGCAACTTCGAGACGCTGATTGAGGGAGTGACTCGCTTCGAGCCACGTTTTGCGCTGGCCGCCGACGCATCGGCGGCGGGCGTATCTGGTCGCTATCAGCCGGGTCTCGACGAAGCTGAACAGGAGCGCCTGCGCAGCGTGCGGATAGCGCTGGAGCTTAGTGACCGGTCCGCGGATACCGGCCGCGAGCGCATGCGAACGCTAGTCTTTCGGCAGGTGACACAGGTGCGCAACCGGCCAGACTGGGGGAGCGATGAATAACCAGCAATCTGGCAGCATCCTGCCGGTGACGCTCATTGGTCTGCTGGTGGTGACGATTGGCGCGCTTGCGGCAAGTAGCTCGGCACGTCTGCAGCAGCAACAGGCGACGAATCTGCTGCTGGCGACGCGCTGTTTTCAGGCCGCAGAAAGCGCGTTGCGCACGCTTGAAGGGGAATTGGCGTCGGGCGAGCTGGTGGTCCCCGATGAACCATGCCTTGGCGCCCGGTGCGCGGAGTGGGCAGCGTCGAATGCAGCGCAGGATGGTTTCGGCTGGCACCGACGACAGTCAATGGGGGAGGTGGAGCTTTGGTATCGCGTCGACTGGCTAGGGCGCAGCCCTGCGCCAGCGCAACTCGCCGCGAGTGGCGAGAGTCGGCTCTACCGAGTGCAGATAGAGGCGCGGCTGGGGCGCAGTCGCCAGCTGCTGGAGGCTACTTATGCCTATACGCTGCACTGACTCGCGGTATCTCGTCGCCAGCTTCGGCTTGCTGCTTAGCGCGTCGGCAGCCGGGTTTGAACCGCTGAGCAGTGGTTATGCGACGCAGGCATCTGTGCCAGCCAATGTCGTGATTCTGCTCGACAGCTCAAGCAGCATGGCGATGACCCCGGTGGGTGATCTGAGTCGCCTGCAGGTCGCCCGCGAGGCCATCCGGCGATTGCTCTATCGGCAACGCAATACTCGCTTTGGGCTGTTCAGCTTCAATCCGTCGCGTGGGTACGGCGCTGCGCGGGAGACTGCGGGTGGTCGGTTGCTGGTCGACGTTGCCGGAATTGCACCGGGTGTGGCCGGAGAGCTGCATCTGCAACGACTTGAGCAGGCGCTGGATCAGTTGGCACCGGATACAGGCACTAATCCTGATCGCTACACCTGGACCCCGTTGGCTGAAACCCATTACGAGATTAGCCGCTATCTGCGTGGTATGGACTCGTTCTACAACCCGGGGACGCCAACTTACCCTAGTCCCCTGCAATGGCGCTGTCAGCCCAGCGCAGTGCTGGTGGTGACCGACGGCCTACCGACCTACGACAGCCAGTTTCCTTCCTCGGTAGAGCAGGAGCCTGCATTGCAGCAGTACCCGTTTGAACTGCCCGATTGGGATCAGGACGCGAGTAATGACGTGAGCGGCGAAGATATGCAGCAACCGGGTAGCACCTTTTATCTCGACGATATGGCCGGCTTTGCCGGCGCGCTGGATCTGCGCACCGGCGGTTTAGATGCGGCTGGCGTGAGCTGGGATGAGGCCCCCTTCGCTTATCAGCAGGTGCGTACTCACGTGCTTGGCTTTGGTGTTGACGACGCACGGTTGCAGGCGGCTGCGCGCGCTGGCGGCGGGCTCTATCGCACGGTCGACGATGCCGAGCAGCTCGACGCAGCGCTGACACGTATGGTGAATCAGTTGGAGCCGTCGCGTCTGGTGCTCGACAGGCGCCTTGATGGGCTGCAGCTCACCGGTAACGAAGCGGCGTTGATGCGCGTTTATCAGCATCCGCAGGACGGCAGTGGGGAAGTACAGCTCTGGGGCATCAATGACACCGGTGAGCCAACCCAGATGCGCTGGACCAGCGATCAGGCGTTTGCCCCGGGGGCTCCCCGTGGCCCAATGCAAACCTGGCGGTTGGCCGATACCTCGGCTGGCGCGGGGCCGCTGGCTCTTGATATGAATACCCTGGCGCAGTTGAGCACAGAGCAACAGCTGGCGTTGCAGCGCGCTGCGGCCGCTTTACTGCCGGGTCAGCATGACGGCGGCTCGCAGTTGCTGGACTGGCTGCGTGGAGAACCTGTTGCAGGCTTGCGCACGCGCGAGCGTTTGCTGGGAGATCTGGGGCGTTTCGGACCGCGCGTGCTGCCAGCCGGAGCGGCGCTGGCCGAGCAGAACAGCGAGACCTATAAGCGCTATCGGCGCGAGCGCGCTCAGCTCGGTGACCTGATGCTGCTTGGCAGTAACGACGGTTTTCTCCATGTGGTCGGTGCGGGGGGCAAGCGACACTTCAGCTATCTGCCCGGCAGCCTGCTAGCTACGGTGCTAGAACGGGCGGCCGTGAATTATGTGTCTGGTCTTGCGCATCGAGCGGGCGTGGATGGGCGTATTGCTCTGGCGGACGTGGCGCAGGGCGGCCAGTGGCGAACACTCGCTGCGACAGGTCTTGGTGCCGGCGGTCGCGGGCTGCTCATGCTGCGACTGTATGGCCAGGCTGTGGGCGAGGCCGCGCCGGGGGTACTCTGGGAGCATAGTGCCAGTGAGCCTGGCTGGGCTGCCTTGGGCCACATCTATGCCGAACCACGGCTCCTTGAGCAGGATGGTCGTAGCCTGCTGCTGACTGGCAATGGTTACGGCAGCGCGAGTGGGCAGGCTGCTCTGCTGGTTGTTGATGCCATCAGCGGGGATAGGGTGCTGCAACTGGATCTGCCGGCCCGGCAAGACCTGAAAAGGGGGAACGGCTTGTCTGCGCTGACTCTGGAGCGGGATGCCTCCGGGCGGGTGGTTGCAGCCTATGCCGGGGACTTGCATGGCCAGCTATGGCAATTTGACCTGTCGGCGGAGGACCCGCTGCAGTGGCGGCTGGCAAATGATGGGGCCCCTCTATTCAGGGCCGAGCCGGGACAGCCGCTGACGGCAGCTCCCGTTCTGCACTATAGCGCTGCGGCTCGGGCGGACTTGTTATTGTTCGGCAGCGGGCGACTATTGGCGCAAGGTGATCCGACCAGTACCGCAGTACAAGCCTTCTACGCGGTGCGTAATCGGCTGCTCGAGCCTGGCCAGACGCTCACTCCCCGTGACCTGCAAGCGCAACGGGTGCTGCCGAGCCCCTATTCGAGCAGCCGTAAGGTGACCGAGCAACGGGTAGACTGGCGTCGGCAAGCAGGCTGGTTTCTGCCGCTACCGGCAGGGGCTCGTTCTTCGGAGCGGGTGGTTGAACCAGCGCTGGTACAGGGTGGGAGAGTGGTTTTCACATCGCTGGCACCGCTGGCTGAGGAAAGCGATCCGTGCCTTCCGACGGTGCGCGGTTGGCTGATGATGCTGACGTTGGACGACGGTGTCATGCCACCCGCAGCGACACTGGATAGCGACGGTGACCGGCAGCTGGATAGTGACGACTCCCGTGTTGCGGGTATTGCTCTGGACGTTGGGCTGCCAGCGGAGCTGAGGCTGGCGCCGGGTGTGGCGGAAGATGCGGAACAGCCTTTGACCTGCGAAGGGGAGCGCTATCAGGTTGCAGGCAGTACTGGCTCGGCTGAGCTGCTGGCGAAAGGTCGCTGCCAGTTGGTGCGTATCCACTGGCGGCAGTTGCAATGAGCTGCGTGAGGGGCTTTTCCCTGATTGAACTGCTGATCGCACTGGTGATCGCCAGCCTGCTCGCGAGCGTTGCCTACCCGTCATACCTGGCGCATGTGCGCAAGGCGCAGCGCGTGGAGGTTAGTGGTTTGCTGTTGGAGAATGCACAGCGCCTGGAACGCCATTATGCGCTTGCTGGGCGTTATGATCAGGGCGTGGTTGGCAACCTGCATCAGCAAAGCCCGGCTCAGGGGAGGGCGGTCTATCAGTTGGCTGTGCAACGGCAGTCGCAGCAGTTTGTACTGACGGCAAAGGCTTTGGTTGGCAGTGCGATGGAGGGGGACGTCTGTGCGTTCTACAGCCTGAATCAGCTTGGCCAGAGGACGCCAGCAGACGAGCGCTGCTGGCGTCGCTGAGCGGGTCTCAGTGAGCAGCCGGTGCTGCTTCCTCACCGTTGGGCAGGATCAGGTTGAGCAGGATGGCAACGACTCCGCAGAGGCTGATGCCCTGCAGGCTGAAGCTGTCATTACCAATAACCATGCCGCCGATACCGAATACCAGCGTCACCGATACGATGCACAGGTTGCGGGCCTGGGCCAGGTCTACCTGATGGCGCACCAGCGTGTTGAGACCGACGACCGCGATGGAACCGAACAGCAGGCAAAGAATGCCGCCCATGACCGGTACCGGCATGCCCAACAGAATGGCGCCAAACTTGTCGATGAAGGCCAGGATGATGGCAAACACGGCGGCCCAGATCATGACGTTGGGGTTGAAGTTGCGAGTCAGCATGACCGCACCGGTGACTTCGGAGTAGGTGGTGTTCGGCGGGCCGCCGAGGAAGGCTGCTGCCGAGGTGGCAATACCGTCGCCCAGCAGGGTGTTCTGCAAGCCGGGCTTTTCCAGATAGTTCTTGCCGGTTACACCACCGATGGCCAGTACGTCACCGATATGCTCAATAGCGGGTGCAATCGCGACCGGGATCATGAACAGGATTGCTGCCAGCTGGAACTCCGGGGTAACGAATTCGGGCATGGCCAGCCAGGGTGCCTGCGCCACCTGGGTGAAATCGACGATGCCAAGCAGCCAGGACAGGGTGTAGCCAACCAGTACGCCAGCCAGAATCGGCACCAGGCGGAAGATGCCCTTGGCAAACACGGCAACCACGATGGTGGTAACCAGCGAGGCGCCGGCGATCAGAATGGCGGTGTTGTACTCGACCAACTGGGCGCTGCCATCACCCGCTTTGCCCATCGCCATGTTAACGGCAACCGAGGCCAGTCCCAGGCCGATGACCATAATTACCGGACCAACCACCACTGGCGGCAGCAGGCGCTGAATGAAGCCGGGGCCCCGCAGGCGGATCAGCAGACTGAGCAGGATGTATACCACACCAGCTGCGACTAGGCCGCCGAGGGTGGCGGGCAGCCCCCAGGTCTGGTTGCTGTACATGATTGGCGCGATGAAGGCGAAGCTGGAGGCCAGGAAGATCGGGATCTGCCGGCGGGTGGTGAACTGGAACAGCAGGGTGCCGATACCGGCGGTGAACAGCGCAACGCTTGGGTTCATGCCGGTGATCAGCGGCATCAGCACCAGCGCACCGAAGGCCACAAACAGCATTTGCGAGCCAGCCAGCGCAGTCCGCCAGCCGTGGGTGTGAACGCCTTCCATTACTCGATATCCTTCTGCTTGGTACCAAAGATCTTGTCGCCGGCGTCGCCCAGACCAGGAATGATGTAGCCGTGCTCATTCAGACGTTGATCGACTGATGCGGTATAGATCTGCACGTCGGGGTGGGCGTCGTTGACGCGCTGGATACCCTCGGGGGCAGCGACCAGCACCAGTGCGCGGATGTCTCGGGCACCCGCCTTTTTCAGCATGTCGATGGTGGCAACCATGGAGCCGCCAGTTGCCAGCATTGGATCGATGATCAGCGCCATGCGCTGATTGAGTTCACCGACCAGTTTTTCCAGATAGGTGTCGGCTTCCAGAGTCTCTTCGTTGCGGGCCAGGCCAATGACGCTGACCTTGGCGCTGGGCACCAGGCTGAGCACACCGTCGAGCATGCCGAGGCCGGCACGCAGGATCGGTACCACGGTGACCTTCTTGCCGCTCAGCTTTTCAACGTCCACATCGCCGCACCAGCCTTGGATGGTGTGGGTTTCGACCGCCATGTCCTGGGTTGCCTCATACGTCAGCAGCGCGGCGACTTCCTGCGCGAGCTCACGGAAATTCTTGGTACTGATATCGCTGCGGCGCATCAGCCCCAGTTTGTGTCGAATCAATGGATGGCGGATTTCTTTGACGTTCATGCTGGAACTTCTCTCTTGCGTGGAAGGGCGCCGCAATTATGGCACAGCCCAGACGTTGACAGCAGGGGCTCGTCTGTCGGAAAAGCTCCTCTATACTTGTGCTTTCGCGACGACATGGGTATTTTTCGCCCCTTTTTTCCATACCGGGACCGGCGGAGGTCATGCATGGCGGTAGAGCTGGATCACATCAAACAGGTCATGGCAGAGGCCGACTGTCTGTTCACCGAGGCAGACGTCGAAGGCGCACTGCAGAGCATGGCTAGCGAAATCACCGAGCGTCTGGCCGACAGCAATCCGATTGTCTACAGCGTGATGAATGGCGGTCTGATCATCAGTGGCAAGTTGTTGCCGAAGCTGCCGTTCCCGATGGAAGTGGGCTATTTGCACGCTACTCGCTATCGTAACAAACTGTCCGGCGGTGAACTGTTCTGGAAAGCGCGTGCCGAGCATTCGCTCGTTGGCCGTAGTGTATTGATCATCGACGACATTCTGGATGAGGGTCATACGCTGGCTGCGATTGTCGAGTATTGCCGTGATGCTGGCGCTGAACACGTCTATACCGCGGTGCTGCTGGATAAGCAGCATGATCGCAAGGCCTATCCGGGCATGCGTGCCGACTTTACTGGTCTGGATGTCGAAGATCGCTACATCTTCGGTTACGGCCTGGACTACAAGGGCTACTGGCGCAACGCCGCCGGCATTTTTGCACTCAAGGGTCACTGACGCGATGACGGTTCGAGCGGCTATGCTGACACTGGCGGTTTTGCTTTCGCAGCCGCTGGCTGCCTCGCAGGTCTCGCTGCCGCACGACGAATATCTGCCGGAAGATATCTACGGACAGCGTCAGGATCGCCCCGAACAGGTATTGTTCGAGGTACAGCGATACAGCTTGACCATTGGTAGCGAATTGCGTCCGGGCGCCCGCCCGAATGACGCGCAGGCCAGCGTTTCCATTCTGCTGGAGGGGCGCAGCACGCTGACTGGGTCGCCGGTCCGTCGCGCGCGTCTGCAGTTTGCCGAGGGCACTGGGGGGCAGCGCGGGGCGCGTTTGGTCGATGACGGTACGCTGCTTGTCATCAACTATCCGCTAGCCTTGCTGCCAGCCATTCGCCAGATGCTCGACAGCCCCGGGACGGATTATGTGCAGGGGCGTTTCTACGGCAATGGTCTGATCTGGGCTGATCTGCACTCCGAGCCGGTTGCTGCCGCGGACTGAGTACTGAACTGGTTAGACGCCCGGGGGATGGTTACAATGCCCGCCCTGGACTCTCTGAGGAAGTTTCATGCGTAAAGACAAGCAGAAGGTGATCGGTGAGCCGATGACCGATGAACAGGTTGCGGTATTTCTGAACGCACGCCCCTATAACAGCGACGAATCGGTTGAACTGCATCTGCTGGTGCGCGCCTATCGCGGCTTGCGTGTGGAAGACTTCGAGCGTTTTCTGGTGATGTTCAAGGCCGCCGGGCATGACCTGAATGCGGTAGGTGCTGATGGTCGTACATTCCTGGCCACTGTGCGTGAGCACGCCCAGGGCGAAGACTACGTCGCAGTACTGGAAGCGGCTGGCGCCCGTTAAGCTGGCAGCATTCTCCAGCCGGTGCGGTTAGCGCGTCGGTTGACGCGAGCTGCCGTCGGCAGGGACTTGCCAATCCAGCGAGGCTGCAGCTCGTTGACCTCGACCCAGCGACCTTGCTGTGGCTGTCTGGGCAGCTCCCATAGCGCAACGCATATCCCCTGTGCGTTGAGTTGGGCATAGCAGCGGCGTCGCTTGAACAGGCTGGTGATCATGACAGTCTTCCTTTGTTGAATCTGCGCGCAGGATCGCTGATTGGCATGTCAGCTTGATGACAGGGCGTAACGCCCTCTGTTGGCCCCTCCGGAACCGGAGTATGCTGCGCCTGTCCAAGGTGGCACTGACCACGTTTCCCTTTCCAATCCCGACAGACGGCAGGAGTAAGGTACTTATGCTCAAGCGTTCAGGCATGTTGCTGCTGGCCATGATGGCCGCGGCTCTGGTGGGCTGTGCTCACAGTCCTCAGCAGTTGACGGTGCAACCTCAGATCAACAAGCCGCTAAGCCCGGTTGCCCGCCAGCAGCCGGTCAGCGTGAAGGTGCAGGATACCCGTCAGAACAAGATATTGGGGACGCGCGGAGGCATTTACCCTGACTCCAGTAACATTACCATCAGCGACAGTGCGCTCCCGGCGATCCGTCAGCAGGTCGAGCAGGCGTTACGCCAGTTGGGGTTCAATGTGGTGCCTGAAGGGTCACCCAATGCCAACAGCCTGACCCTGAATCTGGCCGAGCTAAGCTACCAGTCGCCGAAGGACTCGGTTTACGTGACCCAGGCCGATATCAGCGCCACCTTCGTTGCCGAAGCCAGCAACATGAATCGCAACTATCAGGGGCGCTTTACGTCCTCGCTGCAGCAGCGCTTTGGTTATGCGCCGAACCAGCAAACCAATACCAAGCTGGTGACCGACGTGATGAGTGATGCTCTGACCCGGGTGTTTCAGGATCCGATGATTTTGCAAACGCTGCAGCAGTAGGCTCAACAGCAAAAAAAACGGCGCATAAGCGCCGTTTTTTTTGCTCGCCATTCAAGCCGGCGGGGGTTGCAGCATTTCATCGTGCTCGGTCATGTTCCAGGGCAGCACGCCGGGAGATATGTGCAGGAAGTGCAGATACTTTTCAAAGTGGTCGAGGATGTCGCCGATGATCTCCTGCTCATCGTAGCCGTAGACATCATAGGTCTGGCCGCCGCGGCGCAGGAAAACCTCAGCCCGGTAATAATGCTGCTGGGCGTCGTTGTCGGTGCGCCGCATCTCCGGGTAGGCAAAGTCGGGGCGTAGATACTCGCGCAGGCGAATTTCGTAGATGAAGTCGAGCTGATCTGGCTTGTTGATCTGCAGGTAGGCGCGGCCGTTCTCAGCATCCAGTTCTGCCTCTGCTGGCCAACCCTGCTCGGCCAGCGCCGCGCTCAGGCGTTGCATGGCTGGCATCGCTCGATTGTGGATGAAGCCTTCCACCGCGGCGCGATCCGGGAAGTGGACGATGCTGGCCAGGCGTTTTTTCCAGTTGGCTGCCAGGCTGTTGTCGCTATAGCGGCTGACCTGCATGTGATGCAGCAGACTGACGTCACGGTGGCCCTCGATGACCAGCGCGCGCCACATGCCGAGCATCGCAATGATCATGATGATGGCGAAGGGCAGGGCGGTAACGATGGTCATGGTCTGCAGAGCGCCAAGGCCACCGGCGATCAACAACACCGCAGCAACCACGCCTTCCAGGATCGCCCAGAAGGCGCGCTGCCATACTGGCGTCTGCAGCACGCCGCCGGAGGCCAGCGAGTCGATCACCAGCGAACCGGAGTCCGATGAGGTGACGAAGAAGGTGACGATCAGCACCACGGTAACGAACGACACGATGCTGGTTAACGGCAAGTGCTCGAACAGCTTGAACAGCGCAATCGCCTTATCTGCCTGGACCTCGCTGATCAGGCTGGTGTAGCCCTCGTTCATGATCAGGTGCAGCGCGGTATCGCCAAACACCGAGAACCAGAGAAAGGTGAACATGGTTGGCACCAGCATGACACCGAAGACAAACTGGCGAATGGTTCGGCCGCGGCTGATCTTGGCAATGAACAGGCCGACGAAGGGCGCCCAGGCAATGGTCCAGCCGAAGATGAACAGCGTCCAGTTGCCAATCCAGTCGCTATGGGTATAGGCCTGCAGGTTGAAGGTGCGCTCGACAATGTTGTTCAGGTAGCTACCGGTGTTCTGCAGGAAGGCTTCGAGAATGAAGATGGATGGGCCGACCAGAAAGACGAACAACATCAGGGTTACCGCCAGCACCATGTTCAGGATCGACAGGTTCTTTACCCCCTTGTCCAGCCCGGCCACCACGGAGAACAGGGCGAGACCGGTGACGGCGGCGATGGTCACGACTTGCACGCTGCTGGCTACCGGAATGCTTGGCCACAGGTAATTGAGCCCAGCGTTGATCTGCGCGACGGATAGCCCCAGCGTCGTGGCGATACCGAACAGGGTGCCGAGAATCGCTACCACATCGACCGTGTGGCCTATCGGGCCGTGAATGCGCTCGCCAATCAGCGGGTAGAGGGCCGAACGCATGGACAGGGGCAGGCCGTGGCGGAAGGCAAAGTAGGCCAGCACCAGACCGACCAGTCCGTAGATCGCCCAGATATGAAAGCCCCAGTGGAAGAAGGCAATCTGCATGGCCTGTTTGGCCGCATCCAGGGTTTCCGGTGCGCCGGCAGGCGGGCTGGCGAAGTGGGTAACCGGCTCGGCGACGCCGAAGAACAGCAGGGCGATCCCGTAGCCGGCCGAGAACAGCATCGCGAACCACGCCGGGAAGCTGTATTGCGGCTCGGCGTGGTCCGGTCCGAGGCGAATGTTGCCCCAACTGCTGCAGGCCACCAGCACTACAAACAGCAGAAAACTGGCGACCGCCAGCATGTAGAACCAGCCAAAGGTTTCGGTGATGTAGGCCAGGGTGCTGGAAAACAGCGAGCCGGCCAGCTCGGGGTTGCTGATGGTGCCGATAACCAGCAGCAGAGTCACAATCACGGCAGGGGCAAACACGGGAACCAGTACGGTTGATTGCCAGCCACGCTTGGCGTCAGTCATGCAGATCTCCTTGTCCTGCGTGTACCGGTCGGTTGACCGGCCGTTTTTTTGGCGAGCAGCAGCTGGCCAGCATGCGGGCCTCGGGGCGCCGATGTCGGTCAGTGTTTTCGCTCGTTACCTGATACAGGATAGCCGTCAGGGCCAAAGGTTCCGCTTATTCGCTGTGCTGGTCCGGGTCCAGGACCTCGATCTGCACCCGGGCACTGCCGGCGCGAACCATGCCAAGCTGCTCTGCTGTACGCTGGGAAACGTCGATGATGCGATGGCCGACGAAGGGGCCGCGGTCGTTGATACGGACGACTACTGCGCGATTGTTGTAGGTGTTGGTAACCTGCACCAGGGTGCCGAACGGCAGCGCCGGATGCGCGGCGGTGAGATCGGTTTCGTCGTAGGGTTCGCCGCTGGCGGTGCGCCTGCCATGCAGTCGGGAGGAGTAGTAGGACGCCTTTCCGGTCTGGGTCCAGCCGGGCTCACCGAGCAGCTGTGCTTCGGTGGCGTGAGCACTGAAGGGCAGCTGCACCAGCAGTGCGATCAGTAGCGTGCGAAACATGGCGAGTTCCCGGAAAGTGGGCGGAGCGACCTCTGACCGCTCCGCCGCTTTCAGGTTCAGCCTTCCAGTTTCTTACGCAGCAGTTCGTTGACCTGCTGCGGGTTGGCCTTGCCTTTGGATGCTTTCATCGCCTGGCCGACAAAGAAGCCGAACATCTTGCCGCGCTTGGCTTCGTCGCTCGCGCGATACTGCTCGACCTGTGCCGCATTGGCTGCCAGTACCTCGTCCAGCATGGCTTCGATGGCGCCGCTGTCGGTGACCTGCTTGAGTCCCTTGGCTTCGATGATCGCATCGGCAGAGTCGCCTTCACCGGCAGCCAGTGCCTCGAACACCATCTTGGCGATCTTGCCGCTGATGGTGTTGTCCTTGATGCGCAGGATCATACCGCCGAGTTGCGTAGCACTGACCGGCGACTGCTCTATCTCCAGGCCTTCCTTGTTGAGCAGGCTGGACAGCTCGCCCATCACCCAGTTGGCGGCCAGCTTGGCGTCGCCGCAGGTCTGCTGAACCTGCTCGAAGTAGTCGGCCAGTTCGCGGCTGGCAGACAGCACGCTGGCGTCGTAGGTCGACAGGCCGAACTGGCTTTCGAAACGCTCGCGCTTCTGTTGCGGCAGTTCCGGCAGTTCGCCACGGACTTCCTCGATAAAGCTCGGCTCCAGCACGACCGGCAGCAGGTCCGGGCAGGGGAAGTAACGGTAATCGTTGGCTTCTTCCTTGCTGCGCATGGAGCGGGTTTCGTCCTTATTCGGGTCGTACAGGCGGGTTTCCTGTACCACCTTGCCGCCGTCTTCGATCAGCTCGATCTGGCGCTGGACTTCGGTGTTGATCGCCTTCTCGATAAAGCGGAACGAGTTGACGTTCTTGATCTCGCAGCGGGTGCCGAACTCGGCCTGGCCCTTGGGGCGGATCGAGACGTTGCAGTCGCAGCGCAGGGAGCCTTCGGCCATGTTGCCGTCACAGATGCCCAGATAACGCACCAGCGAGTGGATGGTCTTGGCGTAGGCGACGGCTTCCTTGGCGCTGCGCATGTCCGGCTCGGAAACGATCTCCAGCAGCGGGGTGCCGGCGCGGTTGAGGTCGATGCCGCTCATGCCGTGGAAGTCTTCGTGCAGGCTCTTGCCGGCATCTTCCTCCAGATGCGCGCGGGTCACGCCGACGCGTTTTACGGTCCCGTCTTCCAGGGTGATGTCCAGATAGCCCTTGCCGACGATCGGATGATCCATCTGGCTGGTCTGGTAGCCCTTGGGCAGGTCCGGGTAGAAGTAGTTCTTGCGCGCGAAAACGTTGGTCATGCCGATCTCGGCGTCGATCGCCAGGCCGAACTTGACCGCGTTGCGCACGGCTTGGGCGTTGAGCACCGGCAGTGTGCCCGGCATGCCCAGATCAACCAGGCTGGCCTGAGTGTTGGGCTCGGCGCCGAAGGTGGTGGCGCTGCCGGAGAAGATCTTCGACGCGGTGGTGAGCTGGGCGTGGATTTCCAGCCCGATGACGATTTCCCATTGCATTGCTGTCAATCCTCTCAGTAGCCGGCCGGAGCGCGCTGGTGCCAGTCGGTAACCTGCTGGTACTGGTGCGCGATGTTGAGCAGACGGGCTTCGCTGAAGTAGGGCCCCAGCAGTTGCATGCCCAGCGGCAGACCGTTGGCGAACCCGGCGGGCAGGGCGACGCCCGGGACCCCGGCCAGGTTGGCGGTAATGGTGTAGATGTCGGTCAGGTACAGGCTG
The DNA here is from genome assembly GCF_002903165.1 of Halopseudomonas oceani. GTDB lineage: Bacteria > Pseudomonadota > Gammaproteobacteria > Pseudomonadales > Pseudomonadaceae > Halopseudomonas > Halopseudomonas oceani. Next base: position 60,128 of record NZ_PPSK01000013.1, read on the forward strand.
ACGGGATCGTCGATCTTCTCGCCGATCTTGAACGCCGGGGTCGGCGAGGTCGGGCAGAGGATCACATCGACCTGCTCATAGGCGGCCATGAAGTCGTTCTTGATCAGGCGACGGATCTTCTGCGCTTTCAGGTAATACGCATCGTAGTAACCGGCCGACAGCGCGTAGGTGCCGACCATGATGCGGCGCTTAACCTCGGCACCGAAGCCTTCGGCACGCGAACGCTTGTACAGATCGGTCAGGTCGGCCGGGTTGTCACAGCGGTAGCCGAAGCGCACGCCGTCAAAGCGTGACAGGTTGGAGGAGGCTTCAGCGGGGGCGATGACATAGTAGGCGGGAATCGCCAGCTCGGCGTTCGGCAGGCTGATTTCCTTGACCTCGGCGCCGAGCGCCTGGAATTGCTTGACCGCAGCACTGATGGCATCGGCGGTCGCAGCGTCCAGGCCGGCGGCAAAGTATTCCTTCGGCAGGCCGATGCGCAGGCCCTTGAGCGAGTCGTTCAGGCCGGCGCTGTAGTCCGGTACCGGTTGGTCGACGCTGGTGGAGTCCTTGGCGTCGAAACCGGCCATGACTTGCAGCATCAGAGCGCAGTCTTCGGCAGTGCGGGCCATCGGGCCGCCCTGGTCCAGGCTCGAGGCGTAGGCGACCATGCCCCAGCGCGAAACCCGTCCGTAGGTCGGTTTCAGGCCGGTCAGAGCCGTGAAGCCGGCCGGCTGACGGATTGAACCGCCGGTGTCGGTGCCGGTTGCCGCAGCGCACAGGCGGCCGGCAACAGCGGCAGCGGAGCCGCCGGAGGAGCCGCCGGGTACCCGGTCGGTGTCCCACGGGTTGCGGGTCGGGCCGTAGAAGCTGGACTCGGTGGAGGAGCCCATGGCGAATTCGTCGAGGTTGGTCTTGCCGAGGCTTACCGCGCCAGCGTCGAGGAAACGCTGGGTGACGGTCGATTCGTACGGCGAAACGAAGTTGTCGAGCATTTTCGAGCCGCAGCTGGTGCGTTGGCCCTGGGTGCAGAACAGGTCCTTGTGCGCCAGCGGGATACCGGTGAGCGCAGTGGCGTTGCCGGCAGCGATACGGGCGTCTGCTGCTGCGGCCTGCTCAAGGGCTGATTCGGCGGTAACGGTGATGTAGCTGTTGAGCTGGTCATCAAGCTGCTCGATGCGCTTGAGATAGTGCTGAGTCAGCTCGACGCTGGAAAGCGTCTTGTTCTGCAAGGCCTTTGACAGTTCGGCCAGAGTTTTCTCGTGCATGGATATGTCTCTTGTCTGGGCGCGGCAGGATTATTCGATGACCTTGGGAACCAGGTACAGGCCAGCTTCGGTGGCCGGCGCAATGGCCTGATAGGCCTCGCGCTGGTTGTGTTCGGTGACCTCGTCGGCGCGCAGGCGCTGGGTGGTTTCCAGCGGATGGGCGAGCGGTGCGACGGCGCTGGTATCCACCGCCTGCATCTTGTCGATCAGCTCCAGAATGCCGGAGAGTTTGGCAGTGGTTGCCGGGATGTCGTCTTCGCTGAGGGCGATTCGGGCCAGATGCGCGATCTTTTCCACATCGGTGCGATCCAGGGACATGTACGTGTGCTCCATGTTGCCGGTGATTTCCGGTCGTCTGCTGGCGTCGGGCGCCGTTTGGTGGTTCGCCACGGAAAATGCGGGCAAAGGCGCGAATTTACCACAGTCGTGCCTTGCCCAAAAACCCCGCCGTTGTTAGAGTTGCGACACTTCTGGAAGTACCGATCAGTCACCTGCTTACGCTGCGCAGAAGGCCGCCAATCAAGGCCTTTAGCCACCAGTTTCCAATCCAACAGCGTACAGGGCAGGTGGCTTATCCGTACTTTTTCCAATTAACCCACGCGTCTTCGGGGTCTAGTCAACGCATGTTCAAAAAAATCCGTGGCATGTTTTCCAGTGATCTGTCCATCGATCTGGGTACAGCCAACACGCTTATTTACGTTCGGGACCGCGGTATTGTACTGGACGAACCGTCTGTGGTCGCGATCCGTACCACTAGCGGCAATCAGAAAAGTGTCGTGGCCGTCGGTACCGACGCCAAGCGCATGCTCGGTCGTACCCCAGGCAACATTCAGGCGATCCGCCCGATGAAGGATGGCGTCATCGCCGATTTCAGTGTCTGTGAAAAGATGCTGCAGTACTTCATCAACAAGGTTCATGAAAACAGCTTTATCCAGCCCAGCCCCCGCGTGCTGATCTGCGTTCCGTGCAAGTCCACCCAGGTTGAGCGCCGTGCCATTCGTGAGTCGGCGCTCGGGGCGGGTGCCCGCGAGGTATATCTGATCGAGGAGCCGATGGCTGCCGCCATCGGTGCCGGCCTGCCGGTTGAAGAAGCACGCGGCTCGATGGTTGTCGACATCGGTGGTGGTACCACTGAAATCGCGCTGATTTCCCTCAACGGCGTGGTCTACGCCGAGTCCGTCCGCGTTGGTGGTGACCGCTTTGACGAGGCGATCGTGACCTATGTGCGCCGCAACTACGGCAGCCTGATCGGTGAATCCACCGCTGAGCGCATCAAGCAGGAAATCGGTGTGGCTTTCCCCGGCGGCGAAACGCTGGAAGTGGATGTGCGTGGTCGTAACCTGGCCGAGGGTGTGCCGCGCAGCTTTACCCTGAACTCGACTGAAGTGCTCGAAGCGCTGCAGGAGTCGCTGGCAACTATCGTTCAAGCGGTCAAGAGCGCGCTGGAGCAATCGCCGCCGGAGCTGGCGTCCGATATCGCCGAGCGCGGACTGATTCTGACCGGCGGTGGTGCCTTGCTGCGTGATCTGGACAAGCTGCTGACCCAAGAAACCGGCTTGCCGGTTATCGTCGCGGAAGATCCGCTGACCTGCGTTGCCCGTGGCGGCGGCAAGGCGCTGGAAATGATGGATCAGCACACCATGGATCTGCTGTCGACCGAGTGATCTGACTGGTGGCAAGCCTTGCGGGACGGGAGTTCCGGCTCTGTCCGGCTTGCCGCTGACGGCGACTAACCTGTGGCTGCGAGGAGCCTGCCATCAAACCGCTATTCATCAAGGGGCCGTCGCTCGGCGTTCGTCTGGTTGTGCTGACCGTGCTGTCCATCGTTCTGATGGTGGTGGACGCCCGGTTCGATGCCCTGAAACCGCTCCGCGCTCAGTTGGGGCTGCTGGTCGCGCCGCTGTACACCGCGGCCGAGATGCCGGTCCGTGCCTGGCAGTCGGTCACTGAGCTGGCGACCAGTCGCGCTCAGCTGATTGCGGAAAACGAGCGACTGCGTGCCGAGGCGCTGCTGACCCAGCGCAAGCTGCAGAAGCTGGCAACGCTCACCGAGCAGAACGTGCGTCTGCGTGAACTGCTCAATTCCTCTTCGCTGGTTGACGAGCGGGTACTGGTAGCTGAGCTGATCGGCGTTGATCCCAATCCCTTTACCCAGCGTATTCTGCTCGATAAGGGCGAAGTCGACGGCGTTTTCCTTGGTCAGCCGGTACTCGACGCTACCGGCCTGATGGGGCAGGTGGTCGAAGTGTTGCCGCACAGCGCCCGGGTGCTGCTGATTACCGATGCTTCCCACAGTCTGCCGGTGCAGATCAATCGTAACGGCCTGCGCGCCATCGCCGCCGGAACCGGCCGCAATGAGTGGCTGGAATTGCGCTTTGTCGGTGATACGGCCGACGTGCGTGAGGGCGACATCGTGGTCAGCTCGGGCCTTGGACAGCGCTTTCCGGCGGGCTATCCGGTTGGCCGTGTGCAATCGGTCATTCGCCATCCTGCCCAGTCCTTTGCCGAGGTGCGCGTAACACCGTCGGCCCAGCTGAACCGCAGTCGCTATCTGCTGCTGGTGTTCAGTCCCGAGAGTGGTTACGGCGATGTGTTGCCGGCGCTGGAGTTGCGGGCTGACGATGCTGCGGGGGCCGCAGCAGACGAGCCGCCGTCGACTGAGGCCCCGGCGTCTGACGCTGAATCGGAGGGCTCCGGCAATGCAGACTAGTCTGGCAATCATCTTCAGTATTCTGGTGGCGCTGTTGCTCAGTGTTATGCCGATGCCCGAGCCGATCAGTCTGGCGCGACCGATGTGGCTGGCCATGGTGCTTGCCTACTGGGTTATGGCGCTGCCACATCGCGTTGGTCTGCTGACTGCCTGGCTGGCAGGACTGGTTTCGGATGTGCTGTTTGGTCAGTTGTTCGGCCAGAATGCGCTGGTTATGACGCTGGTCGTGTGGATGGTCCTGTTACTGTACCAGCGTATTCGTCGTTTCCCTTTGTGGCAGCAGAGTCTGGTGATGCTGCCGGTATTCGGTATCGCCCAGATGGTCATGCTTTGGCTCAATAGTCTGAGCGGTAATCGGCCGCCAACCCTGTTGTTCCTGCTGCCAGCGGTGGTCAGCACCGTACTCTGGCCCTGGGTGTTCTCCCTGCTGCGCGGGGTAAGACGTCGCTTCCATGTCAACTGAGCTACTGCTGGCCTCCGCGTCGCCACGGCGCGCCGAGTTGCTGGCGCAGATTGGTGTTCGGGCAACGCGACTGACCTGCAGTGTTGATGAGCAGGTGCAGCCAGGCGAGTTGCCTGCGAATTATGTTGAGCGCGTCACCCGCGATAAGGTTCAGGCTGCGGTTCGGGCCGCGCCCGGACGCGTGGTGCTGGCCGCAGACACGGCGGTGGTGCAGGGCGACCGCATCCTTGGCAAGCCGGTCGATCGGGCTGACGCGCTGCGCATGCTGAGTTTGTTATCCGGAGCCGAACATACGGTGATGACCGCCGTGGCGGTCGGTTGCGATCAGCGCATCGAGCTGGTCCGGGTTGATACACGGGTACGTTTTCGGCCGCTGAGTAACGCGGAAATCAGCGCCTACTGGGATACCGGCGAGCCCGCTGACAAGGCTGGCGCCTATGGTATTCAAGGGCTGGCAGCGGTTTTCGTAGAACGTATTGAGGGCAGTTACAGTGCTGTGGTGGGGTTGCCACTGCTGGAAACCGCTACGCTGCTCAAGTCATTTGACATCCCCTGCTGGCAGCGGCTCTGACGCGGCTGTTCCAGGGCTCGGATCACCGGTATTCTGGTGACAGAACAGGAGTGGTAGAGCCCATGAGTGAAGAGATTCTGATCAATATCACGCCGATGGAGACCCGCGTTGCGTTGGTCGAGAACGGCGTGCTGCAGGAAGTCCACATCGAGCGTACCCAGCGCCGCGGCATTGTCGGCAACATCTACAAGGGCAAGGTGGTGCGTGTGCTGCCAGGCATGCAGGCGGCCTTTGTCGACATCGGCCTGGAACGTGCCGCTTTCATTCATGCCTCCGAAATTTCCGATCGCGAAGGCCAGGCGGTCGAGCCGATCAGTGCGCTGGTGCATGAAGGCAAGGCGCTGGTGGTTCAGGTTACCAAGGACCCGATAGGTACCAAGGGGGCGCGGCTGACAACCCACCTGTCGGTGCCGTCGCGCTATCTGGTCTACATGCCGCGCACGCCGCATGTTGGCATTTCCCTCAAAATCGAGGATGAAGGCGAGCGCGAGCGTCTCAAGCAGGTGGTTGCTGATTGTCTGGAGCAGGAAGGTATTCAGGAAGCTGGCGGCTACATTCTGCGTACGGCTGCCGAAGGGGCTCGGCAGGAAGACATCCTGGTTGATATTTGTTATGTGCGTCGGCTGTGGCAGCAGATCGGCCAGCAGATGGGGTCGGCCCCGGCTCCCTCGGTCATCTATGAAGACTTGCCGCTCGCGCTGCGGACCTTGCGAGATCTGGCCAACCCTCGTCTGGAAAAGATTCGCATCGACTCGCGGGAGACCTTCCAGAAGGTTGAGCAGTTTGTGCACGAGCTGATGCCGGGGGTAGAGGAGCTGCTGGAGCACTACCCCGGCGAGCGACCGATCTTCGACCTATACAGCGTCGAGGATGAAATCCAGCGTGCGATGGAGCGTCGGGTAATGCTCAAGTCCGGCGGTCATCTGGTGATCGATCAAACCGAGGCGATGACCACCATCGACGTCAATACCGGCGCCTTCGTGGGTCACCGCAACCTTGAGGAAACCATCTTCAAGACCAATCTGGAAGCGGCGACCGCGATTGCCCGTCAGCTGCGGCTGCGTAATCTGGGCGGCATCATCATTATCGACTTCATCGACATGGAAGACGAGGAGCACCAGCGTCAGGTTCAGCGCACGCTGGAGAAGCAGCTGGAGCGAGATCACGCCAAGACCAACATCATCGGCATCACTGAGTTGGGGCTGGTGCAGATGACCCGTAAGCGCACGCGTGAGAGCCTTGAGCAGGTGCTGTGCGAGCCCTGTCCGAGCTGTCAGGGGCGGGGTATTCAAAAAACGCCGGAAACCGTGTGCTACGAAATTTTCCGCGAAATTCTGCGCGAGGCGCGCGCCTATCAGGCCGGTGCCTATATGGTGTTGGCCTCACAGTCTGTAGTCGACCGGTTACTGGATGAGGAATCTGGAAACGTTGCTGATCTAGAGCTGTTCATCGAACGTCCGATCAAGTTTCAGGTGGAAACCATGTACACCCAAGAGCAGTATGACGTGGTGTTGATGTAATGGGACGCTGATCCGGTGCTTTGGCAACGTTGGCTTACCCGAGGCCTTAACGGTCTGATCTGGCTGCTGGTCGCCTGGCTGCTGGCGGCGGCTGCCTATGTCAGCCTTGGCCGTCAGCTGGTGCCGGTGGTCGCCGACTATCAGGCTGAACTGGTGGCCAAGGCCGAGTCCTTGTCTGGCCGGCACATCGAGCTGCGCTCGCTCAGTGGCCAGATGCAGGGTAGCCAGCCGGTGCTGACGCTGCGGGGGCTGCGGGTGCATGAAAACGCCGACCCCGATAGTCCGGTGCTGTTTGATCTGGATGATGTGACTGCTCGGCTGGATGTCTGGCGCAGTCTCTGGTTACGCCGGCCGGTGATGGACGCGCTGCAGATTCGCGGTCTGGCGCTGGCGCTGAGCGAAGATGAGCAGGGGCTTTGGCATCTGCAGGGGCTGGGCGAGCGAACACGGCAGGTTGGCGGGCTGGAAAAGGCGCTCACCGCACTGCGTGAGCATCACCGTATTACCCTGCTCGACACCCAGATTCGGGTGAGCCCGTTCGGTGAGCCTGAGTGGCAGTTTGAGCACGGCGAAATGACACTGCTAAACGGGCTGGATTGGCAGCGGCTGGATGGCCGCGTGAGCTTGCCGGATGGTGAGCAGTTGCACTGGCAAATCAGTGCACTGGTGCCCGGCAATGACCTGAGCGCTGCGTCCTTTGGCTTCTTTCTGGAAATCCCGGCCAGTGACTGGAGTCGCTGGCTGCCGGAAGACTGGCTTGATCGAGCTCATCTACGTCAGCTTTCGGCTGGCGGGCGGTTCTGGGGAAGCTGGCAGGACCAGCGTCTGCAGCGTTTTCAAGGCACGCTCGTCGCCCCCGAGATCGGTCTGCGGACAGAAACCTCGGAACCGACCCTTAATGATCTCTTTGCCCGCTTTGAATACCGGGATGACGGCGACCGGCAAAGCCTGACGGTGCAGGACTTCAGCATGCACCTGGGTGAGGATGTGTGGCCGACGACCAACCTGCAAGGCCAGCGCGAGCGTAGCTCGGGGCGCTGGTCCCTGGCGTTGGACCGGCTGCTGCTTGACCGTGCGGCGCTCTGGCTGACGACGCTGGCGCCCAACCAGCCTGTTGCTGATCTCGCCACTGAACTCGCGCCGCAGGGCATTTTGCGTCAGCTGTCTGTCAGCGGCCAGGGGGCACTAGCTGACTGGCAGTCAATGCGCTTCGACGCAGCGCTGGAACAGGTAGGAGTGCAGGCGTTTCATAATGCACCGGCGTTCAGCGGTGTCAGTGGCACCCTCAGCGGCAGCCCGGCGCAGGGCGAGCTGCGTGTCAATAGCGATGTGTGGAGCATGCAGCTGCCGAACCTGTTTCCGCAGGCTTGGCAGTATGATCGCGCTCAGGGTGCCCTCCACTGGAGCTGGTCCCGCGAGCAGGGCTTGCTGCTGAATGTGCCGGGCATGGCTGTCACCGGCCCGCAGGGGCAAGGCAGTGCGCTGCTTGACCTGCACCTGCCGCCCAAGGGGCAGACGCCGACTATGGATTTGCGCGTCGCCCTGCGCAATTCGACGGCCGACCAGCATCAACCCTATCTCCCGTTGCGCTCGCCGGGTTTTAGCCCTGCTCTGGCCAAGTGGCTGGCCGCCAGTGAGGTCAAGGGCAGCGTCCCGCTGGCGATCTTCGAGTATCACGGCTCGTTGCTAAAGGGGGCTACACCGGAGGAACGGCAAATCGGTCTGTATGCGCAGTTGCGTGACGGCAAGATGCACTTTCAGCCGGGCTGGCCTGCTCTGACTGAGATTGATGGTGAACTGCTGCTGCGTGACGGCGAGTTGACCGTGTCTAGTCGTCATGCCCGTTTGCTGGATTCGGTTTCGACCCAGGCGCAGGCCCAGGCTCAGCTGTTACACCGAACCGGTCCGGCGGTACTCGCTGTCGAGTCCAATTTCAGCGGCCCGCTCGCTGACGCGCTGAAGCTGATGCAGGATGGTCCGCTGGCAGAGCTGACGGGTAATCCTCTGGTCGGCTGGCGCGGTGACGGAACCGTGTCCGGAATCCTTGAACTTGCCATTCCGCTGCAGCGTACCGAAGATCCGGCAGCGCATCTTGCGGTTGATCTCAGCTCCGACGTACAGGCCAGTCGGGTGGATATTCCAATGCTGCAGGCACCCATCGAGAACGCCAGCGGTCATCTGCACTACTCACGTGAAGACGGGCTGAGTGCCAACAACCTGAACGGCCGCTTTCTGGGTGCTGCCGTCAGCGGCAGTATGGCGCCGAGAGGCGCGCGTGGTCAGCGTTTGCGGCTTAACGGGCAACACCCGGTTGAGGCGTTGCGCCAGTGGCGACTGTTGCCGCGTATTCCCTCAGGGATCGCCAAGGGGGCGGTGGCTTGGCAGGCGGTACTGGATATTCGCGCTGGTCAGCAGGATCTGACTGTGACCAGCGACCTCAAAGGGGTCGAGTTGACGGTACCTGAGCCTTTCGCCAAGTCGGCCGAGACACCACGAGAACTGACGCTACAGATGACGTTGGCCAGGGGGACGCAGACCTGGCAGGTTAGCTCAGACGATGGCCTGCGCGGTCTGCTGCGCTACCGCAACGGTCAACTTGCGGGAGATCTGCGTTACGCCAGTGGCTCGCCGCAGCAACCGACCGGCCAGGGGCTGAACCTTCAGGCGCGGGTGCCGACGTTGGACTGGGAAAGCTGGCGTAGCTGGGCTGCAGGCCTCAGCAATGCCAATGGTACCAGCCGGACAGCCAGCGCCGATGGCGGCGTATTGGCAGAGCTCCTGCGTCAGCTTGACGTGCGTGCCGACACCTTTACCGGATTTGGCCTGACTCTCGCGGATACCCACGCGTTGGTTGCGCGTGAGGCCGCGCACTGGCGCGTGACCGTTGATCAGGCCGATGTCGCTGGTCGGATCCTGGTACCGGACGACTCGGCGCAGCCGATTGACATCGCGCTGCAGAGACTGCGGCTAAACGCGGTAGATGAAGACATCAGCAAGCTGCCGGTGGTAATGCCAAGTGATGTCGCAAGCGAAGCCGAGCCGCCTGACCCTCTCGCTGATTTCCGACCCTCTACCTTGCCGCCACTGGATGTTCGTATTGAACAGCTTTCCTGGGGGAATAAGCCCATCGGCCTGGCGCGGTTCAACCTGCGTCCGGACGCAACCGGGGCGCGGCTGCCTGATCTGGAGCTAAATCTTCGCGGGCTTGTCCTCAAGGGTACGATGGACTGGCGTGAACAGCCGGCTCACAGCGTTTTTGAGGGTAGTCTGGAAACGGAAGATGTTGGAAAGGCGCTGAAGGCCTGGGGGTATGCGCCGACGATCACCAGCAAGCGCTTTGTGGTCAATGCGGCATTGAACTGGCCGGGCTCACCCGCGGCATTCAAGCTGCGCCGGGCGTCGGGTACGTTGGGTATTGAGGCCCGTGATGGCATGTTGCAGAGCGGCGAGACCAGCGCCGAGGCGCTTCGGGTATTTGGATTGCTCAACTTCAACGCCTTGACCCGGCGCCTGCGGCTCGATTTCTCGGATATCTTCAGCAAGGGCACAGCCTACGACACCCTAGACGCAGGGCTGTATGTAGACAACGGTGTGCTGCATAGTGAACAGCCGATGGTATTGGAAGGGCCCGGCGTCAAGATTCAGGGCGAAGGTAGCCTCGATCTGCGCAACAATCAGGTTGATATGGGCATGGTGGTGACCCTGCCGGTGACCAACAACCTGCCACTGGCGGCGCTGATCGCCGGCGCACCGCAGATTGGCGGCGTACTGTTTCTGGCCGACAAGATCCTCGGCGACAAGGTCGCCCGCTTTGCTTCGGTGAAATACAAGATCAGCGGTGACTGGCAGCAGCCCACGGTCGAGTTTGACCGCGCGTTTGATGACAAGGCCGCACTGGAGGAAGACTGATGTCCACGGTTGCTGCGATTCAGATGACCAGTGGCCCGGTGGTGGCCGATAACCTGAGGCGGGCCGCCGAGCTGATCGCCGAGGCGGCGGAGCAGGGCGCTGAGCTGGTGTTGTTACCCGAGTGTTTTGGCGCTTTCGGTAACCGCTCGCTGCAGGCCATTGCTGAGGCAGAGTGGGGGGCTGAGCGCCCGATTCGCCGTTTCCTTGCCGATCAGGCCAGGGCCCACGGTCTCTGGGTGATTGGCGGCAGTTTGCCGTTGCCGGTGAGTGCGAACGGCAAACCGCTGGCATGTCAGCTGGTAGTGGACGAGCGGGGACACGAGGTGGCGCGCTACGACAAGCTGCATCTGTTTGACGTGGATGTGGCCGACAGCCACGGCAGCTACCGCGAGTCCCGTGATTACGGCTTTGGTGAGCAGGTGTTGTGTGTCGACAGTCCGGTTGGGCGAGTTGGCCTGAGTATCTGCTACGATGTGCGCTTTCCCGAGTTGTATCAGGCATTGCGTGCCGATGGTGCCGAGCTGATTGTGGTCCCGGCAGCGTTTACTGCGGTTACCGGCGCTGCGCACTGGGAAGTTCTGCTGCGCGCGCGGGCGATCGAAACGCAGTGCTGGGTGCTGGCGGCCAACCAGACCGGTCAGCATCCCAGTGGTCGTCAGACCTTTGGCCACAGTTGTTTGATTGATCCCTGGGGAGCCGTGCAGGCCTGCTTGCCGAGCGGCGAAGGGGTCGTTGTCGGCAAACTGGATCCTGCTCAGCTCGAGGCCGTGCGCACACGCATGCCGATCCTCAGCCACCGTCGTTTTGCCCTGGCAGCCCAGCCGCTGCCCGTGGCCAAGGAGTCCGAACATGAGTGACCTGATTACCCACGCCGAGCAGGCGCTGCTGCAGCCTGCCGACCTTACGCCCGATGCGGTTGCCGGCGTCCTTGGTACCTTGCTGCAGGCACCGGGCGTCGACGCCGCCGACCTGTATTTTCAGCATCAGCTGAGCGAGTCCTGGGTGCTGGAAGATGGCATCGTTAAGGATGGCAGCTTTCACGTTGACCAAGGCGTCGGCGTGCGTGCCCTGTCTGGCGAAAAAACCGGTTTTGCCTACAGCAATGATATTCGATTGCCCGCGCTGACCCAGGCCGCCGGTGCCGCCCGCTCGATTGCCCGGGCCGGTCAGTCTGGCAGTGTACAGGCCTGGCGGCGCCCTGAATGCTCGCCGCTGTACTCGGCGGTCAACCCGCTGGATGTCATGCCGCAGGCCGACAAAGTCAGCTTCCTGCAGCGCATCGATGCCTTCACCCGTAGCCTTGATCCGCGCATCACTCAGGTCAGCGTGAGCCTCAGTGGTGTGCACGACACCGTTATGGTGGCGGCCAGTGATGGCACTTGGGCCGGTGATATTCGTCCGCTGGTACGCATGAACGTCAGCGTGATCATGGAGCACAATGGCCGCCGCGAGCGCGGCAGCAGCGGTGGCGGCGGGCGAACCGACTATCTCTATTTTGCAGCCGAAGAACGTGCCCTTGGTTATGCCCGTGAGGCAGTGCGCCAGGCTTCGATCAACCTTGAAGCCATTGCGGCGCCAGCTGGCAGCATGCCGGTGGTAATGGGCCCCGGCTGGTCTGGCGTGCTGCTACACGAGGCGGTCGGTCATGGTCTTGAGGGGGACTTCAACCGCAAAGGCAGCTCGGCCTACAGCGGTCGTGTTGGCGAGAAGGTTGCGTCAAGCCTCTGCACCATCGTCGATGACGGTACTCTGCCCGGTCGTCGCGGCTCGCTGACGATGGATGACGAAGGCGTGCCGAGCAACTGCACCACGCTGATCGAGAACGGCGTACTCAAGGGTTACATGCAGGACAAGCTCAATGCCCGTCTGATGGGCGTGGCTGCGACGGGCAACGGTCGCCGCGAATCCTACGCGCACCTGCCCATGCCACGTATGACCAACACCTATATGCTGGCCGGCGAGAGCGACCCGGAAGAAATCATTGCGTCGGTCAAGAAGGGTATCTACTGCGCCAATCTGGGCGGTGGGCAGGTGGATATCACCAGCGGCAAGTTCGTGTTCTCCACCAGTGAGGCCTATTTGATCGAGGACGGCAAGATCACTGCGCCGGTGAAGGGCGCAACGCTGATTGGCAATGGTCCTGAGGCGATGAGCCGGGTGTCGATGGTCGGCCACGACCTCAAGCTCGATACTGGCGTCGGTGTGTGCGGCAAGGATGGACAGTCGGTGCCGGTCGGCGTCGGCCAGCCGACGCTGAAGATTGATCAGATTACGGTAGGCGGCACCGGCTGACGCCGGTCCCGCAGCCACAAGCTTCAAGTCAAACCGGATTGTGCTTTGGTTTGGGTTCTCAGCTGGTGCTGTTACCCAATGATGTTTTGATTGCAGCCAAGGTCTGCCTCGCACGGTTTTTTGCTTGCAGCTTGAGGCTTGGAGCTATCACCGCCCCTCAAACCGCCCGGCCAGCCGGTTCTTGCGGACCTGGTCGACCGGAAATACCTTGCCGCTCATGGCGACATAGACTCCGTGGGGCAGGCAGTTGAGCGCGCCGACTGCCAGTCCGAGGTTGAAGCTGGCATCGGTATCGCGAAAACGGGCCGGCTGCATGGCGCCGGTCAGTACGATGACCTTGTCGTCGATATCGGCCAGTGCGGCGCCGGTTACCGTCATGGTGTCGGTGCCGTGGGTAATGAGGATATGCTCGTAGGGGCAGGCGGCGACTTTGGCGTGAATCAGGTCTCGATCGGCATCGGTCAGCTCCAGGCTGTCCTTGCGGGTCAGCGATTCGACGCTGTACTCAAAACCGACGCGGGCCTGCTGCAGAATGTCCGTTGCCATCGGCTCACCAATCTGAAAGTCGCTGAGAGCGTCGAAGTAGACCTTGTCGATGGTTCCACCGGTAGAGAAAATTTGAATGAACATCCTGTTTCCTTGCTGATGAGTCTGTCTGCACATGTCTGCTGATATTGAACAGTGTACCGCGCCGATGCGGACCTGGTGGGTGTATATGGTGCGCGCCGAGAATGGTCACCTCTATACCGGGATCAGTGTTGATCCGCAGCGCCGTTTTGCCCAGCACCAGCGCGGCAAGGGTGCGAGGTTTTTTAATCGCAGCCCGGCGGCGGCATTGGTGTGGCGCCGCGAGTGTGCCGACCACGGCGATGCGCTGCGGCAGGAAATCGCCATCAAGGCGCTCACGCGCAAGGCCAAGGAGCGGCTCATCAGTCAGTTGGATGAACCTTCATCAACTGCGGCGAGAGACTAGTCAGCGCGCCGCTTGCGGGTCTAAAGTGGCTGCTCAATTTGCCGGAGAGCTGTCATGACTGATCTGATTCTGCACCATTACCCGCAATCTCCCTTTGCCGAAAAAGCACGCCTGATGCTGGGGTTCAAAGGCTTGTCCTGGCACTCGGTGATGATTCCGCCAGTGATGCCAAAACCGGACCTGACAGCACTGACCGGTGGTTATCGTCGCACTCCCGTGCTGCAAATCGGCGCTGATATCTACTGTGATACTGCGCTTATCGCCCGCCGCCTGGAGCAGGAGAAGGCCGGTCCGGCGCTGTTCCCCGAGGGGCAGGAAGCTGCTGCCGCCGGTCTGGCTCAGGTGGCCGATCAGGTGTTGTTTCAGCACGCGGTTGCGATCAACTTCCAGCCGCAGGGGTTAGCCGAGCGCTTTGCCGGCCTGCCAGAGCAGGTGGTCAAGGCGTTTGTGGCAGACCGCCAGAAACTGTTCAGCGGCGGCACGGCAAGCCGACTGGAGACTGAAGTGGCTCTCAGCCAATGGCCGGCACTGCTGTCGCGGTTGGAGCTGCAGCTGGAGCGCGATGGCGACTTCCTGCTCGGCGAGCACGCCAGCGTCGCTGACTTTGCCCATTACCATGCACTCTGGTTTGTTGCCAGCAACCGTGCTGTTGCTGCGGCGCTTGAACCCTACCCTGCGGTGCGCGCCTGGATGCAGCGAGTGGCTGACTTTGGTCATGGCTCACACACGGAAATGGCTGGTGAGCAGGCCATTGCCATTGCTCGCGACAGCGCGCCGGCAGCACTGCCAGCGGATGCGATTGCCAGTCCCGGTGGTTTCGAAACCGGTCAGTCGGTGACCGTCAGTGCCGTTGATTACGGCACGGATGAAGTCTCAGGTACGCTGGTGTTCGAGGGTGAGGAAGAGATTATCATTGCCCGCGAAGACGAGCGCGCGGGTCTGGTGCACGTCCACTTCCCGCGGTTCGGGTTCCGTATTCGCGCGGTCTGATCCTTGCGTGCGGCGTGCTTGTCACGCCGCCAATCTTTATGAGCAGTATCGTCTCCGGCCTACGGGTGTGAGCTGGCCAGCAGGAGCCGGGTGTGGCGCTGCTCCAGCAGGTTAAAGATCAGCTTGCCCGGCAGGGCGTTCTTCCAAGTCAGGAACAGCGCACCCTTCAGTGTCAAAGCACGCCTGCCCTGATCGTCTATTTCGGGTTTGCAGTAGCCGAGTCGAACCAGCTCATCTGACTCGCGGGCGATGAACGCCTCGATCGGCTGGAAGCCCTGATCGCTGGGGTAGGGGATCGCGGGCGCCGAGTTGGGTAGTCGTTTACGCAACCGCTGCAGGGTGCCAAACAGCAGTTTCAGGTTGTTGACCTCGCTCAGACGGACGCCCAGACGGCATGGCATGCTCGGGTATGACGACAAGGTAGGCGCGTTGTGCACATCCAGCAAACTGCCGTCGGCGTACAGTTGAGTGAACTCGGCGTAGGTTACCCGTCGCTTCCCGCTGGTCATGGTGACCAGCATGGCCGCCGCCTGATCCCGCGGATGAACGTACAGTGAAAAGTGGCTGACCGTGTGGCTGGAAGGCAGAGCGGAAGACCCTACGTGGGCAAACTGCAGTTCCTGGAGCTGTTCATCGAGTTGCTGGAAGACGTCGCCGCGTTCGGCGAGGAAGCATTCGCGGTCGGTATCGCTGAAGCGGACCCTGGCAGGAATTCGCTGGGTGCGCATAACCAGCCACGGACCGATCACGTTGATTGCGATCAGAGGTACAAACAGGACCACCAGCAACAGGTTAAACACGGCCTGTTCCTCCCATTCATTGTTCTTTTGATGATGGGGGCAAAGGATCACCATCGCTGTGGAAAAGGTTTAGTTCAGGATCACCGACAGGTCAACGGCAAGGTGCCGGGCGGCTGCGTGCATGGGCAGATCGGCGTATGCTGTCTGACCGCTGGGTGCGCTGCGAAAATGGCGTAGTGATCTATTCGAGTCATGATTGTTGGGGGGCGTGTGGACAGCATCATCGTTGTAGACAACCTGACCAAGACCTACGAGACCGGGTTTCGGGCGCTCAAGGGTGTCAGTCTGAGCATCCGGCGCGGCGAGATTTTCGCCCTGCTCGGACCCAATGGAGCAGGCAAAACCACCATGATCAGCATCATCTGCGGCCTGGTTAACGCCAGCAGCGGCCAAGTGCTGGTCGACGGGTATGACAACGTGCGCGAGTATCGCAAGGCACGCAGTCGAATAGGCCTGGTACCGCAGGAACTGACCAACAACATGTTCGACAGCGTCTGGGCAACGGTTCGCCTCAGTCGTGGTCTGTTTGGCAAACCGCGCAATGACGCGCTGCTGGAGCAGATCCTGCGCGAGCTGTCGCTGTGGGATAAGCGTGAGGAACGGATCATGGCGCTGTCTGGCGGCATGAAGCGTCGGGTGCTGATTGCCAAGGCGCTGGCCCATGAGCCTGAGGTGCTGTTCCTCGACGAGCCGACCGCCGGCGTTGATGTCGAGCTGCGGCGCGATATGTGGAACATGGTGCGCCGGCTGCAGGAACGTGGGGTAACTATCATCCTCACCACCCACTACATCGAAGAAGCCGAGGAGATGGCCGACCGTATTGGGGTGATTCGTCAGGGCGAGCTGATTCTCACCGAAGACAAGAACACCCTGATGCAGCAGTTAGGTACTCGCCAGCTGACCTTGCAGCTGCAGCAGCCGCTGGAGGCGGTGCCCGAAGCGCTGACCGGTTATCCACTGGCGCTCGGTGAACAGGGCTATGCGCTGGTGTATACCTTTGATGCCAAGGCTGAGCAAAGCGGCATTGCGGAGCTGCTCAAGCGCATCGACCAGTTGGGGATCGAGGTGCGTGACCTGCATTCGAGCCAAAGCTCGCTGGAGGACATCTTTGTTGGCCTCGTTCATAGCCGGGCGCAGACGGATCAACAGGCAGCGGGAGAATCGGCATGAATCTGTATGGGGTAAAGGCGATCTATCTGTCGGAAATGGCGCGGATGATGCGTACCCGGCTGCAGAGTATCGCCTCGCCGGTAATCTCGACCTCGCTGTATTTCATCGTGTTCGGTGCTGCAATCGGTACGCGTATGACCGAGGTGGACGGGGTCAGCTATGGTGCCTTCATCATTCCGGGTCTGATCATGCTGATGCTGCTGAACGAAAGCATCTCCAATGCGTCGTTCGGCATCTACATGCCGCGCTTTACCGGCACCATCTACGAAGTACTGTCGGCACCGGTGTCGCCGGTTGAAATAGTCGTCGGTTATGTCGGCGCGGCTGCGACCAAGTCGGTACTGCTCGGCTTGCTCGTACTGCTTACGGCACGGTTGTTTGTCGATTACGAAATCCAGCACCCGGTCTGGATGCTCGGCTTTCTGATCCTGACGGCGGTGACCTTCAGTCTGTTCGGTTTCATCATTGGCGTCTGGGCGGATGGTTTCGAGAAGCTGCAGATCATCCCGCTGATGATTGTCACACCGCTGGCGTTTCTGGGTGGCAGCTTTTACTCGATCACCATGCTGCCGCCGTTCTGGCAGACGGTGACGTTGTTCAACCCAGTGGTGTATCTGATCAGCGGTTTCCGCTGGAGCTTCTACGGCGCGGCTGATGTGCACATTGGCGTGAGCGTAGGGATGACGCTGGTGTTTCTGACCCTGTGCACCAGTGCGGTCTGGTGGATCTTCCGCACCGGCTACCGGATCAAGCCCTGAGGTGAGGCAAGCGGCGCTCAGCGCCGCTTGTTGCGCAGTTGTTGTACCAGCCCCTTGGGCGGGTGGCGGATAACCAGGGCGTCTTCGCTTTCGTCGTACTCCACCCGCTCGCCAAGCAGATGTGACTCAAAGCTGATCGACAGGCCATCGGCCTTGCCGTAGTAGCGCATGAAATTGTTGATTGCGCGCTTGTCGGCGGGCATCTCCGGATTCAGGCCGTAGTCCTTGTTGCGGATGTAGTCGTAGAAGGCGCGGGGATGCTCTTCGTCGATCACGCCCGACAGTTCTTCCAGTGCGACCTGCTCACCGGCACGGCTCTGGCTGTTGACGTAGCTGCTCATCGCCTTGGCCTTGTCCTTGACCAGCTCGGGCTCAAGGGAGGCTTCGCCGACGTAGTCGCTGAAGGCCTGCAGCAGGGTGTTGGTGTCTTCTTCCGGGTTGGAGCCTTCCACGCAGCCGATGAAGTCGCGGAAGTAGTCCGACACCCGTTTGCCGCTGCGCCCGCGAATAAACGAGATATAGTTTTTCGCGCTGGCGTTCTGCTTCCACTCGGTCAGGTTGATGCGTGCCGCCATGTTCAGACTGGACAGGTCCAGATGGCGGGCGGCAGCCACATCCAGCTCATCGGTTACGGTCACGCCTTCGGTGTGGTGCAGCAGGGCGATGACCAGAAACGCGGTCATGCCCTGACGGTAGCGGATGAACAGTACGTGGCCGCCGAGCGCCAGGTTGGAGCCTTCCATCAGGGTCTTGAGGTGCTCGGTCGCCTGACTGGAGAAGCGCACGAAGTCCAGCTCCTGATCCACCAACTGCTGCAGCCAGCCGCTGAACGGGTAGGCGCCGCTTTCCTCGTGGAAGTAGCCCCAGGCCTTGTTCGGCTTGCTGTTGTAAGCCTCAATCAGACCGGCCAGCAGTTGCTCCAGTGCTTCGGAGCTGGCCAGCTCGGCGTCACGCAGGGTCAGGCTGGCCGGTTGGCCGTCGGGCTTCTTGTGAATCTGATGAACGATGCTGTTGTCGATGGGCATGGGACGGTCCGCAATCACTCAGGGCGACCCTGCCGCTCGGTGAGCGGCAGGGTCAGGTGGGGTTACAGGCTGGCAATACGGGCGCGCTGCTCGCTTAGCTGGGTGAGGGCCTGTTCTGCGTCGGCCAGCTTGGCGCGCTCTTTGTCGATCACCGCAGCCGGAGCCTTGTCGACGAAGCCAGCGTTGGACAGCTTGCCGCCAATCCGTTTGACCTCGCCGTCGAGGCGGCCGATTTCTTTGTCCAGGCGCGCCAGCTCGGCGGTCTTGTCGATCAGGCCGGCCATCGGCACCAGCACTTCCAGCTCGCCTACCAGTGCGGTTGCGGCCAGCGGCGCTTCTTCATTCTCCGCCAGCACCTGCACGCTGGACAGCTTGGCCAGCTTCTTCAGGAAGGCTTCGTTTTCCGTCAGGCGGCGAATATCTTCGTCGCTGGCCTTGCGCAGCATGACTTCCAGCTCTTTGCCAGGCGCCACGTTCATCTCGCCGCGGATGTTACGCACACCCAGAATCAGCGATTTCAGCCACTCGGCATCGCCCTCGGCGCCGGCGTCGATGCGGCTGTTGTCCGCTTCCGGCCACGGCTGCAGCATGATGGTCGGGCCGCTCTTGCCTGCCAGCGGCGCGATACGCTGCCAGATTTCCTCGGTGATGAAGGGCATGAACGGATGGGCCAGGCGCAGGGCCGCTTCCAGTACGCGCACCAGGGTGCGACGGGTGCCGCGCTGGCGCTCGGCCGGAGCGTTCTCGTCCCACAGCACCGGCTTGGACAGCTCCAGATACCAGTCACAGTACTGGTTCCAGATGAACTCGTAGAGCGCGTTGGCGGCCAGGTCGAAGCGGAACTGGTCCAGCTGGCGGGTGACTTCAGTTTCGGTGCGCTGCAGCTGGGAGATGATCCAGCGGTCAGCCAGCGTCAGCTCGACGGTCTCGCCAGCGGCGCCGCAGTCCTTGTCTTCACACTGCATCATCACGTAACGCGCAGCGTTCCAGATCTTGTTGCAGAAGTTTCGGTAGCCTTCGACGCGGCCCATGTCGAACTTGATGTCACGGCCGGTGGAGGCCAGCGAGCAGTTGGTGAAGCGCAGCGCGTCGGTACCGTAGGCGGCGATACCGTCCGGGAATTCGGCGCGGGTCTGCTTTTCGATCTTGGCCGCCAGCTTGGGCTGCATCATGCCGCTGGTGCGTTTCTGTACCAGTGATTCGAGGTCGATGCCGTCGATGATGTCCAGCGGGTCGAGCACGTTGCCCTTGGACTTGGACATCTTCTGGCCCTGACCGTCGCGCACCAGACCGTGCACGTAGACGGTCTTGAACGGGATCTGCGCCGTGCCGTCGTCATGCTTCATCAGGTGCATGGTCAGCATGATCATGCGGGCCACCCAGAAGAAGATGATGTCGAAACCGGTCACCAGTACGTCGGTTGGGTGGAAGGTTTTCAGTGCTTCGGTCTGTTCCGGCCAGCCGAGGGTGGAGAAGGTCCACAGGCCGGAGCTGAACCAGGTGTCGAGCACGTCTTCATCCTGACGCAGCACGCCCAGACCGCAGGCCAAGGCGGCATTCTTGAGTTCCTCCAGGGTCGGCAGCTCGGCTTCTGCTTCACGGTCGTTGGCTTCCAGCGCCTTGCGATAGGCTTCCTCTTCGTCACGTCCAACGTAGACGTTGCCAGCGGCGTCGTACCAGGCCGGGATGCGGTGGCCCCACCACAGCTGACGGGAGATGCACCAGTCCTGAATGTCACGCATCCAGCTGAAGTACATGTTCTCGTATTGCTTGGGCACAAACTGGATGCGGCCGTCTTCGACGGCGGCAATCGCCGGCTCGGCCAGCGGCTTGGTGGAGACGTACCACTGGTCGGTCAGCCACGGCTCGATGACCACGCCGGAGCGGTCGCCTTTGGGCACCTTGAGGGCGTGCGGCTCGATCTTCTCGAGCAGGCCAAGGGCATCGAAGTCCTCGACGATCTTCTTGCGCGCCTCGAAGCGGTCCATGCCGGCGTAGGCCTCGGGCAGGGTGGCGTCGATCTCGTTGTTGACGCTGCCGTCGATGTTGAACACCTGGGCGCGGGCCAGTACGGCGGCGTTCTGGTCGAGGACGTTGATCAGCGGCAGGCTGTGGCGCTTGCCGACTTCGTAGTCGTTGAAGTCGTGGGCGGGGGTCATCTTCACGCAGCCGGTGCCGAACTCCGGGTCGCAGTAGTCGTCGGCGATGATCGGGATGCGGCGGCCGACCAGAGGCAGCTCGACGAACTTGCCAATCAGCGCTTGATAACGCTCGTCTTCCGGGTTTACTGCAACCGCGCTGTCACCCAGCATGGTTTCCGGGCGCGTGGTGGCGACGATCAGATAGTCCTTGCCATCAGCGGTGGTAGCACCGTCAGCCAGCGGGTAGCGCAGGTTCCACAGTGAGCCCTGCTCGTCGTGGTTTTCCACTTCCAGATCGGAAATCGCGGTGTGCAGTTTCGGGTCCCAGTTGACCAGACGTTTGCCGCGGTAGATCAGACCGTCCTCATGCAGGCGCACGAAGGCTTCCTTGACCGCTTCGGACAGGCCATCGTCCATGGTGAAGCGCTCGCGGCTCCAGTCGACCGAACTGCCCAGTCGGCGAATCTGGCGAGTAATGTTTCCGCCGGACTCTTCTTTCCACTCCCAGACCTTTTCAAGGAACTTCTCGCGGCCCAGATCGTGGCGGTTGACACCCTGTGCGGCCAGCTGGCGCTCGACTACCATCTGGGTGGCGATACCGGCGTGGTCTGTGCCTGGCTGCCACAGGGTGTTGCGGCCTTGCATGCGGCGGAAGCGGATCAGCGCATCCATGATCGCGTTGTTGAAGCCGTGGCCCATGTGCAGGCTGCCGGTCACGTTTGGCGGCGGCAGGGCAATGGTGTAGGACTCGCCCGAGCCCTGGGGGGCAAAGTAGTTGTTCTGCTCCCAGGTCTGGTACCAGGAAGTTTCGATGGCGTGGGGCTGGTAAGTCTTGTCCATGGGTGTTGTGGCTATCCGGCTGTTCAGGAGTGGCAGGCGCTGGAGACGCGGCAGGCGTCGAGCGCGCAGGAAAAGCCGCCATTATAGCGGGCTGAGGCGATCAAGGCCCAGCCCGTCGGGCGCGTGAAGCGAGGAATAATTACCAGTGAGCGGCTAACTGCGGCTCTGACGCGAAAATCAGCGGCTTACTTGAGCTGCTCGCGGATGATCTGTTGCAGTCGGCCCTGCATGCGTTTGCGCAGTTCTGCCTCGATGGTTGGGATCAGATCGTCGATCACTTCCTGCAGCAGTAGCTGGGCTTCGGACTGCAGCCGGGCTTCCAGTCGCATCTCACGGGCACTGCTGGTGGCGGGCACTGGTTGGCTTGGTGTCGGCTGGGTCAGCAACTGGTCTAGCTGCATACGTTCTTCAGCCAGCCGGGCCAGCGAGGCATAGGGCAGGAATGGGTTATGCGATTTGCTTAGCGGTGCCTGGGGGGTTGGCTGTTCGGTGGAATCGAGCGCGCTCAACGGTGCTTCATTCGGGTTGATGATCACGTCCTGCAGCAGCGGAATATCCAGTTGGCCATCAGCCGTCTGGTCTCCTGATGGTGCCTCCGGGTGCTCATCCAGCAGCGTACGGATGGACTCCAGATCTTCCAGCAGCCGTGATGGCTCCGAGGGATCGCGCTGCTTCATCATTCATCCTGCTGTGCGAATGGGGTGTGAATTCAGAGGATAGCCCCGTTCACGGTACAAACGGAAGCGGTCCCGCGCCGGTAGCCGCACCGGGTCGTGTTCGATGACGATCTCAGCCATACGCTGGAAGCGGCTGAAGAACGCTGGCGGTTGGTCCGAGAGGTTGATCAGCAGATCGTTGTAGCTGCCGGGTTGGTCGGCCCAGCCACAGGCGACTGGCTCTTCCGGGCCTTCGCCCAGCACCACATGAGGTACAAAAGCGTCGCGTCGGAATGACCAGAGCAGGTCGTCGACCTGACGGGTAATGGCCTCGTCCGGGCAGTGCAGATACACCCGATGGCCCTTGTGCCAGGCCTTTTGAGCCAGGCGGCAAGCGTACGCCAGCCGGGTGTCCGGCTGATCGCTGGAGAGCAGGTAGAAATCGATGCGGGTCATAAAGGTAGCTTCAAGCCTCAAGCGGCAAGCTGCAAGCTAAAACCGCAACACCAGACCGGCTTGAGGCTTGTCGCTTGCAGCTTGTGGCTGCTGTATCAGGCGCCAGCCTGAGAAAGCAGATATTGCATCAACAGCGGAACCGGCCGGCCGGTGGCGCCTTTATCCTTGCCGCCGCTGATCCAGGCGGTGCCGGCGATATCCAGGTGCGCCCACGGGTAGGCCTTGGCGTAGCGCGACAGGAAACAACCGGCGGTGATGGTGCCGGCCTTCGGGCCGCCGATGTTGGCCATGTCGGCAAACGGGCTGTCGAGCTGCTCCTGGTATTCCTCAAACAGCGGCAATTGCCAGGCGCGGTCGCCGGCGCGGGTGCCGGCATCCAGCAACTGAGCGATCAGCTCGTCGTTGTTGCCCATCAGGCCGGAGGCGTTGCTGCCAAGGGCGACGATGCAGGCACCGGTCAGGGTGGCGATGTCGATTACGCTGGCGGGCTTGAAGCGTTCGGCGTAGGTCAGTGCGTCGCACAGCACCAGACGGCCTTCGGCGTCGGTGTTGAGAATCTCGATGGTCTGGCCGGACATGCTGGTGACGATGTCGCCGGGGCGTGTCGCGGTGCCGCTCGGCATGTTCTCGGCCGAGGCAATCAGGCCAACCAGATTGATCGGCAGCTGCAGGCTGGCGACCGCCTTGACCACGCCGAGTACGGTTGCCGCGCCGCACATGTCGTATTTCATTTCGTCCATGGTCGCGGCTGGCTTGATGCTGATGCCGCCGGTGTCGAAGGTGATGCCCTTGCCGACCAGAACGTGTGGCTTGTCCTTGGCCTTGCCGCCGTTGTAGCTGATGCGGATCAGTTTGGCCGGTTCGGCACTCCCGGCGCTGACCGCCAGCAGGGCGCCCATGCCGAGGGCCTTCATGGCTTTCTCGTCGAGCACTTCGACTTCGAGCCCCTTGTGCGCCTTCGCCAGCGCCTTGGCCTGGTTGGCCAGGTAGGTGGGAGTGCAGACGTTGCCCGGCAGGTTGCCCAGGTCGCGGGTCAATGACATGCCGTCACTGATGGCAGTACCTTCGGCAATGGCTTGCTTGAGCGCGTCGGCATCGGCCTTGTCGGCTGCCCACAGGCTGAGCTTTTTCAGCTTCGGCTTGTCGGCCTTCTTACTCTTGAATTGGTCAAAGCCGTAGAGGTTATCGTAGCAGGCTTCGACCAGCAGGCGGGTTTGCTCGGCGGTGGTGCGGTTCTTCACGCCGCTGGCGTTGAGCGCAAACACGGCGTCGGTCGCCGGCCCGGCCTTGACTGCTGTCAGGGCCTGTTGCACCAGCTTGCGCCAGGCGCGATCGCTCAGTGCTTCTTCCTTGCCGCTGCCGAGCAGCAGCACGCGCTGGGCGGCGACGCCGGGGAGGGCAAACAGCATCAGGCTGCTGCCGCTCTTGCCGCTGAGGTCACCATTCTTCAGCGCGGCACTCAATTGCCCGCCGCAGACCTTGTCCAGATCAGCGGCCGGGCCGCTCAGGGTCTTGCCTTCGTTGACCGCGACAACCAGACAGCCGCATTTGATGGTTTCCAGTGCGCCGTGCTTTACGTTGAACTCCATGGTACTCCCCAAGACAAATCGAGATGATTGGCTGATAATACGGGCAAATTCCCGTGGGTGTCTGTCGGGCTGCTGCTGGCAGACATGTCAGTCCTGCATTCTGGCCTATTCGTGCAGCCCCTTAAAGACCCCGGAGCCAAGGACCTTATCCGTGATTGTTTTTCGTTATCTGAGTCGCGAGGTGCTGCTGACCCTGACGGCGGTGAGCGGTGTACTGCTACTGATTATCGTCAGTGGGCGCTTCATCAAGTATCTGGCGCAGGCCGCCGCCGGTCAGCTCGACGCAGCAGTGCTGTTCTCCATCATGGCCTATCGGATGCCCGGCTTTCTGGTGCTGATCCTGCCGCTTGGGCTGTTCCTCGGCATCCTGCTGGCATACGGGCGATTGTATCTCGACAGCGAGATGACGGTGCTCTCGGCGACCGGGATGAGCGACCGCAAGCTGCTGGCCTATACCCAGGGGCCGGCGCTGCTGGTTGCGCTGCTGGTCGCGTTGCTGAGTTTTTGGGGCGCTCCGGCCGGGGTGCTGAAAACCCAACAGTTGCTCAATCAGCAGGATGCTCTGACCGAATTTGACACACTCTCTGCCGGCCGTTTTCAAGCGCTCGGCAGCGGCCAGCGGGTAACCTACGCGGGCGGCTTGTCGGATGACCGTACCGAATTGCAGGACGTTTTCATCACCGAGCGCCGCGGCCAGGGCGAAGACGCGGTACTGGGGGTGCTGGTGGCCGAGTCCGGTACCCAGGAGCTGAATCCGGATGGCAGTCGCTATCTGGTGCTGAAAAACGGTTTCCGTTACGAAGGTCAGCCCGGTGCGGCCAATTTTCGCAGTATTTCCTATGACACCTACGGTGTGTTGCTGCCCAAGCCGGAAGTGCAGACCGAAGTCAGTGATCGCGAAGCGATGAGCACGACTCAACTGCTGAGCGAAGACGGGCTTGATGAGCGTGCCGAATTGCAGTGGCGCATTGCTATTCCGCTGCTGGTGCCGATTGTGGCTTTCTTCGCTGTGCCGCTGGCGCGGGTAAATCCGCGCCAGGGACGATTCCTCAAGCTGCTACCGGCGATTCTGCTGTATATGGCCTATCTGGCGTTGCTGATCAGTGCTCGCGGCTGGATCGAGTCGGGCAAGCTGTCGCCGCAGATCGGTCTGTGGTGGGTGCATGGTTTGTTCCTGCTGATAGGGCTGGGGTTCAACTGGCGGGCGTTGACTGCGCCCAGCCGTGCCCAGGGAGGTGCGCATGCGGCGGCTTGATCGACATATCGGCAGTGCGGTACTGCTGAGCATCCTGGTAGTGCTGGCTGTGATTCTCGGGCTGGATCTGCTGTTTGCCTACATCAACGAACTGGACGAACTCAAGGGTGGCTACGGCGCGGCTCAGGCCCTGAGCTATACGCTGCTGTCGTTGCCACGCCGGGTGCATGACCTGCTGCCGCTGGCCGCGCTGGTCGGCTGTCTGGTCGGATTGGGTACACTGGCGAGCAACTCCGAGCTGACCATCATGCGCGCCGCTGGCGTGTCCATCGCGCGCATTACCTTTTCGGTCATGAAGCCGTTGCTGGTATTGATGCTGCTGGGTGTGCTGGTGGGCGAGTATGTTGCGCCCTACAGCGAGAACATGGCCGCCAGCCGCAAGGCAATCGCGGTGGGCAGTAACGAAGCGCTCAAGTCCAAGGGGCTCTGGCACCGTGAGGGCAATGATTTTTTGCACATCAACGCGGTCCAGCCCAATGGCGTTCTGTACGGCGTTACCCGCTATCGCTTTGACGACCAGCGCCGCCTGCTGGATGCCAGCTTTGCCAGTCGCGCCTCGGTACAGGAAGATGACTGGTTGATGGAAGACGTTCGCTCCACCCACTTTGCCGAATCGGGTGAGAGTACCGTGACGGTTAATCTGCAGGAGCGCTGGAGCATTCATCTGTCACCTGAGTTGCTCAAGGTGGTGGTGCTGGACGCCGACGCTCTGCCGCTTACCGGGATCTGGCATTACCAGAAGTATCTGGCCGACCAAGGGCTGGACAATCAGCCCTACTGGCTGGCGTTTTGGAAGAAGCTGTTCCAGCCGCTGGCAACCGCTGCGCTGGTTTTTGTGGCGGTGTCTTTCGTCTTTGGTCCGTTGCGCTCTGTGACTATGGGCCAGCGCTTGTTTACCGGGGTGTTGGTGGGCTTTGTTTTCCAGATTGGTCAGGACCTGCTGGGGCCATCCAGTCTGGTGTTCGGCTTTTCGCCGTTGATCGCTGTACTACTGCCGATCCTGGTGCTGGTGCTGTTGGGGAGCTATCTGTTGCGCAGGGCCGGGTGACGCTGGCCCTTTGACGCAATTGGGGGATGACCACCAGCTGTGGCTCAGGCATGCTTGGGCCGAAGCAGTTGTCCCGACAGGTAAGCAGGGTTGCTCCGTCCAATGCTCAAGGAAACACCTCCATCCAGTGTGCTGTCCGCCGGACTGGCGATTGCACTGTTGTTGTTTCTTCTCGCCATTCATGTCGCCTCAAGCCAGCCCGGGCTGGGCTTTTCTGTTGGATCTGCGGCCAGCGGCGTGGCTGTCCGCTCGGTTGATGAGCGAAGCCTGCTGGCACAGCAGATAACACCGGGAGATCTTGTGCTGGCCCTGCGTAGCAGTGCAGGACTGATGGCGCTGGAAGGCTGGGACGCCGTTGCCGAGCCCGACGATGCTGTCGAGTATGCGACCTACAACCGTTTCTTTCTGCGCCATGAAGCCCTCTGGCAGATCATTCACGGTGAAGGGCTTGAGGTGCTGGTACAGCCGTATGTGCTCAAGGGGCAGCCACCGCCACCGCGCTGGCTTGCGCTGACACCCGCACCGCTGCGCGGTATTGACGCGCTACCGCTGTCGTTCTGGTATCAGATGGCTTGCGCCCTCGCCGTGCTGCTGATGGGCGTTGCCGCCTGGGCTTTCGTCAACACCGAACGCGGGCCTCAACTCTACG
This sequence comes from Halopseudomonas oceani, assembly GCF_002903165.1. Lineage (GTDB taxonomy): Bacteria > Pseudomonadota > Gammaproteobacteria > Pseudomonadales > Pseudomonadaceae > Halopseudomonas > Halopseudomonas oceani. The sequence goes on from NZ_PPSK01000013.1 coordinate 87,190, forward strand.
CCATGGCAGGTCTGGTGGTTGCTGTGGCGATGACGGCTAGCGCGATCTACACCAGCCGTGAACTCACGCTCGCGCCGGACTGGTTCCTGCTGCTATCGAGGCTTAATCAGGCCGGTGCCATGCTGTTCGCGGGTATGGGAACCACGCTGTTCTGGTACTACCCGGTCAGGCTGGGGCGGCTGGCATTCGAGTACCTGATGCTGCCGCTGGTGCTGCTGACTCTGATCGGAAACTGGTTGCAGTGGTGGCCGAACTTGGATCTGGCGGCCCGTTATCCGCTGCTGGTCTGGTTGATGGTCGACTTCGTTTTTGCCTTTCTGCAATGGCAGCGAACCCGGTTTGAGCCGGTTGAGCGGGCGCGCCTGAAATGGATGCTGGTGGCCTGGTTTACCGGCGCAGTGGGTTACCTTGGTGCAGTGATTGCGCCACAGGTAATGGGTTTCCTGCCACTCATACCTCAGCAGTATGCCTGGGGGCTGTTTGTTGTCAGCTACCTGGGCATTGCGCTGGGTATTGTCCGCTACCGCTTGTTTGATCTGGACCGCTGGATACTGATGGCATGGTTCTGGTTTGCCTTCGGGATCGTGTTTGTCGCGATTGACGCCAGTCTGGTGCTGCTGCTGGATCTGCAGACCAGCATCGGCGTTTTGATGTCGCTGGCGCTGGTCGGCTGGGTTTACCTGCCGCTGCGCAACAGCATGATGAACTGGCTGTCACCCCGTGATGCACCCGAGACGCTGCACAAGCGTTTACCGGCGATCCTGCAGCAGGCATTCGAGTACCAGCGGCCGGTTGCCGAGCAATGGGGGCAGGCGCTGCAGGATATCTACCATCCACTGAGTTGCGAGTCGTCGAGCGAACGGATAGATACGCCACAATTGCGTGACAACGGATTGCGCATGGCGGTGCCTGCGGTAGCTTCGCAGGGAAGCTATTTGCTCAGTTATGCCGCTGGCGGCCGACGCCTGTTCAACCCGCGTGATCTGCAGTTCAGTGTACAAGCCCTGACCCTGTTTCGTTATGCGCGCGACTATCACCAGTCCTTCCAGAATGGCGTGATCAGTGAACGTCGGCGAGTAGCGCGTGACCTGCACGATGATGTGGGGGCGCGCCTGCTGTCAGTGGTCTATCGCGCCCAGGGTGATGAGCGGTTGCAGCGTCTGGCCCGAGAGTGCCTCGGTGAGCTGCGTGAGGTCATTCAGGGGCTGCAGAAAAGCGAGGTGCCGCTGCTGCAGAGCTATTCACGCTGGCACGCCGAAGCGCGTGAGCGCTGCACATTGTTCGGCGTGGAACTAAGCATGGAGCTGGCCCCGGATATCGGCAGCTACCTGCTGAGTCCGCGCTTGGAGCGTAACCTGTCGCGCGTGCTGCGCGAGTGCCTGTCGAACAGCTTTCGGCATGCCGGGGCAACGTCAATCACGGTCAGCTTACGGATGACAGCGGGGCGGTTGGCATTGGAGTACGCCGATAACGGCCGTGGACTGGCGGCTGCTGTACTGGACGGGCTGGATGGCCTGGGGCTGGCGGGTATCCGCCAGCGCTGTGAGGAGCTGGGCGGAGAGGTGGCGCTCTGGTCGCCACTGCAGGGTGGCTTGGCTGTGCACTGTGAGGTCCCGATGGGAGGGGGCGGGCGAACATGAACAGAGTCATGATTCTGGAAGATTTGCGTGACGCGCAGGTGTGGTTGAGCGAGGCGGTCAGACTGGCCTGGCCAGAGGCAGGCATTCAGCTGTATGCCCGGCTGGATTCGGCACTGGCAGCTCTTGAGCAGGAAGAGCCGGCGCTGTGTCTGGTCGATCTGCAGCTGCCGGATGGATCTGGGGTCGACTTCATTGCGGGCTGCCGGCAACGCTATCCAGCGGCGCAGTTGGTGGTTGCCACCATGTACGATGATGACATGCACCTGTTTCCGGCGCTGCAGGCGGGAGCTAATGGCTACTTGCTCAAGGAAGACTCTCAGCAGCAGATTGCGCTTGCACTGCAGGGAATCGTACGCGGAATTCCGCCGCTGTCACCGCAAATTGCCCAGCGCATGCTGGGGTATTTTCAGCAACTGCCCAGCGGTGCGGCCGCCGAAACAGCGCGGCGTGATCCGGCCGACGAGGAGGCTGCTGATTGTCTCAGCGCCCGTGAGCGCGAGTTTCTGCTGGTCATCGGTAATGGATACAAGACGGCGGAGGCGGCTGATATGCTGGGTGTGAGTTATCACACCGCCGCCAAACACATCAAAAACATTTACGCCAAGCTCGGAATCAGCAGCCGTGCCCAAGCGGTGCAGGAAGCCATTCGGATGGGATTGCTTAATTGAAGGTGCTGCATCCGCTGCCATTTACTGAATGTATGCATACAGATAGTCCCTTGATGTGAGTGATCGCAGGCGGGACTGTAGGAGGGGGCAGGAGCAGTGTCGTACCCAATAATGGTATTTGCCATCAGCGTACCCAAGATTGGGTACGCATGAGTCAGTCTTTGAAAGTGCCCTTGGGCAGGGTGATCAGGCGGGTGCCGGAGGCGATGTCGTGCCAACTGCGAGACTCGCGGTCCCATAGTTGCCAGAGAAAGCCGAGCCCAGCGCAAAGCCAAGACAGCTGTGCCACTGCCAGACGGATCAGCGCCTGGCGACCGGTGATCGAGCTGCCGTCTGATTGCTGCAGGCGAATACGCCACGCTTGCATGCCCAGGGACTGCCCCTTCTTGGTCCAGAACCAGCTGTAGAAACCGATGGTGATGGCGATCACGATCAAGGTGAGGATTGGGTCGCCGACGTAGGCGCCCTGTTCGGCCTCGGCGTGAGCCACCGCTTCACCGCTGATCCAGATATGCACGCTGAGATAGATCAGGGTCGCGACCATCAGCGCCGCGAGCAGCAGCAACAGGTCGTAGCCAGCGGCGAACAGCCGGCGGAAGAGCCCGGTCGGCGGGAAATCGCCAACCGGCTGCAGTTGTTTGACGGCCATGGCTTAGCTCTGGCGGCGGGTCAATGGGGGGGCGGCGAAGCGAACCTTGCTCAGCCCGCCCTGCATCAGCGCCCGAATGTTGCCATGGTCGCTCCCCTCTGGTGTCTGCACGACCGCGCGGTAGTGCTCGGCAAAGCACTGCAATGCCTGCTCATCGCTCAGTCCCTGGTCCAGTGCCATGGCCAGCACCTTGCAGGAGCCCTGATTCTGTTCAGCGCTGTTATGCACCGGGCCGTTGTCAAAGGCGGTGGGCTGGTGGTCATAGGTCGCGTCGATAAAGGCCAGTGTCTCGGCGAACTGGTGCTCTGGGTTGCCCAGGCGGGCAATGAACTGCTCGGGGGTCATGCTTTGTCCTGTTTCTGCGCCTTGTCGAAGGCGGCTTTTTGTTCCGGGCTGGCTTCGGTCTGGTATTTTGCCTTCCACTCGGCGTAGGGCATGCCATAGACCGCTTCGCGCGCTTCATCCATGCTCAGCTCAATGTCCATGTCATCAGCCGCCGCTTTGTACCATTTTGACAGGCAGTTGCGACAAAAGCCGGCGAGGGTCATCAGGTCGATGTTCTGCACGTCCTTACGGTTGCGCAGATGGCTGACGAGGTTGCGGAAGGCGGCAGCTTCCAGTTCGAGACGCTCCTGCTTGGTCATGATCGGGTTTCCTTCATGCTGCGATGGCGGGGCATGGCGCGTCGATACGGCGCACCGACTCTGAGCGCAAGGATAATTGGCTACCGGGTATTGTCAATCAGCCTCAGTCACGCGCGGCGCTGAGGGTGATCGATACCGACTCGGCAAACCGCAGTGCATGTGGCTTGTCGACTTCCACTTCGGCATAGCGGACCTGCTCGTGCTGCATGACGATGTCGAGCAGCTCCTGAGTCAGCCGTTCCAGCAGCGCGAAGCGGTTTTCTTCAACATGCTGAATGAGTGCCTTGGTGATAGTGCGGTAATTCAGCGCCTGCTCTATCTGGTTGACGCTGACCGCGTCGGCGGCCGGATAGAGAATGGTAGCGTTGATCAGAATATCCTGCCGGTTGAGGATTTCCTCTTCCTTGATACCGATATAGGTGCGCAGGCGCAGATCTTTGATGCGGATGCGGGCCAGGCCCGGTGGCAGTTGGTTCATGGTCAGTTACCCCGGCTGATCAGTTGCAGGAATTCCTGGCGGGTGTTGACCGATTCACGGAAGGCACCGAGCATCACCGAACTGTGCATTGAGGAGTTCTGCTTCTCGACGCCGCGCATCATCATGCACATGTGCTTAGCCTCGATGACGACAGCAACGCCCCGGGCATTGGTAACCTGCTGAATGGCCTCGGCGATCTGGCGGGTCAGGTTCTCCTGAATCTGCAGTCGACGGGCGAACATGTCGACAATGCGCGCGACCTTGGAGAGGCCGATCACCTTGCCGGTCGGTATGTAGGCGACATGCGCCTTGCCGATAAACGGCAGCATGTGGTGCTCACACAGTGAGTACAGCTCGATGTCCTTGACGATCACCATTTCATCGTTGTCGGAGTCGAACAGTGCGCCGTTGACGATTTCGTCCAGTGACTGGTTATAGCCGTGGCAGAGGAACTGCATGGCCTTGGCAGCGCGTTCCGGCGTGCCCTTGAGGCCGTCACGTTCCGGCTGTTCTCCCAGGTTGGTGAGGACGTCGAGGTAGTTTTTCGTCAGTTTTTCCAGGCTCATGGCGTTGTCTCGTCGGCTTACTTGAGATGCCGGCCGCCGTTCAGGGGCAGGCAGCTTCCGGTTATATAGGGGTTATCCATCAGAAAGCGGATGGACTGGTAGACGACATCCGGTCCGGGCTCGATGCCCATTGCCGACTTGGCCAGCGCCCGGGCGCGGTAGTCGGCATCGTCCTCTGGGTTGAACATGATCAGCGCCGGTGTGATGGCGTTGACCTTGACTGCGGGTGCCAGACTGGCGGCAAAGGAGCGTGTCAGTCCTTCAAGGCCGGTTTTGGTGGCGCAGTAGCCGATATGGCGCGCGCTGCCCTTGCGGGTGACATCATCGCCAAGATGGATGATGTCTGCGGGGGCGCCGGCTACGAAGAGTGTGCTGCATTGCAGGTTGATCAGATAAGGCGCCTGCATATGCACCATGAACATTTGCTGCAGGGCGTCGGCACCGGCACTGTCATCCATCCAGAGTGAGGCGTTGTGGATGATGGCACGCAGGCGCGGCGCGCGGGCGCGCAACTGGTCGATGAACTGCTGAATACCGGCCGTGCTGGAAAAGTCTGCCAGCATCGCTTCAATGCCGGCTGGCAGCGGTTGCTCTTCCCACTCAGGGCGCAAACGACGGCAGGTAATCAACACCCGATAACCGTCAGCGGCAAGGCGGCGGGCGCAATGCAGCCCGACACGTTGGGCACCGCCGGTAATGACAATGGTATCGGGAGCGGCCGATGTGCTCGGCATACTCGTCTGCATGAAGTTCGAATTCCTTGGTCCGCAGTGCGGATGCTGCGTCTTTGCACAGGTTTCGGCGGGCATGTTAACACGCTGGCAGACGTTGGTCGGACAACTTCATGTAACAGGGCAGTACCAAACGCCTGATCATGTACAATGTCCGTACAAGTTGCCCGGTTGGGCTTCGGTTCGCTACGGACATGATGCGATGAATGAAGCAGCTGACGGCGAGCAGTCTATCGCCCTTGAGACCCTTTACCCGATCCGCGAAGTCTCGCGGTTGACGGGTGTTAACCCCATTACCCTGCGGGCGTGGGAGCGACGCTATGGCCTGCTGGTACCGCATCGCACCGATAGCGGTCACCGGCTTTATTCCCAGCGAGATATTGAGCGGGTCCGCACGATTACCAACTGGATCGCCAAGGGCGTTGCGGTCAGTAAGGTGGCATCGATCATTGATCGGGGTGGTCTGGACGCGCCGCGTCCGGCAGCCACCCCGGAAGTGCCGACGGTGCTGGACCAGTGGCAGAGCAGTCTGGAGGACGCGCTGGGCGCGTTCGACCTGACGCTGCTGGAGCGCCGCTATGAGCAGTTATTGGCGGTAATGCCGCTGGCTTCGGCCCTCACTGGCGTGCTGCTGCCGGTGTTGCGGCGCCAGCGTCGCGGTACGTCCGAGTCGTTGCTGCTCGACGGCGTGTTGCGTGGTCGGCTGCTGCAGCGTTGTGCCCATCGGGAGGAGGGACGGCCGTCGGTCCTGCTGGTCAATCTGCAGGGCGCCGAGGGCGAGGTCGAAGCGTTGGCTACCGCCGCGCTGATCGCTGACGCTCAGGTCAATCTGGGGTTCCTTCCTGCACTACCGGAGCTGCCAAGCTTGCTGCTTGCGGCTGAACAGTCTGGCTGCAAGCTACTGGTGATGTTCAGTGAAGGGCCGTTGGAAACTGCTTTTCTGCAGCGTCAGTTGAGCGCTTTGAACCAGCATCTGGAATGTGAGCTTGCGGTAGCGGGTGGCTGTTGTGCGCTGCAGACTGATGCGCTGGCTGCGGCAGGAGTGCATTGCATGGGTGGGTTGGGGCAGGAGTTGTGCGCCAGCACCCGGTTGCTGCTGGCCGGACAGTTCGACAGCTGAGATCGCTCAGCTGTCTGCGCGCAGTGCGTCGAGTTGTGCTTGCAGTGCGTCGGCCCGCTGCTCTGCCTCGACCCGTGCGGTCACGTCTTTCTGAATGCCGATGAAGTAGGTCAGTTGGTCGGCGTCGTTCAGCACCGGGGTAACAGACAACTCATTCCAGAACAGGCTACCGTCCTTGCGGTAGTTACGCAGCGTGACGCGACATGGGCGCCCGTCGCGAATGGCTTCGCGCAGATCCTGAAGTGCCTGCTGATCACGGTCATCACCCTGCAGAAAGCGGCAGTCCTGATAGAGAATCTCATCGGCACTGTAGCCGGTGAGCGCCTCAAAGGCCGGATTCACGTAGATGAGGATGTTGTCGTCACCTTCCTGCTCTGCGACGACAATGCCGTCGTTGGAAGCGTTGACGACCAGCTGCAGCAGCTTCGCGTTGATCATGCGTTATCTATCCGGGTTGCGTGTCGGCCCATTCTATCGCAAGGCCCCGGGGTGTCCAGCAGGCAGTGCGTACCGGCAGTTCCTTTGTGCTTGAGGCATAATGCCGCCTCGTGATTATTTCGGGAGAACAGAATTCATGCATCTGGTGATCATCAGCGGTTCGGTATTCGGGACCGCGAATCTGGTAGCGGACGAAGCACAGACCCTGCTGAGCAATGCCGGTGTGCAAGTCAGTCGCTTGCAGCCGCTGTCGTTGGATGCCTTGCTGGCGCTGGCACCGGATGCACTGCTGGTCTGCACCTCAACCACCGGTATGGGTGAGCTGCCTGACACCCTGGTGCCTCTGTTTCACGAGATGCGGGATCGCTTCCCGCTGCTGACCGGCAAGCCGTTCGGCGTGATCGCGCTCGGAGACTCGGCCTACGGCGATACCTTCTGCCTGGCGGGCGAACAGTTTCGTGAGCTGCTGCTGGAGCTGCAGGCCAGCGAGGCGCTGCCTATGCTGCGGCTGGATGCCAGCGAAACCGTTACCCCGGAAACCGATGCCGAACCCTGGCTGCAGGAACTGGTCGGTCTTTTGCAGGACTGAGGGTCAGTCCTCGCTGGGCAAAGGAGCGCCGCTGGCCAACTGCGTCAGCGCGTCCTCTTCCAGCAGGATGATCTGACCGTACTGAATCTTCAGCCAGCCAAGACTTTCCAGGCGCTTGAGTAGTTTGTTGATGCTCTGTCTTGAGCTGTTGAGCATCTGGCCGAGTGACTCCTGTGACAGCTGCACGCAGGGGCGTCGCCCTTCGTCATCCGTCTGGCCATAGTTGTGCGCGTGCATCAGCAGCCGTTTGGCCAGCCGTGAGGACAGTGGCAGTAGCGCGCTGTCTTCAAGCATTGCAAAGGAGATGCGGATGCGCCGGCAGAGGATGCGCATGAACATCGGGTAGAGCTCCGGGCGCCGTTCCAGCATTTGATGAAAGGCCGGGCGAGGAATCATGAGCAGCTCGGTCGGGCCGCTGGCGACGGTGTCGTGGGAGCGCGGCAGGCCATCGAACAGCGAGATTTCACCGAACCAGCTGCCGGGGCTGAGAATGGCCAAAATTGCTTCACGACCGTCCTGACCGATATTGCTGATGCGGGCGCTGCCGCTGATTACGCCATAGAGCCCATCGGGCTGGTCGTCCTTGGCGTAGACAAATTCACCGTCCTGCAAGGTACGTATCCGCGCCAGCGCCAACAGCTCATCCAGCACGTCCTGCGGCAATTCTCCAAACCAGCGATTCTGCTGCAACAGCTTGGCCAGCTGCGGGTTGTTGCCCATCTCGGACACTGTAATGTGTTTGACAGTCCGCTTTGCCGTCACCGTCTAGACTCCACTGATACTGAACGTCCCACAGTATGCCGCACGAGCGCTGGGGATGTCCTGTAGCGTCAGCCGCCTGTACGGGCCCGATTACATTATTCCAACAATAGAGGATTACTCCCCATGAATGCAGTACATGCTCTGTCCGAAATCAGCCTGAAGAACAAGGTTAGTGCCGAAGAGTGGCAGGTCCGTGTCGAGTTGGCCGCATCTTACCGTCTGATCGCCATGTACGGCTGGGACGACCTGGTCTTCACCCACATCTCTGCCAAGATTCCGGGCACTGAGCACTTTCTGATCAACCCCTATGGTCTGATGTTCGAAGAGGTCACCGCGTCCAATCTGGTCAAGATCGACCTGCAGGGCAACAAGGTTGAAGAATCTCCCTATAACGTCAACCCGGCGGGCTTCACCATTCACAGCGCCATTCATGAGGTGCGCCATGATGCCAACTGCGTGATGCATACGCACACCGCTGCCGGGATTGCCGTGTCCGCTCAGAAGGATGGCATTCTGCCGATCTCCCAGCAGTCGATCTTTGTACTCAGCAGCCTGGCCTATCACGACTACGAAGGGGTTGCGCTGAACCATGAAGAGAAGCCGCGCCTGCAGGCCGACCTGGGTCGCGCCAACAACCTGGTGCTGCGCAACCATGGTTTGCTGACCTGCGGCAAATCGGTCGCTGATGCTTTCCTGACTATGTACACCCTGCAGCGCTGCTGTGAAATCCAGGTGCGCGCCCAGGCGCAGAACGCCGAGCTGATTCCGATTCCGCAGTCGGTGCTGGACGGTGCTGCTGCCAGCATGAAGAAGGCCACCAACGGTGCTGGCGCCGGTATTGCCTGGCCGGCGCTGCTGCGCAAGCTGGATCGTGTCAACCCGGGCTATGACGCCTGAGGTGGCTGTTACCGGCATTGCCTTGGACGACTGGCTCGCTCAGAGCCAGGTGTTCGATTATCGAGGGCATCAGATTCGCTGGTGGGAAGCAGGGGCGGGTGAGCCGCTCCTGCTGATCCACGGTTTTCCTACTGGATCATGGGATTGGCACTATCTCTGGCAGGCGCTGGCCGAGCGCTATCGGGTCATTGCGCTGGACATGATCGGTTTTGCCTTCTCCGACAAACCGCGCAAGTACCGCTACAATTTGCTCGATCAGGCGGACCTTCAGCAGGCGCTGATGCAGCACCTGGGTATTGACCGCTATCACGTGCTGGCGCATGACTACGGCGATAGCGTCGCGCAGGAGTTGTTGGCGCGGCATGAAGCCAGTGATGGTTTTCTGTGTTCGATGTGCTTTCTGAACGGTGGGCTGTTCCCGGAGACCCATCATCCTGTGTTGTTGCAGAAACTGCTGATGAGCCCGATTGGTCCACTTATCGGTAGACGCTACAACCGAGCACGGATGGCGCGGACCTTCGGCAACGTCTTTGGACCGCAGACGCAACCCGATGAGCGCGAGCTCGACGGTTTCTGGCGTCTGATCGAGTTCAATCAGGGGCCGAAGATCATGCATCTGCTGATCCGTTACATGGCGGATCGCCGAGAACATCGTGATCGCTGGGTGCAGGCAATGCAAGCAACCTGCCTGCCGCTGCGGGTCATTGATGGTGCGGTTGACCCGGTTTCCGGTGCGCATATGGTTGAGCGCTATCGGCAACTGATTCCGAACCCGGATACCGTACTGCTGCCAGATATCGGCCATTACCCGCAGGTTGAGGCGCCTGAACAGGTGTTGAAGCACTACCTGGCGTTTCGTCAGCAGCGGGTGGATGTGACCGAAGAAGCAACAACCCCGGCCTGAGCCGGGGTTGTTGTATTCAGGCCTGTTCTTCGCGCAAGAACACCAGTTGGTTCTCGCTGCTGGAGGCAGGGTCGAAACGGTAGCCGTCCAGGTTGAAGTCCTTCAGTCCTTCCGGATCCTGCAGCCGTTCCTTGATGATGTAGCGGGCCATCAGGCCACGGGCCTTCTTGGCATAGAAGCTGATGATCTTGTACTGCCCGTTCTTCCGGTCCTTGAACACCGTATCGATAACCCGCGCATTCAGCGCCTTGGGTTTGACCGCGCCGAAGTACTCCTGCGAGGCCAGGTTGATCAACACCTGATCGCCCTGCGCCGCCAGGTCCTCGTTCAGCCACTGGCTGATACGCTCACCCCAGAAGGTGTAAAGATCCTTGCCGCGCGGGTTGGCCAATTTCGTGCCCATTTCCAGACGGTAGGGCTGCATCAGGTCGAGCGGACGCAGCAGGCCGTAAAGGCCGGAGAGCATGCGCAGGTGCTGCTGGGCGAAGGCAAAGTCGTCGGCACTGAAATCCTCGGCATTCAGGCCGGTATAGACATCGCCCTTGAACGCCAGCAACGCTTGTTTGGCGTTGTGCGGCGTACTCTCCCGCTCCCAGCTGCCGTAGCGGGCAACGTTGAGGCTGGCCAGTTTGTCCGACAGCGACATCAGTTTGGCGATCTCCTGCGGCGACTTTTCGCGCAGTACTTCGATCAGCTCGACGCTGTGTTCGACAAAGCGCGGCTGGGTGTTCTGTTCGATCACCGGGGGCGTGTCGTAATCAAGGGTCTTGGCGGGGGAAATCACCATCAGCATGGGCGTACTCCTGTCAGCTTTAGCCGTGGATTATGCCGCAAAGCTGCGCCGCGATGGGTAATGGGTTGGATAGAGGGGGGCTATCGGGCTTCGCAGCTACAAGCTACAAGCTACAAGCTACAAGCTACAAGCGAAAAGCGAGAAGCGAGAAGCGAAACCGGGGTGAGCTATCGGGTACGTTGAGGACGCTCGACTTATGAAAAACCCGCGTGATCTGACACCACGCGGGTTTTTCTTGCAGCTTGAAGCTTACGGCTTGCAGCTACCGGCCAAAGCTCGGTCAGAGGTGCGTTTCTGCGTACTCAGCCAGTGCCGAGCGTGGAACGCCCTGCAAGTGGATGTGCACACCGTGAGGAAAGTCTTTGAAGCATTCGGTCAGATAGGTCAGGCCTGAGCTGGTGGCATTGAGGTAAGGGGTGTCGATCTGCGCCAGGTTACCAAGACAGATCACCTTCGAGCCGTTGCCGGCACGGGTAATGATGGTCTTGATCTGGTGCGGGGTCAGGTTCTGGCTTTCGTCGATCAGGATGAAGCTCTGCTGGAAACTGCGGCCGCGGATGTAGTTCAGGGATTTGAACTGCAACGGTACGCGATCGAGGATGTATTCCACGCTGCCGTGGGTGCTCTCGTCATCCATGTGCAGGGCTTCAAGGTTGTCGGTGATCGCCCCGAGCCAGGGCTCCATCTTCTCTTTCTCGGTACCGGGCAGAAAGCCGATATCTTCGTCCAGGCCCTGGGTGCTGCGGGTGGCGATGATGCGGCGGTAGGTCTTGGTGACCATGGTTTGCTCGATGGCGGCAGCCAGCGCCAGAATCGTCTTGCCCGAGCCTGCCGCGCCGGTCAGGTTGACCAGATGGATGTCCGGGTCCATCAAGGCATACATGGCCAGCGCCTGGAAGATGTCCCGCGGGCGCAGCCCCCAGCACTCCTGATGCAGCATAGGTTCCTGGTGCAGGTCGCGGATGGTCAGGTTGCTGCCGTCGATGCCCTTGACCCAGCCGATAAAGCCCTGATCATCGATGATGAAGTCGTTGATGTGCAGCGCTGGCAGGTTGTCGGTGAGCTGAACCTCATGCACGGTCTGACCGGTCAATTGACGGGTCTCCACCTTTGCCACCCGCTCCCAGAAGGAGCCTTCGATTTCATGGTAACCACGGGCCAGCAGGGAAATGTCATCGAGCAACTGGTCGGTGTGGTAGTCCTCAGCGTCAATGCCGCAAGCCCGCGCCTTCAGACGCATGTTGATGTCCTTGGACACCAGCACGATGCGGTCATCGGGATGCAGGCTCTGCAATTGGCAGAGCTGGTTGATGATCTTGTTGTCGTTAAGGTCGTTGGGCAGGCAGTGGGCGGGAATCGGGGCCTTGTCCATCAGGATGGCGAGTGTGCCGTTGGGGCCGAGCTTGCCGCGCTCGATGGCAACGCCCTGTTCTACCTGATCAGGTGGTGCGTCTCCGAGGGTTTTGTCAATCAGCCGAATCGCCTGACGACAGTCTGCTGCGGTGCTGGATTTGCCGGATTTGAGTTTGTCGAGTTCTTCCAGAACGGTCATCGGGATGATGACGTGGTGTTCTTCGAAGTTAAGCAGTGCGTTGGGATCGTGAATGAGTACGTTGGTATCAAGAACGTAGAAGGTGTGCTCGGTCGGTCCGCACGCTTCCATATGCTGTACCTCGCAGTGCCGGTGACGCGACTGTATCAGGCAGCATCGGCTGCGCCTGGCAGTCCACTGGGCCGGCTCGCACAGCACTCGGGTATCAAGGGATCACCACGACGGCGTGGACCGGTTGATCGACGTATAACGCAAACAGAATGACCTTCACAAGCGCGGAAAATGCTTAAGGCAAAAAAACTCGAAAATTGATCAAAGGGGCTGGGCAGAGGAGAAAAAAGCGCGATATAGTCATGAGCCCGGTCACTGGAAAGTGGCCGTTTTTTTTTTGCCCAAATGGTCAGTTTTTCAAGGGTTTGGGCAGGTTGCGGCTCTGTCGAGCCGCAACCTGAGTCAGGTCAGTGGCGACCCTGTGGACGACCACCGCCGCGGCGGCTATTGCTGCCTGCGGAGCGCCGACGAGCTGCAGCTGCGGCCGCAGCCTGCTCCGCTTCATTGGCGTCAGTAGCGGCTTTTTCTTCCGTACTTTGCTCGCGCTTGGGGACCGGCTTGAGGAAGCGTTCTTCCGGCGGAATGCACTCCAGCTTGTTGCCCAGCAGCTCTTCGATCGGCGGTACCTGGAAGGCATCGTCTTCACCCGCCAGGCTGATGGAGGTGCCCTTGGCGCCGGCACGGCCGGTGCGACCGATGCGGTGGACGTAATCTTCCGGGTCTTCCGGCAGGGTGTAATTCACCACATGGCTGATGCCATCAATGTGGATACCCCGGCCCGCGACGTCGGTTGCTACCAGCACCTTCAGCTTGCCGCTCTTGAAGTTCTCCAGCGTACGCACGCGCTTTTGTTGCGGCACATCGCCGGACAGCTGGGCGGCATTGATACCGTCACGCATCAGGCGCTCTTGCACCCGGCGCACTTCGTCCTTGCGGTTGGCAAAGACCATTACCCGGTCCAGTTCCAGCTGAGTGATCAGGTTGTAGAGCACCTTGTACTTGTCGCGGCCGCTGACGGCGTAGACTTTCTGGGTCACGTTCTCGGAGGCTGGGCGTTCTGGCTCGATCTCGACGACCGCGGGTTCGTGTGTCCACTGGCGAGCGAGGTTCATCACGTCGTCGCTGAAGGTGGCGGAGAACAGCAGCGTTTGACGGTCGCCCTTACGCGGGGTCTGGCGAATGATCTGGCGTACCTGCGGGATGAAGCCCATGTCCAGCATGCGGTCGGCTTCGTCGAGGATCAGCACTTCAAGCAGATCGAGGTGGACTTCGCCGCGGTTGCAGAAATCGAGCAGCCGGCCCGGGGTGGCAACCAGAATGTCGCAGTAGCGTTGTTCCAGTTGCTTGAGCTGCTTGTCGATGTCCATGCCGCCGACGAAGGTCATGACGTTCAGCGGGCAATGCTTGGTCAGTCCTTCGGCGTCACTGGCGATCTGCATCACCAGTTCGCGGGTTGGGGCGATGATCAGCGCCCGAGGCTCACCCATGAAGCGCTCGTCCGGCGGCGGTGTTTCCAGCAACTGGGTAATGGTCGACACCAGGAAGGCGGCCGTCTTGCCTGTGCCGGTCTGAGCCCGGCCGATAGCGTCGTGTCCGCGCAGGGTGCTGCCCAGTACGGCGGCCTGAATCGGGGTGCAGTAACTGAAGCCCTGGTCCTGAATGGCGCGCATCAGGCTGTCAGGCAGCGGGAAATCGTGGAAGCGGGTTTTACCCTCGGCCGGTGGCACCTGAAAGTCACTGATGCTCCAGGGCTTGACCGGGGCCGCCGGTGGTTTGGCTGGACGCTTGCGGTCACGGTTACGTGGCTTGCGTTCGCGATTACCGCCTTCATTCTGCTTGGCAGCAGGAGTGGGTGCCGCCTGGTTGGGGCTGGTGTCGGCCGCTTGCGGCGCCGGCTCTTCTGTCTTGCTAATCAGCTTTTTCAGTGCTTTGAGCACAGGCTTCTCTCGACTACATGGAAATTAAAGATCAGGCAGTGTAAAGCAAGGCCGCGCGTTCGCGAAGCCTTGCGGTTGTTTTTTGAACAGCTGTGACCGGCGCGTCGAGGCGCGACACAGCTCAGAGGCCGAGGCGCTCGACCAGCCAGTGGCGGATGTCGGCAATCTCGTCCATGCAGACCTCATGGCCCATCGGGTATTCGAACCAGCGCGTTTGGTGGCCTGCGTTCTGCATCAGGTCGTGGGCTTCGCGGCCCATGGCCAGCGGCAGTACCTCATCAAACCGGCCGTGGGCGCAGAACAGCTCCAGCGGATGCTGCATGGGGTGCTGCTGCAACAGCTGCTCAAGGCCGGGCCCGTAGGTCGACAGCGCCATCACACCGCCGAGCGGCAGCTCGCTGCTGACGGCGGTGCAGAGTACAACCGCGCCGCCTTGGGAGAAGCCAGCCAGAATGATGTTTTCCAGCGCGATGCCCTGTGCACACTGTTCGTCGATCAACTGGCGCACCAGTGCGACGGCTTCATCAAGGTGTGCCTGATTGATGGCGCGGGCCGGTGACATACCGAGGATGTCGTACCAGCAGGGCATCGGGAAACCGCCGTTGATGGTCACCGGGCGGGTCGGGGCCTGCGGAAAGATGAAGCGGATGCCGTGATCAGCGGGCAGCTGCAGGGCTCCAACCACCGGCACAAAATCGTAGCAGTCGGCGCCCAGACCGTGCAGCCAGATAACGCTGCGAGTGGCGGGCGAGGCGGGTTCGATGATGTGCGGTGACATGCGGGCTCCTTGCAGGAAAGCGAATTTGGACGCCCTTTATACTGCTGCGCGGGGCTAATACCAAGCGCAAGTGCAGCCCGTCGGCTGGCGGGCTGCAGGCGAGCTGGGTACTCAGGCGCGGGACATGAACTTGCCGGACTCAGTATTGATGCGCAGCACTTCGCCGGTTTCCAGGTACTCGGGAATCTGGATTTCCAGTCCGGTGGCAAAGCGCGCAGTCTTGGTGCGTGCGCTGGCGGAGGAGCCCTTGATGGCTGGCGGCGTTTCCTCGATGGCCATTTCTACTACTGCAGGCAGTTCGATACCGACCAGATTGCCTTCGACCAGCAGGCCATACAGACCTTCGATCCCGTCGTGCAGGTAGGGCAGTTGGTCTTCCAACTGGTCGGCTGTCAGGGTGAACTGGGCGAAGTCTTCGTTATCCATGAAGGTGTAACCGTCGGCATCCAGATAGAGGAACTGAACCGGGCGCTTCTGGAAGTCGATGAAGGTCAGGATGTCGTCACCGGTAAAGCTCTGGTCGAGTTTCTGCTTGGTCTGTACGTGGTTGAAACGGACTTTGTACAGGGTGGTGCCGCTGCGCGAGGACGGGCTCTTCACCTCGATCTGGCTGACGATATACGGCTGGTTGTTGATCTGGACGATATGGCCTTTTTTCAGTTCGGCAGCTTTGGGCATGACGGCGTACTCAGGGGATGAAAAGAGGCGCTATTCTGCCCGCAGCCGCGGCCCGTGAGCAAGCGGCTACAGGCCCCGTGGTCAGCGGTCCGACGGGGCGTCAGGCGTGTTGTCGGTTCCTTCCTGATCGGCCGGTGTGATTGGATCAGCGCTGGTGCCCGTGGCCGGAGAGGATAACGGCTCGGCCCCCGGATTGCCTTCGATGCGGTAGCTGTGCACCAGCTTCTCCAGGCCCTCGCTGTTGCGCAGGTTGACGTCCAACTGGCGGAAGGCGATCTCGATACCGTGCTCTTTGAACTGGCGGTCAATCTCGCGGTTGATCTCGTCGATAGCCATGTTGCGATCGGCCAGTTCCTTCACATGCACGCGCAGCTCGTGATCCAGGGTGCTTTCGCCAAAGTTGAGGAAAAACACCAGCGGTTCAGGGTCCTTCAGGACCCTGCTGTTGGATTGGGCAATTTGCATCAGCAACTCCCGAACCAGCTTGACGTCCGAACCATAGGCAACCCCGACCTTGATGATGACCCGGGTAATGGTGTCCTGCAGCGACCAGTTGACGATCTGTTCGGTCACGAAGTTCTTGTTCGGGACGATGATTTCTTTGCGGTCAAAGTCGGTAATCGTCGTTGCCCTAATCCGGATTCGATTGATGGTGCCGGACAGATTGCCGAGGGTGACCACGTCACCAATGCGCACTGGGCGTTCAAACAGGATGATCAGGCCGGAAATGAAGTTGGCGAAGATCTCCTGCAAGCCAAAACCCAAACCAACACCGAGCGCGGCGACCAGCCATTGCAGTTTGTCCCAGCTGACGCCAAGGGTCGACAGCGAGGACACCAAGCCAAAGCCGACGATGACATAGCTCAGCAGGGTGGTAATAGCGTAGCTGCTGCCCTGACGCAGTTGCATGCGTGAGAGCACCAGGATCTCAAGCAGACCTGGCAGGTTTCGCGCCAGGGTGATGGTCAGGACGATAGTAACCAGTGCGCCGAGAATATCGCCGACGCTGATCGGTACGGCTTCGCCGGCATTCAAGCCCGTGCCTTCGTAGTGCCATAGGGTGACGGACTCGAGATAGGAGGTGGCACTGATCAGGTCGGCCCAGGTGAAGTAGAGGGCAATACCAAAAGCCAGCAGCAGGGTCAGCTTGGCCAGCCGCAGCGACTGTTGATTGATCTGCTGCAGGTTCATTTCCGGGATCTCGACGGCTACCTCGGTGTCGCTTTGCCCTTCGCGTGCCTGCGCGGCCTGACGTTTGCTGATGGCGCGCTGGTAGGCCAGTCGCCGCCCGGCAACGTTCAGGTTGCGCACGACGGTACCCTCGACCAGCATCCAGAGCACAATCAGATAAAGGCTGTCGATAAAGCGCTCGGCCAGCTTGACCGCCGTGTAGTGGTAACCCATTGCTGTCATGCCTGCCAGGGCCAGCGGTGCGATGATCAACAGAGCGGTGGCGACAGAGTGCACCACGCGGGAGCTGTATAGCGGCTGACTGCGTAGCAGGAAGCGCCCCAGCAGCAGTGATAGCGCCACCATGCCGACCAGCATGCCGGTGCGCCCGATCGGGTCGGTACCGCTGTAGTCGGGCATGGAGCCATGCAAGCCGAGCATCAAGACGAGTGGCATCAGAATCCAGGCCACATTGCGTACCAGTTTGCGCAGCCGGTGAACCAGATCGTCGTCCCAATGGAAGTGGCGGGTCGCGACACCATGCGGATCGAACACCCGGTACAGCATGTGCAGGACGAACCAGGCCAACGCCAGCTTGAGCAGGCCGATACCCAGTGCCGGAGCACTTTGCTGGCTATCGAGGCGCAGCAGCAGGCCGGCTCCAGCCAGTAGCGCGGGCATCGGGCTGACCAGCAGCGCGGTCAGCAGGAGCGCGCGCGGGGTGTGCCATTGGCTGTCACGGCGAAAATGGCCTACCTCGTCATGCAGCGTATTGAGGCTGCTGCGCAGTCGTGGTCGGCGCCAGAGGTACAGCGCCAGCAACAGCAGTGTGCCCAGACACCAGGGGAGGTGGCGCTTGGCAGCGTCAAACAGATTGTCCCACTGGCGGGGTAGGTTCATGCTGTTGACCTGGCGGGCAACTTCCTTGGGCAGGCTGGTCAG
Organism: Halopseudomonas oceani; assembly: GCF_002903165.1. Classification (GTDB taxonomy): domain Bacteria; phylum Pseudomonadota; class Gammaproteobacteria; order Pseudomonadales; family Pseudomonadaceae; genus Halopseudomonas; species Halopseudomonas oceani. Next base: position 105,177 of record NZ_PPSK01000013.1, read on the forward strand.
CCAGCTGCGTTCGATGGGGCGGCTGCTGGCAACCCAGAACAGCTGATCGTCGATGGTCCGTTTAAGGTCGCTGCTCAGTTGCTGCAGCTGGCGCTGGTTGATCTGCAGGGTAATGGCCAGATTGATCAGGCTGTTGATATTGCCGTTAAGCTGCTCGACCAGGTTGACCCGGGCGTTGACCATCTTCTCCAGTTCCGGGCGTAGCGTATCGCGCTGGCGGACCGGGATTTGCAGCAGCAGTTCGTTAAGGTAGGCGTCTGGGCTGGCCAGGTTCTGTGCCTGTTGGTTGAGCTCGAACTGGCGCAGGCGCAAGTCGGCAATCTGGTTGGGCAGGTCCTTGTCTACCTCCACCCGGGGCAGTTCGTTCTTCTGTTGGTGCAGGATGCGCGACAGCAGCAGGCTGCCTTCCAGCACCTCGATCTGTTGCTCCAGCGCCTTGTCGATCTGTGTCAGGTGCTCAGTCTGTTGTTTGGTCTCGATGTTCTGGCGAGTCAGCACACCAATCTGTCTGGTCGCGTTCAGCAGTTCCTCGCTCAACTGGCGGTTGATGCTGCTCTGGCCCTGCAGCACCTTGTTCTGACTTGCTTCCTCCGGCAGGGTGGCGTCGCTGACGGCCTTCTCGGATACCGACTGACGTTTGTCATTGATGACGGTTTGCAGCAGCTTGATATCGTCTTCAATTTCCCGAATCTGCAGCGTCAGCAGGTTCTTCTGCTGGGTGGCCAGGTCCTGCAATACGTTGTTGCCGGCCAGCCGCTGGCGCAGCAGTTCGCTGTCGGCGCTGAGGTATTCCAGTTCCGACTGCAGCAGGGCAATGCGGGCTCGGGTGAGGGTGGTAGGGGCCAGGCGTTGCTGGGTGCGCAGCTGATCATTCAGTTGCTGACTGCGGCGCTGATTCTCGGACACGCTGGCTTGGGTGCGCTCCGGCCGGGTCTGAGCGGCGATCAACTGGCCATTGACGCCGGTCAGCTCATTCTGCCAGGTGAACATCTGGTTGACCTTGTCGCTGAGCAGGGTTTCCAACTGATCCAGTGACTGGCGCTCCAGTGCCGCGCGTTGCAGGCTGTCGTCCTTCTTTGCCAGCCGGTTATGCTCGGCACGCACGCTTTGGGTCTGGCGTGGGGCTTCGGCGATTTGCTCTTGTAGGGCCTGTTGTTCATCCAGGGTCTGCCGGGTCTGCCTCAGAAAACCCAGAGTATTCTGTTGCAGATCGCTCAGTTCGCGCTTTTCCGCTTCCTGCATATTGCTGTTGTTGGTGCTGTCGATCTCCGCAGTGAGGCTTTCAATCCGTTGATCCAGATCGCCGGTCTGCTGGTTATCCTGAGCCCAGCTCAACGAGCTGAGCAGCAGACAGCTCAGAAGCACGATCGCACGTAGCGGCATGGTGATGTTCCTGAATGAGTCTGTGCGCAAGGTTAGCCCTCCTGCTGCCGATTGGGAAGCTGACCACGCTGCCACTTCCGGGTTCCCGCAGGCCCAAACGCAGCAGGCCACCCGAAGGTGGCCTGCTGGGATGCCGCGAGCGGCAGGGAGGTCACAGATCGATCAGAACCAGGCGTCCTGCATGTCGTAGCAGGTCAGGTCGCGGTTTTCCAACACGTTCAGGTCGTGGTGGCAGGACGGCACTTCCCAGCGCAGGAAGTAGCGGGCGGCCTGCAGCTTGCCCTGATAGAACGCGGTGTCTGCGTCGTTGCCGGCAGCCAGGCCCTGTTGAGCCTTGACAGCCTGCTCCAGCCAGCGCCAGCCGATGACCATGTGACCGAACGCCTTGAGGTAGAGCGCCGAGTTGGCCAGTGCCTCGTTGACCTTGCCCTGACCCATGTCACCCAGCAGCGTCATGGTGACGCTGCCGATGTGCGCGTGCAGTTTTTCCAGCGGCTCGCGCAGATCGTTCAGCTCGCTGTATTCGGCAGCACGCTTGCAGCAGCTCTGAATCAGGCCGGATAGTTGCTTGAGCGCGGCGCCACCGTTCATGGTCACCTTGCGGGCCAGCAGGTCGAGCGACTGGATGCCGTTGGTGCCTTCGTGGATCGGGTTCAGACGGTTGTCGCGGTAGAACTGCTCCACCGGGTACTCACGGGTATAGCCGTGGCCACCGAGGATCTGAATCGCCAGTTCGTTGGCCTTGAGGCAGTAGTCGGACGGCCAGGCCTTGACGATCGGGGTCAGCAGGTCCAGCAGCTCAAGTGCGGTCTTGCGCTGCTCTTCGGTTTCCAGGGTTTCGGTGTCGTCGAACAGACGGGCGGCGTAAAGCCCCAGGTCAAACGCGCCTTCAACGTAGGACTTTTGGGCCAGCAGCATGCGCTTGACGTCGGCATGCTCGATGATCGAGACCTGCGGCGCGCTCGGGTTCTTGCCGTCAGGCAGGCGGCCCTGCGGGCGCTCGCGGGCGTAGTTCAGCGAGTACAGGTAGCCGGCGTAGCCGAGCATTACCGCGCCCATGCCGACGCCGATCCGGGCCTCGTTCATCATCTGGAACATGTAGGACAGGCCGTGGTGCGGCTTGCCGACCAGATAGCCGACGCAGTTGTCTTTGTCACCGAAGTTCAGCGCGGTGGACGTCGTGCCGCGCCAGCCCATCTTGTGGAACAGGCCGGCCAGGGCCACATCGTTGCGCTCGCCGAGGGAACCGTCTTCGTTGACCAGGAACTTGGGCACGATGAACAGCGAGATGCCTTTGACGCCGGGCGGTGCGTCGGGCAGCTTGGCCAGGACCATGTGGACGATGTTCTCGGACAGCGGGTGATCGCCGCCGGAGATGAAGATCTTGTTGCCTTTGAGGCGATAGCTGCCGTCACTGGCCGGTTCGGCCTTGGTGCGAATGTCGGACAGCGAGGAGCCAGCGTGCGGTTCGGTCAGTGCCATGGTGCCAAAGAAACGGCCTTCGATCATCGGCTGCAGGTAGCGCTCTTTCTGCTCTTCGGTGCCGAAGCTCTCGATCAGGTTGGCCGCACCCATGGTCAGCATCGCGTAGGACGAGGTCGCTGCGTTGGCCGACTGGAAGTGGGCGAAGCAGGCCTGCGACAGCAGATTCGGCATTTGCATGCCGCCTTGCTCAAAGGTGCGGGTCGCGTTCAGAAAGCCCGCTTCGAGGAAGGCATCGACCGCCGGTTTGACTTCCGGGATCAGCTCGGCCGCGCCGTTGACATACTTCGGCTCGTTCTCGTCATTCTTGCGGTTGTGCGGTGCGAACAGCTTTTCCGCAATGGTACGGGCGGTGCCGATGGCCGCGTCGAAGGTTTCGCGGTTGTGGTCGGCAAAGCGCGGGCGCTCGGTCAGCGCCTCGGCGTCGAGCACTTCATAGAGTTCAAACGCCAGGTTGCGTTGGTCAATCAGCAGTTCGGACATAGTTCTTACCTCTATAGGAATCGCGGGGCAGTGTATTGAGTCGGTTTCAGTCAGGGAACGGCCATTGATGCCCTTGATATGCGCAAATCAGAACAGGCGAAGCGCAGGTTCGTCCAGCGCCGCGCGCTGCTCGCGCAGCGTCAGGATCTGGTCGGCCCAGTAACGCTCCTGGGCGAACCAGGGGAAGTGCATGGGAAAGGCAGGATCTTCCCAGCGGCGTGCCAGCCAGGCGCTGTAGTGCACGAGTCGCAGGCTGCGCAGGGGCTCGATCAAGGCCAACTCGGACGGGTTGAAATCGTGGAACTCGTTGTAGCCGTCGATCAGTTCGGAGAGCTGCGCCTGACGCTGATCGCGTTCGCCGGACAGCACCATCCACAAATCCTGCATCGCCGGGCCCATGCGGCAGTCATCCAGGTCGACCATATACAGGCTGTCGTCGCGCCACAGCAGGTTGCCCACGTGCAGATCGCCGTGCAGGCGAATCTGCTTGGCCGGATGCGCTTCCAGCTGATGTTTGACCACCTGCAGCAGGTCTTCGGCGACCGAGAAGTAGGCGGGTTGCAGGCTGGCAGGGACGACATTGGCGCTGCGCAGGTAATCCAGGCTGTCGCCGCCGAAGCTTTGCCAGTCGAGGGTCGGTCGGTGCTCGAATGGGCGCATTGAGCCGACCGCATGCAGACGGCCGATCAGCCGGCCGAGCATCAGCAGATGATCGGGATCGTCGAACTCGGGGGCGTGGCCACCAAACCGGCGGAACAGGCTGAAGCGAAACCCGGCATGCTCGAACAGCGTGCGGCCGTCGATCTGCTCGGGGGCAATCACCGGGATCTCGCGTTCAGCCAGTTCCAGGCTGAAGGCGTGCTCTTCAAGAATCGCCGCGTCGCTCCAGCGGCCTGGCCGATAGAACTTGGCGATCAGCGGTGCGGCGTCTTCGATGCCAACCTGGAATACCCGGTTCTCGTAGCTGTTCAGGGTCAGGATGCGAGCGTCCGACAGGTAGCCAAGCGACTCGACCGCGTCCAGGACGGTGTCGGGCGTGAGGGTGGAAAAGGGGTGGCTGGACATGGCGATCGACTCGGCGGCAAAGCGTGGTTGGACCGCACAGGGTAGCAGGTGTTGGCCGTGGAATCGCTTGTTACAGACGGGTTTCAGGGCGTGCGCGCGACGCACCAGACCTGAACCGAGGCGGCTCCTGCTCTAAGCAGCGTGCGGCTGGCCTCTCCGAGGGTGACCCCGGTAGTCATAACATCATCGATCAGTGCCAGATGTCGGTTCTGCAGTTGCCCGGGTTCAGGGCAACTGAAAGCACCGCGCAGATTCTGGCGCCGAGCTTTGGCGTCCAGCCCCTGCTGTGGCAGGGTGGCCTGGGTGCGTTCAAGTAGGTCGGGGCGACAGCTCAGGTTTGTCCGCGCAGCAACATCGCGGGCCAGCTCGTAAGCCTGGTTGTAGCCACGCTGCGCCTGTCGCTTGCGGTGCATCGGCACCGGCAGCAGCAGGTCGGGGCAGGGCGCGATGTCCTGCTGCAACCAGTCTGCTGCTGCCTCGGCGAGCAACTGGCCAAGCAGTCGGCCGATGGTTGTCTGGTCGTGATACTTGAAGGCGGGTATCAAGCTGTCGACCGGGAAGCGGTAGATCAGTGGAGCCAACGCATGGCTGAACGGCGGCGGTGCTTTGAGGCAGCGCCCACACTGCGCGGCCGCTTGCGGCAATGGCAGGGCGCAGCGCTGGCAGCAGGCCTGTTGCCAGGGCAGGTCAGCCTCACAGCCGGCGCACAGTTGCATGCCAGGTTGTGGGTTGGCACCAAGACAAAGTATGCATTGCGCGAATAGGTTGTTTTTTGTCCACTTGTAAACCTTCGGTGTTTTCAATGGTTGACAGCCTCCGTGCCGTCGTTATGATGCTCGGCAGACTTGGAACCCGCCCGGTTCCCCTGCCAATTCGAAGGGACAAGACCCCATGACTGCATCCGTGACCCGCCACGACTGGACTCTGGCAGAAGTGCTGGAGCTGTTCAATCAGCCGTTCAACGATCTGTTATTTCAAGCACAGACGGTGCATCGCACGCACTTCGACCCCAACCGGGTGCAGGTCTCCACGCTGCTGTCGATCAAAACTGGCGCCTGCCCGGAAGACTGCAAGTACTGCCCGCAGTCCGGTCATTACAACACCGGGCTGGACAAGGAAAAGCTGATGGAGGTCGAGAAGGTGCTCAAGGCGGCCGCCGACGCCAAGGCCATTGGTTCCACCCGCTTCTGCATGGGCGCTGCCTGGAAACACCCGTCCGCCAAGGACATGCCGTACGTTTTGAAGATGGTCGAGGGCGTCAAGGCGCTGGGCATGGAAACCTGCATGACCCTGGGCAAGCTGAGCAAGGAACAGACCGAGGCGTTGGCTGAGGCAGGGCTGGACTACTACAACCACAACCTCGATACCTCGCCCGAGTTCTACGGCAACATCATCACCACCCGGACCTACGCCGACCGGCTGGAAACCCTGTCGCACGTGCGCGATGCGGGTATGAAGATCTGCTCGGGCGGCATCCTTGGCATGGGTGAGTCGCTGAAAGACCGAGCCGGTCTGCTCATTCAGCTGGCCAACCTGCCGGAGCACCCGGAGAGCGTGCCGATCAATATGTTGGTCAAGGTTCAAGGTACGCCGCTGGCCGAGGAGCAGGACGTTGATCCCTTCGACTTTATCCGCATGCTGGCGGTCGCTCGGATTATGATGCCGAAGTCGCATGTGCGGCTGTCTGCCGGTCGCGAGCAGATGAACGAGCAGATGCAGTCGCTTGCCTTCTTCGCCGGCGCCAATTCCATCTTCTACGGTGAGAAGCTGCTGACTACCGGCAACCCGCAGGCCGACAAGGACATGCAACTGTTCGCCCGTCTCGGCATCAAGCCTGAAGAACGCGAAGAGCACGCGGACGAGGTGCATCAGGCGGCGATTGAGCAGGCGCTGGTCGAGCAGCGGGACAGCAAGCTGTTTTATTCGGCCGTCTGACGACGGCAGCCTCAAGCCATAAGCTGCAAGCCTCAAGCGAGCGCTGATGTGGCTTGAAGCTTGCAGCTTGCCGCTTGGAGCTTTTTTATGTCTTTCGACCTTTCTGCACGCCTCACTGAACGCCGCGCCGCGCACCTCTACCGTCAACGGCCACTGCTGCAGACGCCGCAAGGCGTCGAGGTGCAGGTTGATGGCGAGCAATTGCTCAGCTTTTGCAGTAACGACTATCTTGGCCTTGCCAACGATCCGCGCATCAACGAGGCGTTCGTCGATGGTGTGCGTCGTTGGGGGACGGGTGGCGGTGCGTCCCATCTGGTAACTGGCCATTCGGCTGCTCATCACGCGCTGGAAGATGCGCTGGCTGACTTCACCGGTCGGCCACGGGCCCTGCTGATGTCCTGCGGCTACATGGCCAATATGGGGACGGTCACGGCGCTGGTGGGGCAGGGTGATACGGTACTGGAGGATCGGCTCAATCACGCCTCGCTGCTGGATGCCGGTCTGCTCAGTGGCGCGCGCTTCTCGCGGTATCTGCATAACGATGCCGGCAGTCTGCGCGGCCGATTGAGCAAGGCCCAGGGTAATACGCTGGTGGTCACCGATGGCGTGTTCAGCATGGATGGTGATCTGGCTGATCTGCCAGCGCTGTGCGCCGAGGCGACGGCGGCGCAGGCCTGGACGATGGTGGACGACGCCCACGGTTTCGGCTGTCTGGGCGCACAGGGTGGGGGCATCGTTGAGCACTTCGGCTTGTCGACTGAGCAGGTGCCGGTGCTGGTCGGCACCCTGGGCAAGGCGTTCGGCACCGCGGGCGCCTTTGTCGCCGGCAGTGAGGCGTTGATCGAATCGCTGATTCAGTTTGCCCGTCCCTACATCTATACCACCAGCCAGCCACCCGCCGTTGCCCATGCCACATTGACCAGCCTGCAGCTGGTGCGCGAAGAACACTGGCGCCGTGACCATCTCGCTGTGCTGATCCGTCGTTTTCGGGCAGGCGTGAGTGCGCTCGGGCTGGAACTGATGGACAGCCCAACGCCGATCCAGCCGATTGTGGTCGGCAGCAGCGAGCGTGCACTGGCGCTGTCGGCTGCGCTGCGCGCGCGTGGCCTGTTGGTGACCGCCATTCGCCCGCCGACCGTGCCGCAGGGTACTGCCAGACTGCGTGTTACCCTCAGCGCCGCCCACACCGAACAACAGGTTGATCGCCTGCTCTATGCGCTTGGGCAGGCGCACAAGGAACTGAATGATGAATAACCTTACTTTGCTGCCTGGTTGGGCGCTGTCCGCGGACAACCTGCGACCGTTACAGCAGGCGCTGCAGGAGCGGCTCCCCTCGCTGACCGTTCAACTGGCGGAGCTGCCGCCGCGATTGCAGATGTCGACGCTGGAACCCGATCTGACGGCGCTGGCCGAGGCACTGCCTGCGGGCTGGCTGGCCGGCTGGTCGCTCGGCGGCATGCTGGCGGTGCAGCTGCAGCGGCGTTTCCCCGAGCGCTTTTGTGGCGTCATCACCATCGCCAGCAATGCCTGCTTTGCCGCGCGCGACAGCTGGCCACAGGCAATGCCGGTCGATACCTTCAAGGCTTTCCTCGGGGATGCCCGTGAGCACCCCGAGCGTATCCTCAAGCGTTTTTCCCTGCTGGTCACACAAGGCAGCGAAAATGCCCGGGAGCTGAGTAAGCAATTGCAGTGGAGTGATGCGGACCCGCTGCAGCGGCTTAACCAACTGGCACTGCTCGGCGTCATTGATAACCGAATTCCGTTGCAGCGCTGCGCTCAGCCGGTACTGCATTGCCTCGGTGGTAACGACGCGCTGGTGCCAGCAGCCGTCGAGTCAGACCTGCAGACGCTTAACGACAAAGCGCAGGTCAGGGTATTGCCGCAGGCTAGCCACGCGCTGCCGCTGGAAGCGCCTCTCTGGCTGGCGAGTGAAATCGCCGAGTGGCTGGAAGCGCAATGACCGCCGAGGTGATCGACAAGCAGGCCGTCGCCGCCTCCTTCAGTCGGGCGGCAACAACCTATGATCAGGTCGCCGAGCTGCAGCGTAGCGTCGGCACCAATTTGTTGGAGCGCTTGCCTAAGGACCTGCAGGCAGAGCGTCTTGTCGATCTGGGGTGTGGTACCGGGTATTTCACCCGTGCGCTGAACGCGCGCTTTCAGCAGCCGGTGCTGGGGCTGGACATCGCCGAGGGCATGCTGCGCTACGCTCGCAGCCAGGGGCCGGCTTCTTGTGCGTGGGTAACGGCTGATGCCGAGGCCTTGCCTTTGCGTTCGGACTCCCAGCAGTTGTTGTTTTCCAGCCTGGCGTTGCAGTGGTGTCCTGACCTGGGGCAGGCGCTGCGTGAAGCCCATCGGGTGTTGCAGGCGGGCGGGCACATGGTCTTCAACACACTGGTTGACGGCACGCTGCAGGAGCTGCGCGATGCCTGGCAAGCGGTCGATGGCTACGTGCACGTCAATCGTTTTATGCCGTTGGCACAATTGCAGCAGATTCTTGCCAGCGCTGGTTTCACCCATTGGTCCTGCGAGGTCGAAACCCACGTACTGCACTATCCGCAGCTCAGCGCCCTGACCCATGAGCTGAAAGCACTCGGCGCTCACAACCTGAACGCGGGCCGGCCGGGTGGGTTGACCGGGCGGGCCAGATTGCGGGCGTTGACCTCTGCCTATGAATCCTTCCGCCAGTCGGCGGGTTTGCCGGCGACCTATCAGGTCGCCCAGATCATTCTGCATAAAGGCCACCAGGCCTGAAGGAACCCTCATGAGCAAACGCTACTTCGTCACCGGTACCGATACTGAAATTGGCAAGACCACCGTCGCGGCTGGTCTGCTTTGCGCCGCGCGTCAGCGCGGTCTGACCACGGCTGGGGTAAAACCGGTTGCTGCAGGTTGCGAGCGGACGGCTGACGGGCTGCGCAACGAAGACGCGCTCGCGCTGCAGGCCCAGTGCAATCCGCCGCTGGCCTATGAACTGATAAACCCGGTCACGCTGGAAGCGGCCATTGCTCCGCACATTGCAGCACAAGAGGAGCAGGTCGCACTCTCGGCGCAGGGGCTGGCCGGTGCTTGCGAGACGGTGTTCGCACGTAGTGCGGATCTGACCCTGGTGGAAGGCGCGGGAGGGTGGTGTGTGCCGCTCAACGCTACCGAGCTACTGTCGGATGTTGCCGTTGCCCAAAAGCTGCCAGTGGTGCTGGTGGTGGGTATGCGCCTGGGCTGCATCAACCACGCCCTGCTTAGTTGCCGCGCCATCGTCGCTGACGGGCTGGAACTGGCGGGCTGGGTCGCCAACCAAGTTGATCCGGAAATGAGTCGGCCGGAAGAAAATCTGGCTACCCTCAAGCAACTGATCAACGCGCCATGTCTGGGCGTCGTACCCTGGCTGGAAGCTGCTGACGCGGCTTCTGTGGCCCGGTATCTGGATGTGACGCCGCTGGTCTGACGCGACCAGCGGTGCTGGGCGCGCGGCCCCGTCTGTGCTTGAATGTGGGTGTCAATCTATCCAGAGACCATGCCATGGCTACCCTTGACTTGATTTCCGCTGGCCTGACCAGTGTGCGTCAGGGCCAGAACCGCATCAGCGGTGCGGCGTCTGACATCGCCCGTGCTGCGCTGCCAGTCGACCCGGCAGCAGGCACCGCTCAGCCGGCTCAACCTGCAACCGGACAAGCAGCCGCTTCTGCGCCGGTAGAAACCGCTCGCCCGGTGAACTTGGTCGACAGTCTGGTCGAGTTGCAACAAGGCCGCCAGGAGGCTGAGGTCGGCGCGTCGGTGATCGACACGGCTGACGAAGTGCTTGGTACCTTGCTGGATGTCACCGCCTGAGCCTGATCAGGCTCACCGGCATGTTGCACCCAGATGACCCCTGTCGGCAGCAGTTACAGTAGCTATATCCCCTCCGCAGTTACTACGCAGACTGCGCGTTCCATTGCGGTCAATGATAACGTTCCGCCCGCTGAGGCCAACACCCGCTTTGCGCCGATAGAGCAAGCCGGCGAAGCGGCGGTTGGAACGGCCCCCTCTGATACCTCTCGCGACACCGAGTTGGCTGAAGCCGAGCGCAGCAAGCGTTCGAGGCTTGCCAAGGTTGAAGCGGAGCTGGCGCAGTCCGAGCAGAGCGAAATCAGGGATCTTGCCGCCCGTGATCGTGAGGTGCGTACGCACGAACAGGCGCACATGTCGGTTGGTGGTCAACATGCAGGCTCTGCATCCTTTACCTACCAGCGTGGCCCTGACGGTCGCATGTATGCGGTGGGTGGCGAGGTACCTATTGATACCGGCCCGGTTCCCGGTGATCCGCAGGCAACCATCGAAAAGATGGAGCAGGTGCGCCGCGCGGCGCTGGCGCCGGCAGAGCCCTCTGCGCAGGATCGCTCGATTGCTGCGCAGGCCGCCCAACTGATTGCTCAGGCAAGGGCTGAAGTGGCATCCACGTCATCTGATACGGCTGACGACAAGGGCTCGGTCGCCGCTACCGCGGCTGACGAAGAGCAGGCGGACGCCAGTTCAGCAGGTGATGCCCCCAGCGCGGACTTGTCTCTCTATCGCAGCATCGCTGCAGGCAACCCGGAATCTGCGGTGCGCGCGCAGGCCTGAGCTTAGCCAGCAGTATACAAACGCTTCGCTTTTATACTCATTGCTGTTGATACCGTGGCATTCATGCGGGGGTTGACAATGCCTGGGCGTAAACGTATGTTTCAAACGTCTGTTTGAATTCGAGCTGGCCATCAGCTCAAAACCGCAGCCTCGGCTGCCCGTGCATACTGATCAATACTTGAGGTCCAGTACCATGCCCGATTACAAGGCTCCCCTGCGTGACATTCGTTTCGTCCGCGATGAACTCCTGGGTTATGAAGAGCACTATCAGAGCCTGCCCGGCTGCGAAGACGCTACTCCGGATATGGTTAATGCCATTCTGGAAGAGGGTGCGAAATTCTGTGAGCAGGTGATTGCACCGCTGAACCGCGTTGGTGACACCGAAGGCTGTACCTGGAGCCCTGAGGGTGTGACTACCCCGACCGGCTTCAAGGAAGCCTACCAGCAGTACGTTGAAGGCGGCTGGCCGAGCCTGGCCCACAACATTGATCACGGCGGTCAGGGTCTGCCCGAGTCTCTGGGTCTGGCTATCAGCGAGATGGTCGGTCAGGCCAACTGGTCCTGGGGCATGTACCCGGGTCTGTCGCATGGCTGCATGAACACCCTGGATGCCCATGGTACCGATGAGCAGAAGCACACCTACCTGCCCAAGCTGGTATCTGGCGAATGGACTGGCACCATGTGTCTGACCGAGCCGCACTGTGGTACCGACCTGGGCATGCTGCGCACCAAGGCCGAGCCGCAGGCTGATGGTACCTACAAGGTATCCGGCACCAAGATTTTCATCTCTTCCGGCGAGCACGACATGTCGGAGAACATCATCCACATCGTGCTGGCTCGTCTGCCCGATGCGCCTGCCGGCACCAAGGGCATCTCCCTGTTCATCGTGCCCAAGTTCCTGGTTAACGCCGATGGCGAGAAAGGTGAGCGCAACGGTGTCACCTGTGGTTCGCTCGAGCACAAGATGGGCATCCACGGCAACGCTACCTGCGTGATGAACTTCGATGGCGCCACCGGCTACCTGATCGGCGAGCCGAACAAGGGCCTGAATGCCATGTTCACCTTTATGAACACCGCGCGTCTGGGTACTGCGCTGCAGGGCCTGGCACACAGCGAAATCGCCTTCCAGGGCGGTATCCAGTACGCCCGTGAGCGTCTGCAGATGCGTTCGCTGACCGGCAACAAGGCACCGGAGAAGCCGGCTGATCCGATCATCGTCCATCCGGACGTACGTCGTATGCTGCTGACCATGAAGGCGTTCACCGAAGGTAACCGCGCCATGGTGTACTTCACTGCCAAGCAGGTCGACATTCTGAAGAACAGCCAGGATGCCGAGCAGAAGAAGCAGGCTGACGCCATGCTGGCCTTCCTGACGCCGATCGCCAAGGCGTTCATGACCGAAGTTGGTTTTGAAGCGGCCAACCACGGTGTGCAGATCTACGGTGGCCACGGCTTTATCGCCGAGTGGGGCATGGAGCAGAACGTGCGTGACGCCCGTATCTCCATGCTGTACGAAGGCACTACCGGTATTCAGGCGCTCGACCTGCTGGGTCGCAAGGTTCTGATGACCCAGGGCGAAGCGCTGAAGGGCTTCACCAAGATCGTGCACAAGTTCTGCCAGAACAACGAAGGCAACGAAGCCATCGCCGAGTTTGTCGCGCCGCTGGCTGCGCTGAACAAGGAATGGGGTGAGCTGACCATGAAGATCGGCATGGCCGCGATGAAAGACCGCGAAATGGTCGGCGCCGCGTCTGTGGATTATCTGATGTACAGCGGTTACGCTTGCCTGGCCTACTTCTGGGCTGACATGGCGCGTCTTGCTGCCGAGAAGCTGGCCGCAGGTACTGCGGAAGAGGGCTTCTACAAGGCCAAGCTGCAGACTGCCCGTTTCTACTATCAGCGTATCCTGCCGCGCGTTCGCACTCACGTTGAGGCGATCCTGTCCGGTGCGGACAACCTGATGGAAATGGATGCTGACAACTTCGCGCTGGGTTACTGATTCAGCGACGCGTTGCTGCCAGTAAGAAGGCCGCCCCGGTAACGGGGCGGCCTTTTTTGTGCCGGGTACTCAGGGATTACGCGCCAGGCGCAGCCCGCTGAACTGCCACTGCGCAGCAGCTGGAAAGAAGTTGCGGTAGGAGGGCCGGCTGTGCCCTTGAGGGGTAGCGCAGGAGCTGCCGCGCAGCACCATCTGGTTGGTCATGAACTTGCCATTGTATTCACCGACGGCACCCGCCGCCGGTTGGTAACCGGGGTAAGGCAAATAGGCGCTGTTGGTCCATTGCCAAACCTCGCCAAACAGCCCGGCGAGATCCGGTGCGTTGCAGGCTGCGTGCTCCCACTCGGCTTCTGTAGGCAGTCGTGCCCCAGCCCAGCGTGCGTAGGCATCCGCTTCATACAGGTTGATATGGCAGACCGGCGCCTCAAGGTTGAGCGCTTGCCGGCCAGCCAGGGTGAAGGCGTGCCGCGGTTCATCTGCTGTCTGCTGCCAGTACAAGGGGGCCCGTGCCTGTCGCTGGTTGACCCAGTCCCAGCCATCGGACAGCCATAGCTCCGGACGCTGGTAGCCGCCGTCTGCGATAAAGGCCATGTAGTCGGCGTTGCTGACATTACGCTCACCCAGCAGGAAGGGTTCCAGCCAGACGCGGTGGCAGGGGCCTTCGTTGTCATAGCTGAAGCTGGCGTCGGACGCGCCGATCTCGCACAGACCGCCGGTGAACTCCCGATAGGGGTAAGGCTCAGTGGCAATAGCGGAGCGTTGTTCAGGTGCGTTTGTCCGCCAGGCGGGCATAAGCGGGTTGCAGGAAAAATGATGCTTCAGATCCGTCAGCATCAGTTCCTGATGCTGTTGTTCGTGCTGCAGGCCGAGGGTTACCAGTGCGGCGAGGCTGTGACGCTGGCTGGCGTCGCTCAGTACCTGCTGCATCAACTGGTCAATCCGCTGGCGGTAGTGGAGCACTTCTTCCAGCGTCGGCCGCGATAATAGACCGCGCTCGGCGCGTTGATGGCGTTCGCCAATGCCGACGTAGTAGGAGTTGAACAGTACCTTGTAGGCCGGATCAATGGCCGGGGGCGGCTCGGGCAACGCGGCGAGAACGAAGGTTTCAAAGAACCAGGTGGTATGGGCCAGGTGCCATTTCAGCGGGCTGGCATCGTTCATGGACTGAAGCTGACAGTCTTCGGCGCTGAGCCCGCGGACCAGCTCCAGTGAATAGGCTCGGACTCGGGCGTAGTCGAGCGCAAGTCCGCTGGCCGTCGTCTGGCTGCTCGTCCCGTTCATGCTGGCTCCGCCAGGAAGACGCCGAACCAGTCCTGCGCGTCAGTCCAGTAATGGGTGCAACGCAGGCCGCTGGCAGCGAGCAGGGCGCGAAACTCATCCGCACTGTACTTGTGGGAATACTCCGTCACGATGTGCTCACCGGCTTCGAAGTGGCGGCGAGTGTGTCGGGCCAGGCGCACGCTGTGCCGTTCTCGGGCCACCAGTCGCATTTCGATGCGGCGATGTTCATCGTCGAACCGGGCCCAGTGGTGAAAGAGCTCGGGTCGGAAGTCGGCATCCAGTTCCTGGTTGACGACGTTGAGGATGTTCAGGTTGAACGCGGCGGTAACGCCGCTGGCATCATCATAGGCTGCTTCCAGGATGGCGCGAGGCTTGAGCAGGTCGGCACCAATCAGCAGTCGCCCCTGTTCCCCGCAATGGGCTCTTATACGTCTGATAAAGTGCATGGCGGCGCGGGGTTCGAAATTGCCGATGGACGAGCCCGGGTAGAAGAAGACCGGTGGATTGTTGGGGCGCTCAGCCAGCAAATCGTGCAACTCGAGGTGTTGGGTGAAGTCGCTGACCACGCCGACGCACTCCAGCTGAGGGTGCTGTTGAGCAACAGCGGCTATCGAGCTTTGCAGGAACTCTCCGGCGATGTCGACACCAACCACTCGCGCCGGGTCGACCGCGTCCAGCCATTGCCGTGTCTTGTTGCAGTCGCCGCAGCCGAGATCGACCCACTGCGGGGTGTCTGGCAGCTGGGCGGCGATAGCCTCACGGTTGTCCGAGAAAATCTGCGCCTCGGTGCGGGTAGGGTAATACTCGTCGAGGCGACAGATGTCGGTAAACAGTTCGCAGCCGCGCTCGTCGTAGAAGTACTTTGAGTCGATGCGTGCGGTTGGCTGCAGCAGTCCCTGCAGAAGCTGTTGGCGCTCATCCTGAACCGGAAGGCGCAGGGTGGATTCGAGTCTGGGCAGGTCAAGAGCAAGGCTCACGTGGCGTCATCCTCTGCAGGTTAAAGTTAAAACCTAGCAGTGGGTTGCGCATACGGCCAAAATGACCGTCCAGTCAGGCCCTGAGTTGTGACCCGCTACCGCGCCGTTATCACAGTCCCTTGGCGTTGTCGGCCAGTACGCGGATAGCCTTGAACAGCTTGCGCGCAGCGGCTGGCGGCTTGTTCTGCTCGACTTCCCTGGCAGCCTGCCGAACGAGTTGGCGCAGGTGCTGACGATCCGCGTCGGGATAGGCCAGCATGAATAGCTCCAGTTCGTCCGCGCGACCGGTCAGCAGCCGGTCGCGCCAGCGTTCGATTTGGTGAAAGTGCTGGTTGTGAGCTGCGCTGCTGCTGTCAAACAGATCCAGATAGGTCTGGATTTGCTCAATATCCTGATCGCGCATCAGTTTGCCGACAAAGCTCATATGGCGTTTCAGGGCGCCGCGTGCGGTGTGCCGACTGGCCTCGGCGAGCGCCAGGCGCAGCTTGTCTGTCAGCTCCAGCTTGGCCAACTGGTCGGGTTTAAGTGCCAGTAGGCGCTTGCCCATCTCCTGCAGGGCGTCCATCTCCCGTTTGATCTGGGTTTTGCTCTTGCCCTCATCAACGGGGTCGAGGGATTCGTCGTCGTGAAACTCGGTCATGGTGATCCTGTCTGGAGATGGTCGCGCCAGCGTTGGCCGGGGGGCAATGATACCTGCTTAGCGCCGGCCGCGGCCAATCCATGGTGGTTTCCGGTTGCGCAACCTCGCTACAATGGTTGCTTGATCCGGAGGTGATATGAGCGCGAATACGATCAGCGTAGCCGAGAAACCTGAAGTCCTGCAGCAGGCGCTGGAGCAACGCGTCGCCTTTATCGTTGACGAGGCGCGCCGACAGGGCGCTAGCGCCAGTGAGGTAGCTGTCAGCCAGAGTACCGGTCTGTCAGTCAGTGTGCGCAGTGGAGAGGTCGAGACGGTCGAGTTTAATCGCGACCAAGGCTTCGCCATTACCCTGTATGCCGGCCAGCGCAAGGGCTCGGTCAGTACCTCCGATACCTCTGACGCCGCTATTCAACGCGCGGTTGAGACAGCGCTGGCAATTGCCCGACATGCCTCCGAGGATCCGTGCTCGGGGTTGGCTGATGCCGAGCTGATGGCCACCGAGTTGCCGGACCTTGATCTGTTCCATCCGTGGGCGCTGTCTGCCGAGCAGGCGATTGATCGGGCGTTGGAGTTGGAGCAGGCCGCCCTGGCCGTCGACGCCAGGCTGGTGACTGACAGTGCGCAGATCAGCACTCAGCAGGGTTGCCGCGTCTACGGCAACAGTCATGGCTTTATCGGCAGTGCGTTTGGCAGTCGGCATAGTAGTGCAGCGGTCATGATCGTCTCGTCCGAGCAGGGCATGCAGCGGGATTACTGGTATGCGGTTGATCGCGTGCCGGGTCGTCTGCCGAGTGAGCAGGCCGTTGGACGCAAGGCGGGGGAGCGGACGCTGTCGCGGCTGAACCCTCGTACGGTCAAGACCGCCAAGGTGCCAGTGCTATTTGCCGCGGACCAAGCCGCAGGTCTGGTTGGGCATCTGTTTGGTGCCATATCAGGCGGTGCGGTATATCGCCAGTCCACGTTTTTGCTCGATGCCCTGGGGCAGCCGATCTTCCCGAGCTGGATGACCATGCGTGAGGCTCCGTACCTGAAACAGGGGCTCGGCAGTTCAGCCTTCGATGGTGACGGCCTGCAGACACGCGAGCAGGCGTTTATTGCAGATGGCGAGTTGGTCAGCTGGTTGTTGAGCACCTACTCGGGTCGCAAGCTCCAGCTGCCCAGTACCGCTAACGCCGGTGGTGTTCATAACCTGCAGGTCACCAGTAACGCGGGCAACCTTGATGCACTGCTCAAGGAAATGGGTACCGGTCTGCTGGTGACTGAGCTGATGGGGCAGGGCGTGAACGGGGTGACCGGGGATTATTCGCGCGGTGCTGGCGGGTTCTGGGTCGAGAATGGCGAAATTCAGTATCCGGTCAGTGAGATCACCATCGCCGGTAATCTGAAGGATATGTATGCCAACCTGCGTTGCGTTGGCAACGACGTTGAGCGCCGTGGCAACTACCTGACCGGCAGTTGGCTGGTGGATGGGATGACGGTGGGGGGCGCGTAGCGCCCCCCACCGTCAGCTGCAAGCCGCAAGCTGCA
>NZ_PPSK01000014.1 GCF_002903165.1 Halopseudomonas oceani
CCCGTACGCAGAGCATGACGTGGGACAGATTTGGCTACATTTGCCGCAAGGCAAGTAGCGAGCATACGGGCGCTGACACCGTGGCAGCGCGGCTAGGCAAGGTCAGCGACGAAGACGCCTGCTCGCTCTACGGCCACAGGCTGGTGGCAAACACCTGGCCCGCGCAGCTGCTGACCCAGCTAGCCAACATGCGCGACCCTGAACGCGCCGAGCGTGCCCTCGCTATCTACCAGCGACTCAATCTGGGCAGGCCGCTGGACACCCCGATCAAATTCAAGCGCGCGCTGGCGTACCTGAGCTACGTCACTCTGGTGTTCTACGCGGTCGCCGCCATTTATCAGTTGAAGGTCACTCCCGCCTTCAGCAGTGTCTTCGACAACCTCGGGGTAACACCACCCACCTATCTCGCGTTGTACCAAGCCTATTGGGGCGTATTCGTGCTCGCCATCTCGGTGCTGATCCTGCTGGCGCTGCTGAGCGCATTGCAAATGCGCCGGCTCTTTCAGTTCGAGGTGAATGCCCAGAACCGGCTGCTCTGCTGCCTGTTGGTAATACCCGCTTGCCGGCGCGCCTATGCTCGCACCGTTGACGCCCTGCAATATCCAACCCTCGACGAGCCAGCACAACCGGGCGAACAAGCGAGCTTGATACAGCAACATCTGCGGCAGGTTGAAGACAGCAGCATGGACCTGGCTGTCGAGATTCAAACACTCGCAGAAGTACAGATGCAGGCTTTTTTGCAGGCCTGCGAAAAACAGCTCAAGGGCCTCACGACACTGATCGCCGTGGTCGTCATCGTCGCGGTAATGATGTTCCTGTCCAGTGCCTATTCACCGATCTTCAGCCTGGGAGAAGCAATATGAACAGCAACCGCGGTTTCACCCTGATCGAGCTGATGGTGGTGTGCGCAATCATCGGCATTCTGGCATCCATCGCCCTGCCGTCCTACCAGACCTACATCCAGCGCAGCGAAATTACCGAAGCGCTGAGTATGGCCGGCTCGCTGAAGAGCAGGGTAAACAACTACTACGAAGAGCGGCTGGCCTTCCCTGTCGACAATGCTGCCGCCGGCATGCCCGCGCCTCAGCAGTTGATCGGCAACCGGATAACCGGCGTGGTCGTCGAGTCAGGCGCTATCCATGTGACCCTTGGCAACAAGGCCTCGCAGCCGCTGCAAGGTAAGACGCTGAGCTTTCGTCCGGCCGTGGTAACCGGCAGCCCGGAGAGCCCGATTGCCTGGCTATGCGGCTATGATGAACCGGTCACGGGCATGGAAACACGCGGCATCAACAAGACCGACCTGCCCCGTGAGTTTCTGCCGGCCGCCTGCCGAGGCAGCTAGAACGCCGAGCCGGGGGTGCCTGCAAATCTCGCTGCAATCGTGAGGATTACCCGCCCACCCTTGCTGTGCTTTCCCGGATATTTGCTAGGCTCTAAACAAGGTAAGGCGCATCTGCTGCTTGCCGCAGTGGGATCGACAACACCCTGACTGCCTGCGCCAGAGAGACGTTAACCGTGGTGAAACCGCTGTTGCCGAGACGAAGCCCAGCATGGAAACGGGCGCAACATGTATCACCGATGAAACAAAAGCAAATGCTTTGACTTTTTTGGTCAAGAGATAGGTGTACTAGCCGATAATCCGGTGGGCTCAGCCAAGCGCATCATCTGGATGATGCAAACCTGAAGCCAGACCTCTCTATTTCTCGTTCGCCGCATAAGGATTGCGGCTTCTGGAGCCTCCATGTCCATTAGAAACCTCAAAATAGGCCTCCGGGCCGGCCTCTGCTTTGCTGCCATGACCGTGCTGATCATTGCGCTTGGCGTGATCACGGCCCTGCAAATGCAGCGCATGAACGATCTGTCCGACGAAATCGATCAAAACTGGTTGCCCGCCATCCTTTCCATCAATGATATGGGCATTGCGACCTCGCGGGTGCGCGCCTTGACGCTGCGCATGCTGACGCTGAGTGATGCCAGCGACATAAGCGACACGCGCGCACGCCTGAACGACGCAGACCAGGCGATGGATACCGCCGAGCGGCGTTACGAAGCACTGATTTCCTCTGAGCGCGAGCGTGACGCCTATGAGGCGTTCACCAAGGCACGGGACACCTACATGACTCACCAAAGACAAGTCGTGGAACTGGTCAGCCAGGGCCAGAACGCGCAAGCGGAGGAAGTGGTCAATCGCTACCTGAACGACGACGCCGATAATATGGTCCAGAAGCTCGCCTCCCTTACCGATATCAACGAGAAGGGGGCAACAGCAGCCACCGCCAGCAGCTCGGTCGTCTTCCGCGACAGCCTCACCGTGGTGCTGTGTGTCGCCGCAGCCAGTCTGGTGCTGACGATTATCATGGCGATCATGCTGACCCGCAGTATCGTTACGCCGCTTGGTAAAGCGGTGCAGCTGGCCAATGTCATCGCCTCTGGCGACCTTACTCAACAGATGCAGGATCAGGGCAAAGATGAGCCGGCGGAACTGCTGGCGGCGCTAAATACCATGCAGCAGAACCTTGCGCAGACCATCCACGGGATCAACACCTCCTCTACCCAGCTGGCGTCGG
This sequence comes from Halopseudomonas oceani, assembly GCF_002903165.1. Classification (GTDB taxonomy): domain Bacteria; phylum Pseudomonadota; class Gammaproteobacteria; order Pseudomonadales; family Pseudomonadaceae; genus Halopseudomonas; species Halopseudomonas oceani. The sequence goes on from NZ_PPSK01000014.1 coordinate 2,568, forward strand.
CCGCAGAAGAGCTGAATGCGGTTACCGAAGATGCCAATCGCGGCATCCGCCAACAGAATCAGGAAATGGAGCAGGCCGCTACCGCAGTGAACGAAATGACCACGGCCGTTGAAGAAGTCGCGACCAACGCCGTCAGCACCTCGGAGGCATCGAAAGAAACCAACGAGCGCGCACAAAACGGTCAGCATCAGGTTCAGCAAACCGTCAGCTCGATCAATTCACTGACCAGCAATATCACCGAAACCGCTACCAGCGTGGAAACCCTGGCACAGGACGTCCGCAACATCGCCCAGGTGCTCGAGGTCATTCGCAGCGTGGCCGAGCAGACCAACCTGCTAGCACTGAACGCCGCGATTGAAGCAGCTCGAGCCGGCGAGCAGGGCCGCGGCTTTGCCGTTGTGGCCGACGAAGTGCGCGGCTTGGCGCACCGCACACAGCAGTCAACCGAAGAAATCGAGCGGATGATCGACACCGTGCAGAAAGGGGCCAGCAGTGCCGTTACTGCGATGCAAAGCAGCATGGGGCTGGCGACCTCGACCCTGAGCATGGCACAACAGGCTGGCGAGGCACTGGAGGATATTACCCGCGCTATTGGTTCGATCAACGAGCGCAATCTGGTGATTGCCAGCGCATCCGAGCAACAGGCCCAGGTCGCCCGCGAGGTGGACCGCAACCTGGTCAACATCCGCGACCTGTCCATGCAGACTGCAGCTGGCGCCCAGCAGACCAACGCGGCCAGTCAGGAGCTGTCTCGCCTGGCAGTCGATCTGAACTCACTGGTAAGCCGCTTCCGGCTTACCTCTTGAGGGCGGGCCGCTGCAGCAGTCATGTCGGCTGCAGCAGCGGTCGAGTCAGAATGCGTAACTGACGCTGAACTTGGCGTTACGCCCCTGCGAGTAGGCGTTGTCACCGGACATCGCCGGACGATAGAAGCGGTTGAAGATGTTATCGACCGTCAGCTTGACGCTGAGGTCGGCCAATTGACCACTGCGCGGCGACCAGTCGGCGAACACCCGATGCACGTCATAACTGCCATTGGCGTAGCTATCCCAGTAGCGTTCACCACTGCCGTCATACTGGTCCGAGGGTTGCCGGTCGTTCTTGCGCACAAACTCGCCCTGCCAGCCCACCTGCATATCCAGTTCGGGAAGCTTCAGCCCCAGCATCGCCACCCATTTGGCCGGCGGGATATCCCGAGCCCAAACGTTCTGTGCCCAGGGGTTGCTGTAGGCGCCGTAATGACGGCCTTCGGTCCAGGAGTAGGACAGGCTGGCGAACAGGCGTTGGCTGTCGTAGTAACTCTCTACCTCTGCGCCACGAATGGTCAGGCCGTCCAGGTTCCGATAATTGGACAGCGGCAGCAGGTCACCGCAATTGTCGCTGATGCTGCCGCCGTTTTCTGCCTGCGCCTGACAGGCAATGGAGCGGAACTTGAATATCTCGTCACTGATCCGGTGACGGTAGAGCGTCGCCCGCACCTGCAGATTGTCGCCGGCGCTGATCAGGTCAGGCAGGGTAACCACCGCACCGCCGCGCACACCGCGCAGCCGCTCAGCATCCAGGTCGCGGCTGCTGCCGCTCAGGGTGGAGCTGCTCTGTACTTCGTACTGTTCATCCAGCACCGGTGCACGCCAGGTGCTGGCATAGTCGACGAACAGTCCGAGGTTCGGGTTTACTCGCCAGAACACTGACAACCGGGGCGACCAGCCGGTATAGGTGACCGGTCGATAATCGTGGTTCATCGCCGCATTGTTGTAGCGTAAGGCCAGGTTGCGCTTGCCCCTGTTGGTCACGTGATCGTAACGCAGCGACGGGGTAACGGTGACGTCTCCCAAGGTGATGGCATCCTCTAGGAACAGGCTGCGCACTTCCTGCTCGCCAGCCGGCATGAACTGCGGCTGATACCAGCCATAGTTGTAGTCCGGGTTGCTGTCGTAGGTAGGCAGATACATCAGCACACCGCGGGTATGCAGACGCCACTGCAGCCCGGCGGTCAGCTCATGGGCCAGCTCACCGGTGTCAAACAGACTGGTGTTGCGCAGGTCCAGAACCTTGTCGCGGTAGCGGGTGTTGATGTACTTGCCACCGGTCGAAGAGCTGTAGCTGGCATCGTCGTCACGCGTGTCCGTCTGGTCGGTATCAGACAGCGAGTAACTCAGCTCAAGATCAACCAACGGGTTGTCCTGCGGCTGGTAGTGATATTTGCCAACCCAGGTGGTGTCAATCAGCTCACGATTGGACAACAAACGGTGCATGGCTGCCTCAAGGCTGCCATAGCGGTCGATCGACCATTTGCTGGGTACCAGAAAGGTTACGGCGCTGAACGGGGTACGCAGATCCAGCTTGCTGCGACTGTAGGTCAGCCCGAAGCTGTGTTCGTCAGTCGGGTTGAAGTTGCCCTTGAACAACACCGAGTCCTGATTCTGCGCGGTGTAGGGATAACGCTCTGGGTACAGATAGCCTTCGCCCTGATCGATGTGCCCGGCCAGCTTGATGTCATTGCTGTCGCGGTGGTTGAGATACAGCAGGCCGTCGAACATCCCATCGTCACTACGCCCGAACAGCGCGCCGGTATAGCTGCGTTGCTGGTCGTTGCTCTGGTAGCCATACTTGATCAGCGCGCCACTGTTGCGACCCGGCTTGAGCATGTCAGTGGCATCGCGGGCCTCCATGTGGACGGTACCGCCAAAGCCACCGTTGCCAGTGTCTGCCGAGTACGGACCCTTCTCCACTTCAATCCGCTTGATCAACTCCGGCTCAATAAAAATCGTGCCCTGCTGGTAGCGCTCAAAACCGCTTTTGCTGGCACCATCGAGCGTGAACGGCACGTCCTCGGCATCACCCAGACCCCAGATGTTCATGGTCTGGCCGCCAGGCTTGGCGGAGCCGCCCATGGTCACACCCGGCAGGGTCTGCAGCAGACTGGGTATGTTGTTTGCTTGCTGCCGTTCGATATCACGGCGTCCCATCGTCGAGCGCCCGACATTGGCGGAATTGACCTCCAACCCATCGCCGACCACGGTAATGGTCTGCAGCGTCAGGCTGTTATCAGTGCTGGCAGGTACAGGCTGCGGTCGGATAACAAAGCCCTGGTTGACCGGTATCAGCTCCAGATTCGAGCCTTGAAGCAGCAACCTCAGCGCGTCTTCCGGCTCGTAACGGCCCTGCAGGGCCGGTGCAGTAAACCCGTGCGTCTGCGCCTCATCAAACAAAATCTGCAGTTGGCCAGCCTGCGCCAGTCGGGTCAGCGACGAGGCCAGTGGCTGCATCGGCATGGACAGTTCAATCGGGGCAGCCTGCAATTGCAGGCTGACGGCAGCCAGTAACGACAGGGTCAGCCGGGACAGTGCAGAACGGGGCAGGCGGGGATTCATCACGCTCTCCTTGGGTGTGCAGCAAGTGGATAACACCCCAGAAAACGCAGCAGCGGAGCAAACCCCCACCCCTCAAATGAAAAATATTTTCATTTGCGTCCAGTCAGTTGAATCGAGCCGTCCGCCAGTTCGGTCAACTCGACCGGCAGCAACTGCGGCAACGCCCGCAGGAAACGATCCGGGTGATGGATGTCCAGCGTGCCGGACAGCCGTCGCGTCAGCAGCTCAGGATCCGTGACCCGAACCGCCTGACCACGGTAGCGAGCAAGCTCCTGCGCCAGCTCGGCCAACGGGCGGTCATGAAACACCAGCAGCCCGCTGCGCCAGCTGCCGACCTCGGCCAGCGGCAGCCGAGTGCTGCGCGCCGTTGCCGTGGCATAGTCGATCTCGATCCGTTGACCCGGCGTCAGCTCCTGAGCGGCAAGCTCGGGACGGCCCGGCTCGACCTTGACCCGGCCTTGCTCCACTGCGACCGCCAGCCCCGTGTCACTGCGCCGAACATTGAAGCGCGTACCAACGACCTCAACCTGCCCATCACCCGCCGAGATCCGGAACGGCCGCTCGGCATCCTTGGCCACCGCAAAAAACGCCTCGCCGGCAACCAGCGTTACCTCTCGCCGATCATCGTAGTAGCGCACTTCAGCCGTTGAGCCGAGGTTCAACGTCAGCTCACTGCCATCCTCCAGCAGGATATGGCGGATATCATCCAACCCGGCGCTGGCGGTGAGTTGCATCACCGGTGCTTGCCACTGCTGCAACAGCAGCAGTCCGACGCCCAGCAGCACCGCCGCAGCCAACGCGGTAACGCTTCGCAGACGCCTGCGCCTGCTTGTCGTGATCGACCTGACCGTTGCCGGACTGGCCAGCGCCGGCCGCTCCAGCAGATCACAGTCATCCCACAGCAGCTGTATGTCGGCATAGGCCTGGGCGTGCTCGGGACTGGCGGCCAGCCAGCGGGAAAACTCCGCCTGCTCAGCAGCCGACAATGCCCGCGCCTGACGCCGGGAGAACCAGACAGCGGCTTGCTCATCGATTTGGGCTGTGCACAAATCAGTCACGCGAACCTCCCGAACCCCCGGTCTGAGCGGTGCGCGCCTGTTTGCGGCAGTGCAGCAGAGCACTGGCAATGTGTTTTTCCACCATGCTCAGCGATATCCCCATGCGCTCTGCCACGGCGGCTTGCGATAGTCCTTCAAACTTGTGCAGCACAAATGCCTCCTTGCGTTTAGGGGGCAAATCCTCCAACGCAATGGCCAACAGATGCAAGCGCTGTTGTTGCTCAAGCTGTCGCAATGGACCCTCCGTCTGCAAGGCGTCATCACTCTCTTCTGCGGAGTCGCTCAACTCCACCACACCGCTACCGGTGCGCACCTGCTGGCGGCGCCAGTGGTCGTAAAGCAGGTTGCGGGCGATGCGAAACAGCAGCGGACGTGGCGGCACTGCCTGCTCATACACGCGGCTATCAAGCCAGCGAACCAGCGCATCCTGAGTCAGGTCGTCCGCGTCCTGGCTACTGCTCATGCGGCGGTCGAGAAACCGCCGCAACTCCGCACGCAGGCTCGTCAAATCAGCGCTACCAACCGGACCTGAGGCGTCACTCACAACACAGCACCCGTACTGAACAGAAAATCGACAAGGGAAAGATCTCCGACATCGCGCGGGGGCACCACGCACGGCAATCAATAATAAATATCAAATGATAATATTTATCATTATCCCGATATTCGACCTGCGCCTGTCAAGCCGGAGATCTGCTGCAAGCGGGATTGACAGACTCGATCAACTGGCCCAGCATTAATAATAAGCATTCTCATTTAATTAGAGCCTGCAAGAACGCCTGCCATGAACGCCAGAGATTCCGCCCTACAGCAGCAGATGGCCCAGCTCTACCATGATCACCAATCCTGGCTGTCTGCCTTCCTGCAGCGCCGGCTCGGCTGCTCACATAGCGCCGCTGATCTGGTGCAGGACACTTATCTCCGGCTGTTGAGTAAAGGCAAGTTGCCCGAGCCAGCGCACTCGCGCGGCTACCTGACCCGCATCGCCAAAGGCTTGCTGATAGACCTCTACCGACGGCGGCGCATTGAGCAGGCCTATCTCGACGAGCTGGCCGCTCAGCCCGAGCACACCCACCCCTCCCCTGAGCATTGCTCGGAGATACTTGAAGCCCTGGTAACCATTGACCGCCTGCTGCATGGCCTGCCGGTGAACGTTCGCCGGGCCTTGCTGATGCGCCGCCTGGACGGCATGAGCTATCGCGCCATCGCGGAGGAACTCGGCGTATCGATCTCCTCGGTCGAGAAGTACATCGCCCGGGCGCTGCAAAGCTGCCTGCAGGCCGCACAGGAACTCGAACGGTGAGCCAGCCGCAGCTGTCGCCCGAGCACATCCGCCAGGCCGCACACTGGCTGGCAAGACTCTGGTCGGAACAGGCAACCGCGGAGGACGAACAGGCCTGCGTGCACTGGCGCCAGAGTGACCCGGCCAACGAGTACGCCTGGCAGCAGCTGCAGCAATTGCAAGGGCACTTTGACAGCGTGCCCGCCCGCACAGGTCACCGTGTTCTTGCCTCGGGCAACAGGCTGTCGCGTCGCCAGTTACTGGTGATGACAGGGGTTATAGCGAGCGGTGCCGCCATAACGGGCATAGGTACTCGCCAGCAGTGGCAGCCATTGCTGGCCGACCAGCGCACCGCTACTGGCGAAATGCGCAGCCTGCGGCTAGCCGACGGGACACAACTCAAACTCAATACCGCGACCAGCCTTAACCTGCGCAGCGATGCAGCGGGCCATCGACTGCGGCTACTACGGGGCGAGCTGCTGGTCGAGCTGCCCGAAAACGCCCGCTCTCTGCAACTGAGCTGCCGTGACGGCGTCGTTCAGGCACACCATGGCCGCCTTTGCCTGCGCCAGCAGGCACACGACAGCCAACTGGCGGTGTATTCCGGCCAGGCCAGCGTGGAGCTGCAACGCATCGAGGGTGAAAGCGTCACGCTCAATGCTGGCGAAGCGGTCACCTTTTCCGCGCAACGGGTCCAGCCAGTCAGACCGGCAGACACCAATCAACTGGCCTGGATCGACGGCCGGCTGGTGGCAGAACGGATGCCGCTGACGCACTTTCTTGCCGAGCTGGGCCGCTACCGCCAAGGCATGCTGCGTGCCGATCCCGACCTCGCCCGGTTACAACTGACCGGCGTTTTCTCGCTGCGGAACACCGACGTCACCCTCGCCAGGTTGCCCGAGGTGCTGCCGGTGCGACTGCGCTATTTCAGCCGCTATTGGGTCAAAGTCGAGCCAGCCTGAACACGAAAGATAATAATATTTCGTATTCGCATTGAGGGTTTCACCAGCTCACTCGGTGTATCGGGAAACACCGACACACGAGACAGAACCACTCATGCTACGCGGCCAGACTCTACGCCATACACCCCTCACCATTGCACTGCACCTGGGATTAGGCATCAGCTGCCTTGGCAGCAGCCTGCCGGGCTACGCCCAGACGGCAACCGCTCAGACGTTCAACATTCCGGCAGGCAGCCTGGACCAGGTACTCAACCGCTTTGCACTGGAGGCCGGCATCGAGCTGTATCTGGACGCCGCGCTTACTCAAGGCGTACAGAGCCCGGGGCTGCAGGGCCACTACAGCGTGGACCAGGCGCTCCACCAGCTGCTGGCCACCACCGGGCTGAGAGCACAACGCCAGGCTGACGGCGCATGGCGTCTGAGCGCCCTGGCCGCACAAGAAGACACCGATACCCTGACTCCCCTGTTCATCGAAGCCGACGAATATCTGATCAGCCGCGACGAAGCAGGCCACGACAGCGTCTACGACGACAACATCTCCAGCGTTTATTCCGGCAAAGAGCAGATCGAACGCTACAAGGGTGCCAATCCGGCTGACCTGTTCAAGGGCATGCTCAACGTCTACACCGGCGACGCCCGCAACAGCGGCGGCCTGGACCCGAACATTCGCGGCATTCAGGGCCCAGGCCGGGTGCCGCTGACCATCGACGGCACCGAGCAGGCCATGTCGGTCTGGCGCGGCTACAACGGCGCCTCCAACCGCAGCTACATCGACCCCAACCTGATCGGCGGTATCAAGGTCATCAAGGGCCCGAATATCGAGCGCAACGTCAACAGCTCGGTGGGTGGTGCCGTCGTGGCCAGCACCATCAACGTGGACGACATTTTGGCCGAGGGCGAGCGTTTTGGCGGTGAGCTAAAACTGGAGGCCGGCAACAACACCGTCAACCCGCGCATCCCGCAGCTGCACACCGGTGAAATCTTCTACAACGTGCCGGGCTTCCCGATGAACCCGAGCGTGCCCAGCAGCGACCCTACCCTGCGCGTCAACCTCAAGACCAGCAGCGACGACAAACTGCTGTCGGGCAACGATCACGCCTACCGGCTGGCGCTCGGCACCCGGCAGGAGCAGTTCGAGTTACTAGGCGCGTACGCCTTTCGCGAGCACGGCAACTACTTCTCCGGCAAGAACGGCGCAGGCTTCTATTCACAGCCGGATACCGGTGAGCGTACACAGGAGTACTCGCAAAGCCTGGCGCTGGATTTTCACCCTGGTGACGAGGTGCCCAACACCTCCAGCAAGATGGAATCCTGGCTGTTCAAGGCGCGCTGGAAGTTCGACGACGACCATAGCCTGACCTTCGGTTACCGCGACACCGACATGCTCTATGGCGAAATCCTGCCTACCCGGCTGGCCAACGCCGACGACAAGGGCGCCGTGCAATGGCCGCTCAGCCATGTGGATGCCAAAGCCTATAACCTGGAATACGAGTTCAATCCGGACAACCGCTGGATCGACCTGTACGCCAACCTCTGGACCACCCGTACCGAGAGCGACACCTACAGCGCTGGCGGCTTTCCCAACTACGCCACCTGGGAAGACCCGGTGCTGCGTAACACCGCCGTGGCCAACGCCGATCAGAACCGCGTGGGCATCACCCTGAGCAACCAGCTGGCGCTGGCCAGCAGCCTGGACCTGACCCTGGGCGGCAGTTACCAGCACGAGAAGCTGCGCTCCGGCGACGTTTACAACGGCGTCGACGACGGTTGGCGCATGTTTCCACGTGCCGGGCGCCGCGCCGAGAGCGAGTTCAACTTCAACTTCGACTGGCGCCCCACCGACTTTCTTACCCTGGATCTGGGTGCCCGCTACTCATCCTACTGGGCCAAGGATGACTTTCTGGCCGAGCAGCAGGCGGCGGGCAATTTGATTAACACCGTGGTCCAAACGCACTACGAAGCGACTTATCGCACTATCGAGACCTATACCGATGAAGAAATGGAGGCAAGGAGGGAAAGCACACGGCCACAGTTGGAAGGTTTCGGCTTCTCCGAGGCTGAAATTGCCGAGATTCTTGCCAACCTGAGCACCACCTACACCGCCACCCATGTGGTCGACTGGCGACCCGACAGCGATGGTCGCTACAGCCGAGCAAACAATGCCTGCCTGAACGGCACCCTAGACAACATCGACAATCTTAGCGGCGACTGCACCATTGGCAGTGGCCCAGGCACAACGGCGGTCGTGGCCACCCCCGTCAAAACCCGCCGCGGTCACGACTGGACCCCGGTCGCCTCGGCCGCCCTGCGCCTGAGCGATGACAGCCGTGTCTACCTGCGCTACAGCGAGGCCGTGCGTTACCCCAGCATGTTCGAGAGCACCATCGGCTTTTCTGCCTCGCTCAACCCGTTCTACACCCTCAAACCTGAGCACGCGTTCAACTACGAGATCGGCTACGTGCACAACCTCACCGGTCTGCTCAACGCCGAACGCTACGCCGATTTCAAGCTGGCCTACTACCAGCACCGCACCAAGGACGTGATCGAGCGCAGCACCAACTTCCTGTTCTACAACATTGACCAGCAAACCCTGCGCGGCATCGAGCTGCAAACCCGCTACGACAACGGCGGCCTGTTTGGTGACTTCAGCCTGGCCTGGAATTTGGAAAACGAAGTCTGCGACGAGAGTTCCGCCGCGCTGGCCGACCCGCGCTTTGGCTCGGTGCCCGACTGTGTCGAGAACGGTTTTATGGGTGGCTATCTGATTTCCCACGCTATCCCGCGTTACTCGGCCAACCTCAATTTTGGCGGCCGGCTGTTCAACGACAAGCTCGAACTCGGCAGCCGCGTCACCTACTACAGCAAACACGAAAACAGCGACCTGGACGACTACAAGGCCAACGCAGAGACCAACAAACTCGCCATTTACAACCTGCCACTGTCCTGGGGCAGCGTGACCACCTACGACGCCTACGTCAGCTTTCGGCCCCGAGACGACATCACCCTGGAGCTGGTCGGCAGCAACCTGACCGACGAGTACTACATCGACCCAACCACCCGTTCCGCCGTCGCGGCCCCCGGCCGCGCGCTGAAACTGAGCCTCACGGCGCAGTTCTGATTCACCCCACAACCAGGAGGGCACCACCGCATAAACCCGTAACCGCAACACCCAAGCAAGCGCAGTACAACTCACACATCAAACATAAGGTGATTCACATGAAAGCGATTTATCTGTCTGTTCTGGCCACCAGCCTGTTGAGTGTCAGCGCCCTGTCGCAGGCCGCCGTTATTGGTGCAGAAAGCGACGATACCAATATCGAGGTCGGCACCTCGAACGTTCCCTTCGGCCCACACACAGCTGGCCTGCCCGGAGTAGGGGTTTACACTACCGGCAAAGGTGCCAAGGTCGACTTTGCCGGCCTGAGCAGCTACAGCACCCAAAGCAACGGGGTGTATACCCTAAGCGCGCCGATTGATGTGGACGAACCTGACCACAGTGGCATGGGCGTCTTCAACTTTGCCAAGGTCAGCAACGCCAATGTCTACTTTGGCGAGTGGTCACAAACCGGCGCCAGCGGCGACAGCAGCCGCACCGTGTACTACGTCGGCGACGACACCGGCACCAGCGTGCCCACCAGCGGCACGGCAACCTACAGCGTGGCCGGCATCAATGACTACTCCGGCAGCAACCTGATGAGCGGGACCTTCACTGCCAACTTTGGCACCAACAGCCTGACCGGTTCGCTGTCTAACAGCAGCCTGGCGGTGAATATCGGCAGCGCCAGCTTCGACAGTGCAGGCAACATCAGCAGCACAACCGCCACTGCCAACGGCTCGGCAGGCGTGGCAACCGGCGGCCAGGTCAGCGGCAACTTCTTCGGTAACGACGCAGCCGCCCTTGCGGGTATCGCCACCTTCAGCAACCGCGACTACGACACCGCCTTCGGCGGCACCAAAGACTAATCGCGCTTGCCTGCCACGGCCATGGCAGGTGCTGATACCGGGCCGAAGTCACCGCTGCAGAGGTGGCTTCGGCCCTGCCCGTTTCGGCCGCGCAACACGGCCAGCCACGCAAGAGTTTCTATGCTTCGCCACCATTTTCTTGTGCTTCCCGCCCTGCTCCTGCTACTCGCCAGCGCTGCGCTACAGGCCGCCGACGAAGACACCAACCTGCGGCTCAACCAGCGCATTGAGGGCAACGCCAACGTTCAGGAGCAAGAGCTGCTGGAAGGCGAGTTGGATGAGCAGCCCAGCATTACCCTCAATGGCGAAACCCTCGCCATCGGCAACAACGCCAACGATCTCGGCCGCGCGCTGTACCTGTCGCTCGGCCATCAACAATGGCAGGCCGCCAGCGCTTTTTTGCAACGCTACCGTGCCCTGCCCGACGCCGACCCCATGCTGCTGGCCTACGCCGACGGCATGTTGGCCCGCGTGCGCGGCAACTATGTCGAAGCACAAGCGCACTTTCACCAGTTGCTGACGCTGCGCCCTGAGTTTCTGCCGGGCCAGCTGGAACTGGCGCGGGTGCTGTTCGAAGATCAGCAGGACCGCGCAGCCCAGGCCCTGTTTCAGCGGATACGGGCACGGCTTCCAGCTGATGACCCGCGCGCAGAGGGCGTGCGCACCAGCGTCGGCCGTTTTCTAGCCGCACTGGATCAGCGCCAACGCTGGCAGGGCTCTATCAACCTCGGCGCGACCTGGAGCGACAACCTCAACCAAAGCTCCGAGAGCGACACCTGCCTGCTCAGTGCCGGCAGCGGCACCTGCATCGTGCGCCGCACCCTGCCCGAGGCGATCAGCGCCAGCGGCCTGGATTACGAGGCCACCCTAAACCGACGCGTCGCCCTCAGCGGCCATCACGGCGTTTACGCCCGCGCCTTGCTGTACGGCTACAGCTATCAAGACCACAGCGAGTACAACGAAAGCACGCTGATCACCAACCTGGGCTACAGCTACCGCGACGCGCGCAACCACTACAGCCTGGCGCCGAGTTTCGAGACCAACCGGGTCGGCAACGAGGCCATGTACTCAGCCTGGGGCACACGGGCCGAGTGGCTGCACACCCTAAGCCAGCGCAGCGCGTTCAAGCTGGAGGCCAACTACCGCGACCTGCGCTACCGCGAGCAGGTGTATCGCTACAACAACGGTGACAACAGCGCGTTGTACTTCACCACCTGGCACCAACTGTCGCCGCGCTGGACGCTGTTTGGCGGGCTGGACCTGAGTGAGCGGCGTACCGCAGAAAGCGCCTACGGCTATCTCCAGAGCGGTGTCAGGCTGGGGGCGTCAATGACCCTGCAGAGCGGCCTGCGTACGAGCCTGTTCAGCAGTTTCCGCCACCGCGAATACAACGACTTCAACGCGCTGCTCGGCAGCCGCCGCCGCGATGATGAGTCCAGTCACACGCTGATCATCAGTGCGCCTCGCCTGGCGCTGCTCGGTTTCACCCCCAACCTCTTGCTGAAACACACCCGGGTAAGCAGCAACATCGACTGGCTCTACTCCTATCAGCGCACACAGCTGAGCCTGCGTATGGAAAAGATTTTCTGATTGGGCAAAAAAACCTGCTCGGCCATTACGGAAACGGGGTGCCTCGTTCGTTAAGTAGATAGAGACGTTGAACAGCACCGTCACCCAACCTCATCCCCCGCATGCAAGGATCGACCATGACCTCGGCAGACATCATCACCGTGCCCCTGAGCCGCTACCTGAAAGAACAGACCACCTCGACCCACGAGAGCCTGGACCAGCGCATCATGGCGCTGGCGCCGTTCTCAAGTCACGCCCGCTTTGCCTGCTTCCTGCGTATGCAGCTGCGCCTGCACCATGCCACCGCACCGCTCTACCAGCAGCCGGAACTGCAGGCGTTGCTGCCGGGTCTAGCCGACCGCAATCGGCTGCCGGCAATCCTGCTCGACTGCGCTGATTTCGCCATCAGTCAGGAGCAGCAGGAACAAGACCGCCTGGCAGGGCAGGCAGCAGGACCGAAGAATGTCGCGCAGGCGCTGGGGTGGCTCTACACCCATGAGGGCTCGACGCTGGGTGCTGCCTTCCTGCTCAAGCAGGCCCGCGCAGAGCTGGGGCTCAGCGAAACCTTTGGTGCCCGCCATCTGGCCGGCCACAGCGGCGGTCGCGGCCTGCACTGGCGCGAATTCAAGCAGGCGCTGGACAGCCTGCCTCTGTCCGCCGAAGAGCGGGCCGAAGCGGTGACCGGTGCGCGTGACGCCTTCGCCTTTGTTCGCACGGCGGTAGAGGAGCTGATGGCAGGCCAGCAACCGGGCGCGGCGGTCTGAGCGCTATGCTGATACGCCTTGGCTGGCGCCTGCTGGCGCTGACATTCGTCGGGCTCGGCTTGATCGGTGCTGTGCTGCCGGGCATGCCCACCACCGTTTTCATGCTGCTGGCGGTCTGGGCCGCGGGCAAGGGCTGGCCGCCCCTGGCTGCTTGGCTGATCAACCACCCGCGCTTCGGGCCACCGATCCAGCAATGGCAGCAGCACCGGGCAATACCGCGCCGCGCCAAGTGGCTGGCCGCAATCAGCATGTTCGTCAGCATGCCTCTGATCTGCCTGAGCGCTCCCAGTCCCTGGGTGCAGTGGCTGGTGCCCTCCAGTATGTGTCTGGTGCTGCTCTGGCTGTGTACCCGGCCGGAGTCAACCGGCGTTGGGGTCTGAGCCACGGCAAGCCGTTATCTTGCTCAACGAGTCGACATTTCTATCGACCGGCGACCACAGGCTGGCGCATTTGCGGTAGAGTCGCCGCGCCCGAGTGAAAAACCCCGCTGGTTGACCCCGCAGCAGCGCCTGCCTGCGGCGGGCAGGGCACTTCACAGTGAACGTGAAACCTATTTCAGGAGAATACCGAGATATGAAATCCCCCCGCATCCAAGCAGCTCTGCTGAGCCTGATCGCCGCCGGCTTGCTGACAGCCACCCAGACCCACGCCTTCGGCCTGGATTCGCTCAAGTCCGCCGCCGGTGCCGCCCTCAGCGCCAACGGCCAGGGCAGCGATAACGCCGGTGCCGACACCCTGGCACAACAGCAGGACGCGCTGATGCAACGCTTCAACGCCAGCATGAACAACATGCTGACCGCCCAGGCCAAGACGCTGGAAGCCACCGGCCAGTCCGACCTCGCCAGCCGTACCCTGGCCGCTGCTGCCAACTACGCCCAAGGTGCTACCGCCGATGGTGCAACGATTGCAGCTGACACCGAACTGACCAGCAGCAACCAGGCGCTGATCCAGAGCCTGCTGTCGCAGACCGGCACCCTGAACGGCGAAAACCGCAATACCCTGGCCGAAGCCATCCCCTACTATCAGAACGGTCTGAAGGAAGGCTCCATGCTGAGCGGCGCTTTCCAGAGCTGGCTCGATAGCGCCAAGGGTAGCGCCGGTTCCCTGCTGTCCAACCCGATGGCAGCTGGTGAACTGACCAGCAGCATCAGCGAAGCCAGCACCGTCGCCCGCAATCTGCCCAGCTTGATCAATGCCTGGAGCGGTACCTCGCAGTCGTTCCTGAGCCTGGCCAACGCCAACCAGTTGGACGCCGGCCAGATCCAGTCGATCCTCGCTGCGCTCAACTGAGTTCGGCCTCGCGCTACCCGGGCGCCGTTCGTGCGCCCGGTCTTTTCCTCAACACCCTCACCCGTTGTTACAGACTGTCGCCCCGGCGACAGATCAGGCATGACACCTGTCAATAAGGTGTTAGCCCGCCCAGGCAAATCAGCCTGCTCAACAACGGAGAACAAGAAAATGGGTTTTGCTTCCAAGGTGGTATGGATCACCGGCGCCTCTTCGGGCATTGGTGAAGCGCTGGCCAAGGCCATGCTGGCGCAAGGTGCCAGCGTTATCCTGTCGGGTCGCCGGGCCGACGCACTGCAGGCACTGGCTGACACAGCACCGGACAACACACTGGTCTTGCCCTTTGAGACTACCGATTACGCTCGCCTGCCTGAGCTGGTTGAGCAAGCCTGGGCCTGGCAGGGACGCATCGACCTGCTGATCAACAACGCCGGCATCAGCCAGCGCAGCCTCGCGTTGGACACCGGCCTGCAGGTCTACCGCCAACTGATGGAGGTTGACTACCTCGCCCCGGTGGCGCTGACCCAGCTGCTATTGCCACGCCTGGTCGAACAGGGCAGCGGCCAACTGGCCGTCGTCAGCTCGGTCGCGGGCAAGATCGGCGTCCCGCTGCGCACCGGCTACTGCGGAGCCAAGCACGCGGTCGTGGGTTACTTCGAGGCGCTGCGCGCGGAGGTCGAGCAGGCTTATGGTATTGGCGTCAGTATCATCCTGCCCGGCTCGGTACGTACCGCGATCGCCGCCAACGCACTCGAAGGTGCCGGCAACGCGCGTGGTCGCTCGGATGCCAACATCGAGAACGGCATCGACCCGGATGACGCAGCGCGTACCATCCTCGACGAACTCAGCGCTGGCAAGCACGACATCATCATCGCTGAGGGCATGGAGCTGATGGCACTGCAGATGCGCGCCAGCGATCCCGAGCGCACCTTCGCGTTCACCGCCGCAGAAGGGGCCAAACTGGCGCAGCAACGGGCAGAGCTTGGCGCAGGCGCCTCTATTGATCCCAACGCCGTCAACACCTGAGCCCACAGTCTGTGGCGACTCGCTGGAGCAGCGGCTAACGTTTATGGGGAAGCGCATCACAGGTGTGATGCGCACTGCCCCTAGCGAAGGACCTGCCCGATGAAACCACTGATCCTGGCGTTACTGTGCACCGTTGCTCTGGCTGGGTGTTCAAGCGAGTACATCATCAGCACCACCAGTGGCGAGCTGATCGCCACCGACAACAAACCCAAACTCGACGAGGACACCAGCATGTACCTGTTCGAAGATGATGAAGGCCGCGAGCAGGCGATTCCTGCGTCCAGCGTCAAACAGATCATGGAGCGCTGAGCCGGGCAGTTATGCCACTCTGTCAGGCGGGATGCCCGGTAGGGCATTCTGCCGACAGGATACCAAGCACCGCCTGCCGATAGTCCGTCAGCTCGAACCAGAACGGCCCCAGCGACCGATAATCACGCTCCGGCCAGCCGCCCATCGTCCACTGCACCCAGCCTCTCTGTTCGCGTACGTCAGCGTAAAGCTGCGAACAGTCGACATCACCGCAGCCGCACCCCAGCAGCACCAGGCGGGCCGGGCGGCCTTCAGCACTGCGCTGCCAGGCAGAACGCGCATACCATGCCACGTCATCGGCCAGCAAAAAGGTATCGTCGAACGGCAGGTATCCCTGCGCCAACTCAAACTGCCGCACCAGAGCAGTCAACGGCTGGCCGTCAATCAGCACTTGCAGATGCTTGTCCTCAGCATTCCTTGCCTGGTCAGCAAGCGCGTGCCAGCGCAGTTGCAACGTGTTCACACAACTCTCCCGGTTCAGCGAAGACTCTAACGGCAAGCAGTATATCGGCCGCGCCGTTCAATGCCAGCCAGCGGAAGGCGGCGATGCCAGCACAGTACGCCTGGATACGAATAGTGGCCAGCCGAGCACTAGCCATTAGAGGTAAATTGAGGGCGATCCGTCGACATACCCGTCATGCGCGCGTATCACTCACCTACAATGCCAGGCAGGGTAACTATCCGAACAACCAAGCGCACGCGAAGACGAAAGGAGCACGCAGAAACCAATGAAGATACTCGTGGTAGACGACCACCAGTTGTTCATCGACGGAGTACGCTACCTGCTGCAACAGCTGGAGGATGAGGTCGAAGTCGTTGAATGCAACAACAGCGCGTCCGCTATCGAGTTGCTGGAGTCGCCAGCGACATTTGATCTGGTGCTGATTGATCTGGTCATGCCGGATCTCAACGGCATCTCGATTATCCAGCGCCTGCACTCACGCGGCGTCTGCCGCCCCCTGGTGGTGATGAGCGGCGAAGACAACCCACGAACCATCAAAGCGGCAATGGACGCCGGCGCACTAGGTTTTATTCCCAAGACCTTCGGCAGTAGCGCCATGCTCGACGCCCTGCGCCAGATTCTTACCGGTGAGCTATTTCTGCCAGAGGGCATGGAGCAACAAATAGCCGCCATGCCCCCTCGCCGTTCAGCGGTGGTGGGTGACATTACCCCACGCCAGCAGGTGGTGCTGGAGTTAATGGCGCTGGGCTACTCCAATCGCCAGATTGCAACCAGCCTGTTCCTGACCGAGCACACCGTCAAGGCCCACATTCGCACCCTGTTCCAGACCCTGCAGGCTGCCAACCGCACCGATTGTGTCCAACTGGCCCGACGCCGGGGGCTGCTTCAGGACACTGCCACCAGCGACAATTGATGCTGGATGGCGCCACGTAGCTCCAGCGGGCGAACCGGCTTATGCAACAGTTTCAGGCCACTCTCTTCCGCTCGCTTCAGCTGCTCTCGGCTGGTTTCGCCGGTCACCAGCAGGCCCGCAACGGGCCTGTCGATCAACGCTCGTATCTGCGCGATCGCCGCCACACCGTTGACACCGTCACCCAGATGCAGGTCCGACAGGACCAGGTCTGGTGCCCTGCCGCCAGAGCGCAAAACCTGCAGCGCATCGTCCAGGTGCTCACAGCTAAGCACGCTAAAGCGCCATCCTTTCAGCAGTGTTTCCATCGCGTTGAGCACATTGCGATCATCGTCGATTACCAGAATCAGCTTGCCTGCCGCACGCCAGCTGCTCTGCTCCTGACCTTGTTCAACCCGCCGGGCCAGCTGCGGGTTGCCCTGCGGTACGCTGAATGAAAAAACCGAACCGCGCCCCACCTCGGAGCGAAGCTGTAGCGGGTAGTCGAGCAGAGCACACAGCCGACGCACGATGGCCAGGCCGAAGCCCAGCCCCTTGTCACGTTCATCATTGCAGTGCTGCAATTGCTGAAATTCGGTGAATGCCTGTTCCTGCCGATCCGCCGGTATACCGACACCGGTATCCCAGACCTGCACCAGCACCTGGCTGCCCCGACGTCTGGCACTGATCAGGACACCACCACGGTGGGTGTAGCGAAGAGCGTTGCTGATCAGGTTGCGCATGATCCGCTCCAGCAGAGCGCGGTCTGCCAGAACGACCACATCGGGCACATGCATGCGCAGCTGCAGTTCGTGCCGCTCGGCGGTGTCCCGGTATTCTTCGCACAGGCCAGCCAGCATGGTCGCCACATCAAAATGGCTGTATTCGGGCTGAACCACGTTGGCATCTAGGCGAGACATATCGAACAGCGCATCAAACAGCTTACGCATGGCATTCAGCGATTGATCAATCCGACCAAACACCCGAACCTTCTCGCGCTCGTCCTCCACACCCTTGAGCGCATCAATGAACAACGACAGTGCATGCAGCGGCTGACGCAGGTCATGACTGGCTGTCGCCAACACCCGTGATTTGGCATGAATCGCTTCCTGCAGCGCCTCAGATTGCTGTTGCAGCTCCTCCGCCAACGCCGCTCCCTGATAGTGCAGTCGCATTTCCGAACGCACGATGCCATTGAGCTTGCGGGTGAAGGCAACCGTTGCGATCAGGGTCGCCAATACCATCAGCGCCAGCGCCATGTAAGGCAGTTCACCCAGTAACATCAGCTTGATCGCCAGCGCCAACAGAATAGGCGCACCATAGCCGTAATACAGCGGCAGCCAATGGGTACCCGACGACAGCGAACCGACGCCCAGTGTTACCAGCAGGGTCACCAGAAACAGCTGGTGCGGTGCTGACGCTTCGACGAAGAACAGAAACGCAGCCGCGACCCAGAGCAGGCCACAATAAACGGAGGTCGCCAGCAGTCCGCGATGCCAGGGCTCGGCCGTATCTGGGGTAACCTCCGCCTTGCGATAGGCACGGGTAAGCACAAAGCGGGCATAAATGCCCAGCAACAGCAGCAGGAACCAGCCCAACAACAGCAGTGGTGGCTGCCACTGCCACATGACCAGCACCACAGTCAGGGGAACCAGCACCGTAAACGCCGACCACTCACGCATCGTTACGAAGTGCGGGGCCAGTGCATCAAAGGTAATCTGTCGCTCAATCGGGTCCCTGATCGTCCGTGCCATCACACCGCCTTGTCCATGAGTTGACCGCCAAGCATAGCAGGCGGGCAACAGCGCGGCGCGTCGGTGCAAACTCGCTCAGCCGCCCACCCTGGCAGTCGCCGCCCTGCGGCGCCGTCCCGGCCGCAGTCGCCGATACCCAATCACAACACCGCTAACGCTGATCAGCATGCCACCCAGACTGAAGCCGACCATCCAAACATCCCACAATGGACGATGCTCCAGCAGCGGCAACCAGTCCCAACTGTGCAGCAGCGCAAACAGTACCCGCGAAACCCGCCGCGCCGGACTGCTTTGACCGAGCAGCGCGCCGGTCGCCGGGTCAACCTCCACCCAACGGCCATCAGCGAAACGGGCACGTAACATCGGCAAGGGTTTTGGCAGGTGCCCAAGCATGCTGTGCTCGGCGCGCGGGTAGTAATAGAAATCGTGGGCCGTTAGCCATTCGAACTGCACCTGCTGCGTTGGTGCCATGGCCGCAATCGACGCTTGCAGCAGTTCACGCGGCAGCTGCCCGACCAGCGCACCAGTCTGCAGGTCCAGCACCCGCTGCTCACCGACCGCGTTGCTTGCGCTCACCCAGTAGCGGCCAGCGATCCTCCGCCATTGCAGCTCGACCGGCTGCCAGCCACCCACCTGCAGGCGCCGCAGTATGTCGCCAACATCCGTCTGCGCAGGCGGCCCTGGCGAGCCGCTGTACGCAGCTACGGCCAGGGTTGGTGCGCGGCTGAAAATGCCCCAGGGGTTCATTGACATCAATCCGCTGAAGATCCAGCAAATCAGCAGCAATCCGGCCACCAGACCGGTAATGTGGTGCCAGCGTGCCCAGCCACGGTAGGGCGAATGACTGCCGCTGCGGTAGCGCCGTCGACGCCAGCGCAGCACACCAATGATCATGCCCAGCAGCCCCATCACGGTGGCGGCCAGCGACAGCCAGATCACGGTGTCCGTCCAGATCGGCTGCAGCGCATTACCGCGTAGCGGATACAGCCAGTGAATCCAGGTACCGACCCAGTTCCAGGCCCGTTCAGTGCCAGTAGCATCACGCACGACCGCACCGGTCTGGCTGGATACATAGATCAGCCGACGCTGTGCGTCGTGCAGCGCAATACGGTAGAGCGGCCGGTCAGCGTCCAGCGCCCGCGAGTGGGTCCAGGCATCCTCGTTGATCAGCGCTTGCAGCTCGGCCGGTGCCCCCGGCGCGAACTGGGCTGCGGCTGCCAGCGCCCGCTCCGCATCCACAGGCCCGGCAGGAATTCCTGTTCGCGCGTCAAGCACCTGCGCAACCTGGCCTGGACGTGGCAGCAGATACACCGGCTCCCCGCCGATGCTGCTCAGGACCAACCCTGCGGGCCAGTCGGCACCAGCCCTCACCGGTGCAGCACAGCAGCCCTCAACTGGCAGCGCCGGCAGGTGCGCCAGATGCTCACGAGGGGTCAGCTTGGGGTAGCCAACATAGAGCATCACCACACCCGAGAAGAACCACATGGCCATAAACAGGCACAGGGCAATGCCCAGCCAGCGATGCCATAAGTACAGATAACGTTTCATCGGGATCTCCTGACCGCCGGCCTGCACGGCCGGCGGCACGATTGCATCAGAAACGCGTCTGCAGGCTCAGCTCGACGCTGCGCGGTGCACCCAGATACAGCATGCTGCTCCCGGCCTGCCGGGCGTATACCTCATCGGTCAGGTTGCGCCCACGCAGGGTCAGCTCGGTCTCAGCGCTGAGCTGGTAACGCACATGCGCCCCAAACAGGGTATAGGACGGCACCCACAGGGTATTGGCCGAATCGGCATAGACCGAGGACACATAGCGGGTATCCAGCCCCAGCAGCCAGTCGGTGACCGGTTCCCAGGTCAGCCAGAGGTTGGCGACCCGCTTGGGTACGTTGCTCGGCCGGTTGCCCGCGTAGGACACAGCGCTGCCGCCGACGTTGGCATTAAACTCGTCGTACTCGGCATCGACCCAGGCCATGTTGCCCTCGGCGCGCACGCTGTCGGTAACCTGCAGCGCCGCTGCCAGTTCGATGCCACGGGCTGACTGCTTGCCGACCGGCAGGGTCTGACCCGGGTTGTTCGGGTCCGCGGTAGAAAGGTCTTCACGCTCCAGCTGATACAGCGACACAGTGGCCGAGCCGCGTCCGTCGAGGAAATCCAGCTTGCTGCCGATTTCCCACTGCTCGCCGGTGGTCAGGTCAAAGTCCTGCACCTGCTTGAAACTGGCAGTGGTGAGAATGCCGGACGGCGGGTCCGCCGCCGTACTGTACTGGACGTAGACGTTAGCTGCCGGCGTGAGTTGGTAGACCAGGCCCAGACGGCCGGTGGTCGGCTCGTAGTTCTGGCTGAAAAACGCCGGATTGGTCGCCGACGGCGTCTGATGGTTGGTGACCTCCAGGTCGATCCAGTCGTGACGCAGGGCGCTGATCAGCGCCAGCCGGTCGGTCAGCTCGGTGCGATTTTCCAGGTACAGTGCCCAGGTATCCACCTCGTTGGTGCGCTGCGGATCGTGGCCGGGGGTCATACCGGGAATATCGTAGAACTGGCCCGGATTGAAGTGATCCGGGTCCACCACATCAAATACCGCCGAGATCGAGCGCGGGTAGCGGGTCTGCACGTTGTGGCTGTAGTCCAGCCCCAGCGACCAGTCGCTGCGCCGTGACCAGAGCATGCCCTCATGCAACAGGTCGACGCGGTTGCCGTTCAGCTCCTGATCGTGACGCTGCAGCAATGCAGAGGACCGGCTGATCTGGCTGTTGTCGGCGGTGTAGGTGTAACGCTCCAGATTGCGGTAATCACGCTCGGTGTTGTAGTGGTAATAGGTATTGCGCAGGCGGGTCTGGTCACTCAGCTGATACTCGGTGATCGAGCGCAGCCAGCGCACCCGCTGCTCGTAACGTCCGTCCTCGACGTTGTAGTTCTCAAAACGACGACTGTCATCGACCTTCATCTCGCCACCCAGCGGCTGCAGCGCCGGGGTGCCCCAGTAGGGACTGTCGACCTGCTCGTTCTGATACTCCAGCGCCAGGGTATGCGACAGCCGTTCGTTGAAATCGGTGCGTAACGACAGCGCGCCGGTAAAGGCGCTGCGCTCTTCGCGGTCAGCCCAACCGTTGCTGTCGGTCTGGCTGATATCCAGCCGCAGCGTATTGCGCACGGGCCCCTCGGTCAGCAGTTGATTGACGCCCAGCGCCAACTCACGGCTGTCAAAGCTGCCATAGCGGATGCGCGCCTCGCGAAACGACTCGCTCGGGTCGGCCAGTTTGGTGATGTAGTTGATTGAGCCGCCAACCCCGCCGGCGCCATTGAGAAAGCTGGAAGCGCCGCCGATGGCCTCAACGCGGTCAAAGATCCAGCTGTCGACCGGGCGGGCGGCGATGCTGTCGTACTGCACGGTGATGCCGTTGAACATCTGCGTCACCTGCGCGCCGGTAAAGCCGCGCCAGGACACAAAACCGGCCTGGCCGGGCGGCGACGCAGCGGTGACACCCGGCACGCCGGAGAGAATATCCTGAGTATCCAGCGCATCACGCTGTTCGATTTGCTCACGGCCAACCACGCTGACCGAGGCGGGGGTTTCCCGCGGCGTCAGCCCAAGCCGCGAACCAGACTCGGCAGGGGTATCAAGTTGCAGGTCGGTGGTCCGATGAACCTTGCCGGTTACGATCAGGGTCGGCAGGTCGGTGGCGTTTTCAGCGTGCACAAGCAAAGCAGGGGCGCACAGCAGTACGCCGCAAAGGGAATATCGCGAATATTTCATTGGTATTGTCCTGACAGAAACACAAGCTCGCCGACGCAACACAACGGCGCAGGCGAGACACAGGGTGGCGTCGAATAAACGCCGGATAGGTCAGAACAACGGAGAGGCGCGAGGGTTGGCCGGAGGCCAGGCGTGACGCGGTGACACGCGGCGGAACACCGAGCGCACCATGGGCAAACGGGGGCGGCGCAGCAGCCGCAACCAGAACATGGCAAACAGCAGGCCGATTGCCAGGTTGACACCACCGCAGACCGGACAGCTGAAGCTCATCATGGCCGCAGCATCGGCCGCCCCATCCTCCGCGGCCAGATCAATCGAGGCACTGCCAAGCGAACAAAACACCACGCCCGCGCCACTGAGCTGCATGCCCAGCATCTGCCCGTGCAGCAGACCACAGGTCGGCACATTGAGCAGGATGCTGACGTACAGCAACCAGGTAAACAGAGATCGATGGGGGTGGGTCGAGAACATGCGGCGAAGTCTAGCAGCGCGATGCACAGAGCGGAATGGCGGCGATGTCGCAGCCGGTCACCAAGGCAGCGCCCGACCGCAGGCGGGCGCGGAACGATGAAAATCAGAAGCGGCTGAAAATATCGCTGACAAATACAGCCGGGATACCGGCAAAGGAAGGCGTCGGCAGATCAGACTGCTCAGAAACGATCAGGGTGGCGGCACTGAAGGCCACCGCAAGCACAGCGGGCATCAGCCATGCGGAATAGCGACGAGTCATGTCGTTCTCCTTGCATGCCTCCCGTAGGGGCACACGTATATTGTTGTTATTCGCGAAAAACAGTCTGTTGCAGAAAACGCCACTCGTCCAGCAAAAAATGATACCAATTGTCGGATCGGCTCAGCACCGGCCCTGTTCTAGAGGGTGTCACGCAGCAACCGCAGGCCATTGAAGACCACCAGCAGGCTCACCCCCATGTCGGCAAACACGGCCATCCACATGGTCGCCGACCCGGCCAGCGTCAGGCCGACAAACACCGCCTTTATACCCAGCGCCAGCCAGATGTTCTGGCGCAGCACCCGCAGGGTCCGGCGGGAAAGACGAATGAAGGCCGGCAGTTTACGCAGATCGTCATCCATCAAGGCGACATCAGCGGTCTCGATGGCCGTATCACTGCCGGCAGCGGCCATGGCAAAACCGATATCGGCCGCTGCCAGCGCGGGCGTATCGTTGATACCGTCGCCGACCATGGCGACCCGCCGGCCCGCATTGCTCGCCTGGCGAATCAAGGCAAGCTTGTCGTCGGGCAGCAGGTTGCCGTGAGCGGTGTCGATCCCGACCTGGGTTGCAATGGCCTGTACCGTCGGGGCGTTGTCACCACTTAGGATCATGCTCTCAACACCCAGCGCATGGAGCTCGCGTATGGCGTCACGGCTGCCCAGCTTGAGCGTATCCGCCACGGCAAACAAACCGAGCGCCTGTTGCTCGCTGCATAGCAACACCAGCGACTTGCCCTCGCGCTCCAGCTGGCTCAGACGATCCTGAATGTCGCTGGTCATCAACCCGCGACCAACCGCGAGCCGCGCATTACCAAGGTAATAGCGCTCACCGTTGAGCAGGCCGCTGACACCCTGACCCGGTATCGCTGTAAAAGCGTCCACCTCCAGCAGTGGCTGCTGATTGGCACTGGCCAGCGCACGGGAGACCGGGTGGTCCGACCGCGCTGCCAGGCTCGCCGCCAACTGCTGAGCACGCTCGGCATTGCCCCCTGCAAGCAGCTCAAAATCGGTCTGGACCGGGCGCCCCTCGGTCAAGGTGCCCGTCTTGTCGAGCGCAATCAGATTGAGCTGTCCGCCCTGCTCCAGATGCACCCCACCCTTGATCAGCAGGCCGCGACGAGCCCCCGCCGCAAGCGCACTGACAATAGTTACCGGGGTCGATATGACCAGCGCACAGGGGCACGCCACAACCAGCAGAACCAAGGCCCGATAGATCCAGTCATACCAGCCGCCCCCCAGAAATAGCGGTGGCAGCACGGCCATTAGTAGCGCTAGCAGGCAGACGGCCGGGGTGTAAAGGGCAGCAAAGCGATCGACAAAACGCTGGGTCGGGGCCTGTTCACTTTGCGCCTGCTCCACCGCGTGAATGATGCGCGCCAGCGTGGTCTGTCCGGCAGCCGCAGTAACTCGGTATTCGAGCGTGCCATTCTGGTTGATGGTGCCGGCAAAGACGCTGTCACCGGTCTGCTTCTCAACCGGCATGCTCTCGCCGGTGATCGGCGCCTGATTGACCGTCGAACGCCCGCCAACCACGGTACCGTCGAGCGCAACCCGCTCACCCGGCCGCACCCGAACGCGCGCGCCAACCGCAATCTCCGTTGCGGCAATACCGCGCCAGCTGCCATCCTCCTGCTGCACACTGGCCTGCTCGGGGGCGAGCGCCAACAGCCCACTGATAGCGTCGCGAGCTCGTCCCAGCGAGCGAGCTTCAATGTGCTCGGCAATCGCAAACAGCACCATCACCATCGCCGCTTCCGGCCACTGGCCGATCAACACAGCGCCGGTGACGGCGATGCTCATCAGCGCATTGATATTGAGCGTCCGGTGGCGCAGGGCGACCCAGCCCTTGCGGTAGGTTTCAACCCCGCTAATCAGGATCGCCAACAGCGCCAGGGCCGCACCCAGCCAGGCCGCACCGCCAGCAAAATGCACCACTTCGGCAGCCAGCGCTACAACACCGGCCAGCGCCAACGGCCACCAGGGCTTGTGCTGTGTCGGCTCCGGACGCGCATCGTCAACCAGCAGCCGCGGGCTGAACCCCAGCTCGCGAATCGCCGCGATAACGGCCTCGCGCCGCTCCGGCATGTGACTCACTGACAGCACCCGCTGCAACAGATTGAACTGCAGCGCACCAACCCCGGTCATGCCCGTCAGTTGCTGCCGGATCAAGCGTTCTTCGGTCGGGCAATCCATCTGCTCGATATGGATGCGGCTGACCTGCTCCCCCGCCGCGGGCGTGAGCGCCTGCTCCGGTGATGCGGGTTGAGCGGCACAGCAACGGCTGGCAGGGGTAGCGTGATCATGTGAGTGGTGGGCGGACATGTGACCTCCGGGCAACTTTGAGGCACAGTAGAAACCCTATAGCCACTACAGAGTCAAGAACTCAGGAGACGTCTGTGAAAATCGGCGAACTGGCAAGGCGAACAGACTGCACCGTCGAGACCATCCGCTACTACGAACGCGAAGGCCTGTTGCCCGAACCGCAACGCAGCGAAGGGAACTATCGGCAATATGGCGAACGCCATGTCGAGCAGCTGGTGTTCATCCGCAACTGTCGCCTGCTCGACATGACCCACGTCGAGATTCGGGAACTACTGCAGCTTCGCCGCCAGCCCAATGCCAGCTGTGGCAATGTCAACGGCCTGATTGATGCGCATATCGGTCATGTCAGCGAGCGCATCGCCGCCCTGAGCCTGCTGCAACAGCAACTGGTCGAGCTGCGTCAGCAGTGCCGGGAGGGTAATGACGTCGACCACTGCGGCATCATCGCCCAGTTGGAAACCAGCGGCAGCGTGAGCCCGCCCGAGGCGGACTCGCATGTTGGCCGCAGCCACCGGCACTGACACTTAGGCAAGCCCTGATCAATTCCACTCGCCCAGCGGGGTGTCCAGGCTTAGACTGTGGTTGCCTGACGCTCCAGCTCGGTGCGCAGCTGCGGGTCCAGCCGCAGCTGACTGGCCAGCTCCTGTAGATAGGCACGCTCCATGAAGTTCTGCTCATCGACGACCAACAGACTGGCCAGATACATCTCGGCCGCCATCTCTGGTGTCTGCGCTGCCTGAGCGATTTCGACCGGGTCCAGCGGTTTGCGCAGCTCGGCGTCGAACCAGGCGTGCAGTTGCGCATCGCCGGTCAGCTTGGCAATCTCGCCATCGATCAGCTCGCGCTCACGATCATCGATATGGCCATCGGCCTTGGCCGCCCCAATCAGCGCCCGCAAAATCCCATGGCTGTGCTGCTCAGCCTGCGGCGCAGGCAGCCGATCAACGGTCTGCGGCTCGCCTTGCGGCGCACTGCTACTGTTTTGTTGCCAGTGCTGCCAAGCCTTGTAGGCCACCACGCCGAGTGCCGCCAAACCACCATATTTGACCGCCTTGCCGCCAATCTTGCGTGCCTTCTTGCTCCCCAACAGCAGGCCCACGGCGCCGGCTGCCAGCGCACCGCCACCCGCACCGGACAGCAGGCTGCCAAGCTGGCCGGTGCCAGACTTGCCCTGGTTATCTGCGGTGCCGGAAAGCGCGCCACCGGCTGACTTCAACAACTGATCAAGCAGACTCTGGGTGTTCATTTACGTCTCCGCTATTGGCATCTCGTTTGCTTCGACCACAGGAGCAACGCGGGGGTCCTGACGGCCAAGCCACACTTTGTTGCGGTATTTTTCCGCACGCTGGCAGCCAGTGTGGATAACTTGGGCTTAACTGGACCTTAATACCGCTACCACCGGGGGAACATGGATGGACGACAACAAAGGCAAGACGTTGCTGGTGCTGGGCGGCAGCGGCCTGGTCGGCATGGAAATACTGCGTCAGGCGCTCGCCAACCCGGCGATCAGCCGCGTTATCGCGCCAACCCGATCGCCGCTGTCGATGGCGGTCAGACACTTCGCGCACCTGGAAAACCCGCAGGTTGACTTCAGCGCACTGCCCGAGGACGCCGACTGGTGGCAAGCTGATGCGGCAGTCTGCGCGCTGGGCACCACCCGCCAGCAGGCAGGTTCCAGGGATGCCTTTCGCGCGGTTGACCGCGGCTACGTCACTGCCTGTGCACGCCACGCTCGCCGCGCGGGCACGCGCACCTTCGTGCTCAATTCATCCCTGGGCGCCAGCCCGCGCTCGGGGTCGTTCTACCTGCGAGTCAAGGGTGAGGTGGAGCAGGACCTGACGTCGATGGACTTCCGCTCACTGACGCTGGTACGGCCCTCGCTACTCGACGGTGCCCGTTCGCAGGACCGCCCGGCCGAGCTGGTTGGGCTACTGTTGTCGCGGACCTTCAAGCCAGTGATTCCCAAGCGCCTGCGCGCAGTCCGAGCCAGTGACGTCGCTGCGGCCATGTTGCAGGCCGCGCTGATGGCGCCAAGCGGCAGACATGTCATCGAATCGGATGCCATCGCCCGTCGGCATTGATGACTGAAGCACATTGTGGACCGCCCGTTCTGCGGTTCTGCCGGGTCGATCAGTAATGGCGCTTTGATTTCACTGTATACTTGCGCGCAACGTCTAGACTGGTTAATGCAACTCAACAGCAGGAATACAGCGTAATCATGATCGTCTACAGCAACACACGCTTTCTGGTAGTCGATGACTTCAGCGACTTTCGCTCGTCGGTGAAGGCCATGCTGACCCAGATGGGGGCGCAGCATATCGACCTTGCAGCCAGTGGCGCAGAGACGGTCGCGCTGTGCAACAAGTCCCGCTACGACATCATTTTGCACGACTACAATCTGGGCGACGGCAAAAACGGCCAGCAGGTACTGGAAGAATTGCACCAGGCCAAGCTGATCGGGCCGCACTGCATCTTCGTCATGGTGACCGCCGAGAGCAGCCAGGCCATGGTGATGGCAGCGCTGGAATATGAACCCGATGCCTATCTGACCAAACCCTTCAACCGCGCCAGCCTACAGCAGCGGCTGGACCGCCTGGTCGAACGCAAGCAGCTCCTGGCACCGATACTCGACGCCCTCGCAGCAAACAACCAGGCCGGTGTCTTGCAGGCCTGCGATAGCCTGCTGCAACGCCAACCTCGCCTGGCACCGTTATGCCAGCGCTACCGCGCCAAGGCGCTTGCCGCCCTGGGACGAAGCGCCGACCTTGAGGCCATGCTGCAGGCAATCATCGACGAGCGGCCGCTACCCTGGGCGCTGGTCATGCTGGCCGATCACCTGCTCGACAACAATGACATCGACCGCGCAGAGGCGCTGTACGAGCAGGGCGTCAGCCTGTTCCCGATGCTGCCGACCCTGTACGACGGACTTGCGCGAGCCAAGCAGTTGCGCGGTGAGCAGCTCAAGGCCCAGGTGTTTCTTGAGCAGGCGGTAAAGATCTCACCCAACAACCCGCAGCGTCAGGCCGAGCTGGGCCGCGTGGCCCGGGCAAATCAGGACCCGGATCGCGCGGTGCGCGCCTTCCGTCAGGCAGTCAACCTTGGGCGTCACTCGGCGTTTCGCGACCCCGAGCACCACCTGAATCTGGCCGACAGCCTCTGCGCCCAGGCCGGTGACGCCGCGCCGGGCCCGAAGGTGCTGCTGGAAATCCGTCAGACCATGGACGACATGCACAACGGCTGGCGCGACAACGACGGCCTGGCCGCGCGTGGCGAGCTGCTGCAAGCCTCTGCCCTCAAACGCGCAGGCAAGACAGCCGAAGCCGAACAACTGGCCAGCAGCGCCGCCGAGCGGTTGAGCACGCTGGACGATTTCTTCTCCGCCGACACGGCACTGCAGGTCGCAGCCCAGCTACGCGCACTGGGTCAGAACGCACAGGCCGATCAGATGCTCAGCAGCTGCGTCGAAATTTACGGCGACGATCCCAAGGTCATGGCTGGCATTGCCGAACAGACCAGCGACCCGGACATTCTGCGCAGCGGCGATCAGGCAATGGAACTGAACCGCCAGGGCATGGCGCTGTACCAGAAGAAGCACTTCCCCGAAGCACTGGAAGCGTTCCGCAGCGCGCTGGCGCTGCAACCGCGCAATATCAGCTACGCGCTGAACACCGCCCAGTCGCTGCTGCGCCTGCTGTTGAGCAACCCGGACGAAGCCCTGCGCGAGGAGTGCCTGGACTGCCTCAGCCGGGTACGCAACATGCCCGCCAGCGACGCTCGCTTTGAACGCTATACCAAGCTGCGGGAAAAGGCCGAGTCGCTATGAGCGAGCAACCTGAAGAGCAGTCGCTCGACTTCTCCACCGTCATCGCCTCCACGGTGCATGACATGAAGAACTCGCTGGGGCTGCTCATGCAGTCCTACGGGCAACTGGTCGAGCGCCTGCCCGCCAATGAACAGGACAGCCCCGAGCGTGGCGTCATCGAGTACGAGTTCCTGCGACTCAACGGCATGCTGGTGCAAATGCTTGGGCTGTACAAACTCGGGGTCAACCAGCTGCCCCTGCGGCCCAGCTACCTCGATGTCGAGGAGTTTCTGGAAGATCAACTGGCCCGCCACGACGACATTCTGCGCTCACGCCACATCCAGGGCAGCTACGAGGTTGACGAGTTCGGCTTGATGGGTTTCTTTGACGCCGAGCTGGTCGGCTCGGTGGTCGGCAATGTAATCAACAACGCAATCCGTTACACCCGCTCGGCGATCCACTTGCGCGCGGGCCTGGATGGCGAACAACTGGTGATCACCATCAGCGACGATGGCAGCGGTTACCCCGCTGCGATGCTGGAGAACCAGTCCGATTATATTCTGGGGATCAACATGAGCACCGGCAGCACTGGCCTGGGCCTCTACTTCGGCGGGCGCATCGCTCAACTGCACCAGCGCAGCGGCATTACCGGACGTATAGCCCTGAGCAACGGTGGCGAGCTCGGTGGTGGCGAGTTTCGCATCTGGCTGCCTTGAGTGGCGGTGACGCCTACACCTGCTTCGGGATAAGCTGGCATCATCTCCCACGGAAGCCGAGCCATGCTCCATCAACACCCCTCCAGCCTGCAGGTCATCCGATGATCTGGTTCTGGCGCTCACTGGCCTCGCTGTGCGTTACCCTCGGCGCAATCGGTGTAGTCGTCCCGGGACTGCCGACAACCCCCTTCCTGTTGGTCGCTGCCTGGGCAGCAGGGCGCGGCTGGCCTGAGCTGGAAGCGCGCCTGCTGCTGCACCCGCACTACGGCCCACTGATACGCGATTGGCGCGAGCACCGCGCGGTGCCACGCCGTGCCAAATGGGCTGCGAGCCTGCTGATGCTGAGCAGTGTGCTGATGATCTGGCTACTGCCTTCGCCGGACTGGCTGCGCTGGGCGCTACCGCTGTTCCTCTGTTGCGTTGCTGGCTGGCTCTGGCGTCGACCGGAGCCGGCACCGCGCTAGCGCGGCATCATCCGCACCCCATCCAGCTCGCTCAAAGGCTGCGGGCGACCAAGGTGATAGCCTTGAGCGTAATCCACGCCAAGCTCGCGTAGCTGATCCAGAATCTCTTCGTTTTCGACAAACTCTGCCACCGTCTGCAGCCCCATTTCATGGCCGATGGTGTTGATTGAGGCAACCATCGCGCGGGCGATGGGATCGGCCACGATATCTTTGACAAAAACGCCGTCGATTTTCAGATAATCCACCGGCAACGACTTGAGATAGGCGAACGACGATAGCCCCGAGCCGAAGTCATCCAGCGCAAACTGACAACCGATGTCCTTGAGCCGCCGCATGAACGCAATGGCCTTGTTCAGGTTGGCAATAGCGCTGGTTTCGGTGATTTCAAAGCACACCAGTTGGGGCGGAACCTGATGGCGCTCGATAGTTTCGAGCACATATTCCAGAAAGCTCTCTTCGCCAATCGAGGCCGCCGACAGGTTGATCGAGTAGCTGCTCACCGGCCCACCCTGACGGCGGTTGTAGTCCCCCAGCCAAGCCAGAAAATTACCCACCACCCAGCGATCAATCGCCGATGCCAGATCATAGCGCTCGGCCGCAGGCATGAAGGCACCGGGGGGGATGGCCTGCCCATCCTCACCCAGCATACGAACCAGCACTTCGTAGCCGGGCAACATGTTCTGCTCACTGATGGCGTGAATCGGCTGCACATACAGCCTCAACAAGTCAGAGTCCAAGGCCTGGCGCAGGCGGTTGACCCACTGCATTTCACCCCGCCGCTCCTGCATCTGAGCGTCGTCAGCCTGGTACAGGTGAATACGGTTGCGGCCGGCGTCCTTGGCCGCATAGCAGGCGCTGTCTGCGGCACTGAGCAATACATCCAGGCTGGCCACCTGCTCCTCGATTTGCACCAGTCCAATACTCACCCCGACGGCAAACGTCTTGCCTTCCCAGCTGAAACGGTACTCCTCCACCAGTGCGCGGATGCCATCAACGACCGGAATGGCTTCTTCCAGCGTACAGCCGCTGAGCAGCAGCCCGAATTCGTCACCACCCAGCCGTGCCAGCACGTCGGAACTGCGAATATGCGACTGAAACAGCTTGGCCAACTGACGCAACAGCTCATCGCCGGCGGCGTGGCCACAGGTATCGTTGACGATCTTGAACTGATCAAGGTCCATGTAGCACAACACCTGATCGCCTCGCTGACCCGGCCCGCGTTGCAGCGCTTGGCCAACCCGGCGTTCAAATTCCTTGCGGTTGACCAGCCCGGTCAGGGTGTCATGGGCGGCCTGATGCGACAATTCCAGCGCCAGCCGTCGATTCACAGTGACGTCGCGGAAGGTCAGTACGGCCCCAATGATGTGCCCTTCAGCGTCGCGAATCGGCGCCACCGCATCCTGCACCGTGACCTCGCTACCGTCGCGGCGACGCAGTTGATTCATCCCGCCAGCCTTGCGGCTAAGCGCCTGTCGATAACGGCGCAGCAGGGCACTGACCGGATTGAGTAGCCTTTCCCCGGTGCTTTCGTCAAACAGGCAATAGACCTCATCCAACGGTTTGCCAACCACCTCCGACTCGCGCCAGCCGGTAAGCTGCTCGGCGACGGGATTGAGATAGCGAACCCGGGCGTCCGGCCCGGTGGTGATGACCCCGTCACCGATGGAAGCCAGCGTCACCTGTGCCAGCATCTTTTCCTGGAACAGCTGCTGCTCGATACGTCGGCGCTCGGTGATGTCGCGAATCATGCAGGTGTAAAGCTCATCCTCCAACGAGCCGCTGCTGACGGTCAGCTCGGCAACGAACTGGTCATGCTCACTACGGCTGAACAGCACTTCCTGCTTGATCTCACTGCCGGCTTCCGGCAACGGCAGGCCGGACCAGTCGCGCTCCGCCACCAGGCGCGCCATCGGCTGCCCGATCAGCGCACCGGCTGGCAGCCCGAACAGCCGTTCGGCACCAGGGTTGCAGGTCGCCAAGATCCCATCCCGGTTGCAGGTAACCACGCCATCGCGGATGTCGCGAATGATGCTCTGGGTCACCCCAACCGCACGCCGCAGGGCATGGATGACCTTGTTGTACTGCGCTGCGATCTGGCCCACTTCGGTAAAGGGCTCAACCGGCACATCGCGCTCGAAATGGCCGTCGCGCTGATGCGCGGCCATCGCCTCCAGCAGCTCAATCAGCTCGGTTCGTGCGCCATGCTCAGACACATTCAGACCGGCCAGCTCTTCCTCCGGCGTGACCCGCATTGGCCAGAAGCGATTGACCGCCCGCAGCAGCAGCCAGGTCAGACCAAAGGCCCACAGCCCGGCCACCACGATACCCTCAAGCTGGGCGATGAACTGCTGGGTACGCGTCAGCCCGGTACCCAGCGCCGTCAGGTCAGCAAACAGCGCGACCGCCAGCGTACCCCAGATACCACTGGCCAGGTGCACAGGCACGGCACCGACCGCATCATCGATCTGCAGCCGGAGCAGCAGCCGATCCGCCAGATACATTACGACCGCACCAATCAGGCCGATAAAGAACGCAGACGGCGCATCGACCACATGCGCACCGGCGGTCACCGCGACCATGCCGGCAATCATGCCGTTGAGCGGATAGACCGGATCCACCAGCCGCCAGCGCAGCCAGGACATCACCATGCCACCGAGCGTCCCGGCAATCGCAGCCAGCACCGTATTGGCAATGATGCCCGGTACCCGACCGTCAAAGCTCAGGGTGCTGCCGCCGTTGAAGCCGAACCAGCCGAACATCAACATCAACGCGCCCAGCATCGCCAGCGGCAGGTTGGAGCCCGGCATGCTGCGACCATCCCGGTCCTGATCAAAGCGGCCCTGACGCGGCCCCAGAATCAGAATTACCGCTAGCGCCACCCAGCCACCTACACCGTGCACCACGGTGGAGCCAGCAAAATCGACAAAGCCGCGCTCGGCCAGCCAGCCCAGCCCGTCAGCAAACACGCCGCCCCAGGCCCAGTGGCCGAACAGCGGGTAGATAAAACCAGCGATGACCAAGGTCACCAACAGGTAGGAGGAAAAGCGCATGCGCTCGGCCGCCGCGCCGGAAACAATGGTTGCCGCCGTGGTGCAGAACATCGCCTGAAACAGAAAGAACGCCGAATGCCAGGTATCGGAAAACGGCAGCATGGAGAAACCTTCGCCGTACCAGCCACCAGCGCTGCCGCCAAACATCAGCCCAAAACCAAACAGCCAGTAGCAGAACACCGCCACGCTCAGGTCGGCCATGTTCTTGACCGCGACGTTAATCGCGTTCTTGCTGCGGGTCAGCCCCGACTCCAGACACAGAAAGCCAATCTGCATGTTGAACACCAGGCCGGCACACAACACCAACCACAGAACATCAATCATCGGGATGGGCATGGGGACACCTGTTCCATTTGCTAACTGGCACTTTGATAGCGCAGCGGTTCAGGCCGTGCACCCGATCAGTGCAGCGATTGGGCGACTTCGCGCTATGCGGCTCAGGATAGTGCAGACAGATGCAGGTTTTGTACCAAAATTCGCCGAACTGGTGGTAAACGTGCAACCAGCAAGGCGTCAGTGCAGGGCCCGAAACGGGCAGAGGATGGGAAGCTAGTGCGCCATTTCGGGCGCTTGAGCACCCGAAATGGCGGTAACAGCAAATCAGTCGGCGATGTGCACCAGTTGTTTGCCAAAGTTCTTGCCTTTGAGCATGCCCTTGAACGCCTCAACGGCATTCTCCAGGCCTTCAGCCACGGTCTCGCTGTACTTCAGCTTGCCGGAAGCCACCTGCTCAGCCAGCAGCGCGGTGATCTCCTGGTGCTTGTCCTGCCACTCGGTGACCAGGAAGAAGCGGTGTTCCGGCTTGGGATCAAGCGCACCAAAGATATGGAACGGCGTTTCGACCTTGCTCTGGTCTTCGGCGTTATAGGCCGATACATAACCACAGATCGGCACGCGAGCACCCGGATTGATCAGCTTGGCCACCGCCTTGGCCACCTCGCCACCGACGTTTTCGAAGTACACGTCAATGCCGTTCGGGCAAGCGGCTGCCAGGTCCGCATCCAGGTTGCCGGCCTTGTAGTCGATGCAGGCGTCAAAGCCCAGCTCTTCAACCACATAGCGGCACTTCTCCGGGCCACCGGCGATACCGACAACACGGCAACCTTCCTGCTTAGCAGTCTGGCCAACCACAGTGCCGACCGGGCCGGACGCTGCGGCAACCACGACGGTTTCGCCCGCCTTGGGTTTACCCACGTACATCAGGCCGCAGTAACCGGTACGGCCCGGCATGCCGGCCACGCCCAGGTAGGTCTGCAGCGGTACGCCCTGATCCTTGATCTTGTAAACCATCTCGGCGTTGCCTGGAATGATGCAGTATTCCTGCCAGCCGGAATAGACGGTAACCACGTCACCTACGGCGTAGTTATCGGACTTCGACTCAACCACCCGGCCAACGCTCTCGCCGACAATCGGCGCACCGATTTCAATCGGATCCATGTAACCCTTGCTGTCATTCATGCGCGGACGCATGTAGGGGTCAAGCGACAGCCACAGGGTCTTGATCAGAACCTCGCCATCCTTGAGCTCGCGAACCGGCTCCTCCTTCAGAACCAGGTCACCATCCTGAATTTCGCCCTGCGGACGCTTGTTGAGCACGATCTTGCGGTTGATATGAGCAGACATGAGATGCCTCTTGCATAAATGGATGAATGGGCGGAAAACTCCGCGAACTCCCGGATCATAAACGAACCGGGACGACTACCAGACCCGGCAGACCTACTATTCACAGACCTGATTGCCTGCCAATCCGTAGGCCGAAACGCACTCAGGCAATATCACTGACCACTAACGCTCCGCCGGAACTGACCACCCGGTTGCGGCCGTAGGCCTTGCCGCGATAGAGCCGTTGATCGGCGCAGCGGTAGAGCCCGGCGGCATCGCTGGCGTCACGGGGCCAGCAGGCAACCCCAAAAGTAGCAGTAATCGGCAGCGGCTGGCCCTGCCAGAGCAACGGCGTACGTTCAAGCTGCTGGCACAGCGTCTGCACCAATTGCTCGGCGGCAACCGCGTCGGTGTTACGCAACACCAGTCCGAACTCCTCGCCACCCAGCCGTCCAATAACATCATCGCTGCGCAAGCGCTGCCCCAGCACCCGACACAGGTGCTGAAGAGCACGGTCACCGGCCTCATGACCCCAGCTATCATTGACCTGCTTGAAGTGATCGACATCCAGCAGCACCAGGGCAAAAGCATCGCTGCTGCGCTGGCTTTGCTCGATGCACTGGGCAAACAGCTGATGGAAGCGAGCGCGGTTGAGCACACCAGTCAGCCCATCCGTTTCTGCCATGAGCTGCAGTGAGCGTTGCGCCAGCGCACGCCTGCCCTCATAGAAATGCACAAACAGCAGAATCATCAGACCGCAGACGACGGCATTGCCAATATCGATCAGTCCGGCAGCCGACTCGGGATTCGCATAACGCCAGAGGTAAAGCAACAACGCCGCAACCATGAAGGGAATCGAGAGTAGCAAGCCAGCCCGACGTCCAAGCAGCAGATAGGCGAGCACCGGCACCATGTATACCCAGACAAACGCGGTGACCGAGGCATTAGGCATCAACATGATGTAGAGCTGAAAGCAGAAGGTCGGCAGCAGGTAGCCGTAGATCCAGGGGGTCAGCCAGCGAACCCGGGTAATATTCCAGGCCGACCAGAGCAGGAACAGGCCGACGAGAATTTCCAGTACGGCCAGTATCGGGTTGTCATTGCGAAACTGCAGCAGGGCAAAACCGCACAGCACCCAGCCGGTGCAGGCAAAAATAAGCCGCAGTAGTGACCGCCTCGCCGAATCCTCGAGCCCGGTTCCCGCTTGTCGCTGTGTATCGTGCTCTGAATCCACTGGCTTGCCTGCCCGCTAAACGTCCGTAGCGGTGCAGTATAGCGAAGGGCGTCTCAACTGGAGGCCCAGTTTTCCAGCAGATGCTGATCCTTCAGGCGAACATAGTTGGCCGCCGAGTAGGTGAAGAACGCCCGTTCCTTGTCGGTCAGCGCCCGCACCTGCTTGGCAGGACTGCCCATGTAGAGGTATCCGCTTTCCAGCGTACGGTTGGCCGGCACCAGAGAGCCGGCACCGATGATCACCTCGTCTTCGACCACCGCACCATCCATGACAATGCTGCCCATGCCGACCAGCACCCGGCTACCGATGCTGCAGCCGTGCAGCAGCACCTTGTGGCCAATGGTCACGTCATCGCCGATATTCAGCGGATAACCGTCCGGATTGAACGGACCAGCGTGGGTGATATGCAGTACGCTGCCGTCCTGCACACTGGTGCGGTCGCCGATGCGAATGCTGTGCATATCGCCGCGGATGATCGCGCCGGGCCAGACCGAGCAATCATCGCCAAGCTGCACATTGCCCAGCACCACCGCCGACGGGTCAACAAATACCCGGTCGCCAAGCACCGGCTGCCAGTCCCTGAATCCACGTACGTTCATTGTCTTACCCTTGAAATTTGCGGCTATCGCCGTCATTGAAAACAACTAACACCGTTACGATGCCAAGCGCGTCCGCGTCGATTACCATGGACGCATTGTAAGTCATCGCCCGAATCAGGATACCCGCCATGCCCAATCCGCTGCTGCAACCCTACGATCTGCCGCCCTTTGCCGAGATCCGTGCCGAACACGTCAAACCGGCCATCGAGCAGATTCTGGCCGACAACCGTGCACAGCTTGATGCCCTGCTGGCCAACCCGCCAGCGCAGTGGACCTGGGCCAACCTGATTGAGCCACAGGATGACATGGGTGAGCGTCTGGGCCGTGCCTGGTCGCCGGTCAGCCATCTCAACGCGGTCATGAACAGCCCCGAGCTGCGTGAAGCCTATGAAAGTTGCCTGCCGCTGCTGAGCCAGTACTACACCGAGATGGGGCAGAATCAGGCGCTGTTTGAGGCCTACCAGCAGCTCGCCTCCAGCGACGAGTTCGCCACACTGGACACCGCCCAGCAGACCATCCTTGAGCACGCGCTGCGCGACTTCAAGCTGTCCGGTATTGCCCTGCCGCCAGAGCAGCAAAAACGCTACGGCGAGCTGCAGATGCGCCTGTCCGAGCTGCAGAGCACCTTCTCCAACCAGGTGCTCGACGCCACCCAGGCGTGGACCAAACACATCACCGATGCGAGCCAGCTCGATGGCCTGCCGGAGTCCGCCCTGGCGCAGGCCAAACAGGCCGCTGAAGCCCGCGAGCTGGACGGCTGGCTGATCACTCTGGAGTTTCCGAGCTACTTCCCGGTGATGACCTACGCCTCGGACCGGGCGCTACGCCAGGAGGTTTACACCGCTTTCTGCACCCGCGCCTCCGACCAGGGTCCGAACGCTGGTCAGTTCGACAACGGCCCGATCATCGACGAGATTCTGCTGCTGCGTCAGGAGCTGGCTGAGCTGCTGGGGTTTGCCAACTACGCCGAGCTGTCGCTGGCAACCAAGATGGCCGAAAGCACCGATCAGGTTCTTGGCTTCCTGCGTGACTTGGGCGAGCGCAGCAAACCCTTTGCCGAACAGGATCTGGCCGCACTGCGCGCCTTTGCTGCCGAACAGGGGTGCGATGACCTGCAGCCCTGGGACGTCGGCTACTACAGCGAGCAACTACGCCAGCAGCGTTACGCCATCTCGCAGGAAATGCTGCGTCCCTACTTCCCGATCGACACCGTGATCAACGGCATGTTCGCTATCGTCCAGAAGCTGTACGGCATCGAGCTGCGTGAGGTCGCCGAGTTCGAACGCTGGCACAAGGACGCGCGCCTGTTCAAGGTCATCGAGCAGGGCGAAGTCATCGGCCGCTTCTTCCTCGACCTCTATGCCCGCGGCAACAAGCGCGGCGGCGCCTGGATGGACGGCTGCCGTGACCGCCGCCTGCTGCCCGACGGCGCTCTGCAGCGCCCCATCGCTTATCTGGTCTGCAACTTCACGCCAGCGGTTGGCGGCAAGCCGGCACTGCTGACCCACGACGAAGTAACCACCCTGTTCCACGAGTTCGGCCACGGCCTGCATCACCTGCTGACCCGGGTCAACTACGCCTCCGCCAGCGGCATCAACGGCGTGGCCTGGGACGCGGTCGAGCTGCCGAGCCAGTTCATGGAAAACTGGTGCTGGGAGCCGGAAGGTCTGGCGCTGATCTCCAGCCACTATGAAACCGGCGAGCCGCTGCCGCAGGACCTGCTGGACAAGATGCTGGCGGCCAAGAACTTCCAGTCCGGCCTGGGCATGCTACGCCAGATCGAGTTCTCGCTGTTTGACTTTGAATTGCATGTGCGCAAGCAGCCCGAACTGAGCGTGCAGCAGGTGCTGGATCAAGTGCGTGAGGAGATTGCGGTCATCAAGGTGCCGTCCTTCAACCGCTTCCAGAATGGCTTCAGCCACATCTTCGCTGGCGGCTATGCGGCGGGCTACTACAGCTACAAGTGGGCAGAAGTGCTGTCGGCTGATGCCTTCTCGCGCTTCGAGGAGGAAGGCGTGCTGAACGCCGAAACCGGCCGCGCCTTCCGCGACAACATCCTTGCCCGAGGCGGCAGCGAGGCACCGATGGCGCTGTTCGTGGCCTTCCGTGGCCGCGAGCCGTCAATCGACCCGCTGCTGCGCCACTCGGGCCTGACCGGAGAAGCAGCATGAACCAAGGCCCGATCAAACGCTTCATCGCCGGGGCCGTCTGCCCGGCGTGCAGCGCAATGGATAGCATCAGAATGTACGAAGAGGACGGCGTACCCCACCGCGAATGTGTCAAATGCGG
Organism: Halopseudomonas oceani; assembly: GCF_002903165.1. Classification (GTDB taxonomy): domain Bacteria; phylum Pseudomonadota; class Gammaproteobacteria; order Pseudomonadales; family Pseudomonadaceae; genus Halopseudomonas; species Halopseudomonas oceani. The sequence goes on from NZ_PPSK01000014.1 coordinate 41,832, forward strand.
CTACGCCGACACTCTGGATGCCCGCGGCAACTCGGTTCCGAAAGAGCTCACCACCCGCGTCAACGAAACCCGCAAGGCACCCGCCAAGCCAACTTCGCAGACCGTGCAGTTCTTTCCAAACCCGCGGCTGAAGAAAAAAGACTAACCAGACGACCGGCTCGGCCTGCCGAGCCGGTCGCCCTCAGGCCGCACCACGCAGTTCGATATCAACGCCCAACTGCCGTGACATGCAGGACCATTGCGACCATAGCTCACGTACTCTGTCAGGGTCCTGCTCGGCCTGATAGGCCTTAAAGGCGGGCGACTGGAACAGATCGTCCGGCAACAGGCCGGCGACCGCCGCTTCCACCGCCAGATCCAACTTGTTGGCAAAAGCATCCCCCAGCAGTTGGTGCACGATCAGATTGGCCCGCGTGATATCCATCGGAATCAGCGGGGCGATGCCATTGGCAACGTAGCGATCGTTGACCTCTTCGACCAGACGGTGCGCCAGATAGGCCTCATCCAACAGCGTAATCAACCCCTTATGCTCGCTCGGCAGGTCCGGCGGCTGCAGCAAAAAGGCCTCAGCCACCTTCAAAACCGGCAGGATGCGTTCACGCAGCCGGGCTGACTGGGCCACCGCAGCAGCGGCCTCAAGCACATCCGGAACCTGCTCGATATAAGCCTGGGCAAAACTCTGCAGGGTATCGATCTGGTCATTCTCAAGACGAATGGCGGGGTGTAACGCCGGAACCCGGGACGCCAGCCAGCGCCGCATGCCCGCGACCGAGTCCGGTTGCGCCATAGCATCGGCAATACGGCTTTTCAGGCCAGTTATATTCATTTTTACGCTCCACAACGACGGCTAAATGCTGCAAGCGGGGCAACAGCAGATTGATATCATTCGCATTTACGGAAAGCTAGCAGAGGCCTGCCATTCCGTCAAAGTGGCTCACCCCAAGTCATTAGACCAAATTGTAATAAAACAGCCGGCCTGCAAACGCCCCTGCCGGCAGCCCTCACTGCGCCTGGCCCCCAGCCAGATCGCCGAATAGAGGCACAACATTGCGAAGGTAAAACCCCTGTCTATACTCGACATGTCGGTAGCCTGTGGGGGAGTTCCGGCCGGGGGTGACTCAACGCGATCTTCGCGCTGCCCATCCTGCGGTTAGAGCAGGCCGTTGAAAAACGTGATCGAGACAGCCAGCGCAAGACCCGGGCAGTTCAGACCTTTTTTCAGCAGCCTGCCTCGGTATCTGCGCAGTGTTTTGCTTGATACCCCCTGTTCGTGCACCGGAAGCGATAAAAACAATAAAGGGGAACCGGGAATGTTGCGAGCTGCAATCACCTGGCCAGTTGGCCTGTCCCTGTCCGCGCTTGGCCTGTCGGCTCAGGCCGAATGGGGTGTCAACATGCGGCGGGGCGTCACTGAAGTCAGTCAGTCCGTGTTCGATCTGCACATGACCATCTTCTGGATCTGCGTGGTCATCGGCATCGTGGTGTTCGGTGTGATGTTCTGGTCGATGCTGATGCATCGCAAATCCGAGGACAGCAAACCGGCTACCTTCCACGAGCACGTCGGCGTGGAAATTCTCTGGACGGTCATTCCGCTGGTCATCCTCATCGTCATGGCGATTCCGGCCACCAAAACCCTGATCGATATCTACGATGCTGACGAAGCCGACGTCGATATTCTGGTCACCGGTTATCAATGGCGCTGGCAATACCAGTACGTGAACGAAGGGGTCAGCTTCTTCAGCACCCTGACCACGCCCCGGGATGAAATCACCAACGTCAGCGCCAAGAGCCCCGATTACCTGCTGGAAGTCGACAATCCACTGGTTATCCCGGTCGGCAAGAAGGTGCGCTTCCTGGTGACCGCCTCCGACGTTATCCACTCCTGGTGGGTACCTGATTTCGCAGTCAAGAAAGACGCCATCCCCGGCTTTATCAACGAGGCCTGGACCCGGGTTGAAGAGCCCGGCATCTATCGCGGTCAGTGCACCGAACTGTGCGGCAAGGACCACGGTTTCATGCCGGTGGTGGTACAGGTGCTGCCACAGGATGAATACGATGCCTGGCTGGCAGAGCAGAAAGCAGCGGCCGCCAGAGAGGCCGAACTGCGCGAGAAAGACTGGACGCTGGCAGAGCTGGTCGAGCGCGGCGAAAAAGTCTACGCCACCGCCTGCGCCTCCTGCCACCAACCCAACGGCGAAGGCCTACCTCCGATGTTCCCGGCCCTCAAGGGCAGCCCCGTCGTTACCCAGGACATGGCAGAGCACCTGAATGTAGTACTGCACGGGCGGCCCGGCACCGCCATGGCAGCCTTCGGCAAGCAGCTGTCTGAAGTCGACGTCGCTGCCGTGATCACCTTCGAGCGCAACGCCTGGGGCAACGACACCGGCGAAATGCTCTCCCCCGTCGATGTGCTGAAAGCCAAAGAAGGCCAATAGGAGACCTGCCATGAGTGCTGTGATCGATACCCATCACCACGACCATGCCCACGGTCCGGCCAAGGGCCTGATGCGCTGGGTGCTGACGACCAACCACAAGGACATCGGCACCATGTACCTGTGGTTCAGCTTTGCCATGTTCCTGCTCGGCGGCTCGATGGCCATGGTCATTCGTGCCGAACTGTTCCAGCCGGGCCTGCAGCTGGTGCAGCCCGAGTTCTTCAACCAGATGACCACCACCCACGGCCTGATCATGGTGTTCGGCGCGGTCATGCCCGCCTTCGTCGGCCTAGCTAACTGGATGATTCCCCTGATGATCGGCGCGCCAGACATGGCCCTGCCGCGGATGAACAATTTCAGCTTCTGGCTGCTGCCGATGGCCTTCGGGCTGCTGGTATCGACATTGTTCATGGAAGGGGGCGGCCCGAACTTCGGCTGGACCTTCTATGCACCGCTGTCGACCACCTACGCGCCGCCCAGCGTCACCTTTTTCATCTTCGCCATTCACCTGGCGGGCATCAGCTCGATCATGGGCGCAATCAACATCATCGCGACCATCCTCAACCTGCGCGCCCCCGGCATGACGTTGATGAAGATGCCGCTGTTCGTCTGGACCTGGCTGATTACCGCCTTCCTGCTGATCGCCGTCATGCCGGTACTGGCCGGCGTGGTGACCATGATGCTGATGGACATCCACTTCGGTACCAGTTTCTTCAATGCGGCCGGCGGCGGCGACCCGGTCATGTTCCAGCACATTTTCTGGTTCTTCGGCCATCCCGAGGTCTACATCATGATCCTGCCGGCGTTCGGTGCGGTCAGCCAGATCATCCCGACATTCAGCCGCAAGCCGCTGTTCGGGTATACCTCGATGGTCTACGCCACCGCGTCGATCGCCTTCCTGTCGTTTATCGTCTGGGCGCACCACATGTTCACCGTCGGTATTCCGATTACCGGCGAGCTGTTCTTCATGTACGCCACCATGCTGATCGCCGTCCCGACCGGGGTGAAGGTATTCAACTGGGTGACCACCATGTTCCGCGGCGCGCTGACCTTTGAAGCGCCCATGCTGTTCGCCGTGGCCTTCGTCATCCTGTTCACCATCGGCGGTTTCTCCGGCCTGATGCTGGCGATTGCGCCGGCCGACTTCCAGTATCACGACACCTATTTTGTTGTCGCACACTTCCACTACGTGCTGGTGCCGGGTGCGATCTTCGGCATCTTCGCCTCGGCTTACTACTGGCTGCCCAAGTGGACCGGCCACATGTACGACGAGACGCTGGCCAAGACCCATTTCTGGATGAGCTTCATCGGCATGAACCTGGCGTTCTTCCCGATGCACTTTGTCGGTCTGGCCGGGATGCCCCGGCGGATTCCCGATTACAACGTGATGTTCGCCAACTTCAACATGCTGTCGTCGATTGGTGCCTTCATGTTCGGGGTTACTCAGTTGCTGTTTTTGTTCATCGTCATCAAGTGCATCAAGGGTGGCAAGAAGGCAGCAGCCAACCCGTGGGAGGGCGCCGAAGGGCTGGAGTGGACGGTGCCGTCACCTGCGCCCTATCACACCTTCACCACCCCACCCGAGGTGAAATGAGCGGAGGCGCTGGCCATGAGCGAGCAGCAGTCCAACAAACCGGTAGTCATGCGTCTGGTTCTGACCGTGGTCGGCATGTTTGCCTTCGGCTTTCTGATGGTGCCGTTGTATGACGTGATGTGCGATGCCCTGGGCATCAACGGTAAGACCAGCGGCACCGCCTATCAGCAGGAAGTGGAGCACATCGACGACAGCCGAACGCTGCGGGTGCAGTTCGTCACGACCCGGGCGCAGGGCATGTCCTGGGACTTCAGTCCGAATGCTGAGCAACTGAGCCTGCATCCGGGGGAAACCCGCGAGATGCTGTTCTATGCCCACAACCCGACTGACCGGCCGATGGTAGCGCAAGCCATTCCCAGCGTTTCGCCATCCAAGGCCGCTGCTTTTTTTCACAAGACCGAATGCTTCTGTTTTACCCAGCAGGTGTTGCAACCGGGGGAAAGCGTGGAGATGCCGGTGCGCTTCATTGTCGACCCGGCCCTGCCAGTCGACGTGAAACACCTGACTCTGGCCTACACCCTGTTTGATGTTTCGGAGCGGATGCCTGACAAGCTGGCGAGCGCGTCAGCCCAGGCTCACTGAGCACGATTGCCGGATAAGGAGAACAACAGATGGCCAATCACGAAACCTATTATGTCCCGGCACAGAGCAAGTGGCCGATCATAGCCTCGGTCGGCCTGCTACTGACCGTCTTTGGCGGCGGCAGCATGATGAATGGCGATACCGCAGGTGCTGGTGGCAGCCTAGGTAAATGGATCTTCTTTGCCGGCGCCCTGACCATTGCCTACATGATGTTCGGCTGGTTCAGCAACGTTGTGAAGGAAAGCCGCGAGGGGCTCTACAGCGCGCAGATGGATCGTTCGTTCCGAATGGGCATGGGCTGGTTCATCTTTTCCGAAGTGATGTTCTTTGCCGCGTTCTTCGGTGCCCTGTTCTACGTGCGCACCTTCGCCGGCCCGTGGCTCGGCGGCGAAGGTGACAAGGGCGTTGCCAACATGCTGTGGCCGGAGTTCAGCTTCCAGTGGCCGCTGATGGTCAACCCCGATCCGGCTGCCTTCCCCGGCCCGAAAGAGGTGATCAGTGCCTGGCAACTGCCGCTGCTCAACACCATCCTGCTGATCTCCTCCAGCGTGACGGTGACCTTCGCCCACCATGCCTTACGGGCTGACAAACGGGCCGCCACCAAAGTCTGGCTTGGTCTGACGGTGGCGCTGGGCACCGCGTTTCTGATACTTCAGGCGCTGGAATACCAGCACGCCTATCACGACCTGGGGCTGACCCTGAACTCCGGCATTTACGGCGCGACCTTCTTCATGCTGACCGGTTTCCACGGCGCCCACGTCACCATGGGCACGCTGATTCTGGCGATCATGCTGATCCGCATCACCAAAGGCCACTTCACGCCCCAACATCATTTCGGCTTCGAGGCGGCCAGCTGGTACTGGCACTTCGTAGATGTAGTCTGGGTCGGCCTGTTCATCTTCGTATACATCTTCTAAGCAATGCGGGCGCGCATGTTTTCAATGCAGCCAGGGCGTATTCCAGACCAGGTTGCCCGACCAGAAGCCCCAGGCGATCAGGCCTACCAGCAGGATCGTCAGGGTGATGCGCACGCTCAGGGCGGTAACCAGTCGTCCGCTCCCGTCACTGTCCTTCATCAGGAAAAACAGCCCGCTAAACAGACTGATCACAATCAGCACCAGCAGGATCAAAATGGCCAATTTGAGCCACATGGCCGTCCCCTTCTTGTTGTTATGGTCGGCTCCAGTATAGCGAGGGCAGACCATGCTGCTTGCTGAGTCCTCCCTGCGCGGCCGGCGTTTCGCGCCAGGCTGGCCGCTCTGGCTGTTCACCTTGCTTCTGCTGCCGGTGTTGCTCGGCCTTGGCAGCTGGCAACTGCAGCGGGCGACGGAAAAGCGCGCCATGCAGGCGTCGATTGATGCCCTGCATCAGACCCCGGCACGGCCAGTCGCAGCCTTCGCGCAGACGCAGCCGTCCGACTGGCAGCCGTTGATTCTACGCGGCCAACTGGACCCTCGGCATATCTGGCTGCTCGACAACCGGACCCGTGACGGGCGCGCCGGTGTCGAGGTCCTGCAGGCCTTCCAAGACACCAGTGGCCGTTGGCTGCTGGTCAACCGGGGCTGGCTGGCCTGGCCCGACCGGCGCCAGCTACCACAGGTGACGACACCCGCTGGCGAGCTGCAACTGCTGGCCGAAAAGCTGCCCGCCAAGGGCGCTGGCTGGCGCCCCGGCAATCATCAATGCAACGCGCAGCGCGGCCCCTGTGTGCTGGCTCAGCTCGACCTGGCAGCGTTGCGCGAGGAGTCCGGTATTGCCCTGCAAGACTGGAGCGTCCGTCTGACTGGCGAAGGCTCAACCGCTGCGCTGCAGCTCGAGTGGCCGGCGCTGCCGATGAGCGCCAGCCGCCATACCGGGTATGCAATCCAGTGGTTCAGCCTTGCCGCAGCGCTGATCACACTGTTTATCTGGGCCGGTTTTCGGCCTGACCATCGGGGGAATAATAATGATGAGCCTGACCGAGCCTGACCAGACCCGACAACGCCCGCGCGGCCAGCTCAAGCTGCTGGCCGTGATTGCCGTAGTCGTAGTACCCATTCTGATCGCCGCGCTGATGGCGCACTTTCGCATCGGCGTACCTCAGGCGCACTCGAACAAATCCGCCATGGTTGAACCGGCCGTTCAGGTTAGCGACTGGCAGCTGGCGCTGGATCCGCTCGGCTACGGCGCACCCTGGCGGCTGGTGGTGACGCATACAGGCGCCTGCGAGCGCGAGTGCATGGCGCTGATCCACGAAGCACGGCAGATCAACGTGGCCGTCGGCCGCGAGGCAGATCGCGTTGAGCATGTACTGGCCTCTCCAGTTGCCCTGCGTGACGATGAGCTTGCCCGGCTGGAGACCGCATTCCCTCGGCTCCAGCGCACCCGCTTCGACAGCAACGCCTACCTGCACAGCCTGCAGACTCAGCCCGACAGCTGGTTGATCGGTCCACAGCTATGGCTGGTTGACCCGCTGGGGCGGGTAGTGTTGCACCACAGCAACAGCCAGCCCGGCAAAGACCTGCTAGATGACCTCAAGCGATTGCTGAAACTCTCGAAGGTGGGCTGAGCCATGCGCAAACCGGGCTACAAACTCGCTCTGGCAGGGACCGCACTCTGCTTTATCGTCGTGATTCTCGGTGCCTACACCCGGCTGGTTCACGCCGGACTCGGTTGCCCTGACTGGCCCGGCTGTTACGGTTTTCTGACCGTACCGCAGAGCGATCATGCGCTGGAGGCAGCGCAGCTGCGCTTCCCGGACGACCCGGTAGAGGCCTTCAAGGCCTGGGCCGAAATGATCCACCGCTACGCCGCCGGGACACTCGGTCTGGTCATTCTCAGCCTGGCGCTGATCGCTATCAGGCAACGCCGCAACCCCGACTACCCTACTGGTTTGTGCCTTGGCCTGCTGGCGCTGGTGGTGTGTCAGGCGCTGTTCGGCATGTGGACCGTTACCCTCAAGCTCTGGCCACAGGTGGTGACCGCACACCTGCTCGGCGGCTTCGCCACCCTGAGCCTGCTACTGCTGCTGGTGTTGCGACTGTCCGGTCGCCTGCCAGCGCTCATGCCAAGCCGAGCACTGGTACGGCTGCGCACGCTGGCAAAGTTGACGCTGGCGGTGGTGATCCTGCAAATCATGCTCGGCGGCTGGACCAGTACCAACTACGCGGCAGTGGCCTGCATCGACCTGCCGACCTGCCACGGCGAGTGGTGGCCGGAGATGGATTTTCACACCGGGTTTAACCTGCTGCACCAGGAAATCGGCCCGAACTACCTTGGCGGCATGCTGGAAGGACCGGGGCGCACCGCCATCCATTTCACCCACCGCCTGGGTGCGCTGCTGACCTCTTTCTTTGTGCTGCTGCTCGGCTGGCAGCTCTGGCGGGCGCGACTGCGTGGGCTTTCCGTCCTGCTGTGCCTGGCCCTGATGGCGCAGGTCAGTCTCGGCATCACCAACGTACTGGCAGCGCTGCCGCTAGCAGTGGCCGTTGCGCACAATGGCATGGCCGCCTTGTTGCTGCTTTGCACCCTGACCGTCAACTACCGGGTGCGCGCACCGGCACCGGCGCGGGTAAAACTGATAGCCAAACCACAGCACGCGCTGGCGGGTCGGCTGCTGGGCAGCCATACTGCGAGAACAACAACACAGGTGCGCTAAACGTACCGACAGGGGGAACAGACCATGGCGAGCATCTCTCACGCGGCGCAGGTCAGGGCTGGCTGGCGCGACTATCTGGAGCTGACCAAACCCAAGGTCGTCGCCCTGATGATCATCACCTCGGCCATCGGCATGCTACTGGCCAGCGAGCAGGCAGTACCCTGGAGCACCCTGCTGCTCGGCAATCTCGGCATCGCCCTGTGCGCTGGTTCTGCCGCTGCGGTGAATCACGTGGTCGACCGCCGGATCGACATTCATATGGCGCGTACTCAGCGGCGCCCACTGGCGCAGGGCCGCGTCGAGCCGCTGGACGCAGTGCTGTTCGCCATCCTGCTCGGCAGCGCCGGGCTGGCGGTCCTGCTGTCATGGACCAACGCGCTCACGGCGTTACTGACCTTGGCGTCGCTGCTCGGCTATGCACTGATTTACACAGCCTTTCTCAAGCGCGCAACGCCGCAAAACATCGTCATTGGCGGTGTCGCCGGCGCGGCTCCGCCGCTGCTTGGCTGGACCGCCGTCACCGGGCAGATACAAGCCGAAGGGTTACTGCTTGTGCTGATCATCTTCGCCTGGACACCGCCGCACTTCTGGGCCCTGGCGATTCATCGCAAGGCAGAATATGCCAAGGTAGACATTCCAATGCTGCCGGTTACGCACGGCGAGCACTACACCAAGCTGCACATTCTGCTGTATACCTTTATCCTGCTCGCTGTGAGCCTGTTGCCGTTCGTGATCCACATGAGCGGCCCGCTCTATCTGGTGGCCGCAGTGGCGCTGGGCCTGCGCTTTATCGACTGGGCCATCGCCCTGCTGCGCGACAGCCGTCCGCACGCGGCCATCAAGACCTTCAAGTATTCACTGTGGTACCTACTGTGGCTATTTGTAGCCCTGTTGCTGGACCACTATATCGAGGTGGCTGGATGGCTTTGACCGGGGTACAGAAAACCGTACTGGTGTGCGTGGCCAGCATTGCGCTGGTAGTGGGAGCAGTCGTCAACAAGGTGATGCAACCAGCGCCGCTGGATCGCACCTCACTGCAACAGGCAGGTATCTACCTGTTCGACAATCCAAGGCCGATTCCCGACATCCGCCTGCAATCGGCAGCAGCCCAGCCTTGGGGGCGCGACAACCTGAATGGCCAGTGGGACCTGCTGTTTTTCGGCTACACCTTCTGCCCTGACATCTGCCCGACCACTCTGGCAGAGCTACGGCAGTTGATGCAAAAGCTGCCCGAGACTGCTCGCAGCCAACTGCAGGTTACGTTTATCAGCGTTGATCCGAACCGCGACACGCCGGAGCAGATGGCAACCTATCTGAACTTTTTCAACGCCGGCTTCGCTGGCGCAACCGGCGAGTCAGAGCAGTTGGCAACACTGGCCAAGGCCCTGTCGATCGCCTATATCGAGCCGGACACCAGCAGCGAAAACTACTTGGTCGATCACAGCGGTCAGGTGGTGATTGTTGATCCCAGCGGCCGCTACGTCGGCTTTATCCGGCCGCCTCTGGACACCGACAAACTGGCCCAGTGGCTGCCACGGATAATGAGCGCGGAATAGGCTCTGGTCAGGCGCGGCGAGGGATCGCCAGCGCCAGCATGAACATCGCCGCTGCGCAGACCACAATCGAAGGTCCTGCCGGGGTATCCAACTGCCAGGACAGCGCCAGACCACCGAGCACCGCCAGCATGCCGAGCACGCTGGCACCCAATGCCATCTGCTCCGGCGTACGCGCATGACGCTGCGCCGCCGCTGGCGGAATGATCAGCAGCGAGGTAATCAGCAGCACGCCCACTACCTTCATCGCCACCGCAATGACGATGGCGATCAGCAGCATCAAGGCAAGCCGGATCGCCGTTACCGGCAACCCCTCAACCCGCGCCAGCTCCTCATGTACGGTAATCGACAGCAGACTGCGCCAAAGCAGACTCATCAGGACCAGCACGACCATCAGGCCACCCAGCATCCAGCCGAGTTCATTCAGACTAATGGCGAGCAGATCCCCGAACAGATACGCCATCAGGTCAACCCGGACGTTTTCGGTCAGCGCCAGTACCACCAGTCCAAGCGACAGGGTACTGTGCGCCAGAATCCCCAGCAGGGTATCGCTGGCCAGCCATTCCTTGTGCTGCAGGGCGACCAGCAGCACCGCGATCAACACACAGCCTACCGTCACCGCCAGCGTCAGATTGATGTCCAGCAACATGCCCAGCGCGACGCCGAGCAGCGCCGAGTGTGAAAGCGTGTCACCGAAATAGGCCATCCGCCGCCAGACCACAAAGGAACCCAGCGGACCGGCCACCAGCGCCAGCGCCAGCCCGGCCAACAGCGCGTAAACAAGAAAATCAGGCATGCTTGCAGTCAGGTCCGTGGCTGTGTTCGTGGGGCACTACTTCGCCGTGCAGATCATGGGCGTGGTCGTGATGGTGGTTGTAGACGGCAAGGGCACTGGCCTGCTCGCCGAACATGGCGACAAAGGCCGGGTCGAGGCTGACCTGCTCGGGATGACCCGAGCAGCAGACGTGACGGTTAAGGCAAACCACCGTATTGGTGGTCGCCATGACCAGGTGCAGATCGTGGGAAACCATCAACACGCCGCAACCATAGCGGTCGCGCAGTCGGGTAATCAGCTGATACAGCTCGATCTGGCCATTGACGTCGACGCCCTGTACCGGCTCATCGAGCACCAGCAGATCGGGCTGGCGCAGCAGTGCCCGCGCCAGCAGGATGCGCTGCAGCTCACCACCGGACACCTGCTGCAGTGGCCGCGCAATAAGATGCTCAGCTCCCACCTCTGCCAGCGCCGCCTCAACCGCGGGACGCTTGGTTCCAGGCACCAGCAGCAGAAAACGCAGTACTGTCAGTGGCAGCGACGGATCAATCTGCAGCTTCTGCGGCATATAGCCGATGCGCAGGCGCGAACGTCGCCAGACCTTGCCCCCGCTCGCCTTGAGCAGTCCGAGCACGATCCGCACAAGACTGGTCTTGCCGGCGCCATTGGGACCAATCAGAGTGACGATCTCGCCACGCCTGACGCTCAGGTTCACGCCCTCTAGCACGTCGGTCGCGTTCAGCCGCAGACTGACATTGCTGAGTGACAGCAGCTCGTCCTTCATGCCGCCGCCTGACACTGGGCACACAGCCCGCTGACCTCAACGGTTTCGCTACTCACACTAAAGCCATGCGCCGCAGCAGCCTCGGCAATAGCGTCGCTGATAGTGGATTGCGCCAGCTCAATCGCGATATGGCAATTCAGGCAGATCAGAAAGTGGCCCTGATGGCGATGCTCCGGGCTCGGGCAACCAATGAAGGCGTTCAGCGAAGCAATACGGTGAACCAGTCCCTGCTCCTGCAGAAAGTCCAGCGCCCGGTATACCGTTGGCGGCGCGGCACGACGACCGTCATCGCGCGACAGGGTCTCCAGAATATCGTACGCACCGAGCGGTTTGTGGCTCTGCCATACCAGCTCAAGTACCCGCTTGCGCAGTGCGGTGAAGCGCGCACCGTCACGGGCGCACACCTGCTCGGCAGCAGAAAGTGCATGGCTGACACAATGCGCATGATTATGCGGTTGCTGGGGATCGGGAAGGTGCTGAGAGTCGCTCATGGTCTGCCTCGCTGGCTGCGCCGCAGTGCCGTTTGGCGGCGGGGGTCGTTTCAGAGGTCAATGGGCTGTTATCATATAACAGTTCTGATTCCCGAGGTATTCCCCCATGTCGATCCGTTCCCTGCTGGCACTGACCGCCGGTCTGCTGCTCTCGTTCTCCGCCCTGGCAGACAGTCGCGTGCTGACCAGCATCAAGCCAATTCAGCAGATCAGCGCCGCCCTGCTCGACGGTATCGACGAGCCCGCCGTGTTGCTGCCGCCCGGCGCCTCTCCCCACGCCTTTGCTCTGCGCCCCTCAGACCGCCGCGCCCTGGCTACCGCCGAGCGCATCTACTGGATCGGCCCCGATCTGGAGCGTTTCCTCGACAGCCTGCTGCACGACAATCCGCAGGCACGCGAGCTGATGAGGGTCCCGGGCTTGAGCCTGCGCGAATTCGATGAAGAGCACGCCGAACACGGTCACGACGACCACCACCACGACGCCGACAACCTGGACCCCCACATCTGGCTGTCACCGACCAATGCGCTGGCCATCGCCCGCTGGATGAAAACCGATCTGGCGCCGCTGTATCCGGAGCAGCAAGCTCAACTCGACGCCAACCTGCAGCAGTTCGAAACCCGCATCAGTACCGTGGAACAACAGCTCCAGGCCCGTTTTGCGCCGCTCAAGGCCAAGCCTTACTTCGTGTTCCATGATGGTTATGGCTACCTGGAAGAGTACCTCGGCATCGAACACCGCGGCGTCTTTACCCTGGCCCACGAGATCCAGCCTGGTGCACGCCACGTCAACAGCCTGCGCGAACAGCTACGCAGTGCTGGCCGCGCCTGTGTGTTCAGCGAGCCACAGTTTACCCCGCGGCTGGTTGCCAGCCTGACCGAAGGTCTGCCGGTCGAAACCGCCCAGCTCGATCCGTTGGGCGCAAACGTCGCCATCAGTGCAGACGGCTACATTAAGCTGCTCGAGACGCTGACCAGCAGTTGGGCAGGCTGCCTGGAGTCACTGTAAAAACCGCGATCAGCGGCCCTCGACGGCCGTCGCATCAGGCATCCAGCTGCGCCTGATGCGCCAGCGCCAAAACGCCCAGCCGCAGATCGCTAGTTCGACCAGAAAGACCCAGTGCACGACGAAGTTCAGCCACCATGGCTTGTAACGGGCGGTGACCGTGACCAGCGCAAAGCGTTGGTCAACGAAGGGAGCCAGCCACCAGATGTCCCCGGCCAACGTATCCAGCAACACGTGCAGCATGCCGCCCAGACTGAAAGTCAGGGCCAGCCAGCTAACCACCGACCTACTGCGAAAACGCATCAGCACCAGTGACCCGGCAATCAGCCCCAGCCAGAGCAACGGCCAGTGACTTGGGTAGCGATGGTGGTGCTTCATGCCCATATCGACGAAGTGGAAATAGAACATATCGAAGTCCGGCGCGACGGCGCCCAGCATGCCAGCAATCAGAAGCCAAAAGGGCCGCATGGGCAAACAGCGCGCACGCTCCACCAAGTAACTGGAAAGAACGTAGCCGGATGGCAGGTGGGCAATCAGCATGCAACAGCAACTCCGGGACGACGACACGGGATTGTATCGTTACCTGCGCTAAGACTCCCGCTGACGCGACTGGTTCGCTTTTCGTATAAAGCCACCTTCTCTTGGCGGCCAAGCACATCCTTGGCACCCGCCTGCCGCACCTTCGCCAAAACAATTGCATACAATTACACAGATAATTGTGCACAATACGTGGCTGATCGACCTGAAAACAGCAATCAGCCATTGAACCTGCGATATCGACGCAAGGTCGGCTCTAGCCGATTTTCGGAACAGAATCTGCAGCGTGACCGGCGCACACAACAAGATGCAGGCAGCAGCCATGAACAACGATGACTATCAGATCACGCACATTGACCCAACACTACACAACGAGGATCTCGCCCCCTTGCCGCCAGGCAAACGCCACTGGGGCTGGTTCGAGATATTCAACGTGTGGTCCAACGATATTCAGAGCCTGTTCGGCTATACCCTCGCCGCCACACTCTTCATATCCTACGGACTGAGCGGCTGGGCAGTGCTCGCCGGCATCGTACTGGCCGGCTTTATCGTCATGGGCCTGGTCCAGCTGACCGGCAAACCAAGTGTGAGGTACGGTATTCCCTTCCCTGTTATGGCCCGGTCCAGCATGGGTGTGCGCGGTGCCAACTTCCCGGCTCTGGTCCGAGGTATCGTCGCGATTTTCTGGTATGGCGTGCAAACCTACTTTGCATCGACCGCGCTCGCGCTGCTGCTCAATGCGCTGCTGGAGCCTGCCGCGGACGCCCCAACGCTGCTCGGCATCACCGCTATCGGTTGGATTTCGTACTGCCTGGTCTGCGCGTTTCAGGTGCTGCTGTTCGTCCGCGGCATGGCCTGGATTACCCGCTTCCTGAACTGGGCTGGCCCGCTGGTCTACCTGGTGATGATCGCCCTGATGATCATCATCTGGTATCAGGCGGGCCCTAGCCTGCTGACCGAACTGGGTACCATTTTCAGTGGTAGTGGGGAGTATGAGGCAGGCCCGGTAGCCGCTTTCTTCGCCGTGGTCGGCACCATGGTGGCCTACTTCGCTGCAGTGGTTATCAACTATGGCGACTTTGCCCGCTTCGTCAAAAGCGAAAGGCAGATGACCGTCGGCAATCTTCTCGGGCTGCCGGTAAGTCTGGCGATCTTCTCAATCATAGCGCTGGTGATCACCGCCGGTACCGTCGTCGTCTTCGGCGAGACGCTGACCAACCCAACCGACATCATCGCCCGCGTCGACAACCTCACCCTGACGATCATCGCCGCGCTGACCTTCTTCGCCGCAACCGTTGGCATCAACCTGGTCGCAAACTTCATCCCGCCCGCCTACGATATTGCCAACCTCGCACCGGCCCACATCAGCGCACGTACCGGTGGCTTTATCACAGCAGCCATTGCCTTTTTCATTGGCGCCCTGTGGGTAGCGTTCATCAGCCAGGTAGGCGTAGCGGCCTTTGTCGATACCCTCGGGGCGATTCTGGCACCGCTCTACGGGATCATCGTTGCCGACTACTACCTCGTTCGCAAGCAGCACCTGAACCTGCAGCACCTGTTCAGCGCGCAACCAGGCACCGACTATTACTTCAGCAAGGGCTGGAACCGCAAAGCCATGATCGCGTTCGCGGTCGCATCGATTTTCTCTGTCGCCTCGGTATGGGTCCCTGCGGTTAGCCAGCTACACGGGTACGCGTGGCTGCTTGGCGCCGTGCTTGGAGCTGCGCTGCACTATCTGTTGATGCTCAACCATCGCTGACTAGAGGGCCAGCGGCAGTCTGATCTCGACCGTCTGATGACGCTGCAGCAGTTGCAGAAAGTGCCCTGGATCCTTGACCAGCACCCCAGCCTGGCCCGCATGACGCTCTGCCGCGATCTGCCGCGACAACCAAAAGCGCAACGCAGCCAGCCGCAGCATGTCAGGCCAGCACGCCTGTTCGGTCGGGGTAAAGCCGCGCAGTGCAGCATACCCCGCCAGCAACGCACGCGTGCGTCGCGGCTCCAGTGCACCAGCCTGATCCAGACACCAGTCATTTACCGCGATGGCGACATCGTAGAGTGCCCAGCCGCTGGCGGCGTTATAGAAATCGATAACGCCGCTCAAATGGTGGCCGTCAAACATCACATTGTCGCGAAACAGATCCGCATGCAGGACAGCCCGGGGCAGCTCCGGCACCTGTTGCTGCCAACCGCCAATCAATTCAATCAGCGGCTGCAGCAACGCAACGGTTGATGCGGGCTGGCGCGCCAATTGCTCGCTCGCCTGAGCCCGCATCCAGGCCAGGCCACGCTCACTCTGACGGGTCAGAGAGGTAGCCCTGGTTGCGGCATGCAGCTGCGCCAGCCAGCGACCAACTGCTTCACAGTGCGCGGCATCCGGCCGTTCGACATGCCGCCCGGCCAGCCGCGGCTGCAGCAGCGCCTGCTTGCCGTTGAGTTGATGCAGCGCGTTACCCTGCCGGTCAGCGACGGCATACGGCACCGCAAGACCAGCCTGGTGCAGGCAGTCGAGCAGTTCGACAAAGAACGGCAAGGCCTGGGGATCACCCCGCTCGATCAGGGTGAGAACAAACTCCCCGCCGGTACAGCTGACGAAAAAGTTGCTGTTTTCGCTGCCCCCATCGATGCCCTGAAAGTCGATTAGCCGACCGACCTCAAACCCGGCCAGAAAGGCGTCCAGCTGCTCGCGGCTGACCGGGGTAAAAACGGACATACCTCAGCTCACCATTCGAAGATTTTCCACGACGGAATACGCAAGCCGTTGGGCTGGTCGGAACGGACGTAGTTACCATCCTCATCCACCGCCACCAGGTAATAGGGCGCGCCGGTTTTCGGCGTTACCTTGATGGCATAGAGAAAACCGTTAACCCGGTATTCCTCGACCGTGCGATCACCTTCCTGACGGATGGTTACCTCAGGCTCGGTAGGAACCGCGTCCTGCGCCATGACCGAAACACTGCCCAACAGCAGGAAAGCGGCCAATCCAAAGCCAAGTTTGCGAATCATGTTAGTCTTGTCCTTTGCTTGAGTGATGTGCCCATTCTAGCCCCAATGACTCTCAAATTGTTGACCTGACGCATGACAGATACTACTCCGCTCGTCCTCGTGGACGGCTCGTCCTACCTTTATCGCGCCTTCCACGCCTTGCCACCGCTGACCACCAGCAAGGGCTTGCCTACCGGTGCGGTCAAAGGCGTTCTGAACATGCTCAAGAGTCTGCGCAAGCAGTACCCGAACAGCCCCTTCGCCGTGGTCTTCGACGCCAAAGGGCCGACCTTCCGCGACCACATGTTCGAACAGTACAAATCGCACCGCCCGCCAATGCCAGACGAGCTGCGTGCTCAGATCGAGCCGCTGCACGCGGCGGTGCGCGCACTCGGGCTGCCGCTACTGTGCGTTGAGGGCGTCGAAGCAGATGATGTGATCGGCACCCTGGCACGGCAGAGCGCCGACGCCGGCCGCGAGGTCGTGATCTCCACCGGCGACAAGGACATGGCCCAACTGGTTGACCAGCACATCACGCTGGTCAACACCATGACCAACACGGTCATGGATATCCAGGGCGTACACGACAAGTTCGGCATCGGCCCGGAGCTGATCATCGACTACCTGGCACTGATGGGCGACAAGGTCGACAACATTCCGGGCGTACCCGGCGTCGGCGAGAAGACCGCGCTCGGCCTGCTGACCGGCGTCGGCGGCGGCCTGGACGTCATCTACAGCAGTCTCGACAAGGTGCCGGAACTGCCGATTCGCGGCGCCAAGAAGCTGCCGGAGAAGCTGGAAGAGCACAAGGAGATGGCCTACCTCTCCTATCAGTTGGCGACCATCAAGCTGGACGTCGAACTGGAGGTCAGGGCCGACGCCCTGATGCCGGGCGAGGTCGACCGCGATGCGCTGATCGAGTTGTACCGCGAAATGGAATTTAAAACCTGGCTGGACGACCTGTTGCGTGAAGCCAAGGCTGATTCCAGCGCAGACACTGGCAGCGAGCCCAGCTCAGAAACCGAAAAGCGCTACGAAATCATCACCGAGCAGGCCGACTTTGAGCGTTGGCTGGACAAACTGAAGAGCGCAGAGCTGTTTGCCTTTGATACCGAAACCACCAGTATCGACGCCCAGCGCGCCGAGCTGGTCGGCGTTTCGCTGGCGGTCGAAGCCAACGAAGCCGCCTATATCCCGGTCGCACACAGCTACATGGGCGTACCCGACCAGTTGGATCGCGACGCGGTGCTGGCCGCACTCAAGCCGTATCTGGAAGACCCGAACAAGGCCAAGGTCGCGCAGCACGCCAAATACGACATCAATGTGCTGGCCCATTACGATATCCGCGTGCAGGGTGTGGCGTTCGATACCATGCTCGAATCCTATGTGCTCGATGCCACCGCAACGCGCCACGATATGGACAGTCTGTCGCTCAAGTATCTGGGCCAAAGCACCATCAAGTTCGAAGAGATCGCCGGCAAGGGCAGCAAGCAGCTGACCTTCGATCAGATCGCGCTGGAACAGGCCGGCCCCTATGCCGCCGAAGACGCCGACGTGACCCTGCGCCTGCATCAGGCCCTGTGGGCCAAACTGCAGCCACTGCCATCGCTGGCCAAAGTACTGCAGGACATCGAAATGCCGCTGATGCCGGTACTGGCCGGCATCGAACGCAACGGCGCGCTGGTTGACGCCAAGCTGCTCGGCGAACAGAGCATCGAGCTGGGCGAGAAAATGGTGGCACTGGAGCGCCAGGCATTCGAGCTGGCCGGTGAGGAGTTCAACCTCGGCTCACCCAAGCAGCTGGGCGCCATTCTGTATGAAAAGCAGGGCCTACCGGTGCTGTCGAAAACCGCCAAGGGCCAGCCATCGACCGCTGAAGCAGTGCTGGCCGAGCTGGCCGAGCAAGGCTTCGAGCTACCGCAGGTGATCATGCAGTATCGTAGCGTCAGCAAGCTCAAGAGCACCTACACCGACCGCCTGCCGGAGCAGATCAACCCGCGCACAGGGCGCATCCACACCTCCTACCACCAGGCGGTAGCGGCGACCGGGCGACTGTCATCTTCTGACCCGAACCTGCAGAACATTCCGATCCGCACCGCCGAAGGGCGCCGCATCCGCCAGGCCTTTATCGCCCCCAAGGGCTATAAGCTGCTGGCGGCGGACTATTCACAGATCGAGCTGCGGATCATGGCCCATCTGGCGCAGGACGCCGGCCTGCTCGATGCCTTCCGCCACGACCTCGACGTTCACCGCGCCACTGCCGCTGAAGTGTTCGGCGTGCCGCTTGAGGAGGTCACCAGCGACCAGCGCCGCAGCGCCAAGGCGATCAACTTCGGGCTGATCTACGGCATGAGCGCCTTTGGGCTGGCCAAACAGATCGGGGTCGACCGTAAGCAGGCCCAGGCCTATATCGATCGCTATTTCGCCCGCTATCCTGGCGTATTGGCCTATATGGAGCGCACTCGGGAACAGGCAGGCGAGCAGGGCTACGTTGAGACCCTGTTCGGTCGCCGTCTGTACCTGCCGGAAATTCATGCCAAAAACCAGGCCATGCGCAAGGCCGCCGAGCGCACCGCCATCAACGCACCAATGCAGGGCACCGCTGCCGACATCATCAAGCGCGCCATGATCAAGGTAGCCCAGTGGCTGGACGACAGCGCGCTGGACGCCCGCGTGATCATGCAGGTGCACGACGAACTGGTGCTGGAAGTGCGTGAAGACCAGATCCAGGCCGTCAGCCAAGGTCTCAAGGAACGAATGGGGCAGGCCGCAGAACTGGACGTACCACTGGTGGTCGAGGTCGGCGTGGGCGACAACTGGGACGAGGCACACTGAGGGCGGCCCTTTGGGCCGAGCTGCAAGCTGCAAGCTGCAAGCTGCAAGCTGCAAGCTGCAAGCTGCAAGCTTAATCAGGATGTGCGCGATAGCGAGGTGGTCAACGGTTTTCTAGTCGCTTTACTGCGACACGTCATCTCAAGAAAGTCCGCGTGGCTCGCCCCCGCGCCGGCCCAACTTGCGGCTTGAGGCTTGCAGCTTGCGGCTGAAAACGGCAGCGCCTAAGCGCTGCCGTTTTCATAATCTTTCCGTCTAAAACTTTTTTTGAACTTATCCCGAACCTGCCCGGTCAGAACTTATGAACGGCTTAAGAGCCATTCATGCTCCTTAGATGTGATTTAGTGTTGGCAGAAAACCGGGCACTCCCTTTCCTAGCACAGCCCGGTTCGTTGAACCCCGAGCCTCCCTCCCCATAGAAGCTCGGGGTTTTTTTTATCTTTTTTTGCCAACCCCGGCGCGTCAGGACTCCCCGTCTGCCTGACCAGCTTCGACTTCCGGCGGGAACAACCAGCCCGCCAGTACCTCATGGGCCTGCTCAACCCCTTGTCGCTTGGGTGACGAAAACAGCTGCACAGTCGCGTCGGAACGCAGCTCCTTGCGCATCCTCGCCTGCACCTTGAGTAACTCATTCTTGGCTGCGCCAAAGGCCAGCTTGTCGGCCTTGCTCAGCAGCACATGGGCAGGAATACCGCTTTTACGCGCCCATTCCAGCATCATGCAGTCAAAATCGGACAGCGGGTGGCGCAGATCCATCACCAGCACCAGGCCAGCCAGACTACGTCGCCCGGTCAGGTAAGCATCCAGGTGCTGCTGCCAGTGCGCCTTTAGCTCCAGCGGCACCTTGGCGTAGCCATAACCGGGCAAATCGACCAGCCGACGCTCTTCGTCAAGGCGAAAGAAGTTGATCAACTGCGTGCGTCCCGGCGTTTTTGAAGTGCGCGCCAGCCGAGCATGGGTCAAGGTATTGAGTGCGCTGGACTTGCCCGCATTGGAACGCCCCGCGAAGGCCACTTCCAGTCCGATATCAGGTGGGCACTGGGTAACCAGGCTCGCACTTTTGATGAAAGTCGCTTGCTGGCAAAGAGAAACAAGAGGAGTACTGGAGGACATGGGATTTCCATTTTGGCCGGCATGCTAGGACCGGCACTGATGACATTCACGTTTGCGGCGCGCTTAGTATATAATGCCGCGGTTGTGGGAAGCACGGATGAATTGGCCAGCGTCAAGACGCACCGCCAACCACCGGCATCCCGAGGACTCATGAGCGTCGCAGGTGCGGCCAAGGGTGCGGCATTTCAGCCATTGCACCCCGGGCAGCGCGCCGCTAGCATGGGCACACAATCACGGCTGCCTGCCATGATAACGCGGTCAACAAGGCCGGACTGCAGGCACTGCCAACCGTTTTCTTTTAGCCGTTATTGGATTAGCCGATGAATAAATTACTCGTTAGTCTGGCGTTGACCCTGGGTGTCGCCACTGCCGCGCACGCCGTTGAGGGTAACGCTGAAGCTGGCCAGGCCAAGGCTGCCGTGTGCGGCGCCTGCCACGGTGCAGACGGCAATAGCCCTGCGCCAAACTTCCCGAAGCTGGCCGGCCAGGGCGAGCGCTACCTGCTCAAGCAGATCACTGACATCAAGGAAGGTCGTCGCACTGTGATCGAAATGACCGGCATCCTTGACGGCATGAGCGAGCAGGACATGGCTGACGTAGCGGCATACTTCGCATCCCAGACCGCTAGCCTGGGCGCAGCCGACCCGGCGCTGGCTGCTCGTGGCGAAGAGATCTTCCGCGGCGGCAACCTGGAAACCGGCCTGCCGGCTTGCACCGGTTGCCACTCGCCGACTGGTCAGGGCAACCCGCCGGCAGGTTATCCACACCTGGCTGGCCAGCACGCAACCTACACTGCCAAGCAGCTGACCGACTTCCGCGAAGGCAACCGCACCAATGACGGCGACAGCATGATCATGCGCACCGTCGCCAGCCGCCTGAGCAATAAGGATATTGAGGCTGTTGCCAGCTATATCCAGGGCCTGCGTTAAGCGCTCGCATCGTTGCAGAAAAAAGGGGTAGCCGATGGCTACCCCTTTTTTTCATGGGCCCTTCGCAGCCGTCATCCGACGCTACAGTTACGTCTGGTAATCACGGAATCTTTCCTCTACTGTCGGGTCTGAAACCTGTCACTACCCCGTTATGGAGAACTACATGCGTGCGTTGTTCAGCGTTGCCCTGATCTGGCTGCTCGGCAGCTTTGCTCTGGCCCAGGCCCAGGAGGCCACCTATCAGGAAGGCGTGCATTACGTGGTCCTGCCAAACCCGGCTCCCACCCAGGATCCGGACAAGATTGAGGTCGCCGAGCTGTTCTGGTACGGCTGCCCGCATTGCTACGCCTTCCAGCCGACCATCGAAGCCTGGTCCAAGACTCTGCCAGAAGACGTCAACTTCCGCCCGGTTCCGGCCATGTTCGGCGGACTGTGGAACAAGCACGGTCAACTGTTCTACACCCTGGAAAGCCTCGGCAAGCTGGAAGAAACCCATGACGCCGTGTTCAGCGCGATTCACCGCGAAAGGAATCATCTCGACAGCGAAGACGCCATGATCGAATTCCTCGAACCCTATGGCATCACCCGGGATCAATTCGAGCGGGCCTGGTCGTCGTTCGGCGTCAAGAGCCGCGTCGAACAGGCCGGACGGCTGGCCCGCGACTACCGCGCCACCGGCGTGCCTTGCCTGATCGTCAACGGCAAATACCGCATCGAAGGCAAGATGGCCGGCACCTTCGAAAACATGCTGAAGATTGCCGAGTACCTGGTCGAGCAGGAACGCCAGGCCAACCAGGGCTAAATCATGCTGTCCGTCGGCAATATCAGCTCGACCCGCACCACCCGGGGCCACATGGCACCGGGTGAGCTGCGGATCAACAGCCAGTGCCAGACCGACCAGCGCCCCCTCCCGGAAATACTGCGCCTGTTGAGTTTCAATATTCAGGTCGGCATCAACACCCAGAAGTACCACCACTACCTGACCCGCAGCTGGCAGCACCTGCTGCCCAGCGCCAGCCGTCAGCACCAACTGGGCAGAGTTGCCCAGTTACTGAACGAGTTTGACCTTGTTGCCCTGCAGGAGGTAGACGGCGGAAGTCTGCGCTCCGGCTTCGTCAATCAGGTTGAGCACCTGGCCAGGGAAAGTGGTTTCCCTTACTGGTATCAGCAATTGAACCGTAACCTTGGCCGCTTCGCCCAACACTCCAACGGGCTGCTGAGCCGCTATGCTCCCGACCTGCTGGAAGACCACAAGCTGCCGGGTATTCTGCCAGGCCGCGGCGCCATCCTGACCCAGTTCGGACAGGGCGAGAACTCCTTGCTGGTGGTCATGATGCACCTGGCGTTGAGCACCAAAGGGCGCGCCAACCAGCTTGCCTATGTTCGCGAGCGCATAGCCGATCACCGCCACGTCGTTTTGATGGGTGACATGAACACCCACGCCGAAGATCTGCTGCAGCACTCGCCGCTGAAAGGAGCGAACCTCCAGGCCCCAGACCTGCCCGGCACGTACCCCAGCTGGAAACCGGCTCGGGTGCTGGATCACATTCTGGTCAGCCCCAGCCTCAGTGTCGAACAGGTTGATGTGCTGCCCCAGGCCATTTCCGACCACCTGCCAGTCGCCATGCACATCAAATTGCCCTCGCCGCTGTGTAAAGGCTAGTCAGCAGAGTTGCATCACCTATAATCTCTGGGACATAAATCCCTGGAGCACCCATGCCGGACACCCACCCTATCGCCAACGGCTCGTACCAGCATTCTGAGCCTGGCGAGCAGACGGAACTGCTCAAGCGAGGATTGGTGCGGGTCAGCATTGCTGCGTCAGGTATCGACTCACTGCTCGACAAGCGCCTGAAGGAGTTACGCCGGGCCCTGCACGCAGACTCACCGCCCAGCATGCTCGCCGAACTGCTGCCGAAACTGGAGCATGCTGTTCTGAGCGCCGATCAGCGCCGCCAGGAGCGTGCCAGCAACATCAGCAAAAGTCTGCACGGCATCATCGAACAGCTTCAGGACAACGAGCCTCCGCGCGACACGGCCAAGGCGCTGCGCGACCTTGACCGGCGCCTCAACGATCTTGCCGAGCTGCCACGCCAGCTCGACAGCATTCTCGGCGACCTGCAGCAGTTGCAGGGTCACACCCTGGCCAGCGAACCCAGCCCAGAACCGGCCAACCTCTGGGGACGCCTGTTCGGCCGCGGCGAGCGCCGCAGCGAAAGCGACGAGGCTGCCGAGGAGATTCAGGCCGAGGCGGAGACCACCGAAACCAGCGACGCGAGCCCGACCGATGACGACCCGGCAGCCACCGCAGAGGACATCAGCGAGCTACCCGCACCATCACCAAAGGTCTCTGGCAACCTCAGCGGCGCAGAGCAGAACTTCTCTCAAGTTGCTGCTCACATCGAATCCATACTGCTCCGCCTGCTCAACGACCTGGAGGTCATGGAGACCCAGCAGTCCATCCGCGACCGCCTGCGCGAACAGGTCAGTCGCGGACTGAACTGGTATGAGCTGGCCGCCCTGCTGGACAGCCTGTCTACCGTCATACTGGGCTCTCAGGAAAGCCGCCAGGCAGAGTTCGAGCACTATCTGCAGCAGCTGAATCAGCGACTTAGTCAGTTTCAGGGCAGCCTGGAGGAAGCGCAGTCTAACTACAGTGGCTCGCTTGAGGCCGAGCGCGAGCTCGCCGGCGACATCCGCAGCCAGGTAGAAGGGCTCAATAACAACGTCCGCGACGCCGACGACCTGACCACCCTCAAGGCCAACGTCGAGTTACGGCTGAACTCGCTGCTGGAAAATATCGACAAGGCCCGCGAGCTGCGCGAAGAGCGTGACAGCCAGGTGTCGGCCCAACTGAACACCATGGTCGAGCGCATCCAGGTAATGGAGCTGGAGGCCAAAACCTTCCGCCGCCACCTCGAAGAGCAGCGTCGCCAGGCCATGCTCGACAGTCTGACCGGCCTTGCCAACCGCGCTGGCCTGCAGCGCCGCATGGAAGAAGAGCACGAGCGCTGGCAGCGCTATGGCGGCCGCCTGTTGCTGGTCGTGCTCGACGTTGACCACTTCAAGTCCATCAATGACCGTTTTGGCCATCTGGCCGGCGACAAGGTGCTGCGTCTGATCGCTCAGCAACTGTCACGCCGGCTGCGCAAGACCGACTTCATCGGCCGTTTCGGTGGTGAGGAGTTTGTCATCCTGATGCCGGGTGTCACCCCTGAGCAGGGTGCAACCGCGCTTGAGGAACTGCGCAGCGGCATTGAACACACCCCGTTCCACTTCAAGAACGAGCCGGTACCGGTGACCATTTCCATCGGTTACACCGAGTTCCGTGATGGCGACACGCTGGATGGCACCTTCGACCGCGCCGACCAGGCCATGTACCGGGCCAAGCAGGATGGCCGAAACCGGATCGTCGCTGCCGATACCCCATGAGTTCACTCGTGCGTCCTGTCCTGATGCTCTGCTGCACCGTCTTGCTGGCTGCCTGCGGCTCGGAGCTGGTCATCGACACTCGGTATCAGGCCAGCAGCCAGGACAGCCGCGCTCAATACATCATCCTGCACTACACCTCGTCGGGGTTTGAGCGCTCGCTGCACACCCTCACCCAGCGGGATGTCAGCAGCCACTACCTGATCAGCGATTACGACCCGGTCATCTATCGACTGGTCGACGAGAACCAGCGCGCCTGGCATGCCGGCGAAAGCAGCTGGCAGGGACGAACCTGGCTGAACAGCAGCTCTATCGGTATCGAGCTGGTGAACCCCGGCTACACCGATGAAGCTGCATGTCGCCGCTGGCATCCCTGGGACCAACGGCAGATCGACGCACTTATCCGCCTGCTACGCGATATTGAACAGCGCCACGGTATTGCGCCGGAGCGCGTACTGGGGCACAGCGACATTGCCCCCCAGCGCAAGGTCGATCCGGGCCCGCGTTTTCCCTGGGCCCAGTTGGTCGCCGCCGGCGTTGCTACCGGAGCAGATCCTCAGCGCACACGGGTCATGCGCCAGTGGCTTGCCGGACGCACCCCTGCGGTCAGTTGGTTCCAGCAGAGCCTGCACGACTGGGGCTACGAGGTGCCACTGCACGGCGAGCTGGACGAGGTGACCCGCAATGTCATCGCCGCCTTTCAGATGCGCTATCGCCCGGCCCGCTTCAATGGCATTCCCGACAGCGAGACCGCTGCCATCCTAGCCGCTCTGGTGCCTGACCAGGCCAGCCACCTGTTGAATCAGCGCGACCCCGAATGGTATCAGGCGCCCGAACACGCGCTCGCACCACGGTTGCCACCCTGCACCGTCGACCGGGACTGATCCTACATGCTCAACTGGATCTGGCTCGGCTTCTTCCTCAGCGCCTTCGCCGCCGCACTCTGGCAATGGCTGGGCCTGGGCGACGCAGAGGTCTTCAGTCGCCTGGTCACGGCGCTGTTCGACATGGCCCGGCTAAGTGTGGAAATCGTGCTGGTGCTGGTCGGCACCATGACCCTGTGGCTCGGCTTTCTCAACATTGCCGAGCGGGCAGGGCTCATCAACCAGCTGGCACGCCTGCTCGCCCCACTGTTTAGGCGTCTGATGCCCGAGGTGCCGAGCGGCCATCCCGCGCTCGGTCACATCACCATGAACTTCGCTGCCAACGTACTCGGGCTGGACAACGCAGCTACCCCGATCGGCATCAAGGCGATGCACTCATTGCAGAGCCTGAACCCAAGCAAGGACACCGCCAGCAACGCGCAAATCCTGTTTATGGTGCTCAACACCTCGTCGCTCACGTTGCTACCGATCACTGTGTTCATGTACCGCGCCCAGCAAGGCGCCAGTGACCCCACCGAGGTATTTCTACCTATTCTGCTGGCTACCAGCGCGTCCAGCCTGGTCGGCCTGCTCAGCGTTGCGCTGATGCAGCGCCTGAAACTCTGGGACCCGGTGGTGCTGGCGTATCTTGCCAGCGGTGCCGCTGCACTCGGCCTGCTGCTGACCACACTGGCGGGCCTGTCGGCCGAAGCGCTGGCTGCGACGTCAACGCTGGTTGGCAATCTCACCCTGTTCGGTATTGTCATCGCCTTTCTGCTAATCGCCGCGCTGCGCAAGGTCAACGTCTACGACAGCTTTATCGAAGGTGCCAAACAGGGCTTCGAGGTCACCATCTCACTGCTGCCGTTCCTGGTCGCCATGCTGGTAGCAGTCGGCGTACTGCGCGCCAGCGGGGTGCTCGACGCGATACTCGACGGCATTCGCTGGCTGGCGGAAGGGCTTGGCTGGGACACCCGCTTTATCGACGCGCTACCGACGGCGTTCATCAAGCCACTGTCGGGCAGCGGCTCCCGGGCCATGATGATCGAGACCATGAATACCTTCGGCGTAGATAGCTTCCCGGCCCAGCTGGCCGCCACCTTCCAAGCCAGTACCGAGACGACCTTCTACGTACTCGCTGTCTATTTCGGCGCGATCGGTATCAGTCGCGTGCGCCACGCCCTCGGCTGCGCCCTGCTGGCCGACCTCGCCGGTATGCTCACGGCGATTGGGGTGTGTTATTGGTTTTTTGGCTAAAGCCAGCTCCAAGCCTCAAGCAGACCGAGCTTAGCTGTTCACAGCACAGCAACAATCCGGCCTCCTATGCTAACCTCTTGCTCTACACCCATCCGCTTGTGGCTTGAAGCTTGCCGCTTGTAGCTGAGAGACCTGCATGCCCGCCCCACGCTTTGACCAACTCCACCGCCAACCCGGCCCCTGGTTTGTGGCCCTCGGCGGCGCAGGTATGTTCGGGGCCAATTTTTACCTGTACGGCTCGGGCGGTGAGTGGATTGCGGTGGATTGTGGCTTCGCGCTGAACCCCACGCCCAGTGGGCGAAACAGCGTGTCAGTGCCCAGCCTGGCGGCACTGGAGCGACACGACATAAAGCTGTCGGCGCTGCTGATTACCCACGGCCACGAAGACCACATCGGTGCCATCCCGCATCTATGGCGCGCGCTGGACTGCCCGATCTACGCCAGCCCCTTTGCCGCCCAACTGATTCGCACCAAGCTCGATCCAGGCCTGACCTGGCCGCGCCTGCAGGAAATCCGCCCGCTGGAGCCCATCGGCATCGGTGCCTTTCAGGCCGAGTGGATTCCGGTAACCCACTCGATCCCCGAATCGCACGCGATCGTGCTGGAGGTTGCCGGCAAGCGCCTCTACCACAGCGGCGACTGGAAGCTGGACAACCATCCGGTGGTCGGCGAGCTGACCGCCCAGGCCCGATTGCAGCAACTGGGCCGTGCCGGGGTTGATGTGATCATTGGCGACTCGACCAACGCCTCGGTGCCCGGCGCCAGCCGCTCCGAAGCCGCGGTGCAGAATGGCCTGCAGGACGCTATTCGGCCCTGCCGTCAGCGCGTCATCGTCACCTGCTTTGCCAGCAACCTGGCACGCCTGCACAGCTTGGCCGACATCGCCTTCGACTGCGGTCGTTATGCCGCGCTGCTGGGGCGCAGCCTGACGCACATGCACAGCATCGGTCGTGCCCAGGGCTATCTGCCCGGTCGCCCGGGGTTTATCGGCCCCTGGGAGCTGGGTCACCTACCACGTGAACAGCAACTCTGGGTCTGCACCGGCAGCCAGGGTGAGCCAGGCGCAGCGCTCGGCCGGCTGGCCGCCGGCAGCCATCCGCAGCTGAGCCTGGAGGCGGGTGACACGGTGATTTTTTCCTCACGCCTGATCCCCGGCAACGAGGTGGCACTGGAACGTATCAAGCAGGGGTTGAAAGAGCAGGGCGTCGAGCTGATCGATGACGACATGCAGCCCGATGTGCACGCCTCCGGACACCCGCCACAGGACGACCTGCGCCAGCTCTACGGCTGGCTGAAAGCGCGCCACCTGCTACCGGTGCACGGCGAGCGCTACCACCAGCAGGCCCACATGGCGCTGGGTCGTGAACTGGGGCTAGGCGGACTGGTCCCCGCCAACGGCGACCTGATCGACCTTAGCGGACACCCAGCCAAGGTCGCAGAGCTGCCGCACGGTTTGGTGGATATCGATCAGCGTTGACCCCTGCGCCACCACCAGCGCAGGTCCCTCGCTGCCAACGACCTGGCAAAGGCACCGCCATGCCAGACCGCCAGCAGCATAACCACGCCATAAACCACCATGCCGAGCGCCAGCATGGCAAACACCGCCTCAAGACGGTCTGTCAGTTGCAGCAACAACCAGCCACCAACCAGCGCGATACACAAGCGAATGAAGCCTGCGATCAACGGCCACAACAGCCTCCCGCTACCCTGCGAAGCAAAGTACAACGCCAGGCCCAGACCAAACAGGCCGTAACATGGCCCGACCATGCGCAGATAGACCGCACCGACCTCCAGTGCCTGCGGGTCGGCGGTGAACAACCGTAACCATGCCGTCGGCCAGAAAGCGGCACTCAACCCGATGCACTCTGTAGCGACAAAAGCCACCAAGCCGCCAGTCAACGCAATGTGCAAGGCCCGCTGGCGCTGTCCGGCCCCCAGATTGGTGCCCACCAAGACGACCAGCGGCGCCCCGATGCCGAATGCCAGGGGTACCAGCACATATTCCAGTCGCACCCCGGTACCAAAGCCGGCAACGGCCTCCACGCCTGCACTGGCGGCAACCAGCGCGGTCGCACCGGCAATCAGCACGTTGGTCTGCAGCGTTGAAACCGACGATAGCAGCCCGACGCCAAGAATGCTGCGCACATGCTGCCAGCGCAAAGGGCCCGGACCCAGCCGTACCACGCTGCGCCCGGACAGGAGATACCAGAACATGATCGCCGCCCCCGTCAGCGCATATAGCACCATGGCCGCACCACCGCCGACGATGCCCAGTCCCGGTAACGGCCCAAGCCCAAAGATCAGCAGCGGTGACAGGGGAATCAGCAGCACGACCCCAAAGCAGGTCACCAGCGCCGGAAACAGCATATTGCCGGTGCCACGTATGACGCTGGCCAGGCCGTTCATCAACCACAGCGCCAGCATGCCGGCAAAGACCACATCCGAGTAGGCCAGCGCGGCCTCCAGTGCAGCACCCTCACCACCCAGCAGCCGATACAGCGGCTCTCCGAAGCACAGAAACAGCGCAGAAAACAGCACGCCGATCCCGCCATTGATCAGCAGCGCGTGGCGAGCCAGCGCATTGGCATCTTCACGACGTCCCCCGCCCAATGCCCGTGCAATGGCGGAGGAGATGCCACCACCCAAGGCACCGGCCGACATCATCTGCATCAGCATCACACCGGGAAATACCAACGCCATCCCGGCCAGCGCATCAGTACCCAGTCTGGCCACCCACCAGGTCTCAATCAGGCCGGTGGATGCCTGCGCGCACATGATCAATACGTTGGGCCAGGCGAGCGTCAGCAACAACGGCAGAATGGGTGCCTGCAACAGACGTGTGGTACGCGCGTCGGGCGCACCCGATACCGGGGAGGTTGAGGTCATGCAGCTGCTCCTGGGTGAGCAGCCAATTAAATGTCAAACACCATATAAAGTAAATGTGCTAGTCAACATATAACTAAACTGCGTTCACGTCCGGACTAACCCGGCGCGCGAACCCGTGTTGCTAGAACAGTTCTTTGGTGCGCTCCCAGAGCATGCCCATCGCCAGCAGCGGGGCGCGGAAGCGCTGGCCACCCGGGAACGCCATATGCGGCACCTTGGCGAAAATGTCGAAGCCGTTACTGGCCCGCGCCGCAATGGCCTCGGCCAGCAAACGCGCGGCCAAGTGGGTCGCGTTGACCCCATGACCAGAGTAGGCCTGGGCGTAGAACACATTCGGCTGATCATCAAGACGACCGATCTGCGGCAGACGATTGGCGCCGATACCGATCATGCCACCCCACTGATACTCGATCTTCACATCCGCCAGCTGCGGAAACACCTTGAGCATCTTCGGCCGCATATAGACTGCAATATCCGCCGGATCGCGGCCCGAATAATGACAGGCGCCGCCGAACAGCAGGCGGTGATCGGCGGAAAGACGGTAGTAATCCAGCGCCACCCGCTGATCACACAACGCCATGTTCTGCGGGATCAGACTACGCGCGCGCTCCTCGCCCAACGGCTCGGTGGCAATCACATAGCTGCCGGCCGGAATCACCGTGCCGCCCAGCTTCGGGTTAAGCTGGCCCATGTAGGCATTGCAGCCCAGCACCAGCTGTTTCGCCCGCACCCGGCCGGTTGCCGTATGCACGGTCAGGGTGTCTCCGTAGTCGATGCGGGTAACCGGGGAGTGCTCGAACAGGCGGGCGCCCAGCTGACGAGCTGCTGCGGCCTCACCGAGCACCAGATTGAGCGGGTGCAGATGGCCGGAGCCCATGTCGGTCATGCCGCCGATGTAGCGGTCGGAGCCGACCACGGTGTGCAGCTGCGCATGTTCGATGACGCTCATCTCGTGACGATAGCCCAGCGATTTGAGCTCTTCGCGATCAGCCAGAAAGCCCTCCATATGCGCCGGTTTGTTGGCCAGATCGCAATAGCCCATGGTCAGATCACAGTCGATATTGAAGCGCGCCACCCGCTCAGTGACGATCTCGACGGCCTCAATGCCCATCAGTTTGAGGTTGCGCACACCGTCCGCGCCAATCTGCTTCTCAAAGCGGTCAACATCGTGACCAACGCCGCGAATCAGTTGCCCACCATTACGACCGCTGGCACCCCAACCAATCTGATGCCCTTCCAGCAACACCACCGACAAGCCGCGCTCAGCCAGCTCCAACGCCGTGTTGACGCCGGTAAAACCGCCGCCAACGATGCAGACATCAGCCTGCTCTTCCCCCTGCAAGACCGGCAACCCGAGCTGCTGGTTGGCAGTTGCGGCGTAATAAGAGGGTGCGTGCTCGTGAGTATGGGTTGAACTGCGCAGCATGAGATTGTCCGTTTGCGGTCGTTTGCGTTTGAAATCGTGAAACTTCGTAAATAAAAATTGACGCCCAGCATAACCAGATCGCAGCAGCCGGACAATCCCGCGTCAATCCGCGTCGGGAATCGGCAGCGCCAGGGTTTCCTTCAGCTCTTCCATCACGATATAGCTCTTTGACTCGCGAACCCCTGGCAGACGCAGCAGGATGTCGCCAAGCAGCTTGCGGTAGGAGGCCATCTCGGAAATTCGCGCCTTGATCAGGTAATCGAAGTCACCGGACACCAGATGGCATTCCAGCACATGCGGCAACTTGGTCGCAGCCCGACGGAAGTCGTCAAAGATGTCGGCCGACTTGGAGTAGAGGCTGATCTCCACGAACACCAGCAGGTTCGCCTGTAGCTTGTGCGGGTTAAGCCGGGCACCATAACCGAGGATGAACTTCTCCCGCTCCAGCCGTTTCACCCGCTCCATACAGGGCGTGGTAGAGAGCCCCACACGCTCGCCCAGCTCCACATAGGACATCCGCCCTTCTTCCTGAAGCAGCTGCAGGATGTGGCGGTCGATCCGATCCAGCTCGCGGCTGGAGGCCTTTCTTGTTTTCATAAAATCCACCTAAAAAGAAAACAAACAAGAGAATCTTACTCTGCAATATGCAAAATAAACGAAAAATCAGACCAGATCACTTGCCATAGAATAGCAATATCGCCCAAGGGCAAATTCACAGAATCTTTTCCGGGAGCAACAGCATGCAGGTTCTCATCCTCGGTAGTGGCGTCATCGGCGTTACCAGCGCCTGGTATCTGGCCCGCGCCGGCCATCAGGTCACCGTGGTTGATCGCCAGCCGGGCGCCGGTCTGGAAACCAGCTTTGGCAACGCTGGCATGATCTCCCCCGGCTACTCCGCCCCGTGGGCTGCACCGGGCGTGCCGTTCAAGGCCGTCAAATGGATGCTGGCCAAGCACCCCCCGCTGTCCATCCGCCCAACCAGCGACCCGCACCAGTACCGCTGGATGGTACAGATGCTGGCCAACTGCACCGAAGCCCGTTACGCAGTCAACAAGGAGCGCATGATGCGCCTGGCTGAGTACAGCCGTGACTGCCTGATGGATCTGCGCAGCGACAGCGGTGTCGATTACGAACACCGTGAGCAGGGCACCTTGCAGGTATTCCGCACCCAGAAGCAGATGGATGCCGCGGCCCCGGACATCGCCGTACTCGAACGTTGTGGCGTGCCCTATGAAGTCCTCGACCGTGAGGGCTGCGTGCGTGTCGAACCTGGTCTGGCCGCCAGCGCGGACAAGATTGTCGGCGGCCTGCGTCTGCCGAACGATGAAACCGGCGACTGTCACCTGTTCACCACCCGCCTCGCGGCCAAGGCTGCCGAGTTGGGCGTTGAATTCCGCTACAACTGCGCCATTGACGAACTGCTGAGCGACGGCACCCAGATTAACGGCGTGCGCCTGGAATGCGGCGAAGTACTGACCGCCGACCGCTATGTGCTGGCCCTCGGCAGCTACTCGCCGAAACTGGCCCGCCCAATCGGCTTTGACCTGCCGATCTACCCGGTCAAGGGCTACTCGCTGACCCTGCCGGTGGCTGATGACGCCATGGCGCCGGTTTCAACCATCATGGACGAAACCTACAAGGTTGCCGTGACCCGCTTCGCCGATCGTATCCGCGTCGGCGGCATGGCCGAGCTGACCGGCTTTGACGACACCCTGAAAGAAAAGCGTCGTGCAACACTGGAGATGGTTGTGTCCGACCTGTTCCCGCAGGGCGGCAAGGTTGCCGAAGCCACCTTCTGGACCGGCTTCCGGCCGATGACCCCGGACGGCACGCCGATCATCGGCGCCAGCCGCCTGCGTAACCTGTACTTCAACACCGGTCACGGTACCCTGGGCTGGACCATGTCCTGCGGCTCGAGCAAACTGCTGGCCGACCTGCTGTCCGGCGAAAAGCCCGCGCTCAATGCCGGCGACTACAGCTTTGACCGTTACTCCAACCACAAGGAACACCCGCACCATGGCCATCCAGCGTCTGCACACTAATCACCGCATGAGCCAGATCGTGATTCACCAGAACACGGTCTACCTTGCCGGTCAGGTGGCCGCCGATGACGACCTTGCCAAAGACGCCGCCGAGCAGACCCGCAGCACCCTGCAAGAAATTGAAAAACTGCTGGCCGAGGCCGGTACCGACAAGACCAACATCCTGTCGGTGACCATTTACCTGAAGGACATCGACGCCGACTTTGAAGCCATGAACAGCGTCTGGGATCAATGGTTGCCGGCTGGCACCGCGCCCGCCCGCGCGACAGTTGAAGCCAAGCTGTGCGAGCCGGAAATTCTGGTCGAGATGTCGGTGGTTGCGGCTCTGTAATGCTGTTTTACCCTCTCAGTTGTCGTCCCCACGCAATCGGCGACCTCTGATATTCTGACGGGGCACATTGCCCCGTCTTTTTTTATTCAAGATTCCTTGCCCATGCGCCCAGCCCAAGCACTGATCGATCTGTCTGCCCTGCGTCACAACTATCAACTGGCCAAATCACTGTCCGGGCGCCAGGCGCTCGCGGTAGTCAAGGCCAACGCCTACGGCCATGGTGCCGTACACTGCGCCGAGGCGCTGCAGGCCGATGCCGATGGGTTCGCCGTCGCCTGCATCGAGGAGGCTCTGGAACTGCGCGCCGCTGGCATTCGCGGCCCGATCCTGCTGCTCGAAGGCTGGTTTGAGGCCGATGAGCTGCCGCTACTGGCCGAGCATGACCTGTGGGCGGTGCTGCACCACGATGTCCAGCTGCAGCAGCTGGAAGCGGCCAACCTCAACCGCCCGCTGCATATCTGGCTAAAGCTCGACAGCGGCATGCACCGTGTTGGTTTCAGCCCGGATGAGTACGCCACCATTTGGCGCCGCCTGGCCGCACTGCCACAGGTTGCCAGCCTGACCAAAATCACCCACTTCTCCCGTGCCGACGAGCCCGACACCGGCCGCACCGAACAACAGCTGGCAACCTTTGCCGCCGCCACCGCCGGCCTCGACGGTCCGGCCAGCCTGTGCAACTCGCCCGGCATTCTCGCCTGGCCGCAGGCCCACAACGACTGGCTGCGCCCCGGCATCATGCTCTATGGCGCAACCCCGTTCGAGTTCGAACAGGAACACGCCGCCAAGCTACGTCCGGTGATGCAACTGACCTCGCGCATCATCGCCGTGCGCGACCTTCCGGCGGGCGAGCCAATCGGCTACGGCTCACGCTTCATCACCACCCGACCAACCCGCGTCGGCGTGGTTGCCATGGGCTATGCCGACGGTTATCCGCGCCACGCCAAAGACGGCACCCCGGTGCTGGTCGATGGCCAGCGCAGCCGCCTGATCGGCCGGGTGTCGATGGACATGCTGACCGTCGAGCTGACCGACCTGCCCGGCAGTGGCCTCGGCAGCAGCGTCACCCTCTGGGGTGATGGCCTGAACGCCAGTGAAGTGGCAAGCTGGGCCGACAGCATTCCCTACCAGCTGTTCTGCAACCTGAACCGGGTACCCCGTCACTATCGTGGCTAAGTAGATTGCACGGCTGTTGAAAATTCTGAACAGCCATGCAATTATCCCCCGTCAAATGACGCCCTCGCGGCGTCCTGTCCACCATTCCCCGGAGGAATCAGCCATTGGACGTGGGTGCTCGTCTCAAAACCATTCGCAAACTCAAAGGTTTATCGCAGCGTGAACTGGCCAAGCGGGCCGGCGTCACCAACAGCACTATTTCCATGATCGAGAAAAACAGCGTCAGCCCCTCGGTCAGCTCGCTGAAAAAAGTCCTCTCCGGAATCCCCATGTCACTGGTCGACTTCTTCTCGCTGGAACTGGAAGAAGACACCCAGCGCAAGGTGATCTACCGCGCCGATGAACTGCTCGACATCGGCTCCAACGAAGTCACCATGAAGCTGGTTGGCAAGGGGCATCCCAACCGTGCGTTCTCCTTCCTCAACGAGACCTACCCGCCGGGCTCCGACACCGGTCCGGAAATGCTCAACCACGAAGGTGAAGAAGCCGGCACCGTGGTCAGTGGCCAGCTGGAAGTGACCGTTGGCAGTGAGATCTATGTGCTGGAAACCGGCGACAGCTACTACTTCGACAGCAACCAGCCGCACCGTTTTCGTAACCCGTTCGACGAGCCCTGCGTGCTGATCAGCGCCACCACACCCGCCAACTTCTAAGCCCCCTCGGGCACGGCATGCCGTGACCCTACGCCTCGGGTACCGGCGGCGCGCCGGCCAGCGAGCGGTAGACACTAACCATCGCGGTTGCCGTCTCGATCCGGCTCTGCACCAGGTCACTGCGTACCGCGGTCAGTTGCTGCTCGGCATCCAGCACTTCAAAGTACTCGATATAGCCCTGCTCATAACGCAGCCGCGCCTGATCCACAGCGGCCTGGGCGGCTTCACTGGAGGCCTGCAGCCAGCGGCTGCGCTCCCGGGCATGGCGGTAACGCACCAAGCCGTTTTCGGTTTCTTCCAGCGCCAGCAACACGGTCTGCTGGTATTGTGCCAGCCGCTCGGCACCAGTGGCGTCTGCCGCGGCGATGCGTGCCCGCACACCTTCCACATCAAGGAATGTCCAGTCGATGCCCAGGGTCACCGCGCGTGATTCCGCCCCGGCACTGAACAGATCACCACCGCTGCCGGCCACCGAGCCAAGCAGCGCACCCAGGGTAAAGCGCGGGAACAGATCCGCGGTTGCCACGCCTACTCTGGCGGTTGCGGCGGCCAGCCGGCGTTCGGCCGCCTGAATGTCCGGGCGACGCCGCAAGACCTCGGCCGGCGTACCAACCGGGATGCGCGCTCGCATGGCTGGCAAGGCCTGGGTTCCAGACAGCTGCACGTTCAATGCCGACGGCGGTTGCCCGGTCAGCACCGCCAGCCGGTGCAGACTCAGCTGCACGTCGGCCTGACGCTGCGGCACCACAGCGCGCAGGGCATCAAGCTGCGCCTGCGCCCGCACCCGGTCAAACTCGGTGCCGCGGCCAGCCTCCAGCCTGGCACTGACGATATCCAGCGATGCCTGCTGCAGCTCAACGTTTTGCTCGGCCACCGCCAGCAGTTGCTGCTGACCACGCAAGGTGAAATAGCCACTGGCGACCTGGCCGGCAATCGCCACCTGCAGCGCCTGCAGATCCGCCGCACTGGCCTGCAGATCCGCCTCGCCGGCCTCAACCGCCCGTTGCAGGCGACCGTAAAAATCCAACTCCCAGCTGGCCACCGCGCCGAGCGAGTACTGCTCAACCCGCGCACGGTTCGGATCACTGCGCTCGACCTCGGCGAGGTGCTGCTCACCAGCGCTGCCCTGCAGGGTCACGCTGGGCCAGCGGTCCCGGCGAGCCCCACGCAGCAGCGCTTCGGCGCCCTGATAACGTGCCAGCAGGGTTTGCAGATCAAGGTTCTGGGCCAGCGCCCGATCGATCAGCGCCGACAACTGCGGGTCACCGAAGCCGGACCAGAAGCGTTTCTCGCTATCCTGGCTTTGGTCGGCGAGGGCATCGGCCTGGCTGAAGCCAGCCAGCGGCACCGACTCCGGCGCCGTGTAGTCAGGCCCGACCGCACAGGCCGTCAACATCACACTGAGGGCCAGAGGTAACAGCTTATGCATGATTTTTTTCCTCCGTGAGCGCTGTCGGCTCAACGGCAAGCGAGGTGCCGGCCAGTTTGCGCAGCGCAACATAGAACACCGGCGTCAGCAGCAGCCCGAACAGGGTCACACCCAACATGCCGGTAAAGACGGTAATACCCATGGCGTTGCGCACTTCACTGCCAGCACCGCTGGCCAGCACCAGCGGCAGAACGCCGGCGATAAACGCCACTGAGGTCATGATGATCGGACGCAGACGCAGGCGGCTGGCCTCCAATGCGGCCTTGACGGTCTCGACACCTTCCATTTCCAGCTCACGGGCAAACTCGACAATCAGGATGGCGTTCTTGCAGGCCAGCCCCATCAGCACCACCAGCCCAACCTGAACAAAGATGTTGGCGTCACCGCCGGTCCACCAGACCCCGAGCATCGCCGCCAGCAAACACATGGGCACGATCAGGATCACCGCCAGCGGCATCACCCAGCTCTCGTACAGCGCAGCCAGCACCAGGAACACCAGCAGCAACGCGACCGGGAACACCACCAGCGCGGCGCTGCCCTGATTGACCTGCTGGAAGCTCAGATCGGTCCACTGAATCTGCATGCCGGGCGGCAACGCCTTGGCTGCGACCGCAGCGACCGTATCCAGCGTCTCGGTGGACGACAGCATGGCCGGATCGGACTGACCGATCAGATCCGCCGCCGGATAGCCGTTGTAGCGGATCACCGGGTCCGGGCCAAAGCTCGGCTTCAGGCTGACCATGGTGTTAAGCGGCACCATCTCGCCGGCGGCGTTGCGCACGTAGAGGCTGTCCAGATCACTCGGCTCATCGCGGAACGGCGCATCAGCCTGGGCACGCACCTGATAGGTCCGGCCGAACAGATTGAAGTCGTTGATGTATTGCGCGCCGAAATACAGCTGCAGGGTGCCGAACAGCTCATCCAGGCGCACGCCCTGTGCCTTGGCCTGCAGGCGATCCACCTCGGCGTCCAGCTGCGGCACGTTGGCCTGATAGGAGGTAATCGGGAAGCCCAGCCCCGGCGTCTGACTCAGCGCCATCGCCAGGCTGTCGGTGGCTTGCTGCAAGGCGCCATAGCCATCGCCGCGGCGGTCCTGAATGTACAGCGAGTAACCGGACCCGGCGCCCAGACCAAATACCGGCGGCGGCATAAAGGAGATGGCAAAGCCCTCCTTGAGTTCACCCAGCTTGGCGTTGATGTCGTCGGCGATTTCCAGCGCGGTACGATCACGCACGTCAAAGTCGTCAAACAGAATGAACACAGTGCCGACGTTCGGCGTGTTGGTGCCCTGCAGCGCGTTGAAGCCGACAAACGCCGCCGCGTGCGACACGCCTTCGGTTTCCATCGCCAGATCACTGACCCGACGCGCCAGCGCTTCGGTACGGTCCAGCGTTGCCCCTTCCGGCAGACGGATGCTGCCAATCAGGTAGGTTTTGTCCTGGGTCGGAATAAAGCCGCCCGGCACCTGACGGAACATCACCGCGGTGGTTGCCAGCAGCACCAGATAGACCACAAACACCATGCCGCGACGGCCCAGACTGCGGCCCACCAACCGCTCGTAACGCTCGGCGTTGCGCTGGAAGAAGCGGTTGAACGGGCGGAACAGCCAGCCGAAGCTGCGGTTGATCACCCGGGTTGGCAGGTCCGGCTCGGCGCCATGCGGCTTGAGCAGGGTGGCGGCCAGTGCTGGCGACAGGGTCAGCGAGTTGATCGCCGAGATCACCGTGGTAATGGCGATGGTCACCGCGAACTGGCGGTAGAACTGACCGGTGATGCCGTCCAGAAACGCCATTGGCACAAACACTGCGCAGAGCACCAGACTGATCGCCACAATCGGGCCACTGACCTCACGCATCGCCTGATGCGCCGCCGCCAGTGGCGCCAGCCCCTGTTCAATATTGCGCTCGACGTTCTCGACCACCACGATGGCGTCGTCCACCACGATGCCGATCGCCAGCACCATGGCGAACAGGGTGAGCGTGTTGATCGAAAAGCCGAGCATCAGCAGCACGGCAAAGCTGCCGACAATCGACACCGGCACTGCCAGTAACGGAATCAGCGAGGCGCGCCAGGTCTGCAGGAACAGAATCACCACCAGCACCACCAGTGCTACCGCTTCAAGCAGGGTCTGGATCACCGAACTGATCGAGGTGCTGACGAACACGGTCGGGTCGTAGGCCACTTCCCAGCTCAGGCCAGCCGGGAAGTCTTCGGCCAGCTCGGCCATCTTGGCGCGCACCGCGGCAGACACATCCAGTGCGTTTGAGCCCGGTGCCTGGAAGATCGGCAGCGCCACGGCCTGACGGCCATTGAGCAGCGCACGCAGGGAATCCTCCTGCGCCGCCAGCTCGATACGCGCCACATCACGCAGGCGGGTGATCTGGCCGTCGTCACCGGTTTTCAGCACGATGTCACCAAAGGCTTCGGTGCTGTCCAGACGCCCCTTGGCGTTGATGGAGATCAGCAGGTCGGAGTTGTTCGGCATCGGCGGTGCGCCGATCTGGCCAGCTGACACCTGCACGTTCTGCTCCTGCACCGCGGCGACGATGTCGCTGGCACTGACGCCCAGCGACGCCGCCCGCTGCGGGTCGATCCATAGGCGCATGGCGTAGTCACCGGCGCCGAACAGACCCGCCTGGCCGACACCCGGAATCCGCGCCAGCTCGTCACGGATATGCAGCACCGCGTAGTTGCGAATGTAGGTGGCATCCAGACTGTCATCCGGCGAGATCAGGTGCACCGCCATCATCAGGTTGGGCGACTGCTTCTGGGTGGTGACACCGAGGCGGCGCACGTCTTCCGGCAGCCGTGGCAGCGCCTGCGAGACCCGGTTCTGCACCTGCACCTGGGCCTGATCCGGGTCGGTGCCCAGGGCGAAGGTCACGGTCAGCGCCAGACTGCCGTCGCTGCCGGCCACCGACTTCATGTAGATCATGTCTTCCACGCCGTTGATGGCTTCCTCCAGCGGGGTGGCGACGGTTTCCGAAATGGTCTTGGGGTTGGCGCCCGGATAGCTCGCACTGACCAGCACGCTGGGCGGCACGACCTCCGGATACTCGCTGACCGGCAGCATCGGAATGCTGATCAGGCCAACCACGAAGATGATGATCGACAGCACCGAGGCAAAGATCGGACGGTCGACAAAGAAACGTGAAATATTCACGGCAATACGCTCCCTTGGCGTGCTCCACAGAGCACGCCCCAGCAAAATATGGATAGAGGTAAATCAGTTCAAAACCGAATGGCACACACCCGTGCCGTCATACTTGCCTTCGCGCGGTTGGCGCTTTTGCACCGTCATCCCCGCGAAGGCGGGGACCCATAACCCGAGCCACCGAGAAGCCTGGATTCCCGCCTTCGCGGAAATGACGTACAACCCGCAACTCAAGTAGATGCCACTAGCATCAGAACGCCGTCTGCAACGCGACCTCTTTGCTGACCGGTTGACTGCGGTCCATCGCCACCAGCTGCGGCGCGACCTCAATACCCGGGAAGAGAATCTTTTGCAGACCGTTGACCACCACCCGGTCACCCGACTGCAGGCCACCGCTGATTACCAGCAGGCCATCCACCCGGCGGCCGGTCTCAACAAAGCGGCGGGTCGCCCGGTTCTGCTCATCCAGCACATAGACATAGCGGCGATCCTGATCGGTCAACACCGCCTTCTGGTCAATCAGAATGGCCTGGCGGGCAGCTGCGACCGGCATCTGCACTCGAGCAAACTGCCCCGGCCGAAACAGCCCTTCGGGATTGGCTATGACCGCCCGGTACTGCAGGGTACCGGTACTGGCGTTGAACTGGTTGTCGACGAAGTCGAGCTGCCCCTGATAGGGATAGTCCTGACCACTACCCAGGCCCAGGCGCACCGGAATCGAGGACGCACCACCGTGCGGGTTGTCCTCAACGGTTTGCTGATCACTCTCGAAGTAGACATACAACGGGTCGACTGAGACCAGCGTCGCCAGCAGCGTCGCATCAGCCGTCGCCAGATTGCCACGAGTGATTTCCGCACGGCCCATGCGCCCGGAGACTGGCGCCTTGACCTCGGTATAGGCCAGATCCAGTTCGGCGTTATCCTGCGCGGCTTCAGCCGACGCCAGCGCCGCCTGCGCCATGCTGCGTGCGGCGCTGCGCTGCTCCATCTCCTCGCGGGAAATGGCGCGCCGCTCCCACAGCTGCTCGGCCCGCCGGGCCTCACGCGCCGCCAGCGTCACCTGACTGCGGGCCCGGGCAACTTCTGCGCGCGCCATCTGCAGACGCGCCTGATAGGGCCGCTGGTCGATCACGAACAGCACGTCACCCTGCTTGACCAGTTCGCCTTCCTCGAAGGCAACCTTGTCGATATAACCACTGACCCGCGCGCGCAGCGCCACGGTTTCCGGTGCCGCCATGCGGCCGGTAAAGCTGTCCCAGAGGGTGACATCGCGCGGCTGCGCCACCGCAATATCGACCTCCGGTGCGGGCATCATCTGGTTGTTGGCCTGATCGCCGCTGGCGTCGCAGCCAGCCAGCAGCAGCAACAGCGCGGCGGTCGCGCCGGCACGGGCAAAGCCATTAAAAGCATGCGTATTCATAAGATCCATCGCTCCCTGTGGTATGGGCAATATTTGGCAGGCATAAAAGGGATCCCCGCGCGCCGAGAGGCACGCCGGTTGGTGAGGGGGATCGGGTATGGCGTGAACGATACGTGGCGAACGCCACATTCAGGTAGCTTGGTCCTGCGCAAAGATTGCCTAATTCTGTGAATCAGCAGAATCCGGCAATCGCCTAAACCTGCCTACAGAAGTGGCACGGCAACCAGAAACGGCACCATAAGGAAACAAAACAAGCCTTGCAGCACAGGGCTTTGCGCAATCCTGCAAGCTTATTGCCTTATCCTGCAATTGCCGAAAGACTGTCATCTGGTTATGAATTGATCTGCGTATACTGTCGCGAAACTCCGAAAGAGGCCATTGACCATGACTAACGTATGCTCTCAGCCACCCAGCCTTGATCTACCCATGTGCCGCCAGTTGGCCGACCTGGTGGGCGAGCATGCAGTCAACGAAGGGATCAATGAAACGCGCATTCCCGGGCTTGAGGTCTACCGTACCGACCAGCCGACCAGCTTCAATTCGGCCGTCTACGAACC
Source organism: Halopseudomonas oceani (assembly GCF_002903165.1). Classification (GTDB taxonomy): domain Bacteria; phylum Pseudomonadota; class Gammaproteobacteria; order Pseudomonadales; family Pseudomonadaceae; genus Halopseudomonas; species Halopseudomonas oceani. The sequence goes on from NZ_PPSK01000014.1 coordinate 83,702, forward strand.
TGCGCTCTGCGTCATTGCTCAAGGCAGCAAGACCGTTCAGTTGGGCGACAAGGAGATCCTGTACGGGCCACTGACCTATATGATTTCGGCGGTCGAGTTGCCGGTCGGCGGTTGCGTCATTGACGCAACCCCAAGCGCACCTTACCTGGCGGTCAAGCTGTCACTTAACCAGCAGGAGATCGCCGAGCTGGTACTGGAACTGGGCGATGAACTGCCACCACTGGACCAGCAACGGGACTGCCCGGCAGCGTCTTGCGGGCTATGCGTGGCACCGCTGGATACCGGCATTCTGCAGGCAATGACTCGACTAGTGGCGCTGCTGTCATCACCGACTGATTCGCGCATTCTGGCGCCACTGGTGCGCCGCGAGATCATCTACCGCGCGCTGCTGGGCGAGATGGGCTGGCGCCTGCGCGACTTTGCCGCCACCGATACCCAGGCCCATCGCATATCGAAGGTTATTGCCGTACTCAAGGACCGCTTTGCCGAACCGCTGCGAGTGCGTGAACTGGCCGAGGACGTGAACATGAGTGAGTCGACCCTGTTTCATACCTTCAAACAGGTCACCCGCATGTCACCGGTGCAGTTCCAGAAGAAGCTGCGCTTGCACGAAGCACGGCGTTTGATGCTGACCGAGGGGCTGGAAGCGGCAACGGCCAGCTATCGCGTAGGCTATGAAAGCCCCTCACACTTCAGCCGTGAATACCGCCGGATGTTCGGCGCGCCGCCGCGCGCCGATGTCACCAAGCTGCGTGGCGACCAGCCCATGGTCGCCACACTGTAAACAGCCGCAGCAGGCTAGTAGGGCGGGTAGCTAGACAATATCTTGTTGACCAGTCGAGAGACCTGTTCATCCCGCTTGCTTGGCGTTAGCGCCCGCTCACTCAGGCGCTCACTTTCGCTGCCACGCCAGAGCAAGCGGCCGGTGTCGCCATCGAGCAGATCAATCTGCAACGTCAACTCACGGTAGTCCACCGGATACGTCTGGATCGCCGGGCCACCCCAGAAGCCGCCCCAGCCGGTGCCCCAGTAGCCACCGAAACTGGTACTGACGTTCTCCTGCCGGTTCTCCACCAGCACATAACTTCTGACCTTCAAGTCTGGGCTGTTACCTGCCAGTACCGGGCGCAGGCCGCGGGCATCAAGCTGATCAGCTACCGCCTGTTCAATCCGCGCGGCGGTCAGTTCGCTGCTCACGCGGGGGTCATCCTGCGGGCGAAACTCAACCCGCGGTTCAGCCCACTGCCAGGTCTGGTCGCCGGCAAAGTCATGACTGACATCGTAATCTGGTTTCACTGCGGCCCCCTGACAGGCCGCCAGCGACAGCAATAAAGGCAGAACAAGTATTCGAGCACGCATGGCTACAGACTCCGCTGAAAGGTGAAAAGACCGCAATGGCTGGCTGCAAATCGGCCGTGCCAGTGCAACGGCAGACCTTTTACTCAGCCTACCCAAGATGGACAACGAAATCGCTTGCAAATTGCACGACGAAAAATCTCCCGTCGTGCAAAGCGCATGTCATGGCGCTGCGCCAGATTTTCGTAAGCCACTGTTTTATATTGAAAAAATAATTAGTCAAAAGCTGGCACAGGCCCTGCAACGTCACTGTCAACGGTCGACGAAAAGGACCGCCGATGGAAACGATCACAGGAGAGACACCCATGAACAAGCTGAAAACAATCGCCCTCGCCACTGCCACCGCCAGCCTGATGGGCATGATGCCGCTGGCCGCCCACGCCGCCGATGGTGATCTGACCGAAGCACGTCAGGAGGGCTCGATCTGGACCGCTATCGCGCTCAACCGTCACCTGAACCCCTTCACCATCGATGTCGACGTCGAAAGCGGCGTTGCCACGCTGAGCGGTGAGGTCGAAAGCGACGTTGATCGCGACCTCGCTGAACAAGTCGCCAAAAGCATTGAAGGCGTCGAGCAAGTGGACAACCAACTGACCGTTAACCCGGATGCCAAGCGCAAGGAACAGGCCGCCGGTACCTCGAGCCTGTCGCAGAGCTTCAGCAACGCAACCACGACAGCCAGCATCAAGTCCAAGCTGCTGTGGAACAGCAACACCGAAGGCCTGGATATTGACGTCACCAGCAACAACGGCGTGGTTACCCTGACCGGTACCGCCCAGTCGGACGCCGCCAAAGACCTCGCCGGCATGCTCGCGAAAGACACCGACGGTGTGCACCGCGTCGATAACCAGATTCAGGTCAGTGCTGACGCCAGCGCTGCAGCCAAGGCGCAAAACGCTGCCGATGAAGCCGGCGAGACCATCAGCGACGCCTGGATCACCAGCAAGGTCAAATCCAGCTTCCTGCTGAGCAGCAACCTCAGCGGCATGGATATCTCGGTTGACACCAACGATGGCGTCGTCACCCTCAGCGGTACCGTAATGACCGACGAAGAGAAGGATCTCGCCGTCAATACCGCCAAGAACATTCGCGGCGTCAAAGACGTTACTGCAGACAACCTGCAGACCGCCAACTGATCACCAGGCGCCAGCCTTACCCTGGCTGGCGCCCGGATCTGTCACATACACCCACGAGACGGAGAACGATCATGAGCAATACAGCCACACAACTGAACGAACTGATCGAAATTACCCGCGACGGCAAGCGTTTCTATGAGCATGCCCGCGATGAGGTCAAGAGCGGCGAGCTCAAAACCCTGTTCAGCAACATGTCACAGGCCAAAAGCAATGTGATCATTGCGCTGGAGAAGCGCGTTGCCGCCAACCAGGAAACACCCGCCAGCGGCGGCACGCTCACTGGCAAGGTTCGCCAGGTGTACGCCGACACCCGTGCGGCACTGTCGAGCGACGAAGAAGCGACCTACATCGCCCAGCTGGAAGAGGCCGAGGATCGTATCCTGCACGCGTTCGAAGACGCCATGGAAACCAAGGACCCAGACCTGCGCGCCGACCTGGTGGCAGAAATGCCGAAAGTCCGCGCCTGCCATGACCTGATGCGGGACCTGAAAAAAGCACAATAACCAACAGGCCGGGGTGACAATGATGCCGCCCCGGCAATGTCCAGAACCTGTCGCGCATGAAGCCGTAGCGCTCGGGGTCTGCTGAAAAGGAGAACGACCATGCTTAGCTGGGCTATTACATTCCTGATCATCGCTATCATCGCTGCGGTTCTCGGCTTTGGTGGTATCGCTGGCGCCGCGACCGGGATCGCCAAGATTCTGTTCCTGGTATTCCTGGTGCTGTTCGTCGCGTCCTTCTTTATCGGACGCCGACCCAAAATGTAGCCATGCGCCACAGCTCATACCAACACCCGCCCTGTGCGGGTGTTGGTGTATCAGGTCCCTCGTTCTCACCAACGCAGCACCCGTCAGCGATTGAATACCGCCAGATTGGAAATCCCGTTGAGTCGTGCGGGCAGTGCATTAGGGTTCGCCATCGATAACCTCCTACCGCCCAGGCATGACCTTGAATACACCGCTCGCTCGAGCGCAGATCTCACCATCGGCCAATACCAGCGCCTCGGCAAAACACAGGCTGCGGCCGGTTTTACGCGCCGTGGCCCGGACCTCAAGCCACTGGTCACACTGCGCGCTGCCCAGAAAGTCCACCGACAGACTGACCGTTACCAAGCCACCAACATCGTTTAACTGGCGCGCACAGCTCAGTCCCATGGCGTTATCCGCCAATGCCGAGATCAGGCCACCGTGCACGAAACCACGGCTGTTGCTGTGAGCAGAACCGGCGCGCAATCCCAGACTCAGGCCATCGGGACGTTCCATTGCATACAACGGCTCCCAGGGGGCGGTCAGACCGCTGCGCCGGGTGTGAGGTAAGAATCCCTCAGGAATATCTGAACCGGACATGACACTGCTCCTACTGCGGAATGATGTAGACCAGTCTATATAATTACGCAGTCCGTATCACTTTTTCTCTAGCTCATAGACACGCTGAATGACCAGCGCAAAGCGCGCGTACTTTAATGTCCGCCAGTGCGCAGCCGGATCAGCGCCATCATCTCTTCAGCTGTTTCGGCAATCGGCGTCTTATTGCCCGCGACTCGCGCCAGCAACAAGGCGCCTTCCAGACTGGCAATCACTGCCTGCGCCAGCCGCCGCGCGCCTTCACCATCCAGGCCATCGCGCTGCAACGCCGCAGCGAGAACCGCGCACCACTCGCCGAATACCGCTCGCCCGGCGGCGGTCACCGCTGAGGAGGCGGGTACGGTTTCCAGCATCGTGGTCGCAATCGGGCAGCCGTCGCGAAAGTCGGAAGCGGCCATCCAGCCAGCCAGCCGCTCGGCATAGGCCCGCAGCAGCGCGCAGGTATCCGGCGTGGCCTCAGCGATCTGCGCGAGCGTTTTGCGGCCCTGCTCACCCGCCCAGCGCACCGCTGCCTCACCCAGCTCCTCCTTGCCGCCCGGGAAGTAGTGGTACAACGAGCCCTTCGGCGCACCACTCTCACGCAGAATGTCGTTAAGACCGGTGGCGGCATAGCCACGCTGGCGAAACAGCTTGGCGGCCGCCTGAATGAGATGTTCCCGATGTTTGGCCGCAGCGGGCATGACAGGAGTCCTGGAGCAGAGAATGGTAGTCGGCAGTGTACTACGACCGTCGCCCGGCCAAACCCTGATCCAACGCAAGGCGTCTGCGCCGATCTCTGCTACCTTGGCATCAATACAGAGCAAGAGGACCCGGCATGACCGACATGTTGCACGACTGGAGCCAGGGTTACGGCGTCATCAGTCACGATTTTTTGACCCGCAACCGCATCAGCGACCTACTCACAGAGCTGGCCGCCGAAGGCACTTGTACGCCCACGCAGGCAGTGGATCTGCTTAAGGCGGCTGACCGCCTGTGCAACGCGGCGATGCGCCAAGTAGCGCACATGACCTATGCCCGTCAGGTCTATCTGGATGGCCGTCCGCTCGACCAGAGCGATTTCAAGCCAACGCCGGAAGGCCACACCGGCGGGGCGTTGAACATGGTGCCGGCCTACGTCGGCTATCTGCTCGCCAACGCGCTGACCGGAACCACCCGCAGCTGGCTGATGGGGCAGGGGCACTGTGTTGCAGCGATCGACGCGGTCAACGTGCTGATGGGCAATACCGAAGCGGCGCAGGCCGAACGCTACCCGCTCAGTGACGCCGGACTCAGTCAGCTCTGCCAGGACTTCTACAGCTATGCCATCGACGCCGAAGGCCGCCCGGCGGTGCCGCTCGGCAGCCACGTCAATCCGCACACCGGCGGCGGTATCAGCGAGGGCGGCTACCTTGGCTTTGCCGGCCTGCAGTACGTGCACATGCCGCTACCCGGCCAGGAACTGGTCACCTTTCTCAGCGACGGCGCGTTTGAGGAGCAACGCGGCAGCGACTGGGCACCGCGCTGGTGGCGCGGCGAGGACAGCGGGCTGGTAATGCCGATCATGATCGCCAACGGCCGGCGTATCGACCAGCGCTCGACCATGGCGCAGGTTGGCGGCGTCGACTGGCTGCGCGAACACCTGACACTCAACGGCTTCGATCCGGTCGACATCGACGGCCGCGATCCGGCTGCCTTTGCCTGGGCAATCATCAGCATGGCCCGCGACCTGCGCAACGCGCACCAAGCGATTACCAATGGCGACGCCGAATACCCGGTACGCCTGCCCTACGCCATTGCCGAAACGGTCAAGGGCTTCGGCTTCCCCGGCGCGGGCACCAACGCTGCCCACAACCTGCCGCTGGTCGATAACCCCGCCGTAAACGAGGCCGCCCGCGAGCGCTTCAACCAGGGTATTGCCGCGCTGCACGTCGACGAGCACGCACTGCGCTCAGCGATCGCTACGCTGCGCAACCACACGCAGCAGCGACGCCCGCAGGAAAAGGATCATCCACTGGCGCAGATTCGGGTCGCAACACCGGCGTTGCCGGAGATCGGTATCGAACAACCCGATTCACCGATGGCGGCCATCGACCACTGGTTCTGTGCCCTGACCCGGGCCAACCCGCAGCTGCGGGTGCGTATCGGCAACCCGGATGAAATCCGCAGCAACCGTATGAACCAGACCCTTGACCTGCTGCTGCACCGGGTCACCGCGGCCGAAGATGGCGTCGCCGAAGGCCTTCAGGGCAGTGTGATTACCGCGCTGAACGAGGAAGCGATAGTCTCCGCCGCGCTGGCCAACCGCCAAGGTCTCAACCTGGCGGTCAGCTACGAAGCCTTTGCCGTCAAGATGCTCGGCGCCATGCGTCAGGAACTGATCTTCAGCCGCCACGCTCGTGAACTGGGGCGCGCGCCGGGCTGGCTGAGCGTGCCGGTCATCGCCACCTCGCACACGTGGGAAAACGGCAAGAACGAGCAGTCCCACCAGGACCCGACCCTGTGCGACGCCTGGCTGCAGGAAATGAGCGACAGCGCCCCGGTCTACTTCCCGGTCGACAGCCACAGCGCCATCGCGGTGATGCGCAAGGTCTACGCCAGCCACGGCAAGGTGGCACTGATCGTCGCACCGAAAAACCCGGTCGATGCCTGCCTCACCGTGCCCGAGGCCGACGCCGCAGCCGAAACCGGCTTTGCCGTACTGAATGCCGACCCGGGCGCCGAGCTGCAACTGCTGGCCGTTGGTGCCTACCAGCTGCAGGCGGTGCGGCGCGCTGCCCAGCACCTGCGCTACCACGGCATACCCTGCAGCGAGGTGGCAATTATCGAGCCGGGGCTGTTGCGCGAAGGACGTGACGCCATGGAGGAGGCGGTGGTGCACAGTGACTCCGAACTGGCCCGCCAGGTCCCGGCCGCCCGCTGTCGGCTGTTCGTTTGCCACGGCCACGCCGAGGTCATGACCGGCGTGCTGCGCCGTCTCGACACCGGCCCACGCACCAGCCGCTTCCTCGGCTACCGCAACCGCGGCGGCACGCTGGATACCTTCGGCATGCAGTTCGCCAACCAGCAAAGCTGGGCGCATCTGGTTGCCGAGGCGGCACAGCTACTGAATCGCCCGCTGGACGACCTGCTGGGCAAGGCCGAACAGGCCGTGCTCAAGGGCGACGGCGACCCGCGCCTACTGCAGTGAGTGACGCGCCGCCTGCCAGCGGCGCAACGCCTTCTCCAGCTCGACCACGACGAAGATCGACAGAGCCACCGCTGTCAGTCGCAGCCAGTCTGCCGCTGACAGTGGTGCCAGCCCGAACAGCTGCTGCGACCAGGGTGTGTAGGTATATGCCAACTGCAGCAGCAAGACACCAATGATCGCAAGGCCCATCGGACCAGCTCGGCGGAAAATGGCCTTCGACAGCACCGAGGCGTCGAGAAAACGGCAATTAACCAGATAGACCGCTTCGATCATCACCAGCGTATTGAGCGCAACCGTGCGTGCCAGCTCGACCGATGCGCCGTGGCTCAGGTAATCACTGAACTGCCAGAACACCAGCAACGCCGCCCAGACCGACACCAGCGCTGCCCGGCCCGCCAGCGCTGCCCCGATCAGACTTTGTCCAGCTGGCCTTGGCGGGCGCGCCATCACGCCGGGTTCAGGCGGCTCAAAGGCCAGCGCCAGCGCCAGCGTGACGGTGGTTACCATGTTGATCCAGAGGATCTGCGCCGGGGTGATCGGCAGCGTCCAGCCAAGCAGAATCGCCAGGATGATCACCGTCGCTTCGGCCAGGCTGGTCGGCAAGATATAGAGGATCGATTTGACCACGTTGTCGTACACGGTCCGCCCTTCGGCTACCGCATGGGCGATGGTGCTGAAGTTGTCGTCGGTCAGCACCATGTCACCCGCTTCGCGCGCCGCATCGGTGCCCTTGCCGCCCATGGCGATGCCGATGTTGGCCTGGCGCAGCGCCGGTGCATCATTGACTCCGTCACCGGTCATCGCGACCACCCGGCCCTGGCGCTGCAGCGCCTCGACCAGCTGCAGCTTGTTGGTCGGACTGGTGCGGGCAAAGATATCGACGCTCACCGCAGCCTCATCCAGCCCGTTCCGATCAAGCTGATCCAGCTCGGCGCCGGTCATCACCCGCTGCACGTTCAACCCCAGCTCGGCGCCAATCGCCGCGGCGGTTACCGGGTTATCGCCGGTGATCATCTTCACCCGAATACCCGCCTGGTGGCAGCGGGCAATACTGGCGATGGCTTCCGGCCGGGGCGGATCACTGATGCCGACCAGCGCCAGCAGACACAAACCCTGTTCGACCAGGGCGTGGTCCGCATGACTATCCACCGGCAAACGACGCTCGGCCAGCGCCATGACGCGCATGCCATCGGCGCCAAGACGCTGCAATTCAGCCTGCCAGCGCGACAGCTCCAGCGGCTCCGGGCCATTGATCCCGAACTGGGTATCGCAGCAGCCAATCAGTCGATCCGGCGCGCCCTTGACCGCCAGCAGCGCGACACCGTCGGTGTCCGAACGGTGCAGCGTGGCCATATAGCGGCGCTCGCTCTCGAACGGTAGCTCCTCCACCCGCGGCCAGTGCTCCAGCAGTTCACTCGCATTCGCCAGCGCCTTGCGCGCCAATACCAGCAGGGCACCCTCGGTCGGGTCGCCGTGCAGCAGCCATTGGCCGTTCTCATGCGACAGGCTGGCGTCGTTGCACAGCAGCGCCACCCGCGCGGCCGCAATCAGGGCGTTGTCAGCCTCCGGTGCAATATTGCCCTGCGGGTTGTAGCCATCACCGTCGATCCGATGCAGCTGAACCGCCGTCACACATTGGCGGGCAGTCATGGCATTGGCCGTCAGAGTGCCGGTCTTGTCGGAACAGATGACGTCAACCGAGCCCAGCACTTCCACACTGGGCAACCGGCGGACTAGCGCCTGCTGCCGCGCCATGCGCTGCACGCCGATGGCCAGCGCAATGGTGACAATCGCTGGCAGCCCTTCGGGAATGGTCGCCACGGCGATACCGATGGCGGCCTGTACCATGTCGTCCAGCGCCAACCCGCGCAGCAGGTTACCGATCAACAGGGTCAGCAGCGCGATGACCACGGTCAGGATGCTCAGTTGACGGGCAAAGCGGGTGAGCTGAACCTGCAGCGGGGTATCGGTCAGGCTGACTTGTCGAGTCAATTCACTGATGCGGCCGATCTCGGTCTGCGCGGCGGTGCGGCAAACCAGCCCGCGCGCGACCCCGGCGGTCACCAGTGTCCCCATGAACGCCATCCCGCATTGCTCAGCCAGCGGAACCTCTGCCGCGTCGGCCTTAAGGTGCTTGCGAACCGCTACCGATTCACCGGTCAGCATCGACTCGTCGCAGGCCAGATCCTTGAGCTGCAGCAAGCGCAGGTCTGCCGGCACCTTGTCGCCAGCCTGCAGGCTGACCACATCACCCGGCACCAGCTCACTGCTGTCGACCGTGCGCAACTGACCGTCGCGCCAGACCAGCGAGCGGGTGCGGGTCATGCCGAGAATGGCCTGCAGAGCGGCGGATGCCTTGCCTTCCTGAACGAAGCCGACCAGCGCGTTGATCAACACCACGCCAAAGATCACCCCGGCATCGACCCGATGGCCCATCAGCAAGCTGATCACGCCGCTGACCAGTAGCACGTAGATCAGGGTGTTCTGAAACTGGCGGGCAAAACGCCGCCAAGCCGGCTCCGGCGGCGCCGGGGGCAGGGCGTTGGGCCCGTACTGCTGAAGCCGCATGGCAGCCTCGGCTTCAGTCAGGCCCTGTTCGCTGCCGCCCAGTTGCTCCAGCGCCTGATGCCCCTCAAGCGTATGCCAATCAACCGGCGATCCCTGCTCAGGCACGACCTGTCTCCATTCAGAACGCCATAGATTGGCCGGGGGTCGGGATCATGGCCTCAATCTGATGCTCATCCCACAACCGCTTGGCCAGCGCGTCCAGGGCATCGGCTTCGCCGTGCACCAGCACCACCCTGGGGTTATTTTCAAAATGACTGACCCAGTCCACCAGTCCGGTCTGGCCGGCGTGCGCGGAGAAACCACCGAGGGTCTCGATCTGCGCCCGCACCAGATACTCCTCGCGGAACAGTTTGATGCGCTTGACCCCGTCGATGAGGATGCGACCCAGCGTGTTACGCGCCTGATAGCCGACAAATACAATGGTATTGCGCTCATCCCAGATACGCTGCTTGAAGTGGTGACGAATCCGCCCGCCGGTACACATGCCACTGCCGGCGATGATCAGCGCGCCGCGTTTGATCTTGTTGATCATCATCGATTCGTCGGTGCTGGGCGTCAGCTGCAGACGCGGCAGGAAGTCACGCAGCAGGGTCTGATCGCCGCTGCACAGGCCCTTCGCGCCCTCACAGTCCAACTGACCGAGCCAGCGGTCGTACAGCCGGGTGACCTCGATCGCCATTGGGCTGTCGAGAAACACCTGCCAGTTATCCAGCTTGCCCTGCTCATGCAACTGGCCAAGATAGAACAGCAGTTCCTGGGTACGGCCGACCGCAAAGGCGGGAATCATGACGTTACCACCGCGCTCCCAGGCTTCACTGAGAACCTGCTCGAACTGCTCCAGCGTATTGCCCAGGGTGCGGTGGTCACGGTCACCATAGGTGCCTTCCATCATCACCACGTCAGCGCGGGTCAGGACCTCAGGGTCAAACAGCAGCACGCTGTCCTTCTTACCCAGATCGCCGGAGAACACCAGCCGTTTTTCCCGGCCCTGCTCCTGCAAAGTCAGCTCGACAATCGCCGAACCCAGAATATGGCCGGCGTCATGGAAGGTAACGCTTCCCGCCTCTCCAATCGCAAACGACTGGTGATAGCGCTGCGGCGAGCATTGCTTGAACACCCGTTCGACATCGGCACGGGTGAAGGCCGGTTGCAACTCAGGCGAACCACGGCGGGAACGACGCAGATTCTCGCGCTCCAGATCGCGCTCGTAGAGGCCGGCCGCATCATTGAGCATCACCTGCAGCAGATCGGCAGTGGCGCGCGTGCAGTAGATCGGCCCGCGGAACCCCTCACTGACCAGCTTGGGCAGCAGGCCGGAGTGATCGATGTGCGCGTGGGACAGAATCACCGCGTCGATCTCGGCGGGCTTGAAGGCAAAGCGCTCCTCCTGCAAACGGTCGACCGCATCGCCACCCTGATGCATGCCACAGTCCAGCAGAACCTTGCCTACCGCCGGAGAACTCAACAAATGACAGGACCCCGTCACCTCCTGCGCCGCGCCCAGAAACCGAATACTCGCCATGCAGACCACTCCCACTGTTCGAATTTGCAGATACCACTCTGACACAGTTTGCCCGCGACTGCTGCCTGCTGCGCTGACCTGAATCAGCGTTCCCCACCCCGGGCTGATAAACTGCCGCGATCAGCCATTAGGAGCCAGACAAAATATGAGCAACAGCAAGCCGGAAGGCGTACAGGTACGCCGGGAAGTCATGGGTGATACCTTCGTTGATCGCGCCCTGAACAACGCCACCGAATTCAGTCAGCCGCTGCAGGAGTTCGTCAACGAACACGCCTGGGGTGGGGTATGGAATCGCGAGGGGCTGGATCGCAAGACCCGCAGCCTGATCACCCTGGCCGCCCTGACCGCACTGAAGTGCCCGCAGGAGCTGAAGGGTCACGTGCGTGGCGCACTGAACAACGGCTGCACGGTCGAGGAGATCCGCGAAGCGCTGCTGCACTGCGCGGTCTATGCCGGAGTGCCGGCGGCCATCGACGCCTTCCGCTCAGCGCAGGAAGTCATCGACAGCTATCAGCAAAGCTGAGTAAAGCGCCGTCAGGCAGCAGCGAAGCGACCTTCGAGGTACTCGTTGATCGCGTCAGACTCGTACAACCAGCGGGTCTGACCGTCTTCCTCGATACGCAGACAGGGCACCTTGATCTTGCCACCCTCGGCCAGCAGGGTCTGGCGGTGCTCGGCATTACCGGAGGCATCGCGCAGCTCCACTGGCAGATTAAGGCGGCGCAGGGTACGACGGACCTTCACGCAGAACGGGCAACCGTGAAACTGATACAGCGCCAGCGCCGAGGCCGCGTCATCGACCGCCGCCTGCGCGGCGGGCTCACGCTGCATCGGGCTCGGACGGGTAAGAAAGCTGATGAAGACGACGAGCTGGCCAACAACGACCCGCAGTGCCTTGACGATCATGGCGATGACTCTCTGTAACGGAAAAAGGGGCCACGCAGCATACCCTGTCTACCCCGACGACCCAACATGACCCGACGAAACCGGACAGGCATAATCGTCCCTGTCACCACCGCCCACGAGTTGCCATGAACCCCGAAGACCTTCTGCTGCTGGTTACCCACGAAATGCCCTACGGCAAATACAAGGGCCGCCTGTTCGCCGACTTGCCCGGCCACTACCTCAACTGGTTCGCCCGCGAGGGCTTTCCCAAGGGTGAGGTTGGCCGCCTGCTGCAACTGATGCAGGAGATCGACCACAACGGCCTCAAGCCGCTGCTGGACCCGCTGCGTCAGGGGCCGCGCCGAAATTATCAGGATTGACCGGCAACTTCGTCTGAACTTGCCTTGTACATCATGCTCTATGCTTTGAGACGCGCAGGCCGAGTCCGACACAGGCCTGCGGCGGCGCTTTTTCAACCACTGTAGGAGTATTCCGATGGCCAAGATGCTGGTGTTGTATCACTCGATGTACGGACACGTTGAAACCCTTGCACAGGTTGTCGCCGAGGGCGCGCGGCAGGTTCCAGGGGTTGAGGTCACCATCAAGCGCGTGCCGGAAACCATGCCCGATGACGCCTTCAAGGCAGCCGGCGGCAAGATTGATCAAACCGCTGAGGTCGCCAGCCCGGGCGAGCTGGCCGACTACGATGCCATCGTCGTGGGCACGCCGACCCGCTTCGGCAACATGTCCAGCCAGATGCGTACCTTCTTCGATCAGACGGGCGGCCTGTGGGCCAAGGGCGCGCTGCACAGCAAGATCGCCAGCGTGTTTACCTCCACCGGCACCGGCGGCGGCCAGGAAATGACCATCACCTCCACCTGGACCACCCTGGCACACCACGGCATGGTCATCGTGCCCATCGGCTACGGCACCAAGGAACTGGCCGATATCGAACACGGCAAGGGCGGCACCCCGTACGGCGCATCGACCATCGCCGGCGGTGATGGCTCCCGTCAGCCAGATGCCCGCGAGCGCGCCATCGCCCGTTACCAGGGCAAGCACGTCGCCGGGCTCACCCAAAAGCTGTTTGGCTGAAACACCAACAACCGCTGGTCGGCGTGCACCAAGGCCAATTGAATTATGGTTATCATGCTAATAACATGACAATCATAATTCAAAGCCAGGAGTACGACCATGAAAGCCTCCTCTCATGCCCAGACCGCGCTGATCACCGGCGCCTCCAGCGGTATCGGTGCGACCTACGCCCGCCGCCTGGCCGCCCGCGGCTATAACCTGCTGCTAGTCGCCCGCAACGAAACACGTCTGCGGCAGCTCGCGGATGAGCTTACTGCCGCGCACGACGTGCGCGTCGATCTGCTCAGCGCCGACCTGGAACAACACGCCGACATCGAAAACGTCGCCGCCAGGCTGCGCAGCGATGAGCAGATTACCCTGCTGGTCAACAGTGCCGGCATCGCCCTGAATGGCAGCCTGGCCGAGGCCGACCTGGACAGCACCCACAGCCTGTTGCAGATCAATCTACTGGCGCTAACCATGCTCGCTAGCGCTGCTGCGGTACGCTTCAGTCTTGGCGGCGGCGGCGCGATCATCAATATCGGCTCGGTGGTGTCGCTGCTGCCGGAGCGCTTCAACGCCATCTACAGCGCCAGTAAGGCCTACGTGCTGAGCCTGAGCCAGAGCATGCACGCCGAGTTAGCAAGCCACGGTGTGCAGGTTCAGGTGGTGTTGCCCGGAGTGACCCGCACCGAGATCTTCGAGCGCTCCGGCAGCTCGCTGGCACAGATCCCACCCAGCATGGTGATGGAGGCGGGTGATCTGGTCGATGCCGCGCTGCGCGGTTTTGATCAGGGCGAACTGGTGACCATTCCCTCCCTGCCGGACAGCAACGAATGGCACGCGCTGACCCAGGCACGGTTGCAGCTGGCGCCCAACCTGTCGCACAACCAGCCTGCGGCCCGCTACCATTGAGTCGATCCGCAGACTCGCCGCAGCGCTAATCGCGTCACAGGCTCGCCGACCAGATAACCTGCGCGGCAGCCTGTGCACCATCAACCAGGGCAACTCGCTGCGCCTGCTGCACCTGACTGCCGACGATCAGCCCCTCACCAATCAGAAACAACTGGGTAGACACCACCTCTGGCTGTCGCGCGCCGGCACTGGCGCACAGGCTCAGCAGGTATTCCTGCACCTCCCGCTTGTGGCCTGCCGCCTGCTGATGCGGAGCACTGTCGGACTGCGCGAACTCCGCCGTTGCGTTGATAAACGCACAGCCGCAAAAGTCGTCTTCCTGAACCCAGTTGGCAATGAAATCGATATAGGCCAGCGGCCGCTGTGCAGCGCCTGCCCGCTCAACGAACGTCCGCACCCGGACCATGAACTGCTCATGACGCAGTGCCAGGGCCGCATCGATCAGCACGTCCTTGCTCGGATAATGCCGATACAGGGTCTTCTTGGTGACACCTGCCTCACGGCTGAGCAGCTCAACCCCGGTCGCATGAAAACCATTGCGGTAAAACAACTGCAGCGAAGAGGCAACGATATGTTGGGCTATGTCCATTAAGTATACCGATCGGTTGACTGAAAGATACTGATCGGTATACTAGCCCGAAATCGCTTCCTTTTCACTCTTTGTCAGGATGTCCTCATGTCAATCCGCCGCTTGCTGCACTCTGATGCCCCGCCCGCGCCGCCGCTGAAATTCGTTCTGCTGTCGTCGTTTGGCGCCCTTATCGCGATTGCCGTCACTGGCGGGCTGAGCGTGCTCTCCGGCATTCCGTGGCTGATGGCGCCATTCGGGGCCAGCTGTGTGCTGGCGTTTGGCGTACCGGATTCGCCGCTGGCGCAACCGCGCGCCATTGTCGGCGGCCATCTGGTGGCGACCGCGGTCGGTCTGGCGGTCGTCACCTTACTCGGCGACAGCTGGCTGGCCTGCGCGGTCGGTGTTGCGCTGGCGCTGGCGGTCATGCAGGTCACCCGCACCGTACACGCGCCAGCCGGCGCAGATCCGCTGGTGGTGATCATGGCTCACGCGCCGCTGAGCTATCTAGTGTCTCCAGTGCTGGTCGGCTCGCTGGTTATCGTGCTGACCGCCTGGGCGGTCAACAACCTGCGCAGCCCGCGGAGCTATCCGAAGTATTGGTTGTGAGGTGGGGCGGCAAGCCTTTTTATGACAGCCCAGCAAAGACCTATGCGTCTCCGTCGTTGCGCAAACGGCCAGCGTGGAAGAGGTCGGGACTAACTTCCGCGAACAGGTTTCCAGCCTGAGCGGTGGCGGAATCTGCCTTTCGCCTTT
>NZ_PPSK01000015.1 GCF_002903165.1 Halopseudomonas oceani
CCATGTCTTCTGCTGGCTCAACATCGTGATCGCTCAGATCAACCCCTGTCCATGCTGCACCAGTACCTAACCAGATCGGTTTAATGCCTGCTTTGTACATTTCGCGATATCGGGCGACGCAGCTGGCGGCGCTGTTATTGGTTGTCTGCAGTATTAATCGAGGTCCGAAGTTGGCGGCAAGGTGCTGTTCTAGGCTGGCGGCGTTTCGATGTGACGTGCAAAGCACCAGGGTTCCGCCTTTGGCTTTCGCTGCTGCATCGGCAATGATCGCTGCAGCTTCTTCTGCCCATTGGTCAGAATCGTCAGGCGGTATTGCTGTTCTGCATTCATGCAGTCTTACCGGAGCTTTCACCCAATCTGGATGGACGGAGGGTAGGTATGCAGCCCGAGCAGGTGGTACGGAGAGCTTCCAACGGATCAGCTTCGAGTCGCTGCCGTCTGAGTAGAGCGTAGCGGAGATCAGGGCGGCACTGCGACACTGATCCCACATGAACTCCATGGATGCTTGGAGATTTGATCGGCCAACCATCAGACTCGGATGGTTTCTGACAGGGGATAGTTCCACCTGCAGACGCATCCCGACTTTCGAGGAGCTATTGCACGCTTTAATCGCAACATTGAGCACTGATCGACTGCCGGGGGAGAGCTTCTTTTGATTGATGGCCGAGAGCGCAATGCCTGTTTCCTTCAGCGCGGCAGCTAGCTCGGACTCTTCGGTGGCCAAGCCAGAAAAGCGCTTTCCTTCATTTCCTTGGATAAGGCGTTTGCAAATCTCCTCTAGCGCGGCAACGGCTAACAGCGCAGGTTTCTTGCCTAATGTCACTTCGCTTTTGATCAGGCGTTGCAGTGATCTGAGGTGGATTGCGTTGGTGTTGATGCCGACCATCGCATCTTCGAACAAATGCGCTTCATCAACCAACAGGGCACCAATCTTGACAGGGATGCATAGCGGTCCCAGGTGGTTGTCATCTGCCTCATTATCGCTTTGGGTTTGCAGCAATTGAAAATGGGATGCCAGAGAGTGATGAGAGCAGAGGACTATAGCTGCTTCTGTATTGCCCCTGCATAGCGCGAGGAACTGCTTTTCGGCCTCGCACTCTTCTATGTCATTATCTTCACGCAGAGCTACAGCGTTGATTGGTAAGTTCTCAGCCAGGTATATGGCATCTTCGAGCAGCCAGCATAACTGAGTACCTGTGATCTTACTCGCTGCGATAGCGTTGGGGGAGATCGGCTTGCCTCCGGTGTTGATCCAGTCGATGAGCTCATGAGCGTCATTGTCTTGGGCCCACCCAAGGGCAGCAGCAGGGGATATGAGAGCCTGACGCTCCAAGACTAGTCGAATGCCCGCCTCGTTTGCCTCTGGAATAGCAGATAGGTCCGCAATGAGTCGCCAGATCCGTGTCATTGGGGCGCTTATCACTATGCGCCCAGCACTTCTAGCGGCCTCTGCTGCGAGAGCAGAAATCAGTCGCCCTTTACCAGTGCCGGTTGCGGCTTCGACGAAGACCACCTTTCCTCCAGACATTTGCTGGTGAGCCCTTCGCATCAGAGGGCGCAGAATTTCGTGCACAAGGGATTCCCCGGCAAGCCGGGCTGGTTCTGGCTTTCTAATATCGTCTGTCGATCCAAATTTCTCGATATGGACCGCCTCGATCAGGCCGGCAGAGTAGTCCGCAGGGCTCAGTTTTGCCTGGTTTGCGCCTTGCTTAATTCTCTTGCCAAGTCCCGGAGGCATGCTGACGGTAAAGGAGGTCAGCTTATGGCTAGGTAGCAGCACTGGTGCAAGCTCTAGCTCTATGGCGAGGGTTAGGAGTTTTCTTGCCCAAGCACTGCGGTTGGTGTCAGGTGGGTTGAGTGCGCCAAGTCGAATGGTTATCAAGTTATACCTCTCATGTCTTCTAGCTTGCGCATGCAAATTAGTGTGTGTTTTTTCAAAAAAATGGCGGCGGCCGTACAGCTCTTTTTGGTCACCTTAGAGGGTTATACAACATTTCGATTTGGCCCGAAGTAAAGCTCAGCCGGTGAGCTACGTACTCGCCCCAGGCAAACCCTAGGCTGGAAATTCCCTTTCGAGGTGCTGGTTGAATACCTCCAGCTGCAGGCCACTAACCAGCTGGGTTCAATTCACTGATGTTGCACTTGGAACTTGAGGCGGCCCTTCCGATCTGCTTAGCAGGGTCACAATAGGTGTCCACTTAATAAATAGGTGGACACTATCGCCAGTGGTCAGCTGAAGCTCAAGATGGGTTCGCCGGACGATTACCTTACAGATCAGCATCTACAGGGTGGAGCCAACGCTGCGGGCAACACGTAATGTTATTGAGAGTATGCTCAATCACTCGAAACCACGATTAGAGGACACCTACAACAAGAACCGGCATCAGGAGGAGCAGAAACTTATCTGGCATGAGTGGGCCTATGTAGTTACTACAGCACTGCTTGGATCCAATAGTGAATCCCCTGAATCAATCGCGCCCCGCGCTGCAGAATTAGCGGGCCAAAAAATGACGTCTTATTCGGCTGCACATTCCATCGTAATGGCCACTTTGGTTAACGCGTTAGCCGCTTGGCTAAAGGAAAAAAACATAAGTAAAGCGGAAGCAGCTCGAGTGCTGGGCATTAGTGCCCAGCGCTTAGAGCAGATAGAGAAAGGGCTATCGAAAAGTTTCACGTTCGAGTCTCTTTCATACATGCTCGCTAAGGCAGGAAAGCAGGTAACAGTCAGCATTAGAGACATATAACCATCTTTTAGGTTTTTAGGCGCCAGTAATCTGATTCTCAGCCTATAGAATCTTCTTCATGTCGAAATCTCATTGTGTTCATAGTGCCGAATATGGCAAGCCGGGCACCGCTGCAGAGTGTTCGTGCTCAGGCTTTCCGCCAAAACCCGCACAGCCTGATAGTCGAGCACCTGCCCAGCATCCGCCAACGCCTACAGAGTCAGGCGGCTTTCATCTTCGGCAGCCCCATCAAGAGGCCTGTTAATTTGGCAGCAGCCAAGTTGATGACTGTCCGCCAATAAAAGCCATGAGCCAACTCCATTGCTGAGCCACTGGCTTCCGAGGCTAGTCACGCTGCCCCTCACCATCGTGATGGTCACCAAGAGTGTGCCGAACCAGTGGATGCCGGGCTAACCGGCGGGGGTGCATTCGGCAGGCAGGCTGACGGCGTGGGCAACCGCGCCTCTCTCGGCTCATACCTATTTGTCCCTAATTAGGGACAAATACCCCCCAAATCATACAGTCAACGCTCCTTATCCTAGAGGTAATTTGTCCATATATATGGACAAATGGGGGTACTCCCGTCTACGCGATGGAGCGCAGATGACATGGCGAGTCCGCCAACAACCGGCTGATTCGCCGATGGCTTTTTGTATAGACTCATACCCCATTTGTCCCTAATTAGGGACAAATACCCCTGCTGCAAACAGCAATCGATGCCGCCTGGCTCAGAGGTGATTTTCCATATATAGGGACAAATAGGGGGGTATTTGTCCCTAGAGGTGATAAACCGCCAATTTCGCGGCGATTTTACATAGGGACAAATACCCCCCTATTTTTCCATAGATAGAGAATGGCAAAATGGGTCCATACCTGAAGGCTTACGCGAATAGCCCTGCTGCAAAATACCCACTGAAAAATGGCGGCATCGCGCCCGCCCCAAACTCGCCCCAGATTCAATTTTTCCTGAGAAAACGCTCAAGGGTGCCAGAGGGCAGAAAAAATCACTCCACGGGCCTAATTTCGCTATTTTAGATAGCACCGTACCCCTGGCTCACAGACAAATATTCCCTGTTTTTCTTCGAGAGGCTGAAAACTAGCTGCCAGCCACTTGCTTGGAAAAATTCACAGACCATGCAAATCGGTCGAATTTACGTGCTGATGTAACCGCCGAGGAAAGGTCGAACCCTCTGGTTGCTTGAGAGCAGGCCCCAAGAAGCCTCGCAGAAAAACGGGTCATATTCTCACAGCGACATGCTGAGCTAGCGGCACCCTTGACGTCACCGCTATCAAAGTCCAACTGACAAGCGCTTTTTAATAAAGCGCCCTAAATGGAAAAAACTTTTCTTTTTCAACCACAGGTGACCAGCGCAGTAAAACTCTAGAAAAAACTCCCGCTGTCGCAAGACCCACTGAGGATTAACAACCCTAACGCGTGCCACCAAGCAGCACCTCGATAAAGAAAGACAAAAACTAATAACCCTCAAACTAGGATACGAATCACACCCACATGCAAAACAGAATGTACCGTAGGAAACATATACTTTCCCAAACCATCCGAACGCAAAACTGAAACCCAACATCACTTGCATCACAAAGCAACTCGCACCTCGCTCAACCCGCTATCTTTTCTGACCATTAAAATCGCCCGCCAATCCATAACCAAATTAATCTGAAACGCATTTTCTCTCAAGAGAGCGAGAGCCCAAAAGGCAACACCAACAAAGCGAAAGTTCAAAACACTCTCTCGCCTCTGCGCTCAAAACATTACACACTAGCGACGCCTTTTAAAAAGGAACAACCCAAGGCATTAGATAGCAAACTTTCCAAATCGTCATCCCCTGCACGATACACCATACTCTAACTACGATTACGCAATCACCATCAGCAGGGAGCCAAGCAAGCCTCCGGCACTAGTTACAGCATCTCGTCACACATCAGGAATGTAAGCGTATGCTCCACGTATTTTGATCAGCCTTTTCTGGCCTTCAACACACTTCGCCTCACGTTTATCATTTGCGGCATAAGCTCTGATGGACTTGCCCCCCTAGTTACAAGTTTAGGAAGGCAAGTTTTTTTTGTGAATCAGCGTGCGCGAAAAACTCTCAGTGTACTTTTCAGTTTACGAACCCAATCGTCCTCTTCACGCCGTCTCGCTTCAATCCGACCTCTTCCACCAGCGCGTCGGCAAAGCCAAGGCCATCGCTGAATGGCTTAAAACGCGCGCGCCGGGCCACGGCAGCAAAGTCGCCCGGGGCCAGATTGTTCAACCCGACAACCTTGTTCAGCCCTAACTGCTGCGGGTCCTTCAGTTTCAATTCAAGGATATGCGACTGGAACAACTCAACGATCTGCTCAGCACGCAAGGCTTTGAAGTTAACCTTGAGGTCGAAACGCCGCAGTGCTGCCTCATCCAGGTCATTCATCAGGTTGGTCGAAGCGATGAACAGGCCGTCGAAGGCTTCCATCTGCGTAAGCATTTCATTGACGCCGGTAACTTCCCAGGTGTGCTTAGCCTTGCTGCGATCCTGCAGAAAGCTGTCGACCTCGTCGAGCACCAGCACTGCACCGGTCTCTTGAGCCTGGCTGAAGGCCGCGGCTAAATTCTGCTCCGTTTGACCAACCAAAGGACCGATCAGGTCTGAGCAGCGCTTGACCAGCACCGGCTTGGAGAGGCTGTCAGCCAGCCAATGGGCGAAAGCTGTTTTGCCGGTGCCAGGCCGGCCGTAGAAACACAGGCGCGCCTGCGGGCAGCGCCTAAGCCCGGCAAGCAGGTCATCAAGGGCAATATCGGTATTAACCAGGGCAGGTGAATATAGCCCCGGTAGACGGGAGGATTTATCGCCGCTCCGCTCCAGGGGAGCATGGCCTTGAGCCTTGAGCGTGGCATCCAGAATGCGCTCAAGCACTTGGTTTTGCCGTCGCCCCGCACGCGGCTGACTCATGCGCGCCACTTCATAGGCCCGCTTGAACACTGCTGGTGACAGCGCATCGTGACTAGTCAGCTTGCCCAGCATGTCCTGCCCCAATCGCCCGGCGCCTAAATTGAGCAGAATCTGTTCGCGAGACTGCCGAGCCGGGTTGGTCGCCTCGATGATCAGGTCGAAACGACGGATATAGGCCGAGTCCAACTCACGGATGTCGTTGCTCAGCCAGAAACAGGGTTGATTGTTCTCCTCCAGAACGCGGTTGACCCAGCTCTTGTACAGTCGCCGGGAGCTGTTGCCGTGCTCATGAAAGATATCCTCAATCTCATCAAGCAGCACCAGCGCCTGACTACCGCGTAGCACGTGCATTGCCGAGCGTAGAGCGCATAGACGCTGATGCCCAGGAATTGGATCGCCATCGCGATCACTGACCGCGATCTCGTAGAGTTCGCTTCCCAGCTCGCTGGCAAGCAGGCGGCATAGCTCGGTCTTTCCTGTACCCGGTGGACCGTAGATCAACACGTTTACGCCAACCCTGCTCTGCGCCTGACTCTTGCGTAAAAAACGGAGCGCAATGTCAATTTCCTGCTCAAGATGGGGGTAACTGGCGGCGCTCAGTAGGCCAGGCTCGCTGATCCGAAACGAATGCCGAAACAAGTCTTCGGTAGCGCCGCGGTGATGACAGAGTTGATCAAGCAGATCGGGGCTACTGAAGGACAGGCGGTCACAGAGGTGGAAGTCGCCGACCGCGTAGTCGACCTCCAATAAGCCGCTGGCAAACAGCGGCGCCCCCTTGCCCATAGCTATTTGAATATCTCCAGGCGGCAGTTGCAGCAGCAGCGCAAGGGTGTGCACCAAGCGGCGATTATCAAAGCCGCCAAAAAGGGTAATACAGCGGTGCAGCAAGGAATCGCTGTGCATCAGTGCGCACAACCCAAGCACCTGACAAGCAGCACTGTTAAGCCCTAGCATCCGCGCCAGCGCCTGGAGGTTTATGCCGAGGGGCTCGGGATAAGCAAGCTTGTGCCCAGCTTCGGCAAAACAGCGAGCATTGCGGCGCAACTGCTGTTGCAAGTGCTGGCGGTCATAGGTGTCTACTTCGACAAATTCTCCCAGTCCAAGGCTGCGAGCTACCTCAACGTCAGCAATGCCACGATGCTGCAGCAACTGGCGGTGCCCCTGCATATAGATCATCAGACGAAATGCAAAATGCATCGACAGCGTCGAGACATCGGGTTGAGGTGTCATGGGCAGTTCGAGGTCAAGCGGAAGAAACTGGGAAAAAGCTTTCATAGCATTTACCGCATTAGCTCCTGGTAGCGACAACAGCCATCATGACACCAGAGCGCGACAACTGATGTCGCATAGCGTTGGTCGCTTATAGCGCCACTGATGAGCAGAGGTTCCGATGCCTAAACATAGGCATACAACACCTTGAGCGGCCTGCAGCAGCAAACCATCAGCGAATGGACGCACAAAGCGCTGGAGTATCCTAGTATCAGTAACGATAGGCGCCTGACATGCAAGAGCCGTAATACGCAACGGAAACCAGCTCACCGAAGGTCGATATAATCCGTGACCGATTCCAACCGCCCTGTTCGTCCTCCGACAGCACTAGAGCTCTGGCGCCCTCCAGGCTCATTGGCCCAGCTCAACGCGCAACCGCCGCCATCATTCCGTCATGTCCACACCTGCAGAATCGAAGGCCGATCTAGAGGGAATATCGGTATTGTAAAAATTTACCCGAACGCGACTTGCTCACTGACTGTGTAATTCGCGCCAGAGAATTCCAGGCCCGCTGAGGACGTTAAGTAGAGGCAATGTTTGGGCTACTTCCCCTAGGTCACCGGCACAGACAGCCAGATCAAGAGCCAGGCTCCCTGCGGTGTAAAGGCAAACAGGGATCCGTAGCGGCGGGCTCATTTCCGCCCGCAATTTCCCAACGAAGTAACAGCGATGGCTCCAGCGATTTCTGGCTCCCACACGTTATGCTAACGCTCGTCAGTCGCCGATGATCGTAGCTATGACCATGACAACAACCAACACGGATACAGAAGCATTTTGGAATATCGTGCTTGGACATCAGCAGCTAAGCGAAGGGGAGCGGATCCAGCGAATCGAGCGCGGGATCGACGCTACCCTCGTGGGCGCGATCAGTCGGTCACTTCAACTGACCAAGCAGGAAACTGCTGATATGGCGAACACGCGTCCGGCGACACTAGCTCGTTTAGAGCGCGACGGCGGGCGACTTAATAGCGGCGGCTCTGAGCGAATTGATCGACTCTTAGTGGTTGCCCAACACGCGTTTGAGGTGCTTGAGACCCAAGACGCGGCCATCAAATGGCTTTCATCAAGCAACTTCTCTCTGGGCGGCGAGTCTCCGGCAATGCATTGCTGCACTGGGCTAGGTGGTCGCCAGGTTAGGCGCCTGCTAAATGCAATAGAGTGGGGAGTTCAGGCGTAACTACTTAGTTCCGACAATAAAATTCGCCATCCATAGAAAATGGTCGGTTTTGCTGACCACTATTGAAAACTATCAACCAATTTAAAAACTTGAAATTCCAATACCGTCAAGATAATCTCTAAACCATGAGTTTTCAGGCTCATTCTAGTAGCTGGCTAGACCAGAAAACAGCAATTAAATTATTAGTAACCGAATAGAGTTGAAACGTGCAGTCTCCAACCGCTCGCGCGTTTAATCATTACGACCGGCAAAACTGCTGAGACCAACGCCGCAAAAAATATCGGCTCCTCAAATTGGGACCTGGCACCAGGCCACCCAGAACATAGCCGCACTCGCCACCACACCGATTGCGTGCCCCCAAGGGTGCGCTCGAATACCTGCGAGAACGCCGGACAGCTGGCTGGAAAAAACTGCAACCAACAACCAGCAGACAGACAAAGCCAGCGAAAAAACTGCAATGAACTGCACCACTAAAAATACAGATTGGTCCGGCTCCAGCTGTGCATCCAACCACAACACGAACAGTAATGCAGCTGCAAACGCAACCTGCATGAACGCATAGAAAAAACTACTAAATGAGCTGCGCAGATCATTAGGCATGAGGCTCAACACTCCGTTGAAAAACAAGCGTCAAAACTACCAGAACCCCGAAAAACTCAAAATATTTCCGTATCCTATTTATACGACTGGAGTTTCATATGCGTACAACCTATTACACACTGCAGCAGGTCATCGCCCGGACCTCACTGTCATCCAGCACGATATACCGGTGGGAAAAACTCGGCATTTTTCCGCAGCGTACAAAACTGGGACCTCGACGTGTTGCCTGGCGCAGCGATCAGATTGAGGACTGGATGACTGCCTCGATAGAGTAAGCCCCTCTCTCCCCTACCCTTAACATCGTAGGGTAGGGGTAATTCATTTTATGGGAGCCAGAGGACGGAGGGTTGACTATGGCAAAACGCCGTATACCACGCCCTAGCAGCCAGCGCCTCGGAAGAGATAGGCCGCTATGCGTTGTCAGGGATTTTTGGAGCTAAGCATACGCTCTCTCAGGCACCGGACAATTCATTTGTCTCCAAGACACAAGCCGCTTACCAACACTGTCTTTTCAAATGCCGACTAAACGGCAGTTGGAGCCTCCCCTACTGCAGTCAGCATACACGCTCCGGACCGCAGAGCAGCGGTCGAAACACTGTTGCGCTGGCCCCCGTTATAGCCGGAGCGTCCAACGGGAGCAGCTACTCAGGGCCTTACATCCAAGCTTCTTCGTTTACCTGGAGTCGAGCATAATAAATAATCGCTACAGCCGGAATAAGTGCTGAATAACCAGGTTTAATTGCCGTCTTCAAGTCGATCACCAGTCTACTCGCCTTTCTATGCGCTTCTATCAAAGTGCCGATCTTACTATTCGAGGCTAGCAAAAGCCTGACTCCAGGCAGTGCCAGCGATGACGATGGCTCTCGCGGCTGGAAACTAGAAGTCAACGTAAGGCGCTTGGAAAGGTCATCGACCGCTTCTAGGTAAGTAATTTGAGACACTCGTTTCATCTGAGAGGCAGTCGCGCTTGCCAGTGGATGCCCATTAGAAAAATAATTGCGAAAGAAATAGCTTACCAGCCTCTCCTCGTACTCAACAACTCTCGCACAACCGTACAAATTCGACGTCATACCGAAATGATCAGCGAGCATTTCTAGCACTTGTGAATAACGCAGCCCGTTACCTCTTACAAGATTTATTAGGCAATTCCCCGCGACCAACTGAAACTCTCGAGCAAACGCTAGCGCCTTATCAGGCTCACACTCATTAAACGATGCCCATGCACTGGTTTTAAGATACTTAACTGCAGCATCAAGCAAGCGTGATTCGGATTTTTTTAGCACTTGATAAAGTACACAATCGCTTTTTGAGAAATCTTCTTCTGGCGGAGGTACCAGTCCGCCTGCCGGCCAAGACAAGGCAGAAAATTTAGATGCCTCCATAACCTCCCGGAGCTTTGGCCAGTAATCAGAATGCCCAAAACCATGCATATGCACATTCTCGAAGAGGCCAACCTCATTACGTCCAATACAAGTTTCGCCAACATTCATTAAAAGTACACGATCACTTTTTGAGTATGCATTGATTAAGCGCCCACTCACACAGCAAAGCATCGCGGCAGCCTCGGAAGTAGAAACCTCAACCGCTGCAGCCATCAGCAATACATCTCCAATTTTAAAATATTGCCCAACTGCCCCTTCCTTCAAAGCAGTAGCGAGAACTCGGCCACCCAGCGAATGACCAATGAGGTTTACTTGTTCTACCTGAGGGTGATGCTTTAAAAGGTAACTTTCAAGTTGCTCCACAAAGACACGACCCATTTCCTCTGCCCTCAACCGGATTCGCAAAAAATGGGCTGCGCGATCTACACTTAATGCTGCCAAGCCCAATCTAGCGTCAAACCGAGCCGCTACTGCGAGGTACCTTTTACTTCGGCGATCTAGCCGGGAATAATGGCCTGAGGGCCAAAATGCAAGAATGTTGAGTTCCTCGTTAAGCTCTAGAGGGATGCTGCGGAGTAGTGCTTGACGATCCGTTAGGTCATGCCCGGCTGAATAGCCGTGAAGGAAGATGTTAGCTTCTGTTTTGTCTACCTTACGTAGCGGCGTAAATTGGAATGAGTTGGCAGAGGTTGAAGAGGTCTTGGCTCCCACTTTTTCTCCAGTCTTAATTTTTGATGCTGCTGCCTTTTGAGATGGACAAGTGCCAATACGTCACGCCCTCGACAGCGCGCGAAGCGCCCGGACAAGGGCTCATTCCGCCGGTTCGATTCCAGCGCTAAAAACCGTAACCAACTTAATCGGAAATCCAGCTACAAGCCGCGAAAACCCGAAGGGTTGAGTGACTACCGATCTAAACTGTAGGCGCGCCGGCGTTGACGTTCAGCGTGAGCTGATCACGAAAATCCATTTACACAACACTCCTTTTTCGCACCTGCACCGACAGTGTGGTTTCAGCTCTGCGACGCGGCCCAAAAGCACTGAGGCGCGAATACTAAGTGCTTTCTCCGAAAATGTATGGCAAATCGCCAACACTGCACAACTGCCCTATCATGGGAGAACCAAGGGATGTCATCAAGCCATTAGGACATTCCGTTGCAGATTGACAGAGCAAGCCCCAAAGGGAATATTCTGTCTCGGTTATGTCGAAAAGGATCTTCGCCGCAATGCCCGACGCACTCACCCCTGACCAAATTGAATTTGCCAACTTTCTAGCAACGCTTTGGGACTCCCCCAGTGAGGGCCTGGCACTGCCACCGTGCTTTCCGGGGTCCTCTGAGGGGCTCCTGCACGCCTACCCCATAAGCAGACATAGAAACTGGAAGTCATGGCGCCAAGCGCAGCCCCGAGGCACGAAGCATTGGTGGTGTCAGTCTTTGAGTGATGCCGCCAGGAGCTACGCCTGGTCGTCGAACGAGAATGAGCAAGACTTTCTTGCGCTGGCAGCGGCGCTGCAGCATGCGCTTGATTGCGGTGACGACAAGCTCGCGTTAGACGCCTGTCTGGCAATATTCCGCTGGGGTGGCGTAGCAAGAACGCCAAAGGACACTTCCAGAAGATGGGTTACCGAGCAAGCAAGCAATGGCATGCTGTGCTCTAGCATCCGATCAGCGGTGGATCTGCTGGATCCAGCCCAAGGCCAGGCGCTGTCTGCATTTGACGGCAAGCGCCTGCTGATGAATTCAGCGATGACCAAGGTTTATGCTGCTGCTGCGCCAAGTAAAGTCATTATTTACGACGGCCGCGTGGGCGCGGCGTTAGCCCTACTGGCACGATACTGGCTGGAGAAACAGGGAAGCACATCAGTGCCTGTATCCCTAGCGTTTCGGAGTGCAAACGGCCAAGGCGGGCTAATGAGAAATCCATCCAAAGGAAGCCTGAAGTTTTCGAGCCTCTACGGCGGAAAGAATGGCGCTAAGCGCTGGGCGGAACTATCCCGGTTGGCTGCGGCGACTTTCCTTAAGATGCAAACCCTTAACAAGTCGATACCCGACATCGGCGAGGTCGAAAAGGCCATGTTTATGATCGGTTATAGAACCGAATATTCCCCCCCAAACACAGAAAAAACCAGCCAACAAGGACGCCCCATGCCCGAGAATAGCCAATGCCCTGAGGCTCGCGCCCAAGCTCAAAAGATCCTCCAAGAGGTGTGGCCAAAAATCGCACAGGGCGAGTACAGAACACCTGCTCAAAAGCGACAATTCAAGCTCGTTACCCGAGACGCCAACAGCGTTGAAGCTAACTTTGAGAAATCGTCACTAACGATCAGGCGCGACAGCTTTGTAGCGGCCCTTGCGTACCTGTTGGAACACGGCCACGGTCCTGGCAACCGTTGTGTGATTGGGGCGAACAACGTGCCCGCCAAAGCGAGCGAGCTTTGCAGACAATCAAGACAAACAGCACAGGGAACCTACGGCCCCTGCAACATCCGTTACATACTCCCAGTCTTACAGGGCGTAGGGGTAGTCGAAACTTATGAAGGCCGGCCAGCGACTGTTTGGCTGGCACGCTAAGCCTTTTCGCTGAGGGCGGTGTTGTTGACTCGTAATGCGCGCAACGCTACGAGTCGACACTCCAGCGCCCCCCCTGCCACCCGGTGAAAGCTGAGCCAGTCGAGATTGGGCAGCAGCATCTACTTCTAGGGCTCATAATTAGAAAGGTCTTAGAGCTGCTTAATCGCTGGCGAGTAAACTACAGGACCGCAGAATTGCAGCCGCCAAGAAGTTGAGCCGCAGCGGAAAATGCTCATCAAGGTGGCTAACTAGATCGCACAGATCGAGTAACCCTGCATCTAGCTCATTTTAGCCCCACACCTGCTGCAGTCGCCGCCACAATAAAGCCAACCCCGGAAAACATCGCGATGGCTGGCATACAGGTTCGCTGCCAGTAAAGCACCAGAAACACCAGGCACACCGGGAAAAACAGCACACAACCAATCCCCCACAAAATGCTTTGGGCAAAAGCCAGCACATAGAACCATATAATACCAACTGCAAACAACGCGAAGCCGACGTAAACTAGGTAATCCATGAACTCCATGTAAATTCCTTTAAATCAAAAAGACAGCTCATCACTTGGTGCGGAGATACTCGGTCGCCCAGTAGCGCAGGGCTGGAGAGGTCGCAGGATGGGATGACAGAACCTGAATGAACCGGCGCACCTTCTCAATGGTTTTGGCATGTTTGGCACGCGCCAATACGTCCGCAGGCGTTGTAAAGTAGGGACAACTGTCAATCCGTGTTTGGATTTTATTGCCGGCAGCAGTCCAGATGATGCTAGCCGCGTACGCTGGGTTCCAGACGCTTCTGCGAGTTTCTGGCTCGATAGCATCGGCGTAGATATTCTCCAGGTAGCGCGCAGCCATGCGGATTTTGTTACCGCCGGTAATGCTGCTTTTGAACAACTCCGCCTCTACTAACACAGGCGGGCGCTCATGCGTATCCGGTACCGGGGCGCCCCCAGCTCCGCTGGCTTGCAACACGGCCCTGGCCTCAAACTGCAGTTCTGCCTCAAACAACACTTGCTCCGCAACCGGGAGGGCAGACTGCCAGTGCGCCTCAAACCAAGTTGTGACCTCCACAGCATCGACCAATACAGCAGCTTCGTGCCAACCAGCACCTGGTTCGGCGCCAATGCCCAAACCATTGGCCGAAAAATTGGCGGAGCCGACCAATGCCTGAGAAGCTCCGATAAAAACCTTAGCATGCAGGCCCGGCAAATAGCGTACCTCGACGTTAGGGCAAGTCAGTAACATCCTGATAACCGCAGGGTTGGTACCACCCTCAGTTAGGTTGCAAATGATCCGATAGCGTTTGGACGGATCGACCAGCTCGTCTGCCCCAGCCCCCCAGAAGGCAACCGCCACCCGCAAGGGGTCGCTCTCAGGCTGACTTTGCGTCAGGCGCCGAACCTCGGCCAGAATGGCAGGCTTTGCCCCCATAAACATTAGCTTCGCTCCAAAATTATTCTGCCCCAGCGGTTTTTAGCCCCGCCATCTCACGAGCCCGTATACCCAAATCCTGCCAGTTTTCCGGATGGCAACTGAACAACAAAATTTGATGCCGTTGAGCAGCATCAAATAGAACGCGCTTCATCTGAGCTAATCGCTGGGTATCGCTATGCACCAACGCGTCGTCAAGAATGATCAGCGTGGGTTTCCCCGCTTCCTGCAACATGTCGGCGTAGGCCAAACGGCTGATTAACCCCATTTGCTCCCTTGCCCCAAAGCTCAGAGCTCCCAGAGCCTCATGAAATGCATCACCGCGGGAGCCACGAGCTAGCTGAACAGGTTTCAAGTGCTCATCGACAACCAGCGAGGCCTGGGGAAACAGTAGCTGCAGATAGTGATTGAGGTGTTTCTGCAGCGGTGCCTGCAAGCGCTGAGTTAACTCTTGGCGCTTTTCCTGAAGCAAGCGTTGCAGCAATGAAAGCGCATCCGCTCTGCGCTCGAGTTCATCCAGTCGCCCCCGAGCGGCTTGCAGCGTGGTTTGGACTTCGGCGCTCTGCTCTTCAAGCCCCTCAGCCCCCATCACTTCAAGACGCACCCTGAGATCTTGAATTTCCCTATCGCGCTGACGGCTGGCGTGTTCCGCGGCGTCTGCACTCAACTCCAGCCGCTTGATGTCCTGCTCCAAAATATCCGGACGGGCTGCTTGAATTTCCTGGCTACGCTGTTCCAGCGACTGCTCCAGACGCCGCTGCTCAAGTTTCAACATACCCAATTGCTGAAGCAGTTGTTCTTCTCGGGCTCTGGTTGCGGGGTCATCCACCTCGCGTTGTAACCGCTCACACTCGCCGCTGAGGTGTTGTACCTGCTGCGCAAGGACTGCTACCTCACGGCGCTGATCAGCCAAGGCTACCTCAAGGCTGCTCAACCGCTCTGTCGCAACGCTAAGCTGCTCCTGCGCCAAGTCGACAGTGGTGACGCTGTCACTTGCAGAGGGCATCTGGTCAAGCTGGTTTTGCGCGTGCTCTGCACGCTCCCGCAGGGATTGCACTGTTTGCGCCAATGCGTCGGTGCCATCGGGTGCCAGCTGTGCAATAGCCTTCTGCAGACTACCGATTTCGCCCTCTAGCCTCTGCGCCAGCACCGCGTTGTCTTCAGCCTGCTGAAGATCGGCGGCTCCGAGCCGGTCCAGCAGGGCAAGGCGCTCCTGCTCGTATTGCCGCTGACGCTCAGCAGTAACCGCGAGGTCGGTGCCGCCCGGGTAAATTTCCAGCCGGCCAACGCCTTCAATTTCCAATATGCCCGGAACAGACAAAAGCTGCTCCGACGCGCCCTCGATAGCTACGCCGTTAAGTTTCGCAACCTGCCCTTCATGGAATTGATAGCGCAACCTAGTAGCCGCTGTTTGCTGCCGAATCTGTAATCGATCCAGTTCTTGCGCTACCACCTTTAACTGCTTCAGCGCGGCCGGTTCAACAACCAGGGCTGCCAGCTGCGCGCGTTGCTGCGCCAAGCTCGCGGCCTCGGACTTCGCCTGCTCCAGCTTTTGCTCGGCATCATGCAAGGCGCTCTTAAGCAGCTGCAGGGCAGATTGCCGTTCACACCGCTGTTCTTGCAGTCGGGCCAGTCTGAGCTGCTCCCCCGCGGCCTGGCTTTGACTTTGCGCTTGCTGCAAACGCTGCAACAGAGATGGCTCAAGAGCCTGCTTTTCTGCCAGCGACTGAGTGGCGCCACTCAACTCACGCTGGCGCTCGGCAAGCAGCGCCTGGCGCTGCGAACCCTGCTGCAGGCTTTCACTATATAGTCGCTGGCTCTCTTGATTCTGCTGCAACTCACGGTGTTCTCGATCCTGTTCGCTCTGCATAGCCTTGATTGCCTCAAGCTGCTGCATTGCCGCCTTGGCATCGGCCCTGAAGATCAACCAAGGTTTGCTGTCATCCTGCTTTTGAGCAATCAGGAGTTCCCCTAGACGATCAACCTGCAAGCGGTAGCTATCAACTTTATCTAGCAGCTCAGCATGATGGCTTTCCAGCTCCGCGACATGCTTGATCGCCTTGGCTAGCTCGCCGGTTGGCTTGTCGGTGGACGCGGTCCTGAGCTTGCTACGCTCCTCCCGCACTCGCTCAAATACGGCATCGCCGATGGAGCTGGTGAGTTCGCTTACATTCCTGCCAAGGGCCGACTGTAAATGCGCCTCGGCGCTATCTACCGCGTCGTTAATCTCCTGCCCCTGCCCCTGCTCTACCCACAAGAGGCCTGGAATTCCCCAATGCTTAGGCTTGCTGGCACCGCTGCCTGCGAATTCGTAGCCCAACAGAGTACTGAGCTGATCTTCTGCTTCCTCACCACTGCAAGATCGACCTCCGATCTGCAGGTCGCATCGCTTTTGCCGCAGAAAGCGTTTGTTGAGCTTCCAATGCTCGTCTTGCCATTCAAATTCGATCGCCACTTCAGGCGCTGCCGAGGAGTCACCCCAGGGTCTCAGATCCTCAACACTGCTGGACTTATATCGTTCGAAAAACGCGGCTCGAATTGCGCGTACCAAGGTGCTTTTGCCAGACTCATTAGGGCCGACGAACAGATTGATCCCCGGTCCAAGGTCACGGACTTCAAGCGGCTGGCGAAACTGCCGCAACTGCTCAACACGTATGGATTGAACCTTCATGCCTGCACCTCCGCGTCCTTGCTCAGCAAGCTGGCCAGCAGCACGAGGGCATCCTTGGCGACTGGGGAATCACCCTCGAGGTCGCGTAGCTCGGCAATAACGTCACCCAGGTAACCGTCTGCGCTCAACGCGGCTATATCTTCGTCTGTGGGCTCAAGACGCAAGTCTTTAACATCACAGTCGACGCTACGACAGCGAGCCTGCGCGACCGCGAGCGCACGCTGCAAACGAGCCTGACCGGCGAGATCGGTTTGCCCTGAAACTTTCAGACTGAGCACTGAATTGGGCTCCAGCTCTTGAAGGCGCTCGATCAGCACATCCAAGTCGCTGGCGACTTCGAGCTGAGCACTCCATTGGAGCCAGATAAACTGCCCTACCTGCCTTGTAGACAGCACCGAAGGCTCGCCCGAGGCCGGCAAGTCAACCAATACAACCTGACCAGCCCCATTGTCCTTGAAGCGATCGGGCTCCGGAGTGCCGCTGTAAACCGTGCGCTGGTCGACCTGCTTGAATCCGTGCCAGTCGCCCAAAGCCAAATAGTCAAGATGCGCGGTTGCCGCGCGGTCAGCAGCAATCGGGTTGTGGGAGTCGACATCCTCATGCAGCAAGCCCTGCACGCTGCCATGGGCCAACCCGACTCGTAGAAGCCCTGCTGGTGTCTGCGCGCTGTCAAACCAGGCAGTCAGATCATCGTATGTCTGACGCTGGGTCAATGGCGCGCCCAAAACAGCAATGCCTTGTTCTTCCAGTACCAGCACACCCGGTTCTTTGATTACATGAACATTGGCTGGGATGGCACCGATGCGCTCAGCACGATCCCAAACGCTTTCAGCCAGAGCTGCATCATGATTTCCGGGCAACATAATCCAAGGGCCGGTGAAGGCGGATGTAGCATTGAACAAACGCCGAATGGTCAGTTCGCTGACGCCCTGCGCATCAAAAACATCCCCAGCCACAAGCACCGCATCAACGTTTTCAACCGCCGCCAGCGCTGCAATTTTTTCAACCGTGGACGTCCGCGCTGCCGCCAATACCACAGCATCTTCCACCTCGAATCTGCTGTACTGCCGACCGATCTGCCAATCAGCGGTGTGTAAAATCCTCGCCATGGGTCCCTTGTTCTCCTACTTCGGGTGGGCGCCAGCCGGGCTAAACCCTACTGGCTATCTGGCCAAGCATGAACCCTATGCAACAACCGTCGGGACGTCCAGATTGGCTATTCGTACAGGTAAAGTTTTGGGACAGGAGCTGACGCATGACTACTGACCAAACAGAGCCTAGCCCAACGTCGAGCAGCAACTTCATTATGAGGGGGCATCTATCGCTTACGGCACTTGCAATTCGGATCTCATTGCCAAGCAACATTATTTGACTTTTCTTATCGATCGTATATGAAGGTAACTTGGTAGTAAGATCACAACACGCTGGCATGGCCTTTGACCCGAACGATTTCAGACATCTAAAGTCCGCCACTCCTGACGAAACCTAGGAGGACATTCCATGGGCAACATCCCAGATGGTTTTTTACCCAACGGTGCCGACCTTCGGTTGCCGATGGTTTTCGCAGCTAGGAATGCGGTCCGCGTTCGCGATTGGGCTGACGGTAGCCTCTGGACAGCGACAGTGAAGGCGTACCGCGAAGGTGAGCCATCTAGGATTTTCGACGACGTCGTCTTTTTCTCAAAAGGCTCGCTAGCTGGAATAATTGGCATCGAGTCTGAAAGCGGTTATCCGACTGTCCTGCCTCATGAGGTCGCCATCCGACAGCAGGAATTTATTGCTTATCTACGCAAAGAGCGGCAGCGAAAAGTTATCAGCTTGGGCCTGATGGCACGCTGCTTTGAGGGTTGGGAGTACAGCACCGAGGCGGCAGCTACAGCCAGTTTCATGGCACTGTGCACGGGACTAACTGATATAGCGATCGGCTTCCACGACGATCACGGCGAGTACAAAATTTTTCGCGTGGATGCCGGTGACACAGTTAACGATTGGCTGGATATAGCTCGCAGGGTCCCTCCTTTTGAGTTGCTGGACTGAACTGCTGCTCGTGAGCTTCTTTGCTATCCAGAGTTTTGCTTGCACGTCAAAGGCGGTGGACCGACCTCGGTGTTAGTGAAGCACAGCGTGATAAGCTGGCAGGACACCCATCCGTCACACTAGGAATGCTCTCGATGGACAAGCCGCCTCAAACTAATGGCGATATTCACTGCACAGTATGCGACAGCAACACGCGGGCACAGGGCTATGGCCAGCAGTACGGCACCTTGTAGGCTATTTGGGGATACGGCTCACAGCATGATGGCGAGCGGTACCTGGTACGCTTGTGTGAGGCCTGTTTTTTCGGTGTGCTGGCCTACCTACGTCAGGAACGATGTATCCACACCCTGTACGATGACGAACAGGCCGCGGACGACCAGCTATTGGGCCAGGTTTCCCGCGACGATTTTTTGTGGCAAGTCTTAACGTAATTTAAACGCCATAGATATGATGATGCGTATTCATCTGCTACCCGATCTCCACAACAACCCCTGCTAGGTGAATCGCCCCGGATTCCCTAGACACTTTCCAGGCTCAGTAAATGTCGCTTCTCAAACTCTACCGGCGATGGCTTATCGGCTAAACGATGTCCTCGCTTGGCTTTTTCCGGTGAAATGGTCAACGCACGAAACCTTCTGGCCATCCATTTATAAAGATCGTTCCATCAGTTCTCAGGCGAACTTCAAGCATACGTTCGACGTCACCATCACTTTCAATCCGTGCGTCGTAACGCTCTGTCAGGTAGTGAAATTGTTGATTTTTGGAGCCTACCCAACGGCGATTTTGCTCCGGAAAACTCTCCTCATACGGACCATCTACCAACACATCTGTGTAGCGAAGCAGTTGATCAACCCCTGGCAACTGCATCACATCAAGCTCGTTTTTTGTATATCCACTAAACACCATCACTGACAGCCCCAAAGACTGCGCTCCTTGCGCAATGACAGCCAAGCCTTTTGCTTGCAACATTGGCTCGCCACCGAGAAAGGTCACCCCGTCAAGATCATGCGCATGGTGTACGTTCTCCAGCCACTCGAGAACTGATGAAGCCGAGACAAGTTCACGCTCAACCAGTTGCAGATAAGAGGGGTTGCAACAGCCACGGCAACGCTTGTTGCAGCCTTGCACCCACAATGCAGCTCTTCGCCCCGGCCCTTCGGCTTCGGTGCAAGATAGGCGAGACGCTATATTCAGCCAATACACAAATTCACTCCAGCTCGAATAACAACTTGCCCCCGGCAATATGAACTTCAATTACCTTGCCCCGAATCTGATCAGGGACGGCCATATGTAAAAATAGAAAATCGGCCAATGGGTCAATCAGCTTATTGGTCAGTGCGTTGGGGACGCCGCGGCCACCCGTCCCGCGATCCACATCTCTAATCAGCAAGGCCAGTATCTCGGCTTCCTTAACCAGCCTCAAGTCCGCCCCCCCCCATTTATCCTTCAGCCCTTTGCGCAATGGTTCCAACTTGGCGCGGGCGATATCAATCAAGAAGCTATCGTCACGCATGAAGTTGAAAGGAATGATGTTGGCTTCGCCAATGCGCCCTAGCAATTCTGGGCGTTTTAATTCGTGCACAAAATGCTGTCGCACCTTTTGGATGAATTCATTTCGCACATCCTGGCTTTCATGGCTCACTTCGGCTGCGCCAATATTCGAGGTGAAGACGATGACGGTATCCGAAAACAACACCGTTTCGCCCTTGCCATCCGTCAAACGCCCGTCTTCCAGAATTTGCAAAAACTTATCAAGGATGCGCGGGTGCGCCTTCTCGATTTCATCAAATAGAAGCAGGGAAAATGGTTTTTGCTTCACCGCATTGGTCAGCTGCCCGCCAGCTTCGTAGCCCACATAACCTGGCGGTGCACCCACCAACCGCTGGTCAGCATGCTCGTGATTGAACTCGGACATATCGAAGCGAAGGCAGGCCTCTTCGTCGCCGAAGAGAAATTCGGCAATGGACTTCGCCAGTTCAGTTTTACCGACGCCCGTAGGGCCGACAAAAAACAACACGCCCTTAGGAGTGCGTTGCCTGTGTGAGTGTTGAAGTCCCGAAAGTCCTGTGAAGGCGCGCACAAGGATGCGCCGCACCGATTCAATGGCTTCCCCTTGACCTTTGACGCGCCGCCCCAGGGTTTCGACAATGGTCTGAAGCTTTTTGTGATCCAATTGCTCCCAAGGACTGTGCCTGCGGCCGTGGCGATATAGGTTGAGCAGAGACAAGGCACTTGAGACTTCAGTCTCCTGTCGTGAAAGTCGTGCGAGATTGTGAATGTCGCGGATACTCTGGCCTTCCAAACCATCCACGAAGTCAGCCAACTCTCGTCCGCCTTGCTGCAAAGGGGGCTGCAGCCGAAACACTTCTTTCAAACCCAGTACGGCAGACTCGCGAATCTGCCTTGTCGGTAAGGGAATTGATATTTCCCTGAACAAGGGGTTGTTCAGGTAGATGGATGGCGGCAACACATTCAAGCCCCCACACAGCAGCACCAGCAGCGATTGCGGTTGACCAATACTTTGAGCATTACGAACCACTGCGGCATCACGGGTGGCCTGTCCCAGCCGTAGCAGCCATCCGCGCTCGTTCTCACTCAACGAATTGACGCTGCCAAACAAATATTGAGTCCAGTCCAGCACAAAAGCGACAGGCTTTTCGGCGTGCGGTTGCCGCAGCCATTGCGCAGCAACAGTCAGTAAGTCATCCGCGCTGGCCGTGATGCCGTTGGATGCGGGGCTCGCCACAGGTATAGGCGATAAATCCCCCATGTCATAGGCATTCCCCTCAGATGTGCTTTCTCTTGCGGCAGGTGGTGTAACTGAGCTTTGCAACTCACCCCAAGTCCTCGCATCAACACCGCTGACACCGTTGACGCGGTTCCAACAAACTACATGCTGATACCCACGCTGGCGCAGCAGGTTCATCACCGCGGTAGGTAACGCTGTCCATTGCCCTGGTGCTTCGGGGTCGGATGTTAAATCACCCGTATTACCGTGCAATATCAATCCGCGTCGTATGCCGCATTCGCGGCGAAAGTCCTCCTGCCACGGCAACAAGGCTGAACTCATTTGCTTCTCTCCTGTGTTGCATCAGGGTACGGGCGAGCATCCTCATCTTGGTCGTCGGGATTGACCCAAATCACGCGTTTGTCACTCAGACTGATACCGTAAGCATCTTGTAGCGTTGCCATGACGGGGGCGACATCCTTCTCGCACGTTTTGCCTTTGTACTGATGAAACTTATAGCTGAGATGACCGCTCAAGTTGACTCTGAAATCTGCCTGCGCACCAGCAGGGCGGCGGGCGCGAATCAGCACTTGATCTTCCTTTTCCGATACAAGATGCTCTGGCCTATCCACAACAAAACCAGCTTGTTGTAATGACTGATACACCGCCCGCACAACCTCACGGCGCTGGCTTTCGTCTACGGCAGCTTCATCTTGCTCTTGCACCAGTTGGTTCAAGGCTTCAGCCTGCTCTGCAGGAGCCAGTCCTATTGCATGAGCCAACGCCTCGCGCAACTTGGCAGCGCGTTCGCCACCGTCCTTAATCGCTTCCTGCTCCAACTGCTCTCTTTGCAGCGTCAGTACGTCAGTCACGGCCTCGCGCTGTACACGATTTTTCATTTCTTGCAACTGTCGCTCAGCGTCCACTTCATACCGTTGCCGAACTTCGCGCAAGGCGGCTGAAATTTGCGCCGAGGTCACTTTGTCGGCTGCATTGCCAAGTAGTCGCTCCCGTAGTTGCTGCAACTCGGCAAACGCGGCGTTGAGTGCAACAGGTGTGCTCCAGCCGCTCAAGCCCTCACGCCACGCTGTCTCAAGCTCTGCCCTCAGCTGCAGCTGTCGTTCGACCTCAGCTTGCTGCGCTTTGCGAAATGCCTCAGCCGAGGCTAGCTCCGCCTCTTGACGGGAACGACGCTGCTCACGCGCAAAGCGTGGCAATCCATGGATCCGTGCTCCTAGGGAACGGCTCATATCCCTGGCAGCAAACGGGTCAGACTCCAGCAGCGCCTCCATGCGCCGAAGCTCAGAGCTCAGCTCACGAAACTCTGCTGGAATTACATCATCGAGCCGTTGGCTGGCGACATCATTCAATACGCTGCGGTAACGCTCAAGGAACGGACGCGTTGTCTCGCGCACACGCTGTCTATCAAGCTCTTGTTTACGTTGCCGATGAATTTGGTAGCGATATTCGTCTGCCCTACTCATGGTTTCATTTCCTTTGTTTTTTTCTTTTATCCCGGATTCGTGGCTGTGTGCTTGGCGTAGCAGCAGTGGGCACAATGCGCGAACGCGCAAATGAGCTTGAATCTTGCGTGTTCAGGCCAAGCGACTGCGCCTTGTTGCGTAAGTTGATGTCATTACTCACAAACACCACGTCATTTAGCCGAAAGAATAACGCCGTTGAGAGAATGCCATGGTCAGGCTGCCTGGCATCCCATTCAGGAGGCAGTAAGGCTGCGTGGTCTGTTTCATGGCGGAGACGGGACGAGTGTGCATCCAAGTGGCGAATGGCCGCGCGCGCCTTGACCGCACGAGTCTCATCTTCACTGCTCTTCAACCCATCCAACTCGCCCAGCACACGGCGCGGCACCACCAAAGTATCGCTGGTGCTCTGACCTTTCAAAAGTTCAGGATGCTCCATCAGAGCGCAGGTATCCAAGACGGCGATGCGTTGCCCAATCTCGATGGGGGCCAACTGCTCCTGCGCCATAACGTTCCAGCTTTCCACCATGTCATTCAACGCATCCCAGAGGGGCAGCGATACCTTTAGACTGTGAAAACTCAGGGCAGCTTTGCGCCAAGTGCGAACAGCATCCAACGCATGAGGGGTCAAGGTGCGCACATACATTTGGCCATTACCAGCCGCTTTCAATGCCTGTTCGCCAATACTCCGATAAACGTCCTGAACGGCTTTCTGAATATCTTGCATCGGCTGCTGTATTGCGTGCGGGCCATACAGCTTCAAATCTTTTCGCTCCAATGCGTGTTCCAGCCACACTCGCCGCAATTCGATGGAGAGCAATTCTTCTGGAATCGCAGTGGTGGAAGGCAAGGCAGATCGCAGTTTTGCCAATGACTCCAAGGCGCGAATGGGCGCCGCATGAAGCAGTAGCGCGGCTTGCAGAGGCGCAGCCTTGTCAGCAGGCAGCATCTGAGCCACCTGAGTCAAAAGAGAAGCGATTTCTTCAGGCTCAAGCTGATTGGGCGTATGCCTCAACGATTCATCAATGGCTCTTGCCAGAGATACTTCCCACGCAGGTTTCCAGTCTTTCCCCCCAGGCCGCCACAAACCAATTGCTTGTATAGCGGGCTCAATCAACGCTATCAGATCGCCCAGCGGCTGTTCAGCACGTCTGGATAGCCACGGCCACACTGTTTCGCCGATCGCATCGATATCCCGCCATGCTACGGGCATGAAGACAATGCGTGGGTCATCGGAGTGCTCGCAAGCTCCCTCTAAATCCATGCGCAGCTTGGCCCAAAGCGCGGTTGCAGCGTGGTCGCTCAAAGTAACCGCCAAGCCACACGAGCGCGGCTGCCCAGCCCAATAGAGGCGGAGGTTACCGGCCACTTCTGCTTGAGCGCTCGCTCCGCCGATCTGTGGCAGAGACAAGCTACGAAATCCCGTAATCATTCCTGCGGGAGGTGGCACAAGCAGTGTGAACAAAGTCGGTTGTTTGCCATTGGCAACCAGTTCCGGTGCGTTCACTTCAGACGATAAAACGATGGTGGGTGTTGCCGCATCCGCCGCAACGCCTTGCGTAACGATGCACAACCGCGCTCTGACTGCCCCCCTATTAGTTGCTGCAATGGGACGGGCAGTACGGGCATCGCGTAAAACAGAAGAGTCAATGACGGGCAGAGAAGCATTCGGTTCGCTTGTCAATGCGCCAGCAAGCAGAATTTCCCATGCCAGTTCGGATTGTGCTTGCTCCAGCCAGCGCTGCAATGCGGCATCACGCGGAGCGCTCGCGGACAGCACGCCATCCTCGCTGCACGAGATTTCGAGCCTACGCTCTCCCCATCCAGATAGCTGAACCACGGGCGCAATGCGGTCTATAACTGTCGCAGAGTTTTTCCAGTCATAAGTTTCCTGCGCTATAGCGCGTTCTACTTGCGGCAACGGATTTTGCGGCCTCAAAGCGTTGTCGACGGAGCTCATGTTGCCTTGGCTCTGCTGCCCACCATCCCTCTTGACCGGTTTGATCTCATCACCAATAGGGTCGTAGTGATGACTGACTTTAATCGTGCGCGAGCGCACAGGCAGGCTGTCGCTGCGCAAGAATTGCAAGCCATCGGCAGTCAATTCAAGCTCAGTTAGAGGCACCTCGAGCGTATCAAGAGCATAACGTTTGGGCAGAGCACCCAAAGCGGAAAGTTCAGATACGCAGCCCTCCAACAGTTCACGCACATCGCCTGCGCCCAATTGATCGCGGAAGACACCAAGCAAGGATAGGCTCTGTTTATCAGGTAAATGGAGCCCAGGATCACACAGTCGCAACACCATCCGCTCAAATACTGTGGGCTTGCGCTCGGTGTGATAGGTCACATCGGATTCAATGCGATACAAGGGCAAGGGAACGGAAATGTCTGCTAGCTTCATGCACGACCTCCCCGGCGACTATACTTGTCGTTTCTGGGCGTAGCCGTCCGGTTACTCGAAGCACTAGACCTGCCACGCTGTTGTTGCTGCTGGGGTAGCATGTCAGGCGACATCAATTGCCTTGCCGGCACCAACCGTGCATCACGATCTAGTTGATCCAAGATGTCTTTGTAAACCGTTCGCTTCACGCTGCCTGCGCTATCCATGCGCGGCAAGTCCACCTCATAAGATGCGTACATGCTTTTCGCACCAAAGACAATCAGCAGCTCCTGCGCACGTGAAAATGCCACATTAATAAATTCAAACCGAGCAACATTGGCTTTGCTGGAACGACGTCGGGGTTGATTGCCTGAACGCAAGGGGTCGTATCCATCATGGCGTACCATGCTAACCAGCACGATCGACTTTTCTTTGCCCTGATAGCGAATCACCGTATTGACTTCCACATCCAGACACTCAAATCGCCCGTTTGACTCTTTAGGCCTGCGGCGGCGGATGGCGGCGCGAATTTCTCGGCACTGGTTGGCATAGAAAGACACCACGCCGACTTTGCGTTTGTTTGTTCGTGAGTAGTCTTGCGCAGCAGATTGCCGTTCGATTTGTTCTAGCGTTTCGGCAATCAACTCTGCTTCCAGCTTATTGGTGCGCCGTGGCTGGTTGCCGTCCATGTCCTCACGATGAATCCCGTTGTGCAGGTTGTAGGTTGTATCCACCCACAACGCATGGTCACCCGGCGTGAGTAAAGCTGAGCCACCGGCAACATTCTTCAATGTCAGTCCGTGAGTACGGCGAAGCTTAGTGTCTGGATCATCGTCAGGCCGAAGGAGACCACATTCCAACTGCCCTTCGTAGAAGTGGTTCACCATCGCCATGATTTGCGGATGCATGCGAAACTGGACATTCAGTCGCGCACGATTGGAATCGTCCGCCCTCTCGAAATGCGACTTAAACAAGGAAGCGGTGACCATTTTCTCGAAGCGACGTATGTTGTCACGGGTCAGCAAGGTCTGCGCTTCGACAGAGTGACCTGTGCCATTTTCCCCAGTGTCGACCGCTTCGTTTTCTTCAATTTCATCCATGAAACTGCGGGCTTCATCGCCCTCCTGAAATAGCGGTGGCAGTTGGCGGTGGTCGCCCACAAGCACGGCGCGGCGCGCACGCATCAAGGGCATCAACAATTCCAGCGGGGTAGCCTTGCTCACTTCGTCAATGATGGCGACATCAAAACTAGTCTGCCCTGCATCGTCCAGCGTGCGCTCATTTTCGTTGCAAGTAATGGCCACCACATTGCAGCTAGCCAGAAAATCTGCGCTCAGATGCTGCCAATCTTCTGATGCGGCGTTGTTGCGACTTAAATCGCGCATCCAATCATCCAGCAACGGCCCCCATGTCATGCGCTCATGTTGCTGGCTTGCTTGGCGTTGCTGCAAGGCCTTAATGACGTGGGCGACGGTGTCGAAGCACTGTGACAAAGTCGCAGCAGATTCTGGCGGCAACCGGTCACCTTGGGTGATCGCCTCATCCTGCAAGAGGGCCTCAACCGTCTTCGCATGCTGCCTGCGCTGCTCATCCCAATCATCTAGGCTGCTTTGAGCGCTGCGCTCCTGGCTCTGTGCACCTCGCACAAGACCATCGCTCGGAACTTCAGGCGCGGACTCCGACAACTGTGCCTGCAAAGACTGCTTGAGGGTTTCGAGGGCCTGTTCGATGGCCAGCTGCGCCCTCTCCAACTCCATCAGGCTGTCAGATATTTCGTCAGCCAGTAGGGTCGCATTTTCAATGGGAACGCACCATTTAGCGGCTTGGTGAAACAAGCCGTCATAGCGGCTGCGCTCCAAGCCCGCACCGGCCCGCTCCAAATCTTTGAGCTCCTTGCGCGTAGCTCTCCAAGCGTCTACGAAAGCGTCGTCCTTTTCCATCTGCTCCTCCAAGGCTTTGACCTTGTTTCGGAGCGATTCAATGCGTAGCCGGGTACTGGCATCCTGAACCGGGCCGTTCGCCGCGTCACGCAGGCGGCGAATGTCCGCGGCAATGGCTTCTCGCACACTCGTGAAACGCCGCCATACGGACAGCATATGTGCCAGCATTGCACCCCGGCTGCTTGTATGAGCCAGCCAATCGTCCATCGAAAACTTCACGAGTAATCCTGCCTCCTCACAGGAAGCAACGCTTTGCATGAGTTTTCTGGCAAGCGGCTCTACATCACGTAAGTCGCCATGTAGCGTTTCGGCTTCGCCATACAGCAAAGCCTGAACGCTTTGCAGGCGTTGGCGTT
Source organism: Halopseudomonas oceani (assembly GCF_002903165.1). Lineage (GTDB taxonomy): Bacteria > Pseudomonadota > Gammaproteobacteria > Pseudomonadales > Pseudomonadaceae > Halopseudomonas > Halopseudomonas oceani. The sequence goes on from NZ_PPSK01000015.1 coordinate 27,687, forward strand.
TGGCAGTGTCCTCATCCAACACCTTGCAAGCGGCGTCATACGCTTTCTCCGCCTGCCTTGCCTGGCTGCGTGCCGATGCCAAGTCCAGCTCAAGCTGCCCGCGTCTAGTGCTTAACTCCTTCTCATCGTGCAACACAAAAGCCGCTCGCTCCTGCCACTCCTGCAGGAGACGCAAGTCCTTTTCACCGCGTTTCCACACGGCAAGACGATCTTCGGTTTGCCCTGCCAAGGCCTTGTAGTAGCGCTGCAAGGATGCTTGCCCCGCGAAGGCTGCGCCATCCTCCGTCACCTTGCGTTCATTCCGTGCCAACCGCACTACGCGCAAGGAGCCATCAAGGTCTAGCCTGTCGAGCGCGTTGTCCACGGCGGTATGTGCTTGCGATGACAGCAGCACCCGCTGCCCACGCCGCGCCAGCTGCACAATTGCCTCCGCAATAACTGTGGTTTTTCCCGTACCCGGTGGCCCCTGGACCAAGCACAAATCCGGTGCGGAAAGAATTTTGACGACGGCTTCTTTCTGGGCGGGGTTGAGTTTGTTGTTGGCCCACTGTGTCACCCGCTCCAGACGCTGCGGCACGGAGACCTGTGCAGCCTCAAACAGATAATCCGTTAGATACGGAGCATAACCAGCCTGTTCCTGCAGCTGCCGCAGCGCCTGTTGATGGCGCTTGATCAGGCTCATGTCGCCGGCTGTTGAGATGGACAAAAAACCAGACTCCGGAACCCGACTCAGGATGCGCTCGCGCAGTGCGTCTGGCTCCTCAGCATTGGCGAGATCATTTGCGTCATCTTCGGTCAGTGAAACAGCTAATTCGGCAAACACAGGCGCAGGCCAAGGACATTCCGGCAAGTTTTCGTCCTGGAAGAGTTTCCTATCTTGCGGCAACGAGTCAAGTTGGGAGAGTTTGCCGGCCTGCCCCATGCGGGGAAGGCGGCGCTCCTCCCTTTCAGGCAATTCGAATACCCAAGGATCTTTGGATTGCCCCACCTGAAACGCCACAAGATCATCCCGCCCCAATGCCTTGCGGTCTTTTTGCAAAGCCTGGGTACTCTGTGCGATCAAGAAAAAAACCAACTGCTCGTCACGCCATTCACGGCTGACGTAGCGCAAACCCCGCGCCTTGTAGCGAGTGAGGCGTTCTTTCCACCGAAGAAATTCAGTCCACTCCGTCAACTGTCTCTCGGTTTGCTGGGTGATTGGCGGCAAATCGGCCAGCAATTGCGGCGTGAGCAGATTATTTACCCGCTGAATGCGCTCCTGGCCCGGCATAGATTGCACACTGTCATGCACTGCAAATGCCGTCACTTCGCGCTCGAAAGATCGCGCAGGTAGGTCGGCAGTCTCTATGAAACCGTTGATCAGGAAGAGTGGCGAAGAGTGTTCGGTGGGCCAACTTCCCATGGCGATGAAGGCGCATCCTTCCCGAAACGGCCATTCCCGTCCAGCTCCGCTGATACGAATCGCCATCTGCGTGTATCGTGGATTCTGTTTGTCCCGCTGCCGATTAGAAACATAGCCTGTGATTGGCATATTGTTTGGAAATATCAGCTCGAATAGAACTTCTGCTCCATCGCGACCGTTGCAAAAATTTTTGAATGCCTGATGGCGGCGCTGAAGATCGGCGACAACCTGCTTCATCCTTCGGTGATTCAGGTCAAGCCCAACATAAAAATTCATCACAAGCACTGCCTCTTCCTTGTTGCAACGTTGATAAACACTTCAATGTTCCGGCTACAGCAACTCGTAGAATTGCCGTTTGCCGATACCCTCTTGATTGGCGAAGGTGGGGATGGATTCCCTGTGGACTACCCCCTATAAAACCGGACACGAGTACCTCGCTAAACTGCTGCCAACCTTCGAACTCCCGAGGTAATCGGTATCTCAGAGCACTATGCGAGTACTCTTCGTTGTCCTGCTCAAACGCGGTAGCCTGCTTAGATAAGGCAGTCCCCCTTTCTGGCCTGGACACATGAGTGGTGTCGTCTCGCTTGAAGGTCTTCGCGAAGCACTCTGCAATGCCGTTTCATGGGTGACTTTCCTCAGCTGCATCCACCACTCGATTCCTATCACAGGCCGGCAATGGCTAATCGCCAACACATCATAACTGTTCTATCATGGGGGGACCGAGGGATGTCATCAAGCCATCAGGACATTCCGTTACAGATTGACAGAGTAGGCCCCAAAGGGAATATTCTGTCTCGGTTATGTCGAAAAGGATCTTCACCGCAATGCCCAGCGCGCTCGCCCCGGACCAGATTGAATTTGCCAACTTTCTAGCAACGCTTTGGGATTCTCCCAGTGAGGGCTTGGCACTGCCACCCTGCTTTCCGGGATCCTCTGAAGGGCTCCTACACTCCTATCCCATAAGCAGACATAGAAACTGGAAGCCCTGGCGCCAAGCGCAGCCCCGAGGCACGAAGCATTGGTGGTGTCAGTCTTTGAGTGATGCCGCCAGGAGCTACGCCTGGTCGTCGAACGAGAATGAGCAAGACTTTCTTGCGCTGGCAGCGGCGCTGCAGCATGCGCTTGATTGCGGTGACGACAAGCTCGCGTTAGACGCCTGTCTGGCAATATTCCGCTGGGGTGGCGTAGCAAGAACGCCAAACGACACATCCAGAAGATGGGTTGCCGAGCAAGCAAGCAATGGCATGCTGTGCTCTAGCATACGATCAGCGGTGGATCTGCTGGATCCAGCCCAAGGCCAGGCGCTGTCTGCATTTGACGGCAAGCGACTGCTGATGAATTCAGCGATGACCAAGGTTTATGCTGCTGCAGCGCCAAGTAAAGTCATTATTTACGACGGCCGCGTGGGCGCGGCGTTAGCCCTACTGGCACGATACTGGCTGGAGCAACAGGGAAGCACATCAGTGCCTGCATCCCTAGCGTTTCGGAGCGCGAACGGTCAAGGCGGGCTACTGAGAAACCCGTCCAAAGGAAGCCTGAAGTTTTCGAGCTTATACGGCGGAAAGCATGCTGCTCAGCGCTGGGCGGAGCTATCCCGATTGGCTGCGGCGACTTTCCTGAAGATGCAAACCCTTAACAAATCGATACCCGACATCGGCGAGGTCGAAAAGGCCATGTTTATGATCGGTTATAGAACCGAATATTCCCCCCCAAAAGCAGAAAAAACCAGCCGACAAGGACGCCCCATGCCCGAAAATAGCCAATGCCCCGAGGCTCGCGCCCAAGCTCAAAAGATCATCCAAGAGGTGTGGCCAAAAATCGCACAGGGCGAGTACAGAACACCTGCTCAAAAGCGACAATTCAAGCTCGTTACTCGAGACGCCAACAGCGTTGAAGCTAACTTTGAGAAATCGTCATTACCGATCAGTCGCGACAGTTTTGTAGCGGCCCTTGCGTACCTGTTGGAACACAACCACAGTCCTGGCAACCGTTGTGTGATTGGAGCGAACAACGTGCCCGCCAAAGCGAGCGAGCTTTGCAGACAATCAAGACAAACAGCACAGGGAACCTACGGCCCCTGCAACATCCGTTACATACTCCCAGTCTTACAGGGCGTAGGGGTGGTCGAAACTGATGGAGGCCGGCCAGCGACTGTTTGGCTAACCAGAGATAGCCAATAGATTTGTAGGAAGGCCTATACTCAAAAGCAACGAATCACTTACGAGCAAATTACTCAATCGACCCGTGCATATTTACATGCATTAGACACCCGGGGAGGGAGCACCATCCCCAAAACAAAGGGCATGTTAAACATTCCACACGCCCATTCAGCCTGAGCACATGGAGACACTCATGCAAGACAAAAAGCCTACCATTGAGACCAATGCTGCTGACTCCGCAGTGGAGAAAAAACGCAAAAACTTACGCCTAAGCGATCTAGACGCAAACACAATGAGCGACCTGCAATCAATGTTCGGCATGTGGAAAGAAGCCGACCACTGCGACAAGAGCTACGACATAAATTAACTTGAAATAGAGCGTTCGCTTGCCCAGAAAAATTCGATTATTTTCCGGACTTCGAACGCCCTCTCACAGCGATGAATTGTTGAATTTTTTTTTGCAGCGAGAGGGCTGGAACACCGGAGACACAATAGGAACACTCGAGAATTTTGAATTCTCGAAAACAAGAGAAAAACAAAACTTCGTATTTGTATTACCAATATTTGGCGATAACGACCTACTCCTTGAGCACACTGCTGTGCTGGAGTCGATATCATCTCACTGCCTAATGGCGGGCAGCCGCGTTGTAATCGTGCTGAAGGGAGACAGGCATGTTAACGATGAGTTTGTGCTTGAGCAGCACACCGCAAAAGCAAAGCTAAAAAAAATATTTCATACCATTGAAGCCACAAGCATACTCAAAACAAAACTAGACCAAGATACCGCCGAGCGAATTGCAGACGAAATCTCGAGCATACTTAACACGGAAACATCAAATTTCCGAGAGCTAGACTTACTCACACAACTGCTTGGTGACCGCCCTTTCTGGGCTCCCCAAAAAAAGCAAATAAGTTTCTACAACGAAGCCAGAGGTATCAGTCTACTACAAGGAGTTTCCAGCGAAAAAATAGACACAACAGCTAGGATCCTAAAAACCCTGGCGCCCTTCGCACTTGAAATAAATAACAGTCACTTCAAAAACAAAGACATAGCACCACTTTCACAGCTATCCAGCTTAAAAGCAGTGCAGCTTGGGAGCAATAACCTTAGCATTGAATTTGCGCTATCCACCTTCAAATATTGCCGGTGGATTAGCATAGCCGCCAATGGGATTTCATCGTTAGACCTTTCATTAGCACATCCACCTCTCAGCAGCCTGCTTGCACAAAAAAACAATATTCGAGATATAAACATCGAATCCAATGCAAATTTCACACTAAAAAGGCTAAGCCTCTATAGAAACAAGATAGAAGAGCTACCTTGGCCAAAAACTCAAGAAAGAATTGAGACGATAAACATTGGAGCAAATCCAATAAAAAGGCTCCCCGAACAACTTGCCAACGCCAAAAACCTCAGATTCATCGGGTTAGCAAGAACGCACATCAAGACACTCCCAGAATGGATTTTTCACCTGCCATTACTAAAAGAAATTGACATAAGTCACATAGAGGACGCCCTACCCTCAAGCCAAATAAAAAAAGCATTAAAAAATGGCATAAAGTTAACAAAAAAACCCGCATAGGAAAACCGATGAGCAACGTATTTACATTCTTATTTGGGGAAATAGAAAAAGACATCTTCCTCGAAAATTTTTTCCAAAAAGAACCTCTTCTCATCAAGGGAGAAGCCAGCAAATTTCAAACAATATTTGACATAGAAACGCTTAACTCAATACTGAATACCCATGAACTAACCTACCCAAAAACACGAGTAACAGATCACAACAACACAATCCATAAATACAACTTAATCGACGATAAAGACCGATACGAAAACAACAAAAACGACATACTAAATAGAGAAAAAATCCTTCACGCTATCGCTCGGGGTGGAACCCTTGTTGTCGACAGAATCCAAGAGCACTGCCCAGAATTGGAAAACCTCGTAGACATGCTCTCTAACGAGATCCATACAAGAATCAGTGTTAACGGTTACTACACCGCAAAAAACAACAAAGGAGTTAACCCTCATTTCGATAGACACGATGTTCTGGCACTACAAGTGCACGGAAGTAAGCGCTGGTACTTTAAAAAAGATAAACACATACTAGGAAAAGCAATCCGACACCAACCGGCACCCGCTGTCAATGAAGAACTAACAGACTGGAGTTCGGTATTACTTGAGCAAGGAGACATATTTTACTGCCCACGCGGGCTGTGGCACTTTACCAAAACGGAAGATGAACACTCTGCACATCTTGCTTTTGGACTATACCCTCTTACCTTGGCAGAGTGGCTGCATCAACTGAAGAAAGATGATCAAATTTCCAGCCTCCTTGAAGAATACGTTCGCCATCCGTTTCAACCTGAAAACTCAAAAATTAGGCAGGAGGCAGTTCAAGCATTCGCCAGGCAGATGTTAGCTACGGCTGAGCAGCCGTTCGATCTAGGCTTGACATTTAGACCATACATGGAGCTTGAATAATGGAGCAAATATATTTCGTACTAACTGAACAATGTAATTTAACATGCAGTCACTGCATTAGGGATTCGTCTCCGTACAGAACTGAAACAGCCGAACAGAACCTAATCCAAAAAACCTTAGTTGAAATAAGCAGGTCTTACCCTCAAGCGATGGTTATGCTCACTGGTGGAGAACCCACCATACACCGCGATTTTGAAACGCTGTTAACACACAGCTTAAATCTAGGCCTAAACGTCACCATAAACAGCAACGGAACAACAGGTTTCTTTTCAGAGAGCAGCCTCAACAATTGGAAGGGCTACAACAATCTCAGCATTCAAATATCCTTAGATGGCCCGGATAGCGAGCACGATAAAATCCGCGGCGACGGCTCATACCGGCGTGCGCTAAAGACAATAAATACACTTCGCAATTTGGGATTCACCTGTAGCGTATCTTGCACCGTAACGAATATAAACACATTCGACCACATAGAGCCGTTCATACGCGACTTGGAAGATCTAGGGCTTGCCCATATATCTATAAAAAGAGCCACTTATGCAGGAAGGGCTTCCTCTGGAGTCGAGCTAACTACTGGAGATTGGAATAAAAAGATTCACGAGCTTCGTCAAGGTAAATGGAACACTAGAATCATAGCATTCCCAATGTATGACTTTACCTTGCTGGACGCCATTGACGAAGATTCACTTAAAAAATTAGACCTACCATCTTCGGTAAAGAACTGCGGAGCAGGAACTTCAAAGATCTATATATACCCAAACGGAGATGTTTGCTCGTGCACTTGCTTTAAATCCCTTCCCATGGGAAATATATATAAAACCACGCTACCGAATATCTTACTCAATCGCTTGAAAATCAGCGTCACCGATCCGACTTGTGTGCAGTGCCGCTACTTTCAGCTATGCCAGGGCGGCTGCTTGGGCAGTGGGTATCAACACACTGGCGTACTTGGTCATCCAGACCCTCGTTGCCCTCGACACCAAAAAGATCAATTGATTCCGAGCCAGAAAATCGAGGCGAAGTGCATATAGACTCTGCATACTATTCAACCGCTGCAAGCACCGATGAAGCACACTGCTAACGCTCAATACCTAGAGCCGTGTACACCAGACGATACACGACGACCCGCCAGTACTACACTTATCGTAAAAAGATGACCCTATCCATGTTATTTGATCAGTGTAAGTAGCGCCAAGACGAGTCCGGTTACTTCACCTATTTTCACCGCCTTAGAGCTGGGGACAGCCTCAGTTCTGCTATTTTTTTTTGATACTTCGTATACAGACGCCCGATTGATTAGATCATCAGTCCTACTCAAATCTGATGCCTTATCCAAATTTCGGGAAACTGGGGTAGCGTCTTCGCTTGCACATTCAAATAGGCTTTGGCTTTCTATTAGCCCGAAGGTTTCATCAATAGGACGTTCATTCTTTCTTTTACTGGAAAGCTCTCTTCTTGCCAGTCTCACCAGCTCCGCGGATCTAGCTTTTCGCACGGAAGAGCTCAGCCTTGATTTAACGATACGTACCTCAACGTCCGGTCGTTGGATAGAGGCATTGGCTAGCGTTTCTGGGAAATCCCGTCCTTCCGCTACAGAAGGGACATTCTCATCGTTGGACCGGTTCTTATAACGATACGCGGCCAGCCAAGCATCATATTCATCAAGTTTTTTAAAAATATTTTTAATTTCCCGATCAAACAAACCGAAATCGGGTTCATAACCTAACTCGTGCACTAGCTTGTTTCGCGAAGATATAATAAGTCTAGCACTACGTACAACCTCCAGTGGCAGCACACTCTCCAAGCTACCAACAATATCATGTAGAGATTCACCCTTTCCGCCTATCGATAATAGTCTAGTATGTAGAATCTTAATCGATGATAGAGTTCGACGAATATCAGAGTCGTATTTGGCAGCCTGAGCAGCGTCCAACCCAGCCGTGACGACTTCACAAAGAGAATTGAACGAATATAAATCTACGCTCTTCTCATCCAAAACTTCCGCCCTTACCACAGCCAGCTTACGAATATTAAATAGCAAATCATGACCAATCAAAGCTTCGACACTTTTAGCTTTTGAAACAAGCCCTCTCCCAGTTGCACCCAACAACTCTAGCTTTGACTCAATCAACTTTGTACCTTCTAAAACGACGCCAATCATCGGTCCTCCACACTCCAAGCCCCAACCATAACTATAATATAAAATTCAAAGTCGCATCAAATTCGATAGAAAACAAAAAACATTCAAAACCGTCTTAAAACCAAGAAAAAATTAAACACAACCATGCCAATTACGCACATCAATTAATTTACCCCACATCAAAACAGAAGCAAAAATTAATAAATAAATAAATTTACTATTCTCTGAAAACCCCTGAAAATCGGCAAACCCATAACCAACTCGAATCATGATTTCAAGCACACTGCCCTACGAAAAACTTAGAACCCCTTTTGAAGATGTGTCGTTTCCTTTCCGGCGCTATCCAGCTGCACCCGGACCCACTCAAACACCTGTTCAGCACCGATTACACCGCCTTGATGAAGTCTGATATCTGGATCAAAGGCCGTTTCGAGTAAATCAACGCCATGCAAACGCGAGCGAGCAGCACTCAGAAGAGCCTCCAGATCGGACGGTCGAACCAAGTCCACCTTGTTCAAGCACACTAGTACCGGACGCCCAAAGCTCTGCAAGGAGGACAGCATTTTCATATCCGCACCGGAAATACCACGATTCACATCAATAATCATTACAAACAAATCGGTATGATTAAGTTGATCCTTAGCCAAAGACTCCACTTCCGGGCGGTAATCATTAAATCCAGGAAAATTCACAAGCTGAATCGCCCCCGTCCCTCCTAAATCATATACTTGCATGTCACTTGTTGAGCCCGCCACCGGACTAACGTTGCCCGTATTCAAACCAAACACGCTTTTAAATAGCGAATCCTTACCAACGGATCCATCACCTACCACCCCGATGTTGATCCGCTTAACAACCATCTGACGAAGCATAGCAACATGCAGTACTGCAGGAACTGTTTTGCGATAAGCAGGCCCAGCCAAGTCAATTGCGAGCCAAGCTCCAGTCACGATCCAGCCAATCGGACCTATCGCCATTCCGATTGTACGACTTATAGCGGCATTAGCCGCAAAGGTTAGACCTCGCCCAAGAACCGCGCGCGAAACCATATTCGCCAAGATCAAGGATGATTTATAAACGGCGAACCCGCCATAATGGCGCGCCAATTGCTGTACCAAAATCGTACCGGCAGAACCAAATGGTACATCCATCTTTGTAATCCCTATCGACCCCATCAACTCCCGCTTTTCATCTTCTGACATTTGATCTAGAGCATCAGCAAACAGCTTTTCAATTATTGCCTTTTCGTTTTCCTCAATAGAATTTGATTCATTTACTTTCACCTTAAGCTTACGGCCCACATCAAAAACTATCTCGCTATAGCCAACGCCCTGCCCTCCCCTAAAAACAGTCGCGAAATCATTACTGCCCATCCTGCATAGATAAGAAGCTATCTTCTCAGCGTTCTCGAGCGTCCTATCCCTTGCATTTAATTCCAAATCAGATTTATCCATTTTTAGATAATCAGCGATAGGAGCCACATCCGAAGCGCCATATGCGAGCGCGCGCTGCAGAACCTCTACCAGGGTAAGACTCTTCTTTTGTACCGCTTGCATTTCAGCACCTGCCTTTTTCAAAAATAGGGGAATGCGTAACTAACTAGTTACGCATGAGTGATGTCACATTAACGAAGATCAAAGACATAACCACCTTCATCCTCCCTTCTTACAAAAGTCAAATCGAAATGGGCTACTGTCATTCCTGCAAGCCCTCCAATAGCGGCACCCGCTAATACACCATAGCCCCCCCCAATCGATAGCAGGCCTGCCAGACCGCCAGCTGTCGCGCCAACGCATACACAGAACTGCAATTTCGCAGCGTCTGGAGTAACTACAGTAACTCGGACCCTGTTCTCCGCAGCGAACTGCCTCAAAGCGTCATACACCCCCTCCATGAGCTCCTCATCGATCAAGAATTGACCTTTCGCTCGTGCGGCGATGAAAGCCAGAATCTTTTGTATGGCATCACTTGATTTGATTTCGATAGTCATATTCTTCACTCCGCATTTATCCATTCCACAAACCAGCACATGCCAGAACCATGCCAAAAATTTAAAATCTTTATAATCAATGACTTAAGAACAACCCCTTGAAAAATAGCAAAAAAAAGTGTAAAAAAATACACCTAATGATTCACTTTGTGGACTTTTATATATGGATGTCAGAATAATTAGCTTGGGATGTCTAAGCTCAACACTCCCTAAACCAGCCTATCAAGCGCTACGGCAGGGTAACGAGCTATCCATTGAAGGGATATCAGATGCACCCCAGCTGTATGGCATGCCTCCCTTACAACGACTGGTATTTCAAACACAACATGAAGAGTGGTCCAATTCCATTTGCAAGGTTTTCTCCCACGAACTTAATAAGTTTGCTGAATGCATTAAAGTAGAACACCTAATCAGGAGCGGCCCATGGCGCGTCCTATCACCAGAGGGTGAGTTTTTGTTTCCCTTCGACACTAATAAGGAGCTCGACAAATATGACGCATCCCTTCTTGAAAACAGTCTAAAACCCCTTGCCCTTAAGATAATCAAGCGAAAGACTCTCCTTGTAATCCCTAACGACCAAGAGAGTTCACAGCCATACCTTGAAAGCGATCTGCTTAACAAAATCGCAGACGAATTAATCCATAACTTAGGCAATGAATCGCCTTATAGAGACATAGCTTTAATTCCGCTACGCAGCAGATCGCAATCATCCACGCTCACAGCAGGACTTTTTGATGCAGTAATGAATGCGCTTTTCTGCAGAACAACCCAACTCAACTTCGCAAGCCGACTTCACCAGAAGGAGGGGCCGCTATTAATAGAGGGCGCCACCGGCACAGGAAAAAGCCAAGCCGCATCATTAATTGCCAATACGCTAAAAAAAGATCTGATAGAAATCAATCTAGCAGCTCTTTCTAACGAACTAATTGAATCAAGAATAAGAGGATATAAAAAGGGCGCGTTCACTGGAGCGGAAAAGGATACCCCGGGTTTTTTTGAAGAAGCTGACGGTAAAGTCCTGTTTTTAGATGAGCTTCAAAGTACAGCTCTAACCTCGCAAACTCAACTCCTTGACCTACTGAGCGCAGTCAGCAACCGTGTCAGAGTTGGCCGAATTGGCGGCGACAGCACAAGACGAGAATATACAGTTAAGGTGATTCTAGCCACGAACAGGCCTGCAAAGGATCTGCTATCAGAAGGTGTACTCCGTGAGGATCTATTCCATCGAATTAGAGATGTTGTCAGTTTTAAAAACTTAAACCAACTTCTAAAACAAGACGATTATCAGGAGCTCATCAAAAAGCTACTAACCTTGTACCGGTGGAAGTCTCTTGCGCCCCTTGACGCGGATATTCCAGAAGTACGCACAGAGTTGATCTTCCCTTCTATCGATCCAGGAATCTTCAGCCAGATTAGGCAAGCTAACTGGCCAGGAAACTTTCGCCAATTTGAACGTTTTTCCTACGATCTATACTGGGCGCTCGAGACCCAAAGTTCCCCTGAAATATCGAGAGATTTGGTTCGTGAACTTATTAAGCGCGAGGCCGAACGATTCTTTCTTCCTGATGAAGCTCCTGAGAAAAAGCCAACCACTGGACCAGCTCGCAAAGCTTCAGTAGTAGAAGATGTACTAACTCGCAATGGTATGGTTATATCTAAATCACTACCAGAGCTTGCCGATGAGAAACTTAAAAGCCGTAACACACTAAAAACATTTATACTCAGAAACAAGGAGTATTTCAGCGAGCATTTCCTAGAAGACTCTAAAATTCACGATTTCATTAATAGTAAAAACTCAAGGCAAAATAAAAACTCGCACAGCCGTTCACTCGATCAGGATGAAATCAAAAAAAATAACACTTAATCGTCGTCATGAGAAACTCTCACAAAGGTCACACTAAACTCCTTGCACTGCCTATGCTGTTGCAAACGATTAGCGAAGTTGAATGCGTCATTTAGCTCATAGCGCTGAAACACGTCCAGCCCCCGGCCAAGCACAATTTTCCAGCCAGTGTCAGTCGTGATGTCGCGATCGTGCTTGGTACCGCTGGTGTCATACGCCCAGCTGAATTGAATACCAACGCCTTCGCAGGCGTCCGCGATTTTCTGCAGGCTTTCTGACTGGCGATCTCCGTTTGTGTCATCCTCGACGGTGACCACATGCACTGCGACCTCTTCGCCCGGGCTGATTTGCTTGCTCACAGTTTCCATCAGCTCCATGAGGTTGCGTAGCTGATGAAACATACGCAAGTAGGGGTCAGTGATAACAATACGCTTTGCCCCACTCAGGTACGGGCCAAAAAGCTTGTCGAACGATACGCCACGCTGGTTTTCTTGGATCACAATGTGCTGAGATATCAGCTCCGCCGACTCCGCTGCTTTTGCTGCAGATGGGGCTACTACTTCTGCAACCTCGTTTCTTTCAGTGGTAGCTGTCGGGTTAGCTTCTGCCAAAATATCTTCGGTAGGGGCGTCACAGGCTATTCGGCGATGGTACTGATTCGGATATTCACCCTCCTCCAGCGTACCGACAAGCTTCTCTTGCCCGCTCTTATCAAAGTACGCGAAACGCACCTCGGGATAGGTACTGTCAATTCGTAGCAGTTGATCCTTAACGCGTTTTCGGCCTTCGATGGCGCTCCGCAGCACCTCTTCCACTTCGGTCTCGGTCGCCTCACCATGTGGAAAGAGGATCTTCATCAGGCCTGAGAAGGTTTTGTTTATTCCATCACGGTCGCGTGTCGAAATTTCATCGGATAACGAGAACAAGCCCTTGTAACGGTCCGAAAAATCATGACTACGAAGCGAGCGCAGAATTTCTGCCAAGTAGTCCACGACAAAGCCATAGCCACTGGAAAACATCTCACCGCGGATCACATCCACTTCCCACCCTGGGATGTAGCTATGCAAGCGGTCCAAGAACGCCGAATCATGGAATTTCTCGGGGAGCGGGTCGAACAAGTCGCTGTGCTTGAGCATGTAGGGGACGGTGTGATCAGTATTACCCACAAACACCATACTCGCCTCTGCCCCGAGGGTTTCCACCCCTCGAGAAAAAGACTTGTTGGCCATGTAGTTTTTCATGATGTCGACTAGCGCCTTGTCCACCCGCTTCTGCTTGCCTGCAAACTCATCGAATGCAACCACATCCCAATACCCAACCAGGCCGAGCTTGCCCGTGCCGTTGTGAACAAAGAGTTTAGGAACAGTCACCTCCCCCCCGGAGATCAAAATGCCGTGAGGAGAAAACTCCGAGTAGACGTGAGATTTGCCGGTACCTTTTGGGCCCAGCTCGATGAGGTTGTAGTTTCGCTCGCAAAAAGGAATCAACCGGATCAACTGCAGGAGCTTGTTCCGCTTGCCAAACATCTGAGGATTAAACCCCACGCTTTGAATCAGCAGGTCGATCCATTCGTCCGTGCTGAACTGCTTACGGGCCTCAAGGTACCCATCAAAATCGAATCGCGATATCTGGATTGGTTTAAGGGAAGCCAGCACCCAAGGTGATGCAGACTTGTCCTCTGTGTACTCATACTCCAAATCGGCAATACACCACACGCCCCCGACCAGAAGCTTCTGGTGCGCCTTCACGGTGCTGGAGTCAATCAGCACTTTTTTTACACCAAGGTTCGCGAACTCAGCTTCGTAGACGTCCTCCTTGTCATTCAGAGAAACACTAACCCGGTCGATAACCTTGTGTCGGCCCTTCTCCTTGATGGTGGAGCGAACCAGCCCCGCCTCGTTACGATGCACATAGTGCTTTCGCAGGATCTCCTTGACCGTATCTATGCCACTCTGGATTGTCGACTCATCGTTCGTTGCGCAGTACTGGCCCAGCAGGTATTCAAGAACGTAGGACGGAACGATAGCGTTGCCCTTTACAGCCTTGACCAGGTCTTTGCGAACCACCAGTCCACCAAAGTGCTCATTAATTTTATCGTCAAGCTGACTCATGCTAGCTCCGGTTAAAAATCAAACTCACTGGAGAATGAACGACGAATCGTATAGCGAGTGGCTTTGTACTGAGTGAAATGAGAGGTACCTTCCACTTGCTCCTCAAGCCGCAGCTCAACCTGCTGATTGTTTACATCGTCAGCCTTGCGGCTGAGCAGTAACCGTATCGACTGCTCGCGCTCGCGTGGACTTTCAGAGACAAAATCAAAAGTCAGATCGTGCGAGTCAGATATCAGATCGTTATCCAATGTGTACAGCCCAAGCCGTAACCGCCTGGCCTGTGTCTTCTCAGTGACTGGTTCTGTCTGATAAAGCACCACCGCCACTTGTCCTGTTGTAATGGTTCTGCCGCCACCGCCAATGAACTCAACATCGACCTTTCCAACGTCGCTTTGACGTTTTTTATTAATTCGCACAACCGGGATCACGACCTCCTGCAGTGTCGCACCGCCATGCACAAATCGACTACCCGAGCCTTTTAACCGCAAGCGATTGATCGATTTTGGAATCTGCACCCCTAACGTTCCGCCAAGGCCTAGCTGTTCCGGGGTAAATGACCTGAATCCTGGCTGTTCACGCAGGCCATGTCCCAGCACAAATCGACGATCACGGTAGAGCACCTCATCTCCGTCAGGCGCACTGCTCAGAAAATCACTTTCTGAGAGAGGACGATGCTGGTAGATAAACCCGTGGTCCGCCGTAACTAGCAGATTACTCGCGTTAGCATTGGTGAGTTTCTTGATAAGACGGACCAGCTCAGCCAATGTTTCTTCGGCTGCTGCAAATACCCGCTCTTCGGTGTCCCGAGTATCTCCGGTCTTGTCGATCAGATTGTGATAGACGTATACCACATCGTTTTCCCTGAGCAACGCACGCGACTCATTCTGATTCATGGTCATCAGATCTTTGGCAAGAATCACGGTCGAGCTTGGCACCGCGCTAGCCAGGATCTTGGCGCGATTTGCTGAGCCTTGGGCACTAAGCCCATCAACCAAGGCGTCTCCACTATCATTTTCGGCTAGCTGCAACACCTGATTAGGTAGCAAAGCCGCCATGCCTAGCTGTGTATAACTAGGAAGCATTGACAGCGCTGGCTCCAGGCCGGCCTCAAAGCGATCCTCTTGCCGAATCAGACTCTGCAGTTCTTCAGCAACCTCGTAGCGGAACGCATCCGAGATCAGGACGCAGACTTTAGTCTTGCGCTCCATAAAGGGCTTTACATAACGGCTGAAGAAATTCCGTTGTAGCATCACCGGCGCAGCTGACCAGGTAGAAGCTGAGTCAACAAACTGCTGCCAACGATCGTTGAGGCGAGTCAGATAGTTGTTGGTGTACTGGTTCTCAACCTGGTTATTAAGCTCTTCCAGCAAGGATGCTTGGCCAGATTGACGCGAATGGAAAGTAAATTTCCGATACAGCTGGTCCAGCCTAAACCAGGTTTTGGCGTACTTATCCACGCCATCGGCCAACGAAGACATTTCCAGCTTCGCCATGTCCAGCGTCTGCAAAAACTGGGAGGCATGACCTAAGGCAAGATACACATCTTCGAAATTAGAGAACCAATGGCTCTGACGTCTTTGGCGAACAATCTGCGCCACTTCCGCCGAGCTGATGGCCCCCGTCACAATGTCGCGCACCAGCTCGCTCAGAATTTTGCGGTCAATCAGCTCAAAATAATCAAGCTCTAACAACGCCCGGTAGCCGAGCTTGTGTAAATGATCATCAATCCTGAGTACTTTAGCGCACTCATGCGACAAACGTTCAAAGCTACTCTCGTGGGAGCGGCTATCCTTCCAGCGTCTAAGCAATACCTGCGCCTCAGCTGACAGGCGAGCTTGGTAGCCGGGATCTGTTCCCATCATAAAGCACGCCTTGAAGAGCTCAATCACGAAGTCGTGCATACCCGGTTGCTCCGAGACATAGCCGTAGGCACGCTTCATGTGCTCCCAGAGAGTGGCGCCCAAACCGCTTGCGTCGATCAGTTTGATGCAGCCGCTCTCGGAGTTCGCCAGTTCAGCTAGCAACTCCTCGACAATCACGTCCAGCCGAGGTTCACAGCCCGCACACACTGCAAGCATTTTGAATCGCAGCTTGTTGTGCGAGTCATCGGGCTCAAGCAGTTTCTGTAACTGCTCACGCCGCTTTGCGGCGGCAAAAAATGCGGAATGTTCCTCGAGGACCGGGTAGCAATCTGGCCCTAACGCCAGCTCAGCCAACCACAGCGCAACCTGATCGGTACGGAAGGTACTACCGCTGGCCAACTGCACATCAAGCAACCAATTATCCAGATATGCAGGCTCCCCCCCCTCTCGGTAAAGCAGAAACTTTTGCTCTGGTTGCTCCCGCAATATGCGGTACTTCACACCGAACTCGTTGTTAACCAGCTCGATTTTTTCAACGCCAGGCAGATTCAGAGACTCGAACTCTTCACGAAACTCCAGGCGGTGGTCATACCAAAACACCAGCCGCTGCTTTTCGAATAGATTCGCCAGCGCCTGAGAGACTCTTGAACTGCTCATGTCTCAACCTCAGCTTCTTCCTCATCATCTAACAACGCCTCCTCAGGTGTTGCCAGTGCATCACTCACAACCACATTGTGACGCAGACGCTGCAGAAGAGCCTCACGACGGGCTCCATAAAATCTAAAAAAGTCTTTGAAATCTAAGCTGGCGCTATCATCCAGCAGCAAGTCAGCCTGCGTCACGCCTGTGCCTTTGTTTGAGATCCACTCATCCAGGGCCATGTCGTTCTTCGAGCGGTTCTGGGATGCATTTAGCAGATGTAAGTTAGCAATCGAATTCCAGTTGAGCGGATTTCGGTAGAACGCCATCAAGTCCGCGTCCTCTTTGAGAAAAGCGTGGCCAGAAAGTGAGACCTTGGTAAAAGCGCTTTTGGGGTGCAGATGATCGATATCCAGCTGCAGATTCTCATTAATTTCCGGGAACAAAAGGCTCAAAACAGAGCGACAGCGAGGATCTCCATACTGGATATCCAGCAACCCCCTAAGATACGCCTCATCAAAGCGCATATCCTTGTTGGTTCCTGTGAACGCCTCAATAATCTCCTCAAGAGGGAACGTTTTTTTCTCAAGGTGCCTTGTGAGCAAGCGCTGCATTCGTGACAGCACACCGTCTGCCTGGCCGCCGAATATACCTCGCAGCAAAACCATGTGCAGCCAACGCGATAGGGCCAGTCGCTCATCGCGCAGATGGTTCAGATTCGTGATGCTCAAGTAAAGCGGCTGGTCTTTGAAAGACTGTTTATACAGATAGAAGGCCAGCGGAATCACTGCGTTCTTTGCTCTCAGCGAGTGGTCGTTAAACCCAAGCCTGCGCAACAAAGTGAACGTTGCAACGATGCAGGAGCGGATTTGCTTCCATTGAGACTGGATGATACTGACCCGGTCAGCATCAAAGTTCTTGACCTTAAACCGGACGTCCGCGTCTGTCAGCATCAAGCACGTCTTCAGAACCCAATCGCGGCCAATCGAAAACTGCATTTCAGAGCTCTGCCTCACCTCGGCAATCAGCTCGTCTATGTCTTTGCGCGCATCGCCCTCCCAGTTCGCGATGGCGATGGACATCAGCAGGTCCGAAAAAGCCAGAGGTGTACCACCACTGTTGGTGCGGATGAAAACATCAAGGACGTAATCTATGTCCTGGCTTTCTTCGTTGTAAAAGTGAATAACCTCCGCGCGCCGCACCAGGTAGTACAAACGGTTCAGCGCTTTGATGGCAAAACTGTCGCCAGCAAGGCCCTCCTGCTCCAGGTACGGAAGCACAACCTCCAGCAGAATTTGATCATCTGATTTCACTTCAGGGAGAGATAAAACCTTGCCCACCTCAAACCAGTAGGATGTTGCATCACTCTGATACGCAGCAACCTGCTTCTCTGTCAGGAAGCGGAAGTCGTAGTGAACCATTGCCTCGTTATCATCGCCGTCCACACCTTTACGCAAGTTCAAATAGAGCCGGCGCGGTGGAAGCGCCTGGTCGTTACGCGTGTTGGGCCACCAGACTCGGGGCTGCTTGTAGGCATAAGTGCCCTTCAGACCGATATAAATTGAAGTGAGACGCTGCTGCCCATCAATGACCGCCTTGAAGTCCTTGAAGTCCCCCTTGGTCGCCACATAGTCGTTCGATTCCTTAAATCGTTGGCAATAGTCGGTGAGGAAACTGTAAAAACGGTACTTGTCCTTGATCTCGGGGCTCGTTACGTCCCAAAACATAAAAGTGTTGATAGGATAATCGCGCATCAGCGAGTCAAACAGCGTACAAATTTGTTGGGTAGACCAGACAAAATTGCGCTGGATCGCGGGCAACAAAAACGTTCGGTCATCAATATTGCGTATAGCTTGACGAATAGTGATTGCCCGCTCAAAACGGCCTGCCATATCAGCTTTCCTTGCTCGCTAGCCCGGGGATTTTTTTCAGTGCATCCCCCAGCTTGAGATAATTGACTTTAACACCATCATCCAGATCCAACTCGAGCTGCTGCGTAGCTAACGGATAGAGCGTGTCACGCTCGTAGTCGTCCAATTCCAGCAGTTGCTTTTTGATGGTCTCGGATTCCTTGCCCGCTTTGGTTTTTTCTGCCTGACCCGCTGAAGGGTTGATAGCCACCTGTTTCAAGTAGTCTAAGCGTGAGGCAAGCTTTTTACGGAAGTCACGCAGGTAGCTGAGCACTACGCTGACGGTGTCCGGACGGTAACGGTGTAGGTAGACCAATGCGCTGAAGGTGCCCTTGGGGCTGCTGAACAGCCAGTAGATGGGACGCTTCTTGTAGCGCTTCACATGGTCGGCATAGAACTCGCCCAGGAAGTAGTCGCGTAGGCTGTAGTTGCGCTTGCCCTTGACGTTGAGCGCCTGCTCGATGAAGGCCAGGTTGTCTTCGTAATGCGCATCGCCAAAGGCCACACGCAAGAACTGGCGGAAACGCAAGGTGATGTCGTCCGGGAACCAGTCGCCATCCAACAGCGGGATCACATTGTCGTCATCGGCCGGGAAGCTGGGCTGTGGCACTTGGCTCAGATAGTCCACCAGCGTTTCACCCTGGTTGGCCAGGATCAGCCCCGGTTTGTCGAGGCTGTAGCGGCCGAACATGCAGCCCACGGCGTAGCTCACCAGCTCGCGCATGGTGTCGGCCAACAGCATCGTCTCCAACTCCTCCTCGCTCTTGTCACCGCCGTAGCGGTAGTGCGGATTGCAGGTGAGCGTGACCTCACTAAGGTCAACCTTCTCATCAAGCTCATCCTGCAGGCCGTAGGCGTCAATAAAGATGCGATTGTTCTCCTGCTCCAGGAGCTGCATCTTCAGCGTCATCTCGCGCCAGTAAGCGCGGAGCTTCTGGTAGCTGGCCTGGAGCATGGGCTGGCGGTGGTCGGGGTGCAGCAGAGCGAGTCCGATGAAGTCCCATGAGACCTCGTAAGAATCCCAATCTCGGCGCGAAAGATCAGTTATCGATTCGATGATCTTGGTGACGTCAACTGATGCATTGGGAAGTGGAATTTTCCCAATATCACCGGGGTTGGCGTTCAGAGTTGGGTTAATTGCCTTACCCAGAACGACGTGCGCCTTCGAGTTCAAAAGCCCAGCATATAGGCTTGAATCCCCGTCGCAGAACATCGCATTCGACGCGGAACTAAAGAGGAATCCTTTGGGCAGCATTCTTATAGAAAATGCACCGCTGGTGATTGACGTCCAAGAAAGGCCAGGCTTGAAGATAAAGTCTAGGTTTAAGTTGACGGCACGGATGCGTCCGCTCTCGTGCTCCTCAGTCTGTAAACGGTGACCATCATTTTCCCAGTTTACAACGTCATCAAAATTCCCATACCACTTCCTGTATTCACCTCCATTGGCATACGGAAACCATCGAAGGCACGACTTAGCCGCCTCAGACCTTGATTGACTGAATCCAATGCACTGTATAGAAACCTCATGCCATGACCGCACAAAAACTGCGTTGAGCCCAGTTGCCATTCCCTTACGTGTGGAGCAGTCGTTAGAAATGAGGTGTCCTTTTTCAAACGAACCGATAACGGCATCCGACAGCCAATAGGCAACAGGACTCCCTGGAATCTTCTTGAAGTCCGCTGCCGAAGCCCGAAAAAAGTACTTCTCCATGCCCTGCTCGCGGCCGCTGTTTTGGTGATCACTCATTCTTTCTCTCCCGCCGGCAATACCTTGCGGCCAAAATCAATTTCAAATCCATCCGGCACCGGTTTGAACGGTTTGGCCGGGGAGCGATAGCTGCTCTGGAACTGGCGCAGCGACCGCACGTCAATCTCGCCGATCACGCAATAGTCGGTCACACCGCCCTTAACTCGCAGCACATCACGCTCCCAACTGTCTTTTGCGGGGGCGCGGATGCGGCTATCACCGTATTGGCGGTCATTGCACTGGATGATGTAGGCGTGCATATCCAGCGCAGCGGACTCCACCAAGGCATTGAAGGTCTCGGTGTCCTGGTTCCACTCAGGCACAAACAACGCGTCCACCTTGCCGCGAAGGCCGGCACGATAGCTGATGTTGGTCAGTTCGCTGCAGATCAGCAGGGCAAAACGCAAGTCACCATGCTGCAGAATGGGCGGTGTTCGCCACGCCTTGTCAGCTCTCAACTCCAAGCCAGCCAGACGCTGCAGCTCCCGTTCCTCATGCAGGGCTGGGCGCTGTTTGTCCTGCCGATAGATCATCAACGAAGGGAAGCCCAGGCCATCGTGCGACAGCGCAACCCAAACCTGGTTGCGCACGCGCCCTTTACTGGCGTGCAGGTATTCAATGCCAGTGATCAGCGAAATGCCGCGCCCCTGAAGCTTGCGCGCAATACGGATGAACCAGTGCGCGGGCAAGGCCAACTCGGGCAGAACTAAATAACGGCTTTCCCTTGGCTGAGCAATCACGCCATCCAACAGACGGCAAAGGCGTGCGTAACGCTCAGCATCGGGATCGGACATGCGCATGACCGAGGCCGTCCAGCTCGCCATCTGCGTTTTCCAGCTGGAGACGGCGATCCCGTACTTGGGCTGGGGCTGGCCATCCGGGATCTGTAGCACGCCGTGCTTGTCGAAAGCGGGCGCTGCATCACCAAGCTCGAAGCCGCGTACAGCGAGGACGACAGCTTGCATGGCCCCGTGCGCCGCAGCATCGTAGGCCGCCTTGTTCAGGATAAACAGCTCCGGCAGGTTGTAAGGCCGGGTGGCAAACAGCAGCCCGTGCGGCAAACCTTTGAAGCGGATCCACTTGGCAAGCACTTGGCTGCCGTCGAGCACGGTCTCTGGCAGCAAATCAGCCGCATGGGTGCAGGATGCTGCGGCCTTCTTCGCAGGGATGCCACGCTGGGCCACCATTTCCTCGGGCAAGCCAAGGAAGCGGAACGGCATATGCGCCAGATCGAATGAGAACAGCCTTGCTTGCTGAGTTTGGAAGCCCTTGATTGGGAACAAATACCAATTCAGGAAAGCATCGATATTCGCCGGTGCGTAGCCCTCCATATGTGCCAGCCAGGCCGCCTTACCGTCTTTCGATAGCCGGGGCGGGAAGGCTGCGCTGATGCTCTCGCGTACCGTGCTGAAGAGCTGCTTTTGCCAGCGATCGAGCATTTCGCTGTGGCTTGGTTTGTCTTCTGCGGGGCACGCCTTAATGCTGAGCTCGCAACCTTGTGACACTTGCGTACACAGTTGCTCCAGCCCCCGCAAGATCTGTCGAAGGGCTGAGAAGTCTTCGCATGCCGTAGCGAGGCGAATAACCCGAGGCAGGTAGAGCGACAGATCAAAAAACTGTGGCAGCACCAGCACGTGCTGAACAAAGGCACGGAAGAATGCCTGCCGATGCTCGCGCCACGCGTCTGGCTGCAGGTCACGTTCGTAGGCTTCAAAGTCGCGCAGCTTGATGGCAAAGCCCGCGCGGCGCATGGTCAGGGCATCCGCCTTGCGCAGGTTGTCGGCGGCCTCACCGTCGCTTTGCGTGGCGGCTAGCAGATCGGTAGCCACGTGGCTGGCTGCGCGCGGCAAACGGGGCATGGCGCGCCATTCGCTGGCGCGTTGGTGGATCTGGTGGGCGATGGCATCCACCAGGGTTTTACCCGGCTCGCCCGCCAACATGAACACCTTGTTCTTGGCGTTGGCAAAGCGGATCTGGCTGTCGCTCAAGTAGCTGGGCTGAAAACCGATCTGCTTATGCTCCTCGCTCGGCACCCACGCCAGCATGCCGCTGGAGCGGGCGAACAGCCACTCCCACAGCTCAGCCGTGGAACGGAAGCTGGCACCGTTCTCCATGACCAGGAGGATGTCATCTACATAGCGGCCGTAGTACAGCGGCGCAATCTGCTGCTCGACGACGCGATCCAGCTCAATCAGCGCAACGTTCGCCACCACGGCTGAAGCTGGCAGACCTACGGGCAGGCCCCTCTTCAGCGGCGTGGCTGCCGCCCATGCCTGCAGCGCCTGAATGAAGAGGCGATGCAGCTTAGATTGAGCGGGAGACAGTTCCAGCCCCAGCACATCCGTAACGAAGGCTGGATTGAGCATGAAGCCAGGATTCAGCTCGTGATAGAAAGAGCTGACATCCGCCGTGAGCGCTACGATCTTCTTGTCTGCGTCCAACGCAGTACGCATGGCCTCGATACCCTGGTCACGCCAGTCGCGGAAAGGCTTCAGGTACGGCTGAAAAGAGCCCAGCGAGAACGCATTGATGCCTTTCCCATCTTGCGTGCGACGCAATCGGTTGCCATAGGCACAGTCGGTCAACTGGGCATCGAACAGATGGCCAACCTCCAACATCCAGAGGGTGGACAGCACATGAAAGTCCAGGCTGCACTGGGCCATCACTCGAAATTCGGCTTTGGGCTTTTGGGGATGTTCGCCTTCAGCCAGAAGGCCACAGGCATGGGCCCACTCCTCGGCCGGAGATGAAAAGATCAGGCCATTGCCATTCTGCTTGCGATACTCATCCCAGCAAGACATGTCCACCGACTTGGTGGCCAGAGTCCAGCCGCCGATAAACTCGGGTTGAATGACCCAGGACTCATCATCGCTAAGCAGCTTCGCGAGCAAAGCAGTCAGGTTGGCATGGAGTGCGTCCTCGTAGTTCGCAATCGCGTCCAGCGATGCATGAGACGAGTAGTACAGGTCCACCTTGGCTTTGCGGTAAGCCAGGCCTAAGGCTTGGAGGGAAGTCATGCGCCCCTCCGGTTTGGTGTCACAATCCGTGCTGAATTCTGACGTCTCATCATTTCAATGATGTTCCCCACCCGGCGCAATAAGTCGTCATAAGTCATGATGTCGAGCATGTTGGCGTATTTACGCCGGATGATTTCAAAGTCAAAACGCTGCTGCCCCACAAAATCGTTATCACGCCCGAGCAGGATCATTGCCTTGGGATTGGTGATCTTGAGCTCAATCCAAGTTGGCAACTCACTTTTCCGCTTGTTGTAGATTTCCTTCTCACCCGCGTGCCCCCATTTACTCAGGTGGAATAGATATTTTTCCGCCTGCATGACAGATCCGGCCAACTCTTTCTTCGGTGTGTGGCTGTCACGGTATGTGCTGCGGGACACCATTGCATTCGGAAAGGGCTTTTTGACTTCGATGATGTCGATGTTGCCATTCGCATCGACCAGCATCAGGTCGATGTAACGGTCGGTGGTTTTGGAAGCATTGGTGTAGAAGTCCTTGATATGGACATTCTCAAGTACCGCAACATACTTGGGGAAAACAAACAACAGCAAGCCCAATATCTTGGCCTGCCAGTCCTTCTCAGAGTACGCATCCACCTGCTTCAGCATGGACTCCAATTCTGCATGAACATACTCAAACTTTTGCAGCTCAAAGTTGGAAACAATGCTTTCACGGGACGCAGCAGGGAGCTTCTTCTTGCGCTTCAGGTACTGATTCAGCTGGCCTTCGGCATCCGAGATCGTTCCAAAATAGTCTTTGAGAACCCGCACAATACGGGCTCGGGCGTAATGGGTGAGCTCGGTGCTGGTCGGAAAGGTTTTTAGAAGCTGCTCAAAATCCGCCAACGGGATGGCGCTTTCGTTGTCACCGCCAACGACGATAGGTTCATCAATCAATTCATCGATTCTTCGGAACACCGAAATATCGCGCTGCGCAATGAATGTGCTCGGTACCAGCGTCATCCCTCTGTCGAGCAGAAGGTCGTGCTTAAGGCCAAGCACGTCACCATTGATCTTGT
This sequence comes from Halopseudomonas oceani, assembly GCF_002903165.1. Lineage (GTDB taxonomy): Bacteria > Pseudomonadota > Gammaproteobacteria > Pseudomonadales > Pseudomonadaceae > Halopseudomonas > Halopseudomonas oceani. Next base: position 52,010 of record NZ_PPSK01000015.1, read on the forward strand.
AGTAGCCGTCCTCCAATAGGCCGAGCAAAAAGATGCGTTCGCTGTCGTCCCTCTCTTCAGAGGATGCAGACTGGGTCAGCAGATCTGCACCAGTGAAGGTGAACGTGCGGCGCAGAGTCACTTCGCCGTCTTGCCGCAGCTTCTCATCGAGCCAACGCGCATCGTTGAAGCGATCAGGCTGATACGTCAGTAGCAGTTGGTTCTCTTCGGCGAAAATACTGATCACTAATCAACCTCACGCGTGTCCTTTGGCCCGCCCTGAATCAGAAAGGCCTTGAACAGCTGGATCTTGCTGGCGCCGTTCTCGCTGATGACGATGTTGATGCCCGGCGTGAAGTCGATGGCCAGATCGGTGAAGGCAATGAAGTTCTTGAGCTGCAGGTTGGTGATCATGCAACCCTGCCTTGAACGATGGCCTTGGCCATCATTTCCATCTTTTCCGCTTCCGAATTGCCATCCACCAGGCGCATGTAAGCGCCCCGGTAATCGGGCTTGTGGGCGTTTTCCAGCACAAAGGCTGTGGTCGAAACAACTTCACCACCGATACTGTCGAAGGCCCGTGCACCCAAGTGCGCCATGGATAGGATGGTGTGCTGATTCAGGATGCGGCTACGCAAAGACTCGAAGGAGGAAAGGAACATCCAGCTCTGCATGGTGATCATGGCAACAGCTCCTCCCTTCACCGTCAGATCCAAGTTGCGCTCGATGAACATCGCAAACAGGTCGGATTTGCTGCTCGGGAACTTCTCCTTGGCCCAAGTGCTCAAGCGAGGGTTCATGCCCTTACTGCCCATGTAAGGAGGGTTAGCCACGACTACTGCGTAGCGCGGGCTCAAGGCATCAGCCATGCGCAGAACAGTCAGGACTTTCTTGTGCGTCTCGGCCAGGAACAGGTTGCTGCTCATGTCCTTGCTCTCCAGCGTGGCCAGGACATCTGCCACGTTGGCGACCTTGGGCACAATCAGCGAGCCGAAGTTGTCGGCTTCACTGAACTGCTCCAGCGTTTCGCGAAGGCCGTAGGTGAACAAGTCACGGCCGACAAAGCTCATATACTCGTCCAGCTCTTCGCTGCTGAAGCTCACCTTTTCCAGCACGCAGATGTTCGGCCTGACGCCTTTATTGAAGAAGCGCCGTTGACGGGTACGGGCTTTCATGGTGAGCGCGAACGCAGCCAACTCACCAGCACGCTCATCCAGCTCGATGCCGAAGAGGTTGTGGGTGAGGATCTTTTCCGGGATCTCAGCCGAGTCATAGCCCTCTTCTTCGTACATCGCATACAGCAGGTCGAAGGCGTAGGTGAGCATGTGACCGGAGCCGCACGCCGGATCGCAGACTTTTATGTCCTCTGGTCCGGTGATCTTGAGGAAATCACTCTCTGGCTTCTCTGGCGGGATGTAGTACTCCATTTGCTCTTCTAGCCGTGAGTTGGGCCGGTTGAGCAGCCAGAGTCGGCCCAGCGAGTTGTCCACCAGATAGCGCACAATCCAGTGCGGGGTGAACAGCTGAGTGGCCGCTGGGATATTCTCTGGAGTGATCTTCTGATTCTTCTTCAACCCCTCGAACACAGCGTCCTTCTTCTCGGAGATGTAGAACTGGTAGAGCCAGCCGATCACCTCGACATCTTCGCAAGCGTCGGGCGTCATGGCCTCGCGCGTGTAGGCCAAGATGGAATTACCCGAAAGCAAATCGTCGGGCATCAGAAGTTCGGTGTAGTCGTCGATGCGCTCGAACAGAAAGGGCATCGATTGGTGCCAAGCGTTGCACGCAGCAACTACCAACAGGCGGTAGGCTTCGCCTTGCGAGTCGTTGCTTGGTGCGCGGCCCGCTAGCAGATCCAGGACCTTCTGACGAATCTGGCTCGGGACCATCTCTTCGTCGATATGCCCCATCTTGGCTTCAGCCAGGATCTCAGGTTGAAACTGCCCCTCAGCTGGAGACACTACGCCGATGCGGGTGTAGCGATTTACGTCCATGAAGCGCAGGGCACAGAAGCGGTTAAACCAGGTGTAGGCAACACGCTCTTCCACATACTCGCGACCGGAGTTGCTGATCAGCTTTTCCAACTCAGCCACTACCTGGGCTCTCTCACGACGAGCAGCACTCTGCGGAGCCAACACCACATCCAACTTGCCACTCACCTGATCAAGCAAGGTGCGACGCGCGTATTGGGCAAATTTCTTGAGTTTGCTGGTATCCATCAATCCCCCACTCAGCCATTCAACTGAACGGCCCTAGACTTGGCCTCGCACCTGACGGGCCAGTTGTATTTATTCCGTGTCAGATCTGCACTCGGTTGCCGGCCTGGATTTCCTTCAGCCAGGCTTCACGTTGCTTATCCAAGTACTCGTCAAGCTCCGTTTCACTGGTCAGCCAGGGCTTTGCGTAGCCGACTTTGATGTGACGAGACTGCACAATGCGCGTCTCCGCCACATCCCTCACGGGCACATGTAGTGGTCCGTCGGTGCTTTCAGGCTGATCGGATGGTTTCGGTGGCTCCACCTGAGGCGATTTCGGACGAGCCAGTTGCTCCAGCTTGATTAGCAGTTGGGGATACTGCTGTTCCTCGAAACGATTACGCTGGTCGCGAATAACCGCAATCAGCTTCTGACCTTTCAATTGTTGCTTAGCTTGTAAGAAGGGGGCCGAGAGCAGCTCTTTGTGGTCTTCAGCCAGCGCTGGGTATCCTTCAGCTCCTTGGAGACGCTGTTCCAGCTCATCAAGTAATTGTTCACTGGCGCTCTGTTCGTTTGCCAGCTGACTGGCAATCGCCTGTTGAAGCGCTTCAAGCTGCTGCCTGACCTGCTGCAGCTGATTACCCTGCCAAGGCTTGGCATCTGCCAGCACATCCAGAATTACGCTAACTTCAGCGGAGTCGACGTAAGCAAAATTGTCCTGTTGCTCCTGAACAAGCAGGCGGGCTTGATCGTATATCCCTTTCTGTGGGCTTTTCATAAAGCGCCGCACAGGGTCGATGATCTGCTCCTTAGCGTCCAACAGCTGGTCTTCTGCCCGGGAAAGGTCTGTCAGGAACCACGCAGGACTCTGGGCGGCGACTTCCTTGAGTGTGGCCAACACGCCGTCCAGGACGCCGAGGAAGGGGTACTGCACCTTCTGCCCATGAAGCTCAGCCAGGTCAATCTCCATCTCCTTAATTGCGTCGATGGTTTCCCGGGCTAGCGCGCGGGCCTCATTGCTGCTTGCCGGCTCGCCGACGAAATCAGCATAAAAGTCCTTGAGTGCCCGTACTTGGGACGCACTGAACTCAATCTGCGGCTCAAGTACCAAGGTCGCATGGGCATTGGTATTGCGCAGGCTGCGCTCCAGTAAATCCCCTTCCAGCGGATTGCTATCCTGACGCACCTCTACTTTCCCACGCGCAAAAAGAAGTGCAAGGTTGCAGAGGATAGCCGCGTAGTACCAGCCGTAACTTTTGCGCTCAAAACGCTCCAGTAGGCTTTTCACCGTTGTCCGAACACCGCTACGGGCGTTGGTCTGGATAAACGCCAATAGCTCCTGCTCCGGCTCACTCAGGCTGGTGGCATCATTACCAAGCAGCCCTTCCTGCCCCTGGCGCAGGTACTTACCAATATCGGCCTCGCTGAACGGGACATCCCGCAACATACGCAAGTTCGGATAGGTGGTTTCGATCAGCTGGAAAAAACCTTTCAAAACACGAGTTTGGCCATCGGTATTAGGAACATCGATATCGGCGGCATTGATAATCAGTTGCGCACCGGCCAACAGCTGCTTCGCACGCTCCTGAAGATCCGCCGAGCGCTCGGTATTCTGAAAGCTTTTGGCATCGAGGATGCGCTTGACCGACTCCTGCGGCGTGCTGCTGTTCTGACGGATGTAGGTCTCAGTGCGCTTGTACATCGTGAGGTCTTGCATAAATCGCGCATCAGCCGGCAAAACAACACGAAGCTCATCACGTCCCATGCTTTGCATACGCTGCACGGTGAGGTTATCGAAGTTGTCACTCAGCGGTGTTACAACGTGGATGGCAAGCTCTTGCTCACGACTTAGTACCTTATCGTCCATCTTGCGTGTATAAGCGTAATCCTGACCGTTTTCATAGCGGATTTTGCGCTGCTTGATGACACCGTCAAACAGTAACTTCTCCAGCTCATCAAGGATGTCACCGGTCTCAGCCTCGGTGTTTTTGATTTCTTCCTCGATATCTTTTTCTTCGTCCGTCAGGTACTCATACAGCTCGCCATTACGCTGGATGTACGTCTGCTGCTCCAGCAGGTTGAGCGCCGCTTCGAGCTTCTTGCGCTGGGCAGGTACATCTTCACCAAAGCCCTCCAGCATCAGCACACCAAGATTGCGTAAGGTGGCTTTAAATTCTTTCACGTATTTGACCAAGAAAAGCGTCTTGAGCACGCGAACCGCATACTCATCACCCAAGTGGTGCTCCGCTGTACTGATTGCGCTTTGGATGGCGCTTTTCAATGCGCCGCGAATACCCTCGAACATCCGATCGAAGGTGGCCAGTTGACCAACTGGTTCGTTTTCAATGGCGATCGCGACTTCGCGAAAAACACCCAGCATTGATCGCTCACCGACTGAATTGGCCTTGCCTTCAAACCCGTTATGCGCAGAGATTCCGCGGATAGCAGCCTGGAACAACGGAAACTGGTAAGGAACAAATGGATAGCAGTAGGTAAAGTGCGCAACATCCCGAAAGTTCTGATAGGTCTGGGCACCATCCGAGAACTCGAAAAGGGTTTTGAAATTGTTCACCTGCTGTTCGTATACAGCCCCCAGAATGTCTGCACCAGTCTGGTTTTTGGTCAGTAGCCTGCGCTGAATCACCTCGGCCACATCCGCACTGGTTAACTTCAGGCGATTGGAGAATCGAGCCTGGATCTTGGTGAAGTCATTGCTCTGCTGCTTGCTAAGGTCACCAAGCACAGAGTTCATATCCTCTTGAGCTGTGACGATGATCCACGCCCGCCCGTTGCACTTGGTCGCGAGGCTTTCAGCAACCGTCTGCAGGTTGGTCATCAGTTTGGTGTTTTCTGCAATGTACTGCCCAACTTCGTCGACAAAGAAATTCAGACGGAAATTGGCTGGCTGCTTGTCCAACCACGCCTTCACCTGGTTACCGAAATCCTCAATCGAGACGCTGTATTGCGTGCGATATTTATCAAGGATGCCTTTGGCTATGGCGGGATCTTCACCCGTGATCTGCGCATAAGCCTTGGCAATGCTGCCGGACTCCAACAACGCCTGCTCGCGCCCCCGCTCCCAAGGCTTGTTGGCGATAGCCTGATAAGCCTCCTTGAAAGTCTGAAACTGTTCGCGGCTGTCCAGATCACGCTCAAACTGGGCGATGTAGCCTTGCTTGCCGAAATAGCCACACATTTCGTTGAAGACTTTTACGAACACCGAGAGCAAGGCATCGATCTGCGTTTTGCTGATGATGTCGGCCTTCTGATCGATATTGAAGAGAATGCTTTTCGACGGAATGGCAACGGCCTTCTTCAGCTTGCTGCGTAGCAGCTCGTCATCCTCATCGATCTTGGGTAGGAAAATACCCAGTGCCGAAGAACCATCAATGGTGCGATTTTCCAGAAGCAAGGCCAGCATCTTCAGAAGGTGCGACTTACCCGACCCAAAAAAACCAGAAACCCAGACACCGTTTGCACCGTGATAGTTGGTGTATGCATCAAGGAAAGCCTCAAGCCGCTTGGCGACCTCGTCGGTGAGCACATACTCACTGAGCTCGTTATACAGACTCGCTTCATCATCAGCCTTGATCACCCCCTCAATGGGGCGACTGACCGGGTTCAGGAAAATACCGTTGAGTTCCATCTACTGCTTCCTCAAGCCTGAGTCTCAAAAATGTTGAATGCACGGTAGTATTTGTCGTCGTGCAACAAGCCAAATAGTTCCAACGAAGCCCCCTGCTCCAGCGAATACCGGTACTCACCGGGGAAGAACATGACCGTCGGTTTTGACTTGGCAGTGCTCTGCAGGTTGTTCAGCACATTGTGCGAGCGAATGTAAGGGAAGACCTCTCCGATGCCGGAGAGAAACAAAACATCGTAATCTGCTGCGGCGATACGCTCGCCAATGGCGGGGATCAGATACTCCTCAATGCCCAGGACATTTTGCAACGTTTCCAGCAACTGATCTTTCTCTGCCTCGGGTTCAACAGCTAGAAGGTCGTCCCAGAGGCTGGTCTCGTCGCTACCACCCTCTCGGGCCTTGAGCAGCTCGATGGATAGGTCGTACAGGTTAACTTCAAGCACCTGAACACCTCGCCCATGCAGGCAAGGAACACTCATATTCGCCAGGCGGGTCACCAGTTGACGACGGACACGATCCATCTCAAAGGCTTCTGCTGCCTTAAATTCGCATATGTAGAATGGCAGATCATTATTCAGCCCTCTCATCTCAAGAAAGCGCTGACCACTGATTACGCCGAGCAAGTGATCGAAGCGAACCGCCATTGGCTGTTCGCTGATTTTCCGGTTTATTGAAGCCAACGTACGATCTCCTGATCTGTTGCTGGATAGATCAGCAACTCTTCCTTGCCCTTCTCTGCCAATAGCTGGGCCAACGCCGGCGACAGTAGCGCTGGCTGAATTTGCATCGATTCACTGAGCAAGTCAGCCTCTCGCAACATCCGAAAGAGGTTTTGCTTCAGTTTTTTCTGCGTCGATTCAGCAATCTGATCAAGCTCAGCGTGCCAAAGCGCTTTTCTACTCCAGAATGAGTCGAAGTCAACCGGTGATAGGGTGCGCCGCCTTACCAACAGATGCTCGCGCACTACTTCAGTCGCGAACTCACGGATAAAAGCATATCGCCGCGCGCAGGCAGCCCACAGAAGGTAGCCTAGATCTTTCCTGTTTCCCTCAACCAACGCCTCAAGCTCTCCGACATCCAAGAGTTCAAGACGAGCAACAATCTCCTTACTTATCCGCATTGCTGCAGCGGCTGTGCGCACCTGGAGCAAATTCTGCTCACGTACTTGATCGCGCGTACTCTGCCAATCACGGCTCAAGAGGAAAAGCTCCGCAACCATCGGCGACTCCTGAATAAACAGCCCGCCGGTAGTGAATGACAAACGGTACAACTCAGACATCCGTGGCCTCCGGCGTATCATCGCTGGCACCACCGGCCTTAACCCAAGCGTCGACCTCTGACCTCTGAAACTTCCATAAACGTCCCACCTTGTGCGCTGGCATGCGCCGCTTCGCGATCCATGCATAGACGGTATCCTTGCTCACACCCAAGTGCTCGCCGATGTCCTCCACACTCAACCACCGATCAGTCATTTTCCTCCGCCCAACAGGCCGCGCAAAACCATGACTTTATCAGATCAAAGAGGGTTAGACCGGATTAAACAGGAATAGCCACTACCGCTAGCAGTAACAATCATTAGGAAAGGTCATCCATGACCAAGGGATCCTTCCCTGCCCACTCCCAGCGGGCACAGTTGGATGATATGTCGCGTTAGCTGACAGACCAATAATGGTCATGCATACAGGTCAAGTTTTCAGGCGGATGCTGGAACCTGCGCATCGCTTCTTGAAGGCTCGCTACTTGGTCGCTTACTTAGTCGGTTACATAGTCGCGACTTGCTGTGGGGCAGCGATTTTGCGGCTCCTAAGCCGTCGACCACCGTCGAGGGAACATCAGCAAAGCAGCCGACCTTGCATCAACCCGAATCAACGTGCCATCTTGATTGACACGTCTTCATACACGACGCTTATGTGTCAGCTTTTCAAGCAGGTAAGGACACCATGAAACGCAGTACCACCCCCGAATCCGTTCGCTGGGATCTTGCCCTTCGTTACCGCTTGATCGAGACGGCCGCCTGGTGGGAAGGCCGGTTGACCCAGTACCTGATGCAGAGCTTCGGTATCAGCCGCTAGCAGGCCTCCAAGGACATCAACACCTCCATCACCAACCATGCCCCGAAGAACCCGGAGCGGTTCAGGTCGCATTGAAGGACTCACACCCTCGGCATCAAGTCGATAGACCAAGCCTCCAACTGTCCCTGCGATACTTGGGAGCTATCGAGCAGATCAAGCAGTTCTTCCTGTCGCGGCTGACCAAAGACCACCCGGTAAGCAGCCAACTGGCGTTTCAACCTGGCGAAGGCCTCAACCTCGCTGGTGTAAGGCAATGCCGGCACATGGCGCTCGATCCGAGCCTCTCCCGGTGCGACCCAATAAGGCACTAGTTCGCTGCGGCCCTGCGCACGCGCTTCCCGATCAGCGCGCACAAAGATTTCTTGCCAGAGGTTTTGACCGGGGCGCCAGTTACACAGTGACTCGGAGGAAAAGCGGGCGGCAACATTCTTACGTACTGCGTGCCCCTTATACCGATGCACCCGTCCCTCCCGCTGCTCCATATCCACCGGATTACCGGGCAGGTTCCAGTGAACAATCCGATGACACCACGGATGGAAGTCAAGCCCCTCTTGTCCCACTGATGTACTCGAGAGCAGGAATGGGCGGAATGGGCTGTTGAAGGCCTTTCGTACTGCGTCCTGAGTCAAACCGCCCTCCTCTGACTGCAAATGCCCAAAGCGCAGAGCAAACATCATCCGCAGATGCAGCTCCTCCGTCTCAACCTGTTTACCCTTAACCCGATAGCAGCGAGCCAGCACTCGTGAAGGCCGTGGCTCTACCATTTCCACCACATCGGCTACGCAGTCACGGCAGACGGAGTTGATTTCCTGGCCTGCCGCCCAACCATGCTGCTCGAACACTAGATGCCAGGTTTCGTCGAGCACTGCTTGCAAGTTCCCGTCACGGCAATAGCGCAAGACACGATGCCAGTAGGCATCTTCATCGCTGGAATCAGAACCGGTGGAGTCCAGCTGACGGATAAGGCGAATCGATGCCGGGCGGTTGAACAAACGCCAGAATGAATAGGCGGTCCTAGCAGCTAGCTCCCGACGTACCAGCGGTGACAATCCAGGCACATCAAGCATGCGCGCAGCAAGCACAGCCGGCGAGCCAAGCGCTACATCAGTTAGGGTTTCAAGCAAGTGATCAGGACGGCGCCCCAGGGTGCTGATATCCAGGGAGAGCAGGTCATCTACGTAGCCAGGCAAATACTCAGGATTGGGTCGATACTCCGGTGCTGCAGAGTCATGCGGCCAGTCAGACAAAAACTCACGCATGTCAGGATCCAGCAGCAACGGCGCCGCCCATTCCCAACGATTATCTACCGCAACATCCTCAGGATCAGGCAAGGTTTGGAGCAGCTCTGCCACCTGACCACGTACCCATTCGCGCCGGTCAACACCTACTGGAGCAGCAAGAGGATGAGCCTTATCTGCCAGTGTCAGACAGGGCATAAGCAGCAGCAACAGGCGATGCCGGGCTCGAGATCCACTTGTTTCAGTCAGGCGCAACAGGGCGCTCTGGCGACGATCCGGTTCGTGGTAACTCTCAAAATCAGGCCCCAGCATTCGCCGCTCGGCTTCATAGCTGAGCAGACCACTGACTACATCGGGAACCATGTTCCAGGCAGAGAACAACAGCGCCTTGCTCTGCCCATGCTGTCCCTCATAGGCTCCAGCCAACGGCCAGTATGGTACGGTCGGTGGCATCCAAAGCAGCTTCCACAATCCACTGTCGATCAAGCGTTCTCGCAAGTCACGCAGTTTTGCATGTGCATCCGGCACAGGCTCGAGCTTTGAAACAGCATCGATGGACAGCATGCTGTCTTGGTGCTCGGTGATGACCTTGGCCAGCTTTTCAGGGAAGCGCTGCTGCGTATCCTGTATCCGCTTGTCCACGTTGTAGCGATGCATGAAGTTGGCGAGATAGGGGGCGGACTTCCAGTAAACCATTGGATCTCGCTCACCTACCGCACGAAATACCGCATCTGCCGACAGATACTGGCGTACATCCTCAGGCTGCAGTTTTACGGTATTGCCAGGCTCGACCAGCATACCGTCATGTTCTTCTGTGGCTGCCACGCGCTCGGTGCGAGCCATCACCTCTCGCAGGCAGAGCTCAAGCTCCTGCTTGGCTGGCAAGATCTGATCCGTTTCTCCCCTAGCTGCAAGACGTAACCCGCGACCAAATTCGGTAATCGCAGACTTCAGACGAGCGCCCCGCTTCTCGTCATGCCCAAGCAGAAAGGCGGTAGTAGCAATGAAATCCTTATAGTGGTCCTCCTGCTCAATCTCTGCGTCCGTGGTGAACAGCTTGTACGGAGTTGCGGAGAGCAGCAGCACCCTCGCAGGGACCCCCTCCGATGATTTAGCGCTAAACAGTGCCTGAGCAATCTCTGCCGAAGGATCAGATTCGGCCTGCTCTGGATCCAGAAGTGTTTTGAAGCGCTGGAACTCATCCACCACTATCAAGTCCGGCTCCAGCGCTTCGACGCAAACCTCAGCCAGCAACTGACGTAGTTCGCCGATCAAGCGTCGACGCAAATGACCAGCATCCGGCGGGTAGGACTCCCGATAACGAGCGAAGTAGCCGGTTGCAGCGTCAATTACATCCTGTTGCAGACGCCCACTATCCCGGAATCGCTCCCGGAAACGTGCAGCAATGCCCTCTTCCAGCGGCAGTGGCCAGTCATTGAGCTGCTGACGCCAGCGCTCACGGCTCTGGACCGCTCCCTGGAGTAAGTTCATCAACCCCACTCGTGGCATAACTACACCGTCGAGGAGGTGAAACAGTAACCGGCGTTCATCCCGCATCCCGGTCGAACGCCCCATGTCAAAGGAGGTACCTGGGGTAAAGCTGACAAAGTTCAGCTTGCTACCAGCCAATCCCAGCTGCCCCTCACGGGGGGCAAGCTCAGTAGCGAGCATGGTCAAGCGAGAAGCAAGGGAAAAACTGACCTGGTTGTCACCGGTGATCCGCAGTTTCGGTAGATTGGAGCGGGCAATACTCTGGTTGCTGCAGATATAAATCACGTCGATCCGATCGACATCCTGCCAGAGTTTGTCTACTGCGCGAGCGATCACACCTCGGGCGACCAGCGTCTTACCAAGGCCTACTTCATCAGCAACAAGGAAACGGCCCGTACTGTCATCAGCATGGAATAGGCGATAGAAAGCATGCTCCACTGTGCGCCGCTGGAAAGTCTTCAGTGGGGCCAGAACACTGTCGATATCTGGTCGTTTCATTGAGCTTCCATGTCATTCAGTACTGAATCAACTACTTGCCATACGACATAAAGATCATCGGGCACGATCTTTCGCCCCTCTTCCGACTGGCGCAAATCAGCAATCAGCCGTCTTACCGGGAGCAGCCGCTGCGGGTCCCTTGAGGCGGCGCGCAGCATGTCTTCCAGCAACGGCTCACCTCGGAGTCCCTGGCCTCCGGCAAAATTCCAAGTTTGCCCGGAACTGTCCCCGATGAGCCCGGCAATCTCCTCTAGCCCGCCAAGTAAGGCCCGCAGGAACTGCATGAAACGCTCAGGGCTATCGATCAGGGTGCGTAACACATGATGGATCCGCTCCTCCGGCATCCCTTCTACAGGCAGCTTGATGGCAAGATCGAGTCTCTCATCATGCCCATCCACGGCGATGCTGAAAGCGATAAATGCCGTCAGCCGGGCAATCGGTAGATACCAGCTGACACCGTCCTGCCACTCCTTAGCCTGATGCCCTTCAAGCGATAAGGGCCAAGCGGTTAGTGTGACGCCTTGAGGTAGGGCAATCCCACCCTGCACGGCCATTTGCCAATCGTCTTCTGCTGGTCGACAGCTGACACGCAACTCCGCGCCCAGCAATGCCTCTCGAGCCTGTTTGAGCTTGGTTGCGGCCTCTTGAGCTGATTCTTCCTCAGGCGCGTACTCAGCAGGCTGATAGTCTTCACACAGACTCTGAAAACCCGACTCCATAAAAAGATTGATGCCAATTCCTTTGCCCCCCGGACGTCCTTTAGGGCCTGAGGCCGACGCCATCAGCTCAACATTTCTCCCGGTAAAAGCGGCATCGGTCAGGTTGGCTGAGCCGATAAACCAGGTGGCTCGATGCCCCCACTCAAATACCATCAGCTTGGCATGCAGGCCAGATGGCCGTAGCCGAGATTCATCCTCTGCTTCTACATCGGCCGTCGGACTCAGCACTTGTACGACGCTCCAATCGTTGGCCAAGTCCGTTTCAAGTTGCGAGAGCTGGTCTGCACGACTAACCAACAGCGACTCATTCGATGCCAGCCTGGCGATTTTTTGCAGTGCCTTGTCAGATAGAAAGGGAGCTATGGCCAGTATGCGGGTTGCCTGCTCGACTGGACTCCAGTGCGCCCTCTGCTTACCAAGACCCAACACATAAAACCCAAGACCGCTATCGAATCCCTCCGGCGCCGGAAACGCGGTCCGCTGCACTTCATCCGCCAGGTGCTGAATGTCTGCAATGACAGCGTCTTCCAGTGTTTCATCTCCTAGCCCTGGCAATCGACGCAGCAAGTCAGACAGCGGCTTGCTTGCTGCAATTGTTTTTTTCCCAGGAGTCGCCTCCGACGTCAGGGCAATATCCCAAGACCTATCAAAGGTTAAATTGCGAGAAGCTACAGATACACGAATCAGCGGTGGTTCATTATCATGAACAAAACGGGCCACCCAAACCTTGGGATGGAATACCCCACCGTTAGGCGCTTTTACCGGATGGACGCTGGATTCCAACGCCCCATATAGAGCCCGGCCGTTGGCGGGTACGGCAATGCCGGCCTCGTCGACAAAAATCTGTATACGCTCACCTGCCTCGCGAATCGCCTCGAGCAGCATCAGCGGATCCAGCAAGAGCTGCTCTACTCCAGCATCTGTCTGAGCCAATACTGCCAGCGGCAGAGCCAACAGAACCTCCAGATCCAAGCTGTATGTCGTCAGTACAGTGCGATCAATTCGGTAACCTGGTGGAGGCTTGAGCAAATCCATCGCCACAGCACGGGAATCGGGAGACAACATCAGTGCGACAGCCCCTCATGTAGATCCATCAACATCCGGCGCACCTGACTCCAGCGAAACTCCATACGACCAACACCTACACGGCCACTCCAATCTGCCAACCGGCCGGCATTTGCAAGTCGCGCCCGCTTGGGACCTTTAAGCTGCCACTCTCGCATTTCAATCAGGGACCGTAATCCCTGATCATTAAGCGCTCGTTCAACATCTCCATGACTGACACACTGCAACCAACGCTCTACAAAACGGCGTTGAGGCTCCGGACTACGCGCCTGCTGACGCACCACGAAAGCCCACAAGACCTCTGGCTGGAAGGTCTGCAGGTCTGCCTTGGCCAGAACCAGCCATTCGGAAAACTCCTGACGGTAGTAGTCAGCTGCTGCCATATCAGCTTCCGACTGATTGGTCTTACCACGCTTCTCCGCCAACATCAGGTTGTAAAGGAGCGGCGCACCTTCAATAACCAATGAAAACTGGCGAGCCAACTCGAGTGTGGAAGCTATCTGGGAGGGAGCGTCAGGTGGCAGGTGAACGTCCCAAAGCTTATGAGCCTGCTCGGCAAGATTATGATCAGCCAGCCAACCCAGCAAAGAGCCATTACAGTTGGCACGGATCTGAGCCTGAACGAACTCTGACTCTTCACGACTAAGAGAAAAGTCTGCTCCTACAGGGAATCCAGCCGGTGCTGGCGGCAACCTCGGGTGCCAAGTATGCCGACCAGTCAAGAGCAAACCAGGATCGTCTGCCGATATCTCAGGGCGTCGAACCTGGCGGCGCATCTCATCAAAATGGGTGTGATACCAGCTCAGGCTATGTCGGGGCTCGAAAATCTCCCAACGCGACAGTGCGGCCCAATACACACTGCTTGGCAGACGAGCCAGGGATTCCCGCGCCTGGATGCCGATCACGCCATCATTGCCTTGATCCGCAAGATGGGAGATCAACTCCACCTCTTTAGAGCGCGCAGTTCTGGCGACATCCCCTCCACTCCCCGTTTGTTCGAGACGCTTGTAAATCCATGGGATAAACAGCACATAGCGCAAACGTGTATGCAGCACAGAAGTCCCTGGGAACAGTGCATCAGACAGGGCATCGCGGAGACTACCGAGGCCAAGTTCGTCAACAGTGCCCTGCTCCCTGAACAGATCAAGGATTTGGCGAACCTTATCGCGATCCGCTGAAGTCAGGTCCAGCCAGGTTAAAGATGCAGCCAAATTGCACGCCACCCTTCAAAAATAGCTCCCAGTTTTAGAAGCAATACCATGCGGTTGATGACAGAGAGGATCCCCAGACTTGAGCAATCCTCCAGCCCGATTTGGCCTGCCGAGCAAGCCCAGATCAGTGGCTAGGGAGTCCACAAACCCTTGGGACAACGATCGATCAGCGCGCGCATTTCTGCAGAGACCGATACTCATCCTCGCTGTCCTCCAGAAACCGAACTATCACACCCGCAACGTCGTCAGAAGCGCGGAGACGAATGAGCTCTTGGGCGTAGTACTTTGCATGATAAGCATTAAACACGGCTCAAGTTCCTTCTACAGCCTGTCGAGTAAGCGAATTTCGATTGGCAACCAGAATACACACCTGGTTTGTACATACACACTCCCCAACACTAACGGTTTTACCCTATGTTCGAGTGCGACATACGGGCACAGCGCTCAGAAATCTTCTACGGGCATTCTTTGCATACTTTCGCGTGCACTTTCGCGAGAAAGTGTCGGCAGAGCAAACTTGACCAGTAGCGTTGACTCATACTCGTCCTCATATACAACCAGCTCAGCCAGCCGAGCTGTTTCGGGAGCAGCAAACGCAGCAGCACTAGCTGTGCTGAACCGACGCACGACGTCACCGGATTGCTCGATAAACGTGTAAGTCAGCTGGCCCTGGCTAAGCCCCAGGGTTTCGTAATCGTTCAGTCGGCTCTGAAACTGTTGCGAGTTTCGACTCACTTGAAGGGCTTCAAGCAGGTCCAGCTGATCGTTGGCGCCACGCATCGAAATGAGAGTAAACCCACCTGCCAAGGCTCCCATGAGCTTGACGTACAGGTCATAGTCAAACTCGGCAACAAGCATGACCTCCGCCAAGGAGCCTTCCGTCGGGCTCAGCACCGCACCGAAGGGGTGCCCCAGAAACTCGACATCATCTATGCAAACAGCCTTGGCACCAAAATCTGCCGCACAGTCGTAGAAGCCTAGCTCTTGGCTAAATGAGGCCATCGGGGTTTTGTAAGCCCAATCTTTAAACAGCTTGGGTTGCTCGGCAAAAGCCGCTTGAGAGGCCATCAATAGGCCGGAGAGTGCCGCAATGAGTATGCGCATATAAAGTCCCTTTTAACAGGCCGTTGAAAAAAGCCAGAGCCCGCGTGGCTCTGGCAAAATGGCGGCCATCCTCTTCTGCCGAAGCCAGCCCAAGCCGATGCGTGGACTCGACCTCAAACAAAACGAGCTGTTCAGTTATACGACGCTGGAGCAGCGCATCCCGAACGATCACCCGCTGCGTCCCCTGCGAGGCCTGGTCGATACCGTTCTGGCTTCGATGGATCGGGACTTCGACGGGCTGCACTCCACCCTGGGACGGGCCTCGATTGCGCCGGAGCGGCTGCTGCGCGCCTCGTTGCTGCAGGTGATTTACACCATTCGCTCCGAGCGGCAGTTGGTCGAGCAGATTGATTTCAACCTGCTGTTCCGCTGGTTCGTCGGCTTGTCGATGGACGAGCGCATGTGGGATCACTCGACCTTCAGCCAGAACCGTGACCGCTTGTTCAACCAGGATGTAGCGCGGCTGTTCTTCCAGCGCATCAAGTCGCTGGCCGCATGGTCCGAGTACGCCAGCAACGAGCATTTCAGCGTCGATGGCACGCTGATCGACGCCTGGGCCTCGCACAAGTCCTTTATCAAGAAGGATGGCGGCGACCCACCGGAGGATGGCACGCGCAACCCCGATGCCGACTTCAAGGGCGAGAAGCGCAGCAACGCGACCCACCAATCGACCAGCGATCCCGAGGCCCGGCTGGCGCGCAAGAGCAATGGCGATGCCAGTCGTCTGGCGCACATGGCCCACACGATGATGGAGCACCGTAACGGTCTGATCGTGGATGTGGAATGCACCGAGTTCAATGGACGTGCCGAGGTAGAGGCGGCGCTGGAGATGCTGGAGCGCACGGCCAAGCCGGGCAGCACGGTAGGTGCAGATAAGAATTACGACCAGAAGCGTTTCGTGCAGAGGGCGCGCGAGCTGAAAGTGACACCGCATGTGGCGCAGAAGCGCAAGGGCAGCGCCATCGATGGGCGCACCACGCGGCATCCGGGGTATGCCGCCAGCCAGAAGATCCGCAAGCGGATCGAAGAAGGTTTTGGCTGGCTGAAGACGGTTGGCGGCCTGCGCAAGACCAAGCTGATCGGTCGCGCCAAGCTGAGTGCTCAGTTATTGCTGGGTTTCTCGGTCTACAACCTGATCCGACTGGGTAGCCTGTCGGGTTGGTGGCGAGGATCGCATGTATAGGGCGAGTTACGCCCAAAAAACGCCGAAAGGCGTGAACGTGGTGCTGAAACCTGTCAAAAAGGCCTGAAGTCAGGCCTTGTGTGGACTCCGTTAGGCCAAAGCGCTTGAAAAAGCGCCAAACCGGACGGGTTGGGGCAGTTGAAGCCGAGTTTTTCAACGGCCTGTTAAGTTTCGATGCGTACGAGCAGCGCCGTAACCTGACGCCACTATGACTGCTGCTAGCAAATTTGAGGAAGATCACTTTATCTACTGCAAGGCCACGGGTAAAGCAGTTGACGCTGGCAGTAGCTGCATGCTCATCCCGTTTGTTAAATGAGGTCATCCCTGACCGAGGATCCATCCCTGCCCACTCCCGCGGGCACAGTTGGATGATATGTCGCGTTAGCTGACAGACCAATAATGGTCATGCATACAGGTCAAGTTTTCAGGCGGATGCTCGAACGTACCCTTCTCTCCATTGGCGCGCACTACTCGGTCCCTCACGTAGCCGGTTACTTGGTCGCGGCCTGCCGTGGGGCAGCGATTTTGCGGATGCCAGACCATCGGCCACCGCTGAGAGGCCTTCGGCAACGCACTCGCCCTTGCATCAATCCGAATCAACATGCCATCTTGATTGACACGTCTTCACAAACGACGCTTATGTGTCAGCTTTTCAAGCAGGTAAGGACACCATGAAACGCAGCAACACTCCCGAATCCGTCCGCTGGGATCTTGCCCTTCGCTACCGCCTAATCGAAACGGTTGCCTGGTGGGAAGGTCGGTTGACCACTCAGCACCTGATGCAGAGTTTTGGTATCAGCCGTCAGCAGGCCTCCAAGGACATCAACACCTACATCACCGAGCATGCGCCGAAGAATCTGGAATATGACAAGCACCTGAAGGGTTATGTACCGAGTAAGCGGTTCCAGCCGCGCTTTATCGACGACAGCGCCAGCGCTTACCTGCACCTGCTGAACCAGAGCCACGACCGCGCGCCGCATATCGAGGGGCTGGCATTGGCCTATGCCCATACCGAGGTGCTGGATGTGCCGGACAGGTCGGTGCGTCCTGAGGTGCTGCGGCCGCTGCTGAAGGCCTGTCGCGAAGGTCAGCGACTTGAATGTGAGTATGTGTCGTTTACCACGCCCGATGGCGAGACGCGATTGATCGCACCGCATACGCTGGTATTTACCGGTATGCGCTGGCATGTGCGTGCCTACTGCGAGAAGAACGGCGACTACCGCGACTTTGTGCTCAGCCGATTCCGTGGTGTGCCTGAGTTGATGGATGACCTGTCGGACAATACGCGCGAGGCGGATACAGGCTGGAATACCCGAGTCGCCGTCATCATTGAGCCAGACTCACGTTTGAAGGCTGAACAGCGGGCCATCGTGGAGGCGGATTACGGCATGATCGGCGGGCAGCTGGAGATCCAGACCCGCGGCGCATTGGTGCAGTACGTATTACAGCGCTACCAGATCGACCCAACCAAAGTGCACGCCAAGCCCACAGCCCAGCAGATTGTGGTCGGTAACCTCGAGCAACTGCAGCCGTGGTTTTACAAGTAACCCAAGGATCCCCGATGGCAACCAAACCCACGCTGTACACATTGTTTATCCAACTGGAGCCGCTGCAAATCGAACCGCCCGTATGGCGTCTAATCCGGGTAAACAGCGACTGCACGCTACGCAAGCTCCATCACTTTATCCAGGCGGCGTTCGGCTGGCACAGCTGCCACCTGCATGAGTTTCAGGACGGACTCAATCACTATACGCCGCTGGATCCGGAGTCTACCGACCTGCAGGGCGATGCGCAGGATGACCGACGCATCAAGCTGACAAAAGCGTTCAAGCATGTGGATCGCGTGCGCTACACCTATGACTTTGGCGATAGCTGGCAACACGTGATTGCGCTGAAAGCACAGGAGCCGAGCGATGTATCCGGCACTTGGTGCGAGGTACTCGATGGTGCCGGTGCCTGTCCGCCAGAGGATGTGGGCGGCGTGCCAGGGTATCTGGACTTTCTGCAGGCGATTGCTCGGCCAGACAGTGACCAAGGCCAAGAGGCGCCGGCCTGGGCCGATGGTCACTTTGATCCGACGTTATTTGACTGCAGAGCCGCCAATGCAGCCGTCCAGCGTATCTGCAACAACCTTTGGGGTTAAGTCTGAAGAAGCTGCTGGTTACTCCTCCGGCAGCGTCTTGTAGACCGTCATGAAGAAACGCCCCGGCTGGCCGTCAACCATCTCGACGTAGCCTTCGCGCCGCTCCTTGCACCAGCCTGCATCCCAATCAGCCGCAAACCGTCTGAACTCGAGCTCCTCTTCGCACTGCGCGAGAAATTCACACCAGGCAGTGTTGAGGTGTCCGAATGGCAGATCGGGCACCGCACCAAGCGGATCTGAAACCCGCTCTCGGGCTTCGATTTCGGCCACGGTGAGTGACTCGAGCAGATGATCCCCGGTTACAGCGAACTCAGGTATGGGCGCTGCTGCTTCAAACGGCCGCTCCAGCAGAGGAAGCAGAAGCAGCACCGGCCAAATCAGACTACTGATCAGAATCAGAGGCAACCAGCGCCGCTTGGATGGCTGCCAGTCCGGGTCAAGGGCCTGCGCTGCCATCTCGGTTCTTGGTGGGGCCTTAGCGTAGGCTCGCGCGCCATTGATACTGAAGCCGATGCCGACCAGCAGGCCAATGCCAAGATACAGGTAAAGATAGATCACTCCCCTGCCCCCTCTTGCGCGCCCGGCCTCGGGAAAACGGTAAACGCCCCCACGCCATACCCCTCAGGTGCATCGGGGGTGTCGGAGACGCCGTTGTGTTTCTCCATGGAAGCGACAAGCACACCGCGCTCAAAATCCAGCAGCAGATCACGCTCATAGATACTCGCGTAGCCAGCATGAACGTACTTCAGCAGCTTACCGCGTGGAACCCTGATGCGGCCGGAGTACCAATGGGCGAAAACCCGCTCCGGATATCCCGGAAAAACCGACTCCAGTGACGCATCCTCCCCATTACTAAGCCAACCCTGTATCGCAACCAAGTACAGCCGGTCGTCCAGCAGCTGCCAGGTGGCAACATAACCACGTATGAGCGCAGTGGAACTAGGTTCAAACTCAGGATAGGCACCGCCCAAACGAAAGTAAGTGCCGAGCGGAGCGTCGCAGATGGTCATCCGCTGCCCCTGGTAGAAAAGCAGGTCGCCAATCTGAGCAGTCATCAGGCCTCCGATGGCGGGTCAGGTAATTCAGGCACGGAGAACGCCGCGGCGCCGAGCAGCAACGCAACGCCAAACATGAACAACCCCATACCCCAGGACTGGAGGTGTACGGAAACTCGGATCAGGTAGAACCGATGCCATGACGGGCGGTTGATTCACATGCTGCGTCCAGCTGGCTTGTCGCCTTGGTTTCATCAGCTCCTCTATAGCACTATTATAGAACCAGCTTTTGTGAAAAGAGGGCAGGCACATCAGCTGAAGTCGTTGACGCCTAGGGCAGGCTCAGACTCACAATACCGATCCAGCTTCGCTGCACTCTAACTGTGTCCAAATGAGAGTGGTACATCTGTCCGGAGCAGCGCGGGCGGAGTATCCGAATGGCATTGAATGTGCGCACTGCATCGGCGTGAATACATACACCCCTAAAATCGAGGAAGCGGAATGAAACATGGAGCCGACCATGGTCTGGATGACAACCAAATCGACCGACGAAACCAACTGCTCGACGCCATTCGGACTGGCTTGCGGAACTTCAATGAAAGCTATGCACTTAATCTTCCACTATCTCGATTCGAAGGTCCTCTTGATCCGGGGCTTCCTTCTAGCCTGACAATCATTGGCAAACAGCCTGTCTATGATGAAGCTTGGGCTTATAAAGCCCGGGATATAACTAGAAACAAGCTGATCGACCACCTCAGCACACAAATCTTACAAAGGGTCAGCACGCTTGACCGCCACGACTATTGCTTGAGGGGAAGCTCCCATGCCATCGCTCTTAAGCTTTGCACCACTCACCCACTCAAGCATCGAATAGGTTTTGCTGATGAGCGCAGTGATTTCAGACTCGACTGCGACACAGGTGAGCTTGCCCTGACATTTAGCGACATCGTCGACCGTGTTTCCGAGGGATATGAGCGCGACTACATGACCTACCGACTGTGGAGCGAGAAATCTCTGAAACTACTGGCTCAATTTCTATTCTCTGGAGAGTGGGATAGCACAGTCTTCCCGAGCGGAGCTTTGTGGGACGAACTGAATAGCGAGGGAGAACCGGTTAGCCTTGAGTCCTTTATCGAATCAGTCAACCAGACCATACTTGACTTACCAATGGAACGTCTGACTGAGACCTGTTTTCCAGACTATTCGGGCATTCTTTTCTCTGAGTACGTTCCAGCAGAGAACATGACACCAGCACAAAAGGAGCAACTCTATCGACAGTACGTCAACATCCTTACGAGCTGACATACATCGATGATGAGAGGAAAAGGGGTCAGGTACGAATGGCACTTACTGAGGCAAACTTCTCCATGCCTATTTAAGTTCAGTTCCGGGAGGAACCTCCCGGAACTGAACGCAATCATAAGCTAGGTAGAACGAAGATTACCCAGCGCCCAGTTGAGAGTCTGAGTATGTGTTGCGATAAATGACCGAACAAACTCGAGAAACATTGGCAAACTCTCAATCACCATAACTCTCAATTCTCTCGAGCTATCTGCGACACATATCGGTTCACTTACATTATCGCTTATCTTCTTAGTGTAGGGGAAGTAATTAGGTCCGTAGAATACATTACCCCAAGCATCGCGCTCATAATCATATTCAGAATTCACCTTCCTGATTACTAACCTGCTCGAGATATAACCTAGTTTATAGGTGGTCACAGTGAAGGGCTGAAGGGGTATATGCTGGGACAGCACGTTAGGCGGAGCAGAGGGTGCTCCAGGAAGTCTTGGGGAAAGGGGGTATGGGTACCAGCAATCAAGATTAATCTGACTGAGACCCTTTTCAGTATCTGAGAAGATCTTGTTTGCTTCATCGAATGTAGCGTTGTGGTTCGTAGCAGCTTCTTCAAGCTGGGCTATGGCATTGTAAATGTCGTAGCGATGGACTTCGTTACTCATATTTCAATCTCCGTCAGGAGGCATTACTACCAGTCAGATAGTAGTGTGTATGTATGAATGGCCCCGAAACTGTTTCACGTCAATGAGTAAAGAATCGGGATGCATGTGCATTAGGGAAACGCTGCACAAATCAGCCATCTGCCTGAGTACCCAGCCCCGAGTATAATCATCAGACAGTGCCACTACCTCAGCCAGGCCGCCCGATGAAGCAGATCACCTTCGCCCAAGCCGAGCATCAGAACAAGAAAAAGGTTACCCGCCGGGAACGCTTCCTGGCCGAGATGAATGTGCTGGTGCCCTGGCAGCGCCTGCTGGATGCCCTATCGCCCTCGTATTACCCCGATGCTGCCGGCAAGCGTGGCCGTCCACCGACTCCGCTGGAGCGAATGCTGCGAATCTACTTCTTGCAGCAGTGGTACGGTCTGGCTGATGAAGCCCTTGAGGATGCGATCTACGACAGTCAGGCGATGCGTGATTTCGTCGGTATTGATTTGTCCATCGAAAGCGTACCGGATGCCACAACACTGCTGCGTTTCCGCCACCTGCTGGAAAGGCATTCGCTGACGCAGCGGATCTTCGAAGAGATCAACGCCAGTCTGGCAGAACGTGGTTTGTTCATGCGCGAAGGGACCATTGTCGATGCCACCATCATTGCCGCTGCACCTTCTACCAAGAACAAGGCCAAGCAGCGTGATCCAGCGATGAAGCAGACACGCAAAGGCAACCAGTGGTATTTCGGCATGAAAGCCCATATCGGTGTCGATGCAGCCATCGGTCTGACGCACAGCCTGGTGGCGACCTCGGCCAACCAGGCGGACATCACGGTAGCCGAGCAGCTATTGCGTGACGACAAGGAACCGATCTATGCCGATGCCGGTTACACGGGTCTGGGCAAGCGCCTTTGTGGGGATGATGACACGCTCCCTCCGCTGCGGATTGCTGCACGGCGCAGCACCATCAAGAAAATGGAAGATGGCCCGGAGAAGCAGATCAAGCAACGCATTGAGCACTGCAAGGCGAGCATCCGTGCCAAGGTGGAACACCCGTTCCATGTGGTCAAGAATCTGTTTGGCCACCGCAAGGTACGCTACCGGGGCATGGAGAAGAATCAGGCCCAGCTGTTCAGCCTGTTTGCACTGGCCAACCTGGTATTGGCCAAGCGGTGTTATGCAACGACTGATGGGGTTATTGCGTCTTGAACCCCTGTAATGGGGTAAAACAGGCCAAAATGGCCGGAATTGAAGGCGATTTTTGGGGCATTGTCGCCAAGAACAGGCTGGTTGCATCAAAAACTCAGTTGATCGGCGCGGGTGATGCGCAAATCTGATTTGATCAGCGTTTCCCTTAGTCTTTGCCGTCCAGTACTCATCAAAGGGGGCGGGCAGAAACACGCCGGAGTACTCATCCTCATCCAGATTGAATTTATCAATCCGCAGCCCCTGCAAAATGCGCATATATTCTTGTTTCAATGCATCCATTCGTTATGTCCCTTCTACTTCCAGTAGATCGTCGTTCGATAGCCATTCAACCACAAGGCTGCCTCGACCGATGCGTACGACACCGTTTTTTTGCTTCGCCTGACCGATCTGCGCGCGGTACTGAATAAAGCAGTCAATCAGCTCCATAAGGTATTGCTTGAAGCCGGTCTCGCTCGCCCTTTCAAACAGATCCCCTTCAGTACGCCAGGAGGCGTGGCTCAGCCGGGCTTCATCATCCTCTGCAGCAAAAACAACCTGACCACAGCCCTGAACAATGCCCGAAAACTGCCTCGCCAACATGTCCAGGCGCAATAACTCGAACTCGCTACCAGTGCTGCTGGCTTTGCCTTTCATAACTCGCCGAGCTCCTCGATTCTTGCTTGCTGAAACCAGCATGCCATAAAGAGCGACAAGGCCTGTCGCAGTCCGCAACTGATAGCCTTGAGCGTCACCCTCCGGCGGTTTAAATACCGCCAGTCTGAACCCGGCACCAACGCACTTACCTATGCGCAATTCTGCGCCCTACGAACAACCGCCCCGCCGCGACCCATTCTGTCGCACCACACCGTCATACTGGCTTCTGATCCAGTAAACACGAGGGCAAGCGGTATGGATCGATTGGTTAAAGATGAGCTGGAAAGCCTGCTACGCGAGACACACAGCATCAAGCGCCTGGGACGACGGATCATCAATCTGGCGGGATTTCTGGGCTCGGACACAGCACCTGACTCCATCAGTCAGCAACTGACGGCGCTGTCTGGTTTGCTGATTCAGCAGGAGGCCTTTGACGCCCTGCTGGAGCCAGTGCTGGCAACCGCACGCGCACGTGGCACAAGCCATCTACACAACGCCGAGCTGACCAACGTGCTCTCCAGCCTTGAAGAAACCCGCAAAGCGCTGCAGCCGGACTCACCCATCAACTATTCGGAACTGATGGCCTGGCTCGTATCGGCTGCCAGCGAGCGCGGCATTCTCAAGGTCAAGCGACGTGCTCCAACACCTGACCCCGCCAATAACCGGAGCGCCTGATGCCCACGGTCTCAACACGCACCTCACTCGCTCGCCAGTGGGAGATCCTGCAGCAGTTGCCGACCAAGCCGCCCGGCATAACCACCGCGGCGCTGCGCCAGAGGCTGGAGGACGCAGGCCATAAATGCACCAAGCGCACCATTGAGCGAGACCTGTTGCTACTGGAGCAGCTGTTCCCCCTGCACTGCAACAGCAAGGGTACGCCGTACGGCTGGCATTGGATGGAGGGCAAGTCCCTGAATGTCCCAGGGCTCAGTCTGGGTGAAGCATTGTCGCTGAGCCTGCTGGAAGGCAGCCTGGAAGCGCTGCTGCCGCGGGCGATACTTAATGAGCTGACGCCGCGCTTTAGTCAGGCGCGCGACAAGCTCAGCGCATTGGCGGTGCAAACACCGGCAGCGCGACTGCCGCAACGAGTCGCGCACCTGAGCGCCAGCACCGTGCTCCAACCACCGCAGATTGACCCCGATATCGCCGCTACCGTGCTACAGGCCTTAGTCGAAGGCCAGCAACTGCAGTGCATCTATCGCTCCGCATCCAAGCGCAGCCAGCAAGACCTCGTTCTCAACCCGCTGGCGATGGTGCAACGGGGGCAGACGCGCTACCTGCTGGCGACCGGGGCCGAGTTTGTCGATGTGCGCATGTATGCCTTGCACCGTTTGCAAAGCGCCGAGGCTCTGCCAACAGCTGTGTCCAGCGACACTCCATTTGACCTGGCGACCTACCTGGCGGAGGAACAAATGCAGTTTGGTGTACGCGGAAAAATAGCGCTGCGCGCTTGGGTCAAAGACCAGCTGGCGCATCTACTACTCGAGACACCAATTTCTGATGACATGCAGCTGACCCCATTGCCACAAGGTGGCGGCTTCCAGCTAAGCGCTACGGTCAGCGACAGCTGGGAGCTGAAATGGTGGTTGCTGGCCCGCGCCGGCCAAGTAGTAGTCACTGCTCCCGCATCACTACGTGAGGAGTTGGCCCAACGCCTGAACCTGGCTTGTGAGCAATATCGAGATAATCTCCCGGCCCTGGAGGATGTATGAGTGAGGATCAATGCAGCCTCACCGTGCGCATTGTTGATCTACTGAACGGTCACGAAAGAGGCAGCCCATTCGGCCCGAAAGAGAAACAACTAACGACAGCGCAACCAGAAAATAACGATGACTGCGACTTCTGCTTCGTGCTTCGGGCTCCAGAGGACTACAGCGTGCGAGGCAATCATTATATGACCCTGTTTCTAGACCCAGCAGACAGCCAGCGCACCCTTGAAGCGGGATGCTTTCAGATACGCTGTGAGCGCCCGTGTAACGCCCAGGAACTCGTTATCTGGGCAGACCAGATCATGGCTGCGCTGTGCGGCGTTTTCCTGGACGTACCCAAAATCCCGTGCATCGACTTGGCGGACCTGCGCGTCGTGCTGCATAACGCCAAGGGCCGCAGCATGATCGCACGCGCCTACCAGTTCGGGACATTCAATACCGAAGCAAAGCGGGTGCTTGCCGGGCAAAGGTTTCAATCTGCCTTTGCGGTACTCAGCCTCAAGAAGCAAGACTTCTCGCCTGAACTTTTCAGCCAGATTGGCAGTGCGCTAGAACAGAACCTGGACGATGAAGCCCTGCTCGCAGTCGGAGTCAACAACCACCAGCACCCGAGCACTCGCCTGCTGGTACTGAGCGACGACTAACCACGACAACCAACCACGCCATCAACGCATAAACCTCACACGGGATACCAACCTATGAGCAGAGCAAGAACACGCAGTGAACGTCGAGCTATTCTAGTTCTGGAGTCACCTTGGGCATTGGACGATAGCGACAGCAACCGCAGTAGCGTGCGTCCCTTCGTCGAGGGCATGGCCAAGATAGAACCAGACGTGGATGTATTCAGCGCCAATTTTTACGATAAAAGCAGCTTCAGACTTGCCCTCGAGAGCCTGTGCAAGGTGAGGTTTGATAACGCGATCGTCTATGTTGCTGCGCACGGTCATCCCGGCACGATCGGCGGCGTGAAGATCACCGATGCCATGTTCATGATCGGTGAGGCCGCCAAGAAGCACGGTATTACCGGATTGATGCTAGGGTCCTGCTTTGTGGGCGGAGACACCGTCAAGCTGGAAGTGTTTATCGAAGGTACCGGGCTACGCTGGGCGGCAGGATACTCCTCCAGCTGCAACTGGCTGGAAGGTACTCTGGTCGACTGCAACATCATGGCCAAGATGCTACACCTCGACAGCGAGCTGTTGTCGGAGAAAGACGAAATGATCGAGCAGCTTGCCAGCGCTACCGCACTCTTTGCCGAGGACTACGAGATCGGCGCAGACTTGAATGAGGAAACTGTGCTTCTGCGTGACTCACTGGAGTTTGTGATCCAACCAAGTGGCAGCGGCAAACGCGCCAAGCGAGTGACCGATGAAGTCTTTGCACTGAACGCGCCGGAGGAGGAAGAGCAGGAGTGAGGCGCTGACTTCGGCAACGCCTAACCGCAAGTGAGCGGCTCGCGCACTTGCGGTGTCTTGCCAAGGACAGCTCTCAACAACGCACTCCTCTCAGTCCTAACTCGCAAGGCGGCCCTACCAGCCCGGATAACGCGCCCTGATTTGCTGCTGCTCCGGCTCATCATTTAATGGCTCATAACGCGCTGGAATGTCGGTCAGATCAACAGCAATGCGCGTAATCACCTCTCTCAGCTCCAGATCATCCAGCCAGACGCGCGGAATGGCTTGTGGGCCGTGAATCAGCCCCAAGATATTGCCGGCGATCATGCCGGTGCTGTCACTATCGCCACTATGGTTAACTGCCAGCACTATCCCCTCCTCTAGGCTGTCTGCCGCCAACGCACACCAGACACCAATCGCCAACGCCTCCTCTGCTACCCAGCCGCCACCCAGCCGCGCGATGGCTGCTGGGTCGGGACGCAGCTGGCGATGGTGTAACCAGAGCACCCGCTCAAGAATATCGCGGGTTTCCTGCATGCCATCCTTGCCACCGTGCTCCTGCAAAGCATCGACCACTGCCCTCTCCAGTGGTTGTTGCTGTTTCCACAGGCGGTGAAGAACATCGGCGAACAACCCTGCCGCCAGATAGCCCGTGGGATGACCATGGGTCAGCCGTGCAGATTCGGCGGCCACCTCGAAGGCGTCAAACAGGAAGGCGCACGGAGCGACTCTCATCACTCCACCGCACCCCTTGCTATCGTTGGTGGCCCAGGTACCAAAGTCCTTGCTGGCGGTCAGTGCCGACAGGCAGGTATTACCAGGCGCACGCTGTGACCAGAGCGCTTGCTCGCCCATCAGCCAGCCATCACGACTGGGGCTCAGCCTCGGCTCAACGCCCTGGGTAATCAGCCAGCGCTGTAAAGCATGATGCAGCACCGCCGGAATATGACAGCTACCGTTGTCACGCATACGCACCAACGCGCGCAGCAGCCCCTCCGCGGTAAACAACATCATCTGCGTGTCGTCGGTTATCGCGCCACGCCGGCCATAAGCCGGTGCCATCGACCGGATACCCCGCTCGCCAAAACCCCGGCGGATCTCCTCCCACGACATAAACTCCACTCGTGCACCCAATGCGTCACCCACAGCACCACCCAACAGGCAACCAACTGCGCGACGGGCATCCGAAGAAAGTTTCGTCAGATCCGGCGCCGACGGCGTCACGTCCGCACTGGTTGACGCCCCGTCGCCCTGACCTGATCGAGCATCCGCCAAATCGTCAACGAGGTTGCCATCGCGCTCGGCCCATTGCATAAAGTCAGTCATACTGCTCTCCCTTGCGGTTAACGGATGACAGTCTAGGCACCGCATGCGACGATTCATGTCGCACCTGACAGACAAAAGGAATTGTAATGAGCAAGCACGATACTCTGTTGCGCACGCTGGCGCTGCTGCGCCTGATCCCCCGAGCACCCGCCAAACGCGACACCAGCACCCTGCACGAGTTGCTCAGGGAAGAAGGCTTCACTGTTGACAAACGTACGCTGCAGCGTGACCTGCAAAACCTGAGCGCGAAGTTTCCGCTCACCTGCGAGGTGACCGAAAAGAATGCTCCGCATCGCTGGCAGTACACCGCCGGCTTTGCCAGCGACCTCCCCGCCATGGACACAGCAGAAGCGCTGTTTTTGGCGATGGCCGAGCAGAGCCTGACGAGCAAACTACCGCCCTCTGCCCTTGGTCATATCAGGTTGCGCCTGGCACGCGCGCGACAGCATCTCGACAGCCTGGAAACTAACGACCTGGCCCACTGGGATAAACGTGTAGCCAGCATCCCCGAAGGCAAAGAGCTGATCGCGCCGACAGTTAAACCCGGTATCTGGGAGTCGATAGCCGACTCTCTGCTAAACCAGCATGCAATTGATGTCACCTATCGCAGCCGCTTCAAGAAGGCACTTAAACAGTACACGGTCCACCCGCAAGGGCTAGTGGTACGCGGCGCCATCAGCTACGTGCTGGCTACCATAGATGAGCACGAAGATATCCGGCAACTCGCGCTGCATCGCTTTCAAACCGTAACGCCCAGCGCCGAGACCTTTCGCCCCTGCCCGGACTTCAGCATCGAAACCTACGTGCAGCAGGGCAACTTCGATTACCCAGTCGATAGCCAGCCCGTCGAACTGGTAGCAGACATCTATCAAGACCTGGCCTGGAAACTGGAAGAAACGCCCCTAAGCAACGACCAGCAACTATCTGCGCCCAACGGCCAAGGCCGCGTAGAACTGCGCGCGACCGTGCCGAACGACAAGCAAACCCTATGGTGGATACGAGGTATGGGGCCAGCCTTTCTGGTCAGGCAGCCGGCCGAATGGCGTGACGCCCTCGCGGCTGATGCCGCTCAGGTGCTAGCCCATGCAAAAACCTGCGGCTACCAACCTGCCGCGGAGAATGCCTCATCATGACCTACGCCGAATTGAAGGAGCGCCAACGAGCAGAGCGCGACACCCACCCCACCAATCTGGCAGTGCGCGTGCATCGCGCACTCAGCTGGTTAAACCGCGCCGAGCAAAGCGACGACCTGGACGGACGCTTTGTCTTCCTGTGGATCGCCTTCAACGCCGCCTACGCCACCGAGATCGACGACCAGTTAAGGCTAAGCGAACAGAAAACCTTTCAGTCGTTCCTGCAAAAACTCTGCGATCTCGACCAAGAGCGCGCGCTGGAGAAACTGGTTTGGCAGGCCTTTCCCGGCAGCATTCGCGTGCTGCTGGACAACAAATACGTGTTCAAAAGTTTCTGGGACTTCCAGAATGGCAGGATCAGCCATGAAGACTGGCAGGCACGCTTCAAGGCGGGCAAACAACGTGCTCACGCGGCGCTTGGCGCAGGCGATACGGTGCAGGTGTTGAGTGTGGTCTTCAGCCGCCTCTACACACTCCGCAACCAACTGATACACGGCGGCTCAACCTGCAATAGCAGCATAAACCGCGAGCAGGTTCGTGACGGCGTGGCCATCCTCGCCCAACTGGTCCCCCTGATCGTCAAACTCATGTTGGACAACCCCAACACCCTTTGGGGCGATGTCAGCTATCCGGTGGTAGACAGCTGAGGTGCCAGCACCTTGGACAGCATCTACATACGCGTTTGCTAACAACGCCAAGGTCACGCCAACGAAACAGGTTCATTCGACCTACTCGCGCAGCGACAGGCCTGCGACGCGCCTTGTCGCGCTGAGCTGCGATGATGCTACAAATATCACTATGTAGGAGTGTCCCATGGAAATGCAACGCTTCACCATTGGGTGTCATGACCACCTGAAAGGGGAAGCTTTTCTGATGTACTCGGACCACATCAATGAAAGCGGAAAGGTGGAAATCTGTGGGCCAACTGCCGAGTATGGTGGCCCCTACGATTTGGCATTTATCATCAACGCGCCCCTAGACTATTTGCCGATAGAGATGGATGAGAGCGCCCTCGCCATCTTCGTGGACCGGATCAATCCGCACCGCGACCTTCCGGATAGATGCCTTCAACTGATAGCACCCATCGATAGTTCGCCAGAAGATTTCAGTTCATGGGCCGAAAGGACCATGACTTCAGTGGTCGATATTTTTCGCTATCCTGGGCTGGCGTGCATGACGTTTGCCGATTTAGTCTTCCTCTACGAGGAGAGCAAGGGCCGGCCAGTTACGTCCGCCTGGGTCAATTGTGACTGCAGTGATAATGAGCTGCTCATGCAACTTCGACAGTTGCAATTTAGCGCCTTAATTTGCCACTTCACCGATGGGCCTGAGTTCATTGAGTGCTCCAGATATACTCGCGTCATTGACATTTTGGACGCCAGCTTCCCTGACATCGAAAGCGCGCCTTTTGGTTATGGTGTCCATCCAAATAATCGAGAGACGTTATTCTTCCTTGGCGCCCCGAAATAAAGCGTTTTTTAGTGCCGGCTCTCTTATAAGCTGCGAATGCAGCGATGCACATATGCTGAAACCTGACACCGCAAAGGACTGTACCCGTGGACTTAGAACCTTTTCGTGAGCTGCTACGTACAGCTATTAATTTTTACCAGCCTCGTCGCGAGCAGAGTGTTTTTGCATTAGGCGGCCGCGGTTACTACGAGAACCCCACTACTGATCTCCTTGCCTTCTTTCTAGATCCAGAAGAGAGTCACGACTTGGGTGACTGCTTCTTGGCCTCCCTATTAGAGTGCCTACCCGGGACCGCTGAACTAAACCCTTTTTTGCGCGAAAGCCCCAAACGCGAAGTGCTCACCCATGCCAACAATCGCATCGACCTGGTGTTAGCCGGCGAAGGCTGGGACCTTGTACTCGAAAATAAAATATTTCACGGACAGGTTAATCCCTTTGATGACTACGAGGCATTTGCGACTCAAGTGATCAACGGCGATGATCGCACTCTGCTTTACACTGTGCTTTCACCCTCAGGCCAAAGCAGCAGACCGGCATGGCATGGCTTAAGCTATGGCCAGCTTATTGGAGCGACGCGCCAGCGCCTGGCACACCAGATGCTGACTAACCCGATTAATAAATGGCAGGTAATTGCGCGCGATTTTTTGCTACACCTTGAAAACCTTACAATGGAAAAAGCCATGGATGCTAATGCCATCAACTTCGTCATTGAGAACCTTAGTCAAATTAACAACCTGGTGCGTCTGAAAGACAAAGTAATTGACGCTCTGGATGGCAAGGTCGTCGAGGCACTCGAGCGGGAGGTGCCAAACTACGAGCGTTACACCAGGCGGCATAATTGGAAGAATGGACCCGCTCTGCGCTTTGCCTCTGACAATTGGAAAACATGGTCGGACGTCGTCCTATATTTGCGCTCGTCGAGCAGTACAGTGCAACCATCGATACGAGTGTACCTTTGCGAGATGGATGACTCGCTGCGCCAACAGGGACTGGATCTTTTCGTCGGCGGCGAAACCGAAGTCTGGCATGAAGGCAAAGGAAACAGCATTCTCTGCTTGCGTTGGGAGCTGGAACACTTTGATGAAGAGGAAATTATTTCTCTGATTGTCGAAAAAATGAAATTACTTATGCACTTTGAGCATGAGCTACGCCGTTAGACTTTGCGCCATGCGTTACTACTAGGCGCATTAGCGCGCACAATGATTCTATGGGAGCCGGAATGTAACGGGATTACCGGCCTCCCACAGCTCACCCCAGACATTGATAGAGCTAGGGCCTTCAGCTTCCACCCGCCAGACCTTAGGTCATAGCAAGGAAAATTTCTGGCATCGACGCCATCGAACGCAGGGCATTATTGCCGTGAAGTCCTAGGCATGGCCGTGTTATTTGACCTCCGAGCTATCCGCGCCACGCAGCAAAAAGAGGCAGAAGTAGCGACTGGCGCTAAGCTCCAGCCTCTCAAAACACTGCGGCAGCTCGGCAAACCTTTCAAATGAGCCAACTACGAACGACGACGTGATGGGATTGGAAAGCTGCCCTGCTTGTCCCTCACCAAGCCCTGAATCAACGGAGTTAGCAGCAAAGCCCAAAAAACGGACTTGCGTCTGCTGGCTGCCTGCTTACCACCGAAGATGTTTCCGAACTGCGCAAAAAAGAATACGCCCAGCGGAATTTTCACATAGAGCGCTAGCAGCATTTTCAGCACGTTCCGGTTATCAAGCCAAGTACGCACGACGATAAACAAGAGCAGCAAAGCATCGAGCACCACGGCAAGGGAAAACAGCGCCATACGAAGCTCGAAGACTGCCTCATCATTGGTGCCTGACCCTCCGCCTCCGGCTATTAACACCGCCAGCGCAGCGATACTCGCCGGGATCAGGTAAAGCCCGCCGACAACCATCACGTCCAGATGATTTCGATACACCACGATGTGCCGCTTCAAGCCTAAGCCGAGCCCAAAAGCAAATGGCAAGATCAACAAGAGCCCGACGCCCACTACCCACCAGCTCAGCGGCAATGCACCCAATGTCGATTCAGCACCTGCGTTAGACATGCTGAACCTCCTGGCTGCGAGCAGCCGAGCGGTTCAACCACTCGCGCGCGTCAACACGCCAGATCGCCTTGAAGACAACAGTCAGGCAATACAGAAACAACAAGGGCAGGATGAGCGTCCGCAACACAAACAGCGCCATGACTTCCATGATGGTTTCACTGGCATTGGAGAGCTTCTCCTGTAACGCATCCAATGCCAGCGGGTTGACTAGCGTGGCTACGGTGCCGCCCACAGAATCCATGATGCCGGAAGCACCATCCGGATTCTGCGCTGCTTCACGCTCGCGCTGGATCAATAGCAGGCCGTTTTGAGTTTTGTTGCGCTCATCCTCCAACAGATCAAGCTGATCCTCGTAAAGACCAACCTGCGCGATAGCCTTGGCGTGCTCGGGCGAACGCGACAAGAAGTTAAGGCGCTCGACGGTATCCATGCCTGCCTCCAGCTCATCAAGCTTGGACTCTGCCTGACGTTGCTGCTCTATTAGCTGCTCACGCTGGGCGGCGAGTTCCTCAAGTCGCGCAGTGAGCACAGCTTCCCGTTCTGCGCGCTGCTCCTCAGCTTGCGACGCCAACGCACTGAGGGCTTGCGCATCTGCGCCTTTTACATCGACATTCTCGACCTCTCCCGGCAACGCTTCCAAGGCAGCAATCCCACCGCGGGACTGTTCAGCCAAAAAATACTCGCTGACCACACCGTTCAGGGCGACCACCATAACCAGTGCAAAGCGAAGGAAAACCAGAAAGGCAAAAAGGCGAACACTTTGATTAAACCCGGCGAGCGATGGCCGCAACAGACTGAGAATGACCACAGCACCAGACAGCGTCAGCAAGATTTTGAAGAACAAGTCAGAGACGACGCCAAGAAGCAGCTTTTGAATCAGCAGAGAACCGATCGATAGCTTCATGAGCGAGGAGTAATCCTCGATCAGATCATTGAACGGATCTAGCACCTCTCCCAGACCCAAGCTGCCAGAAAAGACCACCATGCTGACTTCTACCTCGACACTTTGCAGTAGGGAAATCAGCGCATTGAGCAGCTTGGCCACACCAAAAGCTACTGAGGCCTGCACGAGAGAGCTGTCGATGTAATCGGTCGAGGCACGGTCGATCGCCCCTAACCAACTCACCGCCATCAGTATAAGGACTGCAGCTACCACTAACGATCGGACACGTCCCTTTAAAAGGCCTGACGATTGCGACGTCGACTCCATGTTCACTCCTTGGTTATCTTATTGATCAGACGGGGCAACTGGCTGAACAAACCGGCTTCCTTGCCCCCTGAGGAAGGTACAAGCGCTGAACGATGGAAACAACTGTCACCGCCGTGCTTTGCCCCCGCAATTATTCAGCACCATCACGACAAACCTTGTCGCAATGACGGCGTAAAACAGAATTTTGCTAACCCGCTTGATAACTACGAGCTCGCATGAGTTGATGTAAAACGGCACCTTCATCACATGCAGGGGAGCCCCGTCGCATGCGAGCAGCGACGCTACTTAAATCACCTCAAGACATGGACGCCACAGTGAGCGACACAAAAGACACTCTGCACCGAATCAAGCTAATGATCGCCCTCGTTCCTAAAGAGCCCGGCGATATCTCCACCAGAGAGTTGCTCTGCGCACTGGAAAATGAAGGGTTTAACGTTAGTAAACGCACTGTCCAGCGTGATCTGGAAAAGTCATCCAACACCTTCCCCATTTACCAATCCGTTGGGGGCCATCACCCGCGCTGGAGTCGAAAAAAAAATGCACCGCTGGATACGGACATCATGCTCCCCGCCACTGCGTTAGCCCTGCATTTGGCAGAAAGCCACCTCAGCAGACTGCTGCCGAGCACTGTGCTGCAGAGGCTAACGGCGCAATTTGAGCTGGCCCGGCACCAGCTCCTGAGCAATACCAGCAACACGTTTCACAACTGGGCTAGAACCGTACGTGCCCTGCCAAATGGCAAAGCTTTGCTACCTGCCGATATATCTTCAAACGTGTGGGAAGCTGTATCCGATGCCCTGCTGCGAGAGAGGCAATTACGGGTTGTTTACCAAGCTCGCGAGCAGTCGACACCTCGCGAGCACGTACTGCATCCGGCAGGCCTGGTGTCACGACATGCGATTAGCTATCTG
This sequence comes from Halopseudomonas oceani, assembly GCF_002903165.1. Lineage (GTDB taxonomy): Bacteria > Pseudomonadota > Gammaproteobacteria > Pseudomonadales > Pseudomonadaceae > Halopseudomonas > Halopseudomonas oceani. Next base: position 86,545 of record NZ_PPSK01000015.1, read on the forward strand.
GTCGCCCGGACCCAAAGCTACGAGCAGCCAGTGCAGTTTGCATTGCACCGTATAACTGACGCAGAAGTACTTACAGCCCCTGCCATGGAACTGGAAGGTTTCAGTATTGACCAGTTCATCAGCCGCCAACTCAACAGCGAAGAAGACATCGCCACTGTGACGCTTGAAGCCGACGTGTCCCCAAGCATCGCCTGGCTCCTCAACGAAACCCCACTGAGTATGGAGCAAAGTCTCACCCCTCTTGAGGACAGCCATTGGCAACGCTTGCGTGCCGTTGTCCCGAATGACAAGGAAACACGATGGTGGGTCTACTCGCTGGGAGAAAACATACGAGTAAGGGCGCCAGCCGACTGGATTGAGGAGATCAAAACCCGAGCGCAACAGACACTCGCTCAGTACCAAGAAAACGCTGAATAACCTCAAAGCCGACTGGGGTCAAAGCAGGGCGCATTCAACGAGCGGTCTCTGAGGCCTAACGGAGCCCGTAGCAAAGGCAAAACGCCAAGAACAAAAGCGCCGGAGCATGCGCAAGGCGAGTGGAGCTTCTCGCTGCGCACTGCGCACTGCGCAAACAGCCTTTGCCTTGCTCCAGCAAGGGCGACGGCAGTGCAATCGCCTTTTGCCAGCCACAACGGCAATGCCCTCGCCAGCAGGCTTTCGGCACATTCCCACTCTCAAGAAAAAACTGGCCTTCATGCGACACAGCCTGTCGCGGTGCTGCTGCACAGTCCCCTGTAACAGTACAACGGAGGACTGACATGCCCTTTCCACCCAGCCCCACTACCTACCTATGCCGTCAATGCAGCTGGCGAAAAAGAGTTCGCCCCACAAGCGATGCCCTCGCGTGGGGGGTGGACTGTTTTGCCTCCTGTCCGCAATGCGGTAGCGACAATCTACAGATAACTCATCACCCCAAATCGCGCGGCCCACTGGCCTGGATCTTCGGGCGTTGACTCTTAGCGCGAACGACAAATCAGCAGACAAGGAAGGACCTATCATGACCAACGTAACGTCAATGCACACGCCCAGCTCTATTGACGAGGCTATCGAAGGCGCTCTCAAGGGATCTGGCAAGATTAATATCATCATCGCAGGCAAAACCGGCGTGGGCAAAAGCACGCTCATCAACACGGTTTTCCGCGGCGAACTGGCGCAGACAGGTTCTGGTCGCCCGGTCACCCAACATACCGAGGAAATCTCCAGGCAAGGGCACCCGATCACCATCATCGACACCAAAGGTCTGGAGCTGAAAGATTACGACACCATCGCCGCCGAACTGACTGATGTCATCGACACCCGATCTGCGTCGCACGATGAAAATCAGCATATCCACGTTGCCTGGCTATGCATTCATGAGGACGGTCGGCGCGTCGAAGAAGCCGAGGTGGAGCTTTGCCGCCTGTTCACCGAAAAGAACATTCCGGTCGTGGTGGTCATTACCAAATCCCGCTCGGACGATGGGTTCAGCGAGCAGGTGAAACAGACGTTGCCGAGCGCCGCCGCCATTGTGTCTGTTCGCGCACTAGCAGAAGAGCTAGGAGAAGACGAGGATCGCGTCACGCTCAAGCCCAAAGGTGTCGATAAATTGATTGAGGCAACCGCAAAGCTACTCCCTGACGCAAAACAGCGTGCCTACGCCAACGCATTAAACTCCCGTCATGCGGCAGCAATGAAGCTGAAGGTTGAGCAAGCCGAAACGGAAGTGGTAGTAGCTGCAGCAGCTGCAGGCGCGCTGGCTGCGGTACCTATCCCCTTTTCAGATGCGGTAGGCCTGGTGCCGATTCAGGTCGGTATGCTGGCAAAGATCGGCATTACCTTCGGCATGGAAATCAGCACCACCGCCCTCACCACCCTGGTGACATCCACTCTGGGTGCAGGTGCGGCAACGCTGATCGGGCGAACCCTGGTGACCGGCCTGTTGAAGATGGTCCCCGGTGCAGGCAGCGTCGCAGGAGGAGCCATTGCGGCCGCCACTGCATCGGCTCTTACCAAGGCCCTCGGCAGCGCTTACATTTCCGTACTCACCCGCTTCGTCAAAGAGAATCCCGGCAAGGAGCTGGATATGACACTTATAGCTATGGAGCTAAGGAAACGAATTTCATTGTAATTGGATCCATTGAAGCCACACCTCCGGGTGTGGCTTCTGCACTTCTCTTGCCTTTGCGGCAAAATTGGTCGTACACCTAGCATAAACTGTGGGCTGTCACTGAAGGAGTATGAGAATGAATCAGCAGGCAAGTGTCGTATCACTGATCAGCCAGCTCATCCCGGCTCAGGCCGCCCTGTCCCCAGACTTTCAGGCCGGACTCCCGGGCGCGATAGCGCCCTATGGTACCTGTTCAATTCGCGACAAGGGCGCGCAGTGGCCCGGCAGCCTGCAAACACTTACAGCCAAGCTGCCCATCCATCAGGTAGCGAGCGAGTCAGACGTCCATGACCTGTACCAACACCTGCGCCAGGCTGCGCTTGGCTACGATGCGGAAGCGCTGAACGATCTGGGCTGGATGTGGATTACCGGCACGCACCTGAAAAGGAACAGCGCGCTAGGACTCCAAGTGCTGCAGCTTGCCGTAGAGCAAAACTCCGCCGAGGCTGTGTTCAACCAAGCCGAGCACCTTAGCCACCGATCCAGAGATACGGAGGATTTGAGCAATGTGATATCTGCTTACGTCGAGGCCTTTCGATGCGCACGAAACAACGCACTTAGAGGGCTGATCGCCAACACCCTCGCAGAACTACATGAGCACTGTATCGTCGGCGGCAAGCCAGACCACGATGAGGCGATTGCTTGGTACCGAGTCGCAAATGAGTGCGGCGACCCTTGGGCAGTTGTTAACATCTGCATACTCATGCTCAATAGCGACTCGCCTGCTTTCAACTACGAGCGTGCGTTCCACGAGCTACAGTGCGCTGCCCTTCATGGCAACCGCGCCGCCACAGACTACCTGATTGAGCTGTACGACGGTGACTGGTGGGGCCCACTGCCGCCAGACGATGCCTATGGACGGATGAAAGCGTTCTGGATCAATCTGGCACAGGAGCAAAAACTGGCAGACCTAAAAGCATGCGAGAGCAAAACATGACACTGCTCTTGCTTTGCCAACAAGCAACTGCCAGGTTCACTCAGCGCGCAGCAATTTGACCTCCCTGCTCCCCTGCGCCAAAAAAACACAGCCAAGACAAGCTGCATCCAACAAAATGCGGACTCAGCAAAACCAGAATTTCTGGCTCTGCACCATTCGGCGCATATAGCGCAGACCGCACCTTCTCAAGCGACCTGATGCGCCAGCCTACGGGTGCTTCCACCACTACGATGTTTCGTTGAATGTTTCGCCAGCAAGACTCGTCAATGCGTTCGTGTAAGGTTGTCAGCGCACCCTTGGTCGACACCGACCAAGCATGTTCGCCTACACCTACCAGGCCATCAGCGATCCAGCTAAGCTCATCACTGCAATTAACCGCAAGGCTTGCATGCTCTGCAGACAGATAAAAACGAGCCCAGAAGCTGGCCGCCTCCTCTACCGAGCGCCAAGCATAGCTGCGTACCCCAGACGGCACGGGAGGCGCATTCCGCCCAACAAAGTGAGCATGCACAATCCCTGCGCACGGCAAGAAAAGGTCTAGCTCAGCCGCACTATCCGATGCATCAATCAGCACATGCAGCTCATCGTAGCCAGCGGCCTGGAGCTTACCACCCGCTGATTTCGCAAGCTCAAAGCGAAACCGCCCCCCGACCCTCTGCATCGCGGTTTTCAACACATGGCGATGCCACTGGACTCTGCGCAAAAAAATTTCCGCCAGCTTTTCATTGCAAGCAAAGATCCCAATCCTGCAACCCAGTTGCGCCGCAGGTCTGTGCTCGACGCATTCATCTGCGGGGCTCACCCTACTCGAACCGGGCTATTGATGCAGCGATACCCAGGGTATTGCGCTTCAGCCGTGACCTTGGCCATCTGGGCGTTCTGCGCCTGCACCTGAAAACTGAAGTTGGCCGACGGTCCAGCCTTGGGGTCAACTCTTTGCAAAAAGACCTTGTACGTAACCATTTCCACCTCGCTGCAATACAGTAGCTGAACAGAATAGCCGCCAGCTGCGACAGATTTCGTCGCAGCTACGCAATACAATTCAGTCCACCACCGCGACTTGCATGGAGAGCCAGGCCGATGAATTACACCATCGTTCTAAACCAGGTCATCAGTATCGTTAACAGGGCGGGCAACCGCTTGATAGCCGAGTGGCAACGACCTGACGGCCCCCGCGGCTTCTATGACAAGGCCGACGTGGACACTGAGATCGAATGCGAGTTGCGTCCGGCACTGCTAGACCTTCTAGCGTGTGACTTTTGGGGCGAGGAAACCGGCTCTAAGCTCACCGGCAACCAACACTGCTGGGTGGTCGACCCTAACGACGGAACGGCAGACTTTCTGAAAGGTTTAAAAGGGTCGGCCATTTCAGTTGGCCTGCTCAGTCAAGGCTGTCCGGTCCTTGGCGTAGTCTATGCGCCGGTAAGAGCCGCCGGTGGGCCCGACTGTATAGCCTGGGCAGAAGGTATGAAGACGATCTACCGCAACGGCGCACAGCTTGCCTCGTCGCTCGCCACCGCCAGCCTGACGCCAGAGTCGCGGGTAATGGTCAGCAGCGCCGCGAGCAGGAAACCGGCCATTAACGCGGAGCTTTGCGCACCAGCAACCCCCGCCCCCACAACCAGTATCGCGTACCGACTGGCAGCAGTTGCCGCCGGAGATGCCGTAGCCGGGGTGTCGCTGGTCACCACTGCAGCTCATGACGTATTGGCTGGGCACGCCATCTTGCGCGGCGCCGGCGGCGTGCTACTAGACCAGGATGGACAGGAAATCACCTACGGTAGCCGATCCTCCCTGGCGGTCACGTCTAGACGTTGCTTTGGTGGCGCCCTAGACGCCTGCAGGGAACTCGCCAACCGAGACTGGGACCGTGTTTTTCAGAAAAACGTTTGAGCACTCGTTTTTCCATTGAAAGCCTTGCCGGTACGCTGTGGCCGCAACCTTGGAGCAAGATAAAGGTTCGCCGCTATGCGACTAGGAACAAGAGCCAGGCAGAAGCGCGACAAACGGTGCCCACGGCAGAAAGCACGGCTTGGAAGGAGGCTAGTCCCTATCGGCAGGGCTGACGATATCCATGGCCCACGGTGGCCTGCTTAGGCTATCGTTATCGGGAAGAGGTCTAATCGAAACACCTTCTCTGGAAATCCACATGCCGCAAAACAACGACCTGGATAAACGCCGTGCGAATGTACTCCACGTTCAGGCGAGCAACAGACTCTCCGGAGTCCGAGTAAGCCAATACATGGCAGCGAGAATGGAGGAGTATGCTAACGGCCGTCTTTCTTCGGCAGAGCTAGTGGCCGAAGCAAAAATAAGGCACGGAGTCCAAAAGCGCTCACCTCCGGGCGAGGAATGACACGCTAGTCCACACCATCGCAACGCTCGTTTCCGACGCCCTTATTGCATGATGCACGAACCTGGGTGGGCGAACCTCTCGGAGACACTTATTCAGCTAGTCCGATACTGCAGTCCTATCACCGAAGCTTTCGTCGAGCTGTCAGTACCAAGAGCCCCCCCGCCC
>NZ_PPSK01000016.1 GCF_002903165.1 Halopseudomonas oceani
ACATAGCTTATGTGGTTGCAGAGGTTGCTGAGTTCGAGCGTGTTACCGCATCCCGTGCCGCGACTGTATAAGCTAGGAGAAGCCGCACCGCCAACCCACTTGAGGACGCTGCGTGATGCCCGGGAGAGAATCCGGCGGGGTGGCTTCATTCGGTGACCTCTCCCCCAAAACCCGCTTCACGTTGACCGGTGGCTGGGCCTGCTGCTCATGCTGCCGACGCAACAGGCCCCAGACCCGGCGATAGCCATAGCTGGGCAACGCGCCGACGGCCCGCTTGATCTGCTCGACCAGGGCCGTATCGTTGAGCATCCGGCGACGACGCGGCTGCGACCCCGGGACAGGTTGTTTTAGTCGAGCCGTCAATTGCGAGCGCGCCACACCGAGACTTTCACTGACCACTTTCACTGGTCGTCCCCCGGCAACAAGGGTGAGTGCGCAATCCATTTTCGCGAGCGACCGATCTCCATCGCTTCGCGCAGGATCTCTGCCTCCATGGTCTTCTTGCCCAGCATCCGTTGCAGCTCGCGGATCTGTTTGAGGGCATCCGCCAGCTCCGAGGCTGGCACGACAGCTTGACCTGAGCTAACTGCAGACAGGCTGCCGTCTTGATAGAGCTTGCGCCAATGGAACAGCTGGTTTGGGTTGATGCCGTTGCGCCGAGCCACCACCGAGACACTTTGTCCCGACTCTAGACTCTCGCGCACCATGGCGAGCTTTTCCTCGGTGCTCCAGCGGCGACGCCGCTCCTGGCCGAGGATTTCAATGGTTTTATCTTTGCTGGTAGTCATAAACACAGTCGTTTGCCTATCCCTTATGGTAAGGGGGAAACCGTGTCCTGTCTTTCAGGGGGCTCGTTCACCGGAGCCTGCAACGCAGTGCCGTACGTGATGGCCCTGTGTTTATAACTGAGAGGAGTGTCGCGACCAGGTGGTCTCTGCTGTGCAGCTAGTGACGCTCAGCGTAGCCTTCCAGTCCGGCAGCAATGGTTTTGATGAGTTGCCGAGTCGTCGGTGTAATGCCTTTGAACGGCGGCGTCTGGCTGGTCAGTAGCGTAGGCATTGGCCGGTCGTGGAGGCAAACGGTTTGCAACTGATTGGAGGAAAGCTCTGCTTCGCAACCCACTATTGGCAGGCATGCAATGCCCAACCCCGCCTTGGCAGCGTCCTTGAGCGTTTGCAGGTTGCTGGACACCAGGGAGGGCTTGTTTACCTGCCTGACACCGCTTTGCAGGTAAAGTGGCGCTGGGGTCGAGCCTTGGCCAAGTACCAGCAACTGAGTGTCTTCAACCTCGGCAATTGTCGTTTTCTCCGTCAGCTGTGCGGCTAATTCCGGGTTGGCGAAGAATGCCTGGCATAGGTTCGCAATTGGGCGAACCACTATTTCTGAGCTGTTGGTAGGTGCGGCTTCAAGGGTGAAACTCAGATCAAAGTGAATATTTGATCTACTTGTGATCTCATGCTCGTAATAAAGCTCAAAGCGTACGCCTGGGTAGCGGTTTTTGAAGTGCTTCAGTTGGCTGATCAGGTAACCTGACAGCACGGCCGGTACGGTAATTTTGATGAGTCCGCCGGGCTCTTCTCTGGCTTCTTCTGCGGACGTTTTTGCCGCGTGGGCCGCTGCGATCATTTCCAGCGCGTTGCTGTACACCTCTTCTCCGACGCTGGTCATCAGGAATTTGCGAGGGCCGCGGCTGAGCAATTGCACGCCGAGCCTGGTTTCCAGGCTCTTGATTCTGCGGCTTAGACTTGATTTTGCGATACCGGTTTGCTGCGCCACAGCGGAAAAGCTACCCAGTTCTACCACATATGTGTACCAGTAAAGCTCGGTCAGCAGTTGGGGGTCTCGCATGGGCTGTCTCGCGCAACGTTAAGTTGCATGGATGTTTCCGCAGAAAACTCCATGATTCTTCGAATGGGTGGTAGGTTATCTCGCAGCGCACAGGGCGTGCCTTTGATTGCTCGGCTGCTGGCTTTGAGCGAGGGGAATAGCAGACAAGTACCTGCTTGGGAGTGCTTGAAATGCTTAGAGGTATAGAAGGGGAAACGGGTCGTATCGCGGACATAGATATCCCGCACATTCTGGTTGTCGACGATAATCCCGATGATGTTCGCACGATTATTCAGGCGATGCGCCGGGCGGGGTGGAAGGTTTCGGCGGCAAATGATGCCCGACAGGGTTTGCAGCGTGCTCTGGTGCTGCGTCCAGACCTTGTCCTATTAGATTTGCAGATGCCTCATATGGATGGTTTCACCTTTTGCCGCCTGCTGAGAGAAGCAGAGGGACTGCATCCTATCCCGGTTATCTTCCTTAGCTCCGCAGGCTCGCTGGACAATCGCCTCAAGGGATTTCAGGTTGGCGGTGGGGATTATGTGCTCAAGCCGTGCGACCCCAAGGAGGTCATTGCACGCATTCGTGTCCACCTTCATCTTAACTCGTCCCCAACCCCGGAGGCTGTTGCTCTGGCTGACGGGCCGGCTATCACGCGTAACAACAACTCTGAAGATCAACTGTTGTTGCGGGCAGCCATGCGCCTGATCAACGATAACCTCGGAGAGCTACCGTCCCTCGCTGAAATTGCTCAGCGAGTGGGCACTTATGACAAGCGTTTGTCCCGGCTATTTCGTGAGCACATGGGCACGACAGTGTTTGCTTATGTGCGCGAGTTACGATTGCGCAAGAGTCAGCAGTTGCTCGCCGAAAGCGAGATGAGTGTGCAGGACATCGCAGATTGGGTCGGATACGGCAGCGCCTGTAATTTCACCACCGCATTTCGCCACAAGATCGGCGTGACGCCAACCGAGTTCAGGCAACAGGCCAAAGAAGTGACCGTTGAATAGTCTTCTTGTTCAGGATGCCGGTGTTGCTAACCCTAGGCGCGGATTGATCCGTATGGCGTTCAAGGCCGGTGGCGGGTTGTTCTCGGCGCTGCTGTTGTTGCTGGTGTGGCCTCTGTCGGCGGAGGCGGCAGTCGATGCCTGCCTTGATGGGGAGGTGCCGCTGTATGGTCAGGCATCCCTGCTTGAGGACCCGACCCATGCCCTTGAGCCTGCGGAGGTGCTGGCGCTACCCCTTAGCGCCTTTGTTCCTTATCGACCTGGCCTTCTCAGCTGGAACTTCACCCGGTCGGCTATCTGGCTCAGGTTCACTTTGCAGAATGAGCGATCAGGCCCTTGCAGCAGTTGGCTGACCATAGGCGAGCCACGGCTTGAGGAACTGAAGGTATATAGCAAGGGGGCAGGAGGGTGGACTCTGGAGCAGGCTGGCAGTCTGGTTCCGCTTGACCAATGGGGCTTCCTCGCACGGCAACCACGATTTGAATTTCAGCTGCAGCCCGGTGAGCAACGCCAGGTGCTGGTTCGAGTAGTCAGTCGCAGCGTGATGTGGCTAGCGCCGACGTTGTGGGATCAGCAGACTTTGATTGAGTCGATGTCTGCCGAGCACTTGCTGGATGGCTTTACGTTCGGCGCAGTGCTGCTGATCGTGTTGGTCGGGTTGGTCGTGGGTATCGTCATTCGCTCGAAGTTACTGGTTCTCAACGGGCTGGCGCTGTTGTTTTATTGTGCGGTTGTGCTGGTCGTTGATGGTTACCTGTTTTATTGGCCTACGTTGTTGCCCTGGTCGAGGATGGCAGTCGCCATCTTGTCTGCAATCACCTACGTATTTTGCTACTTTTTCATCTTCGAATTGTTTCGCATGCGCTTTCTCGGGCGCTGGTTTAATGCCATTACGCTGGGCTTGCTCTGCGCGACGGTGATTGTGTTGCTTCAGGGGGCTTTTGGCGATTTTTTCATGTCTCGGGAGCGCTTTTACATCTTGCGTCTCGGTATCTACATCCTGCTTCCTGTTTCGTTGCTGCTGTCGGTTATTCGCCGGGTTCCAGTTAGTTGGGTTGCTTGGCTACTTTGCTTGCAGCTTTTGCTTCAGGGTATCTATTGGCTGTACCGTAACGTTGTCCTCGATTATGAGTTTAAGGTACTGGACGGCTACTCGTTGCAGACCTCGTTTTTCCTCGCGCTGGTCTTGGTTTGTACCTTGATATCGGAGGTTCGGCAGCTGCGTCAGCGCGAACGTGAGGCCAACGAAGAAGTTGCCCACCTGCAGCGTGCCAAGCACGAGCGGCTGGAAAGCCAGGTTGAGCAACGTACTACCCAGCTTCGGGAGTCGCTTGACGCTCGCAGCTCCCTGCTCGGGCGTATTAGCCATGACCTGCGGTCACCGCTGGGCAGCATCATCAGCTACGCTCGTGAAGCGCGGGCTAGCGATTCTGTCGGGTATTTGCGGCGAATCGAGCGACTGGCCGGACAGCAACTGAGTCTACTTGATGATCTTGTGGCCCTGTCCCGGGTTGAGTTGCAGCACATCGAACTGAGTCTGGCGCCCGGTTACCTGTTCGGTTTTTTGCGTGAGATAGAGGAAGAGGGCAGCTTTCTCGCTCAACGAGGCAATAACGTGTTGCGCTGTGACTTCGCCGAGGACCTACCGGCCATCGTGAATGCGGATTTCCAGCAGTTGCGCCGGGTATTGATGAATCTACTGAGCAACGCGGCCAAGTTTACCCGCGACGGGCTGATCGTATTACAGGTCAGTGCTGTCCGTGAGGAGGCCAGCGTAAGGCTGCGCTTCACCGTTCGTGACACCGGTGTCGGGTTTCCTGCCGAGAACAGCTATCGGATGCTAGAAGCGTTTCGGCGAGGGGATAATGCGTCGGGGGTGGATGGATTCGGGCTCGGCCTGTCGATCGTTGTCGAGTTGCTGAAACAGATGGACGCGGCGCTTCAGGTGAACAGCGTTCCAGGCGGCGGGAGCGCCTTCAGCTTTGCTCTGCAGCTGGAAGTCGGCTCGGAGGAAGAGGTCGACTCGGTATTTCACGAGGACTACGCCTCCGGTGTGGACGGCGACGGCTTCAGCATCCTGTTGGTAGATGATGTTGAGCTGACCCGCGAATTTCTTGGCGATCTGTTGCTGGGTTATGGCTTTGATGTCGTAACCGTAGCAACTGCAGAAGAAGCTCTGGAAGAGCTTGAACGCTCGCCTTTTGATCTGCTGGTGACCGATCAGTTGATGCCGGGGATCGACGGCTGGGAGCTACTGCAGGTTGTTCGTTCGCGCTATGGGGCATTGCCGGTGTTGCTCTATTCGTCGATGCCGCCGAGGCCGAAGGCCGCATACTCAGACCTGGCATTTGATGCTTCGCTGCTGAAACCGTCCAGTACCGAGGCGCTGCTGGAGCAGGTCCAGTCGCTGTGCGAGCGAAGGCGGCAGGCGGACTAGCGCAGTCGCCGGACGTCAGCTGCGCACTCCGAAGTAGGTTTCCAGTGTGGCTACCGAGGTCATAGCGTTCTGGTAGATGGTCATGCACAGTTTTTTCAGTACCGTCTCGTCAGGCGCGTTTTCGAGTTCGCTCTTCAGCGTCCGTGCGCTTTGCTCTAGCTTTCTCAGCCCGGAGTGTCCCGCCGTACTGATCAGATCATGCGCTTCGCGTGACAACGTCTGTGGGTCGGCGGCGTCGCCGAGAGCCCGGAAGCGTTCACCGCGTTTTATACAGTCGGCGGTCAGCATCGCGAGCATGGATATAAATCGCTCGGTACTCACCAGTTGCTTCAGAGTCTCCAGCGGAAGAGGGTCCAGTACCGATGCGCTGTCCTCGGCTTCCGGCGCGGGGGCGCGGGGCGACGGTATGTCGGCCACATTACCCAGGCACAGCCGGCTCAGGGTTCTCCAGAGCAAATGCTGATCGATGGGTTTGGGGAGGTGGACATTCATGCCTGCTTGCAGCGATTTTTTCTCATCCTCCTGGCTAGCGTTGGCGCTCATGGCGATGATTGGCAGTTTGTAGAGCCGGGTATTTTGGCGCAGGATGCGGGTCGCGCTGAGGCCATCGAGTCCGGGCATCATGACGTCCATCAGCACCGCGTCATAGTTGAGCTGGCTATTTTCGGTCAACTGTTGCACTGCGTCGTAGCCATCCTCGACTTCGTCTACCAATACTCCCGCTTCGTGCAGAAACTCCCTCGCAACCAGACGGTTAACCTCGTTATCGTCCACTAGCAGAACACGTAACCCGTTCAAACCCGGGTCAGCCTGTGGCGGCGTTGGTGAGCTGATGGTGAGTGGGGTGTCGGGCGCCGCGATGCCGACTCGCACCCGGAACCAGAAGCAACTACCTTTGCCCAGGGTGCTGCGAACGCCGACGTCGCCATCCATTAGTTCGCTCAGACTGCGAGAAATTGCCAGGCCAAGCCCGGTTCCACCATAGCGACGCGTGATAGAGGTATCTGCCTGCTGGAAGGGCGCAAAGAGCTTTGCCTGTTCCTGTTCGCTCAAGCCGATGCCCTGATCCTCAACCTCGCCATACAGGCAAGTACCTTCGCCAGCGACTTGCTGTAGTTCAAGGCGAAGGGTAATGATGCCGTGCTCACTGAACTTGATGGCATTGTTGGTGTAATTGAGCAGGATCTGATAGATCCGCACGGGATCGCCGACCAGGTTCGGCAACGCAGACGCCGGCTCAAACTCAAGCTGCAAGCCCTTGTCCCGGGCCTTGTCTCCAAGCATCTCCCTAGTGTCATCAAGCAGTTGCTGGGGCGAGAATGGAATGCGTTCGACGGTCAGATGCTTGCCGTCGATTTTGGAAAAATCAAGAATGTCGTTGATGATGCCGAGCAGGTGTTGGCCTGAGCGCACCAGCTTTTCCATGTGTTCGCGCTGGCGCTGCTCTAGCGGGTGTTTAAGAACCAGCTCGGCGAACCCCAGGATGGCGTTCATCGGGGTTCGTATTTCATGGCTCATGGTGGCCAGAAAGTCGGATTTGGCCTTGGCAGCTTGCTCAGCCTGCTCCTTTGCGGTTTCCAGCGCCTGAGCTTGGGCTTTGGCTTCACTGGTATCAAGCCAGATGCCGTTTAGCAGTGTTGCGCCGTCGCTGGTCTTCCGCGCACTGGCGAGGGTTTTCAGCCAGAAGCGCTGCGTTTCCGTCTCAACTTCCATTTCCATATCCAGCGGGCACAACTGGTTCAGACTTTGGCTTATGAGGCGCTCCAGCGCTCGGGTATGTTCAGGGCTTTTATCAACGCGAATCCGGTCCAGACGCAATCCTGAGTGGCTGGCATCGAATGCCGAATCTCCGATGTAGCGGCTTGCCTTGCCGCTAAGGAACTGAAACCGCTGTTCTCCATCCGGATTGACGCGGAGTTGGAACACGGCTCCGGGCATTGCCTCGGTGAGGTCGATCAACTGCTGTGATATCCGCCTGTTCTCAGCATCGATCAGCGCTTCGCGCTCTAGCCGATCGGCACGTTGCATGTTGTCTCGGAATACCTCAAGCGCCTTTGCCATGCTGCCCACTTCGTCCTGTCGTTCGGTGTGATCAATAGGGCAGGCATAGTCGCGCAGGCTGAGCCTGTTCATGGTTCTGGTCAATTGCTTGATTGGCCGCGATATTTGCGTCAATGAAATGTAGGCCGACAAACCAATGACAAGGATCAGGGCCAGGGTGAATGCGGCGGCGGTGTTCACCATTGTTGCGCGAGTAGTTGCACTGAGTGCCTCTGAGGTGGAGTTGAAATTGTTAACAGTGCGGCTTCGCAATACATCCATATTCTGGCGTATTGACTGAAGGGTTGGGTCGAACTCCTGGTGAATGATTGTCAGGGCTCGATCACCTCGCCAGCGGGCAGCGGAGTCGATGACGGCGTTGGCCTGCTCAAATAGAGCCCGTTCCTGCTGGCGGATCAGGCTCAACTGGTGGCTGGCGTTGCTCACCAGCGGTGCGATCGTTGCCAGCTTGTCGTCAAAGTCTTCCATGACGACGGCCAGTTGCTGTTGCGTCTGGCGCATGTCGGCGACTTCCTGTTCTGTCAGCACAGACAGGACCAGATGGCTGGCGTCGCTCAGATCGAGCAGGGCCGCGCTGATCAGCAGTGATGCTCTGGCGTCCTGATTGAGCAGGGCACGATAGTCACGGTCTACCGCCCGCAGGCTGGCCAGTGAATACAACGTGATGATGACGGCAAGCGCGCCCAGCAGGGACACTAAAAAGACGATCCTGCTGGTGAGGTTGAATTTGCTGAGAATGTTCATCTGCTGGTACCGGGGAATGACGGCGAGAAGCTGGTAATGGCAGCCTTCAATTGAGCAACCGCCTCGGCATCACTCAACTGGTCATTAAGGTGACTGCTGACGATGGTGTATATCGCCTCTTTTACTTGGCCCGGATTGGCGTTGCCCATGGCGACGGAACCCATAACGGTGCGCCGCATGTTTGAAGCGCGCAGATCGTTGATTGCCTGCTGGCCGCACAGGTCAAATGTGGCACTTGGCACATCAACTCTGGCCGGTGCCGCGCCCGTGGCAATGTTGAGTTGTCGCTGTAGCTCGATATCCATCAGCGAGCTGGCAAACGCCTCGCGTATCTCGGGTGTGGCGGGATAATCCTTGAAGAGCATGTACTGGTCGCTGTTGAACAGAAACAGGCCCTGGGTATCAGGAAAGCGAAAGCAGGCGTAGTCCTGCTCTGGAATCAGACCGTGCGCGCGGAACTCGCCATTGACCCAGGTGCCCTGAGCCTGCATTAACGCTTGGCCGTTGCGCACCAGGTCGGTAGCCTCATCCCAGCTACGATTGTGCCTGCCGGCGTCCATATAGCTCCGTAGCTGGCGCATTCTCTCAAAGCTCTGCAGTAACAGTAGGTCGTCTGCTGCCGTGGGGGTGAGATCGAGGAATACCCGTCGATAGAAATCGGCACCGCCGGTGCCCGCGGCAACGTTCTCAAACAGTAATGTGTGTTCCCACGGCTCATTGCCGATTGCAAGCGGAGTAGCGCCTGCAGCACGTGCCTTATCGAGCATCTGCAGCAGCTCTGGCCAGGTATCGGGGGCCGAAAGTTCCAGTTGCGACAGCAGTTTCTGGTTGAGCCACAACCGGTTGGTCGCGTGCGCATTGATGGGGACGGCGACCCAATGGCCCTGATAGCGCGACAGCGCCTGAATCTCCGCGGGGATTACTTCTTCCCATTCCTGGTCTACTGCGATGGCGTCGAGATTGGCCAGTTTGCCTTGCATGGCCCAATCCTGGATGTCGTAGCCAATTGCCTGGGAGGCCATCGGTGGTGCACCGGAGGCCACGCGTTGTCGGACGGCATCCATATAGCTCGATGTGCCGCTGCCTTTGCGCGCCGTGGTGATCCACTCAATGCCACGCTCAGCCTGATATTGCTGAATGACCTGAATACTCGCTTGCTCACCGGGCGACACCCACCAGTGCATGACATTAACCGCAGCAGCGGCCAGCGGTGCAATGGCACTCAGCGGCAGCGCGATAGATAGGGAAAATATCCGGAGTGACGACATGGTGACTGCTCGTTTTTCTTCAGGCGCTGGCAATCATGAGCCAACAGATGGCGTTCCACAATTGTACTTGCGCCACATCTTAAGTGCCTGATCAGGCGTTGCCTGTCCGCGCATTCAAAGGTGCGTGCCCGGCTCATATACCTCTGAGAGCAGGGGCCTGTCTGGCGCAATAGCAGACAGCTTGCGGTTGCTGTCGGCGGTAGGGCTTTGAATCGGCGGATTATGGTTCGTTTTCTGACGTTCCAGCTTTCCGGATTGTGGCCTGTTTGCGGGTTGCCCCCCTTCAATAGAATTCCCCTCGCGGGGTGGCGACCGGAGTTCAGTCGCGGTTTTTTCTACAGCACTTGAGTCTGACCGGCTCCAACGGGCCCACCCCTGACGAACAACTGAATGATCGGGAATGTTCATCATGTCTCGCCTGGACGCGACTCCCTCCGCTGTGGCGTTTCGATCTGACCTTACATTGGGTTACGTCTGAGCCGCTTAGTGGTGTTAACGCAGCTTCCGTCAAGGTGATCAATGGCATTGGTGTCGTTCGGATCTTGCTGATGAACCGCTCGGAGTAAGCTATGCGTACCCACCGTTCTACCTTGATGAAACAGTCTTCCCTGGCGCGTGGGCGCCGGTCTCTGGCGCTGGCGATTGGCTTGGCGATTTGCTCCATGAGTGCCCAGGCCGAAACCGACTCTTTGCGCGCCGTGGTGGCCGAGACGCTGGATAGCAACCCTGAGATCAGCTCCAGTCTGCAGGCTTACTACGCTTCTCAGCATGATGCTCGCGTTGCTGCCGGCGGTTATTTGCCCTCCATTGATGTTGATGCCTCGCTGGGGCAGGGCAATCGTCAGTTTGATAACCGCAGTGACTATTCTCGAAACTACGCGGAAATTTCACTTACCCAGATGCTGTTTGACGGCTTCCGCGTGCGTAACAACCTGGCCCATGCAGAGTACAGCAGCCGCGCGCTCTACTATGAGGCGCTGAGCGAAGCCGAGGCCAAGGCGCTGGAAGCGGCAGAGGCCTATCTGGATGTGCTTCGCTATCGTGACTTGGTCGGTCTCGCTCAGGAGAACCTGAGTCATCACCTGCGTGTGCAGCAGCATGTGGAAGAACGCGCAGAGAGCGGGGTGGGCAATCACGCCGATCTCAAGCAGATCGAAGGCAGGGTGTCGCTGGCACGCTCCAACCTGATGACCGAAGTTGCCAACCTGCAAAGTGTCACAGCCCGCTTCCAGCGTCTGGTCGGTCGTGCACCCAGCGATGACATGGACCCGGTCAGCATTCCGCAAGGGCGTGTGCCGGATAGCCTTGAGCAGGTGCTCAATACTAGTTTTGCGAACAACCCAGCGCTGTATGCCGCTTTTGAGAATATCCGCAGCGCGGAGGCAGATCTGGGCGCTGCCAAGGCCAATCGTTACCCCACACTCGAGCTGGGACTGCGTCAGGGTATTTACAAAAACAACAACAGCTTCGATAACCGCACCGATCCAGACTCCTATGGTAGCGAGAACATCGTTGAATTGAGAATGCGCTATAACCTGTTCAACGGCGGCAGTGATCGGGCGGCCGAGCGCGCAGCTCACAGCCGAATCAACCAGGCCCAGAGCCTGCGTGACAAGGCCTGTGTTGATCTTCGTCAGACCGCGACTATCGCCTACACCGACATTCTCAACATCGAAGTCCGCAAGCAGTCGTTGGCTGCGCACCGTGACGCCTCCGGCAGTGTGATTGAGGCCTATCGTCAGCAATTTGATATTGGTCGCCGCACCCTGCTGGATGTTCTTGACTCGGAGAACGAGGCCTATCAGGCCGAGCGTGCTTATGTCGCTGGCAAGTACGATCAACAGCTGGCAGAACTGCGGACGCTTCAGAGCATGGGGACGCTGCTGTCTACGCTGTCGGTGACGGGCGAGCAGGTTCCCACGCTGGAGGATGCCCTGTCCGGTGAGGCTGCTCCGGCTGAGAGCCGTTACTGCTCAGCCTATAGCGATGCTCAGCTGAACATTAGCCAATATGACCGTGCCATGCCGTTGGCCGAAACAGTAGGTCTGTCCGGCGACGCGTTATTCGACAGCGGCAGCGCTGAACTCAAGGCAAGCGCGCTGACCCGGATTAAGGACATCGTTGAGCAGGCGGCGCTGGGCGGCGGACGGGTAAAGTCCGTTCGGGTCGTTGGGCATACCGACAGCACTGGCAGCGACGCACTCAATCGCTCCTTGTCACTGGCACGGGCGGTCGCTGTTCGCGACTTTCTGATCAGTGCTGGCGTGCAGGCCAGCGTGATAACCGCAACGGGCATGGCGGCTGACCAGCCCGTCGCGAGCAACGCGACTGCCGAGGGGCGTGCGCAAAATCGCCGTGTCGAACTGCTGATCGAGCGGACTCAGTAGGTCGTTATCGTGCAGACCCCAAGCGGCGCTCAGATTGCGCATGATGCGCCTGATCCTCAGGTAGATGATCCGCTGAGTGCCTGCCTGCTGGCGCTGGCGACGGATCAGGGCATTGCTACCACTCGTGGTGCACTGGTAGACGGTTTGCCGCTGCAAGGTGGCAGATTGTCACCTTCGCTGTTTGAGCGCGCTGCTGACCGGCTCGACTTTTCAGTCAACCTGATACGCCAGCCGCTGGGGCGAATTAACACCCAGCTACTGCCTTGTGTGCTGTTGCTGGAGGGCAATCGCGCCTGCCTGCTCGATCAGATTGACCGTGACAGCAGGACCGCCCAGGTGCGGCAGCCGGAACTGGGTATGCAGCGCCAGGAGCTGGCGCTTGATGAGTTGGCGCCCATATTCACCGGGGTGGTCATATACTGCCGAAAGGCCTTTCGACCGGCGCCAGACCCTGCCCGCGCAGCGACGCCAAGTGCCGATGAGCATTGGTTCTGGAGTGCGATCAAGGCTAACCGGCGGGTGTATCGCGATGTGCTGGTTGCGGCGTTCTTCGTCAACCTGCTGGCGTTGACGCTACCGCTGTTCGTGATGAACGTGTACGACCGGGTCGTGCCAAATCACGCGACCGATACCCTCTGGGTGCTGGCGGCGGGGGCGTTTCTGATCATCTGCGCGGACCTGACCTTGCGCATGCTTCGCAGCTGGTTTGTCGAACGGGCGGCGCAGCGAGCCGATATGGTGCTGTCGTCGAGAATCATGCAACGCATTCTCGGAATGCGCATGGAGAAGCAACCCGCTTCCATTGGCTCCTTTGCTGCCAACGTGCAGGCGTTTGAGTCTGTGCGCTCGTTCACCGGCTCCATGGTGGTGGTGGCGCTGATTGATCTGCCGTTCTTCCTGCTGTTCATCCTCATTATTGGATTGATTTCCGTGTATATGGCGGCGCCTGTGTTGGTCGGGGCTCTGCTGGTACTGCTCTATGCGCTGGCGGTGCAGGGGCGGATGCACAAGCTGGCAGAAAGCTCCAGCCAGGCCAGCGCCCAGCGCAATGCCGGATTGATCGAAGCGCTGGGCTCCGCCCAGATACTGAAGAGCTTTAATGCCACTGGGCGCATGCAGGCGATGTGGGAGCAGGCCACAATCTTTCTCTCGGCCTGCTCCGGCAAGCAACGGTTACTGGGAAGTTCGGTCGGTACCGGCGCTGCATGGATACAGCAGTCGGTATCGGTGGTGATGATTCTGGTGGGCGTGTACCTGGTCATTGATGGAGAGATGAGCCAGGGCGCGCTGATTGCCGCCTATATGTTGTCCTCGCGTGCACTGGCGCCGGTATCGCAAGCGGCATCACTGCTGACTCAATACCATCAGGCGGCTACAGCTCTGCAATCGCTAGAGGGAATCATGGTCAGCGAGCAGGAGCGAGATCCGTCGCGGCAGGTGCTGAGTCGGCCCGGGTTGAGAGGCGAAATCGAATTTCGCAACGTCAGCTTTACCTACCCAGGCGAAGACCGGCCGGCGCTGTCTGATGTGTCATTTCATCTTCGTGCTGGTGAGCGGGTGGCCGTGCTCGGGCGTGCCGGGTCGGGCAAAAGCACGCTGGAGAAGTTGGTGCTCGGGCTGTATCGGCCGAGTTCCGGCAGCATTTTTATCGACGGCGTTCACATCGAGCAGCTTGATATCGCCGAGTTGCGCAGTGCGATTGGCTATCTGCCGCAGGATATCCAGTTGATCAGCGGCAGCGTGTACGACAACGTCACGCTCGGCATCGACTCTCCGGACCGCGGCCGCCTGCTGGAGGCAATAGAGCGCGCGGGTCTCAAGGGGTTGGTCGGCAATCACGCGGATGGTTTGGCCATGCCTGTTGGTGAAGGCGGACGCCGATTGTCTGGTGGCCAGCGGCAAGGTGTTGCGCTGGCGCGCGCGCTGATGCCAGACAGCGCCATTCTGTTGCTCGATGAGCCTACCAGCGCGATGGACAGCGTGATGGAAAATCACGTCAGCAGTGCGCTGGGCCAACTGTCGCGTGGCAAATCGTTGCTGCTGATTACCCACCGCACCAGCCTGCTGCACATGGTTGATCGGCTGATTGTCATGGATGGGGGCAGCGTCGTGGCGGACGGTCCAAAGCAGGCGGTCCTTGAAGAACTTAATCGCGGTGCCATTCAGAGGAAAGCACGATGAGCGCGCGCGACGTAGATACCTCCAAGTCGGTAGAGGGCTCCGTTGAGCAGCAGGCTTTCGACAGGCTTGGTCGTCTGTCGGTCGTCGCTGCGGCGGGCAGTGGCTGGGTTGACCGGCTGTTTCGTCCGCTGTTCGCCGGGTTTTCCAGCTTTTCTGCCGACTGGCGTATTGCTGCCGACCAGAGCATTGCAGACCAGCGAGAGCTGCGCGCCCGTGGCCTTTTGTACACGGTTGTTCTGGCGTTGATCGGGTTGCTGGTCTGGGCGTCACTCGCCAGTGTTGATGAAGTCACCCGAGGCGAAGGCAAGATTATTCCTTCGCAGCAATTGCAGGTTATCCAGGCTGTCGACGGCGGGGTCGTTGAGGAAGTTTTGGTTAGCGAAGGTGATCAGGTCAGCAAAGGCGATTTGCTGGTGCGAATCGACCCGACGCGCTTTGTGGCGAGCTTTCAGGAAGGTGCGGTGAAGATGTTCGCCCTCAGTGCCAAGATCGAACGCCTTCAGGCGCTGGTCGATGGGACTGAGTATGCACCGCGCTACGACGCGCCACTGACGTCGGCCGAGCAGTTGGTGGCGGATCAGGAGCTGGATTACTACCAGTCCAGCCTGGATGAGCTGCAAAAGCGTTTGCAGATCGCCGAGGAGCAGCGCAGCCAGCGTTTGCGCGAGCGCGATGAAGTTGCCGCTCGGCTGCACGCTGCGCGTCAGGCGCAGGAGATGTCTGCTCGCGAACTGCGCGTAACCCGGCCACTGTTGAAGACAGGTGCGGTGTCCGAGATGGATATCCTGCGGTTGGAGCGCGACGAAGCATCGGCAAATGGCGAGCGTCGACAGGCCGAAGCAAAGCTGCGTCAGATCGAGGCCAGCATTCAGGAGGCCGCCGCGCGAATTTCCGAGGTCGAGTTGGGAATGCGCAATCAGTGGCGCTCGGAGCTCAGCGAGGCAACCAGTACCCGCAGCAGCCTGAGCAAGAACGTGGATGGTCTGGCGGATAGAGTGAAGTTCTCGGAGATCCGCTCGCCGGTCAACGGCACAGTGCAGCGGATTCTGTACAACACCATCGGCGGCGTAGTGCAGCAGGGGCATGCTGTGCTTGAGATCGTCCCGAGTGACGATCGGCTGGTGGTGGAAGCGAATATCGCGCCCAAGGACATTGCCTTTCTGCGTCCGGGGCTGCCTGCCACGATCAAGCTGCATGCCTATGACTTTTCAATATACGGCGGCATGTCTGCCTCACTGCAGCACATCAGCGCCGACAGCATTACCGATGATCGCGACAACACCTATTACCTGGTGCGCGCGGTGACCACAGACAACGAATTTGCCCAACGCTTTGCCGTGATACCAGGAATGACTGTCCAGCTGGACATCATGACCGGCAAGCGAACGGTACTCGACTATCTGCTTAAACCCATTTTGCGGGCAAAAGGGAATGCGCTGAGTGAACGCTGAGGCTTCACTCGGCGGTGCCGTGATTCGGGATGGTGCGGGCTGGACTGCAGTGCCGCGCTGACCGCAAAGCCGTTTGCTATCGGTTGGAAAACAGCCGAATGCCGCATCGTTTTTAACCGGCGCTCTGCGTCCGGATGGAATGCAATCAAGTGCGCGCCCGAGGGTTGGGCGGCCAGGGACATGAAAATGAGGTCACTATGAACACGCTGATTACTGTCGTCACTCTTGTTGGTGAAGCTTGGGCTCTGGCCTCTGGCGGCGCGCGCAGGGAATTGCAAGCGGGAGATCGTCTACTTGCCAGCGAAACGTTGATTGTTGAACCCGGCGCGCAGGTCGATGTCGACTTTGGCGACAACCAAGTGATCAGCTTCGTCGGCGAGCAAAGCATGCCGGTGGAAGACTTTTCCGAGCTGGTTGCACAGGTGTCCGTGCCGCAATCTCCTCAATCGCCGCAGCCGATAGAGTCCCTGACTGCCGAGGCGGGTACCGCGGCCCGCAGTGAACCGACCGCCGATGTCCCAGTGACGCTGCAGGGCAGCAAGTTCATTCAATTGGTTCGGATTGCCGAGATCATTGAGTCAGATGGGCTTTCGCCGCTCGCCGTAGCACGTATTGAGGAGACTCTGCGTCCGCTGGATATGGGCTATCCGGCGTATCCCCGTGATATCGATGACTGGCGTGAGCATCGAGGTGGGGACGAACATGGTGAGGGGCTGCCCGCGCGCCGCCCCGGAGTTGATGTGGAGCTGCAGGGGGCCGGGGAAGACGGTATCTACAATGCAGCTGAGATCGGCAGCGATGGCACCGTCTCGGCACTGGTGACGCTCGATGACCAGGTGCGTGCAGGTGACAAGCTGGTGGTGACCGACGGTGACGACAACGTGCTGCTGGAGCGCATGGTTACCGAGCAGGATCTGCTTGATGGCGTCGTAGTTGAAGTGCCGGTAGCGGTTGGCCAAACCGATGTGGTGGTAAAGGCCACTGTGTCGGTCGACAACGGCAATAGTGCTTCCAGCGACGACAACAAACCCGTCGACAACATCGCGCCGGAGCCGCTGGTTTCTGAGCGAGAGGACGCAGATACCGACGTTATTGATCTGGACCTTGACAGCTATTTCAGTGACAGTTCGCCGATCTCCTACGAGGTGCAAGGGTTGCCACCCGGCTTGAGCTTTGACCCGCAAAGTGGACGTATTACCGGCACCCTGGATAACTCAGCCAGCCAGGGCGGTGACGGTTCTGATGGTCGCTATACGGTGACCATTGTTGCCACGGATTCTGCTGGAAACGCCACGACTCATGAGCTGGCCTGGACGGTGACCAACCCGGCGCCCACTGCCGCAGACGACACCAACAGCATCGCTGAAGATGGCCCGGCAACGGCTGGCAATGTGATCACTGGCGAAGGTGCCGACAACGGATCGGCCGCAGCGGATTCTGACCCTGACGGGGATGATCTGCTGGTAGTCGGCGTCGAGGCCGGCGCAAGTGGTAGCGACCCGGTCGGCAATGTCGGCGCTACGGTAACAGGGCAGTATGGCGAGCTGGTTCTTAACGCCGATGGTTCCTATTCCTACGTGCTCGACAACGACAATCCGTTGGTCAATGCGCTGAAGGATGGCGATACCCTGACTGAGGTGTTTACCTATCGAATCTCGGACGGAGAAGGGGGGGAAGATACCGCGACCCTGACCATCACCATCAACGGCAACACCGACGGTGCCCCGGGCGTGAGTGTGGATGACCTGAACGGCGCCGAGGTGGGTGACAACAGCATCGCCGAGGATGCGACGACACCGGTCACCGGCACCTTTACCGTGACTGCCCCGGATGGCCTGAAGCAGATCAGTGTGGGTGGTATCACCGTCACGGCTGAGCAGCTGGACAATCTGGGCACCACGCCGGTCAATATCACCGGCAGCGAAGGGCAACTGACTCTAACCGGTTTTAATGAAACCACCGGTGAGGTGACCTACCGCTACCAGCAAACCGGTACCGCGAAGGATCACAACGCAGGCGACGACAGCGTCACCGACAGCTTCCCGATCATCGTCACCGACAATGCTGACGAGAGCACCGCGCCGAGTGATCTGGTGATCCTGATTACCGATACCGCGCCGGTAGCCAACGCGGATACCAACAGCGTTACCGAAGACAGCGCGATACCGGCCACCGGTAACGTCATCAGCGACACCGGCAGCGGTGAAGATGATATTGGCGCGGACACCACCACGGTCACTGGTGTATCGACCGGCACCGTGACCACTGAACTGAGCGGCTCGGTCGGTAGCAGTGTTACTGGCAGCTACGGCACCCTGGTGCTGGGCAGCGACGGCGAGTACAGCTATGTGCTGGACGACAGCAATGCCGACGTCAATGCGTTGAAGGACGGCGACAGCCTGACCGACACCTTCAGCTACACCATCAAGGATGCCGATGGTGATTGGAGCACTACCACCCTGACCATCACCATCAATGGCAACACCGATGGTGCACCGGGCGTGAGCGTGAGTGACCTGAATGGCGCCGAGGTGGGGGACAACAGCATCGCCGAGGATGCGACGACACCGGTCACCGGCACCTTTACCGTGACTGCCCCGGATGGCCTGAAGCAGATCAGCGTGGGTGGTATCACCGTCACGGCTGAGCAGCTGGACAATCTGGGCACCTCGCCGGTCAATATCACCGGCAGCGAAGGGCAATTGACCCTGACTGGTTTTAATGAAACCACCGGTGAGGTGACCTACCGCTACCAGCAGAGCGGCACGTCGAAGGATCACAACGCGGGCGACAACAGCGTTACCGACAGCTTCCCGATCATCGTCACCGACAATGCTGACGAGAGCACCGCGCCGAGTGATCTGGTGATCCTGATTACCGATACCGCGCCGGTAGCCAATGCGGACACCAACAGCGTTGACGAAGACTCGGGCACGCCCGCAACGGGCAACGTCATCAGCGACAGCGGCAGCGGTGAAGATGATGTTGGCGCGGACACCACTACGGTAACCGGCGTCACTACCGGTACTGCCGGTGGCGAACTGACCGGCGCCGTTGGCGGCAACGTAGTGGGCAGCTACGGCACCCTGGTGCTGGGCAGCGACGGTGAGTACAGCTATGTGCTGGATGATGCCAATGCTGATGTGAACGCCCTGAAAGACGGCGACAGCCTGACCGACACCTTCAGCTACACCATCAAGGATGCCGATGGTGACTGGAGCACCACCACCCTGACCATCACCATTAATGGCAACACCGACGGTGCGCCGGGCGTGAGTGTGAATGACCTGAACGGCGCCGAGGTGGGTGACAACAGCATCGCCGAGGATGCGACGACACCGGTCGCCGGCACCTTTACGGTGACCGCGCCGGATGGTCTGAAGCAGATCAGCGTGGGTGGCATCACCGTCACGGCTGAGCAGCTGGGCAACCTGGGCACCACGCCGGTCAATATCACCGGCAGCGAAGGGCAACTGACCCTGACCGGTTTTGACGAAGTCACCGGTGAGGTGACCTACCGCTACCAGCAAACCGGTACGGCGAAGGATCACAGCGCGGGCGACGACAGCGTCACCGACAGTTTCCCGATCATCGTCACCGACAATGCTGACGAGAGCACCGCGCCGAGTGATCTGGTGATCCTGATTACCGATACCGCGCCTGAGGCCAACGCGGATACCAACAGCGTTGACGAAGACTCGGGCACGCCCGCGACGGGCAACGTCATCAGCGACACTGGCAGTGGTGAGGATGACCTGGGTGCCGATGCCACCACGGTCACTGGTGTATCCACCGGTACGGTGACCACTGAGCTGACTGGCTCGGTTGGCAGCAGTGTTACTGGCAGCTACGGCACCCTGGTGCTGGGCAGCGACGGTGAGTACAGCTATGTGCTGGATGATACCAATGCTGATGTGAACGCCCTGAAAGACGGCGACAGCCTGACCGACACCTTCAGCTACACCATCAAGGATGCCGATGGTGACTGGAGCACCACCACCCTGACCATCACCATTAATGGCAACACCGACGGTGCGCCGGGCGTGAGTGTGAGTGACCTGAACGGCGCCGAGGTGGGTGACAACAGCATCGCCGAGGATGCGATGACACCTGTCACCGGCATCTTTACCGTGACTGCCCCGGATGGCCTGAAGCAGATCAGTGTGGGCGGCGAGACCGTCAGCGCCGAGCAACTGGCTGACCTGAGCACGACCCCAGTGGTGATCAATGGCAGCGAAGGCCAACTGACCCTGACCGGTTTTGACGGAACCACCGGTGAGGTGACCTACCGCTACCAGCAGAGTGGCACGTCGAAGGATCACAGCGCGGGCGACGACAGCGTCACCGACAGCTTCCCGATCATCGTCACCGACAATGCTGACGAGAGCACAACACCTGACAATCTGGTGATCCTGATTACCGATACCGCGCCGGTAGCTAACGCGGATACCAACAGCGTTGACGAAGACTTGGGCACGCCCGCAACGGGCAACGTCATCAGCGACACCGGCAGCGGTGAAGATGATATTGGCGCGGACACCACCACGGTCACTGGTGTATCGACCGGCACCGTGACCACTGAACTGAGCGGCTCGGTCGGTAGCAGTGTTACTGGCAGCTACGGCACCCTGGTGCTGGGCAGCGACGGTGAGTACAGCTATGTGCTGGATGATACCAATGCTGATGTGAACGCCCTGAAAGACGGCGACAGCCTGACCGATACCTTCAGTTACACCATCAAGGATGCCGATGGTGACTGGAGCACTACCACCCTGACCATCACCATTAATGGCAACACCGACGGTGCACCGGGCGTGAGCGTGAGTGACCTGAATGGCGCCGAGGTGGGTGACAACAGCATCGCTGAAGACGCCACCGTACCGGTCACCGGCACCTTTACGGTGACCGCGCCGGATGGTCTGAAGCAGATCAGCGTGGGTGGTATCACCGTCACGGCTGAGCAGCTGGACAATCTGGGCACCACGCCGGTCAATATCACCGGCAGCGAAGGGCAACTGACTCTAACCGGTTTTAATGAAACCACCGGTGAGGTGACCTACCGCTACCAGCAAACCGGTACCGCGAAGGACCACAGTGCTGGCGACGACAGCGTCACCGACAGTTTCCCGATCATCGTCACCGACAATGCTGACGAGAGCACCGCGCCGAGTGATCTGGTGATCCTGATTACCGATACCGCGCCGGTAGCCAACGCGGATACCAACAGCGTTGACGAAGACTCGGGCACGCCCGCAACGGGTAACGTCATCAGCGACAGCGGCAGTGGTGAGGATGACCTGGGTGCCGATGCCACCACGGTCACCGGCGTCGCCACCGGTACTGCCAGCGGCGAACTGACCGGTGCTGTTGGCGGCAACGTAGTGGGCAGCTACGGCACCCTGGTGCTGGGCAGCGACGGTGAATACAGCTATGTGCTGGACGACAGCAATGCCGATGTTAATGCGCTGAAAGACGGCGACAGCCTGACCGACACCTTCAGCTACACGATCAAGGATGCCGATGGTGACTGGAGTACCACCACCCTGACCATCACCATCAATGGCAACACCGACGGTGCGCCGCTGCTTACCCCTAACGATGGTAACGGCAGTGGTACGGGTATCGAGGCCGCGGGTGATGCGACGGTATACGAATCAGGCCTGACCACCGACGGCCCCGGCATGCAGTTGGCTACGGTTGCTGGTTCGATCCAGCTGAACACGGCTGATGGTCTCGCCAGTGTGACTCTTGGCGATGGAGCAAACGCTGTTACGTTGACGCTTGCGCAGCTGCAAAGCCTCGGTACGACCCCACAGCAGATCACCACGCCGTACGGTACGTTAACCCTGACTGGGCTGTCTGCTACCGATTCCGTTGGTGGCGTCCCCACCGCAGCGGAGCTGCAGTACAGCTACACCTTGGACCGTCCCTACGACAATGAGCAGGCTGGCGAAGATGATAACGCCATTGATGCTATTACTGCGGTTGTAACGGATGCGGGCGGGGCGAGCCATACAGACCAGCTGCAGATCAACATCGTCGATGACGCCCCTTCTGTTGGCACCGCTGAGAACGCTTCGGTCACTGAGGCTGGTTTGGCCGGCGGTAGCCGGGAAGGCGAAGGGGGAGCACCGACCAGCGTTTCCGGTGATCTGGATGTGCGGGTCGGGGCAGACAACACGGCCGGCAGCGGTGTCGCTGATGTCACCTTCGCCGCCAATCAGGCCACCCTTGAGGCACTGGGGCTGAGTGCCGGCTATGACGGCTCTGGTGATCCAGTCATGCTGCAGTACGTCATTAGCGCTGATGGTCACACCCTCACGGCGTTCAGCGGGGACGGCCGTAGCGCTGGCGATCAGGTTTTTGTTGTGTCTATCAACGATTCCAGTAGCAGCGATGCTTCCTACACCTTTACGCTAAATCGCCCCTTGAACCATGGCGGCGCGACGTCACTGAATCTGCCATTTGCCTATGACGTGGTTGATGGCGACGGTGACAATGACAACGGTGATTTTGTGATTACCATCGAAGACGATGCTCCGGTCACAAGCAAGAGCATTACCGTTGACGAAGACAGCTTAGCCGGCAACGCAGCCAATACCTTTAACACCAGCGCTGATGCCAACCCTGAAAATACAACGGTTTATGACGTCAATGGCGTACCGTTGACGGCAACTACCAACGGTGACGGCAGCGTCACTTACAGTTATCCAGCCGGTACAGACGTTGCGGACAAGCATTTTTTCGGCACGGTCACGGTTAACTCCAATGGCAGTATCACCTTCGTGCCTGAGCCAAACTACAGCAATCACGATGGGGCGGACAGCTTCCGCTATGAGACGGTTAACGGTTCTGATATCGCCTCGGTAACGGTTACTGTAAACGTCACACCGGTTGCCGATGCGCCTCAGTTAAGTACCGATGCGGCTACCGTTACCACGAACGAGGACGTCGCGGTTGCGCTTGGCCTGAACGCGCCGGCGGTTGTCGACAGCGGTGACCAGAACGGTGCGGGCGTTGCCGGCGACAACCCGGAGCTGCTGGGAGTGATAACGCTCTCGGGCATCCCGGAAGGTGCTGTATTGCTGGATGCCAGCAACGGTGACGCACCGCTATACGAGTCGACCGGTGATGCGATTACGATTGTGATCAGTGATGGCACGCACATTAGCGGCCTAGCGGGCAACACCCTCACCCTGACGCAGCAGCAGTTCGAGGCACTGAAAGTACTGCCCCCCGAGGACGCGCATGAGAATTTCACGGTTGAGATGCGCGTTACCAGCTATGAGGTAGACAACACCGGAACGCCGATACCAGGTGTTGCTGGTGCCGAATCGTCGACCAGTGTTGTCGTCGATGTTGCAGCTGTAACCGATCCTGTATCGCTCAGTTTTGCTGACGATACCGATACCCGCTCGCTGTCGATTAACGAAGACAGCACCTATGATCTTGCCGCGGCGCTGAAGGTTGAATATCCCGACAATGATGGAAACAGCCTGCCTGATGTTGATGGCAGCGAGGAGCGCTGGTTTGAGATCGCCGGTTTGCCGGAAGGCTCTACCGTAACCACTGCCGACGGCGTGATTGTGGTGACTGCTGCCAATCCGGTGGTCACTGTGCCAGCGGGCGGGCTTTCCACCAGCGCTACCGGGCTGCCGCAGATGGATATCACGCCGCCAGCGGACTACAGTGGCGCTGCGGTAGCGGTCACTGTCACCCTCAAGTCGCAAGACCGGGACGATGACAGCGCTGGTGCTGCACCGGTGGTGGAGCAGGATTCGGTCACCCTGAACCTGCAGGTTGACCCGGTGGCCGATGCGCCGGATGTGGAAGGGGTAACGGCCCCTGAAGACACGGCGGTCAACTTTCTGGCCAATGTTTCGCCGGGCGATACCGATGGTTCTGAAGAACTTACCGGCATTACTATCAAGGATATCCCGGCCGGTTGGGTCATCGAAGACCATGAAGGCAATCCGCTGACGCCGACAGGCGGCCAATTGGTGATTGACCCGGCAGATGTGCTTTCGGGTGATTACAAGTCCTACACCATTAAAGCACCGGGCCACAGTAGCCTTGACACTACTCTGACGCTGGATATTTCGGTTCGCGACAACAGCAACGACGGCGCGGTCGGCCCGGCTAACCAGACCTTCACTGACATTCAACTTGAGGTTCAGGTTACTCCGGTTGCCGAGACTGTCGACACCGACTCCAACGATGCAGGTGGCAACGATGTCACTTTGACGCCTGGTCACGACTATCTAACGCCTGGCGCTGAAGACGCCTGGTTCTCCCTGGGGCAGGAGTCAGGATTTAACCTGGCTGACAACTGGAGCAATGAAGACAGCGCCAGTGAAAAGGTGTTCGCGCTGCTGACGCCTGAGCTGGTTGTTGGTGACGGCTCAAATACCGACGCTATCGGTTCCAGTTTCCGTTATTCAACTGATGGCGGTACAACCTGGGTAACACAGGTTTACGGCGGCGACCCGATCGAAGTGCCTGTCGAATACCTGGATACCCTCCAATTCAAGGCCGCACCGGACTTCTCCGGGTCCTTCTCGATTGATGTTCAAGCCGTTACGCGAGACTACGATGAGGATGATCTGGCAGGCCGCAACGTTGATGAGTTGTCACCTGCCGAGCTGGCCGCGCTGAGCTATAATGAGGCTGTCAGCGGTAACGCAGTGTTGACCAACGTCTTTATTGCACCGGTTGCCGATACTGCGACAACCACAGTAACGGCGCATGTCAGGGGGCTGGAAGATGAGGCGATGCCGCTGTCGATTCGGCCTAGCAGCTCTGACCCGTCAGAAACATTCAATGTCACCATTTCGGCAATTCCGGACGGAACCACGCTGGTCTACGACGGTATTACGCTGACTCAGGATGCGACCGGTCTGCCGGCCGGTTTCAGCATCGTATCGACGGGAGACGGTTCCTGGTCTGTTGCCATCGACGACTTTGACCCGGCCAAGGGCGGGGCCATGACTATTACCGCGCCACCGAACAGTAATGAGCCCTTTACCCTGACGGTTGATACGGTTTCGGTTGATACCCTGACTATCCCGGGCGACCCAAACTCGCCCTATGTCAGCGAGTCTTCTGCCTATCAACTGGATATTCTGGTTTCACCAAAAGGCGTGGCAGACTCAGCGGAACTGACTATCGTCGATCCGGCGGACCAGAGCTTTCAAGAAGCGGATGTCGACGCAAATGGAGGGGTGCCGCTCAATCAACTGGTTACCGGCGCTTCGTTGACCGACAGCGATGGTTCAGAAGTCCTGAGTTTCAAAGTCAGCAACCTGCCCGCTGGCTTCACTCTGATCGGCGGGACGCTGATAGGCGACGGAGTCTGGTCACTGACGGAGGCGCAGCTGCAGACAGCGGTGCTGGTCACTCCGCCGAACTTCAACGGTACTGCGTCGTTTGATCTGTATGCAGTGACGACGGAGAACGACGGCGACTCGTTGACTGATCCGCATGTTGTCAGCGTGAGGGTAGAACCGTCACCGGAAGCGAGTATTAACCTGACCGCCTCCATTGATGAAGATGTCAGTACGGCACTGTCATTCGGTATTCAACATCAGAACGGCGATACCGATGAGCAGCTGGATGCGGTGTGGTTGAGCGTATTGGATGTAGATGGTGCCACTGACTTTACGCTGACCTACGGCTCTGGTGGTGTTTCCCTGGCACAGGCTGTGTCGGACGGTTTACCGGGAATCACGCTGGAGGACGGTTGGTACAAACTGTCTGGCGACGCGCTCAACAGTATCCACGCCCAGGGGCGCGAGAACTGGAGCGGCTCTGCTGAAATCGATGTCCGTTATCTGATTACCGATCCGGCGGCAGATGGCACGGTGAGCGATGTTCAGAGTGCTACCGACGGTTCCTACAGCATCACGGTCAACCCGATTACCGACCAGCCGGTGCTGACGGTGACCTCTGGTGCTGATTCCAGTCTGGCGGCGCCGGCAAACGTCGTTGTTGAGCTGAACATTGCTAACCAGGGCGGCGACTATGATGGCAGCGAACAACTCAATCGTATTCTTCTCGACAATGTGCCGGACGGTGTGATCGTAGAGAATGGCGAGTATCTGGGGAACGGTCAGTGGATGCTGGTGCCGGAAACGGCGTTTAACGGCCAGCTTACCCCGTCTGTCACCTTGAGGGTGCAGGCCCGCGCTGGCGGACTGGATGATCACCAGATAACCGTTACCGTGATCACCGAAGACGCCAACAACGGCCAGCAACTGAGTGACAGCACCAGCGTCAGCCTGAGCACGACGTTCGCTGAAGGCGAGCCAGCGCAGCCCGCAGAGATTCTGCAATGGGAGCAAAGTGCTTTCGAGCCGACTGAGGACACCGCGTTTTCGCTGGGTGAGGGTATCAATGCGAGCATTGAGGACGGCGTAACCGACAACGGCTTCACTGTCACCCTGACCGACTTGCCAGCGGGCACAACCGTGTCCGGCATGCGCTTGACCGTCATCGACGGGCAGGAGGTCTGGACTGCATCGGGAGTCGGCGGGGACGCTGAGCTGCAGACGCTGCTCGACAGCATTGTGGTGACGCCTCCGGCTGACTGGAACAAGCATGACGGCGATTTTGTCTACGACGCCAAATTGACCACCTACGTCCCATCCGGCGGGCGCGCCGAAGCCGCGATTACGATGCAGCAGTCGGTGATTCCTGTCACTGATGACGCAGATGTGTTGATCAGCGCGCCGGCTGTCGCCGAGGGGAATGATGTTGAGATCAGTATCGACCTGTCCAACCCGGCAGATGATCCGAACTGGACGCTGATCGATGGCAATATTTATCTAACGCTGGACGAGCCGACGGCGATGCAGGGTGGTGTGTTGCAGGATTCGTCTGGCAATCCGCTGACGCTGACCAGTGTGACCGGCGTGAGCGGTGTACCGGACGGCAGCTACTACGTGATTGATGTCGCTGCCGGCGGAAATAGCGTCGATCTGCGCTACACCCCGGTGGACCAGCATGTCAGCGGTTCGATCAACCTCTCGGTCATCTCCCGGGGTCAGGAGCTGGACTCCAGTGTGGTCAAGACCACAACCACAACGGCGACGGCAACGGTTGAACCGGTCAACAGCGGCTATGACTTTTCCGTTGCTGACACCACTGGCGCCGAGAATACGTTTGGGCAGGTCACCGCAAACAAGTCAAATGTTATTCAACTGAACGTAACCGATGGCGGTCTGGTCGACGCAGACGGTTCGGAGGCGGTCGGGACAATTCTGTTGAGCGGTCTGCCCAACGGCTTCCTGGTGTATGTGGGTGACAGCGCCGCCGATGCCACCTTGGCCAGCCTTGGCAGCAACGCTGGCAGCGCTGGTGATGGCACCAATACCTGGTTGTTGGGCGAGGGAGAACTTCCCGCATTTATCGGGATCCTGCCGCCAGCCCACTGGAGTGGTACGCTGGAGCAACTGCGCCTGATCGTAAATAGTCAGGAAAGCAATCTGAGCGAGATTACTGCAACCGAGCAGGGGTTCTCTTTGACCGTTGAGGCTGTGGCCGAGGGGCTGGCACTCACACCAACGCCCAGTTTTGGCAACGAGGGTGAGATTATCCAGCTGAACCTGAACGCCGAGATGAGAGACATCGAGCAGGTTGATGCCACTGACGCGTCGATAGAGACCATCAATCTGCAATTCAAGGGCCTGGGAGAGCATGCGGCGTTCTATCTGGATGGTGTGCTGATTAGTGGTACAGAGAACGTCAGCTACGCCGACGGCATTTACACTCTGGAGGGTCTGACCCAGGACGAGGTAAGTCGGTTGGGCTTTGTGCAGAGTGTCGATGCTCTGGGTGAGGTTCAGGTGCGAGCCCAGACGGTCGAGAGTGAGAATGGTGATACCTCGGCATGGACCCACGAGGAGTCTGCTGCCTGGGCTGAAATCACTACCAACATTACGCCGCAATACGGTACGGCGGGTGACGACCAGCTGCTATGGACTGGATCGCTGATCAATGGCAGAGGGGGAGACGACACCATTCAGCTACGCTTTGATGAGTCGGTCACCGGCAGTGAGCTGAGTGGTTCGGCGCGGAATATCGAAGCCATTGATCTGACAGGCAACGGCGAAAACAGTATTGCCAGCCTGAGTGCGGAAGACGTGTTTGATATGACTGATGCCCGCAATACGCTGCGTATTGATGGTGATGGTGCCGGCGTGGACAGTGTTGAACTCAGTGCCTCCAGCGGCTGGACTCTGGATGCCGGGGCCAGCGTGGCTGGTTACGATGTCTACACGGCAACAGTCTCTTCTCAAACGGTTGTGCTGGAGGTGGCGCAGGGCGTGCTGGTGGAGTAATCCACTTGATGGCAGGCTGCGCCAGCCCAGGTTCATTGGGATGGCGCAGCTTGTAGTACCGACCTTCGGGCAGGCAGAATGAAGCGTCTTTTGACTCAGAGACAACGGAATGTTGAAACTCGTGCTGCCTGCATTGCTATTGCTGGTGTCGCCCTTGGCTGCTGCGCAGGATGCCGAACCTGTACCATTTGAGCTGTATCACTGGTGGGGCTCCGCCGGAGAGCGGGATGCGGTGGACGCTCTGCAGCGGTACGTCGAACAGCTAGGTGTGCGCTGGGCGGAGAGCGGTCGTGTTCAGCAGAGTAACCTGATTGGCTACCGCCAGACATTGGCGCAGCGAATAGAGCAGGGCGACGGGCCTGACGCCGCGGTTGTTCTCAGTACCGATGTTCGCCAGTTGATGAACTCCAACGCTTTGCTGTTGCTGGACGATGTCGCTGCGGCCAATGACTGGGACGAGGTTGTCCCCACGGCGGTGCAGAGGCTTTCTCGCGTAGAAGGGCATTGGGTCAGCATTCCCATCAACATCCATTCAACCAACTGGATCTGGCTAAACGCGGCGCTAGCACACCAGTTGGATCTACCGGTGCTGGATACCTGGGATGATTTGATTGTTGCGTTGGAGAAGGCGCGGCAAGCGGGTCTTGTGCCATTGGCTATAGGTGATGAGGCGGGGCAGCACATGTTGCTGTTTGAGGCCGTGAGTGCTGGGGTGGGTGGTGCCGAGTTCTATCGGCGGGTCTTTCTCCAATTGAAGCCGACCGAGCCTGACCTGGAGCTGCTGAAAGTCGTATTTGCGCGGATGCGTGAGCTAAGCGATTACGCTCAAACCGCAGGCCTCGGTTTACGTTGGAACGAGGCAACCGCAATGGTGCGTACCGGGAAGGCTCTGGCTCAGTTGCAAGGCAGCTGGGCTATTGCCGAGTTCAATCATTTTGGACTGGTGGAAGGGCAGGACTACCATTGCCAGCGTTTTCCAGACACTCAGGGCATGGTGCTTTTCAACAGCGACCAGATAGTTGTGTTCCGTAACCAGAGGACATCGGATTCCGTTCGCGCAGCATTCGCGACTGCGCTAATGAGTCCGGAAGTACAACGTGAACTCAACATCACCAAAGGGGCCGCACCGGCCAGGGTCGATGCCGTAGCAGACGGCTTTTCAGGTTGTGGGCGCAAGGCAATTCATGATGTGCGTATGGGCAACATGCGGGGTACGCTGCTGGAGTCTATTGCCATGAGCGGTGCCAGCCCCATGTCAGTGTCCCATGCATTTTATCCCGTGGTCAGCAGTCACTTCCGGGGAGAAATCTCCGATCAACAGGCGCTTAAAGCTCTGGAGACTGTCTGGGTTAACCAGTGATCCCAATGACTCGGGTTTCTCCCGTTTTCACGGACGGTTTTAAAAAGGTCGAAAACTTCAGATCTTCCTGAGCAACTCTATGACGCATTCGTGGATTATGAAACCGCTCAACGTAGTCGAGCCGATCCGCTGGTGCCCCATTGAGTGTCCCGCACGATTGAGGAGCAACACGCTTCCGCTTGAGTTGGCTGAAGAAGCCTTCACAGGCCGCATTATCGCTACAATGACCAAGGGCGCTCATGATGCAAGCCAGCGAATTTCTGCCTCGCGCCTGCGTTGGCAAGGCGCGAGGTAAATTATTCAGCGATTGCTTTTGTTGAAGACCAATAGTGACAGCAACGCAGGCATCAACAGCAGCGCACCGACCATATTCCATATGAACAGGAGCGCCAGCAGCAGGCCCATATCGGCTTGGAACTTTAGCGCCGAGAACGCCCAGGCAGCCACGCCCAGTGCCAGGGTGATGCCGGTAAAAGCCACTGAGGTGCCAGTGCTTTTCAGCGCTTCGAAGAACGCCGCGCGGAGCTTCATCCTCTGATGCAGGAAGCTTTCCATGCGGCTGTACAAGTAGATGCCGTAGTCCACACCGATACCAACGCCGAGAGCGATCACTGGCAACGTGGCAATCTTCACCCCCAGACCCATCTTCGCCATCAGCGCCTCGCACAGCACCGTGGAAAGGTACAGGGGGGCCATCAGGGCGAAGGTCACTTTCAGCGATTTGAACTCCCACCAGACCACCAGCGAGATGATCACGAACACCAACACCAGCATGAGTTTTTCCGAATGCTTGATGACGATGTTGGTGGCAGCCTCGATGCCGGCGTTACCGGCGGCCTGAAGGATTTCGAAGTCGCCAGTGTCGTACTTTTGCCTGAAGGCCTCAACCGCATCAACCACCCGGGTCAAGGTTTCGGCTTTGTGGTCGGTCAGGTACAGGCTGATCGGCGCCACGCTGCAGTTGGGGTCGACAAACTCGGAGGCCACGCGGGAGCGGGCGTTGTTCATCACGTACTTATCGCGGGAGAACTCGGCCCACTTCGGGTTGCCTTCGTTGAGCGCTAAGATGTTGTAGCGCATTGCGCGATATAGCGATTGCACCGACTCGACACCTTCGACTTCCTGCAGGGCATATTCCAGTTGGGTTGCGATGTCCGCGGCTGCGAAGCGTGCACACTGCTCCGGTGGCGTAGTGAACATCACCACATAAACATCTGTGCTGGTGCTGTAGTGGTCCAGCAGGTAAGCGTTGTCTTGGTTGTAGCGGGCCTCTGGACGGAACTCCGGCGCGCCCTTGTCCAAGTCACCTATCTTCAGATCCTGGCGGGCTTGATAGCCCAGGCCCAGTAGCACCAAGCTTACGAGGATCAGCGGCACCGCGACTTTCGGCTCAACCACGGCGGCCACGCGGCGGAATACCGGCCAGGAGTGGTTGGCGCGCTTTTCCTGCTGGCGCAGCCCGCGCGGACTAATGCCGACATAAGACATCAGCACTGGCAACAGGAACATTTTCGTGAACACAGAGACGAACACTCCAATGCTGGCGGTGATGGCCAGTTGCTTGATCACTCCGATGTCGATCACCAGCAGTGTGATAAAACCTACGGCATCGGCGATCAACGCCGTCGACCCTGGGATGAACAGCGCGCGGAAGGTGCGCCGCGAGGCCTCCAGTGCCGTAGCGCCGTGGCCCATCTCACTCATCATGAAGTTAATGTTCTGCACCGCGTGACTGATACCAATGGCGAAAATCAGGAACGGCACCAGGATAGAGTAGGGGTCCAGGCCAAAATGACCTAGACCGAGCAAGCCGAGCAGCCAGATCACCGTTAGCAGGCAAGTCAGCACCGTTACCAGGGTGCTGCGCCAGCAGCGACAATAGAAGTACAGTAGCAGCGTGATCAGGCCGACGGTGACGGCGAAGAACAGTGCGATATCACTGGCTGCGTCGAGCAGGTCGCCAATGATCTGAGCAAAGCCTATGACGCGAATGCTTAGCCCTTGATCGGCAAAGTGCTCGCGCACCTGCTGTTCCATTGCATTGGCAAAGGCGCCGTAGTCCAGTGGTTTACCGCTGTCCGGATCGTTTTCCAGCAGGGGCACGCGGATCACCACCGACTTGAAATCGTTGGCGACGAAGCTGCCGATCATGTTGGCGCGCTGGATGTTCTGCCGCACTTGGGCCAGCGAGTCAGGACTACCGTCATAGGTGTCGGGGATCACCCGACCTGCGCGCAGACCCTCGGTGGTCACCTCGGACCACATGGCGTTGGGGGTCCACAGTGACTTTAAGTTGCCGCGATCCACACCAGGCAGGTAGAAAACCTTGTCGTTGACCTCGCGCAGCGTCTCGAGGAACTCCTTATTGAGGATGTCGCCCTTGGGGCTTTCCACCACAACCCGCAGCACGTTGCTATGCGGGCGCAGCACGTCCTCGAACTTCAGGTAGTTGGCGATAAACGGGTGGCCGGTAGGGATCATCCGGCTAAAACTGGCGTCGGGACGCACCGACAAGGCGCAATAAGCCAATAGCAGCGACACCAGCAGGAAAAAAAACAGCACTACTGGACGATTGTGGAACAGGATACGCTCGATGAAGGTGACTATACGCTCCGTCACACTGGGACTACCTGGCAAGGCGTGTGGCGGCATAGTCATTGCTGTTGCTCCTCCAACTCGTTCAACGACAGAGCTAGCAGACCGCCGTTACCACTCAGTACCAATTGCCCCGGCGCGGCCTCGACTACACTCATCCAAGTGTTTCTTCTGTCCGGCAACTGCCAGAGCTCGAAACTTAGACCGTCCTCGCTGTGCAGCAACACGCCGCCCTGACCGCCGAGCAGCAGGCTGCCGTCTGCCAGTTGCGCAGCACCATACAGCGCGGCGCGGGTTGGTACGTCCAGGGCCTTCCAACTGGTACCTTGGTCGTCGCTGCTCAGTAGCGTGCCGCCGAAGCCGAGCGTCAACAGGCGACCGTCGTGTAACTCCAACAGCTTATACAGCGATGCGTTACTGCCGGAGTCGAGTGCTTGCCAGTGCTGGCCGCCGTCACGGGATCGGTGTATTTGCCCGCCCTCGCCAACTACAATCAAAGCGCCATCGGTCAGCCCTAACACGCCGTTCAAGTGCAGCCGATCTGGGTTACCTGGGCCAGTAAGAAACTGCCAGTGCTGGCCGCCGTCGACGGTATGCAAAAACATGCCATAGGCGCCTACCGCCCAGCCTTCCTCGGCATTCTTGAACCAGACATCCAGCAGCGGCCGCGAAGGGCCGTATTCGCTACCGGCCTGTATGTCTTCAAGGGCGAACAGGGCATTCTCCAGAGCCGTGCTCAGCGCCTCATCATCCACTGCCGCAGTACTGACTGCCTCTAGCCGAGCAACTTCGGATTCCGCCCAGGCCTTCGCCATATCATTGATGGCCCGACCATCGAGCTGTTTGTCCCAGCTCCGGCCACCATCCATGCTGTACAAAACCACTCCGTCATGGCCTACCGCCCAACCCTCCTGCGCATCAACGAAATGTACTGCGGTCAGCAACACCTCGACAGGCACCCTGACCTGCTTGAGGCTGCCGTTGACGGCGCGCAGCAGCGCCCGACCATTCTGGCCGACCAGTAGCACTTGCCCGCCCAGCGCCTGGGCGTCAGTGAATAGCGACTCCGCCGCCAGCGGCGACAGCCGCGCCGGCCGCTCCAGCCGATCGGCCAGCCTAGCGGGCTCTTGCGCATGCGCGAAACCGGCGCTAAGACCGAGCGCCAGCGTCAGGCAGGTGAGCGTCTTCATAACAGAACATCCCCGCAAAAGAACTTACGAATTAAAAAAGGACCGAAGGCTCGCGCCGTTCGGCCCAGATATCACATGGAGTCTTGTCGACTTAACGACCGCTACGACGCAGGGCAGCCGGACGAAAGTCTCTCAGCTCAGCAGTAGCACCAAACGTAGCGATCTTCTCTTCGTTATCCAGGCCAAAAATGAGATAGCGATTAGCCTGCAGATCATAGTGAGCCTCGCTGGTGTGGATCGAAGTGAGCACGTCGTAGCGCTGCATGCTGTGGGCTTCCTGCGTACGCCAGAGCTCACCACGACCATCGTAGAGGTCGGCTGCGAGGATGTTCCAGCTGTCTTCATCGATATAGAAGACGCGTCTGGCGTACATGTGCCGCTCGCCCGGCTTCAGAGTGGCCTCAATCACCCAAACCCGGTGCAACTCGTAGCGCACCAGATCTTGATTAAGGTGGTTGGGCTGGATGATGTCCTCGTACTTGAGGCTGCGGTCCGCCAGCTTGTAGTTGTTGTAGGACACCAGCATTTCTTGCTTGCCGATCAGCTTCCATTCGTACTTGTTCGGCGCACCGAAGTACATGTCGTACTGGTCCATGGTGCGCAAGCCGTCGGAGGTTCCGGTTGGTGCGTCGTAGCTAAGTTCGGGAGCGCGCAGCACACGACGTTGACCAGGGTTGTAGGTCCAGGCCAGACGAGGCTCCTCGGTCTGGTCGAGTGGTTCGTGGATCAGGTTGCGGTTGCCTGCCACGCTTTCAGGCGAGATAACTTTGCCGAGGGCATAGGACAAACGGTTTGGTTCCGGGTTGCCCAAGGCTGAGGCCATGACCAGCGTCTGCTCACGGCGCACCGGGGTAAAACTGCCGTTGGCCTGCACCACCATCTCGGTCGGGTAGACGGTGTAACCGCCGGCACGATAACGAACGACGTGGTTGTAGAGCACCTCCAGTCCCTGCTTAGGAATCGGGAACGGCACCGTGGTTCTTTCGTAATGCAGCATGCCGTTGCCGCTTTCGGCCAGTTCAACCGAGGTAGCTTCCTTGACGATCTGCGCATACTCCTCTGCGGGTAGCGCCGCGGTTCGGTGGCTCGGGTAGATGTTCATTTTGTAGCTGGGATACTTCGCGAGCATGGCCTCGTAGCCAGCCGTCAACTGATCGGCGTACTGCGCCATATTGGCTTGGGTAATCGTGTACAGCGGCTGTTCGTTGGCAAAGGGGTCGATATAGCCCGTAGCGGGATCAAAACCTGTCGGTGGCGTGGTCAGACCGCCAGTCCAGGCCGGGATAGTACCGCTAGCATTACCGGCTTTTTCGGCTCCTACTGGAGTCAGGTCCTGACCTAGGCGAGCAACCTCGGCCGGGTCCAGCTTGGCGAAGGTGGAGTAGCTAGCCAAGCTAAGGAATGCGCCGAGCATGGCGCTGGACAACAAGTGCTGGTTCATATGTTTACCTCGTTACTTAGAAGCCTGCGCGCAGGCTGAGGGCGATAAAGTCTTTATCTGTCGGGGCCCAGAAGGCGTTACCGGATCCAGACCAGGACAGTTCGGCAGAGTATTTCTGCAGATATGCGGCCCTGACGCCGACAGAGCCGAGCAGACGACCCTCGATAAAGTTGCCGTCATGGGAGGTGCCTTTCACGTCCTGACCGAAGGCCACGAAAGGTGAGACATTGATTCCGGCGAACAGCCCCGGATAGTTCAACTGGGCGCGCAGTCGATAGCCCCAGGAGAGATCGGTGACGAACCCGTCGTTGCTGCAGACTTTCTTGCGGTATTGTGGAGCGACACCCAACGTGCAGCCAACTGAACCTAGGCCCTGGTTGGCTGCAAGGTTGCTGCCAAAGGCATCGGCGCGGCCATAACGACGCTCATCAAGGCTTGGCAGATTGTGGATGTACTTCGCTGCCACCTCACCCACCAGACTGAGGTTGTCCGCACCCAGCAAACGCGGCACCGTCTTGATAAAACCCAGCGACAGTTGCGAGATTTCCAGACGGTCATAGCCATTAAAGCGTGAGTCGGGGGCCAGAGCTATGGCTTCGTCGGCCAGCGGTGCGCCTAGACCGACGATCGCGGTTGGGTTGCCGGAAAAGGCCGGAATGAGGTCGCCGGCATGCAGACGCACTGGCTGGTTTGGCCGGTAGCTATACTCGCCGAACACCGAGCTGCCAAGCAGGGTGGTGGAGACACTCAGGCCGAAGATGCGGATGTCCTCAGGGAAGGCCGCATAATACGCACCGTTGCTAGCCTGCTGGCCTGCGATCCAGCCGGCACCGACCTCTGTTCGTCGATCAGTGATCACGTTGGCAACTGGGATACGCGAGTGGATATTCATCGCATAAGCACTGATCTCGGTCGCCAGGCTTTCGGCGTAGTAGCGGGCAGCCAAGCCAAACTGGCCACCGTCACGCGCCTCGTCGTCCTCCGCTCGGTGGACGATGAAGTCGTTGGCATAACCAACTTGGTCGTTTGGATTCTGTGCGAGTGTCCCGCGTCCAATGCCGTAGCATCCCTCGGGTAAGTAATCGTTGACCGCAAAGTAGGTGCCGCAGCCTTCCAGCACCGACTGTCGCCATTGCAACTGGTAGAAGGCCTCTATGCTGAGAGCGTCGGTCAGGCCGAAGTTGGCATACAGCAGGGGCACGGGCAGCAAGGCTTCCTTCAGCTGTGAGCCGGGGCGGCGCAGGGCGGCTACGTCTACCGGATTGATGGAGTTGAGGCCGTTCTGGAAAAACAGGCCCTCACCCCAGTTAACCACTTGATTACCAGCGCGCAGGTGCAGTGGACGTTCGGCGATTTCGAAATCGCCGAAGACATAGGCGTCCAGCAGCTCAACACCATGGAACTTAGCCAGTTCGTCGAAGTGGCTGTCGTCCAGCTTGCTGTCTGGGTTATAGCCGTTGGGGGAGTGACCATGAGCGACAGTCGAGTTTTCCAGGGTGTAGTCGTACCAGGCCTTGGCACGCATGAATACACCATAGTTATGCCAGTTAAGTTCGACTTCACCGAGCAGGGTGGTCGGCGAGGACACCCGATCACCTTTCTGGTAGTTGAGGCGGCTGTCATCGGCGTTACGTGCACCAGTCGGGTTGAACTCGCCGGCCGAGCCGTAGCCGTTGTGGTCAGCGTTGCCCTGTAAGATCAGGTCTCGATTGGGGCTTTCCGCGCTCCAAATGACTCCAGTGCTGATGCTGCCATTGGCGCGCCCGCTGATCTCGCCCCACTCGAATTGACCGGCATTGGCTTGCAGCGAGATGACGCATGCCAATGGGGTCAAGGCCAGAGCGGTTTTGCCCAACCAGTTACGACTGTGCATGATATTGTTAGCGATTGAAGTCATGCGACTCTCTCCTGATTGTTGTTATTGATCTGGATTCCTGCGTATACCGTCGCTTGTAGCTAACGATGGGGCGAGGACTGTGACTCAGTTTCACAGGGACAAGACTCTTTGCCTGGGCCAGCGAAAACTGCCGCCTCGGGTTGATTGATGATGGGTGAGAGTGCTGAGCCGGTCTCAGAGATGCTCGTTCAGCCAATTGATGATCATCTCGGCGACCTGCTGCGGCTGCTCAGGCAGCACCGCATGACCGGCATTGGCTAGCATCTGGACCTGCACGCGCTCGGGGAAGGCCTTGAGCAGTTGGTCGGCATTTTCCGGTGGGGCTACGCGATCTTCCAGCGGCTGAACTATCAGCATGGGGGCAACACCGCCCGCCCACCAACTCTCGAGGGAGGTGGCCTTCAAGGCAGCCTCCTGATACATCGCCACCTCGGGGTACCAGCCATCACGCCAGAGCGCCGGATCATTGCCCTCTGCAAAGAAGGCCAATTGTACGGCAGCCAGATGCTCGGCTTCGGGCAGATCCTTTCTGAAGCTGTCGCGCAGGGCCTTAACAATAGCGCTGGGGATATTGGTTGAGCCGCCAGCCGCCAGCAGGATGACCCCCCGCGTGTGTTGCGGGTACTCGCTGGCAAATGTACGCGCCACGCGATTGCCAAAAGCATGACCGACCACCACTACCGGCTTATCGGTTACCGCCTGACTGGCCGCGTAAACGTCTGCGGCGATATCTTGCATGGTTAGCCCGGTGGTACTCCCGGTGCTCTGCCCAATGCCGCGTGGCAGCGGCAGGATTACTTGATATCCGGCATCTGTAAGGCGTTCCTTCAGGTCATCAAAGTCCTGCGCACCCCGCCCCAAAGAGGGAATTAGTACCACGGGCACCCCCTCGCCGAGTACTTCTACCTGAATGGTGCGCTGTGGATCGGTGACCATAAGCTCACGTGCTTCGCTCACGGCCGAAACCTGCAGCAGTATCAAACCACAAGCAATGGAAACAAGGTGGCGAATATCTCGCTTCGAGAAGGGCTGAAGACGCATAAGTAACTCTCTCAGGCTAGGCCGGCTGCACGGTTCTAGGCTACCCCGGCCTTTTCATTCAGGGTGCCAGTAACACGTGGTGCGGCGTTTGTTGTTGTGTAGCCCGCAGTCTAAGCTTGCGAAAAGATCATTAATAGTTTAATAAAATCATTTATCGATGCATTTTAGGAATCAAAGTGCTGACACTCAAACAGCTCAAACACCTGATGGCTATTCATCAGTACGGCAGCATCCACCGTGCGGCTGAGGCGCTTTACATTACCCAGCCAGCACTGACCCGCAGCCTCGGCAATCTGGAGGAAGCTCTTGGCGTTCGGCTGTTCGATAGAAGCAAAAGTGGGATGCAAGCAACTGAGTTTTATCTAAAAATTAGAGATCGCTGCGCCCACCTGCTACTCGAAGTAGAGGAACTCGAGCGAGAAGCAGGGCTCTACCGCAACCTTGAATCGGGGAAACTGTCGGTTGGCATAGGTCGAGCATCCCGGGAGCTGGTCCTACGTACCGTCTTACCCCGATTCGTAAAACATCACCCGCATATCCAGGTGCGAATTCACGAGGGCGGGGCCGAAGAATTGGCCTACGGTCTGACCACCGGCAGCTACGACTTAGTAATTGCTGGCCTGGGTAGCTATAGACACGTCGAGGGGCTGGTGTGGCAAGCGCTGCAGGACCTGAAAATTTCACTGATCACCAGGAAAGGCCACCCCCTGGCGCAGCAACAAGCGCCCCCGTTTACCGATTTGCTGAACTTCCCGCTGATGTCTGCCACCGAGCTTGCTCCCAGCCACCCGCTATACCAGAGGCTCCCAGAGTTTGCCAAGCTGAAGGCCAGCGTGTTGTGCAGCGACTTCCACGTACTGAAACAAATAACCCTGGAGACTGATGCAGTTATGGTGGCACCAGAGCGGCAGTTCCACGCTGAACTGGCCGAAGGCGATCTGGTGACGCTGGATATAGACGGCTGGGAGCTAGTGGCGGAGCTGTGTGCCATTGAGCTGGCGGGGCGCTCTCGCTCGCCCGCCGCGCAACGCTTCATTGGGCTGTGTCAGGAGTTGCTACCAACGCAGGCGTCAGTACCTGTTCAAGGTCTCGTGAGCTAGAGATAGAAGGCGTAACAGCCCAAGCGGGAGGGCTAGCGAATCAGTTGGGCGAAGAAGCGCATTACACGAGCGGTATATGATCACTCTGAACCTGACTTCAACCCAATATGTCAGGCGCGTGACAGACCGTGATCAGCTTCTGTGTGCCTGACAAAGAAAGAGGCAGGCAGTCGCCGACCTTCCGTTATATGCATAAATAGGCGGACATTTTGGAACTTTTAGTTATCTGCTTGGCAGCCCAAACTAGCGCTCGGCAATCGAGCGTCTATGGCGCACGCACACATCATTTCCAATGTGTAGGAGCAAGCCAAGGTTCACAATAAGAAACCACTCATCAGTCCGAACGATTACCCCATGCATGCACAGCGCTAGAAGGCATCCTGAGGCTCAGTTTGATTCTTGCGCTTGGATTTACGGCCTTGCCGGATAGCGCGTGCGGACGTGATCAGGTGGAGACGCCAGAACACTGTCGGACCGTTTGTCAGCATTTCCCACGGCGCGAAATCGCCGCGACGGCTCGAATAAGTAATAGTTAACATCATGATACGGCCGGCAGCCGGCGGCCGGACCAGGGGCCTGGAGG
The DNA here is from genome assembly GCF_002903165.1 of Halopseudomonas oceani. Lineage (GTDB taxonomy): Bacteria > Pseudomonadota > Gammaproteobacteria > Pseudomonadales > Pseudomonadaceae > Halopseudomonas > Halopseudomonas oceani. The sequence continues at coordinate 38,909 of NZ_PPSK01000016.1, forward strand.
TATCTAAGTGATGAGTAAGGATGACGGCAAGGGGCTTGGAAAACGCTGCCCGCGCAGGTTCACCGATTGGCGTCCGACGCGCCTGTCGGCGATGCTGGTGTCTTTGCTGGCGGCTGCCCGCGCAGCGGTCACCGGATCACTCAGACCATCGCTACCGATCTATCCCGAGTCGGCACAGTTTCGCCATGAGCGCTTTCGCAACAAGGTGTCGCGTGAGCCAATGACGTTTCGGCAGGGGCTGGCGGTCTGGCGCGACTTCCTCTTCAACAAACCGTCAGGAACGGTACCGGATCGGGCTATATCAGTGCAGCCGTTGACTAAGGCTGATCTGCTGGCGGCGCCTGACAACAGCGTCTGGCGGCTCGGCCATTCCAGCCTGGTGTTCAAACTCAATGATGCCTTCTGGCTAACCGATCCGGTGTTCAGCAAGCGCGCTTCGCCAGTGCAGTGGTTTGGGCCAAAACGCTTTCATGCGCCGCCTATCTCGATTGCCGAGTTGCCACCGATCAAGGTGGTGGTGCTGTCGCACAATCATTACGACCATCTGGATCACGCTGCAATTCGGCAGCTGCAACACAAGGTCGAGCAGTTCATTACACCGCTGGGTGTCGGCGCGACGCTGATCAGGTGGGGCGTTCCACCCGGCAAGGTGCGGGAGCTGGACTGGTGGGATGACGTCGAAATCGATGGTGTGCGTGCGACGGCGACACCGGCGCAGCACTTTTCCGGTCGCGGGTTCTCGGACGGCAACCGTACGCTCTGGTGCTCATGGGTGCTGCAGCATCCGGACAGCAAGCTGTTTTTCAGCGGTGACACCGGGTATTTCGACGGATTTCGCGAGATAGCTGAGCGCCTCGGCCCGTTTGATATCGCTTTTATGGAGACCGGGGCCTACAACCCGCGTTGGGTGTATGTGCACATGCTGCCTGAACAGACCCTGCAGGCCTTCCTCGATCTCAGGGCGCGCTGGCTGTATCCGATTCACAACGGCACCTTTGACCTGTCGATGCACACCTGGGAAGAACCGTTTGAACAGATAACCCGACTGGCTGAGCAGCACGGTGTGGCGCTGGCCACGCCGCAGATGGGGGAGCCTCTTGATATGTCTGCGCCGCATGGCGGCAGCCAGTGGTGGCGACCGTCAGCAGAGTGACGGCTTTGGCTGTGCATCCAGCGCATAGCGCAGCCGTTCACTGCCGTCGTTGGCCTAGCCGGTCAACGTCGTTATGAACAGGGCAAACAAAGTCAGGGCAACAAGGTATTTCATCGAAGACTTTTCCGGGCTGTGCGCGGCGACCTGGGAGAGTCGTCGCGCCTCAGCTTTTGCGGATCAGGTAAATGCCGGCGATCACCAGTGCCGTGCCACCGAGCTGTACCCAGGTAAGCGGTTCGGCCAACAGCAGCCAACTGAAGAAAATGGTCATGACCGGACCAAGCATCCCCACCAGAACCGTTGGCCCGGCGCCAATACGCTGAATTGCTCCGGACTGAAAGAAGATCGGTAGCACGGTCGAGAACAGCGCCATGGCGGCGCAGTAGGCGTAGATTGGCCACGGTTGGATCAGGTCGCTGATTGGGTTGGTGACCACAAAGTGCAGTTGCGCGGCGAGGATCGACACGATCAACGCCAAAATCGAAAACCGCGCGGCGCCGAGCTTGGCGATCGACACTTCGGCGAACGCGGTGTAGCAGGCATAGGACAGCGCCGAGCCGAACACCAGGGCCGCGCCGATCCAGGGGGCAATGCTGTCTTCGGCGAACTGGTGGTCGCTGAGAAACACCAGACTCACCCCCGCGTAGCAGAGCACCAGCGCGCCGATCAGGCGCGGGCTGGCGGTTTTACCAAGAAACAGCAGGCCGATCAGGATAGTGATGGTCGGATAGGTGAACAGGATTACCCGCTCCAGCCCGGCAGAGATGTACTGCAGCCCGGCAAAGTCCAGAATCGACGCGCCGTAGTAACCGGTCAGACCGAGAAAGATCAGCAGCGCCCAATCCTTGCGGTTGAGGCTGGGGCCGGTGCGCAGGTAGGCATAACCGCTGAGCAGGAACATCGGCAGCGAAAACAGCATGCGCAGCGAGAGCAGGGTAATCGCGTCGACGGGGCCGACAAGGTAGGCGAGCTTGACGAAAATCGCCTTGAACGAGAAGCCGAAAGCCGCAAGGACGGCAAGCAGCATACCGATCTGTCTGGGGGAAAGGGCGGTGCGGGTCATGGGAGACTCTATTGGCCTAGGTTCAATTAGTTGGATGCTAATCTCCTTAAGGCGTCTGTAGAATTGCGTTTTTCCCATTCAATCGTTCGTATTTTTCGAATTCATATGAAATACAACCTGACTGATCTACGCCTGTTCATTGCCATCGCCGAGTGCCAGAGCCTGACGCACGGCGCGGAGCGGGCGTTCTTGGCACCGTCCTCTGCCAGCCATCGGATCAAGATGCTGGAAGCGTCACTCGGCACGGTATTGCTGCACCGGCGCTCACGCGGCGTCGAGCTGACCCGTGCCGGCGAAATCTTTCTGCGCCATGCCCGGCAGGTGTTCGCCCGGCTGGAACAGATGCATTCGGATCTCGCGCCCTTTGCCGAGGGCGTGCAGGGCCATGTGCGGCTGTGGGCCAACACGCACGCGATTCACAGCTATCTGCCGAACGATCTGGCAGCGTTTCTGGCTGAGCATCCACAGGTCAGTGTGAATCTGGAGGAGCACACCAGTGCCGACATCCTTGCCGGTGTTGCTCGTGGCGACGCCGAAATCGGCATCGTGGCCGGTTACGACGACTATCAGGACGTTGATCTGGTGCCGTACAGGGCGGATCGACTGGTCCTGATCACCGCTCCGGGCCACCGGCTGGCGGCAGCCGGTTCATTGGCGTTCGCTCAGGTGATTGGTGAACCCTTTGTCATGCTGCATGCGGGCTCGGCGATCCACACCTTCACCATGAATACCGCTTCCAACATGGGCTCGCATTTGAACGTGCGCGTGCAGGTCAACAGCTTCGAGGCGGTATGCCGAATGGTTGCCGCCGGGGTTGGGGTTGGTTTGGTACCGCGTGAGGCGGTCAAGCTGTCGGGCCGTCAGCCGGTATCAATCATCGAATTGGCAGACAGCTGGGCCCAGCGTGATCTGAAAATCTGCACCAGCAGCAAGGCACCGGTTTCATCGTTCGCCCGTGCGCTGATTGACCATTTGCTCGCTGAATAGCCCCTCAACAGCAGACTGACCAGTCCGGTAATTGGCAGGATCGTCTGCCTTGTGCCCCTTATCAGCGGAGGCTGCCGCTCTACAATGGGCTATCGCCGCGCAATGCTTGGCGCGGTCATCGCATCGTTCACGTCCACCGATGCCGGCAGGTGCCTGGCACCTGCGCATCGGCCAACAACCATAAGAGGGGACGGGCATGAGTCAGCGCGTGTTATCGGGTGACAGTGAGTACCTTAAAAGCGGCTACGCCAAGGCCTACAAGTCGACTGCCGGCAGTCAGGATACGGTTGATGCCGCCGAGCTTGAGCGGCTGCATACGGCATTGCTGCGCGATGGTTATGTGATTCTGGAGCGGATTGTTCCAGAGGCGCAGATCGAGCAGATCAGCGCCGAGTTGCGGGCGCTGCTGCCCGAGCACTGCGGTCGCAACGACTTTGAAGGGACGCTGACCCAGCGGCTCTATGCGGTGATTTCCAAAACCCTGGCGTGCAATCCGCTGGTTGAGCATCCGTTGGTGCTAGGGCTGCTGGATAAGGTGCTGGCGCCGAATTATCTGCTCTCACAACTGCAGGTGATCAACATTCTGCCCGGCGAGCAGGCGCAACCGTTGCACCACGACGATGCCTTCTACCCGGTGCCGCGGCCGCGCCCGCATTTCGGCGCGGCGACCATCATTGCGATGGACGATTTTACCGCCGACAACGGTGCCACCGTGGTGATTCCCGGCAGTCATACCTGGGACGGCCATACCCCAACGCCGGACGACTGCGCCAAGAGCATTCCAGTGATCATGCCCAAGGGCTCTATGGTGCTGTTTCTCGGCACCCTGTGGCATGGCGGTGGTGCCAACCAGAGCGCCGCGCCGCGTCTTGCCGTGACCGCGCAGTACTGCGAGCCCTGGGTGCGCCAGCAGGAAAATTTCAGCCTGTCCGTCCCGCTGCCGCGCGCCCGCGAATGCAGCCCGCATATTCAGCGTATGCTGGGCTACTCGATCCATCCGCCGTTCATGGGCATGGTTAACGGCATGCATCCTAGGCGGCTGCTGGAAGACAAACCCAGCTGACCCATTCTCCACTCACTCCTGATCAAGAAGCAGTAACGCGATGGCTACAGAAGGTCTGATTTATCCGCTTACCACACCTGCGCTGGGCGCGACGCTGGAGGTGCAGCCGGGCGTGCTGTGGATTCGCATGCCGCTGCCGTTCAGGTTGGATCACGTGAACCTCTGGGCACTGCGTGATCGCGACGGCTGGGCGCTGGTCGATACCGGCGTCTGGACCAGGCAGGCGATGGCCGTCTGGGAGCAGCTGTTTGATGAGGTACTTGGGGGGCTGCCGGTAACGCGGGTCATCTGTACCCACCGTCACGCTGATCACGCCGGTCTGGCCGGCTGGCTGGTCGAGCGTTTTGGCTGCGAGCTGTGGATGCCGCATATCGAATATCACGCCTGCAACGCGGCGCGGCTGCAGGGCCGGGAAGCCCCCGAGGTGGAGCTGGCGTTCTACCGTCGTGCCGGCTGGAACGACAGCGCGCTTGCTTACTGGCGCGACAACTACGGCGGTATCTCCAGCATGGTGCATCCGTTGCCCGAGCGCTTCCGCCGTATCGGTGACGGCGACGTACTCAGCATTGGCGAGCACGACTGGCAGGTGATCGTCGGCCAGGGCCATACCGCCGAGCATGCCTGCCTGTACTGCGCGGAACTTGAGTTATTCATCTCCGGCGATCAGGTATTGCCGCTGATTTCATCCAACGTATCGGTACAGGCCCGCGACCCGGATGGCAACCCGTTGGGTGAGTGGCTGACCTCGATGCGCCGGATTCGTGATGTTGTCAGCGATCGCGTGCTGGTGCTGCCGTCACACAACGCCTGCTTCCAGAGTTTGCACGCACGGATTACTGATTTGGTCGACACTCAACAGGCGCTGCTGCACCGGCTGCGTGACGAGCTGCGTGAACCCCACCGCAGTGTCGATATTTTCGAGTGTTTGTTTGGTCGGCCGATTGGCATGGATGACGGCATCGTGCTGGCGTTGGCGACCGGTGAAAGCCGCGCCAACCTCAACTGCCTGATTGCGCAGGGCCAAGTCGAAATGCAGCGTGATGCCCATGGCGTGGAGTGGTATCGGGCTTGCGGGCACTAAATCAGGTGGTCAACGCTGGGCGAGCGTGCTTGCGGCCAAGACGCTCGCGCATCGCGTCGCTGGCGGCCGGCCCCGGCTGCACTGTGCACTGTTCCGGCGCGAGCACACGGCCGTCCTCCGGGTCGGTGAAGGCCAACTGCAGGCGCTTGCCGGTGTCACGATCCACCACCTGCACGCTTTCGCCCTCAGCGGCGTAGTGGCGATTGCCCCAGTCAACGAAGGCCATCAGCACCGACGCAAAGTCCTCACCCTTGGTCGTCGGCACGTATTCGTAGCGCAGCGGCCGCTGGCTGTAAGGCACCCGTTCCAGCATTCCGGCCTCGACCAGTGCGTTGAGGCGCCGGGTCAGCATGTTTGGCGCAATGCCTAAACTCTGTGAAAACGCATCGAACCGACGTAATCCATGCAGGGCATCACGCATCAGCAAAATACTCCACCACTCGCCGACTTGATCCAGGCTGCGGGCAATGGGGCATTCGACGTGGGTGAGCTTCTTTCGCTGCATAAATCTGATCGTCCGGTTGCATACAAGTCTGGCTCAGAATGTTACTTTCATTATGATAGTAACGTCCATCTGCTATTGGACTTTCCCGAAACGAAGGAGCAGGACTCTGATGAACAAGCGCATTGTGGTCACCGGCATGGGCGCGGTATCGCCGCTGGGAACAGGAGTGGAAGCGGTCTGGCAACGGCTGACGGCTTGTCAGTCCGGCATCCGCACGTTGCCCGAAGAGCTGATCGGTGACCTGGCGGTTCGTATTGGCGGCCAGGTACCGAGCGTCGAGCAGGACCCGCAAGCCGGGTTCGACCCGGACTGCTACCTGCCGGCGAAAGAGCAGCGCAAGATGGACCGCTTTATCCTGTTTGCCATCGCCGCTGCGCAGGAGGCACTGACCCAAGCGGGCTGGGCTCCGCAGGACAGCGAGGGGCAGGAGCGTACCGCCACCATCATTGCTTCGGGCACTGGCGGCTTCCCGGCCATGGTCGAAGCGGTGCGCACTACCGACAGCAAAGGTCCGCGCCGGCTGTCGCCGTTCACCATCCCGGCCTTTCTCTGCAACATGGCTGCCGGCCACATTTCCATTCTGCACGGCTTCAAGGGGCCGCTTGGCGCGCCGGTTACCGCCTGTGCAGCGGGCGTGCAGGCGATTGGTGATGCGGCGCGGATGATTCGCGCAGGCGAAGCCGATATTGCCATTGCCGGCGGCGCCGAGGCCTGCATTCACCGCGTCAGCCTCGGCGGCTTTGCAGCAGCGCGTGCGTTGTCCGGCAGCCACAGTGATGCGCCGGAAAAGGCCTCGCGGCCTTTTGATCAGGCGCGTGACGGTTTTGTCATGGGTGAGGGGGCAGGACTCTTGGTGATCGAGTCACTGGAGCATGCCTTGGCCCGCGGTGCGACGCCGCTGGCAGAGTTGGTGGGTTACGGCACCAGCGCCGACGCCTATCACATGACCGCTGGACCGGAAGACGGCAGCGGCGCGCGCCGGGCCATGGAACAAGCGCTCAAACAGGCGGGCGTCACTCCGGAGCAAGTGCAGTACCTCAATGCCCATGCCACCTCCACTCCAGTCGGTGATCTGGGGGAACTGGCGGCACTCAAAGCGTTGTTCGGTAACAGTGATGGCCCGGCCATCAGCTCGACCAAGTCGGCTACCGGCCATTTGCTGGGTGCGGCAGGCGGCATCGAGGCGGTGTTTACCGTGCTGTCGCTGCGCGACCAGTTGGCGCCTGCAACGCTGAATCTCGACAACCCCGATGAGGCGGCGGCGGGCCTGGATCTGGTACGCGGCGGTGCACGGCCAATGGCTATCGAGTACGCACTGTCGAACGGGTTTGGGTTTGGCGGGGTGAATGCCAGCGTGCTGTTTAAGCGTTGGGCGTCGTAGATACCGTCTTGGGGGACTCTGTGCTTGATTAGGTACAGGGGAGGGAGTGCAGAAGGGAAAAGCAGATGGCGCGGGCGGCGGCGTGGAGCCGCCCGCAACCTTTCCGATTTCAGGCCCTGAGGCCCAAACTCAGAACCAGGCGTCTTGCATGTCGTAGGTCAGGCGGTTGCCGGTGCTCAGCAGGCTAGCCTGGCTGGCGAGGCTGGCCAGTTCCCAGTCCATGAAGTAGCGCGCGGCGTGCAGCTTGCCCTGGTAGAAGTCGGCCTCGCTGCCTTCTGCGCCAGCCTCCAGCGCGCGTTCGGCCACCAGTGCCTGACGCAGCCAGATCCAGCCGACAACCACGCGACCAAACAGGTCTAGGTAGGCGGTGGCATTGGCCAGACCCAGGTCGACGTCAGCTGCGACCTGTTGCAGCAGATCGCTGCTCACCTGATCCAGAATGCCAACCGCGTCGTTCAGCGCCGCGGCCATGCCAGCGCATTGTTTGCTGGTGCCGGCTTCGGCAATGCTGGCGCGCGCTGCGGCGAGGAACAGGCGGTAGCCCTTGCCGCCGCGTTGGCTCAGTTTGCGGCCCAGCAGGTCGAGCCCGTGGATGCCTTCGGTGCCTTCGTGGATCGGGTTCAGGCGGTTGTCGCGGTAGTACTGTTCCAGCGGATATTCGCGGATGTAACCGGAGCCACCGAGGATCTGGATGCCCAGATCGGAGGCGATCACGCCGTACTTGGAGGGGTAGGACTTGACCATCGGGATCAGCAGATCGAGCAGCTCGTTGGCGTCTTCACGCTCGGCTTCGGTCGGCGCGGTGTGCGAGTCCTCGAACAGGCTGCTGGCATACAGGCACAGGCTCAGGCTGCCTTCGGCGTAGACCTTCTGCTGCAGCAACATGCGGCGCACGTCAGCGTGCTGGACGATGCGCACCTGGGTAGACAACGGGTCCTTGCTGCCCGGCAGACGGCCCTGCGGGCGTTCGCGGGCGTAGTCGAGCGCGTGAATGTAGCTCTGATAGGCCAGCACGGAAGCGCCGAGGGCAACGCCGATACGGGCTTCGTTCATCATCTGGAACATATACGACAGGCCCTTGTTGGCCTCGCCGACCAGATAGCCGACCGCACCGTCCTGCTCACCGAAGCTCAGTACGGTGGAGGTGGTGTTGCGGTAACCCATCTTGTGCAGCAGACCGGCCAGTGCGACGTCGTTGCGCGCGCCCAGGCTGCCGTCCTCGTTGACCAGCACCTTGGGTACCAGGAACAGGGAGATGCCCTTGACGCCAGCCGGTGCGCCTTCGATACGCGCCAGCACCATGTGCACGATGTTGTCGGTCAGCTCGTGGTCGCCGCCGGAGATGAACATCTTCTGGCCGAATACGCGGTAGCTGCCGTCTGCTGCCGGGCGTGCGGTGGTGCGGATGTCGCCGAGGGCAGAGCCTTGGCCCGGCTCGGTCAGGGCCATGGTGCCGCTGTAGCGGCCGTCCAGCATCGGCGGCAGGAAGCGCTCGCGCAGCGCATCGCTGGCGAAGCTCTTGACCAGGTTGGCGGAGCCGATGGTCAGGAAGGAGTAGCCGGAAGTGGAGATGTTGGCGGCGCTGAAATACGCAACGCAGCTGCGCAGGATGACTTCCGGCAGCTGCAGGCCGCCGTCTTCGGCGTCGTGGTGCGCGGCGTGGAAGCCGGCCTCGGCCAGTGCATTCCAGGCGGCTTTGGTTTCCGGAATCAGGGTGACCTTTTCACCGTCGAAGGTCGGCTCGTTGGCGTCGCCTTTCTGGTTGTGCGGGGCAAGAAATTCGGCAGCGATGCCGCGGGCGGTTTCCAGCGTGGCGTCGAAGACGGCGCGGTCGTGCTCGGCGTAGCGCGGACGTTGCAGTAGCGCCTCGGTGTCGAGCATTTCGTAGAGCTGGAAGTTCAGCTCGCGTTCGTTCAGCAGCTTGTCGGACATGATGGCCTCGTCGGCAGGGTGGATCACAGGCAGACGTTGTAACAAGCCGGACGCGGGTTTGCGTCAAACCACGGGTGGATTTGCAGGTTGAATTTTGGGTGGAGACGGGTGGAGATTCAGGTCAGCAAATTCAGTGTGCGGGCAATCTGAATGGCCTGCTGCCGCTCGGCGGCGCCGAGTTTGCGGAACAGGTTGTTGATGTGGGTCTTGACCGTGCTGAGGCTGACGTTGAGACCGTTGGCAATCTGCTGATTACCCTGGCCGCGGGCGATCCGCTGCAGCACGTCCTGCTCACGTCGGGTCAAGGGGTCGATCAGGGTCTGCTGCGGATCGGCGTCAGCAAGCAGGGCCTGCAGTGGATGGAGCAGTTGCTTGCTGGTCGGTAGGTCGGGCAAGCCTTGCTGGCGACGGAAGGCAGGTGACAGCAACTGACGCAGCTCGTTGCGCAGTTCCGTGCCTTCGTGCTGGAGCAATTGGCCCAGGCGGTGACCAAGGCTCAGCTGCAAAGCCTGCTCCAGCGCCAAATACAGCTCGGCCTGCTGATGCCCGTTTCGGGCGATCCGAGCGTTGAGCAGATGCACCTGCAACGCGAGCAGTCGGTTGCCCTGTGCACTTGCCTGCTCCTGTAGTTGGTGGGCCAGCGCCTGCGCCGTTCGAGTCTCCCCCTGATGGCAGAGCACCCAGCCGCGGGCCAGGCGTTCTTCGTAGTGCAGTGCCTCGCCGTAGTGCTCTTCACACCAGCCCCATTCATCCAGCCACTGGGCAATGATGGGCTCGTCCTGCTGACGCACCGCCAGCCGTACCCGCCAGGCGCCGGCGATGCGATAGATACCGTACAAGCGGTATTGCCATGCCAGCCTGCGCGACTCATCCCAGAGCTTGATTGCCTGCTCGGGCTGACCCCAGGCGTCGTACAGACAGGCCTGATGGTGCAATACCCAGGGCAGGGCTGCGCTGTGTACCACCTCCAGCGCGGCGGCCTCGGCCTGGGCCAACTGCTGGCGCGCTGCCTCAAATTTGCCTTGCTGCATCTGGACCAGCGCCTGGCCGATGTTGAGGAACAGGTCGTAGAAGGTGTTGGAGGTGGCTGCTGGGTCGTGCTGCAGCATGCTCACCAGGCGCTGGTCAGCCTGCAGGGTATCGCCGCGAGCAAGGTCGATCTGGGTCAGTAGCAGGTGCAGGTTGTGGGTGTAGCCGCGGAAGGCGAACTGGGTCAGTTGTTCCAGTGCTTCATGGGCCGCCTGCTCGGCGCAATCCAGGTCGCCGAGTGCCAGCAGGCAGCTAGCGCGGTTGTAGAGCAGCACAGCGCTGGCGGCGGTACGTTGGGGCCAGTGACGCATGCTGCTGTCAGTCAACCGCAGACCATGCCGGTAGTTGCCGCCCAGTACGGCGAGTCTGCTGCGCAAAAAGGCGATGGTCTGGAACAGCCGCTCGGGGCGGTCGGCGGGCACCTGCGCCTCACGCACCAGGCGTTGCAGGAGCAGCAGGCAGTGGCGCGCACGCTCGATATCATTGGTGGCGATTACGGTGCTCGCCTCGGTGATCGCCAGTGTCAGGTGATCGGTGTCACGGTCGGGCAAGTCCATCAGAAAGTCGACGATGGAGTCGACCTTGCCCTCGCGCAGCAGGTCAAAACTGTGCTGTTCGACCTCGGCCAGCAAGCGGTTGTAATCGCCGCCGCGCCCCAACTGGTAGACCGCCTCGCCATAGCAGCGATGCTGCAGCAGCCAGTCGGCGGCCTGCAGATGCAGGGCGCGCAGTGACGCTGAGTCGCAGCGTTGCAGGTGACGAAGGCAGGCGCTGCGCAGGGCGGGGTGGTAGCGGTGGGTCAGCAGGTCATCGGGGTTGGGCTGGATGAACAGGTCGTGGCGGCTGAGCCAGCGCAGGGTACGCTCAGGCTGTTCGTCCCCGCTCAGCTGCGCGGCCAGCTCGGGGTTGAACGCACTGACCACCGCAGTCTGCTGAAGAAAGTACTGCATTTTGGGCGGCAGACCTTGCAGCAGCGATTGGCTGAGGTAGTCGGCGATATATTCGCTGGCGTCTGCGTTGTCGGCGCGTGCTGCCAGCGCAAGCAGCACGCCGCTGATCCAACCTTCACTGCTGGTGCGCAGCTGGTAGATGCTGTCGTTATCCAGTATGGCGCCGCGTTTACTGGCCAGTTGTGCGATCTGGGTGTTGTCGAGCGACAGCTCACTGGTACCGATCAGCTGTAATTGCTGGTCCCTGCGCAGGTGCGCGATTTCCAGTTCGGGTAGCCCTTCGCTTGCCGCGACGATTCTTAGTTGGGGCGCGGCGAAGCCAATCAGTTCATTCAGCAGCCGTCGGGTGCCGGGCGAACGCAGCAGATGCAGGTCATCGAGAAACAGGGTGAAAGGCCGGGAACGGGCTTCGAGTGCATTGAACAACGCGGTGCCGAGTGTCTGCTCCTGTTCAGGGGACGACGGTAGCAGGCCGAACAGGGCAGCGAGATGCTGCAGAAACACCGCTGGCTGGTTGTCTGCGCTGCAGCATCGCAGCCAGCCCCAGTCTCCGTCCATGTTAACGGCGCAGGCTGCCATCAGTGTCGTCTTGCCGTAACCGAGGGGGCTGGTCAGCAGGGTCAGACGGCTGCCTGATGCGCTCAGGCACCGGACCAGTGCATCGCGTTCAAGCATGGCTGCGGGTAACGGCGGCGGGCGCAGGCGTGCACGGTTGAGTGTGACCGCTGACACTGTTCCCACTTTGCCTGCTTGCTGCAGCTCTGTCATCGACCTGCCCATCACCTTTTGCAATGCGGCCATTATACGGCTGCAGGGCGTTGCGCATAGGGCTTGCGTCGGCTTTGGCCAGGGCGGCCTTGCGCCATTACTGATCAACACTATGCTCTAAAAAGAAAGGAAGCAGGTATTGGTTCTGACCTCCGCTAACAGTGCAGGCGCGGACGCAAGGGTGGGCGCAGGCTCGTCTTCGAGTCTTGGGCAATGAGGACGATGTGCAATGGGAAAGCACGTGAGCAGCAATCTGAAAGACGCGCGCCACGACGCCGAGGTGCTCATTCAGCTGACGCGACCTTATTTGCTCGCTGAGTGGGATGCCGCGTTGGATGCGGTCGTTGGGCGAGATACCGTGGCGCGGATCAAGCAGGGCGCTGGGCTCGGTTTGCTGGTTTCACCGCTTTCTGCGCGGCGGCTTGACGAGCTGTTTATCCAGTTGGCGAAAGGGCAGGACAGGCGTCGTCAGCTGACCTTTCTGATCGGTGACCGTTGGGTGATGCTGTCGTTTGACGGGGCGCGTCCGGCGCCGGATCTGGTGCAGGTCTTCCTGCAGGATGTGACCCCCCTCAAGTTGGATGAGCGTGCCGAAGAGCAGGCTTCCCATCGGCTGCTGGCCGCGCTCCAGACAGCCTGTTCTGGCGTCTGGGAGTGGTGCCCGGATGATCACTTTGTCACCCTGTGCGAACGTGCCGCTGACTGGCTCGGACTGGGGCCGCATGCTGCGGACCTGTCGCTTGAAGCCTGTCTGGAACGGATCCATCCCGATGACCGCCAGACGCTCGAACAAGCGGTCAAGGCAGGCCTGACTCCGCGCGCGAGTTTTGACGTGGAGGAAGTTGAGCTGCGTGTACGTGCGGCTGATGGTCACTATCGCTGGATCATTGTTGCGGCGGCCACCTTGCCGGCGATGGAAAAGGGGGAGTATGCGCGGGTCTGCGGCTGCATTCGAGATGTCACCCTCCATCGGCAACTGGAACAGTTGGACGTGCGCCAGCAGGAGTTGATGTCACTGGTTGCGGAGGTGCAGCAGGCCTTTTTGGTCGATCAAAGCCTGGTCGCCGCGTGTGACCGCCTGTTCGAGCCGCTGCTGGCGATCACTGACAGCCGGCTGGGCTTTATTGGCATTCTGCGTAACACCGAAGACGGTTCGCAGTATCTGGAGGTCCCCAGCATCTCCAATATCAGCTGGGATGACGCCAGTCGCGCCTGGTATGCCTCCCACCGGTACGAGGGGCAGTCCCTGCGCTTTCACTCGCTCAACAACTTGTTTGGCCATGTTGTCACTCACAACACGGTGGTCTGCACCGACACGGTCAGTCGGCATCCGGCCAGCCGGGGCCAGCCGCATGGACATCCGGCGATCAATAACTTTCTGGGCATTCCGCTGCGCTTCAATGGCGAGGCTGTCGGGATGATCGCGGTTGGCAACCGTGATGGCGGATACAGCAAGGAGCAAATCGAGTTGCTGGCGCCGTTTGCGACTGTGTTGGGCACCATGATCCGCGCCCGCCAGCTGGAAGAGCAGCGCGCGCAGGCTGAGGCCGCGCTGCTGCGCGAGGCGACGCATGATGCCCTGACTGGACTGGCCAATCGCAAGTTGTTTTTCAGCATGGCCGACAGCCTGTTCGAGCAGGCGCTGCGCTATGGTCAGCGGGTCTCGCTGGCGGTCATGGATATCGACTTTTTCAAGTCGGTAAACGACAAATACGGCCATCAGGCGGGAGATAAGGTTCTGCAGTTGTTTGCACAGACGCTATCCGATGCCGTGCGGCGCTCGGATGTGCATGCACGGGTAGGCGGGGAGGAGTTTGCGGTGCTGCTGACCCAGACGTCAGAAACAAATGCCCTCGATGTGCTGGAGCGATTTCGGCTGTCGCTGCAGGCGTCCTGCATCCAGCTCGACGACGACATCGAAATCGGCATTACCGTCAGCATCGGCTACTGCGACTTTTTTGATGGCCTGCACGATGTTGATCACTGGTTCAACCTTGCGGATCGTGCACTCTACCTTGCCAAGGCGCAGGGGCGTAATCGTGTGGTGCGGTGGACGCCGGACCAGGCGGGCAGGTAATGCCCGCCTGAGCGGCGAATAGCCCGCAGCGGCGCTGCTATTCCAGTTCCTCGGCCTGCTGCTCCACTGCCTGCGCGTCGGCGGTCGGATTAAACTCTTCGACAAATATCTGCCAAAAGGCAATAAACAGCGCCGCAATCAGCGGTCCAATAACAAAACCGTTTATGCCGAACAGGGCAAAGCCGCCGAGCGTTGACAGCAGGACCAGATAGTCCGGCAGCTTGGTGTCGCGCCCCACCAACAGCGGGCGCAGCAGGTTATCGACCAGGCCGATGACGAGCGCGCCGAAGGCGATCAGGATGATGCCTTGGGTCCAGTGCCCAATCGCCAACAGATAGATCGCGACGGGGCCCCAGATCAGGCTGGCACCGACTACCGGGATCAGCGACAGCATTGTCATCACCACACCCCACAGCAGTGGACCGGGGATATCCAGTGCCCAGAAGATCAGTCCGCCGAGCGCGCCCTGGACTGCGGCGACCACCAGATTGCCTTTGACGGTGGCGCGGGTCACTTCGGCGAACTTGCCGAACAGCTGATATTCGCGTTCATCGCCCAGTGGCAAGGCGCGTACCAGCAGATTGACCAGCTCGGGACCATCGCGCAGCAGGAAGAATGCCAGGTAAATCATCAGTGCCAGGCTGGCGAAAAAGCTCAATGTTCCTTGGCCTAGCTGAACGGCATTCTGTGCCAGGAAACGGCTGGAAGTAACCGCTGCATCAGTGGCGAGCGACTTGATGCGGTCGAGGTCGATATTCAAGCGTCCAAACAGGCTCTCAACCATCGGGAAGCTGGTACGCAGTTTGTCCATGATCGCGGCCGGGTCCAACTTGCCGCTCTGCACCCGCTCGTACAGCGCGTGGCCTTCCTGCACAAACGAGGTGATGACAAATACCGCCGGCAGAATACACAGCGCCATGCAGACAGTCAGTGTGGCCAGTGCGGCCATGTTTTCGTGGCCGCCCCAGCGTTTGCTCAGGCGTATATGCAGGGGGTGGAACAGCAGGGCAATCACACATGCCCAGAACACTGCGCCGAAAAAGGGTTTGAGTAGATAGAGAAAGAGAAGGGTTACAACGATCAGCAACAATAGAAATGAACGCTGCTCAAGTTTTGCCTGCATTGGCTCGGGCTCCTGCCATGGAAAACCCGATTTGAGCAGAAAACCCGGACGTTTACACCCTCCTGATAATCCAAATGGTGCTCAAGCTGCCCGTGCTAGTAGCATTATTAACGGATCTGCCAACTGCTGCGCTCATCAGAACCCTGATTGAAATCCAACATTGGCCGTGGTCGAGTTTGGCGCTAGCCGTTCGGAGTGCTGGGCATTGCCGGGTGTTAACGGCAAGACTTCGGCGGGGAAAATGTTGGTGACGATGCACTGTTAGCTAAATAGAGAGCCTGATTGATATGTCTTGTATTTCAAACTAAATCAGAGGGGTGCTTTGGTTTTCCAGATTGAGTCTGGAATTGTTATGGGGTGGCGGAAGCACCTGACTACCAATTTCCCACCACCGTGGCAGCAGCTCGCGCACGGTGCGCTGGCCGAAGCGGTCGTCCAATAGATAGACCACGCCCTGATCCTCCGTTGTACGAATTACCCGTCCGGCTGCCTGCACTACCTTTTGCAACCCGGGGTACAGGTAGGCGTATTCGTAGCCGCTGCCAGCGCTGCCGTTGAACATGACTTCCAGCCGTTCGCGCATTTCTTCGTTGACCGGGTTGATCTGCGGTAGCCCGAGGGTCGCGATAAAGGCGCCGATCAGTCGACGCCCTGGCAGGTCGATGCCTTCGCCAAAAGCACCACCGAGCACAGCGAAACCGATGCCTTGCCCCTGTTCGTGAAAGCGGGCCAGAAAGGCGCTGCGTTCTCCTTCGTTCATGCTGCGGGACTGAGTCCAGACCGGGATATCCGGGTACAGGCGCTGGAACTTCTCCACGACCTGTTCGAGGTAGGCGTAGCTGCTGAAGAAGGCCAGATAGTTGCCGGGCTGGCGGGCAAATTGTTGGGCCATCAGTTCGCTGATCGGCTGCAGGCTGGCAGTGCGGTGCTGGTAGCGGGTAGACAGGTTGCGGATGACCGAGACGCTGAGCTGACCTGCATGGAACGGCGACTCGACTTCCAGCCATTGGCTGTCCTCGGGTAGCCCGAGCAGGTCACGGTAGTAATGGGCGGGGCTCAGGGTCGCAGAAAACAGCGTGGTGCTATGGGCGGTGGTAAAGCGCTGCTGGAGAAACGGAGCTGGCACCATGTTGCGCAGGCACAGGGTCGACAGGGTGCGGCGGCCACTGGCACCAGCGTGGCGGGTAATGTCGAACAGCGAGTGCGGACCGTAGGCTTCGGCCAGACGACAGAACAGCATGGCGTCGAAGTAGAACAGGATCAGCGCGTTGGCGTTGCCATCGGGCTGGTCGGTCAGATGTTCGGTAATGGCGCTGACGGCTTTCTGCAGGCTGAGAATGAACAGGTCGGCAATCGCCGGGTAGATCTGATAGTCCTCGGTCTGGTCGCGGTGCAGTGCATTCCAGTGTCGGGCGACCCGGTCCAGCGGTGCTTTCAGGGCCACCGGGGCTTGTTTGCGCAGGGTATTGAATACGCCCTGGTCCAGCTCAGCGGTGTACATGCCGCGTGCCCGATCAATCAGGTTGTGGGCTTCGTCGACCAGTACGGTGACGCGCCAGTCATTGAGGACCGTCAGTCCGTAGAGCAGGGCGGTCATGTCGAAGTAGTAGTTGTAGTCGCCCACCACCAGATCGCTCCAGCGGCACAGCTCCTGACTGAGGTAGTAGGGGCAGATACTGTGTTTCAGGGCGATGCGGCGCACGGCAGCCTGATCGAGCCAGTGCTCGGCAACGGCCTCGGCACGGGCGGCCGGCAGACGGTCGTAGAAGCCTTCGGCGAGCGGGCAGGATTCGCCGTGGCAGGCCTTGTCCGGGTGTTCGCAGGCCTTGTCGCGGGCGATGTGCTCCAGAATGCGCAGGTTCAGTGGTGTCTCGCTGTGCGCACGCAGGCTTTGCAGAGCGTCCAGCGCGAGCTGACGACCGGGTGTCTTGGCGGTGAGAAAGAAAAGCCGATCTACCTGCTGTTCCGGCATCGCCTTGAGCTGCGGGAACAGGGTGCCGAGCGTCTTGCCGATGCCGGTGGTGGCCTGGGTCATCAGCGTCTTGCCGTCACGCGCCGCGCGGTAAACCGCCTTGGCCAGTTGGCGCTGGCCGGCACGGAAACTGGGGTAGGGGAAGGTCAGTTGCTGCAGCTGCTGATCGCGGGCACCACGGTGGTGGGTTTCCTGCCGGGCCCAGGCGATAAAGCGGTCGCACTGCTGGGCGAAGAACTGGCGCAGCGCGTCGGCGGCAAACGTCTCACGAAAGACGGTTTCCTTTTGGGTGACGACATTGAAGTAAACCACCGCCAGGTCAATCTCTTCGAGTTGCAGCTCGGCACACAGTAGCCAGCCGTAGACCTTGGCCTGCGCCCAGTGCAGCACCCGATGGTTGTCCGGGATGCGGCTGATGTCGCCGCGGTGAGTCTTGATCTCTTCCAGCAGGTTTTGCTCGGGGTCGTAGCCGTCGGCCCGTCCGACTACCAGCAAACCGGGATAACTGCCTGCCAGCGTCAGCTCGCTGAGGTAGCCCGCGCCGCGGCGTGAGACCACGGTCTGGTGCCCGGCGATACCTTCCTGCGCGGTGGGCGCCGGGGTAAAGCGCAGGTCCAGGTCGCCTTGTTTAGCGGTGAACTCGCACAGCGCGCGCACGGCAACTTGATAGCTCATGGCGCTTCCCACTGCACATGCACTACCTCAACCGGCATCGCGTGCTCGGCACAGAACGCCAGCCAGCGGCGCTGGTTGTCCTGCAGGCGATCGCCAGGCCCTTTGACCTCGACCATGCAATAGCGCTGCTCGGCGGGCCAGAACTGGATCAGGTCGGGCATGCCGGCGCGGTTGGCGCGGATGTCTTTGAGCATGCGTTCACACCAGAGCCGCAGGTGGCGGGCAGGGATGCAGTGCAAAGCCAGTTCCAGCAGTGGCTCATCTAGCAGCCCCCAGAACACAAAGGGTGACTGCAGCCCCTGCTTGCGCTGCCAGGTGCTGCGGATATGGTCGCGGTAACTGCCATCGTCGAGCCGGGCCAGCGCGGCATCGAACAGCGCCGCGCGGCGGTCGGCAAAGTCGGCGTCGTACAGGTCGGCTGGCCCGCTCTGGAACGGGTGGAAGAAGGCGCCGGGCAGCGGTGCGAAGATGGCGTCCCAGCAGAGCAGGCCGAACAGGCTGCAGATCAGCGCATTCTCGACGTAGAACACCGGCGCCTCCGGGGTCGCCAGATGGGCAGCAACGGCCAGTTCGACACCCTGCGGGTCCGGCCCCGGCAGTATCAGTTGCGTGGTTTTCGTTTCGGGTTTCGGCACGGGGCTGGGCACCGGCTGCTGGAGTTTGCGGCCAAGCCGCTTCAGTGCCCGCTCTACCAACTGCTGCTCGCTCGCAGTGTGAGGCGCCGCATGAGCCGTGGTTGCCAGCGTGTAGGCCTGTTCGTATTGCTCCAGCCGCTCATGCAGCCTGATTGCCCGCTGGCGTGCCTCGCTGTGGCTGCACTGCAGGTAGAGTGCCAGTGCCTGCTCCAGTTGCTGCTCGCGCTCCAACTGCTGGCCGAGCTGAAAGCGCAAACGCTGATGCCGACGTTCGATCCAGGGGTTGTCGGTAGCAAAAGGCGCAAGTTGAGCGACAATCGTCATGGCGTCGTCGCCGGCCTCAAGCTCGTCCCGACAACGCCTGAGAAAAATGTATTGGTCAACATCGCAGGGCTGATGAAAGCTGCGCGAATGGGCCGGAAACGGCACCGACTCGTACTGCTGGACGTCGAGCTCGGTCAGCACGAACTCGCTCCAGTCCTGCGACAGATTGCCGAAAAACAGCAACCTGAAATGATCGCACAGATCACTGATCTGCAGACTCAAGACATTGTCTGTCGGGATGCCTGGCCAGGCGTGCCAGGGCCTTGGTGCGTGATTACCGGCCAACAATGTATCGATCAGCGCCTGCTTGCCCAGCTTGCCGGCCTGCTCAACGCCCAGATCCAGTGACGCCAATTCCGTCTTGAGCAGCAGCCTGGCGAGGCTGGATACATCGATGGGTTCTTCAACGGACAACCAGTTCAGGTCCAGCAGAGGCTGCGCCGCGGACTCAATATCGCCGATCTCCTCATAGCGCAGCCGGCTGACCCGGAAATGATCGCCCTTTCGCATGATCAAGCGCACCAGCAGCGCCCGTGAGCGCTCGGGCAGGGTCGGAAAATGCTGAACAAACCGGCGTTCCTGCTCACCCAGCAGATCGTCATAGCGCGCACTAACCCACTCCAGAACAAACTCGAAGTTGCGCAGGTAGTAGAAGTCGGTCGCGAGCAGAGCGGGCATGGCTTGAATCGGATACTGGTTGAATGTCCAGCATTGTGCGCATCTGCTCGGGTGAATTCAAGCACTGGGGGTCTTTGGCCGAACGCAGCTAAGCACGCTCGCAGCTGGTGTTGCGGGGTGGGGCTTGCTATGACCTCAATCACTTAAGGCTTGCGTTCCGTTCATTCCCATAATCCCGCGTCGCTACAAATAAATGCGCTGTGTAGCTCGATTTAGAGCGGTCAGCCGTGGTGCGCTACGCGTATTCGCGCACCCTATAGGTGCGTCGATGGCGCGATTTTCAGACGTGACACCCCCATAACCTGCGGTTCCGACTATCTGGCATAAAGAATGCTTGCATGCTCGCTGGTATACAAGATGGTATTCAAAGTCATGCGCGCGTCCAGCGAGCTAAATCCCGCTAGCCGCACACGCAAAAAGGAGCTTTTCATGTCGAATATTGATCGTCGCACATTATTGAAACTGGCCGGACTAATTGGCGTGACTGCGGCGATGCCGTTCAGCTTTGCCCGCGCCTCTGACCAGCCGTTGGTGGTTGGTTTTATCTACGTTGGTGCGCGTGACGACTTTGGCTACAACCAGGCGCACGCCGAGGCGGCCGCCATCATCAAGACGCTGCCGAATGTGGTGGTGATTGAAGAAGAGAACGTGCCCGAGACGGTGGCGGTGCAAAAATCCATGGAAGCGATGATCCGTCAGGACGGCGCTACGCTGATCTTCCCGACATCTTTCGGGTACTTCGACCCTCACGTTATCAAGATGGCAGAGCGTTTCCCCGATGTGCACTTCGCCCACTGCGGCGGCCTGTGGACCGAGGGCGTGCACCCGACCAATGCCGGCAGCTTCTTTGGTTACATCGACGAAGGCCAGTATCTGAACGGCGTGGTTGCCGGGTTTGCCAGCAAGACCAAAAAGCTCGGCTTTATCGCCGCCAAGCCGGTACCGCAGGTGCTGCGTAACATCAACGCCTTTACCTTGGGCGCGCGCTCGGTTGACCCGGAAATCACCACTACCGTGATCTTTACCGGTGACTGGTCCTTGCCGATCAAGGAAGCCGAAGCGGCCAACAGCCTGATCGACCAAAGCTGTGACGTGCTGACCTGCCACGTCGATGGCCCCAAGGTCATCGTGGAGACTGCCGAGAAACGCGGCGCCATGACCTGTGGCTATCACGCCGATCAATCCGCGCTGGCGCCCAACGGCTACCTGACCGGTGCCGAGTGGAACTGGGAAACCCCGTACCGCGCCCACGTGGCGGCGTCGCAGGCAGGTCAGCCGATGATCAACTTCCTGCGGGGCGGCCTGAAGGAAGGCTTCGTCAAGACCTCGCCCTACGGGCCGCTGGTCAGCGATGAGGCCAAGGCACGCGCTGACGCTGTCAAGGCGGAGATGCTGGCCGGTGGGTACGCCATCTTCCGCGGCCCGCTGAAGGACAATCAGGGCAACGAGGTGATCGCCGCCGGCACTGCGCTGGGTCAGACCGATGTCGTGCTGGAGAGCATGGACTATCTGGTCGAAGGCGTACGCGGCCAGATTTGAGGTAGCTGATGAAACCTCGCAATGCGATCTATCGGGCCGGGGGGCTGTTGCTCCCCGGTCTGCCAACCCTGCTCGCTGCGCTGACGACCTTTGTGCTGTTCATGCTGTTTCTGGCAGTGCAGGGCAAGCCTGCCTGGCAGGCCTGTCAGCTGGTGGTACAAGGGGCATTCGGCTCGGCCTTCGCCTGGGAAAACACCCTGCAACGTGCCGCGCCGTTGATGCTGACTGCTCTCTGCGTCGCGCTGCCGGCGCGTGCAGGGTTGATCATTATCGGTGGGGAGGGCGCACTGGTGCTGGGTGGTCTCGCTGCGGCGGTTGCGCCGCTCTGGCTGCCTGACATGCCGGTCTTGCTCTTGCTGCTGTGCATGGCGTTGTCGGCAATGGTGGTCGGTGGGTTCTGGATTGGTCTGAACGGCTGGATGCGTCAGAAGCGTGGCCTGAACGAAACCATTGGCAGTCTGCTGCTTTCCTACGTTGCCATCGCGATCTTCAATCAGTTGGTTGAAGGCCCGCTGCGTGACCCGGCCAGCCTTAACAAACCTTCGACAATTCCGCTGAATGAGAACCTCATGATCGGCCCGATCAGTGACGCTTTTCAGGTGCATTGGGGGCTGGTGGTGGGGGTTATCGCCTGCTTACTTGCTCAGGTATTGGTGCGCAACAGCGTCACTGGTTTCTCGCTGCAGGTAGTCGGTGGCAACGTCCGCACCGCACGCATGATCGGTCTGCCGGTTGACCGGTTGGTGATTCTGACCTGTGTGCTGGGCGGCGCTTGCGCCGGCCTAGCCGGGATGTTTGAAGTGGCCGCAGTGCAGGGCAGTGCCAACGCAGCAATTATCGCCGGCTACGGTGCCAGCGGCATTCTGGTCGCCTTTGCGGCGCGGCAGAACCCGCTGGCGATCATTGTCTGCGCCATCCTCCTAGGCGGCATTGAGGCCAGTGGCAGTCTGCTGCAGCGCCGACTCGGCCTGCCGAACGCCACCACGCTGATCCTGGAGGGGATTCTGTTTACCAGCCTGCTGGCCTGGGAAGCCTTGACCCCGCGCATTGTCGCCTGGCGCTTGCGTCTGAATGAGCGTGCCGAACAGACGCAGGGGGCGTTGCAACATGGCTGATCTTGATCTGGCGACTTTCTTTCTGGCCCTGCTGGCGGGTGCAATCCGGGTCGGTACACCGTTCATTTTTGTCAGCCTCGGCGAGTGTCTGACGGAGAAGAGCGGGCGCATCAACCTGGGTCTGGAAGGCATTCTGGTCAGTGGCGCGATGGCGGGTTACGCCGTGGCCTATCTCAGCGGTTCTGCCTGGACGGGCGTGTTGGCGGCTGGCGGCACCGGTTTGCTGCTCGGGCTGTTGCATGGGGCGATCTGCTCGCTGCCGCGGGTCAACGACATTGCGGTCGGTATCGCGCTGATGGTGCTGGGCACTGGCCTGGCCTTCTTCCTCGGCAAAAACTTTATCCAGCCACAGGCCCCGTCTTTGGTGGCCATCGGGCTGGGTGACTGGAGCGATGACGAGCGGGTGCGCTCGGCGCTCAGTATCAACGTGTTGTTCTTTATCGGCGTGGCACTGGCCTTTGCGCTGCATTGGGGCCTGCGTAGTACGCGCTGGGGTCTGATGCTGCGGCTGGTGGGTGACCATGCCGAATCGGCCCGTGCGCTGGGCTATCGCCCGGTGCTGGTGCGCATCGCGGCAACCGCTGCCGGTGGCTTTTTGGCCGGTATCGGCGGCGCCTACCTGTCGCTGTATTACCCGGGCAGCTGGAACGAAGGGCTGTCGAGCGGGCAGGGGATCATGGCGGTTGCGCTGGTGATTTTTGCCCGCTGGCAACCCATGCGCTGCCTGTGGGCGGCGCTGCTGTTCGGCGCTGCCGGGGCCATCGGCCCGGCGTTGCAGTCGGTCGGCATCAGTACCGGCTACTACCTGTTTGCTGCTGCGCCCTACGCGCTCACGCTGGCAGTGATGTTCATCACCTGCCGGCCCAATCAAACCCTGAGCGGCGCCCCCGGCGAGCTCAGTCTGACTCGATAGGAGATACCCATGTCCAGTGGTCTTGGTGGTCTTAACAAGTCGCCGAACGGTGTTGTCATCGGTCTGGCGCAACTGGCATTGCCTGATCCGCATACCCGCGCCGAGCTGTGGGAACAGACCCAGAAGGTCGTTGCCATGGTTGGCAAGGCGCGGCGCAGTGTGGCCGGGATGGATCTGATCGTGTTCCCGGAATACTCGCTGCACGGCCTGTCGATGGATACCTCCGACGACATCATGTGCACCCTCGATGGCCCGGAAGTCAGCGCCCTGCGTCAGGCCTGCGTCGACAACGCGATCTGGGGCTGCTTCTCGATCATGGAAGCCAACCCCAACGGTAACCCCTACAACAGCGGCATTATCGTCAACGATCAGGGCGAGATTCAGTTGTATTACCGCAAGTTGCATCCTTGGGTCCCGGTCGAGCCGTGGGAACCAGGTAATCTTGGGATTCCGGTCTGCGACGGGCCAAAGGGCAGCAAGCTGGCGTTGATCATCTGCCATGACGGCATGTTCCCCGAGATGGCCCGAGAATGTGCTTACAAGGGCGCGGAAATCATGATCCGCACCGCCGGCTACACCGCGCCGATCCGTCATTCCTGGCAGATCACCAACCAGGCCAACAGCTTCTGCAACCTGATGCAGACTGCCAGCGTGTGCATGTGCGGCTCAGACGGCACCTTCGACTCCATGGGCGAGGCGATGTTTGTCGACTTTGACGGCACGCCGATGGCGGTAGGGGGCGGCCGCGCCGACGAAATTGTCAGCTGCGAAATGCGCCCGGACCTGGTACGCGAAGCGCGCATTCACTGGGGCGTGGAAAACAACATCTATCAGTTCGGCCACCGCGGCTACACGGCCGTCAAGGGCGGCGCGCAGGACGCACCCTACAGCTACATGCATGACCTGGTCGCCGGCCAATACCGGCTGCCCTGGGAAGACGAGGTGGTCCACACCGACGGCACTTCCTGTGGCTTCGACACGCCCGAACGGGCCTATCAGCCGGCTGAGGAGCACTGAACCATGACCGAACGCTATCTGGACTCTGCTCCCTATCCCTGGCCCTACAACGGCAACCTGACGCCGGAGAACACCGCGCTGATCGTGATCGACATGCAGACCGATTTCTGCGGTGAAGGCGGCTACGTCGACTCGATGGGCTACGACCTGTCGCTGACCCGCGCCCCGATCGAGCCGATCAGCCGGGTACTGGAAGTGCTGCGTGAGCAGGGCTTCTGGATCATCCATACCCGTGAAGGGCATCGCCCGGACCTGTCGGACCTGCCGGCCAACAAGCGCTGGCGCTCTCAGCGTATTGGCGCGGGTATCGGTGACACCGGCCCCTGCGGGCGCATCCTGGTGCGCGGCGAGCCCGGCTGGGAAATCATCCCCGAGCTGGCGCCCCTGGACGGCGAGATCATCATCGATAAGCCCGGCAAGGGCTCGTTCTGCGCCACGGATCTGGAGCTGATCTTGCGTACCCGTGGTATCGAAAACATCATTCTGGCCGGCATCACCACGGACGTATGCGTGCATACCACCATGCGCGAGGCGAACGACCGCGGCTTCGAGTGCATTTTGCTGGAAGATTGCTGCGGCGCGACCGACCACACCAACCACCTGGCGGCCTTGAGCATGGTTAAGATGCAGGGCGGCGTGTTCGGCGCGATTGGCGACTCGACCATGCTGATCGACTGCCTCAAGCGGAGCTGAACATGCGTGCCCTGAGTCTGGAAACCATTGGCGCCGGCAAGGTGTTCGGCAATTTTCGCGCGCTGGATGACGTCTCCATGCGCGTGCGCGCCGGTACGGTACACGCGCTGCTGGGCGAGAACGGTGCCGGCAAGAGCACGCTGGTCAAGGGGATCGTTGGCTACGGCCCGCTGGATGAGGGCAGTGTGCTGGTGGGTGGCAAGGAACAAAGTATCCAGTCCCCGCGTGATTCCCACTCCCTCGGCATCGGCATGGTCTACCAGCACTTCACCGTGGCGCCTGGCCTCAGCGTGGCCGAGAACCTGGTGCTGTCACGGGGCGAACTGCCGTGGGCCATCGACTGGAAGCAGGAACGCGCAGCGCTGGATGCCTTTATGGCCAGAATGCCGTTCAAGCTGGATATCGAGCGGGCAGTCAGTTCGCTCGCGGCGGGCGAGAAGCAGAAGCTGGAGATTCTCAAACAGCTGTATCTGGATCGCCGTTTCATCATTCTTGACGAGCCGACCTCGGTACTGACCCCGCAGGAGGCCGAAGAAGTGCTCGGCCTGATGCAGCAACTGGCCCATGCCGGCGAGCTGTCTGTGCTGATGATTACCCACAAGTTCGGCGAAGTGATGCGTTTTGCAGATGATGTAACCGTATTGCGGCGTGGCCAACTGGTCGGCAGCAAGTCGGTGGCCGATACCGATGAGGCCGAGCTGTCGGCCTGGATGATGGGCGAGAGCCGCGAGCAAAGCACGGCACTGGAGCGGGTAGAGCATCTGGCCGAGCGTACGCCGGGTCTGGAAGTCAGCAACCTGAAGGTGGCCAATGATCGCGGCACGCTGGCGGTGCGCGGGGTATCACTGTCGGTTTTGCCGGGCGAGATTGTCGGTATTGCCGGGATTTCCGGTAACGGCCAGCGTGAATTGACCGAAGCCCTGCTGGGCCAGCGACCGGCCAGCGCCGGCGAGGTGCGGGTCAACGGCCGCCCCTACAGCGCCAGTCGCGCCGAGATGCAGCGCGAAAAAGTCTACAGTCTGCCCGAAGAGCCGCTGCGCAACGCCTGCATTGCCGGCCTTAGCGTGGCGGAAAACCTCGCGCTGCGCGACTACGATCATGCACCGTTGTGCCGCAGCGGCTGGTTGATCAATCGCAAAGCGATCCGTGAGCGCGCGCGTGAGCTGATCAGCCGCTTTCAGGTCCGTCCGAATGACCCGGACCGGCCAATCGGCACCCTGTCCGGCGGTAATGTTCAGCGTGCCGTGCTGGCGCGGGAGCTGACCGAGGACGTGGCTGTGCTGATTGTCTCCAACCCGGTATTCGGGCTGGATTTCGCCTCGGTCGAACTGATTCATCGGCGCCTGCTGGAGGCGCGCAACCGCGGCGCGGCGGTGCTGCTGCTGAGTGAAGATCTGGACGAACTGCTGGAGCTGTCGGACCGCATCCTGGTTATCCACGATGGCGAAATCAATCACCAGACGGTCCCGGCCGAGGCTGAACGGCAGGTGCTCGGACGCTATATGGCGGGTACCGAACAAGCAGCTCAGCAGGTGGCAGGATGATCGAGGTAACCGCAGTACCCGATAACTTCAGCTTCGACCCGCAGCGCACCGCGCTGGTGGTTATCGACATGCAGCGCGACTTCATTGAACCCGGCGGCTTTGGCGCCGCGCTGGGCAATGATGTCACGCCGCTCGCGGCTATCATCCCGGCGGTGCAGCAGCTGCTGGCGCTGGGGCGTGAGGCTGGGCTGCTGGTGATTCACACCCGTGAGTCGCACCTGCCGGACTTGTCCGACTGTCCGCCGGCCAAGCGCGCTGGCGGGCCTCCGGGCATGCAGATTGGTGATGTCGGCCCGATGGGGCGAATTCTGGTGCGCGGCGAGCCCGGCAACCAGATTCTGGAAGCCGTTGCGCCGCTGGCGGGTGAGTGGGTGATCGATAAGCCCGGCAAGGGCATGTTCTATGCCACGGGCCTGCATGAGCGTCTGCAGCAGCAGGGCATCGACAGTCTGATCTTTGCTGGCGTGACCACCGAGGTTTGCGTGCAGACCAGCATGCGCGAGGCCAACGATCGCGGTTATCGCTGCCTGCTGATCGACGAAGCCACCGAAAGCTATTTCCCCGAATTTAAACAAGCCACGCTGGCCATGATTGCCGCTCAAGGTGGGATCGTTGGTCGCGTTGCTCACCTGCAGCAGCTGCAGGCAAGTCTTGGAGTGCGTCATGACTGATATCAACCTGCCCGCGGTCGTCAAACAGGTAACCGAGGCGTTTATCGACTACGAACGGGCGTTGCTGGTCAACGAGATGGAAACGCTCGATCACTACTTCTGGGACAGCGTGCATACCGTGCGTTACGGCGTTGCCGAGAACCTGTATGGCGCGCAGGACATTGCCGCCTATCGACGGGTGTGTGTGCCGGTCGGGCCGGGTCGTGAGCTGTACAACACGGTGGTTAGTACCTTTGGTGAGGACTATGCCACCGTCAGCACCCAGTTCCGTGACGGCGAAACCGCTCGCGTCGGCCGGCAGATGCAGACCTGGGCGCGGATCGACGGGCGCTGGCAGGTCGTCGCCGCGCATGTCAGTATCGACCTGTCTTCACTTCAGGAATGAGCGCAGATGGCGCAATTGCAGGCTGTTTCCCTGGCCGATCAGGTCTACCAGCGGGTCAAGCAGGATATCTTTGATTTCGTCCTGTTGCCCCACGACCGTTTCAGTGAAAACCAGATAGCAGAGCGCTATGAGGTGTCACGTACACCCGTGCGCGAAGCACTGTATCGGCTCGAGCGCGAAGGTTACCTGGAAGTCGGCCTGCGCCGCGGCTGGTCGGTCAAACCGCTGGATTTCGAGCGTATCGACGAGCTCTACGAGGTGCGCATCAGCCTGGAATGCGCGGCACTGGACCGGCTGTGCGCTGCCGAAGACGTGCGTCAGGTGCTGGAGCCCTTGATGAGCGTCTGGGTGGTTGCGCCAGATGAGCGGCAAGCGGGCATGCAGGTCATGGCCGAACTGGATGAGCAGTTTCACTTCGAGCTGCTGCGTCTGGCCGGCAACCGCGAGGCCGCGCGCATTCATCAGGAGGTCTGCGAGCGCATTCGTATCGTGCGGCGACTGGATTTCTATCAGGCGCAGCGCATCGAAAAGACCTACGAAGAACATGCCGACATTCTCAAGGCGCTTGCTGCGCGGCGGCGCGATGAGGCCAGCCGCCTGTTGCGGGCACACATCGAGCACAGTCGCCAGGAAGTGCACAAGATCAGCCTGTCGATGCTGGAAGCAGCACGGCGTACCTACCGCGCTGGCTGAGCTGGCGGCGTAGTCCGTCAAGACAGAGCCCCGCACTGGCGGGGCTTTGTTGTTTCTGCGTACCAGCGAGATCTAGTCTGACCGACCTGTTCGATGGGCCTCATCGGCTGAATGATGCAACATTGTGTTGAGTGCAGGATGCTTGTCGCAGGGTTGACCGACCTCTACCGTGTCAGGGTGCCTAACAACAAAAACAGGACAGCCCAATGACACACTTTCATGGCTTTCAACCGGGTATGGGCCGCCGCCTGTATGCCGCCGCGGATGCGGCACCCGATCTTCCCGCGCCGGATACCGTGCGCTATGAGCTGCTGGGTTTCATGGAGGGCTTTCCGCCGGCCCCCGAGAAGCTGGTTACCCGCGAAAACTACCTGGTCGAGTACCCGAAGCTGCGCTGGGCGTTCCAGCATATGCGCGAGCTTGTGCCGTCACGCCAGATCAGGCGTGGTAGTGGCGCTGCCAGTGAGTTGCCGCGTGGCGCGAACCTTGGCGACGAGATCAATGCGCTGCGCATTCCCCTGAATGACGGCAGCGAGATCGATTTTGCTGAATTTCTGTCCCGGAGTTACGCCGATGCCTGCGTCATTCTGCACCGCGGCAAGGTGATCTATGAGCAGTACCCCAATCAACCCGACCCGCTCAGCCCGCACATGCTCTGGTCGGTGACCAAGTCGTTTACCGGTCTGGTGGCAGCGATGCTGATCGCCGAGGACGTTATTGATCCGAACGCCCAGGTGACTGACCTGATTCCCGAATTGGCTGTATCAGGCTGGCGTGGTGCCAGTGTGCAGCAGGTGCTGGATATGACAGCGGACATCAAGTACTCGGAGGTCTACGCTGACGGTACGTCGGACGTGAAGTACTACGGTCTCGCTGCCGGCATTACCCATTCGCCGCAGTGGGCCGGCCCGACCCGTCTCTACGATTACCTACCCACCATCGGTACCGCTCGCGAGCACGGTCGCTATTTTGCGTATCGCACGGTACACACCGAGGTGCTGGGCTGGCTGATTCGCCGCGCCAGCGGCAAGGATGTGGCGACCCATATTGGTGAGCGCATCTGGAGCAAACTGGGGGCAGAGGAGGACGCGCTGTTGCTGCTGGACCCGACCGGGACCGAGTGGGCTGGTGCCGGTCTGAACGCTACTTTGCGCGATTTGGCCCGGTTTGCCGAGATGATGCGCGGCGGTGGACGCTGGAATGGTCAGCAGGTCATCCCGGCCGCGATCATTGAGGACCTGCAGCGCGGCGCCGATCGCGAAGCCTTTGCCGATTTCGGCCGGCGTGGCATGGACGGCTACTCCTATCACAACCAGTGGTGGATCAGTCACAACGCCGATGGCGTGTATGAAGCCATGGGGGTGCATGGGCAACTGATACACATCAATCCGGCGGCGGAACTGACCGTGGTAAGGACTGCCTCCCACCCGGTTGCCAGCAATGAATTCACTTACGAGATGACCAGTGCTGCGCTGTCAGCGCTGGCCGCCCACCTGCGCATCTGATCCCCTCGACCGGGCAGATTCTGCTGCCCGGTTACCTGTTCCTGATGGCCATATCCTCAGGATTTCCATGTATATCAATGACATGCTTCTTTACGACCAATGGCTGTGCGGCACTAACTAGCCATCTGCCACATCTCGGCTAGGCTTGGACTTTAAGGGATGCATGGTGGCTTTCAGCAAACCGTTCCTCTCCGTAGCGACGGAATCCTGTTAAGCGTCGACCCATAAAAATCGACCAGACAGGACGCGACTGTGATGGCCCAGTGCAGATGTTGGAACAGGAAGGCTTCATGAGTATGAGACCACAAACTGCTGTTCACCTACCCGTGCTGATGTCCAGTTTTGCTGCCTTGGTCATGGGCGGGCTTGTCGCTCTGATCTGGCCGGCGTGGGTGGCGGTCGTTGTTGCCGTTGGTGTGTCTGCCGGACTTTTCCTGTTCCTGATCGGCCGTTCTGGATCGGGTATTGAAACGCCCGATGGAGCAACAGCCTCGGCTACTCAGCCTGATCAGCGTGCGTTGAATGAACTGGGCCGCTTGCAGCAACCCGAGTTGGCGCTGTATCGCCAACAGCTGCAGGACATGTCCGCTTTGATCACCGATGGTGTTGGTCTGATCAGGCAGGCCTTTACCGACATTCACGAGTTGCTCGCCAGTCAACAGGGGGCTGTACGCAAGATGTTGCCGCGCGGCAATGGCGACAATACCCATTCCAGCCTCGACAGTTTTGCTGAGCACACCACTGAAACACTGGATACGGTCATTCGTAATGCTGCGGGCGTCGCCGAGGATCTCTCTGAACTGGTCAGCAAAGTGACTGAAATCGCTGACCAGATGCCCGAGCTGATGAAGGCGGTGCACGAGATTGACCAGATCGCTGGCCAGACCAACCTGCTGGCGCTCAACGCCGCCATTGAAGCGGCACGCGCTGGTGAGCACGGCCGCGGGTTTGCCGTTGTAGCGGATGAGGTGAGGAACCTGTCGCGCCGTTCTACGCTGTTCAGTGACGAGATCAAGACCAAGCTGAACGGCATCGAAAGTGCAGTGGTGCATCTCAGCAAGCACATGGGCGATATCGCAAGTCAGGACATGGATTGGCTGACGCATTCCCGGCGGCAGGCGGAGCAGTCGATTGCTGCCCTTCAGCAGATGGCTGAGCGTGATCGTGCGCTGACCGAAGAGATCGACAGCCTGGCACTGCAGTTGATCGATGCGTCTGAGCGCGCCACCCGCGGCCTGCAGTTTGAAGACATCACCACACAGACGGCCGGATACGTAATCAGTCGCATGGAGCTGATGCAACAGATCACCTCAGCGTTGACGCGTCTGGAGGGCGAAGAGCTGATCGCCGAACTGGAACGAGTCGGTGCGCAATTAACTGCATTTCGTGCCAGCCCGGTCAGTCAGAACTCAATGGCCAGTGGAGAGGTAGAGCTATTTTAGTGAGGGCTGAAAGCCTCACGACTATCGACGTTGGGAGATCAAGCGGCATGGGTAAGCACATTCTGGTGGTGGACGATTCAGCATCGATTCGGCAGATGGTCGAGCACACGCTCAAAACTGCAGGTTATGAAGTAACTGCTGCAAACGATGGTCAGGCTGCACTAGAGCTGTGCGAGCGTAGCCGATTTGATTGTGTCCTGACCGATCAAAATATGCCGCGTATGGACGGCCTTACACTCATTAAGAAACTGCGTTCAATGGGAGCCTACAGTCGAACCCCAATCCTGGTGCTGACCACCGAAGCCAGTGATGACATGAAGAGCCAGGGCAAGGCAGCCGGAGCCACCGGCTGGATGGTGAAGCCGTTCGACCCAGCCAAGCTGCTGGCGGTCGCGTCCAAGGTTCTGCCCTGAACCTGAGCCGCCTGCGGAGACCATCATGAGTGTCGAACTGAATCAGTTTCACTCAGTGTTTTTCGAAGAGAGTCAGGAGCACATCGACACGATGGAGCGCCTGCTCATGTCGATGTCGGTCGATAACCCGGAACCGGAAGACCTGAATTGCATATTCCGTGCGGCGCATTCCATCAAGGGCGCCAGCGGCATCTTCGGATTTGATGCCCTCGGTCAGATTACCCATATCATGGAGAACCTGCTGGATCAGGTGCGCAAAGGGCAGCGTCCGCTCAGTAACGATCTGGTAGATCAGTTTCTCGGCGTGATTGACTGCCTGCGGCAGGTGCTAGACAGCTATCGCAACCAGCAGGACATCGACTGGCCCGAAGTCGAGCGCACTACCAGTCTGCTCGAATCGATATTGGGGGCGGCAGTAACTGACGAGCCGCCAGATGACGGCTTCGGTTTTTTTGATCAGCCGGCCACCACCGACGCAGAGGCAGATGATGACTTCGGCTTCTTTGACCCACCAGCCGTTGCTCAAGCGTCGGACGAGGCCGGCTGGGGCCTGTTCGAGGCAGCCGATACCGACACGGCCACTCCGACTGCGGCGCAGGTTGCAGGCGCGCCCGACAGGGATGGCAACCCGGTCAAAAAGGCTGCTGCAGGCGAGTCGTCCACCATTCGCGTCGATGTGGAGAAGGTTGATTCACTGATCAACCTGGTCGGCGAGCTGGTCATTACCCAATCGATGCTCAAGGTACTCGGCGACGATCTGGGTGGCAGCAATTCGCGCCTCGGGTCAGTGCTGGCGGAGTTGGAACGCCATACCCGGGAGATACAGGAGTCGGTCATGTCCATTCGGATGATGCCGGTTTCCTTCGTTTTTAACCGGTTTCCGCGGGTGGTGCGTGACCTTGCCCGAAAGCTGGAAAAACAGGTTGAACTGGTACTGGAAGGCGAGCACACGGAACTGGATAAGGGGCTGATTGAAAAGCTGGTAGATCCGCTTACCCATCTGGTGCGCAACAGTATCGACCATGGCATTGAACGACCGGATGTACGTCGAGATCGTGGTAAGCCGGAAACCGGCACCATCACCATCAGCGCAGCCCAGCGTGGCGGCACGATTCAGATTTGCATTGACGATGACGGTGCCGGGCTGAATCGCGAACGCATTCTGGGCAAGGCTCGTGAAAACGGTCTCAGCGTCAATGATGACATGAACGACGCCGATGTCTGGGATCTGATATTCCAGCCCGGTTTTTCGACCGCCGAAGTCGTTACCGATGTGTCCGGTCGTGGCGTCGGTATGGACGTGGTTCGACGCAATATTCAGCAACTGGGTGGACGGGTCAACATCGCCAGCCGCGCCCTGC
Source organism: Halopseudomonas oceani (assembly GCF_002903165.1). Classification (GTDB taxonomy): domain Bacteria; phylum Pseudomonadota; class Gammaproteobacteria; order Pseudomonadales; family Pseudomonadaceae; genus Halopseudomonas; species Halopseudomonas oceani. The sequence goes on from NZ_PPSK01000016.1 coordinate 71,596, forward strand.
AAGGTTCCACCATCACCATCACTTTGCCGCTGACGCTGGCAATTGTCGACGGCATGGGCGTCATGGTTGGTGATCAGACCTTCATCATTCCGCTGGTCAGCATCATCGAGTCCATGCGTCCCTATCCTGAAAACATCGAACAGCTGGCCGGTAGCGCGCTACTCCATGTGCGTGATCAGTTTTGGCCGGTGCTGCGGCTGTATCAGGTTATGGACGCCGTGCCGCAGCACACCTCACCAGCAGACGGCATCGTGGTACTGATCGAAACCAGCAAGCGGCGCTATGGCTTGCTGGTTGATGAGCTGGTTGGCCAGCAACAGGTTGTGATCAAGAGTCTTGAGCAACACTACAAGCGGGTTCCCGGCGCGGCCGGAGCCACGATCATGGGCGACGGCAGCGTCGCGCTGATTCTCGACGTCGAGTCGTTGGCCGATGTCGTACCGACACTGGACGAGGAGATCGCATGAGCGGGCAGAAAGATCAGGCTGCTGGCAAGGCGGACAACGACGGTCCTGCCAGCGAGTTTCTTACCTTCGTGCTGGGTGACGAGCATTACGCCATCGACATCATGGCAGTGAAGGAAATACGCGGCTATGAGTCCGTGACCAAGATTGCCAAGGCCCCGGCCTACATCAAGGGGGTCATCAACCTGCGCGGGGACATCGTGCCCATCGTCGACCTGCGCATCAAATTTGATGTCGGCGAGGCGACGTACAACGAGTTCACCATCGTCATTGTTCTGCAGATTAATGAGCGAATGGTTGGCATTGTCGTCGACAGCGTCTCGGACGTCATTGCGCTGACCGCATCGCAACGGCGGCCGCCACCCGAGTTTGGTGTTGCCTTTGACAGCCGATTTCTGATGGGGCTGGCAAAGGTAAGCGGTCGTATGGTCATTCTCGTCAACATCGAAGCGCTGGTCACTAGCAGCGAGCTGGGACTGGTCGATGCTGCGCTGAAGAAAATGGAATCCTGAAACAACGATTGCGTCTGCCACAACCAAGGAACAGGACGTCCGAGGCATTTCCCCGGCAAGCCTGGCACCTGGAGGAGAGTTACATGCAACAGTTACCTTCGTTTCGCGTTGTCATGCTGTCAGCAGTACTGCCGAGTGCGGTGACAGCGGTTGCCGCATTGCTGGCGCTGGCAGGCGTCGGTGGGCCACCTGCGCTGACCGTCTGGTTGGTGATCGCATTGGTTGGTGGGTTGGCTGGTATCGTCGTTGGGCTGGGCGGACTAAACAGCATTCGTATGAAGCTGGGTGCTGAGCCGCGCGAGCTGCGCAGCTTGATCTGTCAGATCCTGCAACGGGTTCAGGCCAGGGCAGAGGCGTCGGACAGCGTCATGACCTTGCTTGAGCGTTTACAGGAAAACGCTAATGCGCGGGTTGATCGGGACTTGTTCAACACGCGTATTCGTCAGGCGGTTGATAATGCCAACACCAACATCATGATTGCCGATGGCGAGCGCAATGTGGTGTACATGAACGATGCGGTGCTGCAGATGCTGCGCGATGCCGAAGACGAGATCCGCAAGGACCTGCCCGGGTTTTCTGCCGAAACGGTGCTGGGTGGCAGCATCGACCGCTTTCACAAGAATCCGGCACATCAGATGGGCATGCTCGGTCGCTTGCAAGACACGCATCGTGCGCAGATTACGCTCGGGCGAAACACGTTTGGCCTTATCGCCAATCCGATTTTCAGTGAATCGGGTGAGCGCTTGGGTACCGTGGTTGAGTGGAAGGATCGCACCCGGGAGCTGGAGGCCGAGAATCTGGCCATCTTCAACACCCGCATCCGCCAGGCGGTCGATAATTCCAGCAACAACATAATGATTGCCGACGAGCACCGCGACATCGTCTACATGAACAAGGCGGTGGAAAGCATGCTGCGGCACTCGGAAGCGCAAATCAAACGCGATCTGCCGGCTTTCTCGGTCGACAAGGTACTTGGCGGCAGCATCGACCGCTTCCACAAGAATCCGGCTCACCAGATGAATATGCTGAGCAGTCTGCAGGGGACCCATCGGGCGCAAATCGTGTTGGGCGACAGCACCTTCGGCCTGATTGCCAATCCCGTATTCGCGCCGGATGGCAGCCGTCTGGGTACCGTAGTCGAGTGGCTTGACCGGACGGAGGAGCTGAAAGCCTCCGATGCAGTGACCAGTCTGGTGGCGGCTGCGGGGGCCGGTGATTTCACTCAGCGGATCGCGAGTGAGGGCAAACAGGGCTTCTTCCTCGAGCTGGCAACCGGGCTTAACCAGTTGATGGAAACCTCGGACAAGGGGCTCAAGGATATTGCCCGTGTATTGGGTGCCATTTCCGACGGCAACCTGACCGAGAAAGTCAGTGCGGAATACGAAGGCACTTTCCTTGAGTTGAAGAACTTCTGCAACCGCACCACGGAAAACCTGTCAGCCATGATTGGTGAAATTCGTGGAGCATCGGGCACCATTATGACGGCGTCGAGCGAGATTGCCCAAGGTAACGCCGACCTATCGAGCCGAACCGAGCAGCAGGCCTCCAGCCTGGAAGAAACCGCGTCCAGCATTGAACAACTGACGTCAACCGTGAGAACCAACACTGACAACGCCAAGCAGGCCAACGTGCTGGCCGAGCAGGCGACGGATATCGCAACCGAAGGCGGTGATCTGATTCGTCAGGTTGTGATCACCATGGAATCAATCAATGAGTCGGCGCGCAAGATTAGCGACATCATTGGTGTGATTGACGGCATCGCTTTCCAGACCAACATTCTCGCACTCAACGCCGCTGTTGAGGCGGCAAGGGCTGGTGAGCAGGGCCGTGGGTTTGCGGTGGTAGCAACTGAAGTGCGGACCCTGGCGCAGCGCTCGGCCGAGGCGGCCAAGGACATCAAACAGCTGATTTCCGACTCCGTGTCCAAGATCGAAGGTGGCAACACCCTGGTTAACAAGTCGGGCGAAACCATGACCGAGATCGTGACTGCGATCAAGCGGGTGAACGACATAATGGCGGAAATCGCTGCTGCATCGGTCGAGCAGGCCAGCGGGATAGAAGAGGTCAACACCGCCGTGGGCCAGATGGACGAGATGACCCAGCAGAACGCTGCGTTGGTTGAGCAGGCGGCAGCGGCGGCTGAAAGCCTGCGCTCGCAGACCGAAGGGCTCCAGCGTCAGGTCAGTGCTTTCAAACTTGATCAGAGCGACGATGGTCCCATGCCTGCGGCATTGCTGGCGCCGCCGCGCACGGGCGCAGTTGCCAGCAAGCAGGCCGCACCCGCTAAGCCGCGAACGGAAATAAGGGGTGGAAAGCCCAAATCCGGCAGAACGCTGGACGCACCAGACCACGATGATGACAGTGATTGGGAATCCTTCTGACGGGATGGCGCAGAGTGATAACAAGGACGGATCAACCAGAGCGCGAGTTCGAATATGGCTGGGACGACTTCGAGGCTGTGCGCAAACTACTGTATGCCAGTACCGGCATCAGCATGGCCGACAGCAAATTTCAACTGGTCTACAGCCGCTTGGCTCGGCGTCTGCGGGCGCTGAAGCTGCGATCGCTGAGTGACTATCTGCGCTACCTGGAAGCGCATAGAGAGGAAAAAGAGCATTTCGTTAATGCGTTGACCACTAACCTGACGTCGTTCTTTCGCGAATCGCACCACTTCGATGTCCTAGGGCGCTTTTTGCGGGAGAACTCAGGGCGGGGACGCCGCTTCAGACTGTGGTGTGCCGCAGCCAGTACGGGCGAAGAGCCCTACTCGATGGCGATGGTGGCGCTGGAATCGCTGGGTAGCAATCCGCCGGTATCCATTATCGCCACCGATATCGACAGCCAGGTGTTGCAGCACGCACAGAATGGCATCTACACCCAGGAGCGATGTGCTGGTTTATCAGCGGCGAGGCTAAAGCAGTTTTGCCTGCGGGGACGGCCAGGGTCAGCTCAGGCAGGGATGGTCAAAATGCGCAGGGAGCTGCAACGGCTGATTGAGTTCAGAACGCTTAACCTGCTGTCGAGCCAATGGCCTGTTGAGGGTCCATTCGACATTATTTTTTGCCGTAACGTGATGATCTATTTCGATAAACCCACGCAGCTCAAGCTGCTGGAGCGGATGATTCCCATGCTCACCGATGACGGACTGTACATAGCCGGCCACTCGGAAAGTTTCACTAACGCCACCAGACTTGTAAGGCTGGTGGATAGAACCGTGTATGCCGCGGTTGGGAGAGGCTGATGAGCGCGGCGGCGGAGTTGGCGATGAACCAGTATTACGATCGCTATTTTGACCGGCAGGCAACGAAAATTCTGCCGGGCGAATACTACGCTACCAGCCAGCCTGAAGTGATTGTCACCGTGTTGGGCTCCTGTGTGGCCGCGTGCATCAGAGATCGGGTCAACGGTATTGGTGGCATGAATCACTTCCTGTTGCCTCTGGATGGCTCGGCTGAACCGGGTAAACCCACCCAGTCGGCTCGATATGGTGCCTATGCGATGGAGTTGCTGATCAACCAGATCATCAAGCTGGGTGGCCGGCGTGAGCGTCTTGAGGCCAAGGTATTTGGCGGGGCTGCCGTGTTGCGGGGGATGTTGCTGAACGATGTGGGCAAGCGCAACGCAGACTTTGTCACCCGCTATTTGGCCAATGAGCAGATTCCTGTTGCCGCTGCCGATCTGCTGCAGGATTTTCCGCGCAAGGTGTATTTTTTCCCCGAGACAGGCCAGGTCTGGGTGAAGCGGATCGTAACCATCAAGAACGACACTATTTTTGAGCGTGAGCGTGAGTACCGTACGCGGGTCAAATACGAAGTCGCGTCAGGCAGTGTGGATCTGTTCGAGGAGTAAGCGATGACGATATCGGTTCTGGTGGTCGATGATTCAGCGCTGATACGCCAGGTCCTCGGTGAGCTAATTCGCACTGCACCAGGCTTCAGGCTGGTCGGGACCGCGAATGATGCTTACGCTGCGCGTGATCTGGTCAACCAGTTTGCGCCTGATGTGATCACCCTCGATATCGAGATGCCGCGGATGGATGGTTTGACCTTCCTGTCCAAGCTGATGAAAGCCAGGCCGACGCCGGTGGTGATGGTGTCTACGCTTACCGAGGATGGGGCTGACGCGACGCTGCGGGCACTTGAGCTGGGGGCGGTGGATTTTATTGCCAAACCCAAGCTGGATATTCGCAAGGGGTTGGAAGAGTACCGCGACACCTTGCTGGACAAACTCCGGGGCGCTGCGCAGGCTCGGGTGAAGCGGGCTGGCCCGACCTCCAGCGGCAAGGCTGCCTTGTCCGAACAGATTAACTATCAGGGCACCGAGCATGTCATCGCCATTGGCGCATCCACTGGCGGTACCGAAGCTATTCGTGCGGTCCTCGAACGGTTGCCAGTGGGGATGCCGGGTATCGTGATGACCCAGCACATGCCGCCTGGTTTTACCACCTCCTACGCGGCCCGCCTTGACCGGCTTTCTCGCCTGCGGGTCCAGGAGGTAAAGGGTGGCGAACGGATCTTGCCCGGGCATGCGTATCTGGCGCCCGGTGACAAGCACTTGCTGGTCGAGCGTTACGGGGCGGATTTGGTGTGCAAGCTCTCTGACGCCGAGCCGGTGAACCGGCACAAGCCATCGGTCGATGTGATGTTCGATTCGGTGGAGCAGACCTGCGGTGCCAGCGCCACCGGCGTGTTGTTGACTGGAATGGGCAAGGATGGAGGGCAGGGGATGTTCACCATGCAGCAGCGTGGCGCGCTGACCATCGCTCAGGATGAGGCCAGCTGTGTGGTGTTTGGGATGCCGAAGGAAGCGATTCGGCTAGGGGGGGCCGCCGAGGTGCTGCCGTTAAATGATATCGCCGAGCGCCTGGTTGCTCACGTCAAACAAGTAGGAAGAGGCAACCGGGTATGACGCCCGGTTGCGCGCGTTACAGAGCGCCGAAGACCTTGCGTGCAAGGTTGCTGGCAGCTGCGGTCGGGTCGCTGCGAATCGTCGCTTCCTGTTGGGCGATCATCTCGAACAGGCCATCCAGCGCCTTTTCGGTAACGTAGCTCTCGACGCTGGTCGCGTTGGCGTCGACAACGCCAAACCCCGCAGCCTGGGAGGCAAACGCGTTGTATTGCTGGGCTACCCCAACCTGATCAGTGGCTTGCTTGACCACCGGAAGAAAGAGCGCGCGAATTTCTTCTCGGCTGCTGCGTTCGAGATACTGTGTTGCGGAGTCGTTACCGCCGGTGAGGACACCCTTGGCGTCTGTCAGGCTCATCCTGCTGATGGCGTTGACCAGAATGGATTGCGCCTGGGGCACCGCAGCCTCCGCAGCCTGATTCATGCTGTTTTCCAACGCGGTGATCCGGCTCCCCATTCCCATCATTTTCAGCGTGCGTGCAGCGCTACCCAGCTTGCCTGGCAGTTCAATGCGCACATCCGGGTTATTGCTGAACCCGCCGGGCTTGCCGAGTTCACTGACGGCCAGCTGCGCGCCTTGAGTCAGGGCGTCCTTCATGGCTGTTGCGGTGTCCTGCTGGGTCAGCTCCGACAGGGACAACGCCAGTGCCTGTGTTGACAGCAGCAGGCTGGTTATCAATAACGCAAAACGTTTCATGTCCATCTCCAGCTAAGGGCGGTTCTTTCACTTTAGACGATGTCTGTCGCAGGGGGAGTGTGGGGTGTATTCAAGGGGTACAGGGCGGGGGCGTCTTTAGTCTAATAGGGTTGTTAATGTGATATACCGTCTATTTTATTTTCATTTAAATCAAATGGTTATGGTGTATTTCTAATGTGCTTTTTACTATTAGGTCGTGGTGCTTAACGTCCGTTCTACCAAAGTCTTACTCTTCACCTGCGTATCCCGGTGCTACCGTTACTGACGTAATAACAACAACAATGGAGACGCTAATGTCCATGTCAAAAGAAGAGGCAGCGCGCGGTTACTGGCGTGAAAACCTCAAACTCATGCTGACCCTGCTGGTCGTCTGGTTTGTGGTTTCCTTCGGTGCCGGCGTGCTGTTCGTAGACCAGCTCAACGCCATCCAGTTCTTCGGCTTCCCGCTGGGGTTCTGGTTCGCCCAGCAGGGTTCCATCTACGCCTTCGTGGTGCTCATCTTCGTGTACGTCTGGAAGATGAATCAGCTCGATCGCAAGTACGACTTCCACGAAGAATAAGAACAGGATCCCAGCGATGGATACCCAAACTCTGATTTATCTGTTCGTCGGCGCGACCTTCGCGCTGTATATCGCCATTGCCATCTGGTCTCGTGCGGGTAGCACCAGCGAGTACTACGTTGCCAGCAAGGGCGTACACCCGATTGCCAACGGTATGGCTACCGGGGCTGACTGGATGTCTGCCGCATCCTTCATCTCCATGGCCGGTATCATCTCCTTCACCGGTTATGACGGCTCGGTGTACCTGATGGGCTGGACCGGTGGCTATGTGCTGCTGGCGATGTGTCTGGCGCCGTACCTGCGCAAATTCGGCAAGTTCACCGTGCCGGAATTTGTCGGTGAACGTTACTACTCACAGACAGCCCGGGTAGTGGCGGTGATTTGCGTGATCTTCATTTCCTTTACCTATGTGGCTGGCCAGATGCGCGGTGTTGGTATCGTGTTCTCCCGTTACCTGGAAGTGGATATCAATACTGGCGTAGTCATCGGCATGGCCATCGTGTTCTTCTACGCCGTACTCGGCGGTATGAAAGGCATCACCTACACTCAAGTAGCCCAGTACTGCGTGATGATGTTCGCCTATATGGTTCCGGCCATTTACATCTCCATGCTGATTACCGGCAACCCAATCCCGCAACTGGGCTTTGGTAGTGAGGTAACCGGTACAGGGCAATCGGTCCTGGAGCGACTGAACGGGCTGGGCGCTGAATTGGGCTTTGGTGCCTACACAGACGGGTCCAAGTCGACCATCGATGTGTTCTTCATCACCATGGCGCTGATGGTCGGTACTGCGGGTCTACCGCACGTTATCGTTCGTTTTTTCACCACTCCGACCGTGCGTGATGCACGTAAATCAGCTGGTTACGCTCTGTTGTTCATCGCGATTCTCTACACTACTGCGCCGGCGGTTGCTGCCTTTGCCCGCACCAATCTGCTGACCTCGGTGCCGAACGTCGCTTACGAACAGGTGCCGACCTGGCTCAAGACCTGGGAAAATGCGGGTCTGATTGCCTGGCAGGACAAGAACAACGACGGCGTGATTCAGTACGGCCCGGGTGCTCCGTTCGTTGGCGCTCCGAAGTTTATTGACGAGCGCGGCACCAACGGTGAGCGTCTGATCAGCAACGAGCCAACTGCTGCCACAACCGAACTGTATGTGGACCGCGACATCATGGTTCTGGCTAACCCGGAAATCGCCTCTCTGCCGGGCTGGGTCGTTGCCCTGATTGCGGCGGGTGGCTTGGCTGCGGCGCTGTCTACTGCTGCAGGTCTGTTGCTGGTGATCTCGACCTCGGTCTCCCATGACCTGCTCAAGAGCAACATGGCGCCGAATATTACCGAGAAACAGGAGTTGCTGGCTGCGCGGGTTGCGGCGGGTGTCGCCATCGCCATCGCCGGTCTGTTCGGGATCTACCCACCGGCCTTCGTGGCGCAGGTGGTCGCCTTCGCGTTCGGTCTGGCGGCGGCCTCGTTCTTCCCGGTCATCGTCATGGGTATTTTCTCGAAGAAGATGAACAAAGAAGGGGCTATCGCCGGGATGATTGTCGGTCTGACCTTCACCTTCGGTTATATCGTCTACTTCAAGTTCATCAACCCAACTGCGACCGCAGACGACTGGTGGTTCGGTATCTCTCCGGAAGGTATCGGTACCCTGGGTATGATCTTCAACTTCATCGCGGCAGTACTGGTTGCCTCGGTTACCAAGGCGCCGCCGGAGAAGATCCAGCATCTGATCGAGGATATCCGTATCCCGCGTGGTGCAGGGGCTGCAGTTGATCACTGATCAGCAGCTCTGAAACAAAAACGCCCCGCATGATGCGGGGCGTTTTTTATGGGAGACCGGTCAGAAGCGCCAGCTAACCTGAGTGGCCAGGCCGTGTGCATCGTTGCGGAATTCGGCAGTGTAGTCTGCGGTGTTGATCTCGCCTTTGGCTTCGCGCAGGTAGGAGTAAGCAACGTCCAGCGTCAGGTCCGGAGTCACATCCCAGCCGGCGCCGAGGGAGAATACCTTGCGGTCGGATACCGGGATGCGCACAGTGCGGTGGGTGTCGTTGGTTGGCGACGGATCGGACGTGAAGCCAGCACGTAGAACCCACTGCGGGTTCAGTTGGTAGGACGCACCAACTGCCCAAGAGATTATATCTTCCCACTTCATTTGTTCTTCTATGGCGCCGAAGTTCGGCTGGTAAGGCGCCAGCAAGCCGCTGTTCTCAACCACGATCTTGTCCAGACGACTCCAGCGGGTCCAGGTGCTGCCGGCGTAAACGGTCCAGCGGTCATCTAGTTCCCAGGTGATGGAGGTGTCTACCGACTCGGGCATGGTGATGTCCAGCGCGGCGTCGTAGCTGCCGTCAGGCCCGATTTGCGGGTTGAAGCCGCTGAAACGAGTGCGGCCTTCGAGCCCGAAGTCGATGGCCGAGTGGTAAGTCAGGCCCCAGCGCACCTGATCGGTAACCTGCACCAGCACGCCAGCGTTGAAGCCGTAGCCGGTGTCATCACCCTTGATGTTGACTTTGGCATCGCTGCCCAGCGCCGCAAGCGGTTGGCTGGTCAATTTGCCGCTGATACGGTTGATGGTAGGGCCAAAACCGACGGATACCCGGTCGTTGATCTGGTAGCTCAGCGTCGGTTGAAGTGTGACGACCTGCACCTTGCTGTACAGGCCGTGGACGCGGCCCTGGAAGCCTTTCTCGTAATCGCTGATAACGCCAAAGGGGGCGTAGATACCGATGCCGGCGTGCCAGCGGTCGTTCAGAGGGGCTACCAGGTAGCCGAACGGAATGGTTGCCGTCGGAACCATGTCGCCCCTATTGGTGCCTGAGGTGAAGCCCTGAGCGTCATCAATATCGGTAGACGCGAAAATGGTAGCAAAGCCACCACTGACCTCGGTTCTGTCAAGCCTGGACATGCCGGCCGGGTTGCCAAACAAGGTGCTGGCGTCTTCGGCGGCGGATGAGCGTCCTGCAAACCCAGTACCCATCCCGCTGGCGCTTTGTTCGTTGATGCTCAGACCATTGGCGCTGACGCCGGTGGCGGCGAGGGTGACGGCCAGGGCAGCAGAGGACTTCAGCCAGGCGTGTCTGTTCATGGAATGCTCCGGATATTGATTGGTGATTCGGTGAGGGCGCGCACGCTATCAAGAATCAGAGTTATATGCCAGAGCTGTCTGTCGGTAAAAGCGGTTTTGGTGGCGCTAAATGACGACAAAATGCCCGTTTATGTCGCTACATGGTGCCAATTCTGGCTTGCCTCAGTCGCCGCCAGTGACGCAGTCTTGATTCCAGGTCGGCTAGTGTCGTGAGATTCTCTCGATGAGCCAGTGAGAGCAGAATGAGCATCAGCTCGGCCGTTGCCAGTGCGTCAGCCGCCGCGTGATGTCGTTGCTGGTTGACTACCTTGAAGTGACTTTGCCACTCATCGAGGCTTTGTCGGCTGCTGGCACCAGGACAGAGCATGGGCGCAAGTTCTGCGACATCTAGAAAACGATGACGCAAACGCTGGCCCAGCTCGTCCCGCAAGCCCCGTTGCAGCATGCGGTGGTCGAATGCGGCGTGAAAGGCGACAAACACGCATTGGCCAGCAAAGTCCATAAAGTCCAGCAGTGCGTCTGCCGGCGCGACGCCTTCGGCAACTGCGCTGGGCGCAATGCCGTGAATGAGCACCGACTCCGTTACCCGGTGATTCTCCTGATACAGCGTGCATTCGTATTGAGTGCCCAGATCGATCAGGCCGCCTTCAATGACCACTGCACCGACCGACAAAATCCGGTCCCGGTTGACGTTAAGGCCGCTTGTTTCCAAGTCCATAACGACGAAACGGCAATCGGATAGCGGCGTACTGTCAAACGGCTGATGGGCTGGCAGGGCCGTTTTGCGCTGTTGTTGCTCAGCCGTCAGCCCGCGCCTGCGTGAAGTCAGCCAGCCAAGGGGATTCACAGGTTGTATCTCAGCGCAAGGCTGGCCTGCAGCCGTTTTGCCTGCCGGAACGATTCGCGCAGAATGCGTCGGTCCAGCTGGTTGAGATTTTCCGGGTCGAGCCGGTTGCTGAACGGTCGGCCGTCGCGCTCCTGCTGCTGATGTTGCTGCATGCGCACCAATTGAATGAACTGATAGCCTTCGATATAGGCGTCAGCGTCCTGTGGGTCGAGCACTCGACGCTCGCGCAGTTGCTGTAACCGCTCCAGGGTATTGGCGACGCTGATCCCGTTGGCCAGCGCCAGCAGCCGCGCGCCGTCTACGAATGGGCTGAGCCCCTGCACCTTGGTGTCGAGGGTGTCCTTTTCTGCACCGCTACGCGCTACCACAAAGTCGCGTAGGCGCCCGATTGGCGGACGGTTGAGCAGCGCATTCTGTGCCATCTGTTGCTGGAACAGGGTATTGCCGCCGATCTGACGCAGCACGTCCGCAAACAGCTGTTCCGGTGCGCGTTTGTCACCCCAGACCACGCGAAAGTCGAAGTAGATTGATGAACTGAGAAGGTTTGCTGGTGTGGTGCTGCGCACCATCCGTGAGAACTTTTCGCGCCATTCGTGGGCTGATAGGCACAGTTCGGGATTGCTGGCCATGATGTTGCCTTTGCACAGACTGAAACCGCATTCGGCGAGTGCGTTGTTGATGTGCGCTGCTAATGGCAGCAGGCGTGCACGGCGTTCTTCTGTTTCTTGAGCAGAAACGGCGGTGAACAAAATGCCGTTGTCCTGATCGGTATGCAGTGTCTGCTCCTGCCGTCCTTCGCTACCGAAGCACAGCCAGCTGAATGGAATGCCGGGGTCACCGTGTGCCTCCACACTGAGCTCGATCACACGACATACCGTGTGATCGTTGAATAGCGTGATGATGCGGGTTATCTGACCTGAGGACGCGCCGTGCGCGAGCATGCTGTCGACCAGCTTGTGAATGTCGCCGCGCAGCTCACACAGACGTTCCACGCTTTCCGCCTGCCGTAGCATGCGTGCCAGGTGCACCAGGTTTACCCGCTGCAGCGAGAACAGGTCGCGCTCGGAAACAACACCCGTGAGCTTGCCGTCGTCTACTAGGCAGATGTGTGCAATGTGCCGCCTGGTCATGGCGATAGCCGCGTCGAAGGCGCTGGCAGAGGAGGGTAGTGCCGCCGGTTGCGGTGTCATTACGTCGCTGATGGGGCTATTCAGGTCCGCGGCATCGTTGGCAATGAGGGCACGCAGGTCGCGCAGCGTGAAGATGCCCGTGGGTGCCTGTTGCTGGTCAGTGATGACGATGCTACCTACACCGGCTTCATGCATTTGTTTGACGGCATCACGAATGCAGGTTGTGGGGTAGCAGTGAATGGGCTCGCGGGCAATCAGACCGTCCAGGCGGGTATCTAGCGAGTAGTGCGATCCAAGGGTTTCGCTCGCCTGCTTCTGCGCCTGTTGATTGACTTGCTCCAGCAGACTACTGACTCCGCGCAGGGCAAAGTCTCTGAACGGCATTGACTGACTGAACAGGGTAACGAAGTCGTCCCGCTTGACTGTCAGGCAGAAGCTGTCTTCCGCTGCGCGGTGAAGTGTCCGGGTAGCTCGTTCGCCCAGCAGTGCCGCGAGGGGGAAACACTCTCCGGTGCCGATCTCAAAAGTGGTGTCTGGGTCGTCGCTGCCAGGTACGACCCGTTCGCCGCGTATAAGCCCCTGTTTGACGATGAAGAAGTGCTGAACCGGACCGTCCTGCGGTTGAATAATGGGGTCGCCAGCAGCAAAGAAGCGCAGTTGTGCGTGTTCAACAAGCCAGGCCAGATGCCCCTGTTCCATCAGGTTGAATGGCGGGTAGCCGAGCAGAAAACCGATGATGCCCTGGATGTTCTGCATCACTGCGGTTTTGCCAGCCTGGGTGAACTTGTCATCTTTGCTCATTGGCGCTTCGCCTCGTGTTTACAGCCAGTATTGCGTGAGTCGACGGTGACTGCCATCCGACCTTGGTTGTTGATCCTCTGCAGAGTTTGGGCACCGCTCGCAAGTCCGTGGACAAGTGATTTCATCTGACCGGTCATTTTGTTATTGTGGCGCCTAAAAGACGCCGATCATCAGTTGCCGATGACAGTAGCCGGTAAACGATGTGCGGTGCGTTCGCTCAGTATAGTAAGGCAGCGTGCTGGGATGCCGCCTCCGCCATTGGCGGGGTAACACGGTTCGGTTTGTTCAAGGGGTAGGGCTTGATCAAGGTACTGGTGGTTGATGACCATGATTTGGTACGCATGGGCATCAGTCGTATGCTGAGTGACGTCCCGGGACTCTCCGTCATCGGTGAAGCTGACAGCGGTGAAACTGCCGTCACCCGCGCTCGCGAACTCAAACCGGACGTCATCCTGATGGATGTGCGCATGCCTGGTATCGGTGGGCTTGAGGCCACTCGCAAGCTGGTGCAGTACGACAAGCACGTCAAGGTGATCGCCGTCACGGTCTGTGATGAAGAACCCTTTCCGACACGCCTGATGCAGGCGGGTGCAGCCGGTTACGTAACCAAGGGCGCAGCCCTCGATGAAATGGTCTCGGCGATACGTCAGGTGCACTCTGGTCAACGCTATATCAGCCCCAATGTTGCCCAGCAGCTCGCACTCAAGCAGTTTAATCCCGGCGGCGACTCGCCGTTCGACTGCCTGTCCGAACGCGAAATCCAGATTGCCCTGATGATCGTCAGCTGCGAGAAGGTTCAGAGCATTTCCGACAAGCTCTGCCTGAGTCCGAAGACCGTCAATACCTACCGTTATCGGATCTTCGAGAAACTGGGTGTCACCAGCGACGTGGAGCTGACCCTCCTGGCTGTTCGCCACGGCATGGTAGACGCAAGCCGGCAGTGACTACGCTTCCCGAATTCGATGCCAAGGCCTTTCTGGCCTCGGCCAGTAGCAAGCCCGGCGTGTATCGGATGTTCGATGCTGAGGGTGAGCTGCTGTATGTCGGCAAGGCCGGCAACCTGAAAAAACGCCTTTCCAGCTATTTTCGCAAGACCGGCCTCAGCCCCAAGACCGAAGCGCTGGTCGCTCGCATCCAGCAGATCGACACGACGATCACTGCCAACGAGACCGAAGCGCTGCTGCTGGAGCAGAGCCTGATCAAGGCTAATCGCCCGCCGTACAACATCCTGCTGCGGGACGATAAGTCCTACCCCTATGTGTTCCTTTCCAGCAATGACGACTTTCCAAGGCTAGGGCTGCATCGGGGTACCAAGCGTGCCAAAGGGCGATATTTCGGGCCTTACCCCAGCGCCGGTGCGATTCGCGAGAGCCTTAACCTGTTGCAGAAGGCCTTTTTTGTTCGCCAGTGTGAGGATAGCTATTACCGCAACCGTACCCGTCCGTGCCTGCAGTATCAGATCAAGCGCTGTAAGGCCCCGTGTGTGGGGTTGGTGGATGCGGCGGAGTATGCGGAGGATGTTCGTCACTCGGTGATGTTTCTGGAAGGGCGGAGCAATGCGCTGAATGACGAACTCACAGCAGCAATGGAGCAGGCGTCCATGGCGCTCGATTTTGAGCGCGCTGCCGAGTTGCGTGATCAGATCGCCCTGCTGCGCCGGGTGCAGGATCAGCAGAATATTGATACCGAGCAGGGCAGCGCTGATATTGTCGCAGCCGCCGTAGCGCCTGGTGGGGCCTGCGTTCACGTCATCATGGTGCGCCATGGCCGGGTCCTGGGCAGCAAAAATCACTTTCCACGGGTGCCGATCGAGCAGCAGCCGGGCGAAGTGCTTGCTGCATTCCTGCCTCAATATTATCTGGGAACGGCCGAGCGCGAGGTGCCGGCGGAAATCATCGTCAACGCCGAGCACGATGACTTTGCGGTCATCACCAGCGCATTGAGTGAGGCGCGTGGCTTTAGCGTCAGCATCAGTCCGCGGGTACGCGGTACGCGGCGACGTTGGCAGGAGTTGGCAAGCAGTAATGCCGAGCAGTCGCTGGCCAGCCTGCTGAGCAACCGTCAGCATGTCCAGCAACGATTTGAAGCCCTGCAGCAGGCGTTGCAACTGGATGAACTGCCGACTCGCCTTGAGTGCTACGACATCAGTCACTCAAGCGGTGAGGCTACCGTGGCTTCTTGTGTGGTGTTTGGCCCGGAAGGGCCACTCAAGAGCGACTATCGCCGGTTCAATATCGAGGGCGTTACCGCAGGTGACGACTATGCCGCAATGCACCAGGCGTTGATGCGTCGCTTCTCGCGGATCAAGGAAGGTGAGGGCAAGATGCCCGATATCCTGCTGGTTGATGGCGGCAAAGGGCAGATGAACATGGCGCGTGACGTGTTGCAGGAACTCGCTATTCACGATCTGACACTGCTGGGTGTTGCCAAGGGTGTTACCCGCAAGGCCGGCATGGAGACTCTCTTTCTCAATACCCCCGATAACGAGCTGGTGCTACCAGGCCACTCGCCAGCGTTGCACCTTATTCAGCATATTCGGGACGAGGCGCACCGTTTTGCCATCACCGGTCACCGCCAGCGCAGAGGCAAGGCGCGAACCAGCTCAAGCCTTGAGGGTATCTCGGGAGTGGGGCCAAAACGTCGGCGCGAACTACTGAAACACTTTGGCGGCTTGCAGGAGTTGAAGCGGGCCAGTGCGGCGGAAATAGCCAAGGCACCGGGCATCAGTAAAAAACTCGCGGAACAGATTTATGCGGTCCTGCATAGCGATTAGAATGGTTGCTCGTACAAGGCCGCGGAAACCATGAACATTCCAAATATTCTGACCCTCATCCGGGTTGCGCTGATCCCCATTTTTATCCTGCTGTTCTACATGCCGTTCCACTGGAGCTACATTGCGGCGGCGCTGGTGTTTACGCTGGCGAGTGTAACCGACTGGCTGGACGGCTATCTGGCGCGCAAACTGGAGCAAAGCACTCCCTTTGGAGCGTTCCTCGATCCGGTCGCGGACAAGCTGATGGTCGTGATTGCGCTGGTGCTGCTGGTTCAGCACCACGCCAACTTCTGGGTGACTGCGCCAGCGGCAATTATCATCGGCCGTGAGCTGGTTATTTCTGCGTTACGTGAGTGGATGGCGGAGATGGGAGCCAGAGCACAAGTCGCAGTCTCCCAACTGGGTAAATACAAGACGGCGCTGCAGATGGTGGCCCTGGTCGTGTTGTTGGCCAACCCGCCGCAGCTCACGCTCTGGGTAATAGTCGGGTACATTCTGCTGGCAATGTCTGCCGTACTGACCCTATGGTCGATGGTGGTCTATCTGCTGGCTGCCTGGCCGCACCTGCGCCCCGATAGTGATCAAAATTCCCCCAAATAACTTTTTTTGAATCAACAACTTGACAGGCCGGCGCAGATGGATAGAATGAGCGCCGTCCGATGCAGTGAACTGCTCAGTAAGTTCAGGTCACCCAGGGTGGTACTGCAGAGGCGATTAGCGAGAACTGATCGATTGGTAGAACACGCCCTTACGGGGCATCACTTCCACACGGTCAAGCAGTAACGCTTTTTAAGCGGGAATAGCTCAGTTGGTAGAGCACGACCTTGCCAAGGTCGGGGTCGCGAGTTCGAGTCTCGTTTCCCGCTCCAGTTTGTATATTGTGCTGACGTCATCCACAGCACAATAGCTTCCCTTTTGAGGCCGGGTGGCAGAGTGGTCATGCAGCGGATTGCAAATCCGTGTACGCCGGTTCGATTCCGACCTCGGCCTCCAATCTTTTCTTCGCCCGGATGGCGAAATTGGTAGACGCAAGGGACTTAAAATCCCTCGGATTGCAATCCGTGCCGGTTCGACCCCGGCTCCGGGCACCAAATTTCTCCATCAAAATCAGTAAGTTACGGCGAAAAATTTTTTTCTCATCGCGCCGCCAAGCTGCTTGGAAACTTTTTGGAAACTTTCGACCTGATTTTCAGCAGCTCCTGGAATCTTTTCCCAGCTGACCGCAGCTATTCAGTCCAAGCCTGGACGCGGAAGACCATACCTTTCTCTGTGCTCATCCAGCGCCTTGAGCTCTGCCTGAACGACCTCGTCTGAAGGTTCAGGTATCACGTCACCAGCTCGCCGGTTGGGTTCGCCTGGCAGTGTCAGCTTGCGGTTCCTGAGATTGTATCCAGTAGCTTCAGCAGACTGTTCGCCACGTGAGTAAGCCTGGATCTCTTGTCGAGCGTGTTCGTTCAGCTCTGATGGGGCGAGTGTCATTGTGCTACCTCTATCTGCCGAAACAGTTGTGTAGCACAAGCTCAGGGGCGGGGTAGTGCGAGTTTGAGCTCAAACAGTGAGCCAAGCTTCCCAAGGGGGGAAGAGAACTAAGCTGCCCAGCGGGCAGTGAACAAAAAATTACTGGAACAAATAGTGCTTCTTGAAGTTCTCTACGTCATCTTCTTTGTAAACAACTCGGCGATCAATACGCGATTTATACGGCAACAGATCATCACGTAGCCCCGTATACCGCCAGTGCCTCAGTGTGTTCTGAGAAACACCCAACCGCATAGATGCCTCTTTAGCGCTAATGTAAACACAAGAATCTTCATTACGACTTAAAACAGCAGTACTCATCTATTAACCTTTATTTGATAAATTGACATGCCGACAACCCTCTCTCAGTTGTCAATATATACGTTAATCGCCAGCCATAATTGCGCAAAGCCATGAATTGTATTTTTTTGTAATCCATAATTGACTTTTTAAATTTTGCAACAGTATAGGATTCCTATACTCACTACCTCATTCAGTAAGGGCGGCCGCAAAAACTGAGTGCAACACCTGACCTTTCCTGTACGGTGTCGCCATGTCTTACCACGAACTCAGTCTCGAAGAACGCTCCAACATCCAGGTCGGTCTGCTGCGCGGCATGAGCCAGCGGGCCATTGCCCGAATGCTTAACCGCAGCCCCTCGACGATCTGTCGCGAGATCCGTCGTAACCGTGGCGCCCAAGGCGAGTACATCACCCAGCATGCCCAGCGAGCGACGTGCGAGCGCCGCATGCCCTGCCGCCCACAAAAAAAGCTGATGCCTGGCACCGAGCTGTTCGATCTGGTCGTCTACCTGCTGCGAAAACGCTTTTCTCCCGAGCAAATTGCCGGCAAGCTCCGTGCGATGGAATTCCCTAACTTCGAAGACGCCTACGTCTGCCGCGAGACGATCTACAACGCGATTTATGCCCTGCCAGTTGGCGAGCTGCGCAAGGAACTGATCATCTGCTTGCGGCAAGGCAAGACCTCTCGCCGGCCGCGTTCTGGCGGGGTAGACCGCCGTGGCCAGATCCCCGACATGGTCAGTATCCACGTGCGCCCGCCGGAGATCGAGGATCGTGTAATGCCTGGTCATTGGGAGGGCGACCTGATCAAAGGCAAGGCCAACGCTTCGGCCGTCGGCACCCTGGTCGAGCGCTCCAGCGGCTACCTGATGCTGGTGAAGATGCTTGACGCGACGGCGACCTCGGCCGTGGAAGGCTTCAGTGCCGCGTTAAACCGGATGCCTCTGGCGGCCCGCAAGAGCATGACCTACGACCAAGGACGAGAGATGGCGCGCCATACGGAGATCACCCAGAAGACCGGCGTAGCGATCTAATTCTGTGACCCGCACAGCCCCTGGCAGCGCGGCAGCAACGAGAACATCAACGGACTGATCCGCCAGTACCTTCCCAAAGGCACGAATCTGTCGGTATACAGCCAGGAGCAGTTGGATGCTATTGCCTACGAACTGAACATTCGGCCACGTAAGCGCTTCGGCTTCAGGTGCCCCATCGAGGTCATGACCGAGCTGATGGCTACGTATCATGAGGCTCCTGCCTCAATCCAGTAACCGTGTTGCACTCAGTTCCTGCAACCGCCGATTCTGGAGAATAATCCTACGAGTATGTCGGCTGAGTTCGACTGCAAACGGCAGATGCGATAGGTCGTCTGCCATCAATGCAACGTTGGCCGTTTCCAAAGCTACATCTGAGCCTGCGGCGCCCGTAGCGATACCAACAGTAGCATGAGCCATGGCGGGCGCATCATTCACGCTATTGCCAACCATTACGACCTCGGTGGTTTTGCGTAGTTTGTTGACTGCGTCAACCTTGTCTTCTGGCATGAGGTCACCCCATGCCTCGTCCAAGCAAACTTGCTTGGTGACCGCATCGGCTACGCGTTGGTTGTCTCCAGAAATGCATGATCATGCGGGTGATGCCTATGGTACGTAACCGTTCGAGCGCAGGCCGCGCCGATGCGCGCGGTATATCCAAGAGACCGACGCCGCCGAGGTCTCGGCCTGCGTGGCGAATCGCCGTGATGGTTCACCCTTGGTTGCGAAGCCGCTCGACAGTAGCCGCAACCGGCGCAGACCGTCGTTGCCGAACATCCGGGATTGGAAAACGGAACTGAATCGCTTTACGATTCAGTTCGAAGACCGCATGATGCCCTTGTAATCAACCCTACAGGTTACACAAAATTCAGTACACCCCCGTAATTGGGGTGTCAGCCAGCGAATTTTCCGGCAATCTGAACCAATTCAATTCTCTGTCGGTGTCACTCAGATCTATCCCCTCCATCGTCGTTATGTGCGATCTGCAGTGTTAAGCTTCAGAAGTACAACTGAACGGAATACAACCTTAGAAGAAGTCAGGTAGACACCGTTCTGTTAGCGCTTGTCTGACGCGGTTGTAGCACCTCCAGTATTTTTCGTACTGTTTTTTGCTTCATCCTCTTTTATTTGTTGATCACGGGCTTCTCTGCGCTCTTTGTTTTGTTCACGCAGGTTCTCTACCATCTGCCGGTAACGCATGCTCCCATCTTCTGCATGGACTACCGCAGTAACGTTCAGCGCAAATAAAAACATGAAAATCGTTGCTAAGGTCCTCATGGCTATACCTCTCATCTGAAATGGATTTTTGGAGACTCGTTAGTATGGTACATGGCGTCACCTGTCCGGCTGGTGACGCTGCGATTACAAAAATGTCATGCTGAAATAGATCAACGATCCGACCTTGTATTACCTCAATGGG
>NZ_PPSK01000017.1 GCF_002903165.1 Halopseudomonas oceani
GTACGGGACGAATGATAAGAAGCCGCCTCACAGAATTATGCGTAGTGTGCAGAGCGCACTACGTGGTCCGCTTAGCGCACTACACATTCGTCTGAACTCAGGTTGGCGAGGCTTTGTCTTTCTTTTCTGGGCGGTGCTTTAACAGCCATCTGTAAACGGTGTCACTACTGGTCACGCCATATTGGGTGTGGCAGCGTTCCGCGAAGGCTCTTCTGCTACTGAACATAGTGCCATTTGCGTCCCAGTCAGCGAGTGCTTTCGCCTTGCTTGCATGATTCTCCTTGTGGCTGGCTAAGGCCGCTTTCCTGGCTCTTTGCTTGTCTTTGGCATCCAGTATGATGCGCGCCATGCGCGCGGTTTGGCCCACTGTCAGCTTCGATCTGCTTTCAATCGTCAAGAGGTCAATTATTTCGCGTTGCCTGGCAATGAGCTCGTTCGCGGCTCTCATGTTCTCTTTAATGCTGACGAGCGACTCGCTCAGTGTATCTGCGTAAATCAAATGCTGAGCTGCAATCACGGCCAACTGGTCCGGAGAGCTATCCCTAAGCAGCCGCTGCGCAAGTCCGTCGACTAAAGCGTTGTAGTGCTCCGTGGAGGTGATCTCCATACCTGGTGCCCACTGTATGGGCGAGCTATCTAGTTTCTCTCCAGTCATCGATGTTCTTCCATGTCTAAAGGGGCGCTGGGGCCTCTATGCGCGCTTGAGTGTTGTCACGTTGCTCACTGCAAGCCTGTCCAAGTAATCGGCATACCACTGCATCATCACCTTGCGCTGTTCCAGATAGGTGCTCTTGTCGTAGACGCCGCGGACGCCTTCCTTGACGTGGGAGAGCTGGGCTTCGACGTGCTGTGAGTCAAAACCGTTTTCGTTGAGGATGGTGCTGGCCAGGTGGCGGAAGCCGTGGCCGGTCTGACGGCCTTCATAGCCGAGGCGGCGGAGCGCCATGAGAAAAACGGTGTTGCTGCGCGGCTTGGTGCTTCGGCCTTTGCCAGGAAAGAGCAGGGCACCGATACCCGTTATGTTATGCAGCTCGCGCAGCAGCGCAATGGCTTGCGATGGTAGTGGCACGAGGTGCTCACGGCGGCGCTTCATGCGCTCGGCCGGAATGAGCCATAGGCCCGCGTCGAGGTTGAACTCTGCCCAACGCGCTTCGCGCAGCTCGGATGGCCGGCAGGCGAGCATTGCGAGCAGCTGCAGGCCGATGCGTACATCAGGCGCGTGAGGGTACGAGCGAACGGCTCGCAGCAGGGCAGGGAGTTCCTCTGGGGATACATGAGCAAAGTTCTCCACCGGTTTGGTCTGGAGAAATTTGTGCAGCCCTTCGAGTGGGTTGTGCGTGGCCCGGCCGGTAACGCGAGCCAGGTCGTAGATCTCCCGGCACATGCCCCTTACGCGACTCGTCTGCTCGATGATGCCTGTTTGCTCCATCGCACGCAGGAACTCCATCCATTCCATTGGCAGGATGCCGGTGTAGGGGCGTTTGCCGAATACGGGGAATACGTGCTTTTCAAGTGCGCCAATGGTGCGGACTGCGGTGCCTTCACTCCAGGTTTTGGATTTGGCTGCGTACCATTCGCGGGCCAGGTGCTCGAAGGTGTTGTTTGCGGCTTCTATTTCGGCGGCGCGTTTCGCACGCTTGGTGGCCAAGATGCTGCCGTCCTTCCCGGTGCTATCGCGCAGTTCACGAACTTTCCGACGGGCTTGCTCCCCGGTTAGCTGGTGGGCGCCGGTGCCGTAGCCGCCCAATCCGAGCCATGACCACTTGCCGTCAGCTTTCTTGTAGCGCAGCTGCCAGGATTTCGAACCGTCTGGTTTCACGCGGAGGTACAGGCCATCGCTGTCCAGTTCGCGATATTCCTTCGCTTCCGGTTCGAGACTGGCGAGCACGGTATCTGCCAGGGGGCGGCGTCTTATCTCGCTGCGCTTCATGTTTGTATCCCTGCGGTTCAATTTTTTCCAAAGGATACAAGCAGGGATACACGAAGCGCAATGCTGTGTGGATTTACTGGGGAACGTGTAGATACAAGAAAGCCCGCACGGGGCGGGCTTTCAGGGGGTGTTTTCAGCCATGTGGGTACATGTGAAAACTTGCATTTGGTGGAGCCGGGGGGATTTGAACCCCCGTCCGCCAGTCCGCCGCTATCGGTTCTACATGCTTAGCCATCTCTACTTAGTTAACTCCGCGCCGCCCGAGTGGCAGGGTGCTTGGAGCGAGCTGTATAAGTTTTAGCCGTTACGTCTACAGCAAACTTGGCGGCGATCCTGTTCTATCTGACAGCCAAATCTTCGGGTTTACAGGCATCCCCTAGAGGCTGCTAGCCGGCTTAAGCGGCTAGTGCGTAGTTGTCGTCGTTGGCAACTATAAGTTTGCAGCAGCGAATTTACGAGTTCTGCTACCAGCTCGGCATGCCCCTCAAGTTTTGTAACCGTCGTCGAATCCAAATCGGCCCCAAATCTTTCAGGTCTGTTACTAAGACGCGATTGTACGCGAAAGGTTCCCGCAGTAACAGCGTCCATGCTGCAGGCAAAAAAATACCCTGACTAGCAGGGTACAGGGCGTTACATGCTTTAAACCATAAACCGGCTGGTGGAGCAGACCAGCCTGTCATAAGGTATGACGGGCCGGTTGCTGGAAAGTTCACCGGGGTTCGAAAAAAAATTAGCGATGGTTTTCACGGACGACGCGCTGCTTCTCACGATCCCAGTCACGCTCTTTCTCGGACTGACGCTTGTCGAAGTCCTTTTTGCCGCGTACCAGAGCGATTTCGCATTTGACCAGATGGCCTTTCCAGTAGAGCGCCAACGGTACGCACGCGAAGCCCTTGGCTTGCACGCCATTGACCAGCTTGTCCAGCTCGCGGGCGTGCAGTAGCAGTTTGCGTGTGCGCGTTGGGTCGGCAACCACGTGGGTGCTGGCGGTTTTCAGCGGTGTAATGTGTGCGCCGAGCAGGAAGGCCTCGTCGTTCTTGAGCAGGATGTAGCTGTCAACCAGCTGCACCTTGCCCTCGCGCAGGCTCTTCACTTCCCAGCCGGTCAGGGCGATGCCGGCTTCGAAGCGCTGCTCGATGAAATAGTCGTGTTTGGCCTTTTTGTTCAGCGCGATGGTGCCGCTGTTGGCCGGAGATTTCTTTTGCTTGCTCATAGGCGCGCCAGTATACCTGTAGTTTTCTATAGTGTATCGACGGATTTGCAGGCTTCTGCGTTTCTTGGTCGCAGGGATTTGACCTTGTGGTGGCTGGTTAAAATCTGGACAATGCGTTCCTTTTTTCGGGTACTCCGGGAATTTTCATGAGCAAAGACACTGTCTCCATCCACGGGATCTGGGCTAGCCGCTGGGTCTTCATTCTTGCGGCGACGGGATCTGCCGTAGGCCTCGGCAACATCTGGAAGTTCCCTTACATGACGGGGGTGTATGGCGGTGGGGCATTTGTTCTGGTCTACCTGATCTGTATCTGCCTGATCGGCTTGCCGGTGATGTTGGCCGAAACCCTGTTGGGGCGTCGCGGGCGACAGAGCCCGGTCAATACCCTGAAAACACTGGCGCGCTACTCGAATGCGTCTTCGGCCTGGTCGTGGGCTGCGGTGATGGGGATGACCGGCGCGTTATTGATTCTCTCTTTCTATAGTGTTGTGGCGGGTTGGGCACTGGATTACATCGTCGGGATGCTGCGCGGCGAGTTTGCCGGCATCAATGGTGATGGGGCTGGCCAGCGTTTTGACAGTCTGGTCAGTGATCCGGTGCGGCTTACGGTCTGGCATTCGCTGTTCATGCTACTGACGGGCTGGGTTATCGCACGAGGTGTGGTGGCCGGGCTTGAGCGCACGTTGCGTATTCTGATGCCAATGTTGTTCGTGCTGCTGGTGGCGCTGCTAGGCTACAGCCTGACAACGGGGCACTTCATGGAAGGCGTGCACTTCCTTTTTGAGTTTGATCTGGCGAAGGTGCCGGATGGCATTCTTGCAGCGATGGGCCATGCGTTTTTCACGCTGAGTGTGGGTGTCGGGTCGATCATGGTGTTTGGTGCCTATATGCCGCGCAAGGCGTCGATCGGGTCAACCGTCCTGACGGTCGGGTTGCTCGATACTATCGTGGCGCTGACGGCGGGCATGGCATTGTTCCCGGTGGTCTTTGCGGCGGGCCTGCAGCCGAATGAGGGGCCGGGCCTGATGTTTGTCACGCTGCCAATCGCCTTTGGCAATATTGCCGGTGGCAACCTATTCGGCGTGGTTTTCTTTGTGCTGGTTACCGTCGCGGCCTGGAGTTCTGCGATTTCCATGCTGGAGCCGGCGGTCGCGTTCTGGGTTGAGCGCACCGGCCGTAGCCGGGTCTGGATCACGACGGTAATTGCGCTGCTGTGCTGGGTGGTTGGTCTGGGCACGGTGTTGTCGTTTAACCTGTTGGCTGACGCCCGCTTCTTTGTCTCCGACGCCGATGGCTGGCACCTGTTCCGCTGGACCAGCGAAGGCGGGATGACCTTCTTTGACTCGATCGATTATCTGACCAGTCGTATCATGCTACCGCTCGGCGGGCTGCTGTTTGTACTGTTTGCGGGCTGGGTGCTGGATCGCGAGGTATTTCGTGATGAGCTGGCACTCAAGCATCGTCGCCTGTTCCCGCTGATCTATTCGCTGTTACGCTATGTGGCCCCGACGGGGATCCTGATTATCCTCGTTACCGAACTGACCAAGTGAAGATTGCATGACCCACATTCAGCGCTCGGCTCTGCTGCCATACCCTGCGAGCCATCTGTATAACCTGGTTAACCGGGTGGAACATTATCCAGAGTTTCTGCCTTGGTGCTCCGGTGCGACCGTTCTCAGTGAGACCGACACCGAGATGTGTGCCCGTCTGGACATTGCCAAGGCCGGTATGAGTCAGGCCTTTACTACCCGCAATGCCCTGGTGCCGGGGGAGCGCATCACGCTGCGCCTTGTGGATGGCCCGTTCAGCGATTTTCGTGGTGCCTGGGAGTTCAAGGCGCTGGGCGATTCCGCCTGCAAGATTACTTTGGACCTGCATTTCGAATATGCCGGAGCTCTGGTCAAGGCGACGTTGGGGCCGTTGTTCAATCAGGCTGCCAACGCGATGGTGGATGCGTTCTGTGAGCGCGCCAAGGAGACTTGGGGTGGCTGAGCAGACTATGGTGGTGGAGGTGGCCTATGCGCTGCCGCACAAGCAAAAGATCGTGACGCTCAATGTGCCAGAGGGCACCAGCGTGCTTGATGCAGTGCGAATGTCGGGCCTTGATCAGCACTTTCCCGAGCTGGATATCGATAGCGCTCCGTTGGGTATTTTCGGCAAGGCCGTGCCCAAACCTGCTGAGCGCGTGCTGCAATCGGGAGAGCGGGTTGAGATATATCGTCCGCTGATTGCCGATCCGAAAGAAGTTCGCAAGCAGCGCGCGGCCAAGGCCAAGGCTGCAAAAGCTGACGAGTAGGAAGTGAAGTAGAGAAGAGTAGAGCGGGGAAGCGCAGGTGGCTTCCCCGGATTGTCGCTTACTCGCCGGTGCCGAGCGGCGGGCCGAGGTCAACCGGGTAGGTTTCGACGGTGTCAGAATTCATGATTTCCTCGTCCTGGCTTTGACCCGGCATAAAGTCGCCGGACAGACCAACCAGACGGTTGTCTTCAAAGTTCAGGCTGATGCGCTCCTGTACACGCTCGCTGTGGCCGGACTCCAGGCTGTACAGGTAATCCCAGCGATTGGGGTGAAAGGTGTCCTGAATCAGTGGGGTGCCCATGATGTAGCGCACTTGGCGGGTGGTCATGCCAGGGCGTAGTTGGTCAACCATTTCCTGAGTGACTACGTTGCCTTGCTGGATGTCGATCTTGTAGATGCCGGGGACGAAGCCACAGCCTCCGAGAAGACCGATAGAGACACTGCATAACAGCATGAAAAGGATTCGATTAAAGCTTTTTCGCGTCACGTGCTAACATCCGCTATCTTTGGAATGGCTGTATTGCCACGATCATACCCGACTCATCCCGCCCTGCGAAGCGCTGAACGAGAATAGTGACATGGTTGAAAATCAAGAACTCCGCAAAGCTGGCCTGAAGGTGACTCTGCCTCGGGTTAAGATCCTGCAAATGCTCGACGGTTCAAGCGACCGCCACATGAGCGCTGAGGACGTCTATAAGGCGTTGATGGAGGCGGGCGAAGACGTTGGCCTGGCTACTGTCTATCGCGTGTTGACGCAATTTGAAGCTGCCGGACTGGTAGTGCGCCACAATTTCGACGGCGGCCACGCCGTGTTTGAACTGGCTGATGGTGAGCATCACGACCACATGGTCTGTGTCGACTCTGGCGAAGTGGTCGAGTTCTTCGACCCTGAAATCGAGCGGCGTCAGCGCGAGATTGTCAAAGAGCACGGTTATGAGCTGGTCGACCATAATCTGGTGCTTTATGTACGCAAGGCCGGCGGTAAGTAAGCGCTGATCTTGTGCCAGAAAACCGGGCTCTGCCCGGTTTTTTTATGGCTATTCAGTGCGTGACGCTAAGCAGTTTGCGGGCGTGGGCCAACGATTCGTCGGTCAGGTCGACGCCGCCAAGCATGCGGGCGACCTCTTGTACGCGGGCGTTGTCGTCAAGCTGGTCGATGCAGGTGCGGGTGCTGTTGCGTGTCTGCTGCTTGCGTACAAACAAGTGCTGATGGCCCTGTGCGGCGACCTGTGGCAGGTGGGTGACGGTCAGTACCTGGCCGCGAGCACCGAGCTGGCGAAGCAATTGTCCGACGATTTCGGCAGTTGGACCGCCGATGCCGACATCCACCTCATCAAATACGAGCGTCGGGACGCGCGAGGTCTGCGCGGTGATGACCTGAATGCCGAGACTGATACGAGACAGTTCGCCACCTGAGGCAACCTTGGCCAGCGGTTTGGCGGGTTGCCCCGGATTGGCGCTGACCAGGAACTCGACGGTCTCCAGTCCGGTAATTGGGTAGCTGTCTGCGTCCAGCGGAGTCAGCTGCAGCTCAATGCGTCCGCCTGGCATGCCGAGGCGTTGAATTTCCTGGGTTACTGCCTTGGCGAGTTTGGCTGCGCCCTTGCTGCGTTGCGCTGATAGCTTTTCGCTCAGTTGGCGAAAGTGGGCCTGGTAGGCAATCAGTTCTTCCTGCAGGCGCTCGGCGTCGGCGGCTTGCTGTTGCTGGCCTTCCAGTTCGTCGATCAGTTGTTGCTGCAGCGCGGGCAGCTCCTGTGGCTGGACGCGGTGCTTGCGGGCCAATTCAAAGATGGCGCTCAGACGCTCCTCCACATACTGCTGGCGTTCCGGGTCGGCCTCGAAGTGATCGAGGTAGCGGGTCAGCTCACCAACGGCTTCCTCAATTTGAATCTGCGCGCTGGCAATCAGGTCACTGGCTTCGCCCAGTTGGCTGCTGTGAGTCTTGAATGCGTCGAGCCTGCCTAGGCTGGCGGTGAGCGCTTCAAGGACGCTGCCGGAGTCGTTTTCGCTGCAGATGTTGATGATCTGCTGGCAGGAATGCAGGATCTGGTCGGCGCTGGCCAGTTGGCGCTGTTCTGCTTCCAGCTCGTCCAGTTCGCCATCCTGCAGGCTGAGGTTGTCCAGTTCGTCCAGTTGGTAGGTGAGCAATTGCTGGCGTGCTGCCTGATCTTCGCTCTGCTGGCTGGCCTGGCGCAGCGCTTTTTCCGTTTGACGGCAGCGTTGGGCGGCAAGCTGCACCTGGCGCGCCAGCTCGCCGGCGCCGGCGTATTCGTCTAGCAGGCGGCGGTGGGTATCGGTTTTCAGCAGTGACTGGTGTTCGTGCTGACTGTGTATGTCTATCAGCATTTCACCAAGGGCGCGCAGATCCTGCTGGGGGCAGGGGGAGCCATTGATGTAGCCGCGCGAGCGACCTTCAGCGGTGATCACCCGACGCAGGATGACCTGTTCGTCGTCCTGTGCAAGGTCGCGTTCGGCAAGCCATTGGCGGGCTTCCGGGATGTCGCGAATGTCGAAGGTGGCAAGAATGTCGGCTTTGTCCGCACCGGGGCGCACCGCGCCGCTGTCTGCCCGGTCGCCCAGAGTCAGGGCGAGTGCATCGAGCATGATGGATTTGCCGGCCCCGGTTTCGCCGGTAATTACACTCATGCCGCCACCCAGTTCGAGCTCAAGGTTGTCGACGATGGCGTAGTTATTGACCGCGAGATGGACCAGCATGGCGCGTGCTCCTGAAGAAAATTGTTCTGGTTGTTTATACAGTAGTTCGCTTCGGGACGACAAGTCCCTCCCGCCTCTGTTGTATCCCTGTGCAAATTGACCCTTGAAGCCGTGTGGACAGTCCCCATATAGGTTGCCAGACCCGATCGGTTGCACCGGTCGTTCGATATTGACTGCGTGTACAGCGATTGCGCGCAAACACACGCCCAGCCTATGACAGGAGAAAGACATGGCAGAGGAACAGAGACCGGATCTGCAGGATCAGGACGACATGGTTGATCAGACCGTTGCGACTCCCGAGGGTGATCTTGCAGCGCGTGTAGCAAGTCTGGAGGAACAGCTGGCTACCGCTCAGGATCAGGCTCTGCGGGCTGCTGCCGACGTGCAGAACGCACGTCGTCGGGCCGAGCAGGATGTGGAGAAGGCGCACAAATTTGCGCTGGAGCGTTTTGCCAATGACCTGCTGCCGATCGTCGACAGTCTGGAGCGCGGTTTGGAGCTTTCCAGTGCGGATGATCCGGCGATCAAGCCGATGCGCGAAGGCATTGAGCTGACCCTGAAGATGTTTGCCGACACCCTGGCGCGATTCCAGGTAGTGCCGGTTCTGCCCGAGGGCGAACCCTTCAATCCTGAGCTGCATCAGGCCATGGCGATGGAAGAAAGCACCGCCGTTGAGCCCAATACCGTGCTCAAGGTGTTTCAGAAGGGCTACACCCTGAGCGGGCGTCTGCTGCGTCCGGCCATGGTAGTTGTCAGCAAGGCGCCTGCGGCTGGCGCGGCACCCTCGATTGACGAGCAGGCTTGAAATTGATTTTGCAGCCCCCATCAAGGGCTCATGCACAGATAAACAATGCCGCTGACTGAGCGCGGTAGCACGACTTGGAGAGAAACATATGGGCAAGATTATCGGTATCGACCTGGGGACCACCAACTCCTGTGTCTCTATTCTGGAAAACGGTTCTGCCAAGGTGATCGAGAACGCTGAGGGTGGTCGTACCACTCCGTCGATCGTCGCCTACACCAACGATGGTGAAACCCTGGTTGGCCAGTCGGCCAAGCGTCAGGCGGTTACCAACCCGCAGAACACCCTGTACGCGGTCAAGCGCCTGATCGGTCGTCGTTTCGAAGAAGACGTCGTTCAGAAGGACATCAAACTGGTGCCGTACAAGATCGTCAAGGCTGACAACGGCGACGCCTGGGTTCAGGTGAATGACGAGAAGATGGCTCCGCCGCAGGTGTCTGCTGAAGTACTGAAGAAAATGAAGAAGACCGCCGAGGACTACCTTGGTGAGCCGGTTACCGAAGCGGTTATCACCGTTCCGGCCTACTTCAATGACAGTCAGCGTCAGGCCACCAAGGATGCTGGTCGTATCGCCGGTCTGGAAGTCAAACGGATCATCAACGAGCCCACTGCAGCCGCTCTGGCCTATGGCATGGACAAGGCGCGTGGCGATTCCACCATCGTTGTGTACGACCTGGGTGGCGGCACCTTCGACGTGTCCGTTATCGAAATTGCCGAAGTTGATGGTGAGCACCAGTTCGAAGTGCTGGCTACCAATGGTGACACCTTCCTGGGTGGTGAAGATTTCGACATGCGTCTGATCGACTATCTGGCAGACGAATTCAAGAAAGAAAACGGCGTTGATCTGCACAACGATCCGCTGGCCCTGCAGCGCCTGAAAGAGGCGGCCGAAAAGGCCAAGATCGAGCTGTCTTCCAGCCAGCAAACTGACGTTAACCTCCCGTACATCACTGCAGACGCGTCCGGTCCGAAGCACCTGAACGTCAAGGTGACCCGTGCCAAACTGGAGTCGCTGGTTGAGGACCTGATCAAGCGCAGCATCGAGCCTTGCCGCATCGCCATGCAGGATGCGGGGCTGGATGTGTCTGACATCAACGACGTGATTCTGGTTGGTGGTCAGACCCGCATGCCGCTGGTTCAGAAAACCGTTGCCGAGTTCTTTAATAAAGAGCCGCGCAAGGACGTTAACCCGGACGAAGCGGTTGCCATCGGTGCTTCCATTCAGGGGGCGGTTCTGGCTGGTGACGTTAAAGACGTGTTGCTGCTGGACGTTACCCCGCTGTCGCTGGGTATCGAAACCATGGGCGGCGTGATGACCACGTTGATCGAGAAGAACACCACCATCCCGACCAAAAAGTCGCAGGTGTTCTCGACTGCTGACGACAACCAGACTGCCGTGACTATTCACGTGCTGCAGGGTGAGCGTAAGCAGGCGACTCAGAACAAGTCACTGGGTCGCTTCGATCTGGCTGACATTCCGCCGGCGCAGCGTGGTGTGCCGCAGATTGAGGTCAGCTTCGACATCGATGCCAACGGTATTCTCAACGTGTCTGCCAAAGACAAGGCGACTGGCAAAGAGCAGTCCATCGTGATCAAGGCGTCCTCCGGTCTGTCGGACGATGAAATTGAGAAGATGGTGCGCGACGCCGAGGCCAATGCTGAGGAAGATCGCAAGTTTGAAGAGCTGGTGACAGTGCGCAATCAGGCCGATCAACTGGTCCACGCTACTCGCAAGACGCTGACCGAGGCGGGTGATAAGGCGACTGACGAAGAGAAGGCGGCCATTGAAACGGCGCTGACTGATCTGGAAGCGGCGATCAAGACCGGTGAGAAGGAAGAGATCGAGGCCAAGATCAACGCGTTGTCTGAAGCATCCGGTCCGCTGATTCAGAAGATGTACGCGGAGCAGGCTCAGGCGGGTCAGGCCGAAGGGGCGGCAGGTGCCGAGTCCGGCAATGATGCCGATGACGTGGTCGATGCCGAGTTCGAAGAGGTCAAGGACAACAAGTAAGTCCTTGATGAACCGGTTCGGGCAGTACGTTCGCGTGCGGTCCGACCACTCTGCCAGGCAACGCGGGAGCTTCTCCCGCGTTGCCGTTTGTGCCGAGTGTCTCTCTGAGGGAAATCGAACACATGTCCAAGCGTGATTATTACGAAGTGCTGGGTGTCGAAAAGGGCGCCAGCGAGGCCGAGCTGAAAAAGGCCTATCGCCGCCTGGCGATGAAATACCATCCGGATCGCAATCCGGATGACGAGAATGCGGAAGAGAAGTTCAAGGAAGCGACCGAGGCCTATGAAGTTCTGACCGACGCCAACAAGCGCGCAGCGTACGACCAGTATGGTCATGCCGGCGTGGATCCGAATATGGGCGGTGGTGCTGGCGGCTTTGGCGGCGGTGCCAACTTCTCCGATATTTTTGGTGACGTGTTCGGCGACATCTTTGGTGGCGGCGGTGGTCGTGGTCGTTCCAGTGTCCAGCGCGGCAGTGACCTGCGCTACACCCTGGAGCTGGACCTGGAAGAGGCTGTGCGTGGTACTACGGTAACCATTCGTGTGCCGACGCTGGTTGCCTGTGAAACCTGTGATGGCAGCGGTGCCAAGAAGGGCACCACACCGACAACCTGTACCACCTGTGGTGGTCATGGTCAGGTGCGTATGCAGCAGGGCTTCTTCTCGGTGCAGCAGACCTGCCCGCGCTGTCATGGTACCGGCAAGATGATCACCGATCCGTGCAAGGATTGTCACGGCAACGGTCGCGTCGAGAAGCAAAAGAATCTGTCGGTCAAGGTCCCGGCTGGTGTTGATACCGGTGACCGTATCCGTCTGGCTGGTGAGGGTGAGGCTGGCGTCAATGGCGGGCCGGCAGGCGACCTGTATGTGGTTGTCTCGGTGCGTGAGCACAAGATATTCCAGCGTGATGGCAAGAATCTCTATTGTGAAGTGCCGATTAGCTTCGTCGACGCGGCGCTGGGTGGCGAGCTGGAAGTGCCGACCCTGGATGGCCGGGTCAAGTTGAAGATCCCGGAAGGGGCGCAAACCGGTAAGTTGTTCCGCCTGCGTGGCAAGGGCGTTACGCCAGTGCGTGGCGGTTCGGCCGGCGACCTGTTGTGCCGTGTGGTGGTAGAAACCCCGGTGAATCTGACCAAGCGTCAGCGCGAGCTGCTAGAGGAGCTGCGTCAGACTCTTGAGGAAGAGGGTTCCAGTCAGTCGCCGCGGGCCAAGAGCTGGTTCGACGGTGTGAAGAACTTCTTCGAAGACATGAAATTCTGAGCCGAGGGCGCAACATGAGACGGATTGCGGTAATTGGCGCTGCCGGGCGCATGGGCAAGACGCTGATCGAAGCCATTGGTCAGGTTGAGGGCGCTGCGCTGACGGCGGCGATTGAGCGTCCTGACAGCTCGCTGGTGGGCGCTGATGCGGGTGAGTTGGCCGGTGTCGGCCGCCTGGGCGTTGCGATCAGTGGTGATCTCAAGCAAGTGGTTGATGACTTCGATGTATTGATTGATTTCACTCATCCGACGACGACGCTGGTCAATCTTCAGGTCTGCCGTGCTGCAGGTAAGTCGATGGTGATCGGTACCACCGGCTTTTCTGAAGAGGAAAAGGCGGTGTTGGCAGAGGCGGCAAAGGATATTTCAATTGTCTTTGCGCCCAACTTCAGTGTTGGTGTCAATCTTTGCCTCAAGTTGTTGGACATGGCTGCGCGGGTGATGGGGGATGATGCTGATATCGAGGTCATTGAGGCGCATCACCGTCACAAGGTCGACGCTCCCTCCGGAACGGCGCTGCGCATGGGTGAGGTCGTGGCCGATGCGCTGGGTCGCAATCTTTCCGATGTCGCGGTCTATGGGCGTGAAGGGCAGACCGGTGCGCGTGATCCCAAGACCATCGGGTTTGCGACGGTTCGCGCCGGTGACGTGGTTGGTGATCACACTGTGTTGTTTGCGACCGAGGGTGAGCGCGTTGAGATTACCCATAAGGCGTCCAGTCGGATGACGTTTGCCAAGGGAGCGGTCCGCTCAGCTATGTGGCTGGATGGCCGTTCTGCGGGTTTGTTTGATATGCAGGACGTGCTTGGCCTGAAGGGCTGAATGCGAGTTCGGCACAAAAAAAGGGTGGCCAACTGGCCACCCTTTTTTTGTGCCGGAAAACTCAGTTGGTACTGGCGCTGGCCTCGGCGAGGCTTGCTTGCTCGCGGGAGAGGTCGTCCAGGGTCTGGGTGTTTTTGGTCAGGTAGAACGCGGCGATGGTGGGTACCCAGTCAGAATGGTAGTTGATCAGGCGCGGCTGGATGAAGCTGTACTGCTTGTCCAGTCGATCAAAGGTGTCCTTGTGATCCGGCATGAGCTGTTTGAGCTGATTTGAGCCCTCGCTGATTCGGGTGTCGAGTTCGCCGAACAGACCCTCTCTACTCGGCAGGAAGTACACGCCAACGGAGCTGAACATGTTGTTCTCGTACAGCAGCAGGATGCGGCTGATATCGATGCTCTGACGCTGCAGGGCGACCAGGTTGGCCGGGCTGCCCGGGACTTCGGCTTCGTACAGTTCGGCGGCGGCGTTCTCGAGCTTGCCGTGCGCCATCATGATGCGGTTCACCGTGGCCAGGCTGTAGTACTCCTCGCCATCGGGCAGGTCCTCAAGTTCGCGAATCAGCTTAACGAAGTCGCTGTACAGTTGGCGCAGGTTGCCCGGGTTGTTCATCTGGCGCAGCAGTGAGTCCATCTGCTGCAGCGCGCCATTGTAAATTTCGCGGTTGCCGGGTTCGCGAACGCGTTCGTAGAGGTTGTTGTCGATCAGCAGGTAGGTTCCGGCCTTGAAGGCTTCGCTGCGGAATTCGTGCAGTTGTTGTAGCTGCTGCGGATCGGCATGGGATAGTGAGGCGATGAGCAGCAGTGGCAGCACCAGCAGGCGTTTCAAGAGCGTTGGCATGGTGAGAGTCCCCGAGTCCTTTTTTGTCTTGTTCTTGTGTATGCCGGGGGCTGAGAGGCGCCCGGTTTGACGGTCTGCGCCGTCTGCTGCGGGCTCCTGCCCGTCGGTCTTCAGCGGCTGTTGTAACACAGAGTTGTTTAAGAATGAAGAGATTGCAGGGCTGTGGTGGTGATCCTTGTTGGTGCGTGAGGGGCGGTTGCGGTGTGGATATTTTGACCTCAAGTGGTTAAACTATTGCGCTAATCTGTCTATTCAGCGCGTATCTGACAATGCCTTTGCAAGCGGGATGTTGTGTTCAGCACTACATTCCCGCTTTTGTGCAGCCCGCGTTTGGTGAAATGTGTCAGTTCTTTCGGAGGTTTTCTTGTCCAAGCCAGCCATTCTCGCACTCGCCGACGGCAGCATTTTTCGTGGTGAGTCCATCGGCGCCGACGGTTCCAGTGTTGGCGAGGTCGTGTTCAATACGGCCATGACCGGTTATCAGGAGATCCTTACCGATCCCTCCTATGCGCGTCAAATCGTGACGCTGACCTACCCGCACATCGGTAATACCGGTGTTACCCCTGAGGATGTTGAGTCCGACGCCGTCCAGGCGGCCGGTCTGGTTATTCGTGACCTGCCATTGCTGGCCAGTAACTGGCGCTGCAAGCAGTCGCTGGATGAGTATTTGCGGGATAACAATATTGTCGCCATCGCCGGCATTGATACTCGCCGCCTGACGCGTATCCTGCGCGAGAAGGGCTCACAGAATGGTTGTCTGCTGGCTGGCGATGATATCTCCGAGGAAAAGGCACTTGAGCTGGCGCGCAGCTTTCCGGGCCTTAAGGGCATGGACCTAGCCAAGGAAGTGTCGGTCAAGGAACGTTATCAGTGGCGCTCCAGCGTCTGGAATCTCGAGACCGACAGCCATCCTGAGCTGAGCGACGCCGATCTGCCTCATCACGTTGTTGCCTTCGACTACGGTGTGAAGTTCAACATTCTGCGCATGCTGGTCGCTCGCGGTTGCCGCCTGACGGTGGTGCCTGCACAGACGCCCGCCTCCGAGGTGCTGGCGCTGAACCCGGATGGTGTCTTTTTGTCCAACGGGCCGGGTGACCCGGAGCCGTGCGACTACGCCATCGCCGCGATCAAGGAAATTCTGGAGACCGACATTCCGGTGTTCGGTATCTGTCTCGGTCATCAGCTGCTGGCTCTGGCCTCCGGCGCCAAGACGGTGAAAATGGGGCACGGCCATCATGGTGCTAACCACCCGGTCCAGGATCTGGATACCGGGGTGGTGATGATCACCAGCCAGAACCACGGCTTCGCGGTTGACGAGAACAGCCTGCCAGCCAATCTGCGACCGACCCACAAGTCGCTGTTCGACGGCACCCTGCAAGGGATCGAGCGCACCGACAAAGCGGCATTCAGCTTCCAGGGGCACCCTGAGGCGAGCCCGGGGCCGCACGATGTGGCACCGCTGTTCGACCGTTTCATCGACGCCATGAAAAAACGCGCCTGAACCCCGGTACACCCTAGGATTTGTAAACGACTATGCCAAAACGTACAGACATTAAAAGCATTCTGATCCTCGGCGCCGGCCCTATCGTTATCGGTCAGGCCTGTGAGTTTGACTACTCCGGCGCCCAGGCTTGCAAGGCTCTGAAGGAAGAAGGTTTCCGCGTCATTCTGGTCAACTCCAACCCGGCGACCATCATGACCGACCCCGCCATGGCCGACGCGACCTATATCGAGCCGATCAAATGGCCGACGGTTGCCAAGATCATCGAGAAGGAGCGTCCGGACGCGCTGCTGCCGACCATGGGCGGCCAGACCGCGCTCAACTGTGCGCTGGATCTGGAAAAGCACGGCGTACTGGAGCAGTACGGTGTGGAAATGATCGGTGCGAATGCCGATACCATCGATAAGGCAGAAGACCGCTCACGCTTTGACAAGGCGATGAAGGCTATCGGTCTTGAGTGCCCGCGTTCCGGTATCGCGCACAGCATGGCTGAAGCCTATGGCGTGCTGGAGCAGGTTGGCTTCCCGTGCATCATCCGTCCGTCCTTCACCATGGGCGGCACCGGTGGCGGTATTGCCTATAACCGCGAAGAGTTCGAAGAAATTTGCAACCGTGGTCTGGATCTGTCGCCGACCAATGAGCTGCTGATCGACGAGTCGCTGATCGGCTGGAAAGAGTACGAGATGGAAGTGGTCCGCGACAAAAAGGACAACTGCATCATCGTTTGCTCGATTGAAAACTTCGATCCGATGGGTGTGCACACCGGTGATTCCATCACAGTCGCTCCGGCGCAGACGCTGACCGACAAGGAATACCAGATCATGCGTAACGCCTCGCTGGCGGTGCTGCGTGAAATCGGTGTTGAAACCGGCGGCTCTAACGTGCAGTTCGGTATCTGCCCGGATACTGGCCGCATGGTCGTCATTGAAATGAACCCGCGGGTGTCTCGCTCGTCCGCCCTGGCTTCCAAGGCAACCGGCTTCCCGATCGCCAAGATCGCCGCCAAGCTGGCTGTCGGCTATACCTTGGATGAACTGCAGAACGACATTACCGGTGGTCGTACGCCGGCGTCCTTCGAGCCGTCCATCGACTACGTGGTGACCAAGATCCCGCGTTTCGCCTTCGAAAAATTCCCCAACGCTGACGCGCGTCTGACGACTCAGATGAAGTCTGTCGGTGAGGTCATGGCAATCGGTCGTACCTTCCAGGAATCCGTACAGAAAGCGCTGCGCGGCCTCGAAGTGGGTGTCTGCGGCTTCGACCCTAAGGTCGATCCGGCTGCGGATGACGTGATGACCGAGCTGACCCGTGAGCTGACCGTGCCCGGTGCTGACCGCATCTGGTACGTGGCTGACGCCTTCCGCGCTGGCATGACGCTGCAGCAGGTGTTTGATCTGACCAAGATCGATACCTGGTTCCTGGTGCAGATCGAAGATCTGATCAAAGACGAAGAGAAA
This sequence comes from Halopseudomonas oceani, assembly GCF_002903165.1. Classification (GTDB taxonomy): domain Bacteria; phylum Pseudomonadota; class Gammaproteobacteria; order Pseudomonadales; family Pseudomonadaceae; genus Halopseudomonas; species Halopseudomonas oceani. The sequence continues at coordinate 16,844 of NZ_PPSK01000017.1, forward strand.
GTCAAAACGCTGGGGCTGGCGGATATCGACTACAACCTGATGTTCCGCCTCAAGCGCAAGGGTTTTTCCGACTTGCGCCTGGCGCAGCTGCTGGCTGTCAGTGAGAAGAACCTGCGTCGCCATCGCCACAAGCTGAATGTATTGCCGGTCTACAAACGCGTTGACACCTGTGCGGCAGAGTTCGCTACCGACACTGCGTACATGTACTCGACCTACGAGGAAGAGTGCGAGTCCAATCCGTCCGACCGTGACAAGATCATGGTGCTCGGTGGTGGCCCGAACCGCATTGGCCAGGGTATCGAGTTCGACTACTGCTGCGTTCACGCCGCGCTGGCGATGCGTGAAGATGGTTACGAAACCATCATGGTCAACTGCAACCCGGAAACCGTCTCAACCGACTACGACACCTCTGATCGTCTGTACTTCGAGCCGGTGACCCTGGAAGACGTGCTTGAGATCGTCCGCGTCGAGCAGCCCAAGGGTGTGATCGTCCAGTACGGCGGTCAGACCCCGCTGAAACTGGCTCGCGCGCTGGAAGAAGCGGGTGTGCCGATCATTGGTACCAGTCCTGAGGCCATCGACCGCGCCGAAGACCGTGAGCGCTTCCAGCAGATGGTCGAGCGCCTGGCCCTGCGTCAGCCGCCGAACGCCACTGCGCGCAGCGAAGACGAAGCGCTGGCGCTGTCGAAGCGTATTGGTTACCCGCTGGTGGTACGCCCATCTTATGTTTTGGGCGGCCGGGCGATGGAAATCGTCTACCAGGAAGAAGAGCTCAAGCGCTACATGCGTGAAGCGGTCAAGGTGTCCAACGACAGCCCGGTACTGCTGGATCACTTCCTCAATTGCGCGATCGAAGTCGACATTGATGCGGTATCCGACGGCAAGGATGTGGTGATCGGCGCGATCATGCAGCACATCGAACAGGCCGGCGTGCACTCCGGTGACTCTGCCTGTTCACTGCCGCCGTACTCGCTGCCGGCGAATATTCAGGACGACATTCGCGAGCAGGTGCGCAAGATGGCACTGGAGCTGGGCGTAGTCGGCCTGATGAACGTCCAGATGGCGGTGCAGGGCGAGACCATCTACGTCATTGAGGTTAACCCGCGCGCCTCCCGTACGGTGCCGTTCGTGTCCAAGTGCATCGGTCAGTCGCTGGCCAAGATTGCTGCCCGTGTCATGGCAGGCAAGACGCTGCAGGAGCTGGGTTTCACCGAAGAGGTGGTGCCGCCGTACTTCAGCGTCAAGGAAGCGGTGTTCCCGTTCGCCAAGTTCCCGGGTGTTGACCCGATTCTCGGCCCGGAAATGAAGTCTACCGGTGAAGTCATGGGGGTTGGTGACAGCTTTGGTGAGGCGTTTGCCAAGTCCCAGCTGGGCTCCGGTGAAGTGCTGCCGACCAGTGGCACGGTATTCATCAGTGTGCGCGAAGACGACAAGCCGTTCGCGGTTGATGTCGTTCGTGATCTGATTGAGCTGGGCTTTGAGGTGGTTGCTACCGCCGGTACCGCCAAGGTGCTTGAAGCCGCCAATCTGCCGGTTCGTCGTGTGAACAAGGTGACTGAAGGTCGCCCGCACATTGTGGATATGATCAAGAACGACGAGATCGATCTGGTCATCAATACCACTGAAGGCCGGCAGTCCATTGCGGACTCCTACTCCATCCGTCGCAATGCACTGCAGCACAAGGTCTACTCGACCACTACGCTAGCGGGCGGTGAGGCTGTCTGTACCGCTCTGAAATTCGGCCCGGAGCGCGCAGTGCGTCGCCTCCAGGATCTGCACAAAGGTATCTGAGTCATGAAGTATCCAATGACCAAACAGGGCGCCGAAGCCCTTGAAACCGAGCTCAAGCACCTTAAGAGTGAGCTGCGTCCGCAGATCACTCAGGCTATTGCCGAGGCGCGTGAGCTGGGCGATTTGAAGGAAAACGCCGAGTACCATGCTGCCCGTGAGCAGCAGGGTATGGTTGAGGCCCGTATCCGTGACATCGAAGGTCGCCTGTCGAATGCGCAGGTGATCGACGTGACCACCATCCCGCATACCGGCAAGGTCATCTTCGGAACCACGGTAGCCATCGCCAACGTCGATACCGATGAAGAGGTGGTGTATCAGATCGTTGGTGACGACGAAGCGGACATCAAGCAGCGCAAGCTGTCGGTCAATTCGCCTATCGCCCGCGCTCTGATCGGCAAGGAAGAAGGCGAGATCGTTGCGGTGAAGACGCCGGGTGGCGTGGTTGAGTACGAAATTGTCGAGGTCCAGCACCTGTGACCCGGGCAGCTGTCGGTAGCGATCGTCGTGATGGTGGTCGCGTGGCCTGGCAGCTGTTGCTGACCCTCTGGGTTGGTTCGGTCTGGAGTCTGCACTTTGTTTTTCTACCGGCGCTGGAGCAGTCCGGGCTGGCGCCGCTGCTGGTGGATGACGCCGCAGCTATGTTGCGGCCGGCGGTGCTGGGCCTTAGTGCGGCGGCTATCTTGGCGCAGCTGGTTTTGCTGGCACTGCGCATGCGTAGCGCGATCTGGCAGGATTTGCGGGCTCAGGTGATGGTGTTGGCGATCGTAGCGGTGGGCGCGTTTTTTCTGTTTCGCGAAGTCGGTCAGCCGCTGATGGCGATGATCAGTTACCTGGTAGTGGCGTTTGCCGGACTGGTACTGGCAGTGCAGCCGCGACCGGATGAGTCAACGGGCGAGAAGTAAGGCAAACGGGGCCGAGTGGCCCCGTTGCTTTTTTAGAGCCCCTGAAAGCGCTTCAGGTTGGACAGGTTGGCGTTGGGCTTCTTGGCCCTGCGCAGCAGGATCGCCATCTTGCCAATCACTTGGACCAGTTCTGCGCCTGTTTGGCCGCAGGCCTCGGCGATCAGTGCCTGTTTGGCATCGCGGTCGCTGACGGTAACTCTGATCTTGATCAGTTCGTGGTCGTTCAGAGCGCGGTCCAGTTCGGCCAGAACGCCTTCACTGACGCCCTGTTCGCTGATGATAACGATCGGCTTGAGATGATGGCCGATGCGTTTGAGGTCTTTTTTCTGTGCGGAGCTGAGCGCCATAATGTTCCGTATGAAGATTCAATGAGTGTTGATGCACTAGTTTAACCGGCGGCGTGGCCCGCTGCACGAGGTATTCCGTGGCACAGTCCAAGACAAGCAAGCGTTGGCTCAAAGAGCACTTTGACGATCCGTTCGTAAAACAGGCCCAGAAGGATGGCTATCGCTCGCGCGCCAGTTACAAGCTGCTGGAGATTCAGGAGCGTGACCGTATTCTCAGGCCGGGGATAACGGTACTTGACCTCGGCGCTGCGCCGGGAGGATGGTCGCAGGTCGCCTCCCGCCTGATTGGCGAGAAGGGGCGGATCATTGCCTCGGATATCCTGGCCATGGACAGTATTCCTGATGTGACCTTTATTCAGGGGGACTTCACCGAGGATGCGGTGTTCGAGTCTATTCTGGCTGCAATCGGCGATTCCCAGGTGGACCTTGTTATTTCCGATATGGCCCCCAATATGAGTGGTACGCCCGCGGTTGATCAGCCTCGGGCCATGTATTTGTGCGAGCTGGCTCTCGACATGGCTGGGCGTGTGTTGCGTCCCGGTGGGGACTTTTTGATCAAGGTGTTCCACGGTGAAGGCTTTGACGAATACTTTCGCGAGATGCGTGGACAGTTTGACAAGCTGGTAACGCGCAAGCCCGATGCGTCGCGTGGGCGCTCGCGTGAAACCTATCTGCTGGCCCGTGGTTACAAGGGCGGCGAGGGGTGATGCGATTTCCGCGAGCCGGAACCGGAGCCCGCTGCGGCGGTCAGTGAGGCTGGTGTTACATAGCGGGTTACACTGAAGCCAATGCCGAGGTGGCCTAAACTGGTGTAATGTTGGCAGGTGGTTAAAAGACTCAGCAAGGCGCCCGCGGTCGTGCAGCGGGGCAAGAGGGTAGCGAATTGAACGACATGGCGAAGAACCTCATCCTGTGGTTGATCATTGCAGCAGTGCTGGTCACCGTGATGAACAACTTCAGCGGTACCAAGGAACCGGATACGCTGAATTACTCCAAGTTCTTGGAGCTGGTAGAGAACCGCCAGGTCGAGCGCGTGACGGTGGACGGCTATATCATTACCGGTCGCGAGCGCAGCGGTGAAGCCTTCAAGACGGTTCGTCCGGCTATTCAGGATAATGGCCTGATCGGTGACCTGCTGGACAACGATGTCATCATCGAAGGCAAGCAGCCGGAGCAGCAGAGCATCTGGACCCAGCTGTTGATTGCCAGCTTCCCGATCCTGATCATCATCGCCATTTTCATGTTCTTCATGCGTCAGATGCAGGGCGGCGGCGGTGGCCGCGGCGGCCCTATGAGCTTCGGCAAGAGCAAGGCGCGCATGCTGTCGGAAGATCAGGTTAAAACCACCTTTGCTGACGTTGCCGGTTGCGACGAGGCCAAGGAAGATGTGCGTGAGCTGGTCGAGTTTCTGCGTGACCCGGGCAAATTCCAGCGTCTGGGTGGTCATATTCCCCGTGGCGTCCTGATGGTCGGTCAGCCCGGTACCGGTAAAACCCTGCTGGCCAAAGCTGTGGCCGGTGAGGCCAAGGTGCCTTTCTTTACTATCTCCGGCTCCGACTTTGTCGAGATGTTTGTCGGTGTAGGTGCGTCCCGTGTGCGTGACATGTTCGAACAGGCCAAGAAGCACGCGCCGTGCATTATCTTTATCGACGAGATTGATGCCGTCGGTCGCCACCGGGGTTCCGGAATGGGGGGGGGGCATGACGAGCGCGAGCAGACGCTGAACCAGTTGCTGGTCGAAATGGACGGCTTTGAACCCAACGATGGCATCATCGTAATTGCTGCGACCAACCGTCCTGATGTGCTTGACCCTGCGTTGCTGCGTCCTGGCCGCTTCGACCGTCAGGTGGTAGTGGGGCTGCCGGATATCCGTGGTCGCGAGCAGATTCTCAAGGTGCACATGCGCAAGGTGCCGCTGGGTGAGGATGTGAATCCGTCCCTGATCGCACGCGGCACGCCGGGCTTCTCCGGTGCCGATCTGGCCAACCTAGTCAACGAAGCGTCGTTGTTTGCTGCCCGCGCCGACAAGCGTCTGGTCGAGATGAACGAGTTCGAGATGGCCAAGGACAAGATCATGATGGGCGCCGAGCGCAAGTCGATGGTCATGTCGGACAAGGAAAAGCTCAACACGGCCTATCACGAGTCCGGCCACGCGATTGTCGGTCGCCTGGTGCCTGAGCATGACCCCGTCTACAAGGTCACCATCATCCCGCGTGGTCGCGCCCTCGGGGTGACCATGTTCCTGCCGGAAGAGGATCGTTACAGCTTGTCCAAGCGGGCGCTGATCAGTCAGATCTGCTCGCTGTTTGGCGGTCGTATTGCGGAAGAAATGACCCTCGGGTTTGATGGGGTCACCACGGGGGCGTCAAACGACATCATGCGTGCCACCCAGTTGGCCAAGAACATGGTCACCAAGTGGGGCTTGTCTGAAAAGCTGGGTCCTCTGTTGTACGCTGAGGACGAGGATCAAGGCTTCCTGGGACGTTCCAATGGTGGTGGGCTGGCTGGTGTGTCTGGCGAAACCGCCAAGCAGATCGATGAAGAGGTGCGTCGCATTATCGATGAGAGCTATGCGACTGCGCGTCGTTTGCTGGAGGAGAATCGCGACAAGCTGGACATGATGGCCGAGGCGCTGATGAAGTACGAGACCATCGACACCCAGCAGATTGACGACATCATGTCCGGTCGTGTGCCCCGCGAGCCTAAAGACTGGCAAGGTGACGACAAGTCCGGGCCGGGAGCGGTGATCACGCCAGACGACACGACGTCCAGTCAGGTTGATGGTTCCAAGGGTTCTGGCCCCATCGGCGGACCTGCCGGGGAGCACTGAGGCCCGAATGTTCTCTGACAGCATAAGCTCCCGTTTGCCTTGCGGCATTCGGGAGCTTGATCTTTCTCATACCCGAATTATGGGTATCCTCAATGTTACGCCAGACTCCTTTTCTGATGGTGGTCGCTTCAATCGCCTTGATGCTGCCTTGCAGCATGTAGAGCATATGATTGCGGCTGGCGCTGCCTTGATTGATGTTGGTGGTGAGTCGACGCGCCCGGGTGCCGAGCCGGTTTCCGTTGCGGAAGAGTTGCAGCGCGTGGTACCGGTGGTCGAGGCCATTGCTGCGCGCTTTGATGTTGTCATTTCGGTTGATACCAGCACACCTGAGGTGATGACTGCGTCTGCGGCGGCTGGCGCCGGGATGATCAATGACGTGCGGGCACTTGAGCGCCCAGGTGCGCTTGAGGCAGCGCGGGCGACCGGTCTGCCGGTGTGCCTGATGCATCGCCAGGGCGAGCCAGACATGATGCAGTTGGCTCCGCGCTATGCCAGTGTGCTGGATGAGGTGAATGCCTATCTGCAGTCAAGGGTTGAAGCGTGCGAAGAGGCTGGAATTGCTCGGGAGCGGCTGATTCTTGATCCTGGGTTTGGCTTCGGCAAAACGCTGGAACATAACCTCCAGTTGTTCGCGCACTTGCGTGATTTGCGGCCGTCGGGGTTGCCCGTGCTGGTTGGCGTATCGCGCAAAAGCATGATTGGGCAGGCGCTGGACCGTCCGGTGGATCAGCGTTTGTATGGCAGCCTCGCATTGGCTGCCCTGGCGACAGAAGCGGGTGCCGCTATATTGCGCGTGCATGATGTTGCCGAGACCGCGGATGTGGTTCGCATGGTGGAAGTGGTCAACCGCGCCCGCCGATCCTAAAAATCTCAAGCAGTAGAGTCTGTTCATGGAAAAACGCTACTTTGGCACTGATGGTATCCGGGGTCGGGTTGGCAGCTCGCCGATTACGCCGGAGTTCATGCTTAAGCTTGGATGGGCGGTTGGTACTGCGTTTCGTCACCATGGTGGGTGCCGGGTCATTATTGGTAAGGACACGCGCATTTCGGGTTACATGTTCGAGTCAGCACTGGAAGCGGGGCTTTCGGCCGCAGGTGCTCATGTGCAATTGCTCGGACCGATGCCGACGCCGGCAATCGCCTATCTGACGCGTACCTTCATGGCTGATGTGGGCATCGTTATCAGTGCCTCGCACAATCCTTTCTATGATAATGGCATCAAGTTCTTCTCGGCGGTTGGCAGCAAGCTGCCCGATAGCCTGGAGTTAGAGATCGAGCGTCTGGTGGACGAGCCAATGACGGTTGTCGACTCGGCGCAGCTCGGCAAGGTCTCGCGGGTCGAGGATGCCTCCGGGCGATACATCGAGTTCTGCAAAAGCAGTGTGCCTACCAGTACCAGCTTTAAGGGCTTCAAACTGGTTCTGGACTGTGCTCACGGCGCGACCTACAAGGTGGCACCGAGCGTCTTTCGCGAGCTGGGCGCTGAGGTCAAGGTGATCGGTGCTAGCCCGGATGGTCTGAACATCAATGAAGGTGTCGGCTCGACGCATATGGCGGCCCTGAGTCAGGCTGTGGTTGAGCACGAGGCTGATCTGGGCATCGCCTTTGATGGCGATGGCGATCGAGTGCTGATGGTGGATCATGCCGGCAACGAGGTGGATGGTGATGAGCTGCTGTACATCATTGCCCTGGATCTCCATGAGCGTGGCTTGCTGAGGGGCGGCGTGGCGGGAACGCTGATGACCAATCTCGGGCTTGAACTGGCGCTGCGCGAGCGAGATATTCCGTTCGTTCGGGCGAATGTCGGTGACCGTTATGTTATGGCTCAGCTGCGCGAGCGTGACTGGATTGTTGGTGGTGAGTCGTCCGGGCACATTGTCTGTCTGCACCATACCTCCACTGGTGACGGCATCATTGCCGCACTGCAGGTGCTCAAGGCGTTGCAGAGCTCCGGCAGGACGCTGGCACAGGCGTGTGCCAGCATGCACAAGTGCCCCCAGAAACTGATCAATGTGCGCTATGCACCTGGCGCCACGTCGCCGCTGGAGCAGTCTGCTGTCAAGGCGGCGGTAGTTGAGGCAGAGCAGCGCCTCGGTGAGGCCGGGCGTGTGCTGCTGCGTTTGTCTGGCACCGAGCCGCTGGTGCGGGTGATGGTTGAGGGGCAGGATGCCGCGCAGGTTGAGCGCGAAGCGGCTGCTCTGGCAGATGTTGTTGCGCAGATATTAAACGGATGAAAAAGGCGGTTGTGTCGCTGATGCAACTTGGTTAAGATTGGCGCCCGCTTGGGTAGAGAGGTATGGCATGCGACGTCCGCTAGTTGCCGGCAACTGGAAAATGCACGGTTCACGGCAGTCTGTAGATGCCTTGCTGAAAGCTCTGGTAGAGCAGGAATGGCCTGAAGGGGTTGAGCTGATGATTGCTCCCCCGGCGCTGTATGTTGATCGCTGTGTCGATCAGTTGCAGGGTTGCCCGGTAAAGGTGGGCGGCCAGAACTGCGCAACTCAGGCTGAGCCTGGAGCGTTGACCGGTGAGATATCTCCCGCTCAGCTGCGTGATGCAGGTTGTGCCTATGTGTTGGTTGGGCACTCCGAGCGTCGGACGCTGTTTGGTGAGACGGATGAAATCGTTCGTCGTAAGTTTGCAGCGGCCTTGGCGTGTGGTCTTCGGCCGGTTCTGTGTGTTGGCGAAAGCCAGGCAGAGCGTGATGAAGGTCGAACTGCTGATGTGGTTGGTCGGCAGTTGCAAGTGATTCTGGATGCCTTTGGCGTGGGTGGTTTGGCTGAAGGTGTAGTGGCGTATGAGCCTGTATGGGCTATCGGCACGGGCTTGACGGCAACGCCTGAGCAGGCTCAGGATGTGCACGCAATGATTCGGGCGCGACTGGCCATGCTTGATGATGAGCAGGCTCAGGAGGTTCGCATCGTGTACGGCGGCAGTGTTAAGGCAGAGAATGCCGAAGCGTTGTTCGCAATGCCGGATATCGATGGGGGGCTCATTGGTGGAGCCTCTCTGAACGCAGAAGAGTTTGGTGCGATCGCTCGCGCCGCTGGACGAGTGTAATGATTGAGACCGTGATTGTAGTGCTGCACCTGCTGGTTGCCATTGGCGTGGTTGGCCTGGTACTCATGCAGCAGGGTAAGGGTGCAGAAGCTGGCGCCTCCTTTGGCTCCGGTGCCTCTGCTACCGTATTTGGCAGTCAGGGTTCCGGTACGTTTTTGAGTCGCGTAACCGCGGTTCTTGCAACGGTGTTTTTTCTGACCTCGCTGGGTCTGGCGTATTACGCCAGCCATAAAGCTGATGCTGCTGTTGAGGCTGGTTTGCCGGCTCCGGCGTTGCAGGTCGAACAGCAGGCTCCGGCCCTGATCGATGAAGATGTTCCGGTTCTGGAGCAGGATGTTGCTCCGCTGGATGTGCCGGATACGGTCGGCGAAGAGGTTCCGCCGGCAGTCGAATAAGCGTCGGTGCTGGCAGTAAAAGTTTTGCGGAAGTGGTGGAATTGGTAGACACGCTATCTTGAGGGGGTAGTGCCTTAGGGTGTATGGGTTCGAGTCCCATCTTCCGCACCATCTACAGGGGTCTGAATGCTCAGGCCCCTGTTTCTTTTTCAGGGGTGAATGGGTGTGCCGGTTGTCTTGTTGGCTCGGCAGACGTATAATTCACGCCCTAGATTCGACGCGGGGTGGAGCAGTCTGGTAGCTCGTCGGGCTCATAACCCGAAGGTCGTAGGTTCAAATCCTGCCCCCGCAACCAGTATCAAAGGCCCCTTTTAAGGGGCTTTTTGTTAGGTTTCTATCGCGGTTTTATTTTTGTGCAGGCTGCGATGTTAACGGTCTCTGGGCTTCGCCTGCGCGAAGCGGCCAGACTCACGATGGGCTTAAGGCCCATTTTTTATTCATGCGGCAAATATAGGCGGTGAGCGTGTCCGGCAAAGTGACTGAGTTGGAGGCCCTGCTGGTCCCGGTCGTCGAGGCATTGGGGTATACCTGCTGGGGTATTGAATATCTGTCCCAGGGGAAGCACACCCTGCTGCGCGTATATATCGACCATCCGGACGGCGTTAGCGTGGACGCTTGTGCCGCCGTCAGCCGCCAGGCCAGCGCTGTGCTGGATGTCGAGGACCCGATTTCCGGTGACTATACCCTGGAGGTTTCTTCTCCGGGCATGGATCGCCCGCTGTTTACCCTGCAGCAATATGCAGACTGCGCCGGTGAGCAAGCAAAGATCAGGCTGCGTACCCCCTATGAGGGCCGCCGCAATTTTCAGGGTGTGATTCGCGGAGTGGAGGGTGATGAAGTCATCCTGCAAGTGGACGAGCACGAGTACCTACTGCCCATCGATTCGATCGATAAGGGCAACATCATTCCGCGGTATTGAACAAATTTCGGGCTGCATAAGCCCAATGGACGGCGTTAGGCGAGGCATACGATGAGCAAAGAAGTGTTGCTGGTTGTGGAATCCGTTTCCAACGAAAAGGGTGTTCCACCCGGGGTAATCTTTGAAGCGCTTGAGCTGGCACTGGCAACGGCGACCAAGAAGCGTTACGAAGACGAAGTGGATGTGCGCGTGTCGATCAACCGTCATACCGGCGACTACGACACTTATCGCCGTTGGGCGGTCGTGGCAGACGAAAACTTCGACGATCCGGCTATTCAACTGACGCTGGACCAGGCGCAGGAACGTGATGCGGATCTGAAGATCGGCGACGAAGTCGAAGAGAAAATCGAGTCGGTCGAGTTTGGCCGTATTGCCGCGCAGATCGCTAAACAGGTTATTGTCCAGAAGGTCCGTGAAGCAGAGCGCGCGCAGGTCGTTGACGCCTACCGCGACCGTCTGGGCGAGATCATCAGCGGCACTGTCAAGAAAGTGACCCGCGACAACGTTATCGTTGATCTGGGTAACAACGCTGAGGCCGTGTTGCCGCGCGAAGAAATGATCCCGCGTGAAACCTTCCGCACCGGCACCCGTATCCGTGCCCTGCTCAAGGACATCCGCACCGAGAATCGCGGCCCGCAGCTCGTATTGTCCCGCGCCTGCCCGGAAATGATCATCGAGCTGTTCCGCATCGAGGTGCCGGAAATCGCCGAAGAGTTGATCGAGGTTATGGGGGCTGCCCGTGATCCGGGGTCGCGCGCCAAGATCGCCGTCCGCTCCAAGGACAAACGCATTGATCCGCAAGGTGCCTGTATCGGTATGCGCGGTTCACGAGTCCAGGCGGTGTCCGGCGAGCTCGGTGGCGAGCGCGTTGATATCGTTCTGTGGGACGACAATCTGGCCCAGTTCGTCATCAACGCGATGGCGCCGGCAGAGGTAGCGTCCATTATTCTGGACGAAGATACCCAGACCATTGATCTGGCGGTTGCAGAAGACAACCTGGCCCAGGCCATTGGTCGTAATGGTCAAAACGTTCGTCTGGCCAGTCAGCTGACCGGCTGGACCCTGAACGTAATGACCGAAGATGACATCCGTGCCAAGCAGGAAGCCGAGACTGGCGACGTACTGCGTAACTTCGTTGACGAGCTGGATGTCGATGAAGAAGTGGCACAGATGCTGGTTGAGGAAGGTTTCACCACGCTGGAAGAAGTGGCCTATGTGCCGATGGAAGAGCTGCTCGAAATTGACGGTTTCGATGAAGACATCGTTAATGAGCTTCGGGCACGCGCCAAGGACCGTCTGCTGACCAAGGCGATCGCCAACGAGGAGAAGCTTGAAGAAGCGCAGCCGGCTGACGACCTGCTGAATATGGATGGTATGGACCGCGCGCTGGCTTTCCAGCTGGCGGCCAATGGCATCCTGACGATGGAAGATCTGGCCGAGCAGTCCGTTGACGACCTGCTCGACATCGACAGTATCGATGAAGAGCGTGCTGCGGCTTTGATCATGGCAGCCCGCGCCCCCTGGTTTGAATAACCGGTCGGAATCGACGAGATCCCCCCTGCGGTGACGCACGGACCCGACTGAGGAGAGAAGTGAATGGCGGAAGTGACGGTCAAACAATTGGCTGATGAGGTAGGTACTCCGGTAGAGCGCCTGCTGCAACAGATGCAAGAAGCGGGACTCTCGCAGACTGGCCCTGCCCAGGCGGTCAGCGATGATGAGAAACAAACCCTGCTGGCGTTCCTGAAGAGCGCCCATGGTGATTCCGGCTCCGAGCCGCGCAAGATTACCCTCAAGCGCAAAACGGTTAGCACCCTGAAGGTAGCCGGCAGCAAGACAGTTAACGTCGAAGTGCGTAAGAAGCGCACTTACGTCAAACGCGAGCCGGCTGATCTGGAAGCCGAGCGTCAGCGCGAGCTGGAGCAGTTGCGTGCCGCTGAAGAGGCCCGTCAGCAAGCAGCCGAGGCTGAGGCCAAGCGCCAGGCTGAGGAAGCTGCGCGTCTTGAAGCCGAGGCAGAGGCCAAGCGTCAGGCAGAAGCGGCTGCGGCCGCTACCGTCGCGCAACCGGCCGTGGCTGCGGTAGAGGCGGCTCCGGCCCCGCAACCGACTGAGGCTGCACAGGCTGCTGCTGAGCACCACAAGAAGAAAGAAGAAAGCCGCCGTAAGGCGCGCGAAGAGGAAGAAGAGCGCGGTCGCAAGCGTGCGGGCGGTCATGGTGGAAAAGACAAGGCGCGTCACGCTCCGCGCATTTCGGTTGATGAAGAAGCCGAAACCCGTCGTCGTGGTGGCGGTGGCAAGCTGAAAGCTGGCAAGAAGCGCAATCAGCATGGCTTTGAAAAACCCACCGGTCCGGTTGTTCGTGAAGTTGTAATTGGTGAGACCATCACTGTTGCCGAACTGGCGCAGAAGATGTCGGTCAAGGCGGCCGAAGTCATCAAGTACATGTTCAAGAACGGCACCATGGTGACTATCAACCAGGTGCTGGATCAGGACACCGCCTCCATCGTCGCCGAAGACATGGGCCACAAGGTCAAGCAGGTTCGCGAGAGCGATCTGGAAGACAAGCTGGTTGAATCCATGGTTCACGAAGGTGAAGAAGTCAGCCGCGCCCCGGTTGTTACCGTCATGGGCCACGTTGACCACGGTAAGACCTCGCTGCTCGACTATATCCGTCGCGCCAAGGTTGCGTCTGGCGAAGCTGGCGGCATTACCCAGCACATCGGCGCCTACCACGTCGAAACCGATCGCGGCATGGTTACCTTCCTGGATACTCCCGGTCACGCGGCGTTTACCGCTATGCGTGCCCGCGGTGCCAAGGCGACCGACATCGTGATTCTGGTTGTGGCAGCCGACGACGGCGTGATGCCACAGACCGAGGAAGCGATTCAGCACGCCAAGGCTGCTGGTGTTCCGGTCGTTGTTGCGATCAACAAGATGGACAAGGAAGACGCTGACCCGGATCGCATCAAGAACGATCTGGCCGCCCGCGAGGTTATTCCGGAGGAGTGGGGTGGCGACACCATGTTCGTTCCGGTTTCCGCCAAGGCCGGTACCGGTATCGAAGAGCTGCTTGAAGCGGTTCTGCTGCAAGCCGAAGTACTTGAGCTGAAGGCTCAGCCATCTGCTCCAGGCCGTGGTGTAGTAGTCGAATCCCGCCTCGACAAGGGCCGTGGCCCGGTTGCGACCGTACTGGTTCAGAACGGCACTCTGCGTCAGGGTGACGTGGTACTGGCTGGCGTCAACTATGGCCGCGTACGGGCAATGCTCGACGAGAACGGTCAGCCGATCAAGGAAGCCGGTCCATCTATTCCGGTCGAGATTCTCGGCCTTGATGGTACGCCGGATGCCGGTGACGAGCTCAACGTTGTTGTCGACGAGAAAAAGGCCCGCGAAGTCGCTCTGTTCCGTCAGGGCAAGTTCCGCGAGATCAAGCTGGCACGTCAGCACTCGGCCAAGCTGGAAAACATGTTCGAAAGCATGGGCCAGGACGAGAAGAAGACCCTCAACGTCGTGCTCAAGGCGGACGTTCGTGGCTCGCTGGAAGCCTTGCAGGGGTCGCTGGTCGACCTGGGCAACGACGAAGTGCAGGTCAAGATCGTTTCCGGCGGCGTTGGTGGTATCACCGAGACCGACGCGAACCTTGCGTTGGCTTCCAACGCGGTGATCTTCGGCTTTAACGTTCGTGCTGATGCGGCTGCTCGCAAGATTATCGAGACCGAAGGTCTGGACCTGCGCTACTACAGCGTCATCTACGAAATCATCGACGACGTCAAAAAGGCGCTGTCCGGTATGCTCGGCAGCGATGTGCGCGAGCAGATTCTGGGTGTCGCCGAAGTGCGTGATGTGTTCCGTTCGCCGAAGTTTGGCGCGGTGGCCGGCTGTATGGTTATCGAAGGCACCGTGCACCGCAATCGTCCGATTCGCGTTCTGCGCGAAGACGTTGTTATCTACGAAGGTGAGCTGGAGTCCCTGCGTCGCTTCAAGGATGACGTTGCTGAAGTACGTAACGGCATGGAGTGCGGTATCGGCGTCAAGAACTACAACGACGTTCGTCCCGGTGACCGTATCGAGGTCTTCGAGCGTGTTCAGGTACAGCGCAGTCTGTAACAGCACAGCGGCGGGCTTCCGGCTCGCCGCCTGACATTCGCGACAAACTCCGGTCTGCCTGGCAGCCCGGAGTTTGTCGCTTGAGATGGTTAATATGGCAAGAGAATACAGTCGTACCCAGCGTGTGGCGGATCAGATGCAGCGTGAATTGGCGCAACTGATTCAGCGCGAGGTGCGTGATCCCCGTCTAGGTATGGTCACCGTGACCGCAGTTGAGGTCAGTCGTGACATGTCCCACGCCAAGGTGTTCGTCACCCTGATGAACCGCGACAGCGCCGAGGAAATCGCCCTGAACCTTGAGATCCTCAAGGACGCCGCTGGCTATCTGCGCATGCTGCTTGGGCGCGCGATGAAGCTGCGCACCATTCCTAGCCTGCATTTCCAGTATGACGAGAGCATTCGCCGTGGCGTGCACCTGTCTTCGCTGATCGAGCGTGCGGTTGCCGAGGATCGTCAGCACGACGAGAGCGACAAGGAGTAAGGCGTGGCGGGAGCGAAGAGCAAGCGTCGTTCCATCGACGGCATCCTGATTTTCGACAAGCCGCTGGGCATGAGCTCAAACGCGGCCCTGCAGAAGGTACGCTGGCTGTTCAACGCCAACAAGGGTGGCCATACCGGCAGCCTTGATCCGTTGGCTACTGGCGTGCTGCCTCTGTGCCTGGGTGAGGCAACCAAATTTTCCCAGTATCTGCTGGACGCTGACAAGGCGTATGTCACCGAGGCGCGTTTGGGCATGACCACTGCTACCGGTGACGCTGAAGGTGACGTGCTGGAGATGAAGCCGGTCAATGTTGCACTGGCTGATGTTGAAGCCGTGCTGCCGCGCTTTACTGGTGAGATTGACCAGGTGCCGCCAATGTACTCGGCGCTCAAGCATGAAGGTCAGCCGCTGTACAAACTGGCCCGCGCCGGTGAAACCATTGAGCGCAAGGCCCGCACCATTACCATCAGCGAGCTGAAGGTACTTGGTCTGAAAGGAGACCGTCTGCAGCTGGAAGTACACTGCAGCAAGGGGACCTACATTCGCAGTCTGGTTGAAGACATTGGCGCGGCGCTCGGTTGCGGCGCACATGTCGCGGCGCTGCGTCGGATCAAGGCAGGGCCATTTGACCTGACCCAGTCGGTCACGCTCGAAGCGCTTGAGGCACTGCATGCCGAGGGCGGCCCGGAGGCGCTGGATCATCTGCTGCTGCCGATGGACAGCGGTCTGGAAGACTGGCCGATTTTGGATCTCACCGAGCAGACGGCCTACTACCTGAACCACGGTCAGGCGGTACGCGTGCCCGGCAGTCCGGCGTTTGGGAAAGTACGGCTGCGCGATGCCAGTGGCCGTTTCCTCGGCATTGGCGAAATGACTGACGATGCGCGTGTAGCGCCCAAGCGCTTACTGCGCTTCGAGCCCTGAGACCCTGCGGTCTGCGCGGGCAAGTAGTCGCATAGAATTGGGCTGAATCCCCGGGCATTCGGGAGTATGATTCGGCATGGAGTTGACCCGATAGCGGGTCGCCACGAGGGTGGCTGTCAACAGGCATGGTCATTCCTCGATTTAAAACACGGGACACTGGTCCCGGCCTGTTACCTCAGAGGAAATTTGAGATGTCACTGAGTGTTGAAGAAAAAGCTGCAATCGTTGCCGAGTACAAGCGTGCTGAAGGTGATACCGGTTCTCCCGAAGTCCAAGTCGCTCTGTTGACTGCAAACATCAACAAGCTGCAAGGCCACTTCAAGGAAAACAAAAAGGATCACCACTCGCGCCGTGGTCTGATTCGCATGGTTAACCAGCGTCGCAAGCTGCTGGACTACCTGAAGTCGAAAGACCTGTCTCGTTACAGCGCTCTGATCAGCAGTCTGGGTCTGCGTCGCTAAGACCAGCCCCGTTTGGACATGGCCGGGTCCGATCCCCGGCCATGCCCAGAGTTTCCCCCAAAGGCAAAAAGAAGAGAGAGAAGACACCGTGAAACCGGTAATCAAGCAATTCAAGTTAGGCAATAGCACAGTCACCATGGAAACAGGCCGCGTTGCTCGCCAGGCTTCCGGTGCCGTTCTGGTCAGTATCGATAACGCCGTCAGCGTTCTGGTCACCGTTGTGGCCGCCAAGCAGCCCGAAGCGGGCCGCGACTTCTTCCCTTTGTCTGTTCATTACATCGAAAAGACTTATGCCGCCGGCCGTATTCCCGGCGGTTTCTTCAAGCGTGAAGGCCGTCCTTCCGAGAAGGAAACCCTGACCTCCCGCCTGATCGACCGTCCGATCCGTCCGCTGTTCGCCGAAGGCTTCATGAATGAAGTGCAGGTTGTCTGCACCGTCGTTTCTACCGACAAAACGACCGATCCGGACATCGCTGCGATGATCGGTACCTCCGCCGCTCTGGCGATTTCCGGCGTTCCGTTCAGTGGCCCGATTGGCGCTGCCCGTGTTGCGTTTGACGATCAGCGCGGCTACGTGCTGAACCCGACTTACGAAGAGCTGGCAACCTCGCGTCTGGACATGGTCGTCGCCGGTACCGAAGAAGCGGTACTGATGGTTGAATCCGAAGCGCAAGAGCTGACTGAAGACCAGATGCTGGGTGCGGTACTGTTCGCCCACATGGAATTCCAGGGCGCCATTGCCGCTATCAAAGAGTTCGCTGCTGAAGCTGGCAAGCCGGCTTGGGACTGGCAGGCTCCGGCAGAAAACACTGCGCTGGTTAACGCCATCAAGGGTCAATTCGGTGCCGGTATTGCTGACGCCTACACCATCGTCAACAAGCAGGAGCGCTACGCTCGTCTCGGTGAGCTGCGTGACCAGGCTATTGCTGCACTGGCTGGTGAAGAGGAAGGCAAGTTCGCTGCCGGTGAAATCAAGGACGTATTCGGCGAGATCGAGTACCGCACTGTTCGCGAGAGCATCGTTAACGGCAACCCGCGTATCGACGGCCGCGACACCAAAACTGTTCGTCCGCTGAACATCGAGGTTGGCGTTCTGGACCGTACTCACGGTTCCGCGCTGTTCACCCGTGGTGAAACGCAGGCCCTGGTTGTGACCACCCTGGGTACTGCCCGTGACTCCCAGCTGCTCGACATGCTGGAAGGCGAGCGCAAAGAGCCCTTCATGTTCCACTACAACTTCCCTCCCTACTCGGTAGGTGAGTGCGGTCGTATGGGCGGCACTGGCCGTCGTGAAATCGGTCACGGTCGCCTGGCCCGTCGTGGCGTTCAGGCGGTCATGCCTGACATGGAGCAGTTCCCGTACTCCATCCGTGTCGTTTCCGAGATCACCGAGTCCAACGGTTCCAGCTCCATGGCCTCTGTTTGTGGTGCCTCTCTGGCACTGATGGACGCTGGCGTACCGCTGAAAGCGCCGGTTGCCGGTATCGCCATGGGTCTGGTCAAGGAAGGCGAGAAGTTCGCGATTCTGACCGACATCCTGGGTGACGAAGATCACCTGGGCGACATGGACTTCAAGGTTGCCGGTACCGAGAAGGGTGTTACTGCGCTGCAGATGGACATCAAGATCAACGGCATCACCGAAGAGATCATGGAAATCGCCCTGCAGCAGGCTCATGAAGCCCGCCTGCACATCCTCAAGCAGATGAACGACGTGCTGCCCGAGTCGCGCAAGGAAATCTCTTCCAATGCCCCGACTATGCTCAGCATGAAGATCGATCCCGAGAAGATCCGCGACGTGATCGGCAAGGGTGGTGCAACCATCCGTGGTATCTGCGACGAGACCGGCGCCTCCATCGACATCACCGACGACGGCATGGTCAAGATCTTCGCCGCCAGCAAGGACGCCGCCAACGCTGCCAAGGCGCGTGTTGACGCCATCACTGCCGAGGCCGAGATCGGCAAGGTCTACACCGGTAAGGTCGAGCGCATTGTCGACTTCGGTGCCTTCGTCAACATCCTGCCTGGCAAGGATGGTCTGGTTCACATCTCGCAGATCGCCAACGAGCGTATCGAGAAAGTGACCGACGTACTGCAGGAAGGTCAGGAAGTGAAGGTGCTGGTACTGGACGTGGACAACCGCGGCCGTATCAAGCTGTCCATGAAGGACGTTGAAGCTGCCGAGACCAGCGGGGTCTGATCGACCTTCGTTGCTCGCAGCAATAAAAAACCCGGCTTGCGCCGGGTTTTTTTATGGTCGCGCTTCGGGGCTGCTCAATCCGGAAATACCTGCTTCCAGTCCTGCTTCATGTCGACCACGACCCAGCCGCGTTGCGGAGCCTGGTCCAGTGCTTCGCTCAGCTTGCCGATGCTCGAGTCGCGATCGTACGCCCACTCGCGCTCGGCGTCGGTGTGGTGGACGATCACGCCAAGACGGGGGCCGCTACCTGCGGTGGTCCACTGCAGCATCTGCAGGTCGCCATCGGAGTTGCCGAAGGCAGCAATCGGGCGACGGCCGATATGCTGGCTGATTCCAATCGGTTTGCCCTCCTTGTCGTCGTTGAATTCCAGCGTGCCGTCGTGCACCACGCGGGCGGCGCCGTCGACCAGTTCAAAGCGCTTGGCTACGCGGCTGCCGATGACGCGCTCTGGCGCAATGCCGTACACAGACTCGGTCCAGGGGCGCATGAAGTCGATACCGCCGCCGGAAACAATAAAGTTCTTGAAGCCGTTGTTCTGCAGATAGCTCAACAGTTCCAGCATCGGCTGGTAGACCATCTGGTTGTACGGCTTACCGGTGGCCGGATGATGTGCGTTCAGCATCCAGTCACGTACGACCTGATCGAAGGTGTCGGTATCGAGTCCGGCCTGGCTGGCCCTGACCAGTTTAACGGCGGCGTCGTGGCTGGACCCGAAAGCGCCGGCGATGTCGCCTTTGAGCATGGACGCAAAGGGCTCTTCGGTTTGCCAGTCCGGGTGTTCGGGCGCGAGCGCGCGAATGCGGTCTGCGACAAAAAACAACTGACTATAGAGCGGTTGCTCTGCCCACAGGGTGCCGTCGTTGTCGAATACCGCGATACGCTCACTTGCCGGGATGTGATGGGCTGAGTCGGGATCGGTTACGTCGTTGACGAAGGCGATAATCTGCTGACGTGCTGCAGTGTCTTGCCAGGAAGGCAGCGGCTGGCTGTCATCGGCCAGACAAGTGGTGCTGACCAGCAGGGCGAGTAGCGCAATGATTCTGTTCACTGATTGTTCTCCTGGATAGGGGCCGGTCTTGGTGCCAGCATCGGCCACTCTAGCCGAGCCTTCGCCTGCGGCAAAGCCCGAGGTTTGCGTTCGCATTCGGCTTGAGGGATGCTGGCGGCTGAGCGCGTGAAACCGAGATGCTAAATGGACAGGAAGTCATGGATTGCCGCAAGCGTGGTTGTGCTGTGCACAGCGTTGTGTCTGCTGGGCTACCTCTGGGCGAATCAGCTCAGACTGGACGTGCCCGGTTACGGTTCTCTGCGGCCGCAGGGCGAAATGATGACGGTCCGCTTCGGTCGGCAGTTGATCTGGTTGGACGCTGCAGGGCGAGAGCAGCGGCACCTTGATCTGGCTGATGTCGGCCTGGTCCCGACAGGCGATCACGCCTTTTTTGCCAATGGTGATCTGCTGCTTTATCACCGCCCCGAGCGCGCCCGGTTGAGCTATTGGTTGGCCCGCTACCTGCGGTTGCGGAAACAGAGTGAACGTGCACCGAGGGTAGGAGAAGGGTTCTATCGCTGTGAGTTGCCGGCCCTAGCATGTGAACCCTTTGGTCGCGGGTTGCCCGCACTGGATAGTGCCTTTCACCTGGCGCTGGCAGCTGACGATACGCTGTTTGTCGCCGATACCCCCGGGTTTTACATCTACCGTCTTGCCGCTGGTGCCGACCAGCCTGAGCGCACTGGCGATGGGATGTTGCGCTTTCCCAATCAGATTCGCCTGAGCGAAGAGGGTCTATGGGTTGCTGATACCAATAACCGGCGGCTGCTGTTGCTGGAAAGTGATGGCAGGGCCTTCGGTCAGGTCATTCGGGAGGTCAGTCTGCGCCCCCAGGGAGCGTTACGGTGGCCGCATCAGTTTGCCGCTGAGGGTGATGGTTGGTTGGTCAATCTGGCGGATGATCGCATGCGCGATGGCCGGATTTATCGTTTCAGCGCTGCAGGTGAGGTAGTAGACAGCGTCGCTGCTGATCTGCTGGTTGACCCGCTGGTGTTCGAGCTTTGGAACGATCTGCTATGGGTTGTTGATGCACAGAGCCAACACCTGTCCCGCATGGATGTGCATGGGGCGCTGCTAGCCGAAACGGGCAGCGCCAGCCTGACGTCGCTGGAGCTGCAGGCACAGCATCAACGTACTCGTTACCTATGGCTTGGCCGGTTGTTTCTCGCGGGTATGGTTTTGTCGCTGCTCGCCGGGTTTGCCGCCGCCTGGCTGCTCGAACGCGAGCAGACGCGTGCGCAGTTTGCTGGCTGGTCCGGGCGCGCGCTCGCGCCGCTGGTGGCAGCTAAACCGGCACCGATACCGAGTGGCCAGGTTCACTGGCTGGAGAACAGGCTCAAGCGTCGTCTGCGATGGCAGGTGCCGCTGATACTGCTGGTTGTGGCTGCGCTGGCTTATGCGTTGCTGCGGGTGCTGCTGCTCGACGGTCCCTGGCAGCTGCGCGTTCAAATGCTGGTGCTGGCCCTGTATGCGGTATTGTCATTATGGCTGATGATGCGTGATCTGTTGGCCGCGGCACAGCAACGCGTAGGGGTGTCAGATGAATGGCTGTTTCTTGAGGCGCAAGGGCGGCAATGTCGCGTTGCCCTGGATCAGGTGCACTACAGTCGCAGCCATCTGGTAACGCCTGAGCTGGTGGTATTTCTTGGTCAGCCTGGGCACGCCGTTTTTGATCGCGCGGGGGTGGAGAGTGTGTTGTTTCCGCGGCTGAAAGGAGCTTCCCCCTGCTCCCCCTGGGCGGTCTGGAAAGCTCTTTGGCACACTCGGCATCCTCAGGCTGTGCTGTTGCTGGTACTGGTGCCTGCTACAGTCGGCCTGATGCTATCGCTGCGCCTGCTTGCTTGAGCAGGTCGACCCGCAAAATAACAATAAGCAGGAGTCGCAAATGGAAGCGGTTGATGTGTACTGGTCTTTCAGAAGCCCCTATTCGTACCTGTCCACCCCGGACATGCTTGCGCTGCAACGTGACTACCGTATCAAGGTCAACCTGAGAGTCGTGCTGCCCATCGCACTGCGCAGCCCGGATATTCTGTTTGCCGAGCAGAGCGCCAAGCGTGCGCGTTACATCGTGCTTGACTGGGCGCGTCGCGCTGAGTTTTTGGGCCTGCCTCATGGCTGGCCATCGCCAGACCCGGTGGTACAAGATCGTCAAACCCTGCAGGTGGCCCGGGATCAACCCTACATATACCGGCTTAGCGCGTTGGGCGTTGAGGCCCAGCGACGTGGGCTCGGGTGTGAATTCGCCGCCGAGGTGGCGCGTCTGATCTGGGGTGGTGTTGCAGGCTGGGATCAGGGTTCATTGTTGTCAGATGCGGTGGCGCGGGCCGGTTTGAATCTGGGTGAGCTGGAAGCGGCAATCGCCGAGGGAAGTCAACTCACTGAAATCGAAGCCAATCAGCGAGCGTTGGAGAAGGCTGGCCATTGGGGCGTGCCTACGTTTGTTTTCCGTGATGAGCCGTTCTTTGGCCAGGACCGGGTTGATACGCTGCGTTGGCGCCTGGATCAGGCTGGGTTGGCCGGTTGATCTTCACAGCCTGTCCGCCGACAGGCTGTGCTTTATGCTGTTCAAGCTTGCTGCGGATCGTCGCTGTCCAGGTTGGCTTGAGCCTGGGCGGCAATCAGATCCTGAAAATAGTCGCTGGTGCTCTGGCTGGTAGTGCGATCGCTCGCATTGAGCTGGCGGTGACGGCTGTCGTCTGCCTGGACTGCCGGGCTGGAGGCAAGGAATGAAGCAACGATCAATGCAGAAAGATTTTTCATGATGGCGTCTCCTGATGGTGAGCGTGGCCCTGATTACAACGTATACTCGGGAAATGTTTTGAAACTGTTTCCCTGGCGTTGATCTTTGAGATCCGTGGGATTGACGCTTTCCTTAGTACTCAAGGCCATTGAACTCACTATATGGGAGCGACAAACTGTCGCAGTAGCTAGGATTTTGATGACACAGAGTTTCTGATTTAGAAACAATAATTGGTGTTGGTGTCGATATCCGACTGCTGGGATCCAGTTTTAGGGCCGTTTCGTCTGATTACTCGATGGACTGCTGGAGGTACTGATGCCTATCTAAGCGTCGATGCCTTTTCCGGTAGTGCGTGAATACGTGATTTACTGTTTCTAATTTGGAAGCTATTGGCGGGTGCAATGCAGGATATGAACGATCTGTTGTGCTTTGCCCGCGTCGTCCGGTTTGGCGGTTTTGCTGCCGCTGAGCGTGCGACTGGCGAGCGCAAGTCCAAACTCAGTAAACGCGTTGCCCGACTGGAGACGCACTTTGGAGCCCGGCTGATCGAGCGCTCTACCCGAAGCTTTCGGGTGACCGATCTCGGGCGCGAGCTGTATCGCGAGTGTGAAGTAATACTGCAGCGGCTGGAGGCGACTGAGGCGCTGGCGATGACAGCGCGTGATGAGGTGTCCGGCACGGTTCGAGTAAGCATGTCCTCCGGCATGCTGGAGTACTTGGGACGGGACACGCTGGTCGACTTCATGACCCGCTATCCGGAAGTGCGCTTGCAGGTGCGGTTGTCCAGCCAGCGGGTGGACCTGATCAACGAGCGCATTGATGTCGCTTTCCGGGTTGCAACCCGTTTCGACACCGATCAGTCATTGGCAATGCGTTCGCTTGGGGTGGGCGCACGTATTCTGGCTGCCAGCCCAACGCTATTGCAGCGAATGGGTGGCGCGCCAGCGCAGCTGGAGGATCTCAGCCGCTTCCCAACCTTATCGGTTGGTGAAATGCTGGAGCGGGATCGCTGGGAGTTTGCCAATGACGCAGGGGAGACCTGCGATCTTCATCATGCTCCGCATTTCAGTTGTGGTGATCTGCAGCTGATATGCGAGGCGGCGGTCGCCGGGCAGGGCGTGGTGTTGTTGCCTGAACATATTTGCGAGCCAGAGATTCGTGCCGGTCGGCTGGTTCACATTCTGCCCCAATGGCATGCACTGGAAGGCCAGATTCACATGGTCTTCACTACGCCGCGCGGCATGCTGCCGCCGGTGCGGGCGTTTATCGATCACTGTGTTGAAACCCTGGCGCAGCGTGGCGGCCGAGGAGCGCGTTGATGACTGACTGGTTGCAAGCGGTAGCCCTGGAAACCGAGCTGGCGCTGCTGCGTCCGCTGCACGCGGACGATGCGGACGCGTTGGTGGCAGCTGCCAGCGATGGCCGCCTGTGGGAGCTGTGGTACACCCAGGTGCCAGATGCCGATTCGGTAGCGAGCTATGTAGCCGAAGCGCTGCGAGAACAGCAGCTCGGTCGTGCGCTGCCTTTTGTGGTCGTCGAGCGCGCCAGCGGCCAGGTCGTCGGCACGACCCGATATTGTCACGCCGATGCGGCGAATCGACGTCTGGAGATTGGTTACACCTGGTATGCCTCGCGCTGTCAGCGCACTGCCCTTAACACCCAGTGCAAGCTGGCATTGCTGCAACAGGCGTTTGAGGTGTTGGGCTGCGTCGCAGTGGAGTTTCGTACCCATTGGCATAACCATCAGTCGCGCGCGGCAATTGCCCGGCTGGGTGCCAAGCAGGACGGTGTGCTGCGCAATCATCGACTTGAACCGGATGGCGCGCGGCGCGATACCGTGGTGTTCTCGATTCTCGACAGCGAGTGGCCCTCAGTGCGCAAGTCGTTGCTGCACCGGCTGGCGCGTCACGTCGAGCGCTGATTGTCCTGTTCTGCGTCGACGCGCTTTTCCTGCTTGTGCTGGTCTTCGTTGGCGCCGAGCTTCCAGTAACTTGAGATGTACAGGTCGCCGCGGGCGATTTGGCGCTCCTCGCGCAGGAACTGGCGCAGCGCGCGCATACTGGCGAATTCGCACGCGGCCCACACGTTTACACGACCTACCGGCCAGTCTATCTGGCGCAGACGCTCTACCAGCGCCGCAGGGTTGCTGCCGGGCTTGGGGTTGACCCGCCAGATCAGCTCGATACCGGTTGGCGCGTTCAATGGCTGAATATCCGCCGGATCGATCACCTCCAGTACGGCGACTCCGCAGGCGCTGTCCGGCAGGGATTCCAGATTGACACTGATAGCCGGCAGGGCCGTCATGTCACCGACTACAACAAATCCGTCGGCGTCTTGCAGCAGCGGCTTACGTGGCCCAGGCCCGCCAATCAGAATGGTATCGCCGGGACTGCATTGCTCTGCCCAGCGTGAGGCCGGACCGCCGTCGGCGTGGCGGACAAAGTCGACATCAATTTCGCCCGGTCGTTGGGCGCGCACGGTGTAGGTGCGCATCAGTCTGGAGGAGCCGTCGGTGCCGGGGAACATGAGTTTGATATAGGCGCCGGCCTGATCGTCAGGGAAGGTCAGCATGCCGTCGCCGCCAAGGGTGACGCGCAGCATGTTGCGCGTCACTGGCTGCTTGCAGAGGACTTGCAAGGTCCGTGGTGTGGGTTTGGCCATGGATAATTCTCCAATCAGCTGTCTGGTGGCAGGTCGCCTTCCAGATTTTGGGTCATATGCCAGGCGATACGGATAAAGTGCTCGACCTCTTGTTGGGTCAGGTCACGGGTCATGCGTCCCAGCGTCTGCTCTTCCAATTGCTGAATGCGCTGCATCATTGCCTCGCCTGCTGGCGTTGGGTGCAGCAGTTGGCTGCGCTTGTCTGCCGGGTTGCTTGCTTTGTTGATCAGTCCGGCCTCAAGCAGGTCGTTGAGTACCCGGGTGATCTGTGCCTTGTCCCGGCGCATGCGCTGAGCGATGCGCTGGGCGGTACAGCCTTCCATGTAGCAGACAGCCTTGAGGGCACGAACGTGGGTTCCGGGCAATGGCAGGTCGGCGTCACGGATGGTTTGCACCATGTGGCTGCGATAGGCGTGGGCTACTTGTTGCAGGGCGTGGCTGAGCGATGGTCGTTGCATTTGCTGGGTTTTAATAATGTTGACTATATCAACTATATTGGGGTTGGTTGATATAGTCAATTATTTGCTGTCGTGCTGCCTGGTTGTGTGACGGCTAGACTGGGGCGCTCAATTTCCGGAGGGCTGAATGCCGCGTCTTTTTCTTGGCCTGGAAGTGCCTGAATCGCAGTGCCAACAACTGCTGTCACTGAGTGAGCCGATTGCTGGCCTGCGCTGGCAATGTCGGGCGCAGCTGCATTTGACCATGCGCTTTATCGGGCAACTGAGTGAAGCCCAGGCTGCTGAGCTGTCGCTGGCGCTGACGGCCCTGCGGGCTCCATTGTTTGAACTGCAGCTGCGCGGCGTCGGTTATTTCGGCTCGCCCCAGCGCCCTAACATTCTCTGGGCCGGCGTGGTTGCGCCAGCGCCGCTGCAGGCGCTGCGTGAGCAGGTCGACGAGCTGATCGCGCCCTGGTGCGCCGCCGATCCACAGCGCTTTGTACCGCATGTCACGCTGGCACGCTGCGGCCCGGGCTGCGGTCCTTTGCAAGGATTCCTGCAGCGGCACCGGGGACTGATGTCGGCGCCCTGGCGGGTGACAGAGCTTTGCCTGTTTGCCAGCGATCCTGGCCCCGGTGGCTCGCGTTACTCGGTGCTGGCGCGTTATCCATTGGAGGGCTGATGCAGCCATTGATTCGTTGTTACGACCCCGCAGCCGAGTATTACTTCGACGAAGGGTGTTATATCCACGAACTGTCCAATGCGGCGGATGATCCGCTGTTGTCGGTAGCTCGCGCGCGCCTGCCGCTGGGCGGACAGACTCGTTGGCATCGGTTGCACGGGGTGACCGAACGTTATCTGATCGAGGCGGGTGAGGGGCTGCTCGAGCTGGCAGAGCAGCCGGCGCGGCTGGTGGGCGCCGGTGATGTGGTGATCATTCCGGCTGGCTGCCCGCAGCGTATCCGCTGCGTCGGTGAGCAGGCGCTGGTGTTTTTGGCACTGTGCACACCGCGCTTTGTGCCGGACTGCTACGAGGATCTGGAACCGGCGGTCGGTTGATCGACCGAGGCAATTTCTGCTGCGGTCAGGACCCTGTATTGCCCTGGCCGCAGCGCGGGGTCTAGTTGAATCGCACCCATGCTTTCGCGGTGCAGGGTATCCACCTGATTGCCAACGGCATGAAACATCCGCTTGATCTGGTGATAGCGACCTTCGTAGATGGTCAGTCGGCATTCGCACGCACCGAGCTGCTCCAGTTGCGCCGGTGAGGTGGTTAGCTGCTCAGTGGTCATGTAGATCCCCGCAGCAAAACGCTCGGCGGTGTCGCTGCTGATAGGCCGCAGTGTCGTGACGCGATAGGTCTTGGGCAGCTTGACCCTAGGCTCGGTCAGCCGCCTCGACCAACTGCCGTCGTTGGTCAGAATCAGCAGCCCACTGGAGCCGCGGTCCAGGCGGCCACCGATATGCAGCTCCTCGCGCAGCTCTGCAGGAAACAGCTCCAGTACGGTTGGGTGTTGCGGGTCGCGGGTGGCACTCAGGTAACCAACCGGTTTGTGCAGCATGAAGAACAGCGCCGGCCGGTATTGCAGCAGTGTGTTATCCAGACGGATGGCAACGAATTGGTCGACCTCAAAGCGCGGGTCGCAGACGCGCTCATCGGCAACCGTTACCCGGCCGCTGGCAATCAGCAGGCGAGCGGCCTGCCGACTGTGCGGGGTGTTGTTGCTGATAAAACGGTCGAGTTTCATGGTCGCGGAGTATACCGCGTCTGCGGTCACTCGCTGCGGGCAGGGCGTTCCCATTCCGGTGGTCGCCACAGATGTTGGAGGCGCAGGCCAAGTGGCCCCGGTTTGCGCATGTCGCGAGCGATGTCTATGTATTCGTGCAGCCAGTTCACCAAGAGGCTCTTGCTGTGAATCTGTCGGGTGATGCCGTACTCGATTGGCTGATTGGCGCGCTCGCTGGCAAAGGTTCCGAACAGGCGGTCAAACACGATGAAGACGCCGCCAAAGTTGGTGTCGATGTAGCCGGGGTTGCGGGCGTGATGAACACGGTGATGGTTGGGCGTGTTGAACACATACTCGATCGCCGGGTGCAGCTTGCCCACCAGGGTGGTATGGATAAAGAACTGATACACCAGTGACAGCGCGTAGCAGACGCCGATCCACACCGGGTTGAAGCCCAGCAGCGATAGCGGCACATAGAACAGCCAGCCGCCGTTGAAGATGTTGGTCGCGTTCTGGCGCATGGCGGTGGAGAAGTTCATTCGCTCGCTGGAATGATGGGTGACATGCGCAGCCCAGAACCAACGCACCCGATGTGAGCTGCGGTGCATCCAGTAGAAGCACAGATCGGTGAGCACCCAGAGTGCCAGAGCGCTGGTGAGCGTCAGTGGAATATCGAACAGCCGATGCTGATACGCCAGCGCGTGGACCGGGAAGGCGATAAGCCCGGCAAACAGCAGCTCGGTGGTCTGGTAGCCCGCACCCAGCATGAAATTGCGCACGGATTCACCAGCATCGACCAGTGCGTGATCATGGCGGATCTTCAGGTATTCCCAGGCGAAAAGGCCGATGAATACGGGAGTGGCCAGGACAAAGATCAGCTGTCGCTCATCCAGCGCCAGCCAAGCAGGCAGGCTATGCCACAGGCTGCTCAGGCCGCTTTCTGCAAGTACCTGGCTGAAGGCGTCGGTCAGGTGTTCCATCGTGCGCTCCTTGTTGTAATGACTCGCATGATGCGGCTCCAGTAGTCTTGCATATTGACTATTTATGCCGAATTTTTGACCAAATACGCCAATCAGGAGAGGGCATGGCAACACCAATGCGGGTTACCGGTGCCTGGGTTCAGCAACTGACCGACTGGCTCGACTTGCACCAGTTGGCGGCACCGGCGTTGCGACTACTGCTCGATAGCCGGCGTCAAGACGAAGCGGTACCGCTGGCATTCTGGCAGTCGCTGCTGGCGCAGGCCGTTGAACTGCCGACGGGGGAACCTGTGCCGGCGCTGGAAATTGGTGCCCAGGTGCGTCCGCGTCATGTTGGTGTGCTTGGCTATTTGACTCTGGCCAGCCGAACACTGGGTGAGGCCATGCAGGTCTATCAGCGCTATGAGCAGCTGTTTTATGGTCAGCAACTGGTCCGAGTGCGGCGGCAAGGTGAGCTGGTCGTCATGTACTGGAGCGCCGAGGCGACCACCGGGGCGCTGGCTGATACGGTAGCTATTGCCGCGCTGGTCAGCTTTCTGCGGCGCTTGCTGCCGGACGTGTCGGCAATGGCGCAGGTGAGCTTTGTTTTCGCTGCTCCGGATGAGGCGGCCTGTGCTGCCTATGATGCCTTTTTTGGCTGCCGCGTTCGGTTTGCTGCCAATGCGACCGAGGTAGCGTTGCCGGTTGCCTGGCTGGGGCGACCTTTACCCCACAGCGATCCGGCGGGACGTGAGCAGCTGGATCAGCAGGCGCGTGCCCTGATGTTGGCTCAGCCGGCTGCCGATAGCTTTGATCGAGCGTTGCAGCACGCGCTGGTGCGCCGTTTGCCGGAAGGGGAGGTGGCGCTGAAGCAGGTGGCGCTGGACCTGCATTTGTCGGTGCGATCCGTGCAACGACGGCTGGCGCAGCGCCAGCTAAGCTGGCGAGGCCTACTTGAGCGAACCCGGTTGCAGCTGGCTGAGCAGTATCTGGCCGATCCGGCGCTGCAACTGGGCGAAGTGGCGTTGCTGCTGGGCTTTTCCGAGCAAAGTGCCTTCAACCGGGCTTTTCGACGCTGGACGGCGACGACGCCTGCGCGTTTCCGGCGCGACCTGAGGCTGCACTGAGCACAGCTGGACTGTTTCGGTTTACAGTAGGGCCATGCCGATACCGCTGGAAACTGTCCGATGTCGTTTACCGACTCTATTGCATCTGTTTTAACACCGCGCGAGTGGGGGTACGTCCTGCCTGAGGCGGCGCGATGAGATGGCCGTTAGGGGCTACGGTAGGTCAGCCGTTTCGGCGCCTGGCGGTCGGCCTGCTGCTGTTGGCCGTGCTGGGCGCGCTGATTGTCGAAATCATGGCCTGGCAGTTGCGCTCACTGGAACGTGAGGAAATCGAGAACGACCTCATTATCCGCTCATCGGATGTACGCAGCGCACTGGAAACCCGTTTGCGCGATGGTATTTATCTGACCCGAGGCCTGGTTTCCTTCCTTAAAAGCCAGCAGGGGCTGCGCCAGCCGGAAGCCCTTGAGCGCTGGATGGCCAGTATGCTCGCCGACGCTACCGACATCCGAAACATCGGAATTGCACCGAACAATCGAATCGAGCTGATTTACCCACTTGAGGGCAACGAAGCCGCGCTCGGGCTGGACTACCGTGAATCGCCGCAGCAGTGGGCAGCAGTCAAGCATATGATGGAAACTCGGGAACCTATGCTCGCGGGCCCGCTGCAACTGATACAGGGTAGCACTGCCTTGATCTACCGGGCGCCAGTGATCATGGATGGTGAGTACTGGGGACTGGTCAGTACAGTCATGAGTGCTGACAGGGTGCTGGGGATGCTAGATACCGAACAGCGTTGGCAGGATTTGCGTATCCAGCTGCAGCGCGAACAGGTTGGCGGCGAACCGATTGCCATCTGGGGCGGTGAGTTGATAGACGACGATCAGCCCCGGCATATGATGCGAATCCATCTGCCGGGGGTAATCTGGCGGCTGGTGGTGCAGAACCGCGAGCCCGTGCGGGAAGCGAGCACCCTGCGCCTTGCGTTCTACGCCGTGCTGGTGTTGGTCCTTTTGCTGATCGCCTATGTGCGCAGCAACGGGATCAGGCAGCAACTCGAGCGCGAGGCGATGTGGGCCGAGAATGAACGGCTGAAAACAGACTTCATTTCTACCATCAATCATGAATTGCGCACGCCGCTGACCAGTATTCTAGGTACCCTTGGGCTGCTCGACGGTGGTGCGACGGGTGTGTTGCCGGACAAGGCACACGGCATGGTCAGTGTGGCGCGGCGCAATGCCGAACACTTGCTGCGACTGATTAATGATCTGCTGGATATCGACAAACTGGTGGCGGGGCAGCTCATGCTCGACATGCAACCCCATCGGCTCGACAGCCTGCTACAGGCGGCTATGGAGGAAAACCACGGTTTTGCCTCCCGCCAGCAGATCAGCTGGGTCTATGACAATCCTCATCCTGAGGCCTGGGTCAGGGTTGATGCCACCCGTTTCCGTCAGGTGCTGGATAATCTGTTGTCCAATGCCGTGAAGTTCTCCCCGGTCGGTGCGACGGTCAGCATCTCCGTTTATGCCGAGGATGGCGGCGGTTCATGGTGTGTGGCTGTTGCTGATCAGGGCGAGGGGATTGCGCCAGAGTTTCAGCCCCGGGTGTTCGAGCGCTTTACGCAAGCGGATGGTTCCAGTCGACGCAAAACCGGCGGTACCGGCCTGGGATTGGCCATTGCCCGTGGCCTGATACAGCAGATGGGCGGCGAGATCGACTTTGTTTCCTCATCGCAGGGTACCTGCTTCACCCTGCATATTCCCAAATTGGTCAACTGAGAGGTGCAGATGGATCTGCAGCGCTATCTGAACAGCAAGCCTGAGGCGCTAGAGGACTATCCGTTCGGGCCGGACGCCCAAGTCTTTAAAGTTCAGAACAAGTTGTTTGCACTGGTATTCCGGCGCGATGGGTGTGAGTGCATCAACCTTAAATGCGACCCGGAAGAGGCTGTCGGTCTGCGTGACTTGTTTGCTGCAGTCAGCCCCGGTTATCACATGAACAAACGGCACTGGAATACCGTGCGTAACGACGGCAGCGTGCCGGTAGGGGAGCTGCAACGAATGATTGATCGCTCTTACGCCCTGGTGGTTCGACGGTTGCCGCGGGTTGTGCGGCAGGGGATGGAGCTGCGTCATGGGGTCGACACACTCTATGGTGGGGCGCCATAAGTCGTTTGTCGCGACCGACGTGGCCCGTGAATTATCTCCACCGCGTCAGCCTGCTACGCTTTGAGCTGGAGAAAATGTTTCTCAGGGAGACGGCGAATGCAGCGGGCGCAGGCAAAACAGCAGTTGGCCAGGTTGATGATGGCGGAGATGGAAGCGTCTGAGCGCGCCGAGGTCGTTGCCTTCTGGTTCTTCTGCGGGTTCTCTGAAGCTGATCCACAGGTCGCGGCGCTGCCTGATGCGCTGCGTACTCTGGTCTGCCGCGGTGTCGAGCCCGCCGATCCGAATGACAGTCAGCTTGATCCGCTGGTGCAGGCCAGCCTGGTCGAAGACCTGTATGGAGTGACCAACGATTATCTACTTGAGGCGTTGACCGAAAGAGGACTGGTGATCGAGCGGATCGACGACGAGGTTGAACCGATGTTTGCCTGCCCCTGCTGCGGTTATTTCAGCCTCAGCAGTGAGGGTGGCTACGAAATCTGCGCGGTGTGTTTCTGGGAGGATGACGGTGTACGCGACCCCACGGAGGTCAGCGGGCCGAACCATCTTACCCTGGCTGATGGCCGCAAGAATGTGCAGGCGTTCGGTGCCTGCGATATGGCGTCGGTGGCGCGGGTCGACAGGCAGGCGCGACAGCGTTACCGTGCTCCGCAGCGCTGAGCACAACAACGAGTAGAGCGGTCTTATGCCTGAAAAGCTGGTTTTCCTTCCCGTACTGGCGCAGATTGCCCTGACATTCTGGCTCTACATCACCCTTGCCCGGGCCAAGAATCGCGCGCAGGCGGCCGGCGAGGTCGATGAGGCGCGTCGTGCTCTCTATGATGATGCCTGGCCTGAGCCCGTGCAGCAGATCAACAACTGCATCCGCAACCAGTTTGAACTACCAGTGCTGTTCTACGTGCTGGTACTGTTGCTCTGGAGTGTGGGCGCTGCGGGTGTGCTGGCGCAACTGCTGGCCTGGTTATTCGTTGCCAGCCGGGTGATACATGCAAGGGTCCAAACCGGCAGCAACCATGTGCCGACCCGTCGGCGCGCCTTTAGTGTGGGTGCGCTGGTGCTGATGGCCATGACACTGCTCGCGCTGGCGGAGGTTTTTTGGGGATGAGAGAGAGCGCATTTCGTCGTCTGCTGCGCTCCAGCGGCAGGGGTTATCTGCTGGAGGCGGTGGTGTGTTTCGGCAGTCTGGTAGTGCTAATCGGGTTGGGTGTATTGATGCTACCGATGGCCTTTGCGGACGAGGCGGACACGCCATTTGCCTGGCTACTGACCGTGTTGTTGCTCGGCGGGCTGTGCGGCATCTGGGCGTTGATTCAGTTGGTGTCCAAGGTTGCGTTACCGGCGCGTGAGGTAGCGTCACCACGCGCTATCGTGATCATGTTGCTGCTCGGGGTAGCGAGCCTGCTGACGTTTTACACTCAGTGGAGCCTCTCGCCAGCCGCGAATCTGATGCTGGTGGTGCTGCCGCTGATTGGCAGTGCCCATTTTCTGTTTCTGGCGCGGGATTATCTGGTTCAGCGTAACCGGCGTGGTTGACAGCTGCGGGCTAAATCCGGTCGACTGGCGGCTTTCCTCTTCTCTGGATGAATGCCCGCCATGACTGAAGCTGCCGTTACCCTATTGTCGATCAATGCTGCCGAGCCGCAGGCGCTTCGTATTGGTGAGCGTCTTACCCGCACCGGGCATTTCAAGCGGGCGCGCAGCGGTGATGTGCTGATCGGTATCGATGGTATTGCCGGTGATTTTATCGCCGACATGAAGCACCACGGCGGGCTGGATCAGGCGCTTTACCTCTATAGCAAGGCCGACATGGATTGGTGGAGCGAACAGTTGCAGCGTCCGCTTGAACCCGGTTTTTTTGGCGAGAATCTGACCTTGTCCCACTGGTGGCCTGAGCTGCGGATTGGCGATCAATTGCACTTGGGTGACCTTGTGCTGGAAATCACCGCGCCGCGTATTCCCTGTTCAACGTTGGCGGCACGGGTTGGTGACAGCCGTTTTGCCAAGGCTTTCGTCAAGGCAGAGCGCTGCGGAGCCTACGCCCGGGTGTTGAAGGAAGGTACCGTCTGCGCTGGGCAGACGGTGGTCGTGACTCCGGGTGACAGCGCCTACCCCAGCATTAACGAAGTCTTTCGTTACTGTCACAGCAAGGGGCTGAACCCGACCTTCCTGCGCCGCCTGCTGGCTGCACCGCTGGCCGAGAAGATGCGTGCGGAGATGGAACAGAAGCTCGTCAGGGCTGAGCAGCAGACCCAGCCGCTACCCGGCCTGTAAGGGTTGGCCTGCGTCCGTTTCCTCGGTCACCGGCTGCCAGCCGGGGTCCGGCGCAAAGCGGGGGCCGAGGTCGGTGCTGAGGCTTTGCAGGCGCTGCATGATCGCCGCATGCCCTGTCTCGCGTGCGTGACACAAAGGGCCGCCGCGAAAGGGCGGGAAATAGCCGGCCAGGACCAGTGCCGCATCGAGCATGTCGGCGTCGCTGACAATGCCCTGGCGGCAGGCGCGTACGGCGCTGTTGAGCAGACTGAGCAGTAACCGGTCAGCCTGTTCCGCGTTCAGTTTTGCGGCTCTGCCCTTATTGCCTTTCCAGTGGCTGCGTTTTTTTGCATGTAACGATGTGCGCCCCTGCTCGACCGCGTTGCGCAAAATCAAGGGCGGTTCTGCCAACGGCGTATCGCGTTCGTTGTGCAAACGCTCGAACAGAGCGAGGCAGTCGCCCAACCCCCAGCTTTCAGCAATCGCCAGCGGCCCGCGGCTGCAGCCAAACGCCAGCGCCGCTTGGTCGATGGCATCGGCGCTGATCCCTTCTTCCAGTAGCAGCATGGCTTCCAGCAGCCAGGGGGCCAGGACCCGGCGCAGCAGCAGCCCCGGCTGGCTGCTGACCGGTAACGCTAGACAGCCAAGCTGGCCGACCAACTGGCGGGCCTGTTGCTGGCTGATATTGCGGCTGGTGCTGTGCGCGGCAATCTCGACCAGCGCGCCGTAGGACGGCGCGGCGAAGCGCAGCCCCAATAGGCGCCCGGCATCGCCGAGTGCGGCGCGCAGTGGCTCGACTGGCTCGGCGAAGCTGAGCACCAGTGCCTGTGCCCGCAGCCGCGACTCCAGTTTCTGCAGTTGCTCGCGCCGTTGCTCTAAAGCAGTCTGCTGGGCGTCTATCAGGGCATCGGCCACGGCTACGCCGTGGTGTTCCGGATCAAAGATCAGGGCATCCAGTGCGTGTTGTCGTTGCTCCTCGTTGCGGGTCCGCTGGCTGATCTGTTTGATACAGGCCGTCATGCCAGCGGTCGAACCGCCAACACTCACGCGTAGGCCTGCCAGTGCGGCCAGTGCCGCGAGCTGAATGCCGTCTTCGCTGTCGCCGAGCAGGTGCAGGTGGGTGAGCCGGCGATTTTCCTTGGCAACGGCCAAATCCTTGAGCCGCTGGCGCTGGAAGAACAGCTGAATCAGGTGACGGCTGGTCGGACTGTTGATCAATCGGGCGAACGAGTAGATCTCGCGATGCAGCAACAGGTCGGGCTTGCCGCCGTGGCGCTGCCAGAGTTCGATCAGGGCCTCTGCCGCCGGATAGTGACGTGGATCGGCCTTGGCACTGGCCTGACGGCGCATGTTTGCCGCAGCCAGGCGCCGTACCCAGTCCAGCCGGAAGGGGCGGCCTTTAAGGTTGCGTCGGTGCAGAGGCAGGCGTCCGGCCAGCGCATCATCAATCAGCGGCCTGAGTTGGTGCTCTGCCGCGACGTGATCAATAAGGCCGGCCTTGTGAGCCTGCTCTGCTTGCAACGCCTTGCCGGTCAGCATCATGCGCATCGCCAGCAGCGGGTCGATCAGGTCAGGTAGCCGCGCTGTGGCGCCCAGCCCGGGATGCAGGCCGACCAGAATTTCCGGTAGGCCGGTGCGGGTGTCCGGCGTCGCCAGGCGCATGTCGCAGCACAGTGCGAGCTCCAGGCCGCCACCGAGGGTCTCGCCGTGCAGCACGGCCAGGGTCGGGCAGGGCAGGTCGATCAGTTGCTGGGCCAGCAGGTGCGCGTCGACCAGCTGCCGTACCGCATCGGCTTCGTTGTCGAGCTGACGGAAGTCCTTCAGGTCAGCGCCCATGCAGAATCCTGATGGTTTGGCCGAGCGTATTACCAGCGCGGTTGGCATGTCGCGGCGGAGGCTGGCCAGCACGTCCCCGAGCTCGATCAGCGCCACTGAGGACAGCAGGTTGGCGCTGCTGTCCGCATGGTCGAACAGCAGCCAGGCGACATCACGTTCGTCCCGGCGCAGGCGCCAGTGTTGCCACGGCGACTGCGCAGGCTGCTGCAATTCGAGGTGGTTGAACGGTCCGAGTTCGCGTTCACGCAGCGTGAGCGTGTCGGGTGCTTGAGTCATTCGCTGGTCTCCTGTGGGCGGGTGATCAGCAAGGCCAGCGCGTGGCCGCCTGCGTGCTGTTCGCAGACGATACCGCGCGGAAGGTGATTGCGTTGCAGGTTGTCGGCCAGCTGCAGTAATTGGCGGCAGCCGTCGGTGGCGCTCAGTGCGCCAAGGGCAATGCTGCCGCCGTGGACGTTCAGGCTGCAGGGATCGAGGCGGCCGACCGGCTGCTCCAGTCCGAGCTGGCGGTGGCAGAAATCCGCGTCCTGCCAGGCGGCCAGATGGCTCAGCAACGCGAGCGCAGGCGATTCCGGCAACTCCCACAGATCAATATCAGCCAGCGACAGCTGTTGCTGGCCCAGCAGGCGCGTGGCGGCCAGCAAGGGGGCCAATGTCGGGTACTCGGCGGGTGCCTGCGCATGGCTGCTGGCACCAAGGTGGGCGAGCGGCGTGCGTTTCAGGCGCTGCAGTCCTCTGGGTGAGGCCAGCAGCAGGGCGCAGGCTCCGGCCACCGCATCTGGTTGGTCCTCGGTGCAGGCGTGGCCCTGACTGTCGAACAGGGTTGTACGGTGTCGGTTCGTCAGGCCGCCCTGTTCGGCGTCGTCGGCGCGCAGCCGACTGGCCTCGGCAAAGGCGCTGGCGTCCTCATCCTGTACATCAAACAGCCGGGCCAGGCGTTGAGCCGATGTCAGCAGATCGTTCTGAGGCGTAGCCTTGAGGTCGCTGCTGAGTACCAACACCAGATCGGCATCGCCGCTGCGGATCTGCTGGCTGGCCAGCGCAACGGCAGACAGGCCATGGTCGCACTGGTATAACGCGGTATCGGTGTCCAGCCGCAGACGTTTGCGCAGATCCCGTACCTGTGGCTCTGCTTCAGCCGCGAGGATCAGGCTGTCGAGCAGATGCGGGGTAACTGCGCAGCGCAGCAGCAACGGTGCGCTGCACTGCACGGCCAGGTCGAGCAGGCCGAAGCCGCTGCTCTGCAACGTCGTGGCGTTGATCTGTGGGGTACGCAGGCCGTCGATGAGAAGAACATCGGCTGGCGTGGAGGCAGAGTGATTGATCTGGCTGTCCATGCTGGGCTCATGTGGTTGAACGTCAATTCAGGCTGATGCGCGGTGCAGGCCCGAGCGAACTCCCGCAATAGGAGCGCTGCGCAGGCTATGACCGGACCGACCCGGATCAGTTCAGTGTAGATAAGCTGGGGGCCTAGACAGAAACAAAAGCGCGGCGCCGTGATTGGCGCCGCGGGAGGCGGGGATCAGTCGCGGGCCAATGCCAGCGCCACGCCCTGGCCGCCACCGATGCACAGGGTAGCCAGGCCTTTCTTGGCGTCACGGCGCAGCATTTCGTGCAGCAGGGTAACCAGCACACGGCAGCCGGAGGCGCCGATCGGATGGCCCAGCGCGATGGCGCCACCGTTGACGTTGACCTTGTCTGCATCCCACTGCAGCTCCTTGCCGACTGCCAGCGCCTGGGCGGCGAAGGCTTCGTTGGCTTCGATCAGGTCCAGGTCGGCAACCTGCCAGCCTGCCTTAGCCAGGCAGCGCTGGGTGGCGGAGACCGGGCCAATGCCCATGATCGCCGGATCAACGCCCGCGTTGGCATAGGAGGCGACGCGAGC
Organism: Halopseudomonas oceani; assembly: GCF_002903165.1. GTDB lineage: Bacteria > Pseudomonadota > Gammaproteobacteria > Pseudomonadales > Pseudomonadaceae > Halopseudomonas > Halopseudomonas oceani. The sequence continues at coordinate 54,034 of NZ_PPSK01000017.1, forward strand.
CAGTACCGGCAGGCCCAGCTCGGCGGCTTTGCTGGCGCTCATCATCAGCACGGCGGCGGCGCCATCGTTAAGGCTAGAAGCATTACCGGCGGTAACGCTGCCCTCTTTCCTGAAGGCCGGTTTGAGGCTGCCGAGGCTTTCTGCGGTGGTCCCGGCGCGCGGCTGCTCATCCCGGGTGATCAGCAGGGCATCGCCCTTGCGCTGAGGGATGCTGACCGGGGTGATTTCCTTGTCAAAGACGCCGGCGTCGCGGGCGGCAACGGCTTTCTGCTGGGACGCTGCGGCGAAAGCGTCCTGTTCTTCACGGCTGAGGCCATACTTGTCGACCAGGTTTTCGGCAGTAATGCCCATGTGGTAGTTGTTGAAGGCGTCCCACAGGCCATCCTGGATCATTGTGTCGATCATCTGGCCGTGGCCCATGCGCTGACCGGTGCGCGAGGTGGGGATGATGTGCGGTGACAGGCTCATGGACTCCTGGCCACCGGCTATCATGATCTCGGCATCGCCGCAGCGGATCGCCTGAGCGGCGAGGTGCAGGGCTTTGAGGCCGGAGCCACAGACCTTATTCAGGGTAAGAGCGGGAACACTGTGCGGCAGGCCTGCGTGGATGGCAGCCTGGCGAGCGGGATTCTGGCCGCAACCAGCGGTCAGCACCTGTCCGAATATGACCTCGTCGACGGATGCAGGGTCGATTTCAGTCTCGTCCAGCAAGCGGCGGATGACGGTGGCTCCCAGCTCGTGGGCGGGCACCTTGGCAAACTGGCCCCCGAAACTGCCGATGGCGGTACGGGTGGCGGCAACAATCACGACCTCTTGCATGAACAGGCTCCTCTATGCAGGCACTATTTTTCGAGTGCACAAGCATAGAGGGGCGCTCTATTCAGAACAAGCTGTCTCGTCACTGGTACAACCTTTCGGCTGCACCAGAACGCTGGATCACCCTCAGGCGTGGGCGATCCGGTTGGCGATCAGGTCCTGTACCACTGCCGGGTCGGCCAGGGTCGAGGTATCCCCCAGAGTGTCCAGCTCATTGCAGGCGATCTTGCGCAGGATACGACGCATGATCTTGCCCGAGCGGGTCTTCGGCAGGCCTGGTGCCCATTGCATGAACTCGGGGCGGGCAAAGGCACCAACCTGATCGGCAACAAAGGCCTTCAGCTCTTTTACCAGCTCCTCGCTTGGGGTAATCCCGTTCATTGGTGTGACGTAGACGTAGATGCACTGGCCCTTGATGTCGTGCGGGCAGCCGACCACGGCTGCCTCGGCGACCGCGTCGTGCAGTACCAGCGCGCTTTCCACCTCGGCGGTACCGATGCGGTGACCGGAGACATTAAGCACATCGTCCACGCGGCCGGTGATCCAGTAGTAACCGTCTTCATCGCGGCGGGCACCATCGCCGGTAAAGTAAACGTCTTTGTAGGTGTTGAAGTAGGTGTCGATCAGGCGCTGATGGTCGCCGTAGACGGTGCGGATCTGGCTCGGCCAGGAGCGCTTGATTACCAGGTTGCCGCTGGTCGCACCGTCGAGCTCGTTGCCTTCCGGGTCATACAGTGCGGGCTCGACGCCAAAGAACGGACGGGTGGCTGAGCCCGGCTTGAGCATGGTTGAACCTGGCAGCGGGGTGATCATGGCTGCGCCGGTTTCGGTCTGCCACCAGGTATCGACGATCGGGCAGCGCTGCTCACCGACCACGTGGTAATACCATTCCCAGGCTTCCGGGTTGATCGGCTCGCCGACGCTGCCGAGCAGGCGCAGGCTGGCGCGCGAGGACGACTTGACCGGCGCATCGCCCTTGGCCATCAGCGCGCGCAGGGCGGTTGGAGCGGTGTAGAAAATGTTGATCTGGTGCTTGTCGATCACCTGCCAGCAGCGGGACGCGTCCGGGTAGGTCGGTACGCCCTCGAACAGCACGGTAGTGGCACGGTTGCACAGTGGGCCATAGACGATATAGGAGTGGCCGGTAATCCAGCCGACGTCAGCGGTGCACCAGTAGACTTCGCCCGGTACGTAGTCGAACACGTAGTAGTGGGTCATTGCCGCCATCAGCAGGTAGCCGCCGGTGGTGTGCAGTACACCCTTGGGCTTGCCGGTGGAGCCGGAGGTGTAGAGGATGAATAGCGGGTCTTCGCTGTCCATTGGCTCGGGGGCGCACTGGTTGCTCGCTGCGGTGGTCGCTTCGGTGTAGCAGACATCACGCTTTTCATCCCAGGCAACGTCAGCACCGGTGCGCTTGACGGTTACCACGGTGTGAACGTCGGGGCAGTCCTTCAGGGCTTTTTCGACGTTGACCTTGAGCGGCACGGTCTTGCCGCCGCGCACACCTTCGTCGGCGGTGATCACCGCGCGGCAGTCGGCGTCGAGAATGCGATCACGCAGGGCGTCTGGCGAGAAGCCGCCGAACACTACGGAGTGGACAGCACCGATGCGTGCGCAGGCGAGCATGGCGTAGGCCGCTTCGGGAATCATCGGCATGTACAGGCAAACGCGATCGCCTTTGCTGACACCGCGTTCCTTCAACACGTTGGCCAGACGGCAGACTTTATCGTGCAGTTCGTTGTAGCTGATGCGGGCATCTTCGCTCGGATCATCACCTTCCCAGATGATGGCGATTTCGTCACCGTGCTCGGCAAGGTGGCGGTCGATGCAGTTGACGCTAACGTTGAGCTTGCCGTCGATAAACCAGGCAGCCTGACCTTTGCTCAGGTCGCTTTCATGAACCTTGCTCCAGCGCTTGTCCCAGGTCAGAAAGCGCTCGGCCTGCTCGGCCCAGAACTGGTCGGGCTGCTCAAGCGACTGCTTGTACATACGCTGATAGGTCGCGTCATCCAGATGCGTGTGCGCGCGAGCGGACTCGGACACCTTGTGGTTTTCGATTGCGTACATGGGTATTCCCCTCTTGTTATTGAATCAGGCAGTCTCTTGTCAGCCGGCCCTGCAGAGGGTCTGTCCGGTGCTGCAGCAGAGATTCCAGACCGGCGAAACCGCTTGGGGTTGGTCGGTCAGTTTAGGCTATTTAGCGTCGGCCATCAGAGGGGGGCAAGACAACCCTTCTTTGGTATGAGAGGAGGGCGTCAAATTGGCGGGCCGCTAGGGAAGCGCTGATCAATTCCACACGCCCTCTGCGAGTGCTCAAGGGTGCAGATGCAAGGCGCGATGTGCAGCCAATAGTGGTCCTATTGGCAAGCAACGCAACGCCGCAGGAGAAGGGTTCAGCCGCTCAGGAGCGGCTGAATTCGAGGTTGTCGATCAGGCGGGTGGTGCCGAGATAGGCTGCTGCCAGCACAACCAGTTCGGCCGTATCGTCGCTGACGGGTGCCAGGTTTTCGGCGTTGCGCAGGTCTAGATAGTCCGGACGCATGCCCGCGTCACTGAGGCGTTGGCTAGCCTCAGTGATGATCTGGGCATAGTCGTTCCGACCACCCTGAACCTCGGCGGCAATCTGCTGCAACGTCCGCTGCAGAATCGGCGCAATAGCCCGTTGTTCGGCGCTCAGGTAACCGTTGCGAGAGGATAATGCCAGACCATCCTCGGCGCGAATGGTCGGGTGGCCCATGATCTGTACCGGCAGGCAGAGATCGTGCGCCATCTTGCGAATCACGGCGAGTTGTTGATAGTCCTTCTGGCCGAATACGGCGACGTCCGGGCCAACAATGTTCAGCAGCTTGCTGACGACCGTCGCTACGCCTTCGAAGTGGCCGGGGCGGCTGCCACCGCAAAGTCCTTCGGAAACCACGGGGACGCTCACCCGGGTGTGACCCTCCATGCCCTCGGGATACATCTCGCTGGCAGTGGGCGCGAACACCAGGTGGGCGCCGACGTCCAGCAGCTTCTTCTGGTCTTCGGCGAGGGTGCGCGGATAACTGTCCAGATCTTCGCCCGGCCCGAACTGCATCGGATTGACGAAAATGCTGACCACCACGTAATCGGTGCGCTGCAGTGCCTTCTCGACCAGAGCGATATGGCCGGCGTGCAGGTTGCCCATGGTGGGAACCATACCAATGCGCTTGCCTTCCTGGCGGGCACGACTTACCGCAGCGCGCACTTGCGCGATGGTGTGCAGAGTGTTCATGGGCTCAGAACTCGTGTTCGGCTGCTGGGAATTCTACGCTCTTGACCGCATTCACGTAGGCGCGAATGGCCGACTGAATATCGGGCTGACCGGTCATGAAGTTTTTCACGAAGCGCGGGACGCGTCCACTGAGCGAGAGGCCGAGCATGTCATGGACCACCAGTACCTGGCCATCGGTGCCGCTGCCAGCGCCGATGCCGATAACCGGTACGTTGACTGCCGCAGTAATGGCATTGGCCAGGGCTGGTGGCACACACTCGAGCAGCAGCATGGCGGCGCCCGCAGCCTCCAACGCCCTGGCATCCTCGATCATGGCGCGGGCCTGCGCTTCGTCACGGCCCTGCACCTTGAAGCCACCCAGCACATTGACGGTCTGCGGGGTCAGGCCCATGTGAGCACAGACCGGGATGCCATTGCGGCTCAGCACTTCAATGCTGTCTGCCAGCCAGCGACCGCCTTCCAGCTTGACCATGTGAGCGCCGGCACGCATGAGTTCGGCGCTATTGGTCAGCGCCTGCTCCAGGGTGGCGTAGGCCATGAACGGCAGGTCGGCCATGATCAGCGCGCCCTTGTTGCCGCGTTTGACGGCGGCGGTGTGGTACGCCATGTCGGCAACGCTGACCGGCAGTGTGCTGTCGTGGCCCTGCAGGACCATGCCCAGCGAGTCGCCGATCAGAATGACTTCAACGCCTGCTTCACTTTCAACGTGGGCGAAGGTCGCGTCGTAGGCTGTCAGACAAACGATCTTTTCGCCGCTTTGCTTGAGTTTGTTCAGCGTGGTCAGAGTAACGTCAGGCATGGCTGATTCCAGTGTGTGGCTGTTGCTGGGCGCTTCGGCACCGTTGAAGTTGACGCTCGCGCCGGGTGCAGTGGCGAGAGTATAGCCTTGGCCGGGCAGGCTTCCGGTAACACGTGGCTGGTCACCGGAATCGCATCCTACGTGTCAGCCCGGGGGTGTCAAGTCCGTTTGCGCACCAGCCTGTTGTATAAAAAATGGCAATGCCTGCAGATCACCGCGTGGGCAGTTCTGCAGCATGTCATGCAGTGGTGTGCCGTCGGGCATCTGCAGCGTCGGTGCGATTTCTGCCAGAGGGTAAAGGACAAAGGCGCGGGCGTGCATGTGATAGTGCGGTACTTGCAGGCGCTTACTTTGGATTACCTGGTCACCGTAGAGCAGGATGTCCAGATCCAGTGTGCGTGGACCCCAGCGCTCGGCTTTGCGCACCCGGCCATGCTCCTGCTCGATACGCTGTAACTGGTCGAGCAGCGCTTCGGGGGGCAGCTCGGTGTCGAGGGCGAGCACGGCGTTGATATAGGACGGCTGATCCTGTGGCCCCATTGGCGCACTGCGGTACAGCGACGAGCAGCTGATCAGCTGGCTTTGCGGTAGTGCGCGCAGTGCCCGGCAGGCGGTCTGGACCTGTTGAACAGGATCGCCCTGGTTGCTGCCCAAGGCTATATAGCAGCGTGGCATCAGTTGCCCTGCGGCTTGCGCGGCTTGTTTCTGCGGGGGCGTGAACGTGAGCGCTTGCCGCCGCTTTTGTTGCCATCGCCGAGTTCGCGAATCATCTGCCGGCGCTGGTCTGGACTGGCGTCCTGATACTGAGTCCACCACAGACCAAGGCCGTCAGTCTGCTCGCCAGCCGCTTCGCGCAGCAGCAGGAAGTCATAGGCCGCGCGGAAGCGCGGATGCTCCAGCAGCTGGTCAGCTCGGCGGCCACTGCGACGCTCAAGGCGCGGTTGCATGTCCCAGATTTCCCGCATCGGAATACTGAAACGCTTGGGAATGGCGGTGTGCAGGCATTGCTCCGCAAGCAGCTCGTGAGCGGCCTGCTGGTAGGCGGGGATTGCCGGTATACCCTGTTCTTCCAGGTGCTGCACGCGCTGCGGCAGGGCTGGCCAGAGCAGCGCCGCGAACAGAAAAGCCGGGGTAACCGGTTTGTCCTGGGCAATGCGTTCGTCGGTATTGCGCAGTGCCTGGCGGACCAGCTGCAAGGTGTAGTCGGGACGCTCGAGGATCGCTTCGTCGGTGTCCGGGAACAGCGGCGCAACCAGATCGTACTGGTAGAGCAGGTCGAAGGTCGCCAGACCCTGGCCGCTCATCAACAGCTTGAGGCTTTCATCAAACAGCCGCGCTGCAGGTATGTCATGCAGCAGCGGGGCCATCGACTCGATAGGCGCCGCGGTGTGCTGCTCAATCTCGAAGTTCAGCTTGGCCGCGAAGCGCACGGCGCGCAGCATGCGGACCGGGTCTTCCTGATAGCGCTGTTCGGGGCGGCCGATCAGCCGGACCAGGCCGTTACGGATATCGTGCACGCCGTTGGCAAAGTCGTGAATCTGACCGGTGCTGACATCAAAGTAGAGTGCGTTGATGGTGAAGTCGCGGCGCTGGGCGTCCTGTTCGAAGGTGCCGTAGACGTTGTCGCGCAGCAGCCGGCCGGACTCGCTCTGACGCGATTGTTCTTCCGTGGCTTCGGCTTCGTGGTTGGCTCGGAAGGTGGCGACTTCGATGATTTCCCGACCGAAATGAACGTGGACCAGCTTGAAGCGTCGGCCGATCAGGCGCGCGTTGCGAAATGTCGCGCGAACCTGTTCAGGCGTTGCACTGGTGGCGACGTCAAAGTCTTTGGGTGTGATATCAAGCAGCAGGTCACGTACGCAGCCGCCAACCAGGAAGGCCTGATAGCCTGCCTGTTGCAGGCGTTCGACCACACTGACGGCGTGCCGGCTTAGGCGCTCTCGACGCAACTTGTGCTGGCTGGCGGGGATAACGCTCGGCGTGGTACGACGGCGCTGAGGATGGCCGAAGGGCGAAGGTATTTTCTGCAACAGCTTTCGAATCATAGGGTTGGGTTGTTCCGGCTGCCGATCAGCGTGAGCTGTTGCTCTGCCTGTTGACTTGCACGGTAGCGCTGATGAATGGGATCGCGCAACAGGCTGCTTGGCCGAACGCGAATATAGCCTGTCGGCCGCAATTGACGTGCATTCTAGCCTGAAATGTCTTGAAAGGTAAGGAAGGGGATAATTCGGGGTGAAGCGCTTGGGGGGAGAAAGCTCAAGGGGAGTAGTGAACTCCCCCTAATGGTTTTTTATTATTGTTTTTATCAGAGCTGTTCTTCTTTTTTGTTTGAAGCGGCAAACGCCGCTTTCCGACTGACCCATCTCGGGTTGTCCAAAACAAACGGATTGCTTTGGAAGCTTAGGTTCGAAACGGCCTTCTTGTGGCTTTGGACGGTGGGTTGCTTTAGCAACTTTTATTCTTCTCTGCCCAATCGAACATCCTGTTCGCGATCCGACTGCTATTCTCCAAAAAAATCAGTTTGCTGCGTCTCTCACGTCTTGTTTTTATTGTGTGTGGAGTCGAATGTTATTTTTGTTATGAGTTTTGGTTTTTATTGTTGTTGTGCCAGATATAAAGCATTCGCCGTGCCAACTTTTTAAATTCCTTTAAAAACAATGGTTTGCGATTTTTGGTCTCTGTGTTACCCCAAAGGTGTTACCGCGGATTCGACTAAAGTGTTACCTCTGTGCGGGTTAGGGGTAACAGTTTTGTGGGAACTTTCCTGGTAACAGGTAACACATTGGTGTGACGGTGGTGCTGCGCAGAGGAGGGCGCAAGGGTTTTTGCGCCCTCCGATTGCGGGAGAGGTGGGATCAGGTGTTGGCCGTTTTCTTGCGGGGAATGCCCAGGCGTTGGCGGCGCTCCCACAGGCATTTGCGGCTGATGCCGAGCTTGTGCGCCAGTTGAGTCTCGGTCATATGGTCCTGGTGCTCGAGCACGAAATGTTGGAAATAGTCCTCCAGAGACAGGTCCTCGGCCGGTTCCTGCCCAGGAGTCACCTCATTCTTCATGGTTTCCAGCGCGTTTGCGGCTTCCGAGGCGCGTTCGATCTCGGCATCCAGCTCGATCCCCAGCAGGTCGGCGGTGATTTCCTCGTGGTCGCAGAGAATGGCTGAGCGCTCAATGGCGTTCTCCAGCTCCCGTACGTTGCCCGGCCAGCTGTAGGCGAGGATCGCCCGCTCGGCATCTTTACTGAAGTGCAGGCCTTCCATATTCATGTTGCGTGCCGCGCGCTGCAGCAGCGCCTCGGCGATTAGCATCACGTCACGGCCCCGCTCGCGCAGCGGCGGCAGGCGCAGTTCGATGACGTTCAGACGGTAATACAAGTCTTCGCGGAACAGGCCCTGACGCGCCATGGTCTTGAGGTCCCGGTGGGTCGCCGCTACTAGGCGGACATCCACCTTGTGCGATTGCACCGAACCAACCCGACGAATCTCGCCTTCCTGCAGCACCCGCAACAGACGCGCCTGCGCTTCCAGTGGCAACTCACCGATCTCGTCAAGGAACAGGGTGCCGCCGTCGGCTGCTTCGACCAGACCGGTGCGGTTGCTAGTGGCGCCAGTGAAGGAGCCTTTTTCGTGGCCGAACAGCTCGGACTCGATCAGGGTTTCCGGAATGGCAGCGCAGTTCACCGAAATCAGCGGAGCCTTGGCGCGCTGGGATTGCTCGTGCATGGCGCGGGCGACCAGTTCCTTGCCCGTGCCAGACTCGCCCTGGATCAAGACGGTAGAGTCGGTCGGGGCAACTTTGCGGATGCGCTTGAACAGGGTCTGCATGGCGTCGCAGGCGCCGATGATTCCCATGTCGGTGCCGCCGGTGTCGCCCTTGCTCGGTTGCTCTGGCGGTGGACTGGCGGCCGGTGCACTCGTTGCCTGCTGTTTGCGTTCGCTGCCAGCGGCAATGATGCGCTGCACGGTTTCGACCATCTCGTCGTGGTCGAACGGTTTGGCGATGTAGTCGACCGCGCCCATTTTCATCGAATCCACGGCTGAACGCAGGCTGGCGTAACTGGTCATGATCAGGACGGGCGTATTTGGCGCGCGGCGGATCATCTCGGTGCCGGGATCTCCCGGCAGGCGAAGGTCGCTGATGATCAGCTTGAAACTGTCTAGGTCGTGTCGCTCGACGGCCTCGCTGACCGAGCCGGCTTCCTCAACCTGGTAGTGGTGGCGTTCCAGCAACCGCTTTAACGCCGTGCGGATGATGGCTTCGTCTTCAACAACCAGAATGTCTGACATAGTTACCTCACAGGTGACGGCGCCTGTTACAGCTTCAGGCAGGGGCGCCGTTACCGCTCATGCTATAGCGCGGCAGGGTAATGGTGAAGCGGGTGCCACGCTGGGTTGTCTGGTCGACCGGGCTGTCGATAGTTATCTGGCCATAATGCTCTTCGATGATGGAGTAGACCAGTGCCAATCCGAGCCCGGTGCCTGTCCCTGGTTCCTTGGTAGTGAAGAACGGCTCGAACAGCCGGTCCATGATTTCCTTGTCGATGCCGCCGCCCTGATCTTCTACCTGCAGCAGCACCTGATGTTCGTTTTCCTGCGTGGCGATGGTGATGGTGTCGCCACTGTGACTGGCATCGCGGGCATTGCCCAGCAGGTTGATCAGCACCTGCACCAGACGTTGTGAGTCACCGGCGACCAGATGCTCAGGCCGACACAGGTTAACATACTTGACCTCCGGCCCCCTGCGATTGAGCGAAAGCAGGTGAATGGCTTCGTTGGTACAGGAGGCCAGGTCGACCGGTTCGTTGGGGTTCTGGTGGCGGCTGCCAACGTGGGCAAAATTGACCAGCGACTGCACGATGCGCGAGACCCGCCGGGTCTGGTCGAGAATCTGCTCCGCCGCTTCGCGTGACTCGGACTGTTCTGACTCGTCACGCAGATTCTGCGCCAAACAGGCGATGCCGGTAATCGGGTTGCCAATCTCGTGGGCGACGCCGGCAGCCAGACGGCCGATTGAGGCCAGGCGCTCGGAGTGCATCAGCTCCTCTTCCAGCATCTGGTTTTCGGTCTGATCCTCGACCAGCAGTACCAGGCCGCTACCGCCGACGTAGCCCGGTTCGTCAATGGCCGCCTTGTGCAGGCTCAGCCACTGGGTATGGCCGTTGACCGACAGTTTCTGCTTATGCAGGTGTGAGGCCTGATCATCGACGAAACGCTCGAATAGCTCGCGCCAGGCGGTGGGTAGGCTGTTCAGGCGCGAGCCGATCACGCTGTCGGCATCGATGCCGGTCAGCGCTTGCATGGCGTGGTTCCACATCAGGATCTCGTTGTCCTGTGCCAATGAGCAGACCCCCATAGGCAGGTGTTGCAGCGTCTGACGGTGATAGCGGCGCAGGGCGTCAAGCTCTGCCGCCAGACCGGTCAGTCGGCTGTGGTAGTCCTCCAGCCGGTTCTCGATGAAGTGAATGTCTTCGGTCATGTAGCCATCGCGACCCATCTTGAACGGCAGGAAGGTCTCGATGATGTCCTGCGCAACCGATGGGCCCATCAGGCCGGACAGGTTGGCCTCCAGCCGGTCGCGCAGGCGGCGCAGCGCATAGGGACGGCGCTCATCAAACGGCAGCTTGAGGTCACGCAGTGCCTGTTCGACCTCATGCTGTGCGGTTTTGTTACCGAGCGGTTTGGCCAGTTGCTGGGCAAACTCCTGAGGCGAGGACGCCATCAGTTGCATCCGCTGGGGGCGACTGACGTTGTCAACAGAACAGGCTTCGGCGGCGCTCTGTTCCTCGCTGGAACGTTGGGTAAACAGTGAGACCAGTGCCAGTACGACTACGTTGACCGCCAGCGAGGTGATGGCAGCGAGGTGCCAGGTGTCGGCGTTGAAGGTCAGGGTGATGCCGAATAGCTTGAGGCCTGGCAGCTCGGTGACCAGAGGCAGCAGAAGAGTGACTGCCCAGACCAGCATGCCAGCAATGACGCCGCCGATGAAGCCGCGGCGGTTGGCCTGTGGCCAATAGAGCACTGACAGGGTACCCGGCAGAAATTGCACAGTGGCGACGAAGGAGGCGATACCCAGGTTGGCCAGGTCCTGCTCGGCGCCAAGCAGGCGGTAGAAGCCGTAACCGGCCATGATGATCGCGGCGATCAGGGTGCGCCGGGTCCACAACAGCCAGCGGTAGATGTTGTTGTCGGCACTCGGCTGATAGAGCGGCAGCACCAGATGGTTCAGTACCATGCCCGACAGCGCCAGGGTGATGACGATGATCAGCCCGCTGGCTGCGGACAGGCCGCCGATAAAGGCTACCAGTGACAGCCACTCGGAGCCGCCGGCGACACCCAGGCCGAGGGAGAAGTATTCGGGGTTGGTGCGCACGCCGAGGTGCAGGCCAGCCCAGAGAATCGGCGGCACCGCCAGGCTCATCAGCAGCAGAAACAGCGGCAGCCCCCAACTGGCTGTGCCCAGCGCCCTGGGGTTGAGGTTCTCGGTGAAAGCCATGTGATACATGTGCGGCATCACGAAGGCAGCGGAGAAGAACACCAATAGCAGGGTGCGCCAGGGGCCTTCCTGCAGAGGGGTGTGCAGGGTGATCAGGGCCTCCTGATTGCTGTCGAGCCAGAGCTGCAGGCCCTGCGGGCCGTCGAAAACCACGTAAAGGGCGTACAGGCCTATCGCGCCGATGGAGACCAGCTTGACCAGTGACTCGAAAGCGATCGCCATCACCAAGCCTTCGTGTTTTTCACGGGCGGAGATATGGCGGGCTCCGAATAGAATGGCGAACAGAATGATCAGCACACAGAAGCCGAGCGCCACCGTGCCCTGGCCGGATTCCTGGGTCAGAATCTGCACCGAGTCGGCGACGGCCTGAATCTGCAAGGCGAGCAGGGGCAGTACGCCGACCAGCATGAAGATAGTCGTCAGCGTCCCGGCCCAGGTGCTGCGGAAGCGGAAGGCAAACAGGTCCGCCAGCGATGACAGCTGGTAGGTACGGGTAATGCGCAGGATCGGGTTGAGCAGCACGGGTGCCAGCAGAAAGGCGCCGCAGACGCCGAGATAGTACGTCAGAAAACCGTAACCATACTGGTAGGCCAGTCCGACGGTGCCGTAGAAAGCCCAGGCGCTGGCGTAGACACCGAGGGACAGCGTGTAGACCGCAGGGTGGCGCAAAATGGCGCGCGGAACGCGGCCGTTTTCAGTCGCCCAGGCGACGCCGAACAGCAGGATCAGATAAACAATACTGATCAGCAGCAGTTGGCTGAGATCAAAGCTCGTCGGCATCTTTTGGGCTCTGTAGCAGCATGCCGGCAATGATCAGAATCAGCCATAGCACGTAGGGTCGGTACCAGGCACCCTGCGGTTCTATCCACCAGTCCATGATGGCTGGGGAGAACAGGTAGATGCCGATTACCAGCAGCAGTACCAGTCGATAGATGTACATGGGTATCCGTCTGTTGGGGCAACGTCCCGAGGGGGCGTGTCGCGGTTCAGCCCGTGATGGTAATCAGAGCGACCCGGCTTGCCAAGCAATCAACTCGGCAGGTTTGCTTCCAGCAGGCTGTTGGTGGGTGGCAGGCGCTCGGGTTGCCAGTGGCTGATGCCCCACGCCAGCAGCTCCGACACCGGTGCACCGCGCAGTGACTCTGGGACTGGCTGGGCCAGGGCGCGCAGCGCGCGCCAGAGCGTCGTCGGGGCATGCTCACGCTGGAGTGCGGCGGAACCCAGGCGCTTGCTCAGCTTCTCGCCATCAGGGCGAACAATCAGCGGCACATGCAGGTAATGCGGTGGTGTGTGGCCGAGTAACTGATACAGCCAAAGCTGTCGTGGAGTCGAATCCAGCAGGTCGGCGCCGCGCACGACATCGGTCACGCCCTGATTGATGTCGTCCAGCACGACCGCCAACTGATAGGCGTATACCCCGTCGCGTCGGCGGATGATGAAGTCGCCGAGCTCCCTGGCCAGGTTTTGGGTCAACGGTGGCTGCAGACGGTCGATGCAGGTTATGGGGCGATCGCTGACCCGCACTCGGACTGCGTGATCGGCCGCCGCAGGCAGCTGACGCTTAGCGCAGGTGCCGGGATAGATCGGGCCGTGTTGCAGCAGCGTCTTACGCGGGCAATCGCAGTAGTACGCCAATCCCTCATTCAGCCACTGCTCGGTCTGCGTGCGATACAGCTCCAGGCGCTCGCTCTGACGCACAATCTGCCCGTCGTGCTCAAGGCCAAAGTCTTCCAGGGCGCGGAGTATCTGGGCTTCTGCTTCAGGTTGGCTGCGCGTCTGGTCCAGGTCTTCGATGCGAATCAGCCATCGGCCGTTGGCGTGACGGGCATCAAGATAGCTGGCGAGGGCGGCAACCAGTGAGCCGAAATGCAGCAGGCCGCTGGGGGTGGGAGCGAAGCGCCCGACGTAGGGAGAGGTCATGCGGGGAAGGGTGTTGCAGGCTGCGGGGCAGCCTGCAATACAGCGGGCCGGCTCAGCTGCCGACCTGCTTTTCCTTGATTTCTGCCAGGGTCTTGCAATCGATGCACAGAGTTGCAGTCGGACGTGCTTCCAGACGACGGATACCGATCTCGACGCCGCAGGAGTCGCAGAAGCCGTAGTCATCCTCTTCGATGCGCTGCAGGGTCTGGTCAATTTTCTTGATCAGCTTGCGCTCGCGGTCGCGGGCACGCAGTTCGAGGCTGAACTCTTCTTCCTGACTGGCCCGGTCGGCGGGGTCAGGGAAGTTAGCCGCTTCATCCTGCATGTGGTGCACGGTGCGGTCGACTTCTTCCATCAGCTCCTGTTTCCAGGCGTTGAGGATGTTGGCGAAATGCGCGAGCTGCTGCTCGTTCATGTATTCCTCGCCCTTCTTTTCCTGATAGGGAACGAAGCCGCGGATCAACATTGATGTTTTCTGCTTGGCATTGCTGGGCATGAGAACCCCTCACTTGTTGCTCTATCTTCCTGTTTCAGGTCCCACCCACTCAACCTGACGTGCGTCGGCCAAAAGCCTGCAAGCGGGCAAAACTACCAGAACCTGATGGCCTGCGCTACTGTTTGCCGCCAGAAGGCTTGGCGGCGCATGTGGCGTCGCTGTCAGCCCTGCTCTGGCAGGGTATCATCGGCGTTTTTGCCGTCATTTCAGGATTTTTCTATGTCGCAGCAGCGCTGGGCTCATCGGGTTCAGGAAATTCAGCCTTTTCATGTCATGGCCGTGCTTGCGCGGGCCCGGGCGCTGGAGGCTCAGGGGTGTGATGTCGTTCACATGGAAATTGGCGAGCCGGATTTCACCACGCCGGCGCCGATCATCCGTGCGGGTCAGCAGGCGCTGGCCGATGGTTGCACCGGTTATACCCCCGCTCTGGGGCTCCCTGCATTGCGTGACGCTATTGCCGGATTGTATCGCCAGCGCCATGGCCTGGAGCTGGACCCGGCGCGGGTGGTGGTCACACCTGGTGGTTCAGCAGCGTTACTGTTGGTCAGCGCACTGCTGGTCGAGCCGGGCCGCAAAGTGCTGATGGCGGATCCGGCCTATCCGTGTAATCGTCATTTTTTGCGGCTGGTTGAAGGGCGCGCGGTACTGGTGCCGACCGGACCGGAAACCAACTATCAGCTGACGCCGGAACTGATCGAGCAGCACTGGGACAGCGACTGTGTTGCCGTGCTGGCGGCATCGCCGGCCAATCCGACCGGCACCTTGCTGTCGCGAGAGGAGTTGGCTGCCCTGTCCGCGACTTGCCGTCGTCTTGGCGCCGAGTTGATCGTTGATGAGATCTACCACGGCCTGACCTACGGCGTCGACGCGTCGTCGGTGCTGGAGGTGGCTGATGACGCCTTTGTGCTTAACAGTTTCTCCAAGTACTTTGGTATGACCGGCTGGCGCCTTGGCTGGCTGGTGGCGCCAGAAGCTGCGGTACCCGAGCTGGAAAAGCTAGCGCAGAACCTCTACATCTGTGCGCCACACATGGCGCAGCAGGCGGCCCTTTCTGCTTTCAATGAAGAGAGCCGTGAGATTTGTGAAATTCGCCGTGGGGCCTTTCAGGCACGGCGCGATTTCCTGTTGCCTGCGGTGCGTGAACTTGGCTTCAAGGTGCCGGTTACGCCACAGGGAGCCTTCTATTTATATGCTGACATGCAGGCCTTGGGCGGCGACAGCGCGGGATTCTGCCAACATGTGATTGAGCGCGAGTTTGTCGCGTTGACCCCTGGCCTGGACTTTGGTCATCACCGTGCAGAACAGCATTTGCGGCTGGCCTACACCACCTCGCTGGAGCGGTTGGAGCAGGCGGTAGAGCGCATTGCCCGAGCGTTGGACAGCTGGTCGCCGGCATGTTGATTCCGTTCGAGACGCCGTTGCAGGAGGCAACGCTGCTGCGTCGCTACAAGCGCTTTCTGGCAGATATTCGTTTGCCGGATGGCCAAGAGCTGACAGTGCATTGCCCGAACACGGGCTCGATGCGTAATTGCGGTCAGCCCGGCGATCGGGTTTGGGTCACGCTGGACTTCAAGCCCGGGCGCAAGCTGCCGGGTACCTGGGAACTGGTTGAGATCGGCCCAGGCCAACTGGCCTGCATTCACAGCGCGCGGGCCAACCGGGTGGTCGGGCAGGCGCTGCAGCAGGGGGTGATCACACCGTTGGCGGGCTACCCTGAGCAGCGTGCCGAGGTCCGTTTGCCCGGCGGTACCAGCCGCTTCGACTTTTTGTTGTCAGGCGGCGCCTTGCCGGCGTGTGTTGTTGAGGTGAAGAGCGTAACCCTGGCGTTGGGCAACGGTGTGGGCGCCTTCCCGGACGCGGTCAGCGCGCGAGGCCAGAAGCATCTACGCGAGCTGATGGATGTGGTGCAGGGGGGGCGGCGTGCCTGTCTGCTGTTCTGCGTTATGCACTCTGGCATTGAACGGGTGCGCCCTGCGGATGAGGTTGACGCGGAGTACGGCCGACTGCTGCGCGAGGCGGCGGCAGCCGGTGTCGAAGTGCTGGCGTGGTCGGTCTGGCCGGAGCCGGATGGAATGCAGGTGCGTGGCGCGCTGCCGGTGCTGTTATGACGGCTGCTCGTCGTCCAGCCAGATGTGACCGTTGCTGATGTGGCAGTGCAGCTGGCGCAGTGACTGGCCAACGCAGGGACCGGCAACGCACTCGCCGTTTTCCGGTAGAAACAGCGCGCCGTGGGTCGCGCACTGAATTAGGCGACCGGAGTTGTCGAGGAACTGGTCCGGCACCCACTCCAGGCTGATGCCGCGGTGCGGGCAGCGATTCTCGTACAGATAGACCTGCTCGCCCTGGCGGACTAGGAACAGTGACTGTCCCTGGTGGATTACACCCTTGCTGCCGCGCAGGGGCAGGTCGTCCAGGTGGCACAGGGGCTGTGGTTTAACGTCATCGTCAGACATGGCGCTGATTATCCGTTGGCAGCCAAGGGAAAGCCAGTTGTCGTCATGACGGACGTGTCTGCGCCCGGTATGCTGGCAGACCTCTCACCGGTGGCGCGCTCGCCACTGACTCGTAACAGGAATTAGCCATGGTGCTGCAGCCACGCAACAAGCGGCTGGTACTGACATTGTTATTGATTCTGCTGCTGCTGGCCTGCCTGCTATCGCTGGCGCTTGGGCCGGTCAGCATTGCGCCGGCGGATACGCTGCGGGCGCTGTTCTGGCGACTGGGAGCCAGCGCGGTGCCTGCGGACCAGCAACTGATCGTCGAACAGATTCGCCTGCCGCGGTTGCTGATGGGCGCGGTTGCCGGGGCCACGCTGGCGTTGACTGGGGCAGCCATGCAGGGCCTGTTTCGCAACCCGTTGGCCGACCCTGGCTTGATTGGTATCTCCAGTGGCGCGGCGCTGGGTGCTGCAGCGGTTATTGTGCTGGGTTCCGTGCTTGCTGGCTCACTGGTTGCTGGTTGGCAGCCCTATTTGACCGTGCTGGGTGCCTTTGCTGGTGGTGCCGCCTGTACCGCTCTGGTTTATCGGCTGGGCCAGTCCATGCAAGGGACCTCGGTAGCCAGCATGTTGCTGGCTGGCATCGCCATTACCGCCATCAGCGGTGCGCTGGTCGGCTTGCTCAGCTATCTGGCGGATGACAGCATGCTGCGCACGCTGACGTTCTGGAATATGGGCAGCCTGGCCGGTGCTGACTATGCGCGAGTCGGGTTGCTGGCGCTTTGTTGTGCACCGGTGTGGTGGCGGTTGCCGCGGCTGGCGCCGGCCTTGAACGCGCTGCTGCTGGGCGAGTCCGAGGCGCGCCACTTGGGGGTTGAAGTGGAGCGGGTCAAGCGTGAGTTGGTGCTGCTGACGGCGCTTGGGGTGGGGGCCTGTGTGGCCGCTTGCGGCCTGATCGGTTTTGTTGGCCTGGTGGTGCCGCATCTGGTGCGCTTGTTGCTTGGTCCGGACCATCGCTGGCTGTTGCCCGCTTCGATGCTGCTGGGGGCGGCCCTGCTGTTGCTGTCGGATGTGGTTGCACGGCTGCTGCTGGCGCCGGCCGAACTGCCATTGGGAATCATCACCGCGCTGCTTGGGGCGCCGTTCTTCCTGTCACTGTTGATGCGCGTGCGGCGCCAGGGAGCTTTCTGATGATTGGCGTAGAGGGGCTAAGTTGCAGCCGCGGCGGCCGGCCCGTGCTGGCGGGGCTGTCGTTTGATCTGCGGGCGGGAGAGGTGATGGCTGTGCTCGGCACCAACGGTGCGGGCAAAAGTACGCTGCTGGCAGCGCTGAGCGGTGAGCTTAGGCCCGATAGCGGCCGGGTGAAGCTGGGTGCGCGTGTCCTGGACGACTGGCCCGCGCTTGAGCGTGCGCGTTGTCTGGCAGTACTGCCGCAGCAGTCCGAATTGGTGTTTCCCTTTCGGGTCGAGGAAGTGGTGGCTCTGGGCCGGATGCCCCATGCCGCGGGTGCCCAGCAGGATCGGTTCATCTGCGCGCAGGCGATGGCGGCAGCAGATGTCAGTCATCTGGCTAGGCGCAGTTACCTGACCCTGTCCGGTGGCGAGCGGCAGCGAGCTCATCTGGGCCGCGTGCTGGCGCAGGTTTGGGACGCCGGCGAGCAGGGGTGTTTGCTGCTCGACGAGCCGACCGCATCACTGGACCTTGCCCATCAGCAATTGATCATGCAGCAAGCCCGAGCCATGGCCGCTAAGGGGCTCAGCGTGCTGGTGGTGCTGCATGACCTGAATCTGGCAGCAGCCTTCGCTGATCGGGTTCTGCTGCTACATCAGGGGCAGCTGGATGCATTGGGGGAGCCCTGGGAGGTGCTTGAGGCTGAGCGTATCGGGCGGGTGTTCGGGGTATCCGTGCAGGTACAGCGGCACCCATTGCAGGATTGTCCAATGATCATTCTCTGAGGTGGTTATGAAGGTACTGGCACTGATCCTCGCGTTGCTGTGCAGTTACTCGGCGCTCGCCGATGTGTTACCCGCCTGGCAGGCGGCTGGCGGACACGACGATCCGCATCTGGGGCAGGTCTGGGATACCCGTGCCGAGCGTTGGCTGGAACCGAGCCAACTGGTTGACCTGCTGGCAGAGCAACCGCGGGTGATTGTCGGTGAGCGTCACGATCACCCGGACCATCATGCGCTCCAGCTCTGGCTGCTGGAGCAATTGCGGGCACGTCGCGAGCAGGGTGCGCTGGTGATGGAGATGCTGCAACCGTCACAACAGTCACGGGTGGACGCGCTGCAAGGCGCCTTGTTGCCGGCCGATGCCGAGCTGAACGAGCGGCTTGACTGGCAGCCGGGCTGGGACTGGAAACTGTACGGGCCTCTGGTGCGCTGGGGGCTGGCGATACCGCAACGTCTGCTCGCGGCCAATCTGGATCGTGACCAGTTGATGACCCTTTACCGCGATCCCCAGACGCAGGTCCTGGGATATTCGGCAGCGGTCCGTCAGCAACTTGAACAGATCATTGTCGACAGCCATTGCGGCCTGATCGAACCGGCGCAGGTCGCACCGATGCTCAGCATCCAGCATGCGCGGGATGTACGTATGGCCGAGATCCTGGCACAGGCTCCAGCGCCGGCACTGCTCATTTCGGGGGCTTACCATGCGCGCCGGGACCTGGGTGTGCCATTGCACTGGCAGTCAGCCTGGGGGCCGCAGCCGGTGGTGGTGCTGTTGTCAGAGGTGGGCACTGCGCTGTCTGGTCGAGACCAGGCTGATTACATCTGGCTGGCGCCATCGCTGCCAGAGCAGGATTACTGTGAGCAGATGCGTCAAGGGAGGGAGGATTAAGGGCTTTTGCTGCGCAGGTGAGGGCTGTCACGCAACATGTCCAGCAGGGTGGCGGCAATGTCATCGGCACGCTCAACCAGGCTGAGTTGCTGGGGCTGCATCAACCATTGATGCAGAATGCCGTAGATGAAGGAGTGGGCGCAGAATAGTGCCATCTCAAGATCCAGGTCGGCCGGAAGCTCGCCACTGGCCATAGCGAGCAGCAGCGATGTGCGCAGGTTGTCGTCATGGTGCTTGTTCATGCTCTGCAGGTGTTTCTTTTGTGTGCAGGGAGCTTCTACGTAATCGCACTTGAGCAGCAGAATCTCGTTGACTCGCCGCGCGGCCGGGTCGGACTCCAGACGCTTTAAGACGGTAACCAGCAGCTCTCGGAAGCGTTCGAGTGGATTGCTTGCGCTGGCATCATGAGCGGCCTGATTGAGCGGTGCCATAGGCAGCTGGATACGCTCGAACAGGGCATCTAGCAGGTCGGCCTTGTCCTGAAAGTGCCAGTAGATTGCGCCTCGGGTAACGCCTGCAGCCTGCGCGATCTCGCTCAGCGAGGTGCGCGAAACCCCTTTTTCGTGAAAGCACTTTTCCGCAGCATCCAGGATGCTTTCTCGGGTTTCAAAGGCTTCTTCTTTAGTGCGTCTGGCCATGCAAGTCTCTGGTCTGGGAAGCCGCTGGGGGCCAAGTTGTGAGCTAATGTTAGCGTAAGGCTAAAACAATTTACAGACAGGTGTGAATGTAAGTATATTGTGCGCCAATCACTCGTGCCTCTCCCGGATGGGTTGCAGGGGCGTTCGCAGAATTCAGTCACTACGGTTTTTTACGAGGACTCCCCATGCCGATGAAGCCAGTTCGCGCGGCTCTTCTTCCACTTCTAGTCTCCACTCTGTTGATCAGCGCCTGCCAGGAATCCGAGCAGCCAAGCGAGCAGCAGGAACAACAGGCTACGCCGGTTGGTGTGGTAACGCTCAAGGCTGAGCACTTTGTGCTGACCAGCGACCTGCCGGGCCGCACTACAGCCTATCGGATTGCGGAGGTCCGTCCCCAGGTGAACGGTATTTTGGAAAAGCGTCTGTTCAGCGAAGGCGCTGAGGTTGAGGAAGGACAGCAGCTCTACCAGATCGACGACGATATCTACCGTGCTGCGCTGAAGAGTGCAGAAGCCAGCAGTCTTTCAACCCGTTCACTTGCGGAGCGCTACGGTATTCTGGTCAAGGAGAATGCGGTCAGCCAGCAGGAATTTGATGAAGCGCGCGCTGCCAGCCTGCAAGCACAGGCAGCATTGGATGAGGCGCGCATCAATGTGCGCTACACCAAGGTTCTTGCGCCGATCAGTGGCCGTATCGGCCGTTCTGCGGTCAGTGAAGGGGCGCTGGTAACCAGTGGCCAGAGCCAGCAACTGGCGACCATTCAGCAGCTTGATCCAATCTATGTGGACATCACCCAGTCGTCGCGCGAAATGCTGAACTTGCGTCGTGATCTTGAAGCGGGCCGCCTGCAGCGCGCTGGCGACAACGCTGCAAGTGTCACTCTGATACTGGAGGACGGCAGTACCTACAGTGAAGAGGGCAAGCTGGAATTCTCTGAAGTCAGCGTTGATGAAAGTACCGGCTCGGTGACGCTGCGAGCTGTTTTCCCCAACCCTGATCGTTTGTTGCTGCCGGGCATGTTCGTTCATGCCAAGCTGGTTGCGGGGGCCAAGAGCGACGCCATTCTGGCTCCGCAGCAGGGCATTACGCGTACTCCACGCGGTAACGCTACCGCCATGGTGGTCAACGCCGATGGCAAGGTTGAGCAGCGTGACGTTGTGACCGATCGCACCGTTGGCAACCGCTGGCTGATCGTGTCGGGCCTGAACGAGGGTGATCAACTGATCACCGAAGGCCTGCAGTATATCCGTCCAGGTGCGCCGGTAACCGTCAAGCCGGCGGGCAATGTCGCCGAGCAACAGGACAACGCCGCTCAGCCCACCGCTGATCAGTAAGGAAGCGAACCATGTCGAGATTTTTCATCGACCGCCCGATCTTTGCCTGGGTGGTCGCACTGGTCATCATGCTGGTAGGTGGGTTGGCGATTCTCAAGCTGCCTATCAACCAGTACCCCAGCATCGCCCCACCGGCGGTGGGTATTTCCGTCTCCTATCCGGGGGCATCGGCGCAGACGGTTCAGGACACCGTTGTTCAGGTTATTGAGCAGCAACTCAACGGGATCGACGGGTTGCGCTACATTTCCTCGGACAGCAACTCCGACGGCAGCATGTCGATCACCGTAACCTTCAATCAGGGGGTTGATCCGGATATTGCTCAGGTTCAGGTGCAGAACAAACTGCAACTGGCGACACCGTTGCTGCCGCAGGAAGTTCAGCAGCAAGGCATCCGGGTGACTAAATCGGTGCGCAACTTCCTCATGGTTATCGGCGTTGTCTCCGAAGATGGCAGCATGGATCGCTTTGACCTGGCTGATTACATCGTCTCCAACATTCAGGATCCGATTTCGCGGACCCAGGGTGTCGGTGACTTTCAGGTATTCGGTGCGCCCTATGCGATGCGAATCTGGCTGGATCCGGCCAAACTCAACAGCTTTAACCTGACGCCGGGTGACGTCAGTACTGCGGTCAAGGCGCAGAACGTTCAGGTGTCTGCGGGGCAGTTCGGCGGCTTGCCGGCGGTGCCTGGCCAGCAGTTGAACGCGACCATTCTGAGCAAGACCCGACTGCAGACGCCGGAGCAGTTCCGCGACATTCTGCTCAAGGTGAACAGCGACGGCTCCCAGGTGCGTCTCGGCGACGTGGCGACTGTTGAGCTGGGGGCTCAGGATGCCAGTATCTCCGCGTTGTATAACGGTATGCCTGCTTCCGGTTTGGCGATCAAGCTGGCAACCGGTGCCAATGCGCTGGAGACCGCCAAGGCGATCCGTAAGACCATTGCAGACCTTGAGCCGTTCTTCCCTGAAGGCATGAAGGTCGTCTTCCCGTACGACACCTCGCCAGTGGTCTCCGAGTCGATCATGGGGGTTGTGCATACCCTGTTCGAAGCGGTGGTGCTGGTGTTCCTGGTGATGTACCTGTTCCTGCAGAACTTCCGCGCGACGCTGATCCCGACGCTGGCCGTGCCAGTCGTCTTGCTGGGCACCTTCGGCCTGCTGTCAGCCTTCGGTTTCACCATCAACATCCTGACCATGTTCGCCATGGTGCTGGCGATCGGGCTGCTGGTGGATGACGCTATCGTGGTGGTGGAGAACGTTGAGCGGGTCATGGCCGAAGAAGGGTTGTCGCCGCTGGAAGCGACACGCCGTTCGATGGGGCAGATTCAGGGGGCGCTGGTCGGTATCGGTCTGGTGCTCTCGGCGGTATTCCTGCCGATGGCGTTCTTCGGCGGCTCCACCGGGGTCATCTACCGACAGTTCTCGATCACCATTGCCTCGGCGATGATTCTGTCGGTGCTGGTGGCGCTGATCTTCACGCCGGCGCTGTGCGCGACCATCCTCAAGCCGGTGCAGAAGGGACACACCCAAGCCGAGCGTGGCTTCTTTGGCTGGTTCAACCGCACTTTCGATCGCGGTGTGAAGCGTTACGAGAGCAGCGTGGCCTCGATTCTGCAGCGCAAAGCACCGTATCTGCTGCTGTATCTGGTGATCGTCGGCCTGATGGCGTTCCTGTTTACCCGCCTGCCCACCTCCTTCCTGCCTGACGAAGACCAGGGCGTGTTGTATGTGCAGGTCCAGGCGCCGGTTGGCTCGAGTGCTGAGCGTACTCAGCAGACGGTTGACGCCATGCGTACCTACCTGCTGGAGCAGGAATCCGACACGGTCAGTTCGGTGTTCACGGTCACCGGTTTCAACTTTGCTGGTCGTGGTCAGAGTGCGGGCATGGCGTTTGTCGGCCTGAAACCATGGGAAGAGCGCCAGGCACCTGAGCTGAGTGTGTTTGCCCTGCAACAGCGGGCACAACAGCACTTCTTCGGCTTCCGTGATGCGATGGTGTTTGCCTTTGCTCCGCCAGCAGTGATGGAGCTGGGAACCGCATCCGGTTTCAACGTCTATCTGCAGGATAATGCCGGGGTTGGTCATGATGTGCTGATGCAGGCGCGCAACCAGTTGCTGGGTATGTCTGCGCAAAGCGACATACTGGCGAATGTGCGCCCGAACGGTCAGGACGACCAGCCGCAGTTTCAGCTGCTGATCGACGACGAGAAGGCGAGTGCACTGGGCCTGTCGCTGGCTGACATCAACCAGACGCTGTCGATTGCCTGGGGCTCCAGTTATGTCAACGACTTCATCGACCGTGGCCGGGTCAAGAAGGTCTATCTCCAAGGCCAGGCTGACGCGCGGATGAATCCGGAGGATTTGCAGAAGTGGTTCGTCCGCAACAGCAGCGGCGATATGGTGCCGTTCAGCGCCTTTGCTACTGGCGAGTGGGTCTACGGCTCGCCAAAGCTGTCGCGCTACAACGGTGTACCGGCGATGGAGATTCAGGGTGAGCCGGCTCCGGGGTTCAGTACCGGTGATGCAATGGCCGAGATTGAACGCCTGGGGCAGCAGTTACCCAAGGGTGTTGGCCTGTCCTGGACCGGGTTGTCGTTCGAAGAGCGCCTGTCCGGTGATCAGGCTCCGGCGCTGTATGCACTGTCGTTGATCGTTGTATTCCTCTGCCTGGCAGCGCTTTACGAGAGCTGGTCGATTCCGTTGGCGGTTATGCTGGTGGTGCCGCTCGGTGTCATCGGTGCACTGTTGGCAACGCTGGGGCGTGGTCTGTCCAATGATGTGTTCTTCCAGGTCGGCCTGTTGACGACCATCGGTCTGACCGCCAAGAACGCGATTCTGATCGTTGAGTTCGCCAAGGATCTGCATGAACAGGGGATGAGTATCAGCAAGGCTGCGGTAGAGGCCTGCCGTCTGCGTCTGCGGCCAATTATCATGACCTCGCTGGCCTTCACCCTGGGGGTTGTGCCTTTGGCGCTGGCTTCCGGTGCCGGGGCTGGCAGCTCGCACGCGATTGGTACTGGTGTGATCGGCGGCATGATGACGGCCACGGTGTTGGCGATTTTCTGGGTGCCGCTGTTCTATGTGCTGGTAACCCAGTGGTTTACCGAAAGAAAAGGCAAGACTGAAAATGCGGAGGATGAACAGTGAAACGCTGCGTATTGAGCCTGGCGGTTCTGACCGCACTGAGCGGCTGCTCGCTGATTCCCGAGTATGAGCGTCCGGCGTCGCCGGTGCCCGCCAACTGGACTGAAGGCGCCGATCAGCGTCTTGAACAGACTCAGCTTATTGGTTGGCGCAGTTTCTTCCGGGATCCGGAGCTGCAACGGCTGATCGGTGTGGCGCTGGAGAATAACCGTGACCTGCGTGTGGCAGCCTTGAACGTGCAGGCCACCCGCGCGCTGTATGACATCCAGGGTGCCGAGGTGTACCCGCAGGTCGATGCCAATGGCAACGGGACCCGCACACGCACGCCAGGTGATCTGTCCAATGGTGGAGAGCACCGTATCAGCTCCCAGTACTCGGCCACACTTGGCGTCTCCTGGGAGTTGGATCTGTTTGGTCGAATTCGCAGTCTGCGCGAGCAGGCGCTGCAGGATTTCCTCGCCAGCGACGAAGCGCGGCGCGGCGTGCAGATCAGTCTGGTCGCTAATGTTGCCAGTACTTATCTGACACTGCAGGCCGATCAGGCGCTGCTGAATGTAACCGCCGATACGCTGAAGGCTTTTGAAGAAAGCTATGCGTTGACCAAGCGCAGCAACGAGGTTGGAGTGGCATCCAGTCTACAGCTGGCGCAGGCGCGTACCGCAGTTGAGTCGGCCAGAGTGGCGCTGTCGCGCTATGAGCGACAGGTTGCCCAGGACCGGAATGCGCTGACCGTGCTGGTAGGTCAACCGTGGTCCGCCACCGCCGATAACCCGCTATTGCTGGATGAGCAGGTATTGGCCGAACTGCCGGTTGGCTTGTCTTCCGAGGTGCTCTATCGCCGGCCTGACGTGCTGCAGGCCGAGCACCAACTGCTGTCGGTGAACGCAAGCATTGGGGCGGCCAAGGCGGCGTTCTTCCCAAGTATCAGCTTGACCGGTGCCGCTGGTACGGCAAGCAGTCAGTTGTCTGATCTGTTTGGTAGCGGTTCTGAGTACTGGACGTTCTCGCCGAGTATCAGCGTACCGATCTTCCGGGCCGGCGCTTTGAAGGCAAGTCTGGACTATGCCGAGATCAGCCGTAACCAGCAGGTTGCGCAGTACGAGGGGGTTATCCAGAGCGCGTTCCGTGAAGTGGCCGACGGTCTGGATGCGCGCAAGACCTACGTCGAACAGTTGACCGCGCAGCGTGCGCTGCTGGAGGCATCGGAGGAGTATTACCGACTGGCTGATCGGCGTTACAACATCGGGGTCGACAGCTACCTGACCCTGCTCGACGCCCAGCGTCAGCTGTTCGAGGCCAGGCAGAGTGTCATCTCGGATCGCCTGGGCCAGCTGCTCAGTGAAATCAGTCTGTACAAGGCCTTGGGTGGTGGCGACTTCGCCGAGCCTGGAACCGAGCAGGCCGTCAGCGCAGAAGGCTAGGCGACGGTAGGTAGGAAAAAACGCCGCCCAACATTGGTTGGGCGGCGTTTTTGTT
The DNA here is from genome assembly GCF_002903165.1 of Halopseudomonas oceani. Classification (GTDB taxonomy): domain Bacteria; phylum Pseudomonadota; class Gammaproteobacteria; order Pseudomonadales; family Pseudomonadaceae; genus Halopseudomonas; species Halopseudomonas oceani. The sequence continues at coordinate 79,673 of NZ_PPSK01000017.1, forward strand.
TGTGTTCTGCAGGCAAAAAATGCCCGCTCAGTGAGCGGGCGAAATCCGTGATTAGCCTGATGAGGAGATAACCGTTTGTCTCGCGACAATCCTGTTATCACAGCCATCTCGCGATGACTTGTTGCTAATGATAAACGTTATCATTTGAGTGTCAAGCTCAAATGCGAATTATTTTGCTGCCTGCTGCTTATAGTGGGTCAGTTCCTTGTTCATCAGGTCGATGCGGCGCGCCATGCTTTCGATCAGGCTGTGAGCGATACGCGGGTTGCTCTGCATCAGGGCAAGGAACTGCTCCTTGGGAATCATCATGACGGTAGTCGGTACGCTGGCAATGACGGTGGCCGAGCGCTTCTCCCGGGTAAACAGGGCCATGGCGCCGAAAATTTCGTCCTTCTGGACATCGCCAACCTTGATGCCTTGAACAAAGGCCTCGGCGTGCCCTTCGGTGATAATGAAAACGTGATCGGCTTCGTCGCCCTGACGGATCAGCTCGGCACCTGGGGCGAAGTGTTGGAAGCCGGTAACCGGGCGCACTTCTGGCTGCTTGGTGTGAGCGAGTGCATCAGACATCAAGGCCGCCTGGCCAAGAATGTACTGGGTAAACTGCTCCTGGCGGCGACTGTCTGCGTGGATATGCTTGAACAGCGCTTCGCGGTCGTAGGGCACCAGAACCAGCGGCTCCTCGCTGAGATAGGTGCAGGGGGCCGCATTAAGCCCCTGGCGCAGGCCGATCAGGTCTCCTTCCTGGATGTAGAACAGGGGTTTACCGTCGATCAGGGCGTGCAACAGACCGCTTTTGAGCAGATAGAGCTGAGCTCCGCTAACGTGTTCGTAGAGGTCGTCTACTGCTCCCAGTTCGACAGGCTCGCCGCATGGCTCGAGTCCTTCGAGCAAAAGTTCCGGGATACGCTGAAGCGAGCTGATGAGCTTTTCGGCGTACGGGGGCTGGTCACCTATCAGATACATGGCTGAATTCCTTTTGTTGTTGTCCCGACGAACTGCTGGTGTCCCTTGGTCTGACGGACGTCTCATCGCTGCAGGACGGCCCTACATTAACGCAGTCTGGCTGTATGACGCCAACATAAAAGCCGGCCCTTAAGCGGCGCAAGATGATCGCTGTGCCAGTGTGAGCCAGGTCGCTTAATCCGGCTCGCTGTCGATGTCTGACTGCCCTTCCAGTTGCTCTAGCAGTTGCTGCTTGTAGCCCGGGTCCAGCTCGTTCCAGTGGACATTCTGCAGGGCTCCGGCAATAGAGAACATCAGTGCTTTTGAAGCGTTAAAGCCACGGGCGCGAACAGCCCGGTAGGCATCAACAGGGCCCAGCTGGCGGAGTTGGTCAAGGGTGTGGATGCCGGTGGCGTGCAGCCACTGCGCCGATGTCTTTCCGAGGTTGCGCAGGCCCAGCAGTTCGTCCGTTTCCATGATTCAGCTCCCGCTCTGGTTGCTGTTACTGGATGGTGCCCACATGCGCTGGGCGGGCAAGCGAAGGGGAGAGCCCGGTGCTGGGACCGGGCGCAGTTGTTTTTGCGGCATGGCGTCGGGTTCGGCTTTTGTTCTTAGAGTTCCCGAACCCCAGTGTAGAACGCCATGTCCTATCCGTACAGCCGACGGCTGATGGGCCTTACAGGCGTTGGCGGAGTTGCTCGGCAATGCCGCTCATGGCGTCTTCGCTGCTGGTGTCGATGCTCAGCGAAAGTCGCTTTTCTTCGTCGGTCAGAGGTTCCATTGATTGCAGTTGATGGCGCATGACATCGATGCCGGCATCTGACACATCGGTACCCTGTTGCTGGCGTTCTACCAGCCACTGCTCGACGGTCTGCTGCGGCGCGTCGCAGTGTAGTACCAGGCAGGGAGCACCCTGGCCCTCAATGGCGTCGCGCAGCATTTGCCGCTGGCTTCGTATCAGGTGGGTGGCGTCAACAATAACCGGATAACCGTTGCCCAGCGTTTGGGCGGCCAGGTTGGCCAGGCGACGGTAGGTTTGTTCGCTGCGCTCGGGGCTGTACAGTCCCGAGTCCAGTTCGGCGCTCTCTTCACCGCCAAACAGACGCTTGCGCTCGACATCGGAGCGAAGGCGGATGGCGCCGAGCTGCTCGACCAGCTTGACGGCCAGTGTGCTCTTGCCGCTGCCGGAGACGCCGAAGGTCAGCAGTCCGAAGCGCGGAGCCAGTTCGCTGTAGCGCTCAGCCAGCGCGGCATAGCCGTAGTAACGCTGCATGGCAGCGGCACGCTGCTCCGCGGTCATGTCGTCGTGCAGGCCGAACAGGGCAACCTTGGCGCGCACCATGGCGCGATAGGCTTTGTAGTAGTTGAGTACGGCCAGCCCCTGGTAGTCTCCAGTCTGCTCCAGGTAGGCGCTGAGGAAGCGGTTCGACAGCGTGTGCAGGCCGCGGTCCTCAAGGTCCATGCTCATGAAGGCGACGTCGGCCATGACGTCGGTCCAGCGAAACGGCTCGTTGAACTCAATGCAGTCAAACAGGGTCACTTGACCGTCGATCAGGGTAACGTTGTCCAGGTAGACGTCGCCGTGACATTCGCGAACCATGCCGGTGGCTTTGCGTTCTGCGATTTGGGGAATCAGCCGCTGATAGGTAGTATTCGCCCACTGTTCAAGCGCCTCGAGCTGCTCAAGGTCCTGGGTGCTGCTCAGAAAGGGACGGATCTGCTCAAAGTTTTGCGCAACCGGGGCATGTACCTGTTCCGGGGCGCCGAACGGGGTATCGAGTTCGGCATGGTCGATCTGGCCGTGAAAACGAGCCAGGACCACCGCCAGTTGATCAATGTGTGATGCTGTCAGGCCGCCAGCGCGTTGCAGGTTGCCGAGCAGGTCTTCCTGGCGGAACTGTCGAGTCTTGACCATGTATTCGATGGCTTGGCCGTCCCCCCCGATGACCGGCGCCTGTTCGCTGCCGGTAACGGGGACGACGCCAAGGTAGAGTTCGGGGGCCAGACGGCGGTTGAGGCGCACTTCCTCGCGGCAGAAGTGCTCGCGTTGGGCCAGGGTGGAAAAGTCCAGAAAGCCAAAGTTGACGGGCTTCTTGACCTTGTAGACATAGTCGCCGGTCAGCAGCACCCAGGAAATATGGGTTTCGATCAGAGTAAAACCGCTCACTGGGTGGTCATACAGGTCAGGGTTCTGCAGCGCAGTTAACAGGGTCTGGCTCACGACGTTTCCTTGTTTGGTCGGCAATGCGAACATTATGCGGGTTGGCTGGTCCGAGGCCAACCATGGGCAATGACCCGAAGCACAGGCTACGGGCACAACGGATGCGGAGTAACACAGATAACGATGGCTAATAAACGCAGATCGCGAGGCAAGGGAAAGGCCAAAGGCAGAAGCCGGCTCTGGGGCTGGTTGCTCAAGCTGGGGCTGGTTGGAATGGTGCTGCTCGGGGCGCTGGCGGTTTATCTGGATGCCATTGTGCAGGAGAAATTCTCAGGCAAGCGCTGGGCGGTCCCCGCCAAAGTGTTTGCCAGGCCACTTGAGCTGTATGCCGGGCGCGCGCTGACGCGTGATGACTTTCTGACCGAGCTGCGTGCGTTGGGGTACCGGCAAACCAACGCGGCTGATGGACCAGGCCAAATGTCGGTCGGCAGCAGCCGTATTGATGTGTACACCCGTGGCTTCCAGTTCTTCGAGGGAGCCGAGCCTGCCCAGCGGGTCAGTGTCCAGTTTAACGGGTCGACCATCAGCAGCATCCGTGGCAATGGCGATCTGGTTATGGCGCGGCTGGAGCCGTTGATGATCGGCGGCATTTACCCTGCGCATAACGAAGATCGCATTCTGATCCGGCTGGATCAGGCTCCGCCCTATCTGGTTGACTCGTTGGTCGCGGTTGAGGATCGTGATTTCTTCAATCACTTCGGTGTCTCGCCGAAGGGCATCGCCCGCGCGATGTTCGTCAACCTGACCACCGGCAGCTTGCAGCAGGGCGGCAGTACGCTCACTCAGCAACTAGTGAAGAACTTCTTCCTGTCGGCAGACCGCAACATCGTCCGCAAGGGGCTTGAAGCGATGATGGCGGTGCTGCTGGAGGTGCACTACAGCAAGGAAGACATTCTTGAGGCGTATTTGAACGAGGTCTTCCTCGGTCAGGATGGCAACCGGGCAGTGCACGGGTTTGGTCTGGCCAGTCAGTATTACTTTGCTCAGCCGTTGCAGGAGTTAAAGCTTCATCAGGTCGCGCTGCTGGTCGGGATGGTTAAGGGCGCGTCCTATTACAACCCGCGCCGCAACCCCGAGCGCGCCACCACGCGGCGCAATCTGGTGCTGGACCTGATGGCAGAGCAAGGCATGATCAGCCAGCAGCAGGCAAATGATGCCAAGGCCAAGCCGCTTGACGTGACCGTTGGTGGCAGTATGGCCAATACCAGCTACCCGGCGTTCATGGACCTGGTCAAGCGTCAGCTGCGCGAAGACTACCGTGACGAGGACTTGACCAGCGAGGGGCTGCGCATCTTTACCAGTTTCGATCCGCTGCTGCAGAAAAAGGCGGAGGACGCTGTTCAGACCACCCTCAAGCGATTTGGCGAAACGCCGGATAAGCAACCGCTGGAGGGAGCAATGGTGGTGACTGGCGCGCAGACCGGTGAGGTGCTGGCGCTGGTCGGGGGTAGCAACCCGCGTTTTTCCGGCTTCAACCGGGCGCTTGATGCCTCGCGGCCAATCGGGTCGCTGATTAAGCCGGCAATCTATCTGACGGCGCTGGAGAAGCCAGAGCGCTATTCGCTGATCACCCCGATTGATGATGAGCCGATTACCCTGGACGCCGAGCCCGGCAATACCTGGACGCCGCAGAACTACGATCGCCAGAGCCATGGTCAGGTGCCGCTCTATCTGGCGTTGGCCAAGTCCTATAACCAGGCGGCGGTGCGAGTTGGTATGGATGTCGGAGTGGACAACGTCCTGAATACGGTGCGTCGGTTGGGCGTCGATCATGACTGGCCGGCCTATCCCGCGATGCTCCTGGGCTCAGGATCCATGACTCCGATGCAGGTTGCGGACATGTTCCAGACAATCGCCAATGGCGGCTTCAATACACCGCTGCGAGCGATCCGCAATGTGCTGACGGCCGAGGGGGAGCCGCTTAAGCGCTATCCGTTCGAGGTGCGCCAGCGCTTTGATTCGGCGACCATCTTTCTTACCCAGGAAGCCATGAGTCATGTCATGACCGAGGGGACCGGTCGCTCCGCCTATCGTTTCGTACCGTCCAATGTGCGACTGGCGGGCAAGACGGGGACCACCAATGATCTGCGCGACAGCTGGTTTGCCGGCTTCTCCGACGACTTGGTTGCGGTTTCCTGGGTTGGCCGTGACGACAATGATCGGACACGTCTGACCGGTGCCACGGGGGCGCTGCAGGTGTGGAATGCGTTCATGGGGCAGGCACATCCGCAAAGTCTGTCGGCGGTGCCGCCGGCAGAAATCGTAACGGCATGGGCTGATCCGGCTACCGGACTTGGCAGTGACCCGTCTTGTGAGGGCAGTGTGGAAGTGCATTTCCGGGCAGGATACGAGCCCCTGCCTGGGCCGGGCTGTCGTCCGGTGATCGATACCGAGGTGCTGCAGGATGGGGCGAATCGAGTGCTGGATACCATTCGCGACTGGCTGCGTTGAGCATCGCTCAGTATGCTGTCGTACTTCCAGCTTTGATGAATGAGTAGAGGATCAAACGTGATGACTATCAAAAAGGCAGCCCTGGTTGCGGCGACAATGGCTGTGCTGTCCGGTTGCGCAGGCTCCGGCGGCCATATCCCTGTTGTCGACTCGGGGCGCCCGGTGTCCAACGAGGATATGCGTACCGGTGCCGGCCGAGTCATCAGTAACGCCCCCCAGACCAATTCGCCGCAGGACGCTGGCGTTGTCGTCATGGTGCCCGATAGCAATGGTGGCTCCAGCGCTGTTCAGTCCTATCCGCTGGATAGTCAGCCGGTGTTCTCTACGGATAACGGCGGTAATGCGACCGGTGGTGCCACGCCGGGTGCTGCTGGCAGCTCGGTGCTGCAACAGGACGAGCAACTGTCGGGTCCGGTGCTGGCGCTGCTAACGACGGCCCGGCAGCAGGAAGGCAGTGGTGACCTCAACGGAGCCAATGCGAGTCTGGAGCGCGCGATGCGGATCGCGCCGCGCGAGCCGCAGGTACTCTATCGTCTGGCTCAGGTGCGCCTGCACCAGGGTGACGCTGCCCAGGCAGAGCAGTTGGCCCAGCGTGGCCTCACCTACGCCGCTGGCCGCCCTGCGCTGCAGGCCGGATTGTGGGAGCTGGTTGCGCAGGCCAGAGAGGCTCAGGGTAACAACGCTGGGGCCGAGCAGGCGCGTCAGCGAGCCCGCGTCTCGTTGTGATGCCCGCTGGCTGGTCCGCTCTGGCTGATGCCGTGCTCCAGCTCGAGATGGAGTTGCGGCAGCTGGGGCTATGGTCACGGGAGCCGCCGGTACGGTGGCGGCTGGAAAGCGAAGTGCCATTTTGCGTGGATACGCTGGCCTTTGATCAGTGGTTGCAGTGGGTGTTTATCCCGCAAGTGATCAGTTTGCTGGAGCGTGGCGAAACTTTGCCGGGTGAGTGTCGTATTCAACCAATGGGTGAGGAGGCATTCGCCCATCTTGGCCGGCGGCGCGGCGGGCTATTGGCAGCGCTTGGTCAGATTGACCATTGCGCTGCCATGCTGGCTAAAGACGTTGCTCAGTTCTGACAGTTGGCCTGCAGGTCAGCTTTTGCCTTGCTAATCATTGCCTGCCGATCTTCTTCTGTAACCCTCTCTACTGTGCCGTCTTCTCGTGTTTGTCGCAGACGCGGGTTGTTTTCCATCGTCGTCAGCCGATTGCGCAGTGACTCGCAGTAGGCGGCCAGTTCCGCCTCGTATTCGGGGTTTGCAATCTGTTTCTGAGCAGGCTCTCCCGCAGTCGCTGTGGTCTCTTCCTCCGCTGGCGCCTGCGGCGTCGGCGAACTCGGCTGTGGCGGGGGCGCGACATTCATCCGTTGATACTGGTTGTCGGCCGGTGGCTGCTGGCTGAACTGGGTTACGCCATCTTCGTCTACCCATTTGTATAGTTGGGTGGCCATGGCACTGCTGCAGGCCAGGGTGAGCAGGGTGGTGATCATTAACTTGCGCATGGTGCTAGCGTCCTTGTAGTGCGGCGAAACAATCATAACCCGACAACTCGTGCGGGCACTCTTGACAAGGTATATCCCTTGGTAGGGGTTTTCTGCAACTTGGCTTGACTTGTACGCCTTGAGTGTAAACAATTCGTGGTTCTCATGAGACAGCTGTTTTCGGAGCCCACCCCGCATCCGAGACGGCTGACTTTAGTTGCTCATTCCGGGAGACGAAACCCGTCGTCCTCGGCCTGGCACCCGCACGCGCTACCTCGCGCTGGGTGAGGTGATTCCGAAACAGCAGGAATACGCCTCCACGCACGTAGTCAAAGCTGATGCAGTACAACCACCGTTGTTCTGCGCTGCCGAGCAGTAAACAGGTATCCTGCTGCCCGCCGTGTTGGTGGTCGGCATGCTAGAGGTGATTCAAAAGTGGAGCTTTTATCCGGCGCTGAGATGGTCGTCCGCTCATTGCGTGACGAGGGTGTTAAATACATCTACGGGTACCCGGGCGGTGCCCTTCTGCATATCTACGATGCCATTTTCCGGCAGGACGACGTAGAGCATATTCTGGTTCGCCACGAACAGGCTGCAGCCCATATGGCTGATGGCTACGCGCGCGCCACCGGCAAGCCCGGTGTGGTTCTGGTGACCTCGGGTCCCGGTGCAACCAATACCGTTACCGGTATCGCGACTGCCTACATGGATTCCATTCCAATGGTTGTCATCTCCGGTCAGGTGGCAAGCAACATGGTCGGCTCTGATGCCTTCCAGGAAACCGATATGGTCGGCGTATCTCGTCCCATCGTGAAGCACAGCTTCATGGTCAAGGATCCGCGCGAGATTCCCGAGGTCATCAAGAAGGCCTTTTATCTGGCGCAAAGCGGTCGTCCCGGCCCGGTCGTCATCGATATCCCGAAAGACATGACCAACCCTGCCGACAAGTTCGAGTACAGCTACCCGAAGAAGGTCAAGCTGCGCTCTTACAACCCGGCTACTCGTGGTCACTCCGGCCAGATCCGCAAAGCTGTCGAGATGATGCTGGCGGCAAAACGCCCGATCATCTACTCCGGTGGCGGGGTTGTTCTGGGTGGCGCATCGCGCCCGCTGACCGAGCTGGCCAAGGCGCTGAATGTACCGGTTACCAATACACTGATGGGCCTGGGTGCGTTCCCGGGTACAGATCGACAGTTTGTTGGCATGCTCGGTATGCACGGCAGCTATACAGCCAACCTGGCTATGCATCACGCTGATGTGATCCTGGCGGTCGGCGCACGATTTGATGACCGCGTCATCAATGGCGAGGACTCCTCCAAGTTCTGCCCGAACGCCAAGATTATTCATATCGACATCGACCCCGCGTCCATCTCCAAAATGGTCAAGGCTGATATTCCGATTGTTGGTCCGGTTGAAAGCGTACTGACCGAGATGGTTGCCATTCTCAAGGAAATCGGTGAGACACCCGACGCTGAGGCACAGGCGACCTGGTGGAAGCAGATTGATGAGTGGCGTGGCGATGGTGCGCTGTTCCCTTACGACAAAGGCGACGGCAGCATCATCAAGCCCCAGGCTGTAATCGAGGCGTTGTGGGAAGTGACTGGCGGCGATGCCTTCATTACCTCCGATGTCGGGCAGCATCAGATGTTCGCGGCTCAGTACTACCGCTTCGATAAGCCTAACCGCTGGATCAACTCCGGTGGCTTGGGCACCATGGGCTTCGGTTTCCCCGCAGCTATGGGGGTGCAACTGAACTTCCCGGAGGCAACTGTTGCCTGTGTTACCGGTGAAGGCAGTATTCAGATGAACATTCAGGAACTCTCGACCTGTCTGCAATACGATATGCCGGTCAAGATCGTCAACCTGAACAACGGTGCGCTGGGCATGGTCCGCCAATGGCAAGACATGCAATACAACAGCCGTTATTCGCACTCCTACATGGAATCGCTGCCGGACTTCGTCAAGCTGGCTGAGGCCTATGGTCACGTCGGTATCCGCATTACCGATCCGAAGGAGCTCAAGAGCAAGATGGCGGAAGCCTTTGCCATGAAGGATCGTCTGGTCTTCCTGGATATTGCGGTTGATACCAGTGAGCACGTCTACCCGATGCAGATTCGTGGTGGTGGGATGCGAGATATGTGGCTGAGCAAAACGGAGCGCACCTGATCATGAGACATATCATTTCCGTTCTTCTGGAAAACGAACCGGGCGCGTTGTCTCGTGTGGTTGGGCTGTTCTCCCAGCGTAACTACAACATTGAGACGCTCACGGTCGCACCGACTGAAGATCCGACATTGTCGCGTCTGACGCTGACAACCGTCGGTCAGGATGACGTGATTGAGCAGATCACCAAGAACCTCAACAAGCTGATCGAAGTCGTGAAACTGGTCAACTTGTCCGAAGGTGCCCACATCGAGCGCGAGCTGATGCTGGTCAAGATCAAGGCGACCGGCGCGCAGCGCGCTGAGGTCAAGCGGACTACTGATATTTTCCGCGGCCAGATCGTGGATGTGTCACCGAGTGTCTATACCGTGCAGCTGACCGGCACAAGTGACAAGCTGAATAGCTTCATCGAGGCCATCGGTCCGACGTCGGTACTGGAAGTTGTGCGCACCGGGGTGTCGGGTATCGCTCGCGGTGAAAAGGTTTTGAGTATCTAAACTAATTGGTCGCGGGCCAGACGGCCCGCTCAGTAAGCAGGGGAATTTCATGCAAGTCTATTACGATAAAGATTGTGATCTGAGCATCATCCAGGGCAAGAAAGTTGCCATCATCGGCTACGGTTCGCAGGGCCATGCGCACGCGTGCAACCTGAAAGACTCCGGTGTTGACGTGACCGTTGGTCTGCGTCCTGGTTCCAGCTCCATCGCCAAGGCTGAGGCCCACGGCCTGAAAGTCAGCGATGTTCCGGCCGCTGTTGCAGCAGCCGACGTAGTCATGATCCTCACCCCGGACGAATTTCAGTCTCAGCTGTACAAGGCCGAGATCGAGCCGAACCTGAAGCAGGGCGCTACCCTGGCTTTCGCTCACGGCTTCGCAATCCACTACAACCAGATCGTTCCGCGTGCTGACCTTGACGTCATCATGATCGCGCCGAAAGCGCCGGGCCATACTGTACGTTCCGAGTTCGTCAAGGGCGGCGGTATTCCTGACCTGATCGCGATCTTCCAGGATGCGTCCGGCAACGCCAAGAACGTCGCTCTGTCCTACGCCAGCGGTGTAGGCGGTGGTCGTACCGGCATCATCGAAACCACCTTCAAGGACGAGACTGAAACCGACCTGTTCGGTGAGCAAGCTGTTCTGTGTGGTGGTGCGGTTGAACTGGTCAAGGCTGGTTTTGAGACTCTGGTTGAAGCTGGCTATGCGCCGGAAATGGCTTACTTCGAGTGCCTGCACGAGCTGAAACTGATTGTTGACCTGATGTACGAGGGCGGCATCGCCAACATGAACTACTCCATCTCCAACAACGCGGAGTATGGTGAGTACGTGACTGGCCCGGAAGTCATCAACGATGAGTCCCGTGCTGCCATGCGCAATGCTCTGAAGCGTATTCAGGATGGTGAGTATGCCAAGATGTTCATCGCTGAAGGTGCTCACAACTATCCGTCGATGACTGCTGCCCGCCGTAACAACGCTGCTCACCCGATCGAGCAGGTTGGCGAGAAGCTGCGCGCGATGATGCCGTGGATCGCTTCCAATAAGATCGTCGACAAGGCCAAAAACTAAGTCGAGCGATAGTGAAAAACGCGGCTTTTAAGCCGCGTTTTTTTATGTTCGAACGCGGAGCTGAGCTGGTTATTTGCTTGTCAAATTGCCACACTGTTCAGCCCGGCAATGTTGCAAGGTAATCCCATGACAGAGCATCAAAACAACGATCACGGCACCGAGGTGGAAGGCGCGCATGCGTTGCTACCGATTGATGAGCACGTCGAAGAGGTATCAGGGCCTGACGGCCGTAAGGTCCGTCACAAAGGAGTTTATCTGCTACCCAATCTGTTCACTACAGCGGCGCTGTTTTCCGGCTTTTACGCCATTGTCAGCGCAATGGACGGCAACTTTACCCATGCGGCGGTCGCCATTTTCATTGCCATGGTGCTTGATGGCCTGGACGGCCGCGTTGCGCGACTGACCAACACCCAGAGTGCCTTTGGTGCTGAGTACGACTCGTTGTCGGATATGGTTGCTTTCGGCATCGCCCCGGCTGTTGTTGTGTTCAGTTGGGCGTTGACTGATTTGGGTAAAGTGGGGTGGGTGTTTGCGTTTATCTACGTAGCGGGCGCCGCGCTGCGTCTGGCTCGCTTCAACACGCATATTGGTGATGACGATAAGCGTTACTTTACCGGGTTGCCGAGTCCATCGGGAGCGGGGCTCGTCGCCGGTATGGTCTGGTCGTTGAGTGACTTCGGTGTTGACGGCAATGATATTTCTCTGTTGGTTGGCATTCTCACGGCGCTTGGCGGCTTGTTAATGGTCAGTAACTTCCGCTACTACAGCTTCAAGGATCTGGATTTCAAGGGGCGGGTTCCGTTCTTTGTCATTCTGGTGGTGGTTCTGGGGTTTGCGGTCATTTCGTCTGACCCGTCGCGGATACTGTGGGCAATCTTTGTTGGGTACACCATCTCCGGGCCGGTCATGTCGCTTTGGCGCTTGCGTCAGCGCACTAAATCTACTTCTGCTGAGTGATTTCGGACTGCTTTGTAATAAAACAGTAATTAGGGCTTGACGGAAAATCTGACGGGCCTATAATTCGCCTCCTCGTCGGGCAGGCTGCTTCGTCTAAAGCGCTTATTAATCAATAAGTTAGCTT
>NZ_PPSK01000018.1 GCF_002903165.1 Halopseudomonas oceani
AGCTGTCGATGTACGGGGGATACACGCCGATGTTTCTACTTAATGATCACTAAGTAATACCCTTAGTACACCGAGAATACTTCTTGTATCTGGCGGATTGCGCCCAGGTGCTCCTGCACAATGCCCCCAGTCGGACTCAAGCGGCCGAAAAAATGCGTTTGGTACTTGCTGTGCTTCGCTTAAGGCGTCTTCGCTGGTGAAGTAGAGATCGGTGCTGCCTGGCATGATCAGGCAACTCGCTTGAATCCCCTTTAGCGCGGCGTCGAAATCGTTGTTCCAGACTGGGTTGGCGCTGATGTCTCCCTGTTGCCATGTGTGCAACACGGCAAGCAGATTGTTGGCGTCTTGCTTGAGGTGGTCCTCTTCCCAGTACCGTAACAGCGACTCTATCGAGTCGAAGCCCAGTTCTTTATATCGCTCTTCGCGAAAGAACGCCTGGCTGTAGGCCCAGCCGGCGTAAACTCGGCCAAAGGCCTTCAGGCCGGCCTTTGGCGGGGATTGGTAACGCCCTCCATCCCAGTCTTTGTCACATGTCAGTGCTGCCTTGACCCCCTCAAGAAACACCTGGTTGTGTGGCCAGCAACGGGCGGTCGCACAAATACTGGCCACGCGCTTTACCTGGTCCGGGTACAGGCAGCCCCACTGCAGAGCCTGCATGCCGCCCATTGACCAGCCGGCGACGAGTGCGACTTCAGCGCCTGCAAAGTGCTCCTCAACCAGTCTGTGCTGCAAAACGACGTTGTCGTACAGGCTGACCTTGGGGAAATTAGGACCGCGTTGACTGTGGTGTGCGTTGGAAGGCGAGCTGGATTGGCCGTTGCCAAGCAGATTTGGAATCAGAATGCAGTAGCGTTCCGGGTCTAAGGGGCTGCCTGCACCAATCAGGGGCAGATTTCCTTCGTGTGTTCCGCCGTAGTACGTCGGCAGGATGATCAGGTTGTCACACGCAGCGTTGAGCTGGCCTATCTGTAGATAACGTAAACGGGCATCGCGCAGTACCGTTCCGCTCTGGAGCGGCCAGTCTCCGGCATGGAATTCGTCTTCAACTGCTTGATATTCGTACATATGCGGCCTCTTGGTTGGCGCCATTGAATTGATCGCCAGCGACTCGGATTCTGTCTGCCAATTAAATATGCATGCTGGCATGTATGTTGAATGAAAGATTCGTACCAAGCGCCGCAGCGGTTGCGGACAGAATCAGCGGAGTATCAACATGAGTCAGCATGTGAGCAGTGAACAATTGAAAGAGTCCCTTGCAGAGAAGGGCGTGAAGTACGCTCTGAGTGGCTACGTCGATCTGCACGGGGTGATCAAGGGCAAGTTTGTTCCGCTCAATCATCTGGGGCGGATGATGAAAGGGTCGGAGCTCTACACTGGCGCTGCGCTGGACGGTGTTCCACAGGACATCAGCGATAATGAAGTCGCGACCATGCCTGATCCTGCGACTGCCACCATCTGTCCGTGGAATCCTGAACTGGCTTGGTTCGCCAGTGACCTGTATCTGGACGGCGCGCCGTTTGAGGCCTGCTCGCGCAATATCCTTAAGCGTCAGGTCGCGCAGGCGGCGGACATGGGACTGACCTTCAACCTGGGTATCGAGACCGAGTTTTTCCTGTTTCGCGATTCCGAGGACGGCGGCTTCGAACCTATCAGCGCCCGCGACACGCTGGCCAAACCCTGCTACGACCCCCGCGGCCTGATGGACAACATGCCCATCGTCGGTGAGCTGGTCGAAGCCATGAATGCCATGGGCTGGGATGTTTACTCCTTTGACCATGAAGATGCCAACGGCCAGTTTGAAACCGACTTTACCTATACCGATGCCCTCGGCATGGCTGACCGCTTGGTGTTCTTCCGTCTGATGGCGAACGAGATTGCGCGCAAGCATGGCGGCTTTGCCAGCTTTATGCCCAAGCCCTCGGCTAATCGCACTGGCAGCGGCGCGCACTACAACATGTCGCTGGCGGATCGTGAAACCGGGCGCAATCTGTTTGATGCGGCGAATGGTGAAGACTCCTACGGCTGCGGCGTGACTCAGATGGCGTATCACTTTATTGCCGGTGTGATGAAGCACGCCAAGGCGATCAGCGCGGTGATTGCGCCGACGGTCAACAGCTACAAGCGTCTGGTGCGCAAGGGCAGCATGTCTGGCTCTACCTGGGCGCCAGTATTCGTTTGCTACGGCAACAACAACCGCACCAACATGCTGCGTATCCCGTCGCAGGGTGGCCGGGTCGAGTGTCGTGCGGCCGATATTGCCTGCAATCCCTATCTCGGCGCCGCGATGATGCTGGCTGCTGGCCTGGAAGGTATCCGCGAGGGTATGGATCCGGGTACGCCGCATCGGGAGAACATGTACAACTACACCGATCAGCAGGTGCGAGAGATGGACATTGAGCTGTTGCCGCAAAACCTCGGCGAGGCTGTCGATGCCTTCGAAGCAGACCCGCTGTCGCGCGCGGTATTCGGCGATGCGATGTTCGACAGCTTTGTCAGCTTCAAGCGTCAGGAGTGGACCGAGTATCACACCCACGTCTCCGATTGGGAGCTACAGCGCTACCTGAAGTTCTTTTAAGTCGGTTCCGCGCCGGTGACGGCGCGGTTCTTGCTGCGGAGTTACTGCCAAGCCTTCACATCATTGCCAACTAGAACCATATGGAGTTGAACCATGAAAAAGTCCGTTCCATTTGCACGACGTTTCAAGCAGGTTGTTTCAGGCGCCGTGATTGCACTGGCGGCATCGGTTGCCGTCGTACCAGCCGCTCAGGCAGAGGAAAAGGACAGCTTCAAGCTGGCCTGGAGCATCTACGCTGGCTGGATTCCGTGGAAGTACATCGATGAGTCAGGGTTGATGAAAAAGTGGGCCGATAAATACGGCATCAGTGTCGAGATCGTGCAGATCAACGACTATATCGAGTCGATCAACCAGTACAGTGCTGGTCAGTTTGATGGTGTGGTAGCAACCAGTATGGATGCGCTGTCCATTCCCTCGGCGGGCGGTGTGGATACCACTGCGTTGATCGTCGGTGATTACTCCAACGGCAACGATGGCATCGTCATGAAGGACAGCACCAGTGTGGCGGATCTGAAGGGCCAGCAGGTCAATCTGGTTGAGCTTTCGGTATCCCACTATTTGCTCGCCCGAGCGCTGGATTCGGTTGGTCTGAGCGAGAGTGACGTTACCGTAGTCAATACCAGCGACGCGGACATGGTGGCCGCCTACAACACGGATGACGTGCGCAATGTGGTGACCTGGAACCCGTTGCTGGACGAAATCCTCAGCCAGCCGGGTGCCAATCGCGTATTTGATTCCAGCCAGATTCCGGGCCATATCAAGGACCTGACCATCGTCAACACCGAAACCCTGCGCGACAACCCCGCACTCGGCAAGGCGCTGGTTGGGGCCTGGTTTGAGCTGATGGCCGAGATGGGTACCGATAGTGAAGCCGGGCAGAAGGCACGTGCCTTCCTTGGCGAAGCGTCGGCGACCGATCAGGCTGGTTACGAGGCACAGTTGGCCGGTATGAAGATGTTCTGGCAACCGGCGGATGCGCTGACCTTTATTGCCAGCGACGAAGCCTATGACGCCATGGACAGTGTCCGCGATTTCTCGTTCGAGAAGGGGCTGCTGGGCGAAGGGGCTGACTCTGCGGATTTCGTCGGGATCGAGATGCCCAATGGCAAGACACTCGGCGATACCGCTAACATCAAGCTGCGGTTTGATACCGAGTACATGCAGATGGCGGCCGACGGCGCCCTCTGAGGAGTCTGACTGCTGCGGGAGCCTGCTCCCGCAGCACTTCTGGAACACCCATGCGCAGAACCAAAGAAGACGCGGAAAAAACCCGTTTAAAAATCATCGAAGCGGCACTGACGTTATTCAGCCGCAACGGATACTCCAACACCACGCTGGCGATGATCGGCAGCGAAGCCGGCTTCAGTCGTGGCCCGATCTACTGGCATTTCAAGAACAAGGATGACCTGTTCGAGGCAGTACTGGCCTACTCGCAGGAGCCACTGGAGAAGCTGGTGGCGCAGGCGCGCAGCGGTGGCCTGTCTCCGTTGGAGCGAATCGGCGGATTTGTCCGCAGTTGGTTTGTGCTACTGGTCGAGGACGCCTGGTTTCGCCAATCCTTCGAAATCCTGCTGAATAAAACGGAGCTGACCGAGGCGATGCAGAGCACGCTTGAGCGTGAGCGGCGACTGACCCAAAGCATGATAGAAACACTGGCGTCGCTGGCCTGCTCCGCGCAGGAGCAAGGGCAGATTCCACAGGGGCAATCGGCCGGACAGCTTGCCTTGATGATCTATACCCAGTTGATGGGCGTGACCCAAACCTGGCTGTTTGCGCCGGGTTTGTTTGACCTGAATGAGCAGCGGGGATTTTTTGCTGAGCGTTTGCTGCGTTCGCTGCAGCAGCCGTAAAAAAAGAGCCCCGTTCGTCAAGGTACGAACGGGGCTAAAAGGTCAGTTACTGACCGGAGTCACGATCGGGAAGTCACCGGAAGGCACTTCCAGCATTTGCAGCAGACCGAAGAAGGCATTCGGCTCACCGCTGATCCTGATTTGCCCAGCCTTGACCGCTTCCGGGAAGGTGGTGCGGCGCAGCAGGATCTGGTCCAGCGTATCGCGGGTCATGCTGACCGTTGCCTGCGCGTTGTCATCCTGAGTATCGGCGCGATAGGTCAGCGTCGAATGCTCCAAGTTTAGACGGTAGTTCTCGTTGGTGTCTGTCAGCTGCCAGTTGATTACCAGGTGTTTGCCCTCGGCCTTGGCTGCATCCAGGCGAACGCCCATCAGGTCGAAGAACATCCCGGTATCCAGTGCTTGCAGCACGTCCGGCGACAATGAGCCGACGGTCGGTGGCAGGGTGCCGTTACGCAGTTCCTGAGCGCCCATCAGGTAAGCTCCGCGCCAAGTGCCGGCTTCTGCTTGATAACCGAGTTGCTCTAGCGCATCTGCACCCAGTTCACGCGCGGCCTGGTTGCTTGGGTCAGCAAAGACGACCTGATTCATGACGCTGGCGACCCAGCGATACTCGCCGTTGTCGTAATCCTTGCGTGCCTGCTCGATCACTTTGTCGGCGCCGCCCATGTATTCAATGGTCTTCGCCGCGTTCTGCACCGGTGGCAGCGGGTTAAGGTTGGCTGGGTTAGCGTCGTACCAGCCCATGTAGCGCTGGTAGATGGCTTTGGCGTTGTGGCGCAGGGTGCCGTAGTAACCGCGTGCGTACCATTGCTGGTCAAGGCTGGCTGGCAGTTTCAGCTGTTCGGCGATATCGCCCGGCAGGTAGCCCTTGTTGATCATGCGCACAGACTGGTCATGCAGATACTTGTACATATCGCGCTGCACCGACAGGAAGCGCTTGGCATCCTCCTGGCTCCAGATTGGCCAGTGATGCTGACCAACGACGATATCGGCGCGGTCACCGAAACGCTCCAGCGCCAGGTCGATGTAGTGCGCCCATGCGCTGGCGTCACGCACCGCTGCGCCGCGAATGGTATAGACGTTATGCATGTGCTGGCTGGTGATCTCCGCGGTATCCAGTACCTTGAACGCGGGGAAGTACATCATCATTTCCGACTCGGCCTCGGTACCGTGAGCCATCAGAAACTCGATATCCACGCCGTCAATGGTCAGGGTGCTGTTGTCCGGCACGGTATCAGTCGGTGCAATCAGCGTGCGCTCGCCTTTGGACAGCGCCTTGCCCAGACCGGTGTCGACGTGACCACGTTCGCCCGGTGGCAGCATGGCGCCGAACTGGTAGATGGCCCGGCGGCTCATCGCCGGCCCGGCGATTACGTTCTCGGAGACCGCGTGTTCCATGAAGCCGACTGGCGCATAGATACGCGTCTTGCCAGAGGCGACATCCTCATTGCTGGTGACCCCCTTTACGCCGCCCCAGTGGTCGACGTGGTTGTGGGTGTAGAGCACCGCAACAACCGGCTTTTGCGGACGGTTCTGGTAGTACAGCTCCAGGCCGGCCTTGGCGGTGGAGGGAGACAGTAGCGGATCAATGATGATCAGGCCGGTGTCACCTTCAATGATCGTCATGTTGGCCAGATCCATGCCGCGGATCTGGTACATGCCGTCGGTCACCTTGAACAGGCCGTGAATCGCGTTTAGTCGTGCCTGGCGCCAAAGGCTGGGGTTGACGGTATCGGGTGCGGTCTCGTTGTTCAGGAACGCATATTCGCTCATGTCCCAGGCAACCGAACCGTCGTCGTTGGTGACCTTGCCGTCGGGTAATTGGGCAACAAAGCCGCGCTGGGCATCAGCAAAGGCCTGCTGGTCGGCAAAGGGAAGTTGCTCCAGGACCGCGTGATTACTGGCAGCGGTTAGCTCGGTGGCTGGGTTTGGGGTAGCACCGACAGCCAGGCTGATACTGGCGGCCACGGCGCCGAGGCCGAGGATGACATTGCGTGAACGCATGGGGTGTCTCCGTGTGTCGTCGCCGTGCATGCGGCGGAATTGTTCTTGATAGCCGGCGAAGCCAGCATTGAGACACTATAGGAGGGACTGGCGATATATGGCCAATGCATTTTTATTTTAAAATCTATGCGTTATCTGCATTTCTTGTTGTATTGAAGTGAAACTGCAGCAATCGGGGGCTAGGCTTAGTGGGGCGATTTTTCCTATCGACCGCTGGCGCGTTAATTTATAATTTTGCGCTTTCGCTTGCCCGGTTACCGGGCGCTGTTAGCTGGAGGGTATGAACGAATTGATCAAGACGCCGTACTATCTCATCGACAAGAGCAAGCTCGAACGCAATATGGAGAAGATCGCCTACGTGCGTGAGCACTCCGGAGCCAAGGCGCTGCTCGCACTCAAATGCTTTGCTACCTGGTCCGTGTTCGACTTTATGAGTCAGTACATGGATGGCACTACCTCCTCCTCCCTGAACGAAGTCAAGCTGGGGAAGCTCAAGTTCCCGGGGGAGACACATGCCTACAGCGTGGCCTATGCCGATGACGAGATCGACGAAGTCTTGGCCCATTCGGACAAGATCATCTTCAACTCCATCAGTCAGCTGAACCGTTTCAGTGACGCCTCGACCGACAAGGTACGCGGCCTGCGCCTGAACCCCGGAGTCAGTAGCTCAGACTTTCTGATCGCTGATCCTGCCCGTCCGTTCAGCCGTCTGGGCGAGTGGGACGCAGCCAAGATCGAGGCGGTGTTGCCTTTGATCTCCGGCTTTATGATTCACAACAACTGCGAGAACAGCGAATTCGACCTGTTTGACCAGATGCTCGGACAGATCGAAGAACGCTTCGGCCACCTGCTTGCGCAGGTGAGTTGGGTCAGTCTGGGCGGCGGTATTCACTTCACCGGCGAAGACTATCCGCTGGATCGTTTCTGCGCCCGCCTCAAGGCGTTCTCCGAGCGCTACGGGGTTCAGGTTTACCTGGAGCCCGGCGAGGCCGCGATTACCCTGAGCACTTCCCTCGAAGTGACAGTGCTCGACACCCTCTACAACGGCAAGCAGTTGGCCGTGGTCGACAGCTCGATCGAAGCGCACATGCTCGATCTGCTGATCTACCGTCAGGAGGCCAAGATGGAGCCCTGCGCTGGCCCGCATCAATACATGGTATGCGGCAAGTCTTGCCTGGCCGGCGACATCTTCGGCGAATTCAATTTTGACAGCGAGCTGAAGATTGGCGATCGCCTGTCCTTTATTGATGCGGCTGGTTACACCATGGTCAAGAAGAACTGGTTCAACGGCGTCAATATGCCCGCCATTGCGATCAGGGAGCTTGATGGTTCGGTGAAACTGGTGCGCGAGTTCGGATTCCAGGATTACCTGGACAGCCTCTCCTGAGGCATAACCTACCCAGCCTTTCCAAGGAGGCGTTTCGAGGAAGAGAAATGAAGAAAAACGTTCTGATTATTGGTGCCGGTGGTGTGGCCCAGGTGGTCGCACACAAATGCGCCCAGCACAATGACGTGCTGGGTAACGTCCATATCGCGTCGCGTACCGCTGAGAAGTGTCAGGCCATCGTCGACAGCGTGAAGGAAAAGGGCAGCCTCAAGGTTGCCGGTGAATTGCAAGCCCATGCCCTGAATGCCCTCGATATCGAGGCCACCAAGGCGTTGATTGACAAGACACAGTCGCAACTGGTGATCAATGTCGGATCGGCTTTCATCAATATGTCGGTACTGCAGGCCTGCATCGAGACCGGTGCTGCCTACCTGGATACCGCCATTCACGAAGAGCCGGACAAGATCTGTGAGACGCCGCCGTGGTACGCCAACTACGAGTGGAAGCGCAAGGAACTGTGCGCTGAGAAGGGCATTACTGCGGTGCTGGGCGTGGGGTTTGATCCGGGCGTGGTCAACGCTTACGCTGCTGTTGCGGTGAACGAGTACTTCGATAGCGTCGAGGAAATCGACATTATCGATATCAACGCCGGCAGCCACGGCAAGTACTTCGCAACCAACTTCGACCCGGAAATCAACTTCCGCGAGTTCACCGGGCAAGTGTGGTCCTGGCAGAACAGCCAGTGGACCAGCAACAAGATGTTCGAGGTCAAGCGTACCGATGATCTGCCGGTAGTGGGCTCGCAAACCAGCTATATGACTGGCCACGATGAAGTGCATTCGCTGTCGCAGAATCTGGGTGTGCCAAACGTGCGGTTCTGGATGGGCTTTGGCGAGCACTACATCAACGTGTTCACCGTGCTGAAGAACCTCGGCCTGCTGTCTGAGCAGCCGGTGACCACTGCTGAAGGCCTGGAAGTGATTCCGCTGAAAGTGGTCAAGGCCGTGCTGCCCGATCCGTCGTCACTGGCCCCCGACTATACTGGCAAGACCTGCATCGGTGATGTGGTCAAAGGCAAGAAGGATGGCAAGGACAAGGAAGTGTTCATCTACAACGTAGCGGATCACGCCGAAGCCTATGCTGAAGTCGGCAGTCAGGGGATTTCCTACACTGCCGGTGTACCGCCGGTTGCCGCTGCCATCCTGATCGCGCAGGGCACGTGGGATGCGGGCAAGATGGTTAACGTCGAAGAACTGGATCCCAAGCCGTTCATCAACCTGCTGAACGAAATGGGCCTGCCCACCCGCATTAAGGATGAGCAGGGCGATCGCGCACTGAGCTTCTGAGTCGGTGAGCTAGAAGAAAAGGCCAGCTGAAAAGCTGGCCTTTTTCGTCACGGCGCTGTTTGTCCCCAAGGCGCGAGCAGCACCTCCAGCACGGTGCCGTCGGCATCGCGGGCGTAGCCGACCAGCTCGTCGTTGCGGCTTGGGTCTTCGGTTACCTGCTGATCAACGCGCTGACCGGCGTCGCCGATAGTCTCCAGAAAACCCTCGGGCGACAGGCTGCCGATTTCGAGTTTCACCGGGTTGTTGGTGTAGTTGCGCGGCGTGCCGTTGGTCCAGTTCATCAGCACCAGTGCCGAGCCACCGTAGCCCTGCAGAATGTACTCGTTGTACTGGCCGGCAATTGGCAGGAACAGCGATACCTTGAAGCCCAATGTGTCTGCATAGAATGCCTTGGCGGAAGCCAGATCGCTGACGCCGATACCAAAGGCGCCAAACCAGGATTCGGTAGCGCTGTCGTCGCCGACGATCTCGATCAGGTTGTTGTCCAGATCACGGCCAAAACCGACTACCGCATTACCCAGCGCAGGTCCCTGATCTACCGGCTCAACCAGAATCACGCCGCCGGCATCGCGGATTGACTGGGCAAAGGCGTTCGGGTCTCGGGCGTAGAACACCAGTTTGCCTGGGTTGCGGCTGTAGTTGCGGGCCTCGCCGTCGGTAAAGCCCATCAGCACAATCTGCGAACCCTTGTTGTCGGCAGAGCGCAACACCACCTCGTCGCGGTTGTCGCGGGTGCGGCGTGTCACCTGCTGCATGCCCAGCGCCTCTTGGTAGAAGCTGACGGAGGCTTCCAGGTCTGCAACGCCGATGGCGGCGCCGGCCAGATAGGGGCGAATCGAGCGGCGAAGCTCAAGCATAGTGCCGTCGGCATCGGCCGCGTAGCCGACCAGTGCGCCGTTGAGGTCAGCATCGGTGCTGGGGGCAGGCGCCTGGTTTATCGGCAGGTTGGCTTTTTCAATGTCGTCGGCGAGCAGAGCGGGATCGGCGCTGGCTAGCTCGAGCTTGATCGGGTTGTCCTGGTAGTCGTAGGGCGCGCCGTTGGTCCAGTGCATCAGCACCAGCGCAGAGCTGCCGGGCACGGGTGAGGTCAGAATATATTCGTCATATTGACCGGGAATGGAAAGAAACTGGTCCTGTTCGAAGCCGAAGGTGTTGGCGTAGAAGTCGCGGGCCGCTTCCAGGTCAGAGACACCGATGCCGACGGCGCTGAGGTACGAGTGGGTGGCGTCGCTGGCACCGACGATTTCGATCAGGTTGTTGTCCTGGTCTCGCCCGAAACCAACGATTACACCGCCGACACTCGGCTGCGGAGCCGGCGGTACAACAATGCGCCCGCCTGCGGTGGCAAAGGCCGTAGCAAAAGTTGCTGGGTCCTTGACGTAGAACGCCAGCTTGCCCGGGTTTTGCTGCACGTTGCGGCCGACGCCGTCAGTGAACTCCATCAGTACGACCAGCGCGCCGCGCTTGTCGGCAGGCTCCATGACGACTTCGATGCGGTTGTCACGCGTCAGGCGCTCACGCTCGGTCATGCCCAACCCGTCTCGATAAAGAGCGACAGCGGCGTCGAGATCGGAAACGCCGAGGCCGACGGCCTGCAGATAGGCGGGAGTTGCTCGGGAGGCCGCGGGCCCTGCAGGCGGCGTCTCGTCACTGCTTCCGCCGCCGCCGGACAGGCAGCCGCTGACAAAGGCTAGAAACGCACAGATAGCTAAGGCGCGGAGATGCTGTTGGAACATGCCGAGCTCCTTCATTGTTGTTGTTTGGTCGGCTGAGTCAGGTTTTGTAAGTCGGCGCAGTGCGCGAGACGGCGTGACTGGTCGGCAGTCACAATAATGAATGAACGTTCGTTCTGTTTCAAGGGGTATTCACCAGCGCCATGCCTCTTCATCCGCTTCGCCTCGTTTTGCCGCGGATGGGGTATGATCCGGGCACGCCCTATTGGCCAGAGTAAACACAGGTAGCGCTCCATGAATGCCCCCGTATCCCTTGGTTCCCTTGCCGAACGCCTTGCCGGTGTTGGCGATGTCGAGTGTGTCACCCCGGACTTGAACGGTATTCCCCGTGGCAAGGTAATGACCGGCGAAGGCTTTCTTGCGGATCGTCGGCTGCAGCTGGCGCGTGGGGTGCTGCTGCAGTGCGTGATGGGTGGCTACCCGGAGGCGCAGTATTACGGCAGCGACGATGGCGATCTGGTGTTGCGCCCGCTGCTGGATCAGGTGCACGTGCTGCCGTGGATTGAGCGCCCTCGTGCAATGGCCATCTGTGAAGCCGTGGAGCTGGACGGCCAGCTGTCCGGCTTGTCGACTCGAGCGCTGCTGAGCCGTGTAGTCGAACGTTACGCCGAGCGCGGTTGGGCGCCGGTGGTAGCGACCGAGCTGGAGTTCTTTCTGTTCGAGCCCAATCGTGACGACACCCAGCCGTTCCAGCCGCCGGTGGGACTGGATGGCCGCCGCGAAGCCGGTTACGGCGCGTTCAGTGTCAGCACCAGCAGCGGCCTCAAGCCGTTCTTCGACGAGCTGGCCGACACCATGGCCGCGCTGGGCATTCCTCGCGATACCTTTATGCACGAGATGGGCGTCAGCCAGTACGAGATCAATTTTGTCCATGGTGATCCGCTGCTGATTGCCGACCAGACCTTCCTGTTCAAGCACGCGCTGCATGAAGTCGCGCTCAAGCACGGGCTGATTGCCGTGTGCATGGCCAAGCCGCTGGCGCGCGTGCCCGGCTGCTCGATGCACATCCACCAGAGCGTGGTGGAGCAGGGGAGCAGCAACAATATCTTTACCGATGCAGACACCGGCGAGGCCACGGCGCATTTCGGGCACTTCATTGGTGGCCTGCAGCAGTGCATGGGCGAGCTGACGTTGCTGATGGCGCCCTACATCAACTCCTACCAGCGTTTCTGCCACGCGTACGCATCGCCAAACAACCTGTGCTGGTCGCACGACAACCGCTCCGCCGGCCTGCGTATTCCGGCCAGCGGCCCGGAAGCGCGCCGTGTCGAAAACCGCCTGCCCGGCGCCGATGCCAACCCCTACCTGAGTGTGGCAGCCTCACTGGCTGCGGGCCTGTATGGCATCGACAACCAGTGCGAGCCATCTGCTCCGGCCCAAGGCGAGTTCGAGGCACCGGACGAGCTGACCCTGCCCGGCACGTTGCACGACGCCATCCTGCGGCTGGATCGCAGCACGCTGGCGCGTGAGCTGTTCGGCGCCGAGTTTGTTGACGGCTTCCTCGCCAGCAAGCGCATGGAGCTGCAGAGCTTTATGGATGAAATTACGCCGTGGGAGAGGCGCTTTCTCGGCAGCCAGGTTTAGGCGAGCAGCTGCGACCGCGCCTGTCGCAGCGCGGTGATAGACTGCGGTCTGTTAAGGGTCTGTTGCTGTTTCGTTCCCCCGTCTGCCGGAGGCTGTTTTTCGGCCAGGCAAGGCGGAAAGAGCGCAGTGTGGTCGCTCCACATAAGCGACTGACAACGCAGCATGGCCGAAAAATAGCCCCGGCCCTGCGGGTTGCGCCTGTAAAGCCGCCACTCGGCGTCGCTCGGCGCTTACGTGGAATGACCACGCTACGCTTCTCGCTCCTTGATTGACAGCTTTACAGGCTGCAACAGGCGGGGGAACGAAACAGCAACAGACCCTATTCAAGGAGCTTCCATGCAGGACGCCAACGGCCTCGCCCCCGGTTTGATGATCATCCACGGCAACCGCCTGGAGACCCTGCGTGAGCTGGCGGTGGACTGGATGCGGGCGCACCCGCTGGCGCCGCTGGAAAACGAAGTCATCCTGGTGCAGAGCAACGGCATTGCCCAGTGGCTGCAGATGGCGCTGGCTGCCGACCCTGCTCAGGGCGGCTGCGGCATCGCGGCGGCGCTGGATGTGCAGCTGCCGGCGCGGTTTCTATGGGACAGCTACCGCGGCGTTTTGGGGCGCGACAGCGTGCCCGAGCAATCGCCGCTCGACAAGCAGCCGCTGACCTGGCGGCTGATGCGGCTGCTGCCTGCATTGCAGGATCAGCCCGATTTCGCCCCGCTTAAACGCTTTCTCGCCGATGACCACGATTGCCGCAAGCGTTACCAACTGGCGGTGCGGCTGGCCGACCTGTTCGACCAGTATCAGGTTTACCGCGCCGACTGGCTGAATGACTGGGCCGCCGGGCGCGACCATATCGGCCTGGCGCGCGCTGGCGCGCGGCCGCTGGATGATGAGGAACGCTGGCAGCCGGCGCTCTGGCGTGCGGTGCTGGCCGACGTGGGTGCCGAACGTCTGAGCGACAGCCGGGCGGGCATCCATCCGCGTTTTGTCCAGCACCTGCTCGACTGTGACAGCCGGCCAGCCAGCCTGCCGCGCCGGGTTATCGTATTTGGTATCTCGTCGCTGCCGGCGCAGACGCTGGAGGCGCTGGCGGTGATCGGCCGCTTCTCGCAGGTGCTGCTTTGCGTGCTCAACCCCTGTGAGTATCACTGGGGCGATATCGTTGCCGATCAGGACCTGCTGCGCCACGAGTACCGCCGTCAGCAGCGGCGGCCGGGTACGCCTTTGCAACTGGACGAGAACACCTTGCACCAGCACGCCCATCCGCTGCTGGCCGCCTGGGGCAAGCAGGGCCGTGACTACATCAACCTGCTCGACCAGCACGACGAGCGCGCCAGTTACGAAGCGCGCTTCGCCAATATTGCCGGTGGCCGGGTTGACCTGTTTGAAGCACCCGCCGGCAACACGCTGCTGCAGCAACTGCAGCAGGACATCCTGCAGCTGCGGCCGCTGGCCGAGTCGCGCGACTTGTGGCCGGCGGTCGACACTGCACAGGATCAGTCCATCCGCTTTCATCTGGCGCACAGCCCGCAGCGCGAAGTCGAAGTGCTGCACGATCAGCTGCTGGCCGCCTTTGCTGCCGACCCGGACCTCAAACCACGCGACATCATCGTCATGGTGCCGGACGTTAACCTCTACGCACCGCATATTCAGGCGGTGTTTGGTCAGCACAGTGGCGACGACCCGCGGGCGATTCCCTTTACCCTGGCCGATCAGGGCCAGCGCGGCCAGGAGCCGCTGCTGATTGCACTGGAGCACCTGCTGCGTTTGCCTGACAGCCGGCTGCCGGTCAGTGAGGTGCTGGACCTGCTCGATGTGCCAGCGTTGCGCAGTCGCTTTGGTCTGAGTGAGGCCGACCTGCCGACCCTGCAACGCTGGATCGAGGGCGCAGGCATCCGCTGGGGGCTGGATCAGCAGCGCCGCGCCGCTCTGGGTTTGCCAGACGGGTTGGAAGCCAACAGCTGGCGTTTCGGCCTGCGCCGGATGCTGCTGGGTTACGCCAGCGGCGGTGCCGAGGCCTGGCAGCAGATCGAACCCTATGACGAGATTGGCGGGCTGGACGCGGCGCTGATCGGCCCGCTCAGCGGCCTGCTGGATGCGCTGGACCGCCACGAAACGCAGCTGGCCAGTGCGACCGTGCCGAGTGAATGGGGCGAACGCCTGCGTCAGCTGCTGGATGACTTCTTTATCGCCGAGAGTGATCGGGATCAACTGCTGCTGGCGCAGCTGCACGAGGGGCTGGCCGACTGGCTGGAGCTGTGTGACGGCGTCGCGCTGGACGTGGCGCTGCCGCTCAACGTGGTGGCCGAGGCCTGGCTCGATGGTGTCGGCCAGAGCCAGCTCAGTCAGCGTTTTCTCGCCGGGGCGGTCAACGTCTGCACGCTGATGCCGATGCGCGCCATTCCGTTCAAGCGCATCTGCCTGCTGGGCATGAACGACGGCGACTACCCGCGCGCGCAGCCACCGCTGGACTTCGACCTGATGGGCCGTGATTACCGGCCGGGCGACCGCTCGCGCCGCGAGGACGACCGTTATCTGCTGCTTGAGGCGCTGCTGTCGGCGCGCGACGCCCTGCATATCAGCTGGGTCGGGCGCAGTATCCGCAATAACAGCGAACGGCCGCCGTCGGTATTGATCGGGCAGCTGCGCGATCATCTGGCTGCTGGTTGGCGCGCGGCGGACGACTCTGATCTGTTGCACGCGCTGACCGTCGAGCATCCGTTGCAGCCGTTCAGTCGCGCCTATTTCAGCGCCGATTCCGCGCTGTTCAGTTACGCCAGCGAGTGGCGTCAGCTGCACGACCGGCGTGCCAGCGATGATGCAGACCAGCCGCTGGCGCCGGTCACGCTGGAAGCGCCCATCGAGCTGCTGGCGCTGCAGCGCTTTCTGCGTAACCCGGTTGAGCACTTTTTTGCCGCCCGGCTGAAGGTCTGGCTGCAGGAGCAGCACAGCACCAGCGAAGACGACGAACCCTTTGCACTCGACGGTCTGCAACGACACCAGCTCAGCCAGTGGCTGCTGGAACAGGTGCAGCAGGCCGATTTGCAGGATGACTGGCAGGCCCTGCTGCTTGAGCAGGCCAGCCGCCTGCAGCAGCGCGGCAGCCTGCCGCTGGCCGGGTTCGGTCAGCTGACCCTGGCGCAACTGGTTGCGCCCCTGGGCGGACAGCTTGAGCGCTTCCGTGAGCAACTGCTGTTGTGGGATCAGCCGCTGGAAAATCCGTTGCTGTTGCAGGCGGTGGCGAGCACAGCGAACGCCACTATCGAAGTGGTCAGCTGGCTTGCCGGCGTGCGCTGTTGTGCTCCGTTGGACGGCCTGATGCGGGTCCAGCTGGTCACCGGCAGCCTGCTCGGTAAAAAGGGCGCGTTGCGCTGGCGCAAGTTGCTGGGCGAGTTGTGCCAGCACGTGCTGGCTGCGGCCTCTGGTCACCGGCTCACGACCTGTCTGATCGGCGCTGATGCCAGCATTCAGCTGCTGCCGCTGGAGCAGGAACGCGCCGCCAGTATCGTGCGCGATTGGTTGCTGGGGTATCTGCACGGCCTGAGCCGACCGTTGCCGGTCGCCGTGGAAACCGCCTTCGCCTGGCTGACCGAGGGCAAGGACGAAAAGCGCCTCGGTGCCGCACGGCTCTGCTACGAGGGCAACGACTTCAGTCGCGGCGAGGTCGACGGCAGCCCGGCGCTGCAACGCAGCTATCCCGACTTTGCCAGCCTGCAGGCGAACGACGAGTTTATCGGTTGGGCACAGTCCCTCTATCAACCGCTGGCGCAGGCGATTGAGGATGAATGGTTGATGATTACCCCGGCCGGGGAGGACCAAGCATGAGCAACCAACGCCCCCTGGCCCTGCGTTGCCCGCTGCGTGGCAGCCGCCTGATTGAAGCCAGTGCCGGTACCGGCAAGACCTTCACCATCTCGGCGCTTTACCTGCGGCTGGTACTGGGGCATGGCGATGGCGACAGTGCCTTCAGCCGTGAACTGCTGCCGCCGGATGTGCTGGTGGTGACCTTTACCGAGGCCGCGACCCAGGAACTGCGTGACCGCATTCGCGCACGGCTGGTAGAGGGCGCGCAGGCGTTCCGTGTTGAACTGACTGAACCGGACCCGATTCTCGCTGGCCTGCTGGCGGATATCCCTGAAGCCGAGCACGCCAGCGCCGCGCGCAAGCTGGATATTGCCGCCCAGTGGATGGATCAGGCCGCGGTATCGACCATTCACAGCTGGTGTCAGCGCATGCTGCGCGAGCACGCCTTCGACAGCGGCAGCCTGTTTACCCAGACACTGGAAACCGACCAACGCGACCTGCTGGCCGAGGTCGCGCGTGATTACTGGCGGTTGCATTGCTATCACCTGCACGGCAGTGCGTTGGCCTGGGTGCAGTCCGGTTGGGGCCAGCCGGACGCGTTGCTGGCACAGGCGCGCCGGTTGTTCGATCCGACAGCCGCTGCGCCTGCTACCGAACTGCAGGCGTTGCTGGAGCAGGTACTCAACCAGCGTGATGCCGAACTGGCCGCGCTCAAGGTGCCCTGTGTGCAGTGGGCCGATGAGCTGGAAGCGTTGCTGGATCAGGCGGTCGAGCAGGGCGTGGTCGACAAGCGCAAGATTCAGAAGCGCTACTACGCGCCCTGGTTTGAGACCCTGCGCCAATGGGCGCTGACGCCGGAACAGATAAAGCTTGAACTGCCGCCGGCAGCCTGGGCCCGGCTCAGCGAAGACGGCCTCGGCGAAGCCTGGAAGAAGGGCGCCGTGCCCGATCACCCGGCGCTGCGCGGCTTGCCGCAACTGCGCGAGGCGCTGGCTGCGCTGCCGAATCCGGACAGCGATGCGCTGCGTCATGCGGCGGACTGGATGTCGGTGCGCTTTGAGGCGGAAAAGCGCCGCCGTGCGCAGATGGGCTTCGACGACATGCTGACCCGGCTCGACGCCGCGCTGCAGGGCCCCAATGGCGACCGGCTGGCCGAGGTTATCCGTCAGCAGTTTCCGGTCGCGCTGATCGACGAGTTTCAGGATACCGACCCGCTGCAGTACCGCATCTTCGATCGCATCTACCGGGTAGCGGAAAACGATCAGGACTGTGCGCTGTTGCTGATTGGCGACCCCAAGCAGGCGATCTACGCCTTCCGCGGGGCGGATATCCACACCTATCTTCGGGCCCGTGGTGACACCGCCGGGCGGCACGAGAATCTGGATACCAACTTCCGCTCCAGCCAGGCGATGGTCACGGCGGTCAATCGGGTCTTCGAGCACGCCGAGCAGAACTTCGCCGCTGGCGCCTTTCTGTTTCGCAAGGGTGATGACAACCCCATGCCGTTTCTGCCGGTGCAGGCGCGCGGGCGAAAGGAGGTCTGGCGTTGCAACGGTGTGCCCGCGCCGGCCTTGACCGCCTGGTTGCTGGAATCGGAAGAGCCATTGACTGGCGATGTCTACCGACGGGAGATGGCCGAGCGCTGTGCCAGCGAGATGACCGCGCTGCTGCAGGCCGGCCAGCAGGGCAGCGCCGGGTTTGCCCGCAGCGACCAGCCGCTTGCGCCGGTGCGTCCGGCAGACATGGCGGTGCTGGTGCGCACCGGTCGCGAGGCGCAGCTGATTCGTGATGCGCTGGCTGCCCGCGGCGTGCGCAGTGTGTATCTGTCCGACAAGGACTCGGTGCTGGCAACCCAACAGGCGCAGGATGTGCTGCGCTGGTTGCGCGCCTGTGCCGAGCCCGGCAACGACCGCCTGCTGCGTGCGGCGCTGGCCAGCCACAGCCTGCACCTCAACTGGCAGGCGCTGGATCAGTTGAATCAGGACGAGCGCCTGTGGGAGCTGCGGGTCGACCAGTTCCGTGATTACCGGCGTATCTGGCAGCGCCAGGGTGTGCTGCCGATGCTGCACCGTCTGCTGCACGACTTTGAACTGCCGGCACGGCTGCAACAGCAGGACGATGGCGAGCGCGCGCTGACCAATCTGCTGCATCTGGCCGAGCTGTTGCAGCGCGCCGCCCGTGAGCTGGATGGCGAGCAGGCGCTGATTCGCCACCTGGCAGAGCTGATTCGGCAGGCGGACGAGGGGGCTGCGGATGAGCAGGTACTGCGGCTGGAAAGCGACGCCGAACTGGTCAAGGTGGTGACCATCCATAAGTCCAAGGGCCTTGAGTACCCGCTGGTGTTCCTGCCCTTTATCTGCCTGAGCCGCCCGGTGCGGGCGGACCAGCCGCTGCGCCTGAGTGACGGCTGGGTATTGAAGCCAACCACCGATCAGGTGGCCGAGGCTGACCGCGAGCGGCTCGGTGAAGATCTGCGCTTGCTCTATGTGGCGCTGACCCGCGCGCAGCATGCCTGCTGGCTGGGCATGGCGGACCTCAAGAGCGGCAACAACAAGCAGTCGGTGCTGCACCGCAGTGCGATTGCCTGGCTGCTGGGCGGTGGCGCGGCGCTGGAATCATCTATTCAACTGAAAGACTGGCTGACCCGCTGGCAGCCGGACGGCGAGGTAATCGCGTTGCAGGGCGCGCCGGAGCCGCGTGATGATCGACTGCCACTGCTGGATGATGGCCCGGCATTGGTCGATGCCCGTAGCCCGGCGCACGGTCGCTTCGATTCTTGGTGGATCGGTTCCTACAGTGCGCTGGCGCTCAGCGGCGAGAGTGCCGACAGCGCGCTGGCCGAGTGGATTGCCGACGACGAGCGCCAGAGCCGCTTTGTGCCGCTGCGTCGTGGCGAGCAGCCGAGCATTCACCGCTTTCCGCGTGGCCCGCAGCCAGGCACCTTTTTGCACGGTCTGCTGGAGCTGGCGGCGCAGGAAGGCTTCTCGGCGTTGCAGGATACCGAGCGTTGCCGACGCTGGCTGGCGCCGCGCTGTCAGCGCCGTGGCTGGGGTGAGTGGAGTGATTGCCTGAGCGACTGGCTGGGGCAATTGCTGCAGCGCCCGGGGCTGGTGCCGGGTACCGAGCTGGCGCTGGGTGAGCTGCCGCCGTCGCGTTACCAGAGCGAAATGGCCTTTATGTTTGCCGCCAGCAAGGTCGACGTGCAGCAGATCGATCGGCTGGTCACGGCGATGACGCTGGACGGGCAGCCGCGTCCGGCGCTGCAGCGTGACCGCCTGAACGGCCTGTTCAAGGGCTATATCGACCTGGTGCTGGAGCACGAGGGGCGCTATTACGTGCTCGACTACAAGTCCAACTGGCTGGGTGCAACGGCGGCCGATTACAGCGAGGCGGCCATGAGCCGTGCGCTGCTGGAGCACCGTTACGACCTACAATACGTCTTCTACCTGCTGGCGCTGCACCGCCAGTTGCAGGCGCGTTTGCCTGATTACGATTACGACCGCCACATTGGCGGTGCGCTCTACTGGTTTGTCCGCGGCGTCGACGCAGAGAACGGCGGCATCTGCCATCAGCGCCCGCCGCGTGAGCTGATTGAAACGCTGGACCGCCTGTTCGCCGGCCAGCCGGTTGAGGAGATTGACCATGCAGGGTGATCAACTGGATCTGCTCGGCAGTCTCGACCGCTCCGCCGTGCAGCTGGATAGCGCAACCGCGCTGCTGCAATTGCTGGATGACTGGCTAGCCAACGGTTGGCTGCGGGCGCTGGACCGGGCCTTCGCCGGGTTTCTGCTGGAGCAGGCGCCGGAAACCAGCCCGGCAGTGCTGCTGGCGGCGGCGCTGGTCAGCCACCAGTTGGGCCATGGGCATGTTTGCCTCGATCTGGCGGCTACGCTGGCCGAGCCGGATTTTGCCCTGTCGCTGCCGCCGGAAGGGGAGAGCCTAATCGATACGCCGCTGCCGTCGGCGGTACTGGCGGGCGTTACGCTGGACAGCTGGCGTGCGGCGTTGCAGGCCAGCCGAGTGGTAGACAGCCAGCAACCGGAGCAGGGCAGTTGCCCGCTGGTACTGGTCGGCCAGCGTCTGTATCTGCGCCGCTACTGGCAGCACGAGCGGCACGTTGTTTCGACCCTGCATCAGCGCCTGCAGCACCCACTGCAGGTTGCCGGGGATCTGCCTGAGCGGCTGGATACCCTGTTTGCCGGCAGTCAGCAGAACCCGGACTGGCAGCGCATTGCCTGCGCACTGGCGGCGCGCGGGCGTTTCAGCATCATTACCGGCGGCCCCGGTACCGGCAAGACCACCACGGTGGTGCGGCTGCTGGCGTTGCTGCAGACGCCGGCAGTGGAAGCGGGCAAGCCGCTGCGTATCCGCCTGGCCGCACCGACCGGCAAGGCCGCCGCGCGGCTGACCGAGTCGATCGGGCGGCAGGTCGGCGCGCTGCCGGTTGATGACGCGGTGCGCGATGCCATCCCGACCGAGGTCAGCACGTTGCATCGCCTGCTCGGCAGCCTGCCGGACAGCCGCCACTTCCGCCATCACGCCGGTAACCCGCTGGCGCTGGATGTGCTGGTGGTGGACGAGGCCTCGATGATCGATCTGGAAATGATGGCCAACGTGCTGGACGCTCTGCCGCCGCAGGCGCGACTGGTATTGCTCGGTGACAAGGATCAGCTCGCCTCGGTGGAAGCCGGCGCGGTGCTGGGCGACCTGTGCAGACGCGCCGACGCCGGTTGCTACTCAGCGGCCACGCTCGAATGGCTGCAGCAGGTCAGCGGTCAGTCGCTGGCCGAAAGCGGTTTGCAGCCCGGTGACGAGACGACCCATCTGCTGGAGCAGCAGACCGCCATGTTGCGCCATTCCCACCGCTTTGGTGCTGACAGCGGCATCGGTGAGCTGGCCCGCGCGGTTAATCGCTGCGACGCCACCGCCGCGCGTGATCTGCTGCAGCGGGGGCAGTTCGCCGATATTCACAGCCGGCGCCTGCCAGACCTGCGCGACCCCGGGTTTGCCGCGCTGGTGCTGGGCAGCGAGGGTGGCCTGCCGGGCTATGGCGCCTATCTGAGCACGCTGCAGGCGCAGCGCCCGGGCGCGGATGCGATGGCCGATGATCCCTGCTGGCAGGCCTGGGCGGGCGATGTGCTGCGCGCCTTCGACCGTTTCCAGCTGCTGTGTGCGGTGCGCCGCGGCGACTGGGGCGTCGAAGGCATCAACCAGCGGGTGGCGGATCTGCTGAGCCGTCGCGGCCTGCTGCACGCCGACAAGCTCTGGTACGAGGGGCGCCCGGTGCTGGTCACTCGCAACGACTACAGTCTGGGCTTGATGAACGGCGACATTGGCATTGCCCTGCGCATCCGCGAACCGGCGCTGCACGCCGGTCAGCCGGAGACCGAGGCGCTGCGCGTCGCCTTCCCGCGCAACGATGGCAAGGGCGGCATTCGCTTCGTGTTGCCCAGCCGTCTGCCGGAGGTGGAAACGGTGTTTGCCATGACCGTGCACAAGTCGCAGGGCTCGGAGTTCGAGCACGCCGTGCTGGTGCTGCCGGAGGCGCGCAACCCGGTACTGACTAAGGAGCTGGTCTACACCGCGATTACCCGCGCGAGCAAACACTTCAGCCTGCTGGAAAGCCGTCCCGGCGTGTTTGAGCCAGCGGTGCAGACGCCGGTGCGGCGGATCAGTGGGCTGGACCTGGGCGCGACCGCCAACTGATCACATCCCGTTCATCCAGTCCGCTGGCGGGCTGCGGTGGCGCTCGTGCAGCGGGGCCATCGCTTCGGTGTAATCGAGCAGCAGTCCCATGGCCCAGTCGGCGCGAGCGCGGATACGCTGGTCGTCTTCGCTGGCGGGCTCGTCGGGGTTCATGACCTGTTCGACGTTGCGCACGATCAGGTGCTCGGGCAGGTAGCAAAGGCGGCAGTTCTTGTAGCTGGAAGCGCGCAGCTCGGCCAGCGGGTAGCTGCCGCCCTGTCCGCCTGACACACCCACCAGCAGCGCCGGCTTGTGTGCCAGCTCGGCGCGGCCGGCATACATGAACAGGTTCTTCAGCGCCGGACTGGCCATGCCGTGCCATTCCGGGCTGATGACGACCAAGGCGTCGGCGCTGCGCAGGATCGCAGAAATCTCCGGCCAAACGCCGTTGTTGTCAGCCTCGGGCCACAGCGGCAGCGGTTGTCGGGCGAGTTCTATTACGCTGGTTCTGCAGTTCCTGCCTTGCAGGTTGGTGGCCAGCCAGTTGGCGACCTTGGCGCTCTGGCTGTTCTGCTGGCTGGAGCCGGCGATCAGGGCAATATGACGACTCATTTGGCGACCTCGGGGTTGAACTCGGGGGTGGGTTTGGCTTTTGGTTTGCGCACCAGCGGCCAGAACAGCTCCTGAGTCCAGCTGACCGGCCCGAGGTTCTCGATGCCGTACTTGGGCGGACGGCGGCGGGTGATCTTGGCGGTGCCGAACAGAATGTCCCAGAAGAACAGCAGGTTGCCGAAGTTGCCCTTGTAGTTGGTGACGCCGTCCTCTGCGCTCAGGCCATGGTGAGCCGAGTGGGTAGACGGGGTGGAGATGGTGCGCTCGACTACCCACATGACCGGCTTGAGCCACTTGATCTGATACAGCTTGGCGTCCCACGGCACACTGCTGTGAGCGCCATAGATGACGCACATCTTCAGGATCAGATAAACGAAGTAGACGTGTGCCAGGCCCAGATAGATGAGGATGCCGGAGAACCAGATACCGGGCATCAGCAGGTAGTAGAAGCTGTTGTTGCGGTAGACGATGCGGATGCTCATGTACTGGGCGGAGTGATGGGCCCGATGCAGGTCGTAGAGGAACGGCACTTTATGTGCCAGACGATGCCACCAGTACTGGGTCATATCGTCAAACAACAGGAACAGGGTAAAGCCAGCCAGCCATGGCAACTGACTAAGGGCGCCCTGCCACTCGGGCGCCAGCTGCTGCATCAGGGCGCCACTGGCGAAGGTGATGAAGGGCACGGTAACCCCGAGTAACAGGGTCGAGCCGATGATCTCGATCAGCGCGTCACGGCGCTGACCAGCCGGCTGGAAGAAGCGGCCGACGATGAGCTCAAGCAGGATGAAGGAGAAAAAGATCCCGGCGACGATAACGGCGGGGTTCAGGCTTGTTGTGATTGTTTCCATGCTAACCTCTGCGGGCGTTTTGTTAACTCGACTGCCTGGCAATCAAAAGCCATATTGGATTTTCCCGACATGCGCGCAGAGGACAAAAACAGAGTTGAATCGGCCAAGGTGTCTATTCAGCGCTTCCATCACGGCCCGCTTGGCAAGGTGCTGCAACGCTTCCTGCACGAGCGTGGCGACCGCGAAGATTTCGATCTGGTGGCGCTGGAGCAGCTCTGGCACAGGGCTGCAGAGCACGATCCGGCAATTGGTCTGCATCTGTTCTCGTTGTTCACACCGCAGGACTGGCATGTGCTGGCCTGCCTCGGCCTCTATGCCGATACCCCGCAGCAGTCGCTGGATTGTTGGGTCCGTTATCAGTCGCTGGCTTCTTCCATGGATTCCGTCAGGCGGGTACAGGACGACGGTATGACCGGTGTCAGTATTCGGGTTCACGCGGCTGCCGGGCTGGAGCGGTATCTGGTTGAGCACTACATGAACATGGCGGTAACCCAGATGAGTGCCGCGGCGCGGACAGTGCTGATGCCTGCGCGGGTGTGTCTGCGTCACCGGAAACCGGACTATTACGAGGCCTACCGGCCGGTGCTGGGCGAGTGCGTGGAGTTTGCCGCTGCCGAGAATCAGTTGTGGTTTAGCGATGCGGACATGCAGCGCGCCCATCCCGGTGCCAACCGGGCGATGTTTGAGCTGGTGTGTTGTGAGCTGGACCGACGTCTGGCGCAGCAGCAACGGTTTGGCGGCACCGCCGGACAGGTCTCGGCGCAGGTCCGTCGTGGTCTGCTGGACGGGGTGCAGGTCTCGCTGGAGGATGTCGCATCCGCCTTGCACCTGACCACCCGGACGCTGCGCCGGCGCCTGCAGGATCAGGGCCTGAACTACCGCCACCTGCTGGATCTGGTACGCGCCGAACTCGATCAGTATCTGGCCCTGCAGGGGCTGACCCGGGCGCAGATTGCGGAGCGTCTGGGCTATGGCGACACCGCCGCCTACCTACATGCGCGCAAGCGCTGGCAGCCTCAGAGTGTCTCGCCGGCGGCCGATACCAGCGCCTGAAACAGGCGGCGTTGACGCGGCAGGAACAGCAGAAATTCCGGGTGCCATTGCACACCAATAACAAAGCGCCTCCCAGGTGCCTCCACGGCCTGCGGGATCTGGTCGAGATCTCTGGCGCTGATGACCAGACCGTCACCCACCCGATTGATCGCTTGGTTGTGCAGGCTGTTGATGCGTGCGCGCTGGCGGCCGAGCAGGCGCGCCAGGTGGCTGTCTGGCTCGACGCAGAGGGTTTTCAGTGGCAGTACGGTGCGGCGCTGGGAGGTCAGTTTGCGGCGTGATCTGAGGTCCTGAAACAGGTTGCCGCCGCAGCGTACGTTGAGTAGCTGTGCGCCGCGGCAGATGCCCAGCAGCGGCAGCTCCTGACTCAGCGCATGGTCGATGACCGCTGACTCGAGGCGGTCGCGGGCGCTGTCATAGCGTGGCTTGACCTCGGGCTCGGCGGCGTAGAGTACCGGGTCCACATCGTGTCCGCCGGTAATGACCACACCCTGATAGCGGTGGTTGCGTTCCTCATCGCCCGGCTTGAGTTGCAGCGGGATGCCGCCATAGTGGCGCACAGCGCTGGCGACCAGAAAGCGCGGTCCGGCGGCGCCGTGGGTTGGCCCGGTGATGGCAATCACGGGCTTTGTCATGCGGTGTCCTTTGGCAGCCAGTCACGTGCCAGCTCCTTTGGCCAGCTTTCCAGCAGGCGCCCCAGGCCCTGTTGTTGCCACTTTTGGTAGGCCTCGCAGCAGCCTTGCAGCCGT
Source organism: Halopseudomonas oceani (assembly GCF_002903165.1). Taxonomy (GTDB): domain Bacteria; phylum Pseudomonadota; class Gammaproteobacteria; order Pseudomonadales; family Pseudomonadaceae; genus Halopseudomonas; species Halopseudomonas oceani. The sequence goes on from NZ_PPSK01000018.1 coordinate 25,171, forward strand.
TCGTGATCTGAGGCCAGTTTCTCCACCTCCAGCCAGTCGTTCCAGGCCTCGGTCATATCCCAGTCAGGCTCGTCGATACGGCAGTCAGGCAGGCGGTAGTGAAAGGTCGGTCGAGCCTTAATCAGCGGGTCCTGGGTACAGGCGAGCACCCGTTCCTCGTCCAAGTGGCGAAACAGCGGCAGCATATCCAGCGCACGGTTACGGGTCGGGTTGTGCAACAGGTAGTCATCTATCAGCTGCGCCTGGTCGGGCCAGTATCCGGGGTCGGTGACCAGCCTGACGTAGTCGGCGGGGAACGGGTCGACGTAGGTTGTGATACGGCGAGCCAGGTTGACCTCGGCACGCTGGTTCATCCAGTCGTAGAGGCACAGAAAGGCTTTCAGGTAAGCGCACAGGGTGCTGCTGTCGGCGTCTGGGATCTCCGGGTTGAACTGCATGCCGAAAGCGTTGGTCAGGCGGTCGCTGGTACCCTTGGCACCGGCCTGGCGCAGCTGCCTGATCAGCTCGTTGATTTCGTCCAGGCGATCAAGCGGCAACGGTGGGCTCACCAGTTCGACCGGCACCAGCGATTCTGCCATCCAGATGAGAGCGTCCTCGGCCGACCCCATCAGCTCGGCCGAGCGCGGATCCTCCGGGCGGGGCGTGCGGCCGATCTTCTTGACCAGTTGAGAGTCCAGTTCGACAATCCAGTCACCGGCCGGATCCCCCGTCAGGCGTCGCTCGCAGCGTCCCGGTTGTTCGATCTGATAGCCACCGTGGGTGGCAACCAGTGCACTCAGTTGGTCCAGATCGATGCCGTTCATTTCCAGCTCGACACCGACTCGGCGTTGAGGGCCCTGCGCCGTCAGCTGACGGGGAGGCATCGCCAGCTTGCGGTTGCGTTCATCCATGGTGTGTTCCTTTTGCGCGGTTCAGCACTGTAACGCGGCGTTTGCGCTGAACTGGTGTAGTATCCTCGTCTTTGGTTCTCTTGTTCCCACTCACACAGGTATGACATGAGCAAGCTTTCCGAGTTTCGCGCCGCCGAACGTCAATTGGCTGCCCAATTGGCACAGTTGGAAAAAATGAAGCAGGATTCCGGGTTGCAGCAGGAGCTGGCCTTTAACGATGCCCTGCGGGCGCTCATGGATGAGTATGGACTGTCTAATCGTCAGGTGCTTGCGATCTTGAGGTCTGCACCGGGCAATTGAGGTGGTGGCCTCCGCAGAGCTGAAGAAAAACGCCGACCCGCCAGGTAAGCGTGCGTTGCTGGAGGCTGCCGAGCGCCTCGCCGCCAGCAGCCGCTGCGTTACCAGCCTGGGGCTGCGTGAGCTGGCGCGCGAGGCGGGTCTCAACCCCAACACTTTCTACCGTCACTTCCGCGATATGGAAGACCTCGGCCTGCAGTTGCTGAGGCAGTCCAAGCGCGAGTTGCGCATGGCGTTGCGGGCATTGCGTCGGCAGGCGGCGGCCGAGGTTGAGCAAGGCGTTGGCGAGCCCGGCGTAAGCAAAGGACGAGCAGTCTGCCGGCAGACACTGCGGCTGTATTTCGACTACGTGCATGAGCACCGCAATCGGGTGCTGATTGCCCTTCGCGAGCTGCATGGCCCTTCGGCCCTGCTGCGTGAGGAGCTGCAGCGGCAGATGGACGAGTTTGCCGACGATATGGCCGAGGATATCCGCGAGCTGCAGCTGATTCCCGAGCGGGTTAGCGCCGCACAGGTGCGGCGGGTTGCCGGTATGGTTAACCGCAATATGTTGTTCCAGTCGCTTGACTATCTGGGCGAGCCTGCGCGGCGCAGCGACATTCTGGCGCTGGCAGAAGAGCAGGTGATGATGCTGTTCCGCGGGGCTGTTTCCCTGCTTGATCAGGGCGAGTTGCGGCCCTGATTCTGTCTTTCATTGTTCCTCCGATTTCACTAATGCGGGTCAAATCGCTATCATTGGTTTGTTTTTCTTCGGAAAACGCTTCGCATTGACTCGGCCGCCAGGGCGGAATGGATGTTATTGCTGCGCACGCTGTGTGCACCTCGTTGCCCTTCTGGGCTGTCAATTGTTGCCGCTGTGCTGCTGATGCAGTGCGGCTGGTACGTCCTCGGGCATTTGCCCGCACTGAAGCATCGGAGCATATTAAATGGCAAAAGAACCATTGAGTGAGCAGGACCCCGCGGCCGATCCTATCGGCCATGACGGCATCCCGGCACCGACCGGCGACGCCAACCTGATCGATACTGATTACGTTATCGGGCAGGACAACATTTCCGGCAGTTTTGTTTTTAGCCTAGATATCCACGGCAAGGTGTTCACCATTTCGGCACTGGCTGTTGTGCTGTTCGTGGTGCTGACCCTCGCGCTACAGGCTGAAGTTGCACCGCTTTTTGCTGCGTTGCGTGACTGGCTGACTAGTAACCTGGCATGGTTTTTCCTTGGTGCCGCGAATATTTTTGTGATCCTGTGCCTGGGCTTGATTGTTTCGCCTCTGGGCAAGGTGCGTATCGGCGGAATGGATGCCAAGCCGGACTATGGCTACCTCGGCTGGTTCTCCATGCTGTTCGCAGCGGGGATGGGTATTGGTCTGATGTTCTATGGCGTATCCGAGCCGATGTCGCACTTCTCCTCGTCGCTTGGTGGTGTGACGGTCGGTGACGATGGCTTGCGTACCGACTGGGCACCGCTCGGCGCTGCTGCCGGCGATGCCGAAGCCGCTGCTCGTCTGGGCATGGCGGCGACGATCTTCCACTGGGGCCTGCACCCTTGGGCTATCTATGCTGTCGTAGCACTGGCACTGGCGTTGTTCTCCTTCAACAAGGGGCTGCCGCTGACCATTCGCTCGATTTTCTACCCGATTCTCGGTGAGCGGGTCTGGGGCTGGCCGGGGCATGTGATCGATACCCTGGCGGTATTCGCCACGCTGTTCGGTTTGGCGACGTCATTGGGCTTCGGCGCCGAGCAGGCGACTGCCGGTTTGCATTACCTGTTTGATATCGGCACCGGCAATGTCACCAAGGTGTTGCTGATCACCGGGATCACCGGTCTGGCGCTGCTCTCGGTGGTTGCTGGCCTGGACAAGGGGGTCAAGCGACTGTCCGAGATCAACATGGTGCTCGCCATTGTTCTGCTGCTGTTCGTTATCATTGTCGGGCCGACCCTGGCGATTACGACGGGCTTCTTTGACAACCTGCTGGCCTATGTCACCAATCTGCCGGCGCTCTCCAACCCGGTAGGCCGTGAAGACGCCAACTTTACCCAGGGCTGGACTGCCTTCTACTGGGCGTGGTGGATCAGCTGGTCGCCCTTTGTCGGCATGTTCATCGCCCGGGTCAGCCGTGGCCGCACCGTGCGTGAGTTCCTGATTGCCGTACTGCTGGTGCCGTCACTGGTATCGGTACTTTGGATGACTGCCTTTGGCGGCACTGCCATTGGCCAGTTTGTCACCGACGGTTTCACCGGTGTGCAGGATGCGGCGCTGGAACTCAAGCTGTTCGTCATGCTCGGTGAGCTGCCGTTGACCGCGATTACTTCGTTTGTCGGTATCGTGCTGGTGATCGTGTTCTTCGTAACCTCCTCCGACTCCGGCTCACTGGTGATCGACACCATCACCGCCGGTGGTAAGGTCAACGCGCCCGTGCCGCAGCGGGTGTTCTGGGTGATCGGTGAAGGGGTGGTTGCGATTGCGCTGTTGTTGGGCGGCGGTCTGGCGGCATTGCAGGCGATGGCCGTTTCAACCGGGTTGCCGTTTACCATCGTGCTGCTGGTTGGCTGTATCGCCATCATCAAGGGATTGATGAGCGAGCCTCGCTAGATACGGCTGCGTAGTAAAAGGGTCGCACCGCTTCGGCGTGCGGCCCTTTTTTGTTTCCGGTTATGCTCCGGTTGCTGGCAGGGTAGGATAGGCGCCTGCCTGCGTCCTTGAGGGCTCTACCTGGCCTGACAATGGTGCAAAGGGTATCGGTAATTCACTTAAATGGTGCAACTGTGGCAAAAGTAGACATGCGGACGGAGCGCTCCAAGCAGAGCCGGCAGGAAATCATGCGCAAGATTCTGGATGCGGCCATTGCCGAGTTCAGCCAGCACGGTTTCCAGGGGGCGTCGACCCAGGCGATCGCCGAACGGGCGCAGCTCAAAAAGTCGCAGCTGCACTATTACATCGAAGACAAGGAAGCGCTTTACGCGCAGGTGCTGGGCATGGTGCTGGACAGCTGGCGCAGTTTCTTCGTCTTCGACAGCGACGCCAAGCAGTCACCGCGCGAGGCGCTGAGCGAGTTCGTCCGGGTCAAGCTGGACTACGCGCTGGAGAATCCGGAGCTGTCGCGCATCTTTACCATGGAGGTGCTCAGTGGCGGAGCGCGGCTGGAGAACTACTGGCCGGGCGCAATGGAGGCGACCCATGCCAAGGTCGCCAAGATCAACAGTTGGGTAGCCGAGGGGGCGTTACGTCCGCTCGACGGTCGGCTGTTGATAATGCATATCTGGGCGCTGACGCAGTATTACTCTGACTACACCCTGCAGGCCGAAATGCTGCTGGAGTCGCCGTTGACGGCACCCGATGTGCGACAAAAAATCGAGCAGGAATTGATCCAGTTTGTCCTCTCTGGCGCCGGTCTGCGCGCCTGATTATCTCCGTTCACGCACCCTGATCTGCTGCTGAATTGGTGCCACAGCGTTCTGCTGGCATGTGTTATGCATTTAGTTTGACCAAGTGTACAGTCTATTTGGTCAATATATGTTTTCAGCCGAATTCAACCCGCTGCGCATTGCCGCCTCCGACATGCTTACGCCGGATGTCATGCGTCTGCGCCTGCAGCATCCACAAGGTGACCAGCTGCCGCCGTTCGAGGCGGGAGCCCACGTCCAGATTCAAATCAACGAGCAGTATTGCCGAGCCTACTCGCTGTGCAGCAACCCGGGTGATTTGAGCCACTACGACATTGCGGTCAAGCGCGAGATGCTGGGTCGCGGTGGTTCGCAGGCATTGCATGCGCTGGCTCGCCCCGGGGGAGAACTGGCTGTCAGCGCGCCGTGCAATCTGTTTGCGCTGGCGCCGCAGGCCGAGCATCACCTGCTGGTGGGAGGGGGCGTTGGCCTGACTCCGCTGATGGCGATGGCATACCGGCTCGCAGGGCAGGGGCTGCCGTTCAGCTTTGTGGTTGCTGTTGCCAGCTCAGGCGGCTCGCCCTTTGCTGCGCAGCTGGCGGGTTCCGGCTGGCCTGTTGAGCTGGTGCACAACCCGCGTGAAACGCTGGACATTTCTCGCACGCTTGCTGCGCTACCCGCCAACACTCACGTCTACTGTTGCGGCCCGCAAGGGCTGATGGAGCGGGTGCGCACGCAGTGTGCCGGTTTGCCCGCTGACCAGTGGCATGAAGAAGCCTTTGCGGGCAGCGAGACCACTGTGCGATCGGGCTTTCAGCTGCACCTGAGCAATAGCGGAGTAGACATCGAAGTGCCAGCCGGCAGTTCCATGCTAGCGGCCCTGCGCCAGGCCGGTGTTGCCCCTGAAACCAACTGTGAGCAGGGCATCTGCGGCAGCTGTGTGGTGGCCTGGTGCGACGGTGAGCCGGTACACGGCGACCAGTGCCTGGATGATGAGGATCGCAGTGAATACATCGCGATCTGCTGCGGCAGTTGTCGCTCACCGCGCCTGACGCTGGCGCTTTAAACCTTTGCTGCTTCAGGAGTGAATGATGAGTAACGATGTAACCAATGGCGCGCCGCTGGCGCGATACGCCGCCGCCAAGCGGGTGGGCGACTTCGTCTTTCTGTCAGGTGTGATTGCGGTAGACCCTGCCCGCCGACTGATTGTGCGCGGCTTCGAAGACATTCCGAACGATATTGCCGATAGCCTCGGCCGGACTGGCGAGTTCTCCAGTGATATCAAGCAGGGGCCGATCCTGGCGCAGAGCTGGTATGTGCTGGATGCCATCCGCCAAATCATTGAGCGCGAGGGTGGCCAGATGAGCGATGTGTTCAAGCTGGTGCAGTACTTCCGCAACCTGGACCATTTTCCGGCGTACAGCAGCGTGCGCCGGCGTTTCTTTCCCGGTGAGCCGCCGGTCTCTACGGTCGTCGAGGTCAGCGCGATGCTGCCGACCGACGACGTCCTGATCGAAGTGGAAGCCACCGCCTACCTGCCGCTGGGCGGCACCAAGGAGTCATGATGCTGCACGGATATACCCCCGCTGAACGCTTTCTGCCGTACCTGAGCTGGACCGATATCGACGCGCTGTCGGACAAGGCCAATACCGTCATTGTGTTGCCGGTTGGTGCTATCGAGCAGCATGGTCCGCATATGCCCTGCGCGGTGGATTCGATTGTCGCTGCCGGTGTTGTAGGCAAGGCGTTGGAACGTTTGCCTGCCGAGATTCCTGCCTTCGCGCTGCCTGCCATTACCTACGGCAAGTCTGACGAGCATCTGCATTTTCCCGGCACCATGACGCTGACCGGTGAGCTGTTGCTGCGCACCATTCAGGAAATCGGTGAGTCGGTTTACCGCGCCGGGTTTCGCAAGCTGATCATGGTTAACGCCCACGGTGGTCAGCCTCAGCCGCTGGAGATGGCGGCCCGTGAGCTGCGCTTGCGTCACGGCGATTTCATGGTGATCCCGCGCTCCGCCTGGAGTGTGACATTCGATAGCAGCTTCATGCCCGAGCAGGAGCGCCAGTTGGGCATGCATGCCGGTCACGGTGAGACCGCATTGCTCATGCAGCTGGCGCCCGAGACCCTGCGGATGGAACGTGCTGAAGCGAATTACCCGCCGCCATTTCCTTGCCCGACGTTGTCCAGTAGCCGCCCCGCAGCAGCCTGGACCGCACGCGATTTCGGGCCATCAGGCGTTATAGGTGATCCCACCGGGGCGACGCCGGAGCAGGGCGCGCAGCTGCTGGAGCAATTGAGCAGCCAATGGGCACAGGCGATCACCGAGGTTCATCAGGCGCGCTGGGTTGAGCGCGAGGTAAGCACCTGGGGCCGCAGTCAGTACAGCGGCCACATCGAGTCACGTAACTGAGTTTCGTCAGGTTCATATCGTTCAAGCGACAGGAGATGAGTCATGCAAGCAGCAGCAAACACGCGGCACCGGGTAAAACGGATGGCATCACTGACAGCGCTGCTGGCCGCAGCTGGCTGTGCCAGTGTGCAGGCGGCGACGCCGTTTACCTTCATCACCAACTGGTATGCCCAGGCGGAGCACGGCGGCTTCTATCAAGCCCTGGCCGATGGCCTGTATGCGGAAAAGGGGCTGGATGTCACCATCCGCATGGGTGGTCCGCAGGTCAATTCGGCACAGTTGCTTGCGGCCGGCCAGGCCCAGTGCATCATCAAGGATGACATTGGTACTGTGATGGCGCGGCAACAAGGTATTCCGCTAACCATGGTCGGCAGCAGCTTTCAGTATGATCCGACCGTGATCATTACGCACAAGGATGTGAATTCGCTGGCCGAGCTGGAAGGTCGCAAGGTGCTGATCTCGTCCAGCGCGCATTCATCTTGGTGGCCGTGGGCCAAGCGGCAGTTCGGTTTCACCGACGCGATGAGCCGTCCCTACACCTTCAACGTGCAACCCTTCATCGCCGACAACTCGCTGGCGCAGCAGGGTTATATGAGTTCTGAGCCCTTTGCCCTGCAGCGCGAGGGTATCGAGTTCAACGTATTTTCGCTCGGTCAGCAGGGGTATCCGCCCTATGGCAACTCGATTGCCTGCAGCGACGAGCTGATCAAGCAGCATCCGGAGCAGGTGCAGGCGTTTCTGGACGCGTCGCGTGAGGGCTGGAAGCGTTATATCACCGACCCGGATGCAGGCAATGCACGGATCCAGCAAGAAAACACCGATATGAGCAGTGAGCAGTTGGCCTTTGCACTGGAGCGCCTGCGTAGCAGCGGCATGGTGGCTGGCGGTGATGCGGCAACGCAGGGCATCGGCGTGATCACTGACGCGCGCATGCAGGTGACCTGGAACATGCTGGTGGAAAACCAGTTGGTCGATACCGACATGGTTTCGCTGCAAGACGTTTATACCACCGAGTTCGTCAATCAGAACCCGGTCATGCCCTAACCCAGACAGCGCGCATGCGCACTCCGGTGCGCGCGGGTCCAACAGGACGGATAACGAAATGGTTTCTACCGAAGCGCTGAACGCATTGCAGCAACAGCTCCCTGAGCTGGATTGGATCACCTCCAAGGTGCATATCAAGCGGTTGTCGCGAGACTTCTACTGGTTCAGCCCGATGCTGGTACCACAATTGGCGGACAAGTTGGCAGACCTGGTGGTAAAGCCTCGCAATGAGGCAGAGTTGGCGACGCTGGTAAGTCGTTGTGTCGAGTTCGGAATTCCCATGACGGTACGTGGTGGCGGCACCGGCAACTACGGGCAGGCGGTGCCGCTGGAAGGCGGGGTAGTGATCGACATGACTGCCTGCGCCGAATTGCAGTGGCTGGGCGATGGGCTGGTGCAGGTACAGGCCGGGATGAAAATTGCTGAGCTTGAACAGCGGGTTCGTGAGCGACGGTGGGAGCTGCGTTGTATGCCATCGACCTATCGGGCGGCGAGTATCGGTGGCCTGTTTGCCGGTGGCTTTGGTGGTATCGGCTCGATCAACTATGGGCCGATCTCGACCCCTGGCACCGTGCAGGCGATTCGTATCCTGACCATTGAAGCGACGCCGCGGGTGCTTGAGTTACGTGGCGATGAGCTGCTCACCTATCACCATACCTACGGCACCAACGGCATTTTGCTGGATCTGGAGTTGGCGCTGGCGCCGGCGCGGGATTGGGACGAGTACCTGTTCGACTTCACCAGCATCGAGGCGGCCTACGGTTTCTGTCGCACCCTGCTGGACGCGGCCGGTATCGAGAAGCGTGAGCTGTCGCTGTATGACAGCCAAGCTGCGTCCTACTTCCGCGATATTCCGTTTAGCCAGCCGGCCGGGCATTTTTTGGTGATGGCATTGGTGGCGCCGCACAGCCGCCAACCGCTGACACAGTTGCTGGCCCAGCACGGCGGTGCGCAGCTGTGGACGCAGACCTTTGCCGACGCGCAGGCGAGCGGGTTGACGCTGATGGAGCACTGCTGGAATCACGCGACGCTGCAGGCGCTTAAGCACGATAAGGGCTTTACCAATCTGCAAACCAACTACGCGGCGGATCGGGTGCTGGAGCAATTGGCGGAGCTCAAGGCTGTGGTGGGTGACGAGGTGCTAACGCACCTGGAGTTCATCCGTCTGGGCAATTTGCAGCCGTTGATCACCGGGTTGCCGCTGGTGCGCTATAGCTCGGATGCGCGTCTGGATGAGATCATGGCGCTGCACGAATCGCTCGGCATCAAGATCAACAACAGCCATACCTTCATGCTCGAAGATGGCAAGCACGGCGGCTCATTGAGTCCGGCGATTCTCGCCAGCAAGGCGGCCAATGATCCGCACTCGTTGCTCAACCCTGGCAAGATCCGCTCGCTGCAGGGCTGATTCAGTACCAGAGTTCGCGTAGCGGCGTGTCAGGTTGATAGTGGGTCAGCACTTGCGCCTGCAGCAACTCGGCGGTGGCGACCGCATCGGTCAGTGCATGGTGGGCGTGGTAGTGCGGCAGGCCATAACGCTGGCGGCTGTCGGCCAGCCGGATTGATTCGATCTTGCGGCCGAACAGCCGCGCCAGCCAGCTGGGTTGAGCGCTGCCGCGGTGCATCCGGGCTTCGAGCTGCATGGTATCGATGACCGGGAAAAACAGCGGCTCACCGAGATACTGGCGTGCGGCGCGGTCAAGAAAGGCGCGTTCCAGCGCCCGGTAATGCACCACCATGACGCGGCCAGCCATGGCCTTGAGCAGCAGGTTCAGGGTGCTGGCCGGGTCGGACGCCCGGCGGATATCCGAGTGAGTGATGCGATGGTAGGTAATCGATTCCTCACTCAATGGAATGTCTGGCTTGACCACCCGATAGAATGCCTCGCGGCAGCGGATACGTTGCAGGTTGAAGGGAATCAGTCCGATGCTGACGATGGCATCGCGGCGGGCATCCAGGCCGGTTGTTTCGATATCCAGCGCTGCCAGCGGTACTTGTTCCAGCGGCGTCTCGCCAGTGGGGCAGCCGGCATGGTAGTAGGCCTGCAAACCCGGTTGGCTGCTGCGTTCGGCCAGTCTAGCCAATTCGCTGGGCCAGTCAGGTGCGCTTGTTTCGATGCTGTTGCCGGCGGGGTTGAAACGAATCATAGGGTACGGGTTACCGGCAGGTGCGGGTAGCGGAAACGCAGGAACTTCTGGGCGTTGCTGAGAACCTGAAACGCTTCCTTGAGATTGTGCCGTTCCGCGGTCGGCACCTTTTCCGGCTCGATTTCGTTGTCCGGTTCGATGCCGTCTTCGATATCCAGCGCCTGATGGCGGATACGCACCAGCGAGAGAAATTCCAGTGCATAGCGCAGGCGCTCCAGCGATTCTGGCGGCATCAGCTTGGTGGCCGCGATGGCGTCGAGACGCTCAAACGAGTTCTGCGCCCGCGAGCCGCAGGCCAGCGCATGTACGCGGATCAGATCGGTCAGCGGCGCGGTACCTCGGCGCTTGAGGTTGATCACGTTCTTCTGGCGGCCGTCCTTTTCCATCACGAAGGTACGGAAAATTCCGAGCGGAGGCGTGCGGTTCAGGGCGTTGCGCGCCAGCGCTGCGAGGAACGGCTCGTTGCAGCTGGCGCGTTCGGCCAGCAGTTCCTGCAGCTCTTCCACCAGGGCCGACTCGCCATAGACCGAATCCAGATCGAAGAAGATGCAGCTGTTGAGCAATGATTCGGCTTTCGGTCGCTCGATCCAGTCGATGAAATACTTGCGCCAGACTGATAGCGGTTGCCGCCATTTCGGGTTGGTCGCCATGATTCCGCCCTTGCAGTAGCTATAGCCGCAGGCGGCCAGGCCGTCGCTGACAAAGGTCGCGAGCTTGAGGAAATAGTCGTCGTGCAGGGCCGGGTCGAAGCTGTCATCAAGCACCAGGGCGTTGTCCTGATCGGTAACAGCCAGCTGTTCGTCGCGTGCCATCGAGCCCAGGGCCATGAAGGCGTAGGGCACCGGCGGCGGGCCGAGTTCGTCTTCGGCCAGCTCCAGCAGGCGCTGGCTGAAACCGCGACCAATCCCCGACATGGCACTGCCGATCATGTGAGCACTGGCCTCATCTCGGGCCATGCGGACGAAGGTGGCGCGCACATCCGGCAGCAGCGACTGCAGCTCCTCGACCGATTGCTTGTTATAGATGGCGCTGACCAGATAGAGGCTGCTCTGTGACTCGTACTTGATGATGTCGCTCAGGTTGATCAGGCCGATCGGACGGCGGCGCTTGACCACCGGTAGGTGGTGAATGTTGTTGCGCAGCATGCTGAGCATGGCCTCGAACACAGTGTCGTCACCTTGCACGGTAATCGGGTTGGGGGACATGACTTCACTGATCGGCGTGTCCAGCGCCAACCCTTCAGCCAGCACGCGGGTGCGGAAGTCGCGGTCAGTGATGATGCCGACCATCACCCCATGCTGGGCGTCGGCCACCGGCACCCGATCCGGATTCGGCCAGTGGCTGTGGGGGTCAACCACCACCAGCGACGAGACACTCTGGCTGGTCATGATCTGCGCGGCTTCCTGCACACTGGTGGTTAGCGGTGCGGTTACCGGCAGGCGGGAAATCAGTTTGCGCACCTTGATTTTCATCAGTTCGCTGGCGCGGCCGTTTTCGACTGCGGCCTTGAGTCGTGACTGACCCTCGGCCTCAACAAAGTCGGCAAAGTGCTCGTGCTGTTCACAGAGCTGATCGAACAATGTGCCCGGGATGTAGTAAATCAACGTGTCTTCGATGGCGCGGGCGGGAAAGCGTACCCGGTTGCGCCGCAGCAGGCCGAAGTGGCCGAAGATGTCACCTTCGCCCAGCCGGTTGTAGAGATCGCCGCTGCGCCGAAAAATATCGACTGCGCCACTGCGAATGTAGTGCAGCTCGTGGATTTCCTGATTGAACGTCAGGATGTCGGTGCCCGCTTTGAAGTAGGCAATGTCGACCTGCCGGGCGATGTCGTCCAGCAGCTCCTCGGGCAGTTCGTCGAACGGCGGGAAGCGACTCAGGTGGTCACGAATCTCGATCAGCTCAATCTGCATGTGGCGTCCGGTTCGGGTGTTGGGAGTCCAGCTCTTGCCAGTGTAATGGCTATGACGCCAGCGGTCAGGTCGGTTGCTGCAGGGTTGCCAATTCTTTGCGCAAAAACTCGCGGAACAGCCGGACTCGGGCGGGCGCCTGAGCGCCGCTGAGAGTGATTGCGTAAAGGGTGCCGGTTGCCACCTGCCAGTCGGCAAGAACCGGCACCAGTTCGCCGCGTGCCAGACTCTGGCGGGCAATCAGGTCCGGTAGCGGGCCGATACCGACACCGTTGCAGAGCAGTTGTTGGCCACTGGCGTAGTCGCTGGTGCGCATGACCGGCTTGAGGGTCAGGCTGGTTTCCTTTCCGCGGCCGTCATTGAGCTTCAGGGTGGCGGCACCGACCATATCACGGCACGCGAGTAGCTGGTGATCGACCAGTTGGGCCGGCTGGCAGGGCGGTTCGCGCCCGACCAGATAGTCCGGTGAGCAATACAGCACGATGCGAAAGTTCACCAGTGCCGAGGCGCGGTAGCTCATGTCCGGCAGGTTACCGGGCGTGGCGCGCAGTGCCAGATCAATACGGTGGGCGCTGAGGTCGAGAGGGGTGTCAGTCAGCAGCAGCTCGATGTCGATCTGTGGATGCTGCGCGCGGAACCGTGTCAGCAACGGCGGTAGGACGCCGACGCCCAGGTCCAGTGGTGCGGTCAGCCGCAGATGGCCTGCTGGCACGTCCTGCGCGGCGCGGGCGCTGGCACTGGCGTCGGCCAGCAAGGTCAGGGCGTCGCGGGCTTTCAGATAGAACGCAGTGCCTTCCTCGGTCGCCGATACCGAACGCGGCGTGCGCGCCAGCAGGGCAACGCCCAGCCGTTGCTCCAGCCGCGACAGGCGACGACTGATGCTGCCCTTGGTTTCACCGCGCTCGCGGGCGGCGGCCGATAGTGTGCCGAACTCGATGACGGCGCAGAAGGCGTAAAGGTCTTCCAGTGAGCCGCCAAGGGTTTCCGATTCGTTAACCATGGGTTCCTTATTTGCAGTCTTATGTAAATTTGGAAACCAACATACTCTGCTCTCCATCAACTCAACGCAACATCTGGAGACGCATCATGAGCAACCAAAACACTGTTACCCCTGGCCTTGCCATCTTCGAGCGTCTGGCCCCGCTGGGCTATCCGCTGATTCGTATTACCGCCGGCCTGATGCTGATGCCGCACGGCGCGCAGAAACTGTTTGGCTGGTTTGGCGGCTACGGTCTGGAAGCAACCGGCCAGTTCTTTGAAGGTTCGCTGGGCATGTCCCCCGGGATCCTGTTTGCGCTGCTGGCCGGTCTGGTCGAGTTCTTTGGTGGTTTGGCACTGGTTCTTGGCCTGCTGACCCGTCCGGCGGCGCTGGCGGTCACCTTCATGCTCGGTGTAGCGCTGACTGTGCACACGGCCAATGGCTTCTTCTGGACCAATGGCGGCGTCGAATACCCGCTGCTGTGGGCGCTGACTGCCTTCGGTATCTTTCTGCGCGGTGGTGATCGCTTCTCGCTGGATGCCCGCTTGGGTCTGCGTATCTGATCATTGACTGAATGGAGGACGAATAATGTCTGCTAATCGACTGCCGACGGTCTTTCTTCCCCATGGCGCCGGCCCCTGCTTCTTCATGGAGTGGGAGCCGGCCGACACCTGGCAGGGCATGGAGGCCTGGTTGCGCAATCTGTTGCCGAGCCTGAATGTGGCCCCCCGCGCCCTGCTTGTGATCTCCGCCCATTGGGAGGAACCGGTCTTTACCCTGAATACCCAGGCCGCGCCCGGCCTGTTGTTTGACTACTACGGCTTTCCGCCGCACACCTACCAGCTGACGTGGCCCGCGCCGGGCGCGCCGGAGCTGGCTGGCGAGGTTGCTGAACTGCTGGGCAAAGCGGGTTTTGATACCGCGTTCAACCACCATCGCGGGTTTGATCATGGGGTCTTTATCCCGCTCAAGCTGGTGCGGCCCGAGGCGGACATTCCGGTGCTGCAGTTGTCACTGCGGGCCGATATGGATCCGCAGGCCCATCTGGAGTTGGGCCGCGTGCTGGCTCCGCTGCGTGAGGAGGGCGTACTTATCATCGGCAGCGGCATGAGCTTTCACAATATTCCGCTGATGCGCGCCAACCTGGCGACGCCGGCGCCGGCCATCGGCGCCTTTGATCGCTGGTTGCAGAAAGCAATTGTGCTGCCGCAGGCCGAGCGCGATGCGGCGCTGGCTGACTGGCAGCAGGTGCCGGGCGCATTGCTGGCGCATCCCGATGCCGAACATCTGCTGCCGCTGCATGTGGTGGCAGGCGCTGCTGCTGACAGCCCCGGTCGCACTGACTTTCATCAGGTTGCGATGGGCGTACCGCTGGCCGGCTTTGTATTTGCCGACTGAGCCCGCCCTGATGCACGATGAGAGAAACGGGTTGTGGAGGCGCGGTAATGGCGTTTGATCAGGGCTTGCTGGCGCGGGTGCGTGATGCGCAGCATGTGGTGGTGTTCACCGGTGCCGGGGTATCAGCGGAGAGTGGAATCGCCACCTTCCGCGATGCGCTGAGCGGGCTCTGGTCGCGGTTTGATCCCATGCGCCTGGCAACGCCCGAGGCCTTCGAGGATGACCCGGAGCTGGTCTGGGGCTGGTACGAGTGGCGGCGCATGCAGGTGCTGAGCACCCAGCCCAACCCGGGCCATCTGGCGATTGCCGAGCTGGCAAAGCGGGTGCCGAAGCTGACGCTGGTCACCCAAAATGTGGACGACCTGCACGAGCGCGCCGGCAGTACCGACGTACTCCATCTGCACGGCAGCCTGCATCAACCGCGGTGTAGCCAGTGCGCGGCGCCATTCAGCATGCCGCCCGAACCACCGGTAGAACCCGCCGCAGGGCGGCGTCTTGCGCCGCCGTGTTGCGAGCGCTGCGGCGGCGAAGTGCGGCCAGGCGTCGTCTGGTTTGGCGAGAGCCTGCCGGTCGATGCGCTGGAGGCCGCGTTTGCAGCCGCTGCCGAGTGTGATCTGCTGCTCTCGGTTGGCACCTCCGGCGTGGTCTATCCCGCGGCACAGGTGCCTGAGATCGCGTTGCGTGCCGGGGCGGCGGTGGTCCACGTCAACCCGCAGCCGCAGGCGTTGGGTGGTCGGCATGAATGGCTGTTGGCTGGCGCGGCAGGCGAAGTGCTGCCATCGTTGTTGCAAGCGGCTTTCGACGAGTAAAGCGGGAGGCATCATGGCCAGTGGTTGGGCTCAGGACGGAGCGGTACAGGAGCAGATCGACGCAACACTCGACTCCGCTGTCGAGCGGGCCCGGCAGGATTTGCCCAAGGGCGAAAGCCTGAGTCACTGTGAACACTGTGGGGAGCCGATTGCCGAGCGTCGTCGTCAGGCGTTGCCGGGTGTGCGCCTGTGTCTGGCCTGCCAGGCAGAGCAGGAGAAAGACGCCCGGTTTGACTCCGGCTATAACCGCAGCGCCAGTAAGGACAGTCAGCTGCGCTAGCTGCAAGCAGGCTGATGGCGGACGCCACCAGCCTGTTCAGGCTTACTCGGTTACCGGCTCCTGGTAGTAACCCACCGCAACCAGATAGTTGCCGACCTTGCGAATCAGGGTCTTCTTCTCTTCCGGCCGCTCGGTTACCGGGTTGGGCCAGGTGTAGGTGACGCTGTCTTCACCGGCCTCTACCGCATCCAGAATCTGTTGACCGACGCGCAGGCCATCGCGGTTTTTCAGATCCGGGAAATGAATGTTGAGCAAACGCCGGCTGTAGCCGTGCGCGACCATGCTCATGCTGTCCATATCGACCACGAATACATACAGGTCGTCCCGGTTGAACTCGGGGTCCAGTCGGTTGATTCGGGCGATGGTAGCCTCTGCATCGTCTTCGATCGCGGCAGCCGCGTCATCCAGCAGTGCCTTCGCCGCGGTTTCGCTGGAGCGTGGCAGGTAGTAACCGACGGCGAAGGTCTTGCCGTCGACCTTCTGATAGAACACGTGCTTGCGTTCCACCTTGCCGTCGTTCCAGTTCATCCAGCGGTATTCGGCGCTCGAAACCGTGTCTGATTCCGGCGCCTGCAGAGCCGAGTTGAAGGCTTCCTTCAGTTCCGGGTCCAGCAGCGGCGTAATATCACGACCGATCAGGGCCGCCGATGGGCCGCCACTGGCCAGCATGTAACCGTTCTCGTCGACGACGTAGACGTACTGGTCGCCATCAACGAATTCCCCTTGGCGGCTGAAGCGGGCAAAGGCCGCATTGCCTTCCTCGCGGTAGGCGTTAACTGCTTTGTGCAGCAGCTGGGCGGCGCTGGCAGCCTGTTGCTCATAACCAGGCTCAGCGGCGGGCTGTGGCGGGGTGGGTGATGTGGCGTGTCCGGTATTGGCGAACAGCGCTGCCATGGTCAGAGCAGCAATCATGACCGGATTCTTGAAGTTCATAAGCATTCCTCTGCGGGATGTTGTTTTCGCTTGGACGTGGTCGTCCCTCCTTAGCTTAGGAGGATACTGGCTGCTGTCTAGCGTGTTGGTATTGTCCGGGATCAACGCGGTGCCAATGGACTGGGACAGATCTTACGCTGATTCCCGGTGGCGCGCTCTAAACGGGCCGTTGGCGGCGCAGGATACGCGCTCAGTGAGCGCGGTATTCAGGACGCTGATAGTCTTAATCAGGTTGGCAGCGCCCGCCCTGATCCTTACTGACGACTGGCAAACTGGCTGGGTGTCATGCCGATCTGCGTGCGAAAGGCGGCGATAAAAGCTGAGGTGGAGTCGTAGCCACAGGCCAGTGCAATGTCGGTCACCCGCTCACCGCGTTCCAGCATCGGCAAGGCGCTGAGCAGTCTCAGGCGCTGGCGCCAAGCTCGGAAACTCAGGCCGGTATTGCGCTGGAAGAGGCGGGTCAGGGTCTTCTCGGAACAGCCGAGTTGTCCGCTCCAGTCGCCCAGCGTCAGGTTCAGCTCCGGGTTATCGAACAGTGCCTGACAGACCTGCTGCAGCCGCGCATCGTTCGGCCAGGGCAGATACAGGCCGGTATCGCGGGCGGCGGTCAACTGGTCGAGCAATACCGCGACCAGTCGCCCGTCAGCACCGCTCTCGTCGTACTCGACCGGAATGCGACCGAACTGGTTGATCAGCTCGCGGGTCAGCGGGTTGATCTCCAGCACCGCGCATTGACCTGCCTGCCACGGCATGGCGTCGCGCTCGATGTAGAGGCTGCGCATCTCCGTGTCGGGCGAGCTGATGACCGCGTGGGGCAGATCGGGCGGCACCAGAATCGCCCGCTGCGGCGGGGCGAGAAAGCGACCGTTGCGGGTGTGCACCGACAGCACGCCGGAAATAGCGTAGGACAGCTGCGCCCATGGATGGCTGTGCCAGTGGGTCGTGGTGCTGCGGGCAAGCGATTCGCTACGCGCATACAGCGGACGCGGCAGGCCGGGCAGGTCAGGTACCGCACGCAGATTCAGGCGCTTTTGTCCGATTGTCGACATTGTGCTTTCCAATCGCGTTAGTCGGTCGAAGGTTAAGACATTAGACTGCTGCCTTGCGCGTCGCAACATTGATAACGAAAAACGAGATACCGTCATGGCAAGACCACGCTTTCTACCCGACAACATGACCCTCTGCCTGATTGCGGTGGTGATTGCCGCCAGTCTGTTCCCTGTGCAGGGGCAGGCCGCCGTGGCCTTTGATGGACTGACCAACGCGGCCATCGCGCTGCTGTTCTTTATGCACGGCGCCAAGCTGTCGCGCGAGGCGATTATTTCCGGTATGACCCACTGGCGCCTGCATCTGCTGGTATTTTCCTGCACCTTCATCCTGTTTCCGCTGCTCGGCCTACTGCTCAAGCCGGCGCTGGTGCCGCTGGTCGGTGATGACTTGTACCTGGGTATCCTGTTCCTCTGCGCGCTGCCGGCGACCGTGCAGTCGGCGATTGCCTTTACCTCGATTGCCCGCGGCAACGTCGCCGCGGCGGTCTGCAGTGCGGCAACCTCCAGCCTACTGGGTATCTTTGTGACTCCGTTGCTGGTGCTGCTGCTGATGGGCGCGCAGGCCGGTGACTCCAACACCCTGGACGCCATCGGCAAGATTGTGGTGCAACTGCTGCTGCCGTTTATTGCCGGCCAGATCGCCCGGCGCTGGATCGGTGACTGGGTGGCGCGCAACAAGGGCTGGCTCAAGAGCGTGGATCAGGGCTCCATTCTGCTGGTGGTGTTTGGCGCCTTCAGCCACGCGGTGGTTGAGGGTATCTGGCAGCAGGTACCGCTGCACGACCTGCTGGGGCTGGTGGTCGCCTGTTGTCTGCTGCTGGCGCTGGTGCTGGGACTCACAGCCTGGCTGGGTCGCCGTCTGGGTTTCAACATCGAAGATCGGATCACCATCATCTTCGCTGGCTCCAAAAAGAGCCTGGCGACTGGCGTGCCGATGGCACAGGTGCTGTTTGCCGGCGGCGCGCTGGGTACGCTGATCCTGCCGCTGATGCTGTTCCACCAGATTCAGTTGATGGTCTGTGCGGTGCTGGCCGAGCGTTACGGCCGCCGCGAGGAGACTGGCATCGAAGACGTCGCCTGAGCGCGAGGGTCAGTTCAGGTTGCCCTGCGGCAGATGATCGAGGGGCAGCGCCGTCTGCGACTTGACGGTCGAGATGGCGAAGTTGCTGCGGATGTCGCTGACCCCGGGTAGCTTGAGCAGGGTGCTGAACAGGAAGCCTTCATAGGATGCCAGGTCCGGCAGTACCACCTGCAGCAGAAAGTCGGACTCGCCTGACACCACGTGGCAGGAAATGACCTCCGGCAGATCAATGACCGCCGCCCGGAAGGCGTTGGCCGACGCGTCATGGTGTCGCTCAACCTTGACCCCGACAAACACGGTCAGCCCCAAACCGCTTTTGCTGCGATCCAGCTCGGCGTGGTAACCGCGAATCACGCCGGCCTCTTCCAGCAGACGCACGCGCCGCAGGCACGGGGAGGGCGACAGTCCGACCTCTTCGGCCAGCTGCACGTTGCTCAGTCGGGCGTTGCGCTGCAGGGCTGCGAGGATGCGTCTGTCCAGGTTATCCAGCTGCATTGGCATATTCCCTATTTAATAGTCTATTTTCTGGCATTTTATGCCATAAAAAGGCGTTGCGTGGCATAAACTCGCAATGACCTGCAGGCGTCAACAGTCCTACCATTGTGTCGAGCAATGAGATGGCCGGAGCGCCCTGAAATGACGGACCTGTGGATCTTTGTTGGAGCGTTGGCGGTGGCCTATCTGGTACCGGGGCCAGACATGCTGCTGTTGTTGCAGACCGCAGCGAACCACTCGCGGCTACAGAGCGCTGCAACCATTGCCGGCCTGGCGCTGGCTCGTGCGGCCCACGTCGCGCTGGCCGGGCTGGGGCTGGCGGCACTGCTGCAGGCGGCGCCCTGGGCCTTCAACGCGGTACGGCTGTTTGGCGCCGGGTATCTGATCTGGCTTGGTATCTCGATCTGGAGGGCGTCATCGCTGGTACCGGAGAACGCTTGCGCCAAGCGTTCGCGGACCGCGCTCGCGGCGTTCCGGCGCGGGTTGCTGACCAACATCAGCAACCCCAAGGCGCTGCTGTTCTGTTCGGTGCTGCTGCCACAGTTCATTCACCCGCAGACCGGTAGCGTCGCGCTGCAGTTCACGCTGCTGGGGCTGATTGTGCTGCTGGTCGGCGTGTGCTTTGACCTGCTTTACGTCTCCGGCGGCAAGCTGATGGGGGGCATGTTGCGCGAGCGGCCGCGCCTGCAACAGCTGCAGCGCTGGACATTTGGTGCGCTGCTGGTGGGTTTTGGTGCCCGGCTGATGTTCTAGGTGGTGGAATGCGGCGGCAGTTCCGGGCATCGCTGCGCGAGAATTCGGCATTGACCTGCTGTGCGTGGCTCGACATGCTCTGTCGTCTACCCTTTGCTGTCTGGTTTCAGAACACAGGAAGACATCGCATGAGTGACAACAGCTATACACCGCCCAAGGTCTGGACCTGGGATAGCGAGAGCGGCGGCAAGTTTGCCAGCATCAATCGCCCGATTGCCGGGCCAACCCACGAGAAGACGCTGCCGGTCGGCAAGCACCCGTTCCAGCTGTATTCGCTGGCCACGCCCAATGGCGTCAAGGCGACCATCATGTTCGAAGAGCTGCTGGCCCTGGGCCATGCGGGTGCTGAGTACGATGCCTGGCTGATTCGCATCAACGAGGGTGACCAATTCGGCAGCGACTTTGTCGAGATCAACCCCAACTCGAAGATTCCGGCCTTGCTGGATCACAGCACCAACCCGCCGACGCGGGTGTTCGAGTCCGGCTCCATCCTGCTGTATCTGGCTGAAAAGTTTGGCGCGCTGCTGCCAACGGATCATGGCAAGCGCACCGAGGCGATGAACTGGCTGTTCTGGCAGATGGGCTCGGCGCCATATCTGGGCGGCGGCTTTGGCCATTTCTACGCCTATGCGCCCGAGAAGTTCGAATACCCGATCAATCGCTTCGCCATGGAAGTGAAACGCCAGCTGGACGTACTCAATCGCCATCTGGCCGACAACCGCTACATGGCGGGCGAAGAGTACAGCATCGCCGACATCGCGATTTATCCCTGGTACGGCGTGCTGGTTGAAGGCGCTCTGTACGACGCTGCCGAATTCCTCTCGGTGCACGAGTATGAACATGTGCTCCGCTGGGCGGCCGAGATCGCCGCACGGCCTGCCGTGCAGCGTGGTCGACGGGTCAACCGCGTGTGGGGCGACGAAGCCCTGCAGGTGGCCGAACGGCACGACGCCAGCGATATCAGCGACATCTGATCCCGCGCCCGGTGGGGCACACACCCGCGTTGGCATCCCAAGCCCGGCATCAGCCGGGCTTCTTTTTGCTTGCGTGCGGGCTGTGCACGGATTGTTAGGTGCATGCATTTGTTATAACGTAACAATAGTGCATTCTTAACATCCTTTTATGTGCCTGCTGATGGAATCCGCCGATGACTGCCGCGCTGCCCGATGTTTCCCTGAGTGACCTGTCTGCTGACCCTGCCGCGCTGGATTGGGTTGGTATGCAGGGGATTGATCTGCCGATTACCCTGAATGAGACCGGCCAGCGGCAGACGGTTCATGCCTGTGCCGATCTGCAGGTGGACTTGCCGCGGCCCGAGGTCAAGGGTATCCACATGTCGCGCCTCTACACCTTGCTGGACCGGTTGGGTCAGGATCGGGCGCTGGCGCCGACCGTGCTGCAGGCGCTGTTGCAGGCAATGGTCGAGAGCCATGCCGATTGCGGCAGTCGCAATGCACGGCTGGTACTGCAGTTCAGTCTGCTGTGTCGGCGACCAGCGCTGGTTACGCCGCAGCTGTCGGGTTGGAAAGCCTACCCGGTAAAGCTGGAGGCGACGCTGGTTGAGGGCCGTTTCAGGGCGCGTGTCGAGCTGACGGTCAGCTATTCCTCGACCTGTCCGTGCTCGGCCGCGCTCAGCCGGCAGCTGCTGGTCAGCGCTTATGATAAAGCCTTTGCCGGTCGGCAGCGGCTCGACCCGGTGGCGGTAAGCCAATGGCTTGGGCGCAACGGGAGTCTGGCAACGCCGCACAGCCAGCGCAGCGAAGCCAAGGTTGCCGTCGACCTGCAGGCAGCAGAGGAGAGCCTGGGCCTGCTGGCGCTGATCGATCAGATTGAGCAGGCGCTGGCGACCCCGGTACAGACTGCGGTCAAGCGCGCTGACGAGCAGGCCTTTGCCGCGCTTAATGGGGCCAATCTGATGTTCGTCGAGGATGCCGCTCGGCGGTTGGGAGCGGCTTTGAGTGCTGCCGGTGCACAGCATGCCGCGGTCCATGTTCGGCATATCGAAAGCCTGCATCCGCATGACGCGGTCGCGTCGGTAGGAGCGCACCCATGAATGCCGCGCTGATGACAGAGCCCGCGCACTGGGCGATGGGACGTGATCTCGGAGCACTGGCAGCGATCTTTGAGGAAGCGGTCAGTCTTGCGGTCATGCAGCGACGCCTCGGGCCGGCGCTGCGCAGCAGTGTACTGGCGCAAGGCGGTAGCGGTGGCTGGCAGGTGGCCTGGCTAGGTATTCCCGGCGAGACGCTGGCTAGTGAGCTGGCGGCGCAGTTGCCGGCGCCAGGCCAGGCAGGGCCACTGGTTGCGGATGTGCAGCTGCTGGCAGAAGCGACGGCCTGCCTGTTTGGCGTCGAACGGGTGGCGGTGCGTTTGCGCATGCTGGAGAAGGCGATGTGTCCGCGCTTTCACTGCGACAACCTGCCGGTGCGACTGGTGACCACCTACCTTGGCCCCGGCAGCGAGTGGTTGCCGGATTCGGCGGTTGAGCGTCGCGGTCTCGGGGTGCCGGATCTGGGCAAACCTGATCCTGTGCGCGAGCCTGGCGCTATCCGCCAGTTGGGCTGTGGGGATGTGGCGCTGCTCAAGGGCAGCGGTTGGGTGGGCAACGAAGAGCGCGGTATTGTGCACCGCAGTCCGGCCCTGAAGGACGGTCAGCAACGTCTGTTGCTGACCCTTGATCCCTGCTTCTGAGCGACTGAGGACGTCGTTCTGCGCGCGGTTTGGGCCGGGCGCAGAACGGGCGCGGGTCAGAAGTCGAAATCGACCTTGGCCCAGAGCGAGCGGCCTGGCTCGTTGATGGCAACCGGGTCGGCTGGGAAACCGAATGCCGAGTTGCCGGCCAGGTTCAGGTGCTCGGCGTAGGCCTTGTCGAACAGGTTGTCGACACCAACGCTCAGCTTCACCTGCTCGGTCATGCGCCAAGCGCCGTTGAGCGAGAACACGCCAAAGCCGGCGCTGCTGCCGATGTCCTGACCGACCACGTTGCCGGCGCCTTCATCCACCCGATTCTGCGCACGGACCAGTCGCCAGAGTGCGCCGGCACTCCAGTCGTTCTGCTCGTAGCTCAGACCCAGGCGGGCTTCCAGCGGCGGCATCTGGGGCAGCGGCTGGCCGTCGCTGCGGTTCTCACCCCAGGCGTAGGCCAGCGTGGCGTCGGTCTTCCAGTTGCTGGTCAGGTCATATGCCACGCCCAGCTCACCACCGGCAATGCGGGCGTCGACGTTGTAGGCCTGGCTGCGGCGCATGCCCATCATGGTCGAGTAGCGGAACAGGATGAAGTCGTCGACCTGACCGGCGTAGGCCGATGCCCATGCCTGCAGGCGTGCGTCCTGATACTGGATACCGACGTCCAGCTGGGTGGTTTTTTCCGGCTCGATGCCGTCAAAGGCGTTCAGTTCGCCGGTTGGCGCCAGGCTGGCCGAGAACAGCTCCCAGTAGTCGGGGAAGCGTTCAGCGTGGCCGAGGCCGGCGTAGACGGTTGCCGGCATGGCGGTCAGATCCTGTTCGTAACGGACGAAACCGCTGGGCAGGGTGTCGCTGCGGCTCTGGCCGGCGGTCGGGTTGGGCGTGGTCATGCCCATCATGTTGCGAATACCCACCCGGTAGTCCTTGACCGAGGCGCGGTCCAGCCGTGCGCCGCCGATCCAGCGGGTCAGGTCGCTCTGGTGCCAGGTGGCTTCGCTGAACAGTCCGTAGTTGTGCATGACTGCGTCTTTTTCCCAGGCGAACTCGTCCGCATCGGTATAGCCGGTCATCATGCTGTAACTGGACCTGCGGGCACGGTGCTCGCTGCGCTGGGCGTCAATACCGGATACTAGCTCGACCGCGTCCCAATCGAAGCTCAGCGCAAGGCGTCCGCCGAGGGTACGGCGATCCACCTGCGAGGCCATGGGCATCGGCATCATGCTGGTCGGATCGGGGCTGCGCAGGCGGAAGTTGTCCATGATGTGATCGGCGTAGTTGTAGTAGACCTGCGCCTCCAGTTTGCTGACCTGACCGAGATTGAGTTTCTCGAAGCGCAGGCCAAGGCTTTCGCGGGCGAACTGGGTGCCGTCCATGCCGCGCCCGGCGTAGCGCGCTTCACCGTCACCCTTGCCGGCGCTGAATTCCAGCAGGGTATCGGCATCGGGCGTCCAGCCGGCGGCGATATCACCGTTCCACTTGCTCCAGCGCGACGGCACGGTATCGCCGTTGCCATCTTCGTAATCGTCGGACTGGGCGTCGTTGCCGGCGAAACGCAGGTAGCCGTTCTGGTTGCCGATGGCGGCATCAAGCAGCTTGTCGAAGCGGCCATTGCTGCCACCCAGTACGCTGGCATGCACGCGGCTGCCCGGCTCCTCGAAACGCTCCGGTTCACGTTCGAACAGCACGGTGCCAGCCGAAGCCCCAGGCCCCCAGCGTACGCTCTGCGGGCCCTTGATGACGGTCAGGCGGTCGTAGGTTTCCGGTGCGATGTAGGAACTGGGCGCGTCCATCCGGTTGGGACAGGCGCCGATCATCTGGCCGCCGTTGGCCAGCAGGTTGATGCGCGAACCGAACATGCCGCGCAGGACCGGGTCGCCGTTGCTGCCGCCGCTGCGGATAGCGGAGAAGCCCGGAATGGTCTTCAGATAGTCGGTGGCATCGCTGGCGGGCACCGGCTGGCGGGCGTCCTTGGGGTCGGCAACGATGGTCAGTGGCGAGCTTTGTTGAACGGCGGTTACCACCACGGGCGCCAGTTGCAGCACATCGTTGCTGCTTTCATGGTCATGGCCTTCGTGGCTTTGGGCGGTAGCGCCGAGGCTGGTAAACAGCAGGGCGAAAGCGGTTTGCCAGCGCAGGCTGACAGGGGGTCGGGTAAAACGGTTGGCGTGTTGCATTGTTGTCATCCACACAGTGGCCAAAGCGGCGCAGTCGGCGCCGGGCCGAAATCAGGTCAGGGTGTTGTGGGGTGTGACGCAACGCACGGCCAGTGGCCGCAGGCGGGCTCAGGCGGCGCGGGGCGCAGCGTCGAGCGGGGAGGGTGAGGCGCGGGGATTGATTGAGGGCCAGATATAGCGCGGCGGCGGGCGAGCCCATTGGCCGCTGGAGGGCGCACTGGTCGGGCTGGCGGGCAGGTAGTCGAGCGACCAGCCATGCATGGCCACCGCGCTGCCGTGGCCGATGGAAGAGCACAGCGGGCAGCCTGACTGCAGGTCACTCATCTGGTGCTGCTTCTGATCGTCGAGATCGACACCCAGGCTGTCGCTGCCGAGGTTGCAGAACACCACCCCGGCACCGCTCAAATGCTGCCCGCTCATCTGACCCTGATGGAAACCACAGGTCAGCAGACTCACCAGGGTGCACAGATAGAGCACCAGGGTGAGTGAAAGGCGGTCGTCGCGGGTCAGATTCATGCGCGGAATTCTAGCACCCCCTGCGACCTTCTGCGCCATGTGGCTGGTTGCCGCATGGCGCGTGTTCAGGCGTCGAAACGGTCAGGCTCCTCGGCGAACGGTAGCTGGGATGCCTGCTCCAGCTCATCGCCTGGATGGTTGGCCAGACAGACCTGTACCGCGATGTACAGTCCGAGCAGGGTCAGTAGTCCCGAAATTTCAGCAATCAGCATCGGATTATCCTCCGTTACATTGACTGGCGACGGCCAGGTTGTTGCTTGCACGTTGCTCCGCTGTGGCCTGCCGTACGGTGCGCCAGGTGTTCCAGGCCATGCACAACATGCCGGTCAGGAAGAAGGCACCACCGATTACGCGGACCACATAGCCTGGATGGCTGGCCTCCAGCGCCTCGACGAAGCTGTAGGTCGCCGAGCCGTCGACGTTCACGGCACGCCACATCAGCCCCTGGGTAATGCCGTTGACCCACATTGACACGATGTACAGCACGGTACCGATGGTCGCCAGCCAGAAGTGCAGGTTGATCAGGCCGGTGCTGTACATCTTGTCGGTGCCGAACACCTTCGGAATCATGTGATAAAGCGAGCCGAAAGTGATCATCGCGACCCAGCCCAGGGCACCGGCGTGCACGTGGCCAATGGTCCAGTCAGTATAGTGCGATAACGCGTTGACGGTTTTGATCGCCATCATCGGCCCTTCAAAGGTGGACATGCCGTAGAAGGCGAGTGCGACCACCAGAAAGCGCAGGATCGGGTCGGTACGCAGCAGGTGCCAGGAGCCCGACAGGGTCATCATGCCGTTGATCATGCCGCCCCAGCTCGGGGCCAGCAGGATCAGCGACATCACCATGCCGAGCGACTGCGCCCAGTCGGGCAGTGCGGTGTAATGCAGGTGATGCGGGCCGGCCCAGATGTAGAGGCTGATCAGCGCCCAGAAGTGGATGATCGACAGGCGGTAGGAGTAGACCGGTCGATTGACCTGCTTGGGCACGAAGTAATACATCATGCCGAGAAAACCGGTGGTCAGGAAAAAGCCGACAGCGTTGTGCCCGTACCACCATTGCACCATGGCATCGGTAGCACCGGCGTAGACTGGGTAGGACTTGAACCAACTGATCGGAATGGCCGCGTGGTTGACGGTGTGCAGCACCGCAATCACCAGAATGAAGGCGCCGAAGAACCAGTTGCCAACGTAGATATGGTGGGTCTTGCGGCGCATCAGCGTGCCGAAGAAGACGATGGCGTAGGCGACCCAGACAATCGCCATGAGCACCGCCCCGGTAAACTCGATCTCGGCGTATTCCTTGGTGGTGGTCAAGCCCTGCGGCAGGGTCACCAGCATGGTGACGATGACCGCCTGCCAGCCCCAGAAGGTGAACGCGGTCAGGCGCGGTGCAATCAGTGGCGTCTGGCAGGTGCGCTGCACAGCGTAGTAGCTGGCGGCAAACTGGGCACTGCCGGCAAAGCCGAAGATCACCAGGCTGGTATGCAGTGGTCGCAGCCGGCCGAAAGTGGTCCACGGCAGGTCCATGTTGAGTGCCGGCCAGACCAGTTGGGAGGCAACCAGCAAGCCGACGGCCATGCCGACCACGCCCCATACCACGGTCATGATGGTGAACTGACGCACCACCCGATAGTTGTACCTCTGCGCAGCAGTGTTCTGCATCTTCAGGCCCTTCATAGCAGTGAGGCGACGCATGTCGCGATAACGCCTGCACTCTAGGGCTCAGTGGCAATACAAAACAGACTCAGAGGTTGCTGCAAAAAGCAGATCAGATGGCCGGCGGCTGACCTTAGTGGCCAGCCGTCAGATGCCGGGCGATACCGCGCTTGAGCGGTACCAGCTGCTGCGCCGCTCGCAGCGCCGCGCCGCGTAGCAGACGCATGGGTAGCTGGTCGCTGGTGTAGCATTCGACCAGCAGGTTGGTCGCCTGGTACAGCGGCCAGGTAGCCAGTCGCTGCTGGCGCTCGTAGCGGCCGAGCAGGGCGATTGAGCCAATGTCGCGGTTGCGCCGGTGAGCGTCGATTACCAAGCGGCTGAGTCGCTGCACGCTACCCAACCCGAAGTTGAAGCCGTGGGCGGTAACCGGGTGCATGCCGACCGCCGCATCGCCGATCAGCGCGCTGCGGTGCGCGGTCAGGCGGCGCGCGTAGGCGCCAACCAGCGGGTAAACGTTGCGGCCGCTGGCAAGCTCCATAGCACCGAGTCGGTGATCGAAGCGACTTTCGATCTCGCGGGCAAACGCTTGCGGGTCCAACTGATGGAGTAGCTCCATCTCCCGTGGTGGCAGGGTTACGACGACCGAGGACTGTTTGCCATTGAGTGGCAGCAGGGCCAGGGTTTGGCCGTAGCCGAACCATTCCCAGGCAATGTGTTGATGATCGACTTCGTGGTTCATGCGGCAGACCATCATCGTCTTGCCGAAGTCCTTCATCTGGGCGCCGATGCCCAGCATTCTGCGGGTTTCCGAGAAGCGGCTGTCGGCGGCGATCAGCAGGCGAGTCTCCAGACGAGTGCCGTCGTTCATGACCAGTTCGATGCCGCCGCTATGCTGATGTACCTGTCGCAGTCGAGTTTCGCACATCAGGTGGACGCCGCCTGCTGCCTGCAGGCTTTGCCAGGCGGCCAGGCGAATGGCCCGGTTGGCAACCAGGTGGCCGAGGTGGTCGCTGCCGGCGTGGCGCGCCTGAATCTGCAGGGCAAAGGGTGACGGGCCGTTCATGACCTTGGCATCGCGCAGCAAGGCAACGTCCTCAGCGGGCAGCCTGGACCAGATATCAAGCTGTTCCAGCAGCGCCTGGGAAGCGTGGGTCAAGGCAATCTCGCGGCCGTCGAAAACAGGGTCGGCCAAGCTGGCCTCGCTCTGGCGCTCGATTAATACGATGTTCAGGCCGCTTTCGGCCAGTGCGCGGGCCATGCACAGGCCGCTTGGGCCAGCCCCGATAATGGCAATGTCGCAGTTCATGCGCAGCGTCTCCCTGAGAACAAAGGCCCTCAGTCTGCGCCTGACGGATTGGCCGAATATTGCTCTGGGTCAGTGTGGCGACACGGTGCACTGCGGCCGGCTGTCGCAGCGGCTCAGAAGGCGGCGAGCAGTCGGCCGAGTGTGGCCATGGCCTGCTCGCTGGGCTCATCCCAGGGGTGGCCATAGTTCAGTCGCGCGCAGTTGCGGTAGTGCCGGTTGGCCGAGAAGATCGGCCCCGGTGCCAGGCTGATGCCCTGCGCCAGCGCGTGCTGGAACAGCTGCAGCGAGTCCACCCGCTCGGGAAATTCGAACCATAGAAAGTACCCGCCATTGGGGCGGCTGACCCGGGTCTCGCGCGGAAAGTGTCGCGCGGCAGAGGCCAGCATTGCCCGTTGCTGACTCTCCAGCGCATGGCGCAACTTGCGCAGGTGACGGTCGTAGCCGCCGTTTTGCAGGTAGTCGGCCAGCGCGGCCTGGGCGGGCACCGACGGAGAAATGGTGGTCATCAATTTGAGACGGCTGACCTGTTCGGCAAAGCGGCCGGCAGCCACCCAGCCCACCCGGTAGCCGGGCGCCAGGCACTTGGAGAACGAACCGCAGTGCATCACCAGCCCGTCGGTGTCGAAACTCTTGACCGGTCTGGGCGGTTTGGCGCTGAAGTACAGCTCGGCGTAGACATCGTCTTCGATCATCGGCACCTGATGTTGTTTGAGCAGGGCATAGAGCTGCTTTTTCTTGGTATCGCTCATGCTGGCACCGAGCGGATTCTGCAGGCTGCTCATGAACCAGCAGGCCTTGATCGGGAAGCGCTGCAGGCTGTCGGCGAGACTTTCGAGGTCGATCCCTTCGCGTGGATGCACCGGGATCTCGACTGCCTTGAGCTGCAATCGCTCCAGCACCTGCAAGGTGGCGTAGAAAGCAGGGCTTTCGATGGCGACCAGGTCGCCGGGCTGGGTGACCGACTGCAGGCACAGGTTGAGTGCTTCCATCGCACCATTGGTGATCACCAGTTCTTCCATCGGCAGCAGCATGCCGCTGACCATATAGCGCAGGGCGATCTGGCGGCGCAGGTCGGGGTTGCCGGCGGTCATGTCGGCAATCACCGAGTGGGGTTTCATGTCACGTGCGCTGCTGGCCAGCGACCGCGACAGCCGCGCCAGCGGAAACAGATCCGGGCTCGGGAAGGCCGAGCCGAAGGCGACCATCTCCGGGTCCTTGAGTGAGCCAAGGACCGAGAACACCAGTTCGCTGACGTCCACATCGACGCTGCTGGAGGCGTAGGGGCTGATGTTCGGCTCGCTCAACTGGCGCCGGGCCAGCGCGTGGACGAAATAGCCCGAACGGGGTCTGGCCTGAATCAGGCCGCGATCCTCCAGCAGGTAGTAGGCCTGGAACACGGTCGATGGACTGACCCCGTAGGTGCGGCTGGCGTGCCGTACTGAGGGGACCTTTTCGCCCGGGGCGATGACCCCGGTGCGGATCAGCTCGGCGATGTCATCGGCCAGCTTTTCGTAGCGTTTCATCCGGTCCTGTGGTTCTGAGGGTGATGTTCGCCACTGTAGGCCATCAAGCGCGCTCATGCGATATCAACGCACCGGCGGCGAGACGAAGGTGCTCTCGTCGCTGACCTTGCTCGTTGCATCGTTCAGGTCCTCCACCACAAATTCCAGCGGCTCGCTGCCGGCGGCAACGGGCGGGTCGCGACGACTGACTCGCACGGCAACCGTGCCGGTCTCGCCCGCAGCAACCTGCAGGCTACCGAGGCCCTGCGTCTTGAAGCGATCTGCGTCCGTCAGGCTCAGACGGTACTCGCGGTCCTGCTGGGTTTTGTTCAGCACCTTGAGGGTGTAGATGTTCTCGATGTCGCCATTGCTGTTGGCGCGGAACACGCTGCGGTCCCGGCTGATGTCCAGATCGACCACCGGGCGGGCCTGCAGGCCCCAGACCAGTCCGCCAATCATCAGTAGCAGGACACTGGCGTAGCCGACCAGACGCGGACGCAACCAGTGTGTTTTTCCGCCCGCCAGCGCGTGCTCTGAGGTGTAGCGAATCAGTCCGCGGGCATAACCCATCTGATCCATGACGCCGTTGCAGGCGTCGATGCAGGCGCCACAGCTGATGCAGTCGATTTGCAGACCGTTGCGGATGTCGATACCGGTCGGGCAGACCTGCACGCAGACGGTACAGTCGATGCAGTCGCCGAGACCTGCGGCGGCCGGGTCGCTGTTTTTCTTGCGCGGGCCGCGGGCTTCGCCGCGTGCGGCGTCGTAGGTCACCAGCTGGGTGTCCGCATCAAACATCGCGCTCTGGAACCGAGAATACGGGCACATGTGCACGCATACCTGCTCGCGCAGCCAGCCGGCGTTGAAGTAGGTGGCGGCGGTAAAGCACAGCAGCCAGAACGCGGTGGTTGCGCCAACCTGCCAGCTCAGCAGGTCGCCGACCAGATCGCGCACCGGGGTGAAGTAACCGATGAAGCCGATGGCGGTAGCCAGGCTGATCGCCAGCCAGAGACCATGCTTGGCTCCGCGGCGCAGCAGTTTGTTGAGCGACCAGGGCGCGGCGTCCAGGCGAATGCGCTGGTGTCGCTCGCCTTCGGTGACTTTCTCCACCCACATGAACATCCAGGTCCAGACGCTCTGCGGGCAGCTGTAACCGCACCAGACGCGGCCGGCTACCACGGTGATAAAGAACAGGCCAAAGGCGGCAATCATCAGAATGGCTGACAGCAGGATGAAGTCCTGCGGCCAGAAGGTCGCGCCGAAGATATGGAACTGCTTGCTGTCCAGGTCCCAGAGCACGGCTTGCTGGCCGTTCCAGTCGATCCAGGCGGTGCCGAAGAACAGCAGCATCAGGGCGCCGGCTCCCAGCAGGCGGAAGTTGCGGTACAGGCCCTTGAAGCTGCGGGTATGAATGGGTCCGCCCTGCTGGGCGGGCGTCAGGTCTTTCAGGGGAATATGGCTGGTCATGGCATCACGGCTCTTGGATTTTCAGGCTGTGGCGATGATGCGGGGACAGCTGATCTGGTAACAGATTCAGATTGGATGGAAAAAGCCAGATCAGATGGGGGCGTAAGGATGCTCTAGGCTACGTTAGGCAACGCTTTACGGAGCGTTTTCTGTGTCAACTGATACGGTTTTTTTAGCAGGATCTGAGGCTGGTATGGGTTCAGCTGCATCCGCATAGTAGCCGCCTACTAGATGATCCTGTGCGGGAGGCCTGCTGCTTGCGGGAACTGCCGCCTGCCGAGAGGTGAGCATGTACCACTACGATGAGTATGACCGGGCGCTGGTTGCCGAGCGGGTCGCCCAGTTTCGTGATCAGATCAGCCGGCGGCTGAGCGGCGAGCTGAGCGAGGAGGAGTTTTTGCCACTGCGCCTGCAGAATGGCCTGTATCTGCAACGGCATGCCTACATGCTGCGGGTGGCGATTCCCTACGGCACGCTGTCGGCCGATCAGCTGCGCGCCCTGGCGGGCGTCGCCCGCGACTTTGACCGCGGCTACGGCCACTTCACCACGCGTCAGAATATTCAGTTCAACTGGATCGAGCTGGAGCAGGTGGGCGACATTCTGGCCCGGCTGGCGGCGGTCGACATGCACGCGATTCAGACCTCCGGCAACTGTGTGCGCAATATCAGCACCGACGCCTTTGCCGGGGTGGCGGCCGATGAGGTGCTCGACCCGCGGCCGCTGGCCGAGATTCTGCGCCAGTGGTCGACGATCAATCCGGAGTTTCTCTACCTGCCGCGCAAGTTCAAGATTGCCCTGTGCTCGGCCAGCGAAGACCGTGCGGCGGTGATGATGCACGACATCGGGCTCTATCTGTACCGGGATGCCGCGGGTGAGATGCTGTTCGACGTCATGGTTGGCGGCGGCCTGGGGCGTACGCCGATTCTGTCGCAGCCGATCCGTCGGGCGCTGCCCTGGCAGCACCTGTTGTCCTACGTCGAGGCGGTGCTGCGGGTCTATAACCGCCACGGCCGCCGGGACAACAAGTACAAGGCGCGCATCAAGATTCTGGTCAAGGCGCTCGGCATCGACGCTTTTGCCCGCGAGGTCGAGGCGGAGTGGGAGCACATCAAGGATGGCCCCGCCGAGCTGACCCGCGACGAGTATGAGCGCGTCGCCGCCAGCTTTCAGCCGCCGAGCTACCCGCCGCAGCCAGCGGTGGACCTGGAATTTGGCAGCGCGCTGGCGCGCGACGCCGGGTTTGCCCGCTGGGTGCAGCGCAACACCCACGCACACAAGCAGCCGGGCTACGTGTCGGTCACGCTGTCGACCAAGCCCGGCGCCGACATGCCGCCCGGTGACGTGACTGCCGAGCAGATGGAGCAGGTGGCGCTGATGGCCGAACGCTTTGGCTTCGGTGAGATTCGGGTCGCCCACGAACAGAATCTGGTGCTGCCGGATGTCGCCAAGGCAGACCTGTACGCGCTCTGGCAGCAGGCCTGCGAGTTCGGCCTGGCGACACCCAATATCGGCCTGCTGACCGACGTGATTGCCTGCCCCGGCGGCGACTACTGTTCGCTGGCCAACGCCAAGTCCATTCCGGTGGCACAGGCGATTCAGCAGCGCTTTGCCGACCCCGAGCTGCTGCAGGATCTGGGCGAGATCAGCCTGAACATTTCCGGCTGTATGAACGCCTGTGGTCATCATCACATTGGCAATATCGGCATTCTTGGCGTCGATAAAAACGGCAGCGAGTGGTACCAGCTCACCATCGGTGGGGCGCAGGGCAAGCAGAGCGCGCTGGGCAAGGTGATCGGTCCAGCCTTCAGCGCCGAGGACGTGCCCGAGGTGATTGCCCAACTGGCCGATGTGTACCGCGAGCAGCGGGTTGGAACCGAGCGCTTTGTCGATACCGTCGCGCGTATCGGCCTCGCCCCGTTCAAGGCGCGGGTGTATCCGGCGCAGGAGGTGCGCGCATGAACAATCTGATACGGCTCACCGAGCATGGGCCTGAACGGGTGAATGAGGACCTATGGACGCTGGCGCTGACCGGTGAGGAGCCCGCCGATGGTCCTCGGATTCTCAGTCTGGACGGCTGGCTGCAATCCCAGTCCGAGGCGGTGCTGAGTGGCCTTGAACCCTGCGCGGACGCGGTCTGCCTGCAACCCGATGACGAGGCCGAGCGGCTGCAACCCTATCTGGCGGTGCTACCGCTGATTGCCGTGCTGTTCCCGAGCTTTCGCGACGGCCGTGGCTACAGCCAGGCTTACCTGCTGCGCACCCGCATCGGCTGGACCGGCGAACTACGCGCGGTGGGGGATGTGCTGCGTGATCAGCTCAGCCACATGCGCCAGTGCGGCTTTGATGCCTTTGCCGTGCGCGAAGACAAATCTGTCGAGGATGCCATCAAGGGGCTGAGCGGCATGAGCGTGCTCTATGGGCGCTCGGCGATTGAGCCGCGGCCGCTGTTTCGTCGGCGGACCAGCGAATGCTGAAGGGGTTGCTCTTGCTGGTGGTGATGCAGGCGGTTGGTGCGTTACTGCAGGCTGTCTGGTTGCCTATGCTGCCCGCGCCGGTCATCGGTTTGCTGCTGCTGTTGGCGTTGCTGGTGCTGCTGGGTCGGATTCCTGAGTGGCTGGAGCAGGCGAGCGCTGCGCTGCTGGGTTACCTGCCGCTGATGCTGGCGATTCCGGCAACCGGTATTCTGCTCGGCGGTGATGTGCTGCTGGCGCAACTGCCTGCGATTGGCGCGGGGTTGGTCGTGTCGCTGCTGCTGTGTATTCCGCTGTGCGGCGTGCTGATGCAGCGGCTGATGACCGGGAGGCGAGAGGATGAGTGACGCGCTGCTGCAGGTGGTCCATGCGCCACTGACCGCCATCGCGCTGACGCTGGCGGCTTTTGTGTTTGCGCTCTGGCTCTACCGACGCACCGGCTGGCTGGTGCTGCAGCCGGTATTGATCACCATGCTGCTGATTATTGCCGGTATCCGCCTGTTGCAGCTGGACTACGCCGCCTACCGTGAAGCTGTTGTGCCTATCGCCTGGCTGCTGGGGTCCACCACGGTCGCGCTGGCGGTGCCTTTGTATCGGAATTTGCGGCGTATTCGCGCCAATCTCTGGCCGGTGCTGGTGACACTGCTGGTCGGCGGTGGCGCCAGCGTGGCGTTGACCTTGCTGGCCGCCTGGTTACTGGGGGCAGACCTGCCGGTGCTGATGACCCTGGCGACCAAATCGGTAACCATGCCGATTGCCATGCCGCTGGCCGAGCAACTGGGCGGGCTGGCGGCGCTGGCCGCGGTGCTGGTGATGTTGACCGGTGTATTGGGCACCGTCATGTTGCCGCCGTTGCTGAAGCTCGCCGGGGTCAATCACCCGGCGGCGCGGGGCGTGGCCTACGGTATGAATGCGCATGCGGTGGGCACGGCTCGGGCGCTGGAAGAAGGCGATGAGTGCGCTGCGTTCTCCGCACTGGCGATGGGCTCACTCGGCGTGCTTACCGCGTTGCTGTTGCCTGTTGCGGTCCTTGGCTGGCGCTGGTTGGGCGCTTTAGGCTGAATCGGCTAGGCTCATCAGGAGTGTTCCGATCAATCAACGGAGGCGTAGGCGATGGGTATTGCGAACCACGAGTTGCATGGGGAGTTTCCCCAGTACAGCGATCTGATCGACCAACTGGCCGAGGCGGATGCCCACTTCAAAGAGCAATTGCATGAGTATGCCAGTCTGGATCGGGAGATCATGCGGCTGGAGAAACGTGAATCCCCGGTGGAAGACACCACCTTCCAGCAGATGAAAAAACAGCGTGCCCATCTCAAGGATCAGCTCTACAACACGTTGCTCAAGGCCGCACAGGACTGAATCCGTGCGCTTTGTCTGCCGGGTGCATCAGCCGCCCGGCAACGCCTCTGGGCGGAGGTCGAACACCAGCACCTCGGCCCCTTTGCCCTGATCGATGTCCAGCCGCTGAACCTTGCGCAGGGCCAGTCCGTCTCCCGCTTTCAGCCGCTGGCCGTTGACCCGCAGCTGGCCGCGGGCCAGATGCACGTAAGCGTAGCGCTCGGCCGACAGCTGCAGGCTGGCCTGTTCATCAGCGTCAAACAGGCCGGCGTAGACGCGCGCGTCCTGCTGAATTTTCAGGCTGTCCCTGGCGCCATCCGGGCTGAGGACCAGCCGCAGCGTACCGCGCTTTTCCGCCTCACTGACGTGGCGTTGCTGGTAGCGCGGGGCCAGACCGGTGCGCGCCGGCACGATCCAGATTTGCAGGAAGTGCACCGGATCGCGTTGACTGGCGTTGTACTCGCTGTGGGCTACGCCGGTGCCGGCGCTCATCAGTTGCACGTCGCCCGGACGGATCACCGAGCCGTTGTGCAGGGTATCGCGGTGTTCCAGCGCGCCACCCTGCACGTAGGAAAAGATCTCCATGTCGCGGTGCGGGTGAGTGCCAAAGCCGGCACCGGGTGCCACCCGATCGTCGTTGATCACACGTAGGTCGGAAAAGCCCATGTGGCGTGGATCGTAGTAGGACGCGAAAGAAAAGCTGTGGCGCGAGCTGAGCCAGCCGTGTTCGGCCGTGCCGCGCTCGTCTGCGCGACGCAGAGTTATTTGCGGGGTCATGGTCTGTCCTCCATCAGAGGGGTTGATGGGAAGATCATACTGTCCATAATTGAGCGGATTAAGTTGCTTTTCCGTGTTTGACTGTCAATGCAGGGTGGACAATGAGTCAGCTTGAAGACATGCAGATGTTTGCCTGTGTGATGGAGATGGGCAGCTTTACCGCCGCGGCTGACAGTCTGGGCCTGTCGAAGCAGCTGGTCAGTCGGCGCGTGGCGGCGCTGGAAGAGCGGCTTGGCGTGCGCCTGCTTAACCGCTCAACCCGCAGGCTCAGTGCCACGGCGCTTGGTCAGGCCTATCTGGAGCGAGTGCAGCGCATCCTGCAGGAGGTGGCTGAAGCCGAGCAACTGATTGGCACCCAGCGCAGCAGCCCGCGCGGGGCACTACGTCTGAGCGCGCCGGTGTCGTTCGGTATTCAGCACCTGAGTCCGCTGTTGCCGGGGTTTCTGCTGCGCTATCCGGAGGTTTCGGTCGAGCTGGATTTGAGTGACCGCACCATCGATCTACTGGCCGAGGGCTTCGACATGGCGGTGCGCATTGGTGCGCTGGCTGACTCCAGTCTGATTGCCAGCCCGTTGATGCCGCTGGGCATGGTGACCTGCGCCAGCCCCGCCTACCTGGCAGCACGCGGGGTGCCGCAGACACCTGCCGAGTTGTCTGGCCACGAGTGTGTACTGTACGGTCACAGCGCGGCGGTGGAGTGGCCGTTCCGGCTGGCCGGCCGATTGCAGCGGGTTGCGGTCAAGGGGCGCTATCGGATCAACAATGGGGAATTGGTGCGTGATGCCGCCATCGCCGGGCTGGGCATCGCGAGGCTGCCGACCTTCATTGTCGAGGATGCGCTGGCGAGCGGAAAGCTGGTCGCCGTGCTGGACGCCTTCCAGCTGCCGGGCAATACCGCTTGGGCGGTGTATCCGCAACACCGGCAGGCGTCATTGCTGGTACGCCTGTTGATCGATTATCTGCGTGAGGCGCTGTCCACCGAAGGTGCATCCGCGGTCTGATGCCCTGCCACAGTGCAGGTTGACGGCGCTGCCAGAAGAGCCAGAGTTTCCAGGGCCCAAGCTGGTTAGGGGCTGCAGGGGGCAGGCGCTTTAGCGCGGACCAGACGGTACGCTCCTTGCTGTGGTCGAGGCTCATGCATTTCCGTTAGCTGGAGCCTTCAATGAGCAAACCCTTGGTTCGCTGGAACCTCAATCCGCGCCGCGCTGCGGTCATCGTCGTCGACATGCAGAAGGTGTTCTGCGAACCGGACGGCGCTCTCTATGTGCCAAACACAGCCAATATCATTCAGCCGATTCAGGCGCTGCTCGATGCCGCTCGCAGCGTTGACGTGCCGGTAATCTACCTGCGTCATATCGTGCGTGGCGATGGCAGTGACACCGGCCGTATGCGCGATTTATACCCCAACGTGGACGAAATTCTGGCCCGTAGTGAGCCGAATGTAGAGGTGATCGAGGCGCTGGCGCCACAGCCGGGTGACGTGGTCATCGACAAGCTGTTCTACAGCGGCTTCCACGGTACCGACCTGGACACCGTGCTGCGCGCCCGCGACGTGGACACCATCATCATTTGCGGCACGGTGACCAACGTCTGCTGCGAAACCACCATCCGCGACGGGGTGCATCGGGAATACAAGGTGGTTGCCCTGAGCGACGCCAATGCGGCGATGGACTACCCGGATCTGGGCTTTGGCGCGATCAGTGCCGAGGAAATTCAACGTATCTCGCTCAGCACCATCGCCTACGAGTTTGGCGAGGTAACGACGACAGCGGATGCCATTAGCCGCCTGACAGCCGCTTAAGCCGCCAGCCAGCGCATCAGCAACGCGTACTGCAGATCGGCCAGCGGCGGGCGCGGAATACGCACCCGGTGGCCGTTGCCCGGCGCCACCTCAATGGCGTTGCCGTTACGATCCTGCAGGGTTTCCAGTACAAAGCTGTGGTTGCCCTGTGGGGTCATCAGCTCCAGCTGGTCGCCGGTGGCAAAGCGGTTTTTCACCTCGATCTCGATCCAGTCGCGATCTTCCCCGGCCAGTTCGCCGACGAACTGGTGACGGCTCATGCGCGAGGCGCCTTGCTCGTAGTTCTGGTACACGCCCGGTGGATGACGGCGGTAGAAGCCTTCGGTGTAGCCCCGGTTGGCCAGGCTCTCCAGGTCGTCCATCAAGCCGAGGTTGAACGGGCGTCCGGCGACCGCGTCATCGATCGCCTGGCGGTAAACCTGCACCGTACGGGCGACGTAGAAGTGCGATTTGGTGCGGCCCTCGATCTTCAGCGAATCCACGCCCATCTGCACGAAGCGTTCGACGTGCTGCACCGCGCGCAGATCCTTCGAGTTCATGATGTAGGTGCCGTGTTCATCTTCCTCAATGGCCATCGGCTCATCGGGTTTGTCGTGCTGGGTGATGATCTGCACCGGCTGTGCGACTGGCTCGATATTGCCTTCGGCAGTTTCGACCGCGGGTTTTACGTCGTACTGCCAGCGGCAGGCATTGGTGCAGGCACCCTGATTGGCGTCGCGGTGATTGAAGTAGCCGGACAGCAGGCAGCGCCCGGAGTAGGCGATGCACAGTGCGCCGTGCACAAACACTTCCAGGCCTACGTCCGGGCAGCGTTGACGGATTTCCTCAACCTCTTCCAGCGCCAGCTCGCGCGACAGAATGATGCGCTCCAGCCCCAGCTGTTGCCAGAATTTCACCGTCGCCCAGTTGACTGCGTTGGCCTGCACCGAGAGGTGCACCGGCAGCTCCGGCCAGCGCTCGCGCACCAGCATGATCAGCCCCGGGTCCGACATGATCAGCGCGTCCGGCCCCATTGCGACCACCGGTTCGAGGTCGCGCAGGTAGGTCGCCACCTTGCTGTTGTGTGCCGCGATATTGCTGGCCAGATAGAATTTTTTGCCCTGCCCGTGCGCTTCCTGGATGCCGGCAGCCATCACCTCTGGGTTGTGGAAGTCGTTCTCTCGCACGCGCAGGCTATAGCGCGGCTGGCCTGCGTAGACCGCGTCGGCGCCGTAGGCGAAGGCGTAGCGCATGGCTTTGAGGGTGCCGGCGGGGGCCAGCAGTTCGGGAGCGTGGGGCATGATCTAGTACCGCAAGGTCGACAGAAAGTCGGCGAGCTTAGCGGAGAGGCGAAGCGCGGTTATTGATCAGAGTCAGCATTCGTTGTGCTGAAGAGGAAGGGGACTGATGACCCAGAGGCCGCGACAGCGGCCTCTGGGCGTTGCCGGCTAACCGGGATTTTGGGGTTGTGGTGGCGGTGGCGGTGGTTCGCCATTGCCATTACCTGGTTCAGGTGGCAGTTGCGGCGAGCCAGGGGCGCTGGCATGGTTGCTTGACTGGTTATCGGCGTCAGACCAACCGGCGCCGACACCGAAGTCGAAGCGGCTGTTACCGAAGTTGTAGCCCACATTAGCGTCGCCATAGTAGCCGTTGCCGAGATAGGCGACCCCGACATTTGGCCGCAACCCGCCGTTGGCGAAGACGTAGTCCAGACCTAACACTGCCGCAGCCCGGTCAGCTTCATCGTCCGAAAACGCCTTGATACCGACGGCTGGTCCCTGGCCGAAGATATAGCTGATACCAACACCGAAACCAACATCGCTGGCGCTGGCTGTTAGTGGCAGCGCGCTCAAGGTTGCTGCCAGCGCAGTAGCACCAAGCTTGATCCGTAAGTGTTTCATATACTCCTCCTTGGTTACGGTGCACAGTGTCTTAGTTATAGCAGGAAGTGACAAGTAGTTGACGATAAAAAAATCATTTTTCGATTTCGGCATTTTAATGTCGGTCGCATTGATTGGCTGCGGCTCGCGCGACAG
Organism: Halopseudomonas oceani; assembly: GCF_002903165.1. Classification (GTDB taxonomy): domain Bacteria; phylum Pseudomonadota; class Gammaproteobacteria; order Pseudomonadales; family Pseudomonadaceae; genus Halopseudomonas; species Halopseudomonas oceani. The sequence goes on from NZ_PPSK01000018.1 coordinate 64,743, forward strand.
CGGACAATTCGGCACTATCGCAATACCCTCCCCTGAATGAGATGACCGATGGATATCAGCCTGGCCCGCACTTTTCTGGAAGTCGTTCGCAGTGGCAGTCTGGTTGCGGCCTCCGAGCAGTTGCATGTCACTCAGGCGGCGGTTACCGCGCGGATTCAAAGTCTGGAATCCCAGCTCAATTGCAGGTTGTTTGTACGCAATCGAGGCGGGGCACGGTTGACCCGTGACGGCGAGCTGTTTATTGCCTATGCCAATCGCATGGTGCAGGCCTGGGAGGCGGCCCAGCGTGATCTGCCGTTGCTCAGCGGCATCGACAATGTGCTGCACGTTGGCGGCGAGCCCAGCCTGTGCAACCCGCTGATGCTGCATTGGGTCAGCCTGCTGCGCAAACGTCTGGACAGCCACGCGGTGTACGCTGAGGTGGGCGACGGCACCCAGCTGCAGCGCAAGCTGGAGCAAGGGGCGCTGGACGCCGCGCTGGTGTTCCAGCCGACCTACTGGCCCGGTTTGCAGGTGGAAGAGTTACTGGAAGAAAAGCTGATTCAGGTCTGTTTGCCGAGTAACCCGGAGCCCTATATCTACGTCGATTGGGGTGACGCATTCCGCCAGCAGCACGACCGTGCACTACCCGAGCGGGCCAGTGCCGAACTCAGCTTCAATCTCGGTCCGCTGGCGCTGCAGTACCTGCTCAGCTGTGGCGGCAGCGGCTACTTCCGTACGCGGGTGGTGCAGAGCTACCTCGACAGTGGCGTGCTGGAGCGGGTCCCGCAGGCGCCGGAGTTCAGCTTTCCGACCTGGCTGGTGTATTCGCGCGAGCGTGACCGAGCGGGGTTGCAGCAAGCGCTGGGCCTGCTGCGCGAGGCCGCACGCGGCGACCACGACTGGTCGCAGCGCTGGAATCCGGTGTTCTAACTCAGTCGCGCTGGTTCAGTAGGCGGCGGTGCAAGGCACTGATCAGGTCGGTTTGGGTTACCAGACCAACCAGCGTTTCCCCTTCCAGCACTGGCAGCGCGTGCAGGCCGCGCTCGGACAGGAGCGGCACCAGGTCGGTGATCGGTGCCTGAGCTGGGACCGCCGTGACCTGCGCGGTCATGACTTCGCTGATAGGCGCGCGTTCACCGAGTCGACGGCGCAGCAGCCGAAAGCGGCCGCGATCCAGCACGCTGGCGAGGTCAACCAGCGTCACTATGCCGACCAGACGCTGCTCGCTGTCGACGACCGGCAGAACCCTCAGGCGCTGGGCGCCAAGCAGATCCAGCCCCTCGCGTACGGTTGCCTCCGGGCTGATCCAGTGCACCTCCCGGGTCATGATATCAGCGGCCCTGATTGCACCGGCCCGGCGCTGGAGTGAGGCACTTTCCGCTCTTTCAATCAGTTGGCCGAGGTCCTCTCGGGTCAGGTCGACGAAGCCACCGAAGCCCTCCAGCGCCGTGTCCAGGTCATCGCCGGTAATACCGCTGCGCAGCGTAGTGTGGCTGTTGCCTGAGCGATGCAGGTCGATCTTCGGCGCCGCACGCTTGGGATAGCGAACACCGGTAAGGTTGTTGTAAAGCACAGCCAGCGTCAGCAGCGATATCGCGTTGAGCATGACTGGAAGAATGGCCCTTTCTCCCAGCGCCTGCAGTGCCGGCCCTGCCAGCACCACGCATAGCGCCACTGCGCCGCCGGGTGGGTGCAGGCAGCGCAGCATAAACATCGCCAGCAGCGACAGGCAGACCGCGAGCGAGGCCATCGGCAGGCTGTGCCCGCCCAGTTGGGCGACGGCGGTGGCCACCACGGCCGAGGTCAGGTAGCCGCCGAGGATTGACCATGGCTGGGCCAGGGCGCCGGACGGTACGGCAAATAGCAGGATGGCTGAGGCGCCGACCGGGCCGATTAGCAGCGTCGCTACCGGCGTACCGAATACCTGCTGGCAGAGCCAGACGCTAAGGCTAAGGCCCAGCGCTGCGCCAACGGTTGCGCGCAGCAATTCGCGCGGACGGGTCGCGAGTTGGCCGCCGAGCAGCGGCGAGCCCTGCCGACTGGCGGGCAGGGAGAGTTGGGTATGGTCATTCATGGTCGTGGACTACAGGCAGCAGGGCAGTATGAAAGGCCGCCTGCCCAGCGCCGCAACCAGATCAGCCGGGGAGCAGCGGTGTGGTTTTGGGCGTTGGCAGGCAAGCGGGCATGAGTGTGCGGCGCGGCTTGCCTAAAGACAAATCAATAATAATTGAGTTTGAATTCGATAATTTTTATTTGATGGGCGGGGAGCAGCTGATTGCCAGCGCAGCAAAGCCTTCTAGTGTGCGATCGACAAAGTGCTCGTCGCTGTTGCCTGCAGCACCCGGTAGCAGGCCGTGAATGACCAGCGAGGTCAGTCCGTGGATGTAGGACCACGCGGCGACAGACGCCTTGCGTACGTCAGAGCTATCCAGCGCTTGCCCGAGGGTCTCGGCCACCATGCGCTTGAGCTCGCCAAAGGCCGCCAGACGTTCGCGCTGGAGTGCCGGAATCAGGGTTTCGTCGGTGAACTCCGGGCCAAACATCAATTGGTACAACGCCGGGTTGCTGCGGGCAAAGTGCAGGTAGGCGAGGCTGCCGCCGCGCACCTTGTCGAGCCCTGAGCCGCTGCTGTAAGCGCGTTGCAGCGCCGCTGCCAGCTCTGCAAAGCCCTGCGCGGCAAGGTGGCTTATCAGCTCGTTGCGGTTCTGGAAGTGGTGGTAGGCCGCCGTTGCGCTGACCCCGACTCGCTCTGATACCGCACGTAGCGACAACTTGGTCGGGCCGACCTCCTCCAGCAGCGTGCGGGCTGCAGCCAGCAGTTGCGGGGCCAGATTGCCGACGTGGTAGGCGTCGCGGGAGCGTTTTGCGGGTTTTGCCATGGAGCCTATGTCTCTGCTGCGGTGATGACGCTGTGGGCGCATCCTAGCATGGTGTTATCTTGACGTTGTTAAGATTGCGTCGTAACGTGCCCATTCACCGGTGCTTGCGCTAGCAGGTTGCCGGTTATTTTTTGGCTCAATCTTAACAATGATAAGTTTGCTGGTGTGGTACCAGCGCCAAAGGAGAATTCCATGTCTGAACTGCAACTCCACCCCGCAGCGGCGGCCAGCCTTGAGCATTGGCACCGGATGGTTGAGCGCAAGGATCTGAGCGACCTGCCCAGCCTGCTGGACGCCGGTGCGGTGTTTCGTTCGCCGATGGCGCACTCTCCGTACCCGGGGGCCGAGGTGGTGGCGACCATCCTCGGCACGGTGCTGCAGGTGTTCGAGAACTTTACCTATCACCGCCAGCTGGCGACGGCCGATGGCTTGAATGTGGTGCTGGAGTTCAGCGCCGAGGTGAACGGTCGTCAGCTCAAGGGCATCGATATGGTGCGCTTTAACGAGGCCGGCAAGATCGTCGAGTTTGAAGTGATGGTGCGGCCGCTGAGCGGCTTGCAGGCGCTGGGGCAGGAGATGGGCAGTCGTCTGGCCAGCTATCTGGCGGCAGCCAAGGTCAAGGCGTGAGTCGGCGGGGCCGTGTGGCCCCGCTGTCAGTAGTGATACCAGCGCAGCTGCAGGGTGAATTCGGTCTGCGGCGCGCTGAACTGGCTGAACTCGCGTGAGGCCTGCAGACGCAGCCCCAGATTGCGGCTCAGCTCCCATTGCTGGGCCAGAGCCAGGCTGCGGCGCACTTCACCGTTGTCAAAGTAGTCGCCGCGGCCTTCTGCCAGCAGGCTGCCCAGCGGATTGCGCCACAGTAGCCCCAGGTTGAAACCGGCAGCGGCATTCAGCGGTGCATCGAAGTCACGATGATGTTCCAGCCGCAGGGTGGCCAGGCTGTAGCCGAGCACGCTGTCCCACGGTTGCCAGGCAAAGCCGCCGCCGCCGTTGAGGTGCGGCGCCAGCCGGCGTTTGCCGTTCTCGCCCGCGATCCGCTCCCAGCCGGTGGCAACCTGCCAGGACCACGGCTTGAGCAGTGCGCTGCGGGGTGTCAGCGAGCGGATGTTGACCAGCTCCAGCTGTTCCAGCTGCCAGTGATTGCCCTCGTACTGGCGCAGTTTCAAGTCGCCAATTTCGATCTGCGCGCCAAGCGGAAAGCCTGCCAGATTGTCGGCCAGATCGTGGTAGGCCATACGCAATCCGTATTCGGCGAAGGCGCGGTCCTCGCGGCTGCCTGCGGCCAGCTGCCAGGTGCGGGACTCGTGCCCAAACTCGGGATAGGTCGGCGTCTCGATGTTCAGCGCCGGTGGCGGGTTGCGATTGATGGCCTGCAGCAGGGCGTAGCTGTTGGCGGCATCGGCCGAGTCTCGTGCCTTGCCGCTGGCCTCGTAGCGCGCCAGCCGGTAGGCGGCTTCCTGAATCAGTGCCTGACGTTCGCGCGGCAATGCCGCAAAGGTGCTGCTCTGCAGCTGGGTGCTGTCACCGGCCAGCACGGTCACCCACTGTGCTTCGTCAGCGGTCAGGGGCGCAGCGCGGGCCAGCAGCTCGCGTTCGCGTGAAGGGCGGTAGTTCACGTCGGTGATCAGCCCGGCCTCACGCACTGCGCGCACGGTATCGGCGGGGATGGCGGTCAGGGGGAACTGGTCGGTCAGGCGCAGCGACGGCCGGGCCACTTCCAGTAGCTCGAGCAGCCGGAAGGAGCAGTTTTCGTCAAAGAAGTAGTAGTCGAAGCGGACCTGACGCAGTTCCCACACGTGCTCGACCATGCGCGCGGTCTCTTCCGGGCTCAGATCAAGTTGGTACTCCCACAGGTCGCGGTTTTCCAGTCGGCTGTATTCGCTGATCTTGTCGCGGTAGGGCAGCAGCGAGAATTGTCCGGGGTAGCCGCCGGCCAGCCCTTTCCAGGCGTAGAGCACGCCGTTGTCCATGTTCTCGACCATGGCCCCGAAGTTGAGTGCATAGGTCAGCAGGCTGGTGCCGCTACCGGCGGTTTCCGGTGAGTCGATACGCAGCAGGGTATGACCGAACATCGATGACGGGCTGTTCAGATAGGCGTCTGGAAACACCAGCACGGTGGAGTACGGCGCGATGTCCTCGTACCACTCGTTGTACTCGCTGCAGTTCGGTGTCGGCAGGTCTTTCAGGTTCAGCTGTTCACGCAGCCAGCGGGTACGTGAGGGATAGCGGCATTGCACATGGTCGTTGCCCAGTGCAGCGCTGGCATACAGACCGTCGAGGGTCGCACTCAGCTCGGCTGCGGGTGATTCAGCGCCGTTGCTGGCGAGGAAAAAGGCGTTGTCGTCTACATAACTACGCCAGCCGCCCCAGCGAGCGGGCTGGTAGTGGCCCAGCGTCAGCCAGAAGCGATCACTGGCCAGGGCATCGCGTTGTTCTTGGGTGAGCTGTGGTTTGGCCTGCGCCTGCAGGCAGAGGCTGCCGAGCAGCAGTGGAACCAGACATCTGAGCATGGAGGCTCTCATCGGAGGGAGTCAGCACGGCACGCACAAAGACAGAAGGCCGGGCTTGCGCTCCGGCCTTCTGTTAGGTGTTGCCGCGATCAGGCTTGTTCGGCGTACTTGGACAGAACAGCATCCTGGCGCATAACGCTCAGGGTGGCGGCGTGAACCTGCTCGGCAGTGACATCAGCGCTGGGGAAAATCTCGCTGAAGTGGGCGTGGGTGACGGCGGCGAAGTGGTCGCGATCTTCCGGCTGAATGCCCAGAACGACGGCGTAGGTGGTCAGCGCTTCGCCTTCACCGCGAGCGACGTCTTCGGACAGCTCGTTCATGATGCTGCCCAGAACCAGCATCGGCTTGCCGTTGTAAGTCAGACGACCACTGGTGTCACAGCCGTTGGTACCAGAGGTCATGCCGAAGGTGGCGTTACCGGAGGTGCCATTGGTGATGGTGGCTACCAGATGGGAAGGCAGACCGCTCTGCCCTTCGAACAGCATGTTGCCCCAGCCGCAACCGGGGCCGCCCGGAGCAACTGCAAATGCGTTGAAAGAGGCGGCTGCGAAGAGCGTACCGATGAGAATCCGTTTCATATCTCAGGTTTCCGTGTTGTGGGTGATGAAGGGAATCTAGCAGCGCCGGGCGGGTGTTGCAATTTAGTGGCGAATTAACGTCTGTTTAATGACGACCGGTTGGCTTAATGGCGCTGTGAACGCGGCGCCAGAGGGGTTCAGGTTCGTTTGTGTGCCTGCCCGGAGGTCGTGCCGGGAGGGCTGAGCCGTAACGGCACCAGCTCGGTGTTGTGATAGCCAAAATGAGCTCTGCTTCAGGTGCCGACTCAGTTCAGCGGCTGGTCCCACTGGAACCGGTAGGGCGATCCTGCCTCGTCGCTGTGACATTGTCCGTTGTCGGCGTTGGCCTGCACCAGATACCACACTCGCTCGTCGGCGTCTTCGATCTGCCTGGCCTGCTGCGGGTTGAAACAGGCTGCCAGTTCCTGCGGGCTCACCAGCGCGTAGCTATCGGGGTGCTGGCGCAACCAGTCGACCACCGGTTCGATGGCGCCGTTGCCGAAACCGAAGTGCACCAGTGGTTGGCGGGCGAACAGCCAGTGGCCTTCGCGCCAGCGGTTGAGCACCAGTGGCGCGCCGCCGGTCTGCGCGGCAACGTCGCGCATCAGCAGGTCGCGGTGATTGGCGCCTGTGTGCAGGGGCTCGATAAAGCCGCGGGCGAACCAGGCGGCGAACCAGGCCAGCGTCAGCCAGAGCAGGACGCCGCGTGCCCGTGGGCGCTGGCGGAACCAGCGGCGCAGCAACCATGGCACCAGTGGGGCGATGGCCAGCACCAGCGCAGGCAATGCCGGGTAAATGTAGAGCTTGCGTTTGCCGGTGCTAAGGCTGAAGAACAGCAGCACCAGTGCTACCCAGCCGAGCAGCAGCAGATAGCGGCTGTCCTGCTTGCGCAGCTGGCGGCGCCAGGCGGGCAGCATCCACGGCAGGGTTAGCACCAGCGGCAGCCAGTACTTGGGGATTACTGCGGTGAAGAAGTACCAGACGGGTTCCCGGTGATGCCAGGCCGCGCTGTAGCGCTGGGCGGTCTGTTTGAACAGGATCTCGTGCAGGTAGGCACGGCTGGCGTCGTCGCCATGCAGCAGGACCTTGATCACCACCGGGACCAGCCAGGTGCTGACGGCGGCCAGCGCAACCAGCAGTCCGAGCACCCAATGCCATGACCGGCCCTGCATGCGGCTGACGCCGGGCCAGTTGCGGTAGCGAGCGTAGCCGTATGGAATCAGCAGTAGCGCGGGCAGGAAGCCGACGCCCTTGCTGATAATGCCGAACCCCATCGCAGCGCAGGCAACGTAGTACCAATGCCACGCGGGACCGAGCAGCAGGTGGCGGACCATGCCGTAGAAGCCGATGGCGGTCCACAGCAGCAGAAAGCCGTCGATCTGGCCGACGCGCTGAATGCTGAAGGTCTGGTAGGTTGCCAGAAACAGCAGGGCGGCGACCAGCCCGACGCGACGGTTCCACAGACGACAGCCGAGGTCGTGGATGCACAGGGTGGCGACCAGTGCCGCCAGCAGCGCGGGCAGAAACAGGGCAATCGCCGGGGCGATGCCGAGTGAGATCAGCCCGGCCAGTGACCACATGAACAGCGGCGGTTTGTCTGGATAGATTTCGCCAGCGCGATGGGGGATCAGCCAATCGCCGTTCTGCAGCATCTCTAGCGCCACACCGAGAAAGCGTTCCTCATCGACGATGGACGGGGTGCGCAGCCCAAGCCCGGCGCCTATCAGCAGCAAGGTCAGCAGCCCCAGGAACAGGCGCGCGCGTCCGGGATTGGCCGCCAGCAGGCTGAACTGGCGGGACAGGCTGGTGATCATCTCAACTCTCCAGCTCGACCGGTTCGGCGTCCAGGCGGGTGCGGCGGATCAGCCACCAGACGCCAATCAGGTCGAGAATGCCGACCAGCGCGCGGTCCAGGTTGCCGTAGTTGGATACTCCGGCGCTGCGCGGCCGGTGATTGACCGGCTGAATGCGAATCTGGCCGCCGTGGCGCTGAATCAGCGCCGGGATGAACCGATGCATGTGATCGAAATAGGGCAGGCTGAGAAACGCCTCGCGTTCGATCAGCTTCAGGCCGCAGCCGGTGTCGGGTGTCCGGTCCCTAAGCAGGCTGCTGCGCAGGCGATTGGCAAAACGCGAGGCCCAGCGCTTGCTGGGGCTGTCTCGGCGGTTGACCCGGTGGCCGGCAATCAGCTTCAAGCTAGCGGGCGCGTCAGCCGCACGGACCAGCCCAAGCATGGCCGGAATGTCTACCGGATCGTTTTGCCCGTCGCCGTCCAGTGTTGCCAGCCAGGGCGCGCGGGCTGCCTTTGCCGCGTGATGAATCGAGGTGCTTTGGCCGAGCGAGCGGGCATGACGGAGAATGCGCAGCTGGTGGTAGCCGCCGCGCTTGAGTTGTTGCAGCAGTTCGCCAGTGTGGTCGGTGCTGCCGTCGTCAACGACGATCACCTCGAACGACTCGGCCGCCAATGCCTGGCGAATCTCCGCCAGCAGCGTCGGCAGATTCTCCGCTTCGTTCTTGGCCGGAATCAGCACCGACAGAGCAGGTGTTTGGGTCATGTTGCGGGCCTCGGGTTGGGACATGGCTCAGGGTTTCTCACCAAGGGCGGCGTCAATGCGCGCGTCCAGGCTTAAACCGTGCCGATAGCGGTGATACAGCCAGGCGCCGAGGGCGCCGGACAGCAGAAACAGCAGCACGGCCAGTGCCATACGCAGGGCGGGGGCCACCGTTATCCCGCTGCCAACCAGGGCAAAGACCAGGCTTTGCGGCAGGTAACCGAGCAGGCTGGCGACCAGAAACGGCGTGGCGCGTGCGCTGGAGATGCCAGCGGCCAGGTTGGTCAGGATGTTGCTGCCAACCGGTAGCAGGCGAATCAGCAGCGTCATGCCAAACGGGTTGGCATGGATGAAACGGTCAAGCCGGACGGCGTGGGGCCCTAGCCTGCCCTGCAGCAACTGGCGGCCGACTAGGCGGGCGTAGCCGAACGACAACGCGCAACCGATCAGCGTCGCCAGTGCACCGAGCAATGTGCCGGGTAACAGGCCGAAGGCATAGCCGGCCAGGAAGGCGATGATCTGGCGCGGCAGTCCGACGGCGGTAAACAGCCCGCCCATCAGCAGAAAAAGCACTACCCCGGTCTGGCCCTGGCCACGCACGTGACTGTCGATCCAGCCTTCGTTGATGGCGCTGCCCAGATCACTCTGATCGAACAGATAGCCGATCAACGTCAGGCTGAGGATGAACAGCAGCCCTTTAGCGATGACCCGCAGGCGCGTCAGGGCGCGAGCAGGGCTGGTATCGGGACGGCCAGATGAACGCATTGGGTCAGGTCCGGTAGAAGGCGCGGTACCAGTGCACGAAGCGACTGACCCCGTCTTCCAGCTCGATGGTCGGGGTAAAACCGGTCTGCAGCGTCAGCGCGCTGACATCAGCCCAGGTCTGCGGCACATCGCCGGGTTGCATTGGCAACATGCGCTTGCGCGCCGCAATGCCGGTCGCCTGCTCGATGCAGTGCACAAAATCCAGCAGCCGAACCGGTGCGCCACGGCCAACGTTGAACAGCCGCGCCGGGGGAATCGGTCGGGGTGTAGCGGGGGGCTCGGCGCAGGGCGGGCAGTCCTGAATACGCAGGACTGCCTCGACAATGTCGTCGATGTAGGTGAAGTCCCGGGACATGTCGCCGTTGTTGTAGATATCGATCGGCTGGTCCTCGAGGATCGCCTTGGTGAACTTGAACGGCGCCATGTCCGGCCGTCCCCAAGGGCCGTAGACGGTGAAAAAGCGCAGGCCGGTGGTGGACAGCTGGTAGAGGTGCGAGTAGGTCTGCGCCATCAGTTCGTTCGAACGCTTGGTCGCCGCATACAGCGATACCGGATGCTCTACGGGATCGTCGGTAGAGAACGGCACCTTGGCGTTCATGCCGTAAACCGAACTGCTGGAGGCGTAGATCAGGTGGCGGGTCTGGTGCTGGCGGCAGGCCTCAAGCAAATTGACGAAGCCGCTCAGGTTGGCATCGGCATAGGCATGAGGGTTCTCCAGCGAGTAGCGTACCCCGGCTTGCGCAGCCAGGTGAATGACCCGCTCGAAGTGGCACTCGGCAAACAGGGCGGCGAGGGCCGGGCGGTCGCTGATATCCAGCAGGCGGAAGCGAAAGTTCTTTTGTTTGGCCAGCTCGCTGAGGCGCGCCTGCTTCAGTGCGACGCTGTAGTAGCTGTTGAGGTTGTCGATACCGACCACCTCATACCCCGCCTGACACAGCCGCAGCGCGGTGTGAAAGCCGATAAACCCGGCTGCCCCGGTTACCAGAATCTGCATGCGGACCGGCAGCTGGCAGCGACTGAGAGACGCACGGCAAGGCACCACAATGGGGTGTCGAGCGCGCTGGTGACAAAGCTGAGAGCCTTCATGTACCGCCCTTGGCAAGATGATCCTGCAGCCTAGCGAGCCGATGTGACGGTTTGATGGTCCTGCCCTGACGCGCAGGGCCTGCCGAGCGGGCTAGTCCATCTGAGTTATAGGTAGCGCCGGGAGCCAGCACGTACCCTTGCCCTGAGGACGTTCGAGGGCCACGGCTGGCACCTGATCGGGGGGGGGGATGTATGAGCGCGGGCGGCGTTTGCTGCGCCCGGCTGGCGGCGGCTTGTATTGCGATGGTATACCTCGGCGCTGCGCATGCCGGCTCAATTGAAGAGCAACTGACCGCGAGCTACTGGCACGTGGGTCGAGAGGTATCCGTGTACGGCCAGCAGGGGTTCGTCTATGCCGACATGAAATTTCACCGTGATGGCTACTGGACCCAGTTCTATCGTAGCTACGTGCCTAGCCTGTCTGGCTGCCACCAGGTCGGAGACGAAGTGGTCAGTGCCGGCCGCTGGCGTCTGGAGGATGAGCGTATTCTGATTACCGGCCTGCGTCCGGGCGCCGCTACCTGGACGCGCTCTGCAAGCCTGCGCTTTGGCGATGGTTATCTTGAAGTCGCAGGTGGTCTGGTACGCTTCGAGGCGGCCAGTTCGATTGCGGGTGGTTTCGGCTGCCAACCTCAGTATCAACCACGGTTTGAAGTGCATTCGGGATTCAGGTTTTCACAGGAGTGACACAGGTAGTGACGACGGGAGCGAGTGCCGCGCAGCAGTGCGCGTTGCTGATTGATGACCACGCCCTGTTCAGGGCTGGACTGGTCATGTTGCTGGCGCAGCATCCGCAGCTGGGCGAGCTGCTGGAAGCCGGTTCGGTTGCTGAGGCCAGACGTATCGAGCGCCCCGATGTGGCGTTGATCATTCTGGATGTGTGCATGCCGGGCCTGAATGGCCTGGAGGGGATCGCCCTGCTGCGACGGCAATTCCCGGTAGCCTCGGTGTTGGTTCTGTCCGGTAACGATGACTTCGGCTGGCGCACGCAGGCACGGGAAAAGGGGGCTGATGGCTTTCTCAGCAAGGCTGCCGACGCCGACCAGATCTCCGCTGCGATCGACGTGCTGCTCAGTGGGGAGCAAAGCTGGAGTGATCCGGGCAACGCCGAGGTGACCGCTGCCGTCCCGGCATTGACCGCGCGGCAGGTCGAGGTGCTCTGCTTGCTCGCCGAAGGGCGCTCGAACAAGGCCATTGCCCGCGAACTGGGCATGGCAGAGAACACGGTGCGCGTCCATGTCTCCGCGATATTGGCTGCTCTGGGCGTCAGCAGTCGTACGGAAGCGGCGGTAGTCGCGCGTGTCCGGGGCATTATTCGTTGAGCGCACCGCGCAGCTCACGCGTTATTGCAGGCGGCCCTGTTTCTGGTTGGTGATGGCACGATGATGCTCTATATTTCGGACAACTGCGTGCCGCCGCCTTGGTGATGCCGCGTGTCATCGTGACTTCGGGGAGGGGCGTGGCGGTGTCCGACGGATTGGCTGGGCAAGTGCTTGCCCCCTGGCGTTTGCCTGAAGCGCGCCTCTTCAATGAACAGGCCAAGCTCATTACCCAGCACCTGCTGGGCGTGGGCATTGTCGGTGCCAGCATGCTGGGCCTGTTCTGTGCGTTGACCCTCTACTGGCTGTTTGATGACCGTACCGGGTTTTACTGGCTGGCCTGCAGCTGGTTACTTAACGGTGCGACCTACGCGCTGCTGCGCAATGTTGTGCATCGACCGATGACCGCGCCCCGACGTTTCTGGCTGCTGGTCGGCGTGTTTGCCAGTACCGGTATCGTCTGGGGCGTGTTGCCTCTGCTGATTCTGGATGCCGACTCCCCGATTCCGTTGTTGCTGATCATGGTGGTGATCATTACCCACGGAGCGGGCACCTTCGCCATTAATGCCTCCAGCATGCCGCTCTACTGCGCCTACATTTACCCGGCGGTAGCGCCGCTGATGATTGTCAGCCTGTTCAGCTCTGATCCGCTGATGCTTGGTCTGGGCGGTCTGTGTTTTATCTACCTGCTCTGCATGACTATGTTCGCCAGCGGCGCGCAACAGGCCGCCCGCCACAGTCTGCAGTTGCAGTTCACCAACCTGGAATTGGTGGAACAGTTGCGTACGGAGTCCGAACAACGCGAGCTGGCCCGTGCTGAAGCGGTCGCTGCAAACCGCGCCAAGTCCAGCTTTCTTGCCGCAGCCAGTCATGACTTGCGTCAGCCGCTGCATGCGCTTGGGCTGTTTCTGGAGGCGTTGGGGCGTAGCGGCATCAATGGCCGTCAGCAGGAAATGCTCGACAACGCTGCCGCAGTGTCGGCGTCGGCCCGGCACATGCTAAATACCTTGCTGGATTACTCCCGGCTGGAAGCCGGCGTGATCGAACCGGCGCCCTGTGGCTTCCGGCTGCAGACGTTGTTCAGCAAACTGGAACGCGAGTTTGGCCCGCAGGCCGATGCACAAGGGCTGGTCTATCGCTGTCGGGATACCGTACTGGCTGTCGATACCGACCCCTCGCTGGTCGAACTGATCCTGCGTAACCTGATCAGCAACGCGTTGCGTTATACCGAACGGGGCGGTGTGCTGGTGGCGTGTCGCAGGCGCGGTGCCATGGCCCATATCGAAGTCTGGGATACCGGCATTGGCATCGCCGCAGAAAACCGCCAAGCAGTCTTTCAGGAGTTTTTTCAACTGGGCAACCCCGAGCGTGACCGGCGCAAAGGGCTCGGTCTGGGGTTGGCGATTGTTCAGGGGCTATGCAATACCCTGGGCGTCGAGCTGGAGCTGGCATCGGTGCTGGGCAAAGGCTCGGTATTTCGTCTGATTGTCCCGGTAGAGCTGGGCGGCGTCGTCAGCGACACCAGCGCGCCGGTCCGACAGCGGGCCAATTTCGACGGTGTCTCGGTGCTGGTGGTCGATGATGACGAAGCGGTCCGGGTGGCAATGAGTGAGCTGCTGTCCTCCTGGGGCTGCCGCTGTCTGGTTGCCGATTCCGCCGCCAGCGCCCTGCGGGTGTGCAGCGCCTTGCCTGATCTGCTGATTGTCGATTACCGGCTGCGTGACGGTCAGACCGGCGCTGATGTCATGACCGCCCTGGGTGAGCGCCTCGGCACCCTGCCGCCCACCTTTATCATCACCGGCGATACCGCCCCCGATCGCCTGCGCGAGGCGCAAAGCACAGGCGCCCTGTTGCTGCACAAACCGCTAGACACCGCACGCCTGCACGATGCGATCAGCCAGATGCTGAGCGCGCAATCAGCTGCCGGTTGAGGTGCGGCTGGGCGGCCAGTTCGGGGCAGACGCCTGCCGCTGCGCCGCTGTGAGTTTATGCGCAAGCACTGCGTCGATTAGAGTTAACGTCTCTGCCGTAAGCTGGAGATACTTCATCAACGATGCGCCTGGCTTACCCAGCTTGGCAGCATGCCCCGCGCTGTAACCGATAATGAGCAGAACTGATCTAGAGATGGGATTCTGCTCAGCACGGCCATCCGCTGCCGCGCGGCGTGTTGCCTACCCACCGGCTTTGCCCGCGACCATTTAAGTTACACTGCGATTTTGCGCGTATCCCAAGGAGCAGTTGCGTGAACACGGAAAACCATTCCCAGACCGCCGCCTTTCTCTGGTCGATTGCCGACCTGCTGCGCGGTGACTTCAAGCAGTCCCAATACGGTCGCATCATTCTGCCGTTTACGCTGCTGCGGCGGATGGAGTGTGTGCTGGAGCCGACCAAAGAGGCGGTGATCAGTGAGTCCCATGCGCAGGAAGGCCGGCCGGATCTGGTGCGTGAGCGGTTCCTGCTGCGTGCTTCTGGCCAACAGTTCTTCAATGCCTCCAAGCTGACCTTGGGCACGCTGTCTGACACCCAGACCGCTGCTGACCTGATGAGCTATGTGCAGTCCTTCAGCAAGGACGCCCGCGAGATCTTTGAGCACTTTCACTTCGAAGACTTTGTTCAGCAGCTCGACAACGCCAATTTGCTTTACCAAGTGGTGCAGCGCTTTGCCGCGACTGACCTGAGCCCCGAGCGCATCAGCAACTTCGGCATGGGCATCATCTTTGAAGAGCTGATCCGCAAGTTCGCCGAAAGCTCCAATGAAACCGCCGGGGAGCACTTCACCCCGCGCGATATCGTGCACCTGACCACCTCGCTGGTAATCACCGGACAAGACGACAAACTCAAGCCCAACAGCATCGTCACTATCTATGACCCGACTGCCGGCACTGGGGGCTTCCTGTCCGAGGGCGACGAGTACATCCAGTCCATCAGCCAGCAGGTCACCGTGTCGCTGCACGGCCAGGAGCTCAACCCTGAGTCCTACGCCATCTGCAAGGCAGACATGCTGATCAAGGGCCAGGACGTGACCAGCATCAAACTGGGCAATACCCTGTCCAACGATCAACTGGCCGGCCCCGAGCACCGCTTTGACTTTATGCTCAGCAACCCGCCGTTTGGCGTGGAATGGAAGAAGGTACAGAAGCAGATCACCGACGAGCACAGCGAAAAAGGCTTCAACGGCCGCTTCGGCCCCGGCCTGCCGCGTGTCTCTGATGGCTCGCTGCTGTTCCTGCTGCACCTGGTCAGCAAGATGCGTGACCCGCGTGAAGGCGGCTCGCGCATCGGCATCATCCTCAACGGCTCGCCACTGTTTACCGGCGGCGCCGGTTCGGGCGAGTCGGAGATTCGCCGCTACCTGCTGCAGAACGATCTGGTCGAGGCCATCATCGCCCTGCCCACCGATATGTTCTACAACACCGGCATCGCCACCTATGTGTGGGTGCTGAGCAACCACAAGGCCGCCAAGCGCCAGGGCAAGGTGCAGTTGATCGACGGCAGCCAGCACTTTGCCAAAATGCGCAAATCCCTTGGCAGCAAGCGCCAGTACATTACCTACGAGCAGATCAGTGATCTGGTGCGCCTGTATGGCCGCTTTGAGCAAACCCCGCAGAGCAAGATCTTCCCGGTCGAAGGCTTTGGCTACCGGCGCATCACTGTCGAACGCCCGCTACGTCTGAACTTTCAGGTTAACGCTGAGCGTATTGAAAAGGTGCTGGAAGAAAAGGCCATTCAGAAAATGGACGCGGCGGCACAGCAGCAACTGGTCGCCGCCCTGCAAGCCATGGACGCCAGCGTTCTGCACCGCAACCGCGAGCAGTTCAGCAAGTTGCTGAAGAAGTCTCTCGCTGCCCACGCCGTATCGCCCAGCACGCCCGAGCTGAAGGCCATCCTCAATGCCTTGAGCGAACGCGACCCCGAAGCGGATATCTGCATCACCAAGGGCAAACCTGAGCCAGACGCCGCCCTGCGCGATAACGAGAACGTGCCGTTGGGTGAGTCGGTGTATGACTACTTCGAGCGCGAAGTGAACCCCCATGTGCCGGATGCCTGGATCGACGAGAGCAAGACCGATGCGCAGGACGGCGAAGTGGGCGTGGTGGGGTTTGAGATTCCCTTCAACCGCCACTTCTATGTGTTCCAGCCGCCACGCCCTCTGGAAGAGATCGACCGCGACCTGAAAGCCTGTACCGACCGCATCAAGCAGATGATCGAGGGGCTGTCGGCATGACAAATTTGTCGGGAGCAAATTTGCACAATGGCGCAGCCGTTGGCCCGCAGGGCGAGGGCAGGGAAAGCCCGAGTAGGTTTCCGAAGTATTCGGTGTACAAGAATTCCGGGGTTGAGTGGCTGGGTGAGGTGCCGGAGCATTGGGCTGTGCATCCACTCAAACGGGCTATTGAACGAATCGAGTCTGGCACCAGTGTCAATGCGGCGGATTTTCCAGCAGAGCCTGGTTCCTTGGGTGTTCTGAAAACCAGTTGCGTTTACACAGGAAAATTCGACTGGGCCGAAAACAAGACGGTGGATCATGAAGACCTGAGCAGAGTCAGCTGTCCGCTTCGTAAAGACACGCTCATTGTTAGTCGGATGAACACTCCCGACCTGGTGGGAGCCACGGGCCTGGTTACCGAAGCTCCCAATGGAATTTTCCTACCAGACCGACTCTGGCAAGTTTATTTCCTAGTAAATCATTCTCCAGAGTTTCTTTTCTACTTCACCAAGTCTCGGGAATACCGGGAGCAGGTAAAGATGGCCTGTTCCGGAACCAGCGCAAGCATGCAGAATCTTGGCCAGGATGATTTCCGTGGCTTACTTTTCGCTGAGCCGCCAAAGCATGAACAAACCCAAATAGCCCGCTTCCTTGACCATGAAACCGCCCGCATCGACGCGCTGATTGAAGAGCAGCAGCGCCTGATCGAACTGCTCAAGGAAAAGCGCCAGGCCGTCATCTCCCACGCCGTCACCAAAGGCCTCGCCCCTATGGTGCCGATGAAAGACTCCGGCGTGGAGTGGCTGGGCGAGGTGCCGTCGCATTGGGATGTTTTGAACTTCAACCTCTTGGTTTATATCGCTGAAGGTCAAGTAAATCCAAAGCTTCAACCGTACTCGGACATGTTGTTGATCGCGCCGAACCACGTCGAGTCAGCTACAGGGCGGCTGCTCTATCTTGAAACTGCCGAAGAGCAAGGTGCTGATAGCGGAAAATACCTGTGCCAAGAGGGTGATGTTGTTTACAGCAAAATCCGACCAGCTCTGCGGAAGGTTTGTGTTGCGTCCAAGGCATGTCTTTGTAGTGCGGACATGTACCCCATGAGGGGGCACTCCGGTCTGGAGAACCAATATCTTTTTTGGTTTATTTTGTCTGAGCCTTTTTCCGCATTTGCTTTGCTGGAGTCTGATCGTGTGGCAATGCCAAAAATTAACAGAGAGTCTCTGGGAGGGTTGAAGCTAGCGAGACCGCCAGCGGAAGAACAAAGGAATATTGCAACGTTTCTCAATAAAGAAACGCAGAGGATTGATGCGCTAATTGATGAGGCCCTATCTGGCGTCAGTTTGTTAAATGAGCGCCGCTCAGTCCTAATATCCGCCGCCGTCACCGGCAAAATCGACGTACGCGGCTGGCAGCCTCCGGCGAGCGCTAAAGCCCCCGAACACACCACACAGATGACCGCCTGAGCACCAGGCCACAAGGACGTCGCATGATCATCAATGTCGATAAAACCAACCTGAACAAGCTGCTGGGCGTGCCCAATCGCCAGCTGACCATCCCGGCCTATCAGCGCCCCTATGCCTGGGAGGCGGAGCAGGTGGATGAGCTGTGGCACGACATTGTCGAAACGCTGGGCAGCAATCATTTCATGGGTTCGGTGGTGCTGTGTTCGCCCGATCAGGCCCGTCCCGAGGTCATCGACGGTCAGCAGCGCCTGACCACCATCATTCTGTTGCTGGCGCTGATCCGCGATGAGTATCAACTGCGCAAGCCCGATCTGGTCGGGCGCATTCAGCAGTTTTTGCAGAACGCCTATGCCGAGCCGGACTTGCGCTTCAAGTTCCGTCCCGGCAATGCCAATGCGCGGGTGTTTACCGATTTCATCCTGTGCGCCCCGGACGATGACTCACGGCGCGACTGGGCGACTGTACGGCAGCTCGCCAGCCATGAGCTGAACCGCAACCTGCGCATGATCGAAAATGTCGAACGTCTGAAAGGCTATCTCGTCCCCTGGCTGGCGGCTAGCGACAACCCCTTGCAGGCGCTGGAGCAGATCGAGCGCAAGATCATGACCGGGCTGGAGTTCGTGGTCATCGATGTGCCGGACATTGCCAATGCCTTCATCATCTTCGAGACTCTGAATGATCGCGGCCTGGCGCTGTCGGCCGGCGACCTGCTGAAGAACCACCTGCTCGCGGCGGCTGCCAAGTCCAGCGAGTCGGTCGAGGCCCTGGCCGCCGACTGGGACATGATCATTGACAGTCTGGAAGGCGGCGACATTACCCGCTTCCTGCGTCACTACTTGCTGACGCAGCATGCTCAGGTACAGAAAGATGATGTGTTTGCCTTATTCAAGAAGGAGGTAGGCAGCCGGGGCGTGAAGCCTCTGGTCAAGGACCTCAAGCTGATGGCGCGCTTCTACGGCCAGTTCATCAAACCCGAGCTGGTGGCGGACAAGGCCGTGCGTGAGGTCTACCAAAACCTCAATACCTTGCGTGCCACCATGTGCTATTCCGCGCTGCTGGCGGCCTCATCAGCGCTGGACAATGACGCTCTGCGCGATTTCGCGCGTCTGTGTGAAGTGCTGACCTTCCGCTACAGCACCATTTGTAGCAAGGACTCCAAGGAGCTGGAGCGCTTCTATCATCAGGCAGCCAAGGTGCTGGCAACCAAGGGCGTAGCGGGGCTGGAGGAGGCGCGCAAGATTCTCGAAGCGGCATCGCCGAGTAGTGAGGAGTTTGTGCTGGCCTTCCGTCAGCAGTCGATGGGGCGGCAGTACATCGTCAACTACATCTTCCGCGGCATCGAGAATCATCTTTCGCCTGAAGAAAAGACCCTGCTGAGCACCCAGCAGGTGCATATCGAACACATCATGCCGCAGACCCTGTCGCTCGCTTGGCGAGAGGCCTTGGGCGAGGATGCCGATCAGCATGAGCTGTTCGTCAATCGCTGGGGCAATCTGACACTGCTGGGCGGTAAGCTGAATATCACCGCCTCCAATCAGCCGTTTGCCGAGAAGCTGGCGCTCTATCGGCAGTCCAAGATTGCGTTGGCCCAGGCGCTAGCCGCCTATGAGGATTGGGGCCTGCCGCAAATCGAGGCGCGACAGGCGCAACTGGCGCAAATCGCGGAAGGCATCTGGCGCATCTAAGGTGCGGCGTTGACTAACGGAAGGTGAGTAGCAGCATGGCAGACAGCAAGGAATATCAGTTTCAGCAGGACATCATCACCGCCATGGTCGCCCAGGGTTGGCTCACCGGCCCGGCCAGCGGCTATGACCGGCGCACGGCGCTCTATACCGAGGACTTTCTCGACTACTTCAAAGAGGCCTGGCCAGAGCGTTGGGACAAGTTCGCCAAGGCTAACCCGAACAACCCGGAAGCGGTGCTGGTACAGAAACTGGTGCGCGAACTGGAGCAGGACGGCAGCCTGGATGTGCTGCGCCATGGCTTCAAGCTGCCGGGGGTGAAGATAGAGACGTGCAGCTTCAAGCCCGACCACGGTATGAACCCAGATACCCTCAAGCGCTACCAGTGCAACCGCCTGCGCGTGGTGCCGGAGGTGTCGTATTCGCCTCACTATCGCGAGGGCGAGTACAACCCGCGTCTGGATCTGGTGCTATTCGTCAACGGCATCCCCGTCGCCACGCTGGAGCTGAAAAGCGAGTTCAAGCAGAGCGTGGAAAACGCCAAGCGCCAGTACCGCTATGACCGCCCGGTAAAAGACCCGCTGACGCGCAAGCCCGAGCCGCTGCTGACCTTTAAGCGCGGCGCGCTGGTGCACTTTGCCGTGAGCCAGGACGAAGTGGCGATGACCACCCAGCTGGCCGGCAAGGACACCTTCTTCCTGCCGTTCAACCTCGGCAGCCTCGACGGCGGCGCCGGCAACCCGCCTGCGCCGGATGACAGCCACTACGCCACCGGCTACCTGTGGCAGCGCCTGTTCCAGCCGGATGCCTGGCTCAAGGTGCTGGGCCGTTTCCTGCACCTGCAGAAGAGCGTGAAGGAAGAGGTCGACGGCAGTCGCGTCACCAAGGAAACCCTGATCTTCCCGCGCTACCACCAGTGGGAAGTGGTCAACACGCTGATCGAGACCACCCGCAATGAGGGGCCGGGTAAGCGTTACCTGATCCAGCACAGCGCTGGTTCCGGCAAGTCCAACTCGATTGCCTGGACTGCGCATCAACTGGCCTCGCTCTACGACGCAGAAGGCCAGCGGCTGTTCAACTCGGTGATCGTGATTACCGACCGCACCGTGCTGGACAAGCAGCTGCAGGATACCATCTACCAGTTCGAGCACGCCCAGGGCGTGGTCAAGTGCATCACCCGCGATATCGGCAGCCAGAGCAAATCCGAGCAACTGGCCGAGGCGCTGGCTGGGCAGACGCGCATCATCATTGTCACCATCCAGACCTTCCCGGCGTTGTTCGATGCACTGGATAAATACCCCAAGCTGGCCAGCGGCCGCTATGCGGTGATCGCCGACGAGGCGCATTCCTCACAGACCGGCTCATCGGCCAGCAAGCTCAAGCAGATTCTCGGCAGCGATGCGCTGGATAAAGACGAGGGCGCAGAGATCAGCGCCGAAGAGCTGCTGGACGCCGCCGTGGCCGCCCGCGCACCGAACGAGCGCATCAGTTATTACGCCTTCACCGCCACGCCCAAGGCCAAGACCCTGGAGCTGTTCGGTCGCCCGGCCAACCCGGCATTGCCGGCAAGCGCCGACAACAAGCCGGAGGCCTTTCACCTGTACTCCATGCGTCAGGCCATTGAGGAAGGTTTCATCCTTGATGTGCTGCAGAACTACACCACCTACAGCACCGCCTGGAAGATTGCTCACCCGGACGGTGACGACGAGGAAGTGGACTCGAAAAAGGCGCGCATGAAGCTGGCGCGCTGGGTACGTCTGCACCCCTACAACATCAGCCAGAAGGTCGAGGTGATCGTCGAGCACTTCCGCGCCAATATCCGCCACCTGCTGGGCGGCCAGGCCAAGGCCATGGTGGTCACTAGCAGCCGGCAGGAGGCGGTGCGCTACCAGTTGGCGATGCAGGCCTATGTGCAGCAGATGGGCTACACCGATGTGCACCCGCTGGTGGCCTTCTCCGGCAGCGTGTTGCCTGACGGAGTGATCCCCGAAGAGGTGACGGAAAGCAGCAGCCTGCTCAATCCCGGCCTGAACGGGCGTGATCTGGCTGAAGCCTTCGACACCCAGGACTTCAACGTGATGATCGCCGCCAACAAGTATCAGACCGGCTTCGATCAGCCCAAACTGTGCGCCATGTACGTGGACAAGAAACTGCAGGGCGTGGACTGCGTGCAAACCCTGTCGCGGCTGAATCGTACCTTTGGCGACAGCAAACCGACCTTCATCCTCGACTTCTTCAACGACGCTCAGGACATTCTCGACGCCTTCCTGCCGTACTACACCAAGGCCGAGCTGACCGACGTGACCGACCCGCAGCTCATCTATGACCTGCAGAAGAAACTGGATGCAGAAGGGATCTATTACTGGCAGGAGGTCGAGGCGTTCGCCATGGCCTTCTTCGACCCGAAGGCTGCGGCCAGCAAACTCAGCTACTACTGCGCGCCGGCCAAGGAACGCTTTGCCAAGCGCTACAAGCTGGCCCTGGAATCCCGTCAGCACGCGCTGGACTTCAAGCGTACCGCCGAGAAGAACGGCGACAGCGCAGGCCTGAAAAAAGCCGAGGCGGCGCGCAAGGAGGCGGGCGAGCAGGTAGATCAGCTCGACCTGTTCAAGAAGAACCTGCAGAGCTTTGTGCGGTTGTATGAGTTTCTCTCGCAGATTATTCCCTATGAGGATCGTGAGCTGGAGCAGCTGTGCGTCTATGCCAAGCACCTGCACCCGCTGCTGCGCATAGACCGACTGGATCAGGAAGACGTGGACGTGGGCGAACTGCAACTGACCCACTACCGCCTGACCAAGCGCGCCGAGCACCAATTGCGCATGAGTGAAGAGCGCGGCGAATACAGTCTCGACCCGGCCACCGGCCTGGGCAGCGGTAAGCCCCATGACCCGGAGAAGAAGCGGCTGTCGGAAATCATCGAAGCGCTGAACGATATCTTTGGCGCCGAGGTGAGTGAAGAAGACCAGTTGCAGTTTCTCACCGGCATCGCCAATCGCATCAGCCGTCAGGAAGACGTAATGGCCCAGGTCAACAACCACTCGGTCGAGCAGGTGATGCACGGCCTTTTCCCCAAGCGGGTGTTGGATACAGTGCTGGATGCCATGACTGATCACGAGAAGCTTTCGCTGGAGGTGCTGGATAACGAAACCAAGAGCCGGGCGTTTGCGATGGTGATTCTGAAGATGCTGACGCAGCAGGCGAGGCGGGATCAGGGCGACGAATACCGCATCTGAAAGGCCAACCAAGTTAGGGAGTAACGATGGCGATTCCGGATTTTCAAAGTGTGATGCGTCCGGTGCTGGCGACTGTGCAGGATGGCGTACCGCTGGCGTTGAATGAGTTGCGCGAGCGCGTAGCGGATCAGTTTCAGCTGACCGAGGACGAGCGCAAAGAACGATTGCCCTCAGGCAATCAAACGGTGATCAATAACCGTGTGGGCTGGGCGCGCACCTACCTGAACAAGGCCGGCCTTTTGTGTATCCCAGCCAAGGGGATGGTGCAGATCACTGCCCGAGGGCAAGAGGCGTTGGTCAGCGGCCCGCAACGCATCACGGTGCGGTGGTTGAAGCAGTTTCCTGAGTTCGCTGACTTTCATACCTCCAAGCCGCAGGGCAGTGATGCGACCGTCGCGACAGAGCTGGACTTGATCGAGACGACGCCGGATGAGCAACTGGCAGAGGCGCATCAAGCGCTGCAGCAGTCGCTCGTTGATGAGCTGCTGGCGCAGGTGCGTGCAGCGACGCCGGGCTTCTTCGAGCAGTTGGTTGTCGATCTGATGCTGGCCATGGGGTACGGCGGGTCGCGCAAGGAAGCGGGCAAAGCAACGCAGGCCACCAATGACGATGGTATTGACGGCATCATCAATGAAGACAAGCTCGGTCTGGACGTGATCTACCTGCAGGCCAAGCGCTGGAGTAACACGGTGCACCGCCCGGAGATCGACAAGTTCATCGGTGCATTAACCCGGCAGCGGGCGCGCAAAGGTGTGTTCATCACCACCTCGGACTTCTCCGCAGGCGCACGCGAGGCGGCCTTGGGGCTGGACATCAAAGTGGTGCTGATCGATGGCGAAGAGCTGGCCCGGTTGATGGTGGAGAACAACCTGGGGGTGAGCGTCAAGCAGGTGTACGAGGTGAAGCAACTCGATAGTGATTACTTCTTGGAAGCGTAAGTGAGCAGGTCCCGCTTGCGGCTGGCTTGACCGGGTGTGCGGGCTGCCGGATGTAGCTTAGGCAGTCTCACCTTCGTAGTTGGCAAGCCACTCGTCGATGGACTGCATTCGAGGATCGTGGCTTGTGGTGGGGTGCATGATCATTCTCGTGTCTTCGTTGTTACTGATTACCTTGTTTTCGTAGTGATTCCGACACGTAGTTGAATTTCGCTGAAAGCCCCGATCTACATGGCTTTGCGGGGAATCCTTATCTGGATTTCTTATCTGGGAATTATCTGGAAATTGTCCGGCAGTTATCTGGAAATTATCTGGGGAAAACGCGGAGCGCAGTTGCTCCACTGAAAGAGATAACGGACGGATAGAGCCCGACTCAAGGCGCTGGTTTCGGTTCGGTGCCTTGTCGGCAACAAACAAGATATGGCGCAGTTTGCTCATGCAGTCGTGGAATGCTGTAAGGCTTTTCGGGACTGCGAGGTCGGTCTTCCTCCAGAAGCGATAAAAGTGGCTGTGCTCTCCTACGCGGAAGCGCCCGTCGGGTAGGGCTGCTCCTGCTTTACCTAATTTGGTTGAACGCACGCGAGTAAGGTAAACGTTGAAGATGCTGTACGCACTGGAGCCTGAGAGCGCGTCGCAAAAATACAAGTGCACGCCCGGCAGCTTGGCCTTACCGTTACCGAAGTGACCGGTTTTGTACCGGCGGTATCGGTAAGCCTCGATGCCCAGGGTGGCGAGAACTTCCTCAATGATGATTGGCGCATTCTCCTTGTACCAGTCCGGCGGAACGGCTTTGCCACTGGCGGGGCGAATGACGAGCCTTCCGTGCTCGATGCTCACCTCATCGCCCCGGCGAAGTAGTTTCTCGACAGTAGTAGCCATGCGCGGCCCCGTGCTGTTGTTCAGTGGGTTATCGGCTTGGGGTTACTCTGCGTCCCGCTCTTTGATCTTGGCTGCCAGCCAAGCATTCAGCTCGGCGATAACGTAGTAAACGGCAGCTTGGCGGCTGGCGCCGAACTTGATCGGCTTCGGGAAGGTCGGGTCTTTCTTGCGCAGCTTGTCGAGTCCTGAGCGGGTTTGGCCGATGACCTTGCGCACTTCGGTCTGGGGGATAAGAGCTTGGTCGATCTTTGAGTGAACTGGGTGCATCTGAGCGCCTCCGTATTGGGTA
>NZ_PPSK01000019.1 GCF_002903165.1 Halopseudomonas oceani
GGTAGCCAAGATCATCGAGTGATGGTCTGAAGTAAAAGCAAAAGCCCCCGCTGAGCGGGGGCTTTTGTCTTTTGGTTGACAGTGGGGAAGCGCATCAGTAGAATTGCGCCTCCCTTGGACAGGCGTACCTGAAGTTGGGTGTGCCTGAAAACAGTTACTTGGAGTTTCTGGTCAAATGCAGAACCAACAGATTCGTATTCGGTTGAAGGCTTTTGACCATCGCCTGATCGATCAGTCTACCCAGGAAATCGTGGATACCGCGAAACGTACTGGGGCTCAGGTGCGTGGTCCGATCCCTTTGCCGACGCGCAAAGAGCGTTTTACTGTACTGATTTCTCCGCACGTCAACAAAGACGCGCGCGATCAGTACGAAATCCGTACCCATAAGCGGGTGCTGGATATCGTTCAGCCCACCGACAAAACTGTCGATGCGCTGATGAAGCTGGACCTTGCCGCTGGCGTTGAGGTTCAGATCAGCCTCGGCTGATAGCCCCAAAACGGGGGCTAAAGGTCGTGTAACGCCCTGTGTTGGGCGGCCATAGCGGGTAATAGCCCCGTGCACTCATGAGGTTTACAAAATGACTATTGGTTTAGTCGGCCGGAAATGCGGTATGACCCGCATTTTCACTGAAGATGGTGTTTCCATTCCGGTTACGGTTGTAGAAGTTGAACCGAACCGCGTCACTCAGGTTAAAACCCTGGAGACTGATGGCTATCAAGCCATTCAGATCACTGTGGGTGAGCGTCGCGCCAACCGCGTTACCAAGCCGATGGCTGGGCATTTTGCCAAAGCCAGCACCGCGGCTGGTCGCCAGGTCTGCGAATTCCGCATCGAAGACGGTTCCCAGTATGAAGCTGGGGCAGAGCTCACTGTAGCCCTGTTCGAAGCCGGTCAGAAGGTGGATGTAACTGGTCAATCCAAGGGTAAAGGCTTTGCCGGTACCATCAAGCGCTGGAATTTCCGCGGCCAGGACGCAACTCACGGTAACTCTGTATCCCACCGTGTACCCGGTTCCATCGGTCAATGTCAGACCCCGGGCCGTGTATTCAAGGGCAAAAAGATGTCTGGTCACATGGGTGCCGAACAGGTGACCGTCCAGACTCTCGAGGTCGTTCGCGTAGACGCTGAGCGCAATCTGCTGCTCATCAAGGGCTCCGTGCCTGGCGCTACCGGCAGCGACGTCGTTGTTCGCCCGGCGGTCAAGGCCAAGGGTTAAGGGGGAGTTACCATGAATCTGAATGTAGCTGGTGCAAGCGCGATCGAAGTTTCCGATCTGACCTTTGCTACCGAGTTTAACGAGACCCTCGTTCACCAGGCCGTTGTTGCATACATGGCTGGTGCTCGTCAGGGTACCAAGCAGCAGAAAAATCGTTCCGACGTCTCCGGTGGCGGCAAGAAGCCCTGGCGTCAGAAAGGCACCGGCCGTGCCCGTGCCGGTACTATCCGCAGCCCGATCTGGCGCTCCGGTGGTACTACTTTTGCTGCCCGTCCGCAAAATCACGAGCAGAAGCTGAACCGCAAGATGTATCGCGGTGCTATGCGCTCCATCCTGTCCGAACTGGTTCGCCTGGATCGCCTGGTAGTTGTCGAGAGCTTCTCTGTTGATGCACCGAAAACCAAGGCTCTGGCTGGCAAGCTGAAGGATCTCGATCTGCAGAATGTGCTGATCGTTACCGAAGGCGTTGATGAGAACCTGTACCTGGCAGCACGTAACCTGCCGCACGTCGACGTTCGCGACGTTCAAGGTTCCGACCCGGTTAGCCTGATCGCTTACGACAAGGTGCTGATTACCGTACCTGCTGTTAAGAAGTTCGAGGAGATGCTGGGATGAACCAAGAGCGCATTTTCAAAGTACTGCTTGGCCCGCATGTTTCCGAGAAGGCAACTGTGCTGGCTGACAGCCAGAACCAGTTCGTGTTCAAAGTAGACACTACTGCGACCAAGCTGGAAATCAAGAAAGCCGTTGAGCAGCTGTTCAACGTCAAGGTCAAGGCTGTTTCGACCTTGAATGTAAAAGGCAAGACCAAGCGAACCGTTCGCGGCCTGGGCAAGCGTAATGACTGGAAGAAGGCGTACGTCAGCCTGCAGCCCGGTCAAGACATCGACTTCGCCAGCGCTGAATAAGACAGGGGTACATCATGGCTATTGTTAAATGTAAACCTACTTCCGCTGGCCGCCGCTTCGTCGTTAAGGTCGTTAACGCTGACCTGCACAAAGGTGCTCCTTACGCGCCTCTGGTGGAGAAGCAAGGCAAGTCTGGTGGTCGTAACAACAACGGCCGCATCACCACGCGTCATCGTGGGGGCGGTCACAAGCAGCACTACCGCATCGTGGATTTTCGTCGCAACAAGGACGGCATCCCCGCTGTTGTAGAGCGCGTCGAGTACGATCCGAATCGTACCGCTCATATTGCTCTGCTGAAGTATGCCGACGGTGAGCGTCGCTACATCATCGCCCCGAAGGGCGTTGTTGCTGGCGATCAACTGGTCTCCGGTGCCGATGCGCCGATCAAGGCCGGTAACACTCTGCCGCTGCGCAACATTCCGGTAGGTAGCACTATCCACGCGATCGAACTGAAGCCTGGTAAAGGCGCTCAGGTAGCTCGCAGTGCTGGTGCCGCTGTCCAGCTGGTTGCTCGCGAAGGTGCCTATGTCACCGTTCGTCTGCGCTCCGGCGAAATGCGCAAAGTCCTTGGCGAATGCCGCGCGACTCTGGGTGAAGTGTCCAACGGTGAGCACAGTTTGCGCTCGCTGGGTAAGGCTGGTGCCAAGCGCTGGCGTGGTGTTCGTCCGACCGTTCGTGGTGTTGCCATGAACCCGGTAGATCACCCGCATGGTGGTGGTGAAGGTCGTACCTCCGGTGGTCGTCATCCGGTTTCCCCGTGGGGCTTCCCGACTAAGGGTGCCAAGACTCGGTCCAACAAGCGCACTGACAAGATGATTGTCCGTCGCCGCAGCAAGTAATTAGAGGGGATACGACAGTGCCGCGTTCTCTGAAGAAAGGTCCTTTTATCGATCTTCACCTGTTGAAGAAGGTCGAAGTGGCAGTAGAAAAGAACGACCGTAAGCCGATCAAGACCTGGTCGCGCCGTTCCATGATTCTGCCGCAGATGGTCGGTCTGACCATCGCTGTACACAACGGTCGTCAGCATGTGCCGGTTATCGTTACCGAAGACATGGTCGGTCACAAGTTGGGCGAATTCTCTGCTACGCGTACCTACCGTGGTCACGTAGCAGACAAGAAAGCCAAGCGCTAAGGGGTTAGAAGATGGAAGTAGCCGCTACTCATAAGGGCGCCCGACTCTCTGCCCAGAAAGCGCGTTTGGTCGCCGACCAGATCCGCGGTAAGAAGGTGGATGAGGCCCTGAACCTGCTGGCATTCAGCAACAAGAAGGCCGCTGCCGTCATCAAGAAAGTGCTGGAGTCGGCTATTGCCAACGCTGAGCACAATGATGGCGCAGACGTGGATGACCTGAAGGTCTCCACCGTGTTTGTCAACGAAGGTCGCTCTCTGAAGCGCATCATGCCACGTGCCAAAGGCCGTGCTGATCGCATCATCAAGCGGTCTTGCCACATCACGGTCAAGGTTGCTGACAAGTAGGAGTCGATCAAATGGGTCAGAAAGTACATCCGGTAGGCATTCGCCTCGGTATCGTTAAACAACACACTTCGGTGTGGTATGCAGACGGCCGCAACTATGCGGACTATCTGAACACTGACCTGAAGGTACGTGCGTACATTCAGGAAAAACTGAAAAGTGCCTCTGTCAGCCGCGTTGATATTCAGCGTCCGGCACAGACAGCCCGCATTACCATTCACACCGCTCGTCCGGGCATCGTGATTGGCAAGAAGGGTGAGGACGTTGAGAAGCTGCGTCAGGAACTGACCAGCCAGATGGGCGTGCCGGTGCACATCAACATCGAAGAGATCCGCAAGCCGGAGCTCGACGGTGCCCTGGTTGCACAAAGCGTTGCTCAGCAGCTCGAGCGTCGTGTGATGTTCCGTCGTGCCATGAAGCGCGCTGTACAGAACGCCATGCGTATTGGTGCCAAGGGTATCAAGATCCAGGTTAGCGGCCGTCTGGGCGGCGCCGAGATCGCCCGTACCGAGTGGTATCGCGAAGGTCGTGTGCCGCTGCACACCCTCCGTGCCGACATTGACTACGCGACAGCTGAAGCCCACACCACCTACGGTGTGATCGGTGTGAAGGTTTGGATCTTCAAGGGTGAGATCATTGGTGGTCTCCCGGAAGAAACCAAAGCCGTCGCGGCCAAGAAAAAAGCTGCTAAGTAAGGGGTACGCACATGTTACAACCTAAGCGTACGAAGTTCCGCAAGCAGATGACCGGCCACAACCGTGGTCTGGCGCATCGTGGTAGCAAGGTGAGCTTCGGTGAGTTCGCTCTCAAAGCCGTAAGTCGTGGTCGTCTGACTGCTCGTCAGATCGAAGCGGCTCGTCGCGCCCTGACTCGTCACGTTAAGCGTGGCGGTAAAATCTGGATTCGGGTCTTCCCGGACAAGCCTATCTCCAAGAAGCCTCTCGAGGTGCGGATGGGTAAAGGTAAGGGTAACGTCGAGTACTGGGTAGCCCAGATTCGTCCGGGTAAGGTCCTTTACGAGATTGAAGGTGTTTCCGAAGAGCTGGCCCGCGAAGCATTCGCACTGGCCGCAGCCAAGCTGCCTCTCGCTACCACCTTTGTTAAGCGGACGGTGATGTAATGAAAGCGACAGAACTTCGTGAAAAATCTGCTGAGCAGCTGAATGAGCAGCTGCTCACCCTGCTGCGCGATCAGTTCAACCTGCGCATGCAGAAGGCAACCGGTCAGCTCGGTCAATCGCATCTGCTGAACCAGGTAAAGCGCGACATCGCTCGCGTCAAGACCGTGCTCAATCAGAAAGGTGGTAACTGATCATGGCCGAGAACAAAACAGTTCGTACCGTTACTGGCCGTGTTGTCAGTGACAAGATGGATAAAACCATCACTGTGCTCATCGAGCGTCAGGAAAAGCACCCTCTGTACGGTAAGTACGTGAAGCGCTCTACCAAGCTCAAGGCGCACGACGAGAACAACGAATGCCGCATCGGCGATCTGGTGACCATTCGTGAGACCCGCCCCTTGGCCAAAACCAAGAGCTGGGCCCTGGTTCAGATCGACGAGCGCGCGGCGCAAGTTTAAGCCCGCGCAACTTAGCGGATTATTTAAGGGTCGGAGAAAGTTATGATTCAGACTCAATCCATGCTGGATGTGGCTGACAACAGTGGTGCACGTCGCGTTATGTGTATCAAGGTTCTGGGCGGTTCTCACCGTCGCTACGCCGGCATTGGCGATATCATCAAAGTGACCGTGAAGGAAGCGATTCCGCGCGGCAAAGTAAAGAAAGGCCAGGTGCTCAACGCGGTCATCGTGCGTACCCGTCACGGCGTACGCCGTACTGACGGTTCGCTGATCCGTTTCGATGGCAACGCTGCCGTTCTGCTCAACAACAAGAATGAGCCGATCGGTACCCGCATCTTTGGGCCGGTGACTCGTGAACTGCGTAATGAGCAGTTCATGAAGATCGTTTCCCTCGCGCCCGAAGTGCTGTAAGGAGCCCGGTCATGCAAAAGATCAAACGCGACGACGACGTTATCGTCATTGCCGGTAAAGACAAGGGCAAGCGCGGCAAAGTCCTGAAAGTTGGTGACGATGCCCGCCTGCTGGTTTCCGGTGTCAACATTATCAAGCGCCACACCAAGCCGAACCCGATGGCTGGTGCACAGGGCGGTATTGTTGAGAAGGAGGCGCCAATCCACGTCTCCAACGTGGCAATCTTCAACCCCGAGACCAACAAAGCCGATCGCGTCGGCTTCAAGGTCGAAGACGGTAAGAAGGTTCGTATTTTCAAGTCGACCCAAAAAGCCGTCGACGCTTGAGAATCTAGGTGCTTACCATGGCGAGATTGAAAGAAACCTACCGCACTACTATCGCTCCGAAGCTCCAGGCTGAACTGGGTCTGAACGCGATGGAAGTGCCGAAAATCACCAAGATCACCCTGAACATGGGCCTTGGCGAAGCTGTTGGTGACAAAAAGGTCATCGAAAACGCACTGGCTGACCTCGAGAAGATCACTGGCCGTAAAGGCATCGTGACCTATGCTCGCAAGTCCATTGCAGGCTTCAAGATTCGTGACGGCTGGCCGATTGGCGTTAAGGTAACCCTGCGCCGCGAGCAGATGTACGAATTCCTGGATCGTCTGCTGTCGATTTCCCTGCCGCGCGTTCGAGACTTCCGTGGCCTGAATGCCAAGTCCTTTGACGGTCGTGGCAACTACAGCATGGGCGTCAAGGAACAGATCATTTTCCCGGAAATCGATTACGACAAGATCGATGCCCTGCGTGGTCTGGACATCACCTTGACTACTACTGCGCGAACCGACGACGAAGGTCGTGCGCTGCTGCGCGCGTTCAACTTCCCGTTCCGTAACTAGGAGTCAGGACAATGGCAAAAGTCAGTATGAAGAACCGCGAAGCCAAGCGCGCCCGCCTGGTTGCCAAGTTTGCTGCAAAGCGTGCAGCTCTCAAGGACACCATCGGTAACGTTAACGCTTCCGTTGAAGATCGCTGGGCAGCTCAAGTTGCCCTGCAGAAACTGCCGCGCGATTCCAGCCCGGTCCGTCAGCGTAACCGCTGCCGCGTCACCGGTCGTCCGCACGGCGTATACCGCAAGTTTGGACTGAGCCGCATCAAGCTGCGTGAAGCAGCAATGCGCGGCGATGTGCCCGGCCTGGTCAAGGCCAGCTGGTAAACCAGACTTTTATTACTCAGTTTCAGGAGCACATAGCCCATGAGTATGCAGGACCCGTTGGCAGATATGCTGACCCGTATCCGTAATGCCCAGATGGCTGAGAAGTCCAGCGTCAGCATGCCTTCGGCAAAGCTGAAGGTGGCTGTCGCCAAGGTACTTAAGGAAGAAGGCTACGTTGCGAGCTACGAAGTAGTTGGCGACGTCAAGCCCACTCTGTCTATCGAACTCAAGTACTTCGAAGGCAAGCCGGTAATTGAAGAGCTCAAGCGCGTAAGCCGTCCCGGCCTGCGTCAGTACAAGTCCGCTGACCAACTTCCGAAGGTCAAGGGCGGTCTGGGCGTTTCCATCGTCTCCACCAATAAAGGTGTGATGACTGATCGCGCTGCTCGCGCTGCCGGTATCGGCGGCGAAGTTCTCTGCACCGTATTCTGATAGGGGGTCACGATGTCTCGCGTCGCTAAGAACCCTGTCAAGCTGCCGCAGGGTGTTGAAGTAAAACTGGACGGTCAGGAACTGTCGATCAAGGGCGCTAAAGGCACCTTGAATCTGAACCTGCACCCAACTGTTGAAGTTGTTCAGGAAGACGGCGAGCTGCGCTTTGCAGCCCGTGCCGGCAGCCCGAACATGGCTATGGCCGGTACTACCCGCGCCCTGGTCAACAACATGGTTATCGGCGTCAGCCAAGGCTTTGAGCGTAAGCTCCAGCTGGTCGGTGTTGGTTATAAGGCCCAGGCCAAAGGTCAGGTTCTGAACCTGGCTCTGGGTTACTCGCACCCGATCGACTACCAGCTGCCCGAGGGCGTTTCTGCTGAAACCCCCAGCCAGACTGACATCATTATCAAAGGCATCGACAAGCAACTGGTCGGCCAAGTAGCAGCGGAAATCCGTGATTTCCGTCGTCCGGAGCCCTATAAGGGCAAGGGTGTACGCTACGCCGATGAGGTAGTGCGTCGTAAAGAAGCCAAGAAGAAGTAGGGCATAGCAAATGAGCGATAAAAAAGTTATTCGTCTCCGTCGCGCTCGCCGTACGCGCCTGAAGCTGCGTGAACTGGAAGCCGTTCGTCTCTGCGTGCACCGCTCTTCGCAGCACATGTACGCGCAGGTTATCTCGGCAGATGGCAGCCAAGTGCTGGCCAGCGCCTCCACTCTGGATGCTGAACTGCGTGCTGGTAGTACCGGCAACATGGAAGCAGCCAAGAAGGTAGGTCAGCTGGTTGCTGAGCGTGCCAAGGCCGCCGGTGTAACTCAGGTCGCCTTCGACCGTTCCGGCTTCAAGTACCATGGTCGCGTAAAAGCGCTGGCCGATGCCGCTCGTGAAGGCGGGCTGGAATTCTAAGGGTAGAGTTATGGCTAATTTCGATCAAAAGCGCGACGAAGGTTACATCGAGAAGCTGGTCCAGGTGAACCGCGTTGCCAAAGTAGTAAAAGGCGGCCGTATCTTCGCTTTCACTGCGTTGACCGTTGTCGGTGACGGCAAAGGTCGCGTGGGCTTCGGTCGCGGCAAGGCACGTGAAGTGCCTGCCGCCATCCAGAAAGCTATGGAAGCGGCTCGTCGTAACATGATCCAGGTAGATCTGGACGGTACCACTCTGCAGTACCCGGTTCGTGCAGCTCATGGCGCCTCCAAGGTGTTCATGCAGCCGGCTTCCGAAGGTACTGGTGTTATCGCCGGTGGTGCAATGCGCGCCGTCCTGGAAGCGGCTGGCGTGCACAACGTACTGGCCAAGTGTTACGGTTCCACCAACCCGGTTAACGTCGTTCAGGCTACCTACAAGGGTCTGAAGTCGATGCAGTCTCCTGAGTCTGTAGCGGCCAAGCGCGGCAAGACCGTCGAAGACATCACGGGGTAAGCGGACATGGCAAACGCAAAAATCAAGGTGACTCTGTTCAAGAGCGTCGCTGGTCGTCTGCCGAAGCACCAGGCCTGTGTTAAGGGTCTGGGTCTGCGCCGCATCGGCCACACCGTCGAAGTCGAAGACACTCCGTCGGTTCGTGGGATGATCAACAAGGTCTCCTACATGGTTCGGGTAGAGGAATAAGACATGAAACTGAATGATCTGCGTTCCGCACCGGGTGCACGCCGTGAAAAGCTGCGCGTCGGTCGTGGTATCGGTAGCGGTCTGGGTAAGACCGCTGGCCGCGGTCACAAGGGTCTGACCTCGCGTTCCGGTGGCACTGTTGCCCCCGGTTTCGAGGGTGGTCAGCAGCCGCTGCACCGTCGTCTGCCGAAGTTTGGCTTTACTTCCAAACTGGCTATGGTCACTGCTGAGATTCGCACTAGCGAACTGAACGCAGTTGACGCTGAGGTCATCGACCTGCAGGCACTGAAAGATGCCAACGTAATTGGCAACAAGTTTGTACGAGCCAAGATCGTGCTGTCCGGCGACGTAACCAAAGCGGTTACCGTCAAGGGTCTGGCCGTCACCAAAGGTGCTCGTGCAGCGATCGAAGCAGCTGGTGGCAAGATCGAGGACTAAATGGCTAAGCAAGGCGCTCTTTCTGGAATGAATCAAGGTGGCTTGAGTGAACTCTGGGGGCGCCTGCGCTTTCTGTTCCTCGCGATCATCGTTTACCGTATCGGGGCGCATATTCCGGTTCCCGGGATAAACCCTGATCGTCTGGCCGATCTGTTCAATCAGAATTCAGAGACGATCCTTAGCCTGTTCAACATGTTCTCCGGCGGTGCCCTGGAGCGGATGAGTATCTTCGCTCTGGGCATCATGCCGTACATCTCTGCATCCATCATCATGCAGCTGATGACCGCGGTAACGCCGTCGCTTGAGCAGTTGAAGAAGGAAGGGGAGTCCGGACGCCGGAAGATTAGTCAGTACACGCGTTATCTAACGCTGGTGCTGGCATGCGTACAAGCCATCGGTATGTCCGTTGGCCTGGCCAGTCAGGGCGTTGCGTTCGACACCGGTTTCAGCTTCTATTTTGTTGCTGTTACCACGTTTGTCGCTGGCGCGATGTTCATGATGTGGCTTGGTGAGCAGATCACCGAGCGGGGTGTCGGCAACGGCATCTCGATGCTGATTTTTGCCGGTATTGTCGCCGGTCTACCAGCAGCCATTGGTCAGTCCTTCGAAGGTGCCCGTTTGGGTACCATCAACATTTTTGCGCTAATTGGTGTTGGTCTGGTGGCCATTGCCATGATCGCGTTCGTCGTTTTCGTCGAGCGTGGCCAGCGCAGAATTACGGTCAACTATGCCAAGCGTCAGCAAGGTCGCAAGGTATTTGCCGCTCAGACCAGTCATTTGCCCCTCAAGGTCAACATGGCAGGTGTGATTCCGGCGATCTTTGCCAGCAGTATTCTGTTGTTCCCGGCGTCGCTGGGTACCTGGTTTGCCCAGGGTGACAACATGGAATGGCTGCAGACTCTGGCTCAGGCTATTGGGCCGGGTAAGCCGCTGAATATCATTCTGTTTAGTGCAGGGATTATCTTCTTCTGCTTCTTCTATACAGCGTTGATGTTCAACCCGAAGGATGTTGCGGAAAATCTCAAGAAGTCCGGTGCGTTCATTCCGGGTATCCGCCCCGGTGAGCAATCGGCTCGTTACATTGATAGCGTGCTGACTCGTCTCACTTTGTTCGGTGCTCTGTACATGACCGCGGTCTGCTTGCTGCCGCAGTTTCTGGTGGTATCGGCGAATGTGCCCTTCTATCTGGGTGGGACTTCGCTGCTGATCGTCGTAGTGGTTGTTATGGACTTCATGTCCCAAGTACAATCGCACCTCGTTTCTCAGCAGTACGAGTCTCTTTTGAAGAAATCTAACCTGAAGGGTTACGGCAGCGGCATGCTCCGCTGAGTATTCGGGTTATAGGAGTCGGCTATGAAAGTTGCAGCATCAGTTAAGAAGCTTTGCCGTAACTGCAAGGTTATCCGTCGCAACGGTTGCGTACGTGTAATTTGCAGTGCTGAGCCCCGTCATAAGCAGCGCCAGGGTTAATTCCCGGTTCTGAATTAAGACTACGTCTCAGGATAACCGCCACCTGGCCAAATTTTGGTCAGGTGGTTGAATTTTGTTTTTGTTAGCGCTACCCTACTGCACCCTTTTTCGAGCAACCTCTTTGGGTTGAGTCAGGTAGCTGTCAGACGGAGTAAATTGGATGGCCCGTATTGCAGGCGTCAACATCCCGGATAACAAGCACACTGTTATCTCTCTGACCTATATCTTTGGTATTGGTCAGACCAAGGCACAACAGATCTGTGCCGCCACTGGCATTGAGCCCAGTGTCAAGATCAAGGATCTGAACGAAGAGCAGATTGATACCCTGCGTAATGAAGTCGCCAAGAGCACCACTGAAGGCGATCTGCGCCGCGCGATCAATATGAACGTCAAGCGCCTCATGGATCTCGGCTGCTATCGTGGCCTGCGTCACCGTCGTGGCCTGCCGGTCCGCGGTCAGCGCACCAAGACCAATGCCCGCACCCGTAAGGGTCCGCGCAAGCCGATCCGTAAGTAATTGCGAGGGAATCTACAGATATGGCTAAGCCAGCTGCTCGTGTACGTAAAAAAGTAAAAAAGACGGTCGTTGATGGGGTCGCCCACATCCACGCGTCTTTCAATAACACCATCATCACCATCACTGACCGTCAGGGTAACGCCCTGAGCTGGGCAACTTCTGGCGGCTCCGGCTTCCGTGGTTCCCGTAAGAGCACTCCGTTCGCTGCCCAGGTAGCTGCTGAGCGCGCCGGTCAGGCTGCTCTTGAGTATGGCCTGAAGAACCTCGACGTTTGCGTTAAAGGCCCCGGCCCAGGTCGTGAGTCGGCAGTTCGTGCACTGAATTCTTGTGGTTACAAGATCAGCAGCATCACCGATGTCACCCCTATTCCCCACAACGGCTGCCGCCCGCCCAAGAAGCGTCGCGTTTAATCAGGAGACGGTAAAATGGCTCGTTATATTGGTCCCAAGTGCAAGCTGTCTCGTCGCGAAGGTACTGACCTGTTCCTGAAAAGCGGCGTGCGCGCTCTCGACTCCAAGTGCAAACTGGAAACCCCTCCGGGTGTTCACGGTCAGCGCCGCGGTCGTCTTTCAGAATACGGTACTCAGCTGCGCGAGAAGCAGAAAGTCCGTCGTATGTATGGCGTTCTTGAGCGTCAGTTCCGCAACTATTACAAGGAAGCTGCCCGTCTGAAAGGCGCTACCGGTGAGAACCTGCTGCAACTGCTCGAGCGTCGTCTGGACAACGTTGTTTACCGCATGGGTTTCGGTGCTACTCGCGCTGAAGCACGTCAGCTGGTATCCCACAAGTCCATCAGTGTTAATGGCAAGACTGTCAATATCGCGTCCTACCTGGTTTCCCCGGGTGACGTAGTTGCTGTCCGTGAAAAAGCCAAGAACCAGCTGCGCATCAACAGCGCACTGGAGCAGGCTGCTCAACGCGGTGG
Source organism: Halopseudomonas oceani (assembly GCF_002903165.1). Taxonomy (GTDB): domain Bacteria; phylum Pseudomonadota; class Gammaproteobacteria; order Pseudomonadales; family Pseudomonadaceae; genus Halopseudomonas; species Halopseudomonas oceani. Next base: position 12,173 of record NZ_PPSK01000019.1, read on the forward strand.
TGCGGAGTGGGTAGATGTAGACGCCGGCAAGAAAGAAGGTGTCTTCAAAGCCCTGCCTGCACGCAGCGACCTGTACGCCGACATCAACGAAAACCTGATCGTCGAGCTGTACTCCAAGTAAGCGACAGACAGCATAAAGGTGCCCCACATGCAGAGTTCGGTTACCGAGTTTCTAACACCGCGTCACATTGACGTTCAGGAAACTTCACCCACGCGCGCCAAGATCACTCTTGAGCCGCTGGAGCGTGGTTTCGGTCACACCCTGGGCAATGCGCTACGTCGCATTTTGCTCTCGTCCATGCCCGGCTGCGCCGTGGTAGAGGCCGAAATCGACGGCGTGTTGCACGAATACAGCGCCATCGAAGGCGTTCAGGAAGACGTCATCGAGATCCTGCTCAACCTGAAAGGGTTGGCGATCAATATGCACGGTCGCGATCAGGTAACCCTGAACCTTTCCAAGAAAGGCCCGGGTGTTGTTACTGCCGCCGACATTCAGCTGGACCACGAAGTCGAAATCGTCAACCCGGAACACGTGATTGCCACGCTGTCCGACAATGGCGAACTGAACATGAAGCTCACCGTAGCTCGTGGTCGTGGTTATGAGCCGGCCGACGCGCGCCAGTCCGATGAGGACGAGACGCGCTCTATCGGTCGGTTGCAGCTGGATGCCACTTACACTCCCGTACGCCGCGTTGCGTACGTGGTAGAGAGTGCGCGTGTCGAGCAGCGTACCAACCTGGATAAGCTGGTCATCGATCTCGAGACCAACGGCACCCTGGATCCGGAAGAGGCGATTCGTCGCGCTGCAACCATTCTCCAGCAGCAACTGGCTGCCTTCGTTGATCTGAAGGGCGACCAGGAGCCGGTGGTAGAGCAGCAGGAAGATGAGATCGACCCCATCCTGCTGCGCCCGGTGGATGATCTTGAGCTGACTGTCCGTTCGGCCAACTGCCTGAAGGCTGAAAATATCTATTACATTGGCGATCTGATCCAGCGTACCGAAGTAGAGCTGCTGAAGACCCCGAACCTGGGCAAGAAGTCTCTGACCGAGATCAAAGACGTTCTGGCCTCTCGTGGTCTGTCTCTGGGTATGCGTCTGGACAACTGGCCGCCTGCAAGCTTGAAGAAGGACGATAAGGTTTCGGCCTGATCGTCTCGACACCGAGGAATTGAGAGATGCGTCATCGTAAAAGTGGTCGTCACCTGAGTCGGACCAGCGCACACCGTAAGGCCATGTTCCAGAACATGGCAGTGTCGCTGTTCGAGAACGAACTGATCAAAACTACTCTGCCGAAAGCCAAGGAGCTGCGTCGCGTTGCCGAGCCGCTGATCACCCTGGCCAAGGAAGACACCGTTGCCAACCGTCGTCTGGCATTTGACCGTACTCGCAGCAAGTCTGCAGTCGGCAAACTGTTCAACGATCTGGGCAAGCGTTATGCAACCCGTCCGGGCGGCTACGTTCGCATCCTCAAGTGCGGTTTCCGCGCTGGCGATGCAGCCCCGATGGCTTACGTTGAGCTGGTTGACCGCCCTGAAGCGGCAACAGCTGAAGAGTAAGTATCAGGCTCTACAAAAAAACCGGCTCAGGCCGGTTTTTTTGTGCCTGCAGTTCGTCGCTCATTGCACCACGAGAGCTCCGAATGCGCGCTGTTGGTGCTTCGGCTGAGCAGGTTCATGCAAGGGCGCAGGCAAAAGTCGGAGGTTTAGTATGTTTTACGCCCTGTAAATAAAGTTGCACGATTTTTGCTTGTTGTTCCCCAGAGTTCATCCTTGTGGAGCGGCACCTAATGTCCCTGCGTTTCAAGTTGGCAATGACCTACCTGATCATCGGGCTGGTACCTGTAATGGTAATGGCGGCGACGGTGTACTCGCAGGCCAGCGCCGCATTACGCGACCAGACGCTTAATACGTTGCAGGCGGTTGCCAGTATCAAGCAGCATCAACTGCAAGCCGGCTGGGATGAGCGCCGCAATCAGCTCGACACCTTGAGTCGGACGCTGAGTAACAGCTATCTGGGGCTGGACGCGGTTTCTCTGGTCAGTGCCAGCAGTTATGACAAGCCGACATTCGAGTATTTTATCGATACCTATGGATACCGTGATCTGAAGCTTGTCAGCCCGGATGGCTTGGTGTTCTTCAGTGTCGCGCGTGGCGCAGACTATCAAGCGCTGCTGACCGGCTCCGAGTGGGCGACTACGCCCCTAGGTCGGGCCGTTACGTCGGGGCTGTCCGACCGGCAAATACATATCAGTGACCTCGTTACCGACCCGGTCAGCGGTGAACCTACTCAGTATCTGATTGCACCGGTCGGGACGGGGGATCAGTTGCAGGCGCTGTTGGTGCTCGAGCTGCCGCTCGATTCGTTGAACGCGTTGATGCACTCCCGCCAGGGATTGGGCGAAAAGGGGGAGACCTATCTAGTCGGCGGCGATGGGCGGCTGCGGTCCGATTCGGTTCGCTTTTCAGGTATGCGCGTTGCTCGCGCCGGAGACGGCGGCGAGCTTGTTGCCGGCGCGGCCGTCTCGAGAGCCATGGCGGGAGAAGCGGGACGTGTAAGCGAGCCGGGGCTGGATGGTGCGCTGGCGTTGAAGGCATACGCACCGCTTGAGTTTGATGGCCAGCGTTGGGCGCTGATCGCGGAAGTTGATGCCAGCCAGGCATACGCACCGGTTCGTGCTCTGATGTGGCAGGTTTTGCTGCTGGGGATTGCGACTGTTGTTGCGGTGATCCTGGCAACCTTGCTGGTCAGCCGTAGCGTTATGCGCCCGCTGGGTGGCGAGCCGGTGGAGATGGTCGGCCTTGCCAAGAGCCTTGCACAGGGGGAGCTTCATTCGGCTGGTGGTCCAGTGCGGTCGGGTGGTCTGTTGCAGGCGCTGCATGATATGGCGACAGCCTGGCGCGAAGTGGTTCAGCAACTGCGTGCTTCCAGCGAGGCTGTGGGGGGCGCCAGTGATGACATTCTTGATGCTGCTGGGCGCACCAGTGCCCGACTGGAGCAACAGCAGCAGGCGGTAGAACTGGTGGTTACCGCAGTGGACGAAATGTCGGCGACGGTGCAGGAGATTGCCAGCTCCGCGGCCGCTAGCGCCGAAAGCACTGCCAGTGCCCGCGAGGTATTCGGCGCGATGCAGAACACGTTGAAGGACATGATCGGGCGCCAGGATCAATTGCTCGGGGGGCTGCGAGGCGCAGACGCCATGGTGCATACCCTGGCGGACGACAGCCGGCAGATTAGTGCGGTTTTGCAGGTGATCAACGGGATTGCGGAGCAGACCAACCTGCTTGCGCTCAACGCAGCGATTGAAGCTGCTCGAGCGGGCGAGCAGGGACGTGGATTCGCAGTGGTTGCCGACGAGGTACGCCAGCTCGCGTTGCGCACCCGGACTGCGACTGAAGAGGTGGTTGCCATCGTTGGGGCGCTGGACCAGTCATCGCTGCAGGCATTGGACCGCATGCAACAGGCGTCATCGCAGGCGCAGTCTCTCGAGCAGGAAACGCAGCGCGTGCTTGACCGTCTTGGCGATCTGGATGGGGCACTGCATTCGGTTCAAAGCTTGGCGTTTCAGATAGCAACTGCGGCGGAACAGCAGGCAACGACTACGGCGGAAGTGAACCAGCATATGCATCAACTGCAGGATATGACGGGTGAAAACCGTGATACAGCTGCTCACACCCGCGACTGCGGCCAGCGGCTGCAGCTGATGGCGGGCAGTCAGCTGGAGCTGGTCGCACACTTCCAGCTATAGGTTCAGGCGCGGTCCCGCTCCAGCAGCGGTCCCAGGAAGCGGCCGGTATGTGACGCCGGTTCGGCGGCGATCTGCTCAGGTGTGCCGGCGGCAATGATCTGGCCACCGCGCGAGCCGCCCTCCGGGCCCAGGTCGACAATCCAGTCGGCGGTCTTGATTACATCGAGGTTGTGCTCGATAACCACCACGGTGTTGCCGTGATCGCGTAGACGGTGCAGCACGTCCAGCAGTTGCTGGATATCAGCGAAGTGCAGACCCGTGGTTGGTTCGTCCAGAATGTACAGGGTCTTGCCGGTGTCGCGCTTGGACAGTTCGCGGGCTAGTTTGACCCGCTGGGCTTCACCACCGGACAGCGTGGTGGCGGATTGCCCAAGGCGGATATAGGAGAGTCCGACGTCGATCAGGGTCTGCAGTTTGCGGGCAAGAGCGGGAACCGGATCGAAGAATTCGCGCGCTTCCTCGATGGTCATCTCCAGCACTTCGTGGATGTTCTTGCCCTTGTATTTGATCTCCAGGGTTTCGCGGTTGTAACGCTTGCTTTTGCAGACGTCGCAAGGCACGTAGATATCCGGCAGGAAATGCATCTCTACCTTGATCAGGCCGTCGCCCTGACAGGCCTCGCAGCGCCCGCCCTTGACGTTGAACGAAAAGCGCCCGGCCTTGTACCCGCGCGAACGGGCTTCCTGGGTGCCGGCGAACAGTTCGCGGATCGGGGTGAACAGGCCGGTGTAGGTTGCCGGGTTCGAGCGCGGGGTGCGGCCGATCGGGCTTTGGTCAATGTCGACAACCTTGTCGAGATGCTGGAGCCCGTCGAAGCTGCCATAGGGCGCGGTCTCCAGCGTGGTCGCTCCGTTCAGGGCTGTGGCGGTGATCGGGAACAGGGTGTTGTTTATCAGTGTCGACTTTCCCGAGCCGGACACGCCGGTCACACAGGTCAGTAGTCCGACCGGTATGTCCAGGTTGACCTTCTGCAGGTTGTTGCCACAGGCTCCCTTGAGGCGCAGCCAATCCTTGCGCAGTGGCGTGCGTTCCGCCGGAACGGCAATTTTTACCTTGCCGGACAGATACTTGCCGGTCAGCGAGGCCGGATCATCCATCACCTCCTGTGGGGTGCCATGGGAAACCACCTGGCCGCCGTGAACGCCCGCGCCAGGGCCGATATCGACGACGTAGTCGGCAAGGCGAATAGCGTCTTCGTCATGCTCGACAACGATAACGGTGTTGCCCAGATCGCGCAGGTGTACCAGGGTGGCGAGTAGCCGCTCGTTGTCACGCTGGTGCAAGCCGATGGAAGGTTCGTCAAGGATGTACATCACGCCCACCAGGCCCGCGCCGATCTGGCTGGCCAGACGGATCCGCTGGGCTTCGCCGCCGGAGAGGGTGTCGGCGCTACGATCCAGGGTCAGATAGTCGAGGCCAACGTTGACCAGAAACATCAGGCGAGCACGGATTTCCTTGAGGATTTTCTCCGCAATCTCGCCGCGACTGCCGTCGAGCGTGAGCTGTTCGAAGTACTCGGCGGCACTGCCAACGGGCAGCGTGGTGACGCCGGGCAGGTTGCGCCCATCAATCATCACGTGGCGGGCCTCGCGGCGCAGACGGGTACCGTGGCAGTCCGGGCACGGCTGGGTGCTCAGGTACTTGGCCAGCTCCTCGCGTACGCTCTGTGATTCGGTTTCGCGGTAGCGGCGCTCCAGATTTGGCAGAATGCCTTCGAAGGGGTGCTCGCGACGGACCACGTCACCACGATCGTTGAGGTAGCGGAAGGGCACGTTGTCCTTACCTGTACCGCTCAGGATCAGCTTGCGGTGTGGCTCCTGCAGCTTCTCAAACGGTTGGTCGAGGTCGATACCGTAGTGCTCGGCCAGTGAGCTGAGCATCTGAAAATAGTAGACGTTGCGGCGGTCCCAGCCGCGGATAGCGCCTTCGGCCAGGGTCAGCTCGCCGTTAACCAGGCGACGGGCGTCAAAGAACTGTTTTACGCCGAGGCCGTCGCAGCCGGGACAGGCCCCGGCCGGATTGTTGAAGGAAAACAGGCGCGGCTCGAGCTCGCTGATCGAGTGGCCGCATTCCGGGCAGGCAAATCGGGCGCTGAAGGTGATTTCTTCACCATCCTCACCGTCCATGGGGGCGACAATGGCAATGCCGTCCGCCAACCCGATGGCGGTCTCGAATGACTCGGCCAGCCGTTGTTGCAGGTCCGCGCGGACCTTGAAGCGGTCAACCACCACTTCGATTGTGTGCTTGCGCTTCTTGTCCAGTGCCGGCGCTTCGTCCAGTTCATGGATGCGGCCGTCGATGCGGGCGCGGACGAAACCCTGGGCACGCAGTTCCTCGATCAGCGCCAGGTGCTCACCCTTGCGCTCACGCATGACCGGTGCCAGCAGCATCAGCTTGCTGCCTTCGGGCAGCGCCAGAACCTGGTCAACCATCTGGCTGATGGTCTGGGCGGCCAGCGGCAGATTGTGATCCGGACACATGGGTGTGCCCACTCGGGCGAACAGCAGGCGAAGGTAGTCGTATATTTCGGTGATGGTGCCGACCGTGGAGCGCGGGTTGTGCGAGGTGGACTTCTGTTCGATCGAGATGGCCGGCGAGAGGCCTTCAATATGATCTACATCGGGTTTTTCCATCATCGACAGAAATTGTCGCGCGTAGGCCGACAGCGATTCGACATAGCGGCGCTGACCTTCTGCGTAGAGCGTATCGAAAGCCAGTGACGATTTGCCGGAGCCGGACAAGCCTGTGATCACGATTAGCTTGTCGCGCGGCAGATCAAGGTCGACGTTCTTCAGGTTGTGCGTGCGCGCACCACGTATCTGGATGGTATCCACAGTACTCTCACCTCGCGGCCGACAAAGCAGGCAAGTATACGTGCTGCGCAGGCCCGGCGGCAAAGTTGTGGGGGCGCGATACGCTCTGTCCGGATGGCCGTCCCGGTTATTGGAAAGGCGTGATAAAATCCGCGCTTTTACCCGGAGCTGTCATGCATCAGGTTGACTCAATGAGTCCGCAAGAACGCCGTGCCTCGGTATCGCTGGCGTTGGTCTTTGCCTTCCGCATGCTGGGGTTGTTCATGGTGCTGCCGGTGCTGGCCACCTATGGTCAGCAACTGGAGGGTGCGACCCCGCTACTGATCGGCATGGCAATTGGTGCCTACGGTCTGACCCAGGCGTTTCTGCAAATCCCTTTTGGCATGTTGTCGGATCGGGTCGGACGCAAGCCGGTTATTGTTGTCGGTCTGCTTCTGTTTGCTGCCGGTGGCTTGCTCGCAGCCGGCGCCGATAACATTCAGCAGGTCATTGCCGGCCGTATTTTGCAGGGGGCGGGCGCCATTGCCGCGGCGGTCATGGCGCTGGTAGCCGACTCCACTCGCGAGCAGCATCGGACCAAGGCCATGGCGATGATCGGCATGAGTATTGGCCTCGCGTTCGCGGTGGCGATGGTAGCGGGCCCTGTCGTGGCGCGGCTGGCCGGGCTGGGTGGTGTGTTCATGTCCACATCGGTGCTGGCACTGGTTGGCATTGCGCTCGTATTGCTGGTGGTGCCTACACCGCAACAAACCCAGCGTCACCGGGATGCAGGCATCGTTGGCGGTGCGCTCTGGCCGGCAATCAGTAACCCCGAACTGTTACGTCTGAACTACGGCATTGCCTGTTTGCACGCGATCCTGATGGCAACCTTTCTGGCTATTCCTCTGGCGTTGGCACGAGAGGCCGGTTTGCCCAAGGAAGAGCACTGGTGGGTCTACCTGGCGGCACTGCTGCTGTCGTTTTTCGGTATGGTGCCGTTCATCATCTATGCTGAGCGCCAACGTCAGATGAAACGGGTGTTGCTCGGTGCCGTTGCGCTGTTGGCCCTGGTGCAGCCGCTGTTCTGGTTGACTGAGCATTCGCTGCCCTGGCTGGTAACCTGCATCATTCTCTTTTTTGTCGGCTTCAATCTGCTGGAGGCGACGCTGCCCTCGCTGTTGAGCAAGATTGCACCGGCCGGCGGCAAGGGCACGGCCATGGGGGTGTACTCCACCAGCCAGTTTGCCGGTGCCGCGCTGGGCGGCATGTTTGGCGGCTGGCTGTTTGCCCATTTCGGGCTTGGCGGGGTATTCGTCGGATGCGGGCTGCTGGCGCTGTCGTGGCTGGCTATTGGTGTTACCATGCGCGAACCGCCTTACGTAACCAGCTATCGGCTGGCCGTGTCCCCCGAACGGGTGCAGGACGCCGGCCTGGCCGCCAGCCTGCTTGCTGTTGCAGGTGTGACCGACGTCGTGATTGTTGCCGACGAAGCGGCCGCCTACTTGAAAGTTGACAGCAAATTGCTGGATCGTGAGGCGTTGGACCGGGTCGCAGCACCCGTTTGATCACCCAGGCATATCAGGAGAGTGGAATGGCCAGAGGCGTCAACAAGGTAATTTTGATCGGTAATGTCGGTGGTGATCCGGAAGTGCGCTACCTGCCCAACGGCAATGCAGTCGCCAACGTCACTCTGGCGACCTCAGACAGCTGGAAAGACAAGCAGACCGGCCAGATGCAGGAGCGTACCGAATGGCACCGTGTGGTGTTCTTTGGTCGTATCGCCGAGGTGGTTGGCGAGTACGCGCGCAAGGGCTCCAAGCTCTACGTCGAAGGTCGCCTGCAGACCCGCGAATGGGAGAAGGACGGCGTCAAGCGTTACACCACCGAGGTTGTTGTTGATATGGGTGGCCAGATGCAGCTGCTGGACAGCCGTCAGGCTGGTGGTGGTGAGCAAGGCATGGGGCAGTCCCGTCCGCAACGCCCCGCTGCTCAGCCGCAGGCTGCCGCGCAACCGCAGCAGGCAGCGCCGCAGCAGTCGGCGCCGGATTACGACAGCTTTGATGATGACATTCCTTTCTAGAATGTAGCTGTCGCCGCGACCCGGCATGACCTAGGATCCTGGTATCCCCGGTCTGCCGGGTTTTTTTATGGCTCGTGAAAGCTCCTGTGTCGCTGTTGATGCCGGGCAGCGGGTTACAGCACAAGGGTATCAAGATGTCAGAGGTGTACTTCGTTCGTCACGGTCAGGCTTCATTTGGCAGCGACAACTACGATCAGCTGTCCGGAAAGGGGCACCAGCAGGCGCGTATGCTGGGCGAGTACTTTGCTACCCAGCAGCTGCAGTTTGACCATATTCTGACTGGAGATATGGTTCGCCATCGTGAAACCGCGGAGGGGATTTGCGCGGGGATGGGGATCGAGGCCGCCAATTTTCAGGTATTTCCCGAGCTGAACGAGTTCGACTTTCATTCTATTCTGCACGCCTTTCTCGCCCAGCACCCGGAGCAGGCATTGCCGGACAAACCCTCCGTGGCCGATTTCTTCAAGCGCTTGAAGCAGGGGATCGTGCTCTGGTCGGAAGGGGCGCTGCAGGGCGATCTGCCGGAAACCTGGGCCAGCTTCGAAGACCGTATCCTCACCGTGCGAGAGCACATAATGCAAAACTTCAAGGGCAGCAAGGTTCTGGCAGTCAGTTCCGGCGGAGCGATTGCCATGCTGGTGCGTCAGCTGCTTGAGGCGCCCAGCCGCACCATGGTTGAGCTGAATCTGCAGACGCGCAATACCGGGATCATTCAGTGTGTTTTCAATCAGCACAACATGCGGCTGAGCAGCTTCAACAGCATCCCGCACCTGGATGGGCTGCAGCACCGTGATCTGATTACCTATACCTGAAGTTTGTTGCCGCTTCGTTCGCCGGTCTGTGGCGGCCAGTACAGCTGCCAATGAAGGCGTGGCGGCGAACGGCGGTTTTACTGGTGCAATTCGCAGAGGATGGGTGGAATTAGTCAGTGCTTCCCCTAACTCGACAGGTGACGTAATCGACCCGAGCCTGCACAATACAGGCTGTCTCGGGTAATCAGGTTTAAGGGTCATCAAAGCATGCGGATGCGGGTGTTGCTGCTGGGCAAGTCGTCACTCCTTGGACGCGCACTGAACGTGCAGGCGGCAGCGGAAGATATCGAATTCCTGACACTGGATGATGAACCCGCGCAGTGGCAGCCCGAAGAGATCGCTGGTTGGCTTGAATACTTGAGCCCGGATGCGGTTGTCGATCTGTCCTTTTATCATCAGCAGTTTCAAGTGCTGGCGCCTGCTGCCGAGGCGCTGGCGCAGCATACCCGGTTCGCTGAGCAACTGATTGCCGAGTGCAGGCAGCGTGACCTGTTGCTGTGCATGCTGTCCAACACCCGCGTTTTTGATGGCAGCAAGGGACAGCCTTATACCGAGAAGGACCCGCTGCAGCCGATTGGTCTGCACGGTGAGCAGCAGGCTGCGCTTGATACCCTGCTTGAGCAGCGTTGTCGCCGTCATCTGCTGCTGCGTTTCAGCTGGGTTCTGGATGCCTCGGAAGGCGGGATGCTGCAGCGCCTGGTCAGCCAGTTATGCAGTGAGCAGACCGTGGTGCTGGCAGAGGAGTGGCGGGGCAATCCGACCACGGTGGCGGATGCCGCGCGAGTGGTGTTGAGTGCGCTGAAACAGCTGGATTGCAACGCTGAACTCTACGGTTGTTACCATTACGCCAGCGGTGAAATGGCCAGCTGGATCAGCTTTGCCCGGACGCTGGCGCAGGAGCTGGTTTCCTGCGGACAGATCGAGCGTGAGCCCGGCATCGAGCCGGTCGCCTTTGAAACGCAGCCTGCGGCTGCACTGGAGCCGCGCAATGCGGTACTCAGCGGACGCCGGCTGCTCTACACCTTTGGTATCAAACCACGCACTTGGCGTATCGGCCTACCCGAATTGCTTAACTAAAAAAGCCCTGAGATCACGGAGGATCCCAGGGCGAAGTGCAGCCGTGAGTGAGATTGAGATCGGGGCTTAGAACTTGTAGCCCAGGCCAACCATGTAAACGAAGGGATCGACATCAACGTCAACGTTGAGTCGGCCAACCCCAGCCAGATTGGTGTGGCCAGTGGTTTCGATGTCGATATAACGAGCCTGGGCGTTCAGCATGACCTTGTCAGTCAGCATGTAGTCAAAGCCAAGCTGTGCCGCGAGGCCCCAAGAGTTGTCAAGGCTAAGGCTGTTGAAGCCTTTTGCTTTCGCAGAGCTGCTAACTTCCTCATCGAAGAACCAAGTGAAGTTAACGCCAGCACCAACATAGGGTTGGAATGCCGAGCTGCTGGCCATCGGATACCATACCGCGCTCAGCGTCGGCGGCAGGTGTTTGATGGAACCCAGTTTTCCGTTCAGTGCAGGGGCTCCTGCTGGTGAGCCGGCAACGCCGACATCATGGCTGAAGGGAGTTGCTGCAAGCAGTTCAACACCGACGTGGTCGGTCAGCATATACGCGAAGTTCAGGCCGAGCTGAGTATCGCTGTCGAGGGTAGCATTGCCGCCCAGATTAGCGCCGCCCAGCTTGATGCCGGAACTGTCTTCATGCGGGTCAACGGTGACCGCGCCAGCGCGAACGATGATGTCACCTGCTTGGTGGGCCTGAGCGGTAACCGAAACGGCCAGCAGTGCAGGGGCAAAAAGGGCTGCAAGGCCAAGACGGGATGCGAAAGCTGACATGTTCTGTCTCCTAGTGTGTTGGACAGGTGTCACTTTACGAGCGAGGCTGCAGCGGTCTATTGATCTGGAGCAAGTTGCTGGTCTGAACGGGTGCGGCAGGCTGACGCAGCATTGCATAGTCGTCATGGTTGCTCGCGGACGGCGCAGCAAAGACAATGTCGCTCCTATGTCTGGCTGGCGCTGCCAGCGCGTGTTGAGGGGAGAGGGATGAAATCAGTATGGCTGACGGTACTGTTGCTGCTGCCATTGAGTCTGCAGGCCGAGCAATTGCTGGAGCAGGCGCAGCAACAGAGCGAGGCGCTGACCAGCGAAGCGGTGGCAGCACAGCAGCGCATTGACCTGCTCGACGATGCCACCCGCGCGGCGCTCACCGAATACCGGCAGGCCAGCACGCAGGCAGAGGCGCTGACCGAATACAGCGAGCGGATGCAGCAGTTGGTCCAGACCCAGGCGGCCGAGATCGCCAGTCTGCAACAACAGATTGACAGCGTTGCCGACACCCAGCGCGAGATGGTGCCGCTGATTCGGCGCATGATCGAGTCGTTGGATGCCTTTGTTGCACTGGATCTGCCTTTCCTGCTGGAAGAGCGCGAGGAGCGGATCGCCCGTTTGCAAGCGTTGCTGGTTGAGCCGGAGGTCAGCGTTGCCGAGTTGTATCGCCGGGTCCTGGAGGCCTACCAGATCGAGAGTGATTACGGCCGCACGCTGGAGGCCTGGCGCGGCCCGTTGGGCGAAGGCGAGCAACAACGGGTCGTCGAGTTCCTGCGTGTTGGTAGGCTGATGCTGTTCTACCAAAGCCTGGACGGGCAGCAGCAGGGTTATTGGGACACCGCCCAGGGGCAGTGGCAGGCGCTGCCCTCCAGCTACCGGCGGGCGCTGGATCAGGGCATGGCGATTGCCCGCAATGAGCAGACGCCGCAGTTGTTGCGCTTGCCGATGCCCGTGGTCAGTGCGGAGGTGACGCCATGAAGTGGATTATTCCACTGCTGATCTGTGCGATCGCGCCGCTGGCACAGGCACAGACGCTGAACAAGGAAGCGCTGCTGCAGAGCATTCGTGATACCCGCAATGCCGAGCAGGCGGCGATGCAGGCGCGTGAGCAACAATTCCTGCGCGAGCGTGATCAGCAACAACAGCGGCTGGCGCAGGCCCGTACACGACTGGCACGGGCGCAGGCCAGAGCAGACCAGCTGGACGCGCAGTTCAAGGCTCAGGGTGACCAGTTGGCCGCATTGAGAGAAGAGCTGACGCAGCGCAGCGGCAATCTTGGGGAGCTGTTTGGGGTCGTCCGTCAGGGAGCTGGTGATACCCTCGGGCAGTGGCAGGACTCGCAGCTTAACCGTCGTTATCCCGAGCGGCGCGACGAACTGGAAGCGCTGGCGCAAAGCAGCAGAATTCCCAGCGTCGAGACGCTGGAGCAGTTCTGGTATCGGTTGCAGCAGGACATAACCGCCAGTGGCGAGGTGGCGCAGATCAGTGCGCCTGTGGTTGATCGCCAGGGCCTCAGCACCGCGATGCCGGTGGTGCTGGTCGGCCCCTTCGTTGCCCTTGCCGAGCCGGGGTATCTGCTTTATCAGCCTGACAGCAACAGCCTGGAGTTGGCCGCTCGCCAGCCGGGCAGTAGCGGGCTGGTCGGCGACTTTCTCGCGCCGCGTGAGGCACCTGCCGATCTTTTGGTCGACCCCGCTGGTGGACAGGTCATCGCGCAACTGCAGCGCACGCCGGATCTGCTGACCCGGCTGTCTCAGGGCGGCATCGTTGGCTATGTGATTGTCGCGCTGGGTGTGTTGGGTGTACTGCTGGCGCTGGCACGACTGGTTTGGCTGCAGCGGGTGCAGCGCGGTGTGGATCGTCAGATCGACGACCTCAACGCGCTGCGCAGCGACAACCCGCTGGGGCGGGTGCTGAGCGTGATCGGCAGCAAGCCGCGGCTGGAGGAACTGGACACCCTCGAACTCAAGCTGGATGAGGCCATTCTGCGCGAAACGCCGGCGCTGGAGCGCTGGCAGGGACTGGTCAAACTGCTCGCCGCAGTTGCGCCGCTGCTCGGGCTGTTAGGTACCGTGACCGGTATGATTGCGACCTTTCAGGCGATTACCCAGTACGGCAGTGGCGACCCGAAGCTGATGGCAGACGGTATTTCGCAGGCGCTGGTAACCACCGTTCTGGGGCTGCTGGCGGCGATTCCGCTGCTGTTTCTGCACAGCCTGGTCGCGGCGCGCAGTAAGGCGCTGATTCAGTTGCTGGAGCAGCAGAGTGCAGGGTTGATCGCGCTGCATCTGGGTGGCGGAGAGTCGCGTGACTGATCTGCTTTGGCGCCTGCTGGCGTTTCTCGACAGCGGCGGCTGGGTGCTGTGGACCATTCTGGGGGCCACTGTACTGCTGTGGACGTTGATGCTGGAGCGACTGTGGTATCTCGCGCTGGTGTTCCCGCAGCAGGCGCAGGCGTTGCAGCAGCGTTGGCTGGCGCGCGGTGAACGCCGCAGCAGTGCTGCACGCCATATTCGTACTGCCTGGCTGGCACAGGCGCAGGCGCAGCTGGCGCGTTTCATGCCGCTGGTACGGGTGCTGATTGCGCTGTGTCCACTGCTCGGGTTGCTGGGCACGGTCAGCGGCATGATTCAGGTGTTTGATGTGATGTCGATCAGCGGGAATGGCAACCCGCGGGCGATGGCCGCCGGCGTGTCGCGCGCGACAGTCCCGACCATGGCCGGTATGGTGATCGCGATCAGCGGTCTGTTTTGTCTGGCGCGGCTGGATCAGCAGGCGCGAAGGGCGCTGCAGCGCCTGTCCGATCGTCTGCAGCAGGATTAGGAGAGCACCGATGCGCATGCGCAGACATCACGCTGGTAGCGACGAGGAAGCGGGTATCGACCTGACGCCGATGCTCGACATCGTTTTTATCATGCTTATCTTCTTTATTGTGACCAGTTCCTTTGTGCGCGAAGCCGGTATCGACGTGTTGCGCCCGAGTGCTGACAGCGCGGTGAGCAAGCCGCGAGCGAGCATTCTTATTGCTGTCAGCGCGGATGGTGAGATCTGGATGGATGGTAAGGCTATTGATATCCGTGCTGTACGTGCAGCCGTCGAGCGTATGCGTGTCGATCAGCCGGACAGTACCGTTGTAGTGCAGGCCGACCGTGATGCGCGCACCGGATTGGTGGTGCGCGTGATGGATCAGGCCAAGCTGGCTGGCATCGAGGATGTGGCGCTGGCGGCGACGGCGGGGCCGTGATGCGGCTGCTGGGCAGTTTTTTTCTGGCCCTGCTGGTGGCGTTGGCGCTGTTCGGTCTGATGCTGGCGCTGGTGATGCCGCCAGAGCGGGTCGAGCAGCCCGAGCGCGAGGTGCTGCGTATCGGGGTTACCCGTAGCGTGGCCGACACCCCCAGCGAGCGTAACCAGCCACAGCAGGCGCCGGAGCGTCCGACTCCGCCACAACGGCCGCGAGTGCAGCCACCGACGCCTGTTGCCCCGCCATTGCCAACGCCGACGTTGAAGATTGAAGTCCCGCAACTGCAAAGCGATCTCACGACCAGTGCCGCCCCAGCGCAACCGGTGCTGGAACCCGCTGCGGTGGCCGCCGCGCCGAGTGAAGCGAGCAGCAATTCGGCGCATCAGGCTGCAGCGCACGGTGCCCCCGAGAGTGATGCACAAGAGCTGGTAGCGCTGAATCTGGTCGAGCCGGAGTACCCGGAGCGGGCGCAAAGGGCAGGTATCGAGGGAGCGGTTACTCTGCAGTTTGTGGTGAACGCCGAGGGGCGTGTCGAGAATATCAGAGTGCTGAGTTCCGAGCCGCCCGGTGTGTTTGACCGCGCTGCCCGCAGAGCGGTCAGCCGCAGCCGATTTGTGCCTCGGCAGGAAAACGGTATCGCGGTCGCGCGGGAGGCAACCAAGGAGTTCCAATTCGTTCTTCCGGGGCGGCACTGATGCGCGCCTGGATTTTCAGCTGTTTGCTGCTGGCGGCGCCGGTGTTGGCCGAGCAGATCGACCCGAGGGTCTACAGGGCGCTGGATGATGTACGGGCGGCCGAGCAGGGTGGTGATCAGGCTGCCGCTCGCCTGCAGCTACAGGCGGCATTGCCGGCGAGCGCCGAGGGTAGTCTGGAGCGTGCGCTGTTACAGCAGCGATTGGCCTACATGGCGATTGATGCCGGTGATGCCGAACATGCGATTCACTGGTTGCGCGAGTCGCTCAATCAGCACGCGCTGGGCGCTGAGGTTGAAGCGCAGGATCGGGCCAACCTGGCCCGTTTACTGATGCAACAGCAGCGTTACCGGCAGGCCGTCATGGAGCTGGAGCAACTGCCGACAAGCGATGCCAGCCGCGAGTTGCTGGTCCAGGCCTACCGCGAGCTGGGTGAGTTCAGCAAGGCCCTGCCGCTGGCCGAACAGGTGGTGCGCCGGCGCCCGGAGGCCGGGGATATCTGGTATCAGTTGCTGGTCGGCATGAACTACGAAATCAAGCGCTACTCTGAGGCCGCGCGCTGGCAGCAGGTATTGCTGACCCGCGCGCCGGACAATCGGGCCAATTGGCGTCAACTGGCCAGTCTGCAGAGCTTGGCCGGTCAGCAGGCCAAGGCGGCGGCGACCATGCGGCTGGCACAGCTGGCGGGTGTCGGGCTGACGCCCGGCGATATGGAAACACTGGTCGCGCTGCATACCCGTGCGGGCGCACCCTGGCAAGCAGCCCGCCTGCTTGAGCAGTTGTTGAGTGATCGCCTGCTGGACAGCACGCTCGAGCGTCAACGTCAGTTGGCCCAGTTGTGGCAAGCGGCGCGGGATTATCCGCAGGCCCTGCAGCTTTGGCTGCGGGTGGCGGCGGCTTCAGGGCAATCGGCGGACCGCCTGCAGGTGGCCTGGTTGCAGTATCAGCAAGAGCAGTGGCAGGCGTTGCAGGCTACCTTGCGAGGGTTCCAGCCATCCGGAACGGTACAGCGCAATCAGGTCAACCTGCTTCGCACGCTGGCGGAGCAGGCGCTGGAAGTTGCTCAGTAGGCAAACTCCTCAATCCCGCTGGCGTCCAGGCGATAACCCGCGTTTGCCAGCTCGCTTTCACTCTGCTCGACCCGCAAGGTGCCGGTGATCCAGTACGGCACCCAGGTTGCGTCCAGAGCGATGCCGATTTCACTGTGAACCAGCACGATCTGGTTCGAGGGGGGCGGTGGTACGTGGATGCAGGCACCGAAGTAGGGTACCAGCAGAAACTCGGTGACGCGCTGGTTTGGGTCGACATTGAGCGGAACCACATAGCCCGGCAATTTAACCTCCTGGCCGTCCAGTTCTGCGACTGTGGGCGCGTTGGTCATGCTTTGGGTTAGCGGATCGGCAGGGGGCTGATCTTCCGACTGGAGGCCGTCATGGCGTGCCGGCGGCATCCCGTACAGGTAGCCGGTACCGGCGGGCACCAGTTCCTCCCAGCTAAGCTCGCGGGCGGCTTCAGCTGGCAGGGCAAGCAGACCCAGGGTCAGAGCAAGCAGGCGGGTGAGGCGGGTCATGGTATGTGCAGATTCCTAAAGTCGAATGGATAAGCCGTCGAGCAACGCCTGTCGATAGGCACGCCAGGCTGGAATGCATCCCATCAGCACGCTGGCGCCGACGATGCCGGCAAGCAGCGCCAACTCGTTGCCGGTTGGCCAGCCGAGCGGCAGGAACAGACCGTATTGCTGTTCCAGCCAGGGCCGGGCCACAGCAATGCCGGCGTACAGCAGGCCCAGGCCGAGCGCGATACCGGCGATGGTCAGGCTGACAGCCTCCAGCAACAGCAAGCCGAAGATATGCAGCGGCCGCGCACCGACCGAGCGCAGTACGGCCATTTCCCGGCGTCGCTCGTTCAGGCCACTGAGAATCGCGGTCAGCATGCCTACCAGTCCGGTCAGTACGACAAATACGGACACCAGCAGCAATGCTTTTTCCGCCACGCTAAGCAGCCCCCAGAGTTCCTGCAGGGCAACGCCGGGCAGGATGGCCAGCAGCGGCTCACCCGTGAACTCGTTGATCTGACGCTGCAAGGCAAAGGTATCGATGCGGCGATTGAGGCCAAGCATAAACGCGGTAATGGCGTGCGGCGTCAGGTCCAGCTCACGCGCCTGCTCGGCGCTAATCCTGCCGGCGCCGCGCGCGGGCATGCCCTGCTGCCAGTCCACGTGCAGGGCTTCGATGCCTTGCAGACTAACATGGATAGTGCGATCAACCGGGGTGCCGGTCTTGGCCAGGATGCCGACTACGTGGAAGGGTTTGTCCGCATGTTTGACGAAGCTGACCGCGCCGGCGCCGTGGGCCAGCACCAGCTCGGTGCCGAGCTGATACCCGAGTTCCTGTGCGACGTCCGCGCCGAGCACCGCATCATAGAGATCGGAAAACGGCTGGCCCTGGCTGAAGCTCAGGCTGCGATTGCGGCCAAAGTGGTAATGCTCGAAATAGGCCTGACTGGTGCCGAGTACGCGGAAGCCGCGGTGTGAGTCACCAAGCGACAACGGGATAGCCCATTTGACCTGCGGCTGACTGCTGATCTGCTGGAAGCTGTCCCAGCGAATATTGTTAGTGGCGTTGCCGATACGAAAAACGGAATACAGCAGCAACTGAACCGAGCCGGAACGGGCTCCGACGATCAGGTCAGTGCCGCTGACGGTGCTGGCAAAGCTGCTGCGAGCCTCGGTGCGAACCCGCTCAACGGCGAGCAGCAGGGTGACGCTCAGGGCAATTGCAAGCACGGTAAGCAGGGCAGAAAAACGGCGGTTGGCCAGACTCTGGATAGCAAGGCGCAGCAGATACATCAGAATGTCTCCGGCTGACTGGCGCGGTTCAACTCGGCCAGCGACAGGGCGCGATCAAAGCGCGTGGCGAGGCTGGTGTCGTGGCTGACAAACAGCAGGCTGCTGCCCATCTGTGCGCACTCGTCGAACAGCAGCTTGAGAAAGGCGTCGCGGCTGTCGGCATCCAGTGCCGAGGTTGGCTCGTCCGCGATGACCAGTTCAGGGCTGCCGATCAGTGCGCGGGCGGCGGCCACGCGCTGTTGCTGGCCGATCGACAGGGCGCTGGCGCTGCGTTGTTGCAGGGTAGTATCGCTTAGCCCGAGTTCTCGCAGCAGATGTTCGGCGGCGGCGTTCAGGCTGGGATGTTGACGCAGTGCACGTTCGCGGCGCAGGGCTGAAAAGCGGCAGGGCAGGGTAACGTTGTCGAGTACCGACAGGTACGGCAGCAGGTTGAACTGCTGAAACAGGTAACCGGTGTGGTCAGCGCGAAAGCGGTCTCTGCGCAGGGCGGAGAGTTGACCCAGTGACTGGCCCAGCAGGTTGATCTCGCCCCTCTGCGGCTGGTGCACTCCGCCGAGCAGCCCGAGCAGCGTGGTCTTGCCGCTGCCGGACGGGCCCTTGAGAAACAGCCGCTCTCCCGGCTGAAGGGTGAAGGCCGGAATGTCCAGCAAGGTCGGCTGGCCCGGCCAGGCGAACTGCAGGTCAGTGACCTGCAGCAGAGGTGTGGTCATGTTGGCTTTAGTCCAATGACAGCGTGGGTTGGTCGGCGGTCAGCACGGCGCCATGCTGGCCGCTGGTGGTGATGGCCTGCACCTGAATGCGCTGCATCGCCGGAAAGCTATTGAACAACGGCAGGGTCAGCGCTTCAAGTCGCTCGGGAGTCGAGCAGTTGAAGTCAAAGCGGCCCTCGATATCGGCGTGTTCACCGTGTTCATGGTCGTGATGATCGTCGTGGTCATCATGCTGTTCATGTTCGCCCGATGCGTGATCGTCATGATGCTCATGCTCATGCTCATGCTCATGCTCATGCTCATGCTCATCCGAGTCTTCGTCCTCGTGTGCGGCAAACAGAGGGCTCTCCAGCTCGACTTGCTGCAGTGTGCAGCCGGCTGCCGGGGTGAAACTGAACAGTGTGTCAGCCTGTTCGAGTGCCGCTTTGACGCGGGCGACGGTAGCGCGATCCTCGTCATTGCTTGGCAGGTGCTCGAAGCCAACCAGATTGGCTGCGGGGCTGTCGAGCTCAAGGCTCACGAGGCTGCCATCCACCACCAGGTTGAGGCTTGCAACGCCGTGCTCATGGGCGCCGAGGCTGGCGTGCTGGTGTTCTTCGGCAAGGACGGACTGGCTGACGGACAGGGCGACGCTCAGGGCAAGCAGGGTACGGCGCATGGGTAAGCTCCTGGTTGAAATAAAATGTTATCTTATTTCATTTTTGCGATAAGGCAACCCCGCATTTATCGCTCCCGGTCATGCACTGTCGCCGACGCGGGAGCAATTGATTGAATCAGTAGAGGGCCTGGTACAGCTTGCGGCGGTACTGCACCGTGAGTGGGTGATCGCCCCCCAGCAGATCAAAGACCTGCAGCAGGGTCTTCTGCGCTGCTCCGTCATTCCAGCTGCGGTCGCGCTGCAGCAGGTCAAGCAGCGATGCCAGGGCGCTGTCGCCATGGCCATCAGTGAGGTCGTGCAGGGCCAGCTGGTAGCGTGCCTCGCTGTCACCTGCGTCGGCGTTCAGGCGTGCTTGCAGTTGCTCGCGGGAGGGGATGCCGCTGGTCTGGCGGGCGAAATTCAGTTGCGCCTTGAGTGCGCTCAAAGTTTGTTTGTGGCTGTCTTGCTGTTGGACGGCGCTGATGACTTGCTCGGCGTCGTCCAGTTGGTTGTCGGCCAGCAGTGCGCGAGCCAATACCAACAGCAACGCATCATCCGGCTCCGCCTGCAGGGCCGATTGCAACAGGGTGATCGCCTGCTGCGGCTGGCCAGCATCGATCAGCGCCTGTGCCTGGCTGGCCAGATCTTCTCCGGGCTGCTCGGCAACGGGTGCGGGCTCGTTGACGTGCGGCGTCAGCAGTTCACGAATGGCACTCTCGGTTTGTACGCCGGCGAAGCCCTCGACCGGCTGGCCGTCCTTGAATAGTACGACGGTCGGCAGACTGCGGATGCCGAAGCGCTCGGTCAGGCCTGGCTCTGCGTCGCAGTTGACCTTGGCCAGCAGCAGTTCGCCTTCGTAGCTGTCGACAATTTTCTCCAGTACTGGAAACAGCGCTTTGCAGGGCGCGCACCAGTCGGCCCAGAAGTCCACCAACACGGGTTTGTGGAAGGAGTTTTCGAGCACGTAGCGATCGAAGGTATCGGTGGTGGCGTCGAACAGATAGGGCGATGACATGGACTATTCCGCTGCGGTGATATCGAGTTTGGCTTATATGGTGGCGATGGCGCCAAGGTCAAGGGGTAAGCTGGTACAGGCTGACATCGCGAAACTCGAGCGGCTCACCCAGATCGGGCCAGGTACGCCCCGACAGGATGGCGCTGCGCTGGTAACGGGGGTGGGTCAGGTTACGTACCCGCGAGTCGGCAATCAGTACGTTGCCGGCGCGCTCGGCGAAGTGGTCCAGCAGCGGACGGTTCTCGATGTCGTAGAGCACGTCAGCGGCGATAAGCAGATCGATCTCGCCTTCAACGGCGAAGTAGTTGTCAGACAGCACGATCTGCATGTCATTGAGCCGGGCGTTGAGTGCGCAGGCCAGCAGGGCGGGGCGGTCGAGGTCACAGGCGATAGCCTGTTCGGCGCCCGCCATGCGGCAGGCCAGGGCGACCACACCGGAACCCGCGCCGAAATCCAGTACCCGCTTGCCGCGCACCTGTTCTGGGTGATCCAGCACCCAACGCGCCAGCGCCAGACCGCTGCCCCAACAGAATCCCCAGTAGGGCGGGTGCTCCAACAGACGACGGGTTTCATCGCTAGCGAAGGCACGATCGAGATTGCGCGGATCGAGCAACCACAGCTCCAGTTCCGGCAGGCCGGGCAGGCGGCTCGGCACAAGCTGGGCATCGGGCAGAACCTGATGCAGTTCAGCGGTAAGGGCGTCGAGTGTCATGGTCGGGTTCCTGAAGTCAGGCGGGCATTGTAGCGAGTTCACTCGCTGTCGGGTGTTGCGGTGTCAGCGGTATGTCGGCCAGCCGGGTGCGCAGGAACTCGATCAGTGCCCGGGTGGCCAGGGTTGGATAGAGGTTGGGCGCGGTCAGCAGGTATAGGTGATCGCCCCAGGCATCGACTCGCGCGCGGTAGCCAGGCAGCACGGCTTTCAGGCTGCCGGCATTCAGCTCCTCGCGCACCGCGTAGTAGGGCAGCAAAGCGCAACCCAGCCCCTGCAGTGCGGCGCGCCGCAGGAACAGCATGTCCTCTGTCTGCAAGCGTGGGCGCAGGGTCAGCTGCTGGCTGTGCTTGCCATCGGACAGCTCCAGCGGCAGGCGCAGATCCGGCACCTTGACGCTCACGACATCACAGCGCAGCAGGTCCTCTGGCGCCGCTGGTGTACCGATGCGTTGCAGGTAGCTGGGGCTGGCGCACAGCACCCATTCGATGGGGCCCAGATCGCGGGCGACCAGCGTATCCGGCGGGGTGTTGGTGACGCGAATGGCGACGTCAATTTCCTCGGCTACCAGATCGAAGATGCGGTTGCTGAAGGTCAGCTGCAGGGTCACATCCGGATAGGTGTCGGCAAACTCCAGCAGCAGCGGGCCGATGATCTGCTGGCCAAGCGCCGAGGGTACGCTCAGGCGCAAATGGCCGCGCAGGTTGCGCCCGAGGTTGTCGACCGTCGATTGCAGCGCGCTCAGCTCCTGGCTAATACGGGCGGCGTGTTCATATAACGCCCAGCCGATCTGGGTCGGCTCGACCCGCCGGGTAGTGCGGCGCAGCAGCTGCACCTGCAGATCCTGCTCCAGTGCCTTGAGGCGCCGGCTGATATGCGAACGCGAGGTGCCAAGCCGACGAGCTGCACCGCTCATGCTGCCGGCTTCGACGATGGCGCTGAAGTACTGCAGGGTTTTGATATCCATAATTGTTGCCGATTGGTAAACAGTTTGGGCATTGAGTGTGTGCATTGTAGATCAATGGCGGCGCTTCTATAGTCGGTCAACCACAACTACAAGGAATGCACGCATGAGTATGCCCGCCGTACTGCAAGGCAATCTGAGCCTGCCGGTCATCTGTTCGCCGCTGTTTATCATCTCCAACCCGGACCTGGTTATTGCCCAGTGCAAGGCCGGTGTTGTCGGCTCGTTTCCGGCCCTCAACGCGCGCCCGGCCGAAGTGCTGGACGAATGGCTGCAACGCATTACCACCGAGCTGGCGGACTACAAGGCGGCAAACCCGGATGCTGTGGTGGCGCCGTTTGCGGTCAACCAGATCGTGCACAGCAGCAACGACCGTCTGCAGCACGACGTCGAGCTGTGCGTGAAGTACAAGGTGCCGATCATCATCACCAGCCTGCGCGCACCCAATGAAGTGGTTGGCCCGATTCACAGCTATGGTGGCCTGGTGTTCCATGACGTGATCAACGTCAAGCACGCCAAAAAGGCTATCGAAGCCGATGTCGATGGCCTGATCCTGGTGTGCGCTGGCGCCGGAGGGCATGCCGGTCAGCTCAGCCCGTTCGCGCTGGTGTCGGAAATTCGCGCTTTTTACGACGGCCCGATCATTCTTTCTGGCTCGATTACCAAGGGTGAGCAGATCCTTGCTGCGCAGGCGATGGGCGCGGATCTGGCCTATATGGGCACGCGCTTTATTGCCACCCATGAAGCTAACGCCGATGCGGCTTACAAGCAGATGTTGGTCGATACGACGGCTGACGACATCGTTTACAGCAACCTGTTTACCGGCGTGCACGGCAATTATCTGAAACCGAGCATTGTCAATTCCGGCATGGACCCGGACAACCTGCCCGAAGGCGACAAGAGCAGCATGAAGTTCGGTTCCGGTGGCAGCAGCAAGACCAAGGCTTGGCGCGATATCTGGGGCGCAGGTCAGGGCGTTGGCAGCATTGGCGCGGTCACCTCGACAGCGGAAGCGGTCAGCACGCTGGAGCGCGAGTACCACGAGGCACAGGAGCGCATGGCGCGTATTACCCAACCCTTTGGAGCGCGCTGATATGACGGCCGAGCTGGTTTGCGGCGAGCTGCAGCGCAGCGGTGACGAGCTGGAGCTACGCGCGCAGCGTCTGGCTGGTGGTCTTGCGCGCATGGGGGTGGAGGATGGAGACGTCATCGCCGTGATGCTGCGCAATGGCCCGGTGTTTATCGACGCTATTCAGAGCTGTCAGACCGCGGGATGCTACTACTGTCCGATCAACTGGCACTTCAAGAGCGACGAGGTGGCTTATTTGCTGAACGACTCGGCGGCCAAGGTGCTGCTTGTCGAGGCTGATCTGCTGGCGACGCTTGACGGTGCCATTCCGGCGGGTGTGCATGTGCTGGTAGTTGGTGGCGGGGCAGAGGATGCACGCGACTACGAGCGCTGGCTGGCGCAGCAGGCACCCTATGACGGTCCCGAGCGTACGCCGCGAGCTCACATGGCGTACACCTCCGGCACCACCGGGCGCCCCAAGGGGGTCGTGCGGCTGGCGCCGCCGCCAGAGGCGCGCGCGCAGATGGCCGAGCATATGCGCGAGCTGTGCCGGATTGCCTGGGGCATAACCCCCGGCACGCGCGCTCTGGTGACCGCGCCGCTGTATCACAGCGCGCCAACCTCCTATGCCCAGCAGGCGATCCAGCAGGCCGAAACACTGGTGGTCATGCCGCGCTTCGACGCCGAGCAGACGCTGGCGCTGATCGAACAGCACCGGATCGAAACCGTTTATCTGGTGCCGATCATGTACGTCCGGCTGTTGCGTCTGCCGGCTGAGGTGCGGGCCAAGTACGATATTTCGTCCGTGCGCTTTGTTGCCTCGACCGGCGCGCCCTGCGCTCCGGACGTTAAGCAGGCGATGCTCGACTGGTGGGGCGACGTGATTTTTGAAAC
Organism: Halopseudomonas oceani; assembly: GCF_002903165.1. Classification (GTDB taxonomy): domain Bacteria; phylum Pseudomonadota; class Gammaproteobacteria; order Pseudomonadales; family Pseudomonadaceae; genus Halopseudomonas; species Halopseudomonas oceani. The sequence goes on from NZ_PPSK01000019.1 coordinate 36,212, forward strand.
CTACGCCTCCAGTGAGACCGGCATGATCACCCTGCAAGACCCCCAGTCGGCCCGGCGCAAGCCGGGTAGCGTAGGGCGACCGATCGGTGATACGCGGATCCGTATCGTTGCTGAGGATGGCAAGGTGTGCGGTGTCGGTGAGCCCGGCGTGATCTACGTGCGTCAGCCGCTGGTGCCGGATTTTACCTACCTGAACAACGACGCGGCTCGTAGCAAGGCCGGACTCGACGACCTGGCAACCGTTGGTGATATCGGCTACCTCGATGCCGACGGCTACCTCTATGTCTGTGACCGCCAGTCCGACATGGTGATCTCCGGTGGTGTGAACATCTATCCGGCGGAAATTGAACACGTGCTGATCACCTTGCCCGGTGTGCGCGACTGCGCGGTATTCGGTATGCCGGACGCCGAGTATGGCGAGTCTTTGATGGCGGTGGTCGCCGTCTCCGACCCGGATCTGGATGAAGCTGCCGTTCAGGCGTTTATCCGCAGCAACATGGCCGGTTACAAGGTTCCCCGGCGCGTCGAGCTGGTGGATGTGCTGCCCCGTGACGACAACGGCAAGGTGGCCAAGCGCAGGTTGCGTGATAGCTATCTGAGCGCCAGCGCCTGAACACGGTGTTTCCATTTAGGCTCTGCTGCTGTTTCAGCCTGCCCGGCTTGGTGATCAGGCAGCCTCTCTGGTCCGGCGCCGGGCGGCTGAAACGCTGGCAGCCCGGTCGGGTGCGACAATGTGGTAGTTGAAATGTAATGACACATTTCATCCGCGGCCTACAAAAGGTAAGATGTAGGCCGTTTTTTATTCGCCTGGGAAAACCTGCATGCACTGTCCATTCTGTGGCGCACATGACACCAAGGTGATCGACTCTCGTCTTGTGGCTGAGGGCGATCAGGTACGTCGGCGCCGCGAATGTCTGGCCTGCCAGGAGCGCTTCACCACCTTTGAGACCGCCGAGCTGGTCTTGCCCCGTGTCATCAAGCAGGACGGCCGTCGCCAGCCCTTTGATGAAGACAAGCTGCGTGCCGGTTTCCAGCGCGCGTTGGAAAAGCGTCCGGTGAGCGTCGAACAGATCGAGGCCGCGATCGGTCATATCAAGCACCGCTTGCGGGCGACCGGCGAGCGTGAGGTCAAGGCCCTGGCTGTCGGTGAGATGGTCATGCGCGAGCTCAAACAGCTCGACGAGGTGGCCTATATCCGATTTGCGTCTGTTTACCGCCGCTTCCAGGACCTCAATCAGTTCCGCGAAGAGATCGAGCGGCTTGCGCGCCGCGATCAGGATGAAACGGATGCCTGATTGGAGCACGGCTGACCGGGAGTGGATGAGTCGAGCATTGATGCTCGCTGAGCGGGGTGTCTTTACCACCGAACCCAATCCGCGCGTTGGTTGTGTCCTGGTCGCAGACGATCAGGTTGTCGGCGAAGGCTGGCACGTACGTGCCGGCGAAGGCCACGCTGAAGTCAACGCGCTGGCGCAGGCCGGCGACCGGGCGCGCGGCGCCACTGCCTACGTTACCCTCGAACCCTGCAGTCATTTTGGTCGCACGCCACCCTGCGCCGAGGCGTTGGTCAAGGCAGGTGTCCGCCGCGTGGTTGCGGCCATGCAGGACCCGAATCCCCTGGTTGCCGGTAACGGCCTGAATCGGCTGCGCGAGGCGGGTATCGAGGTCAGTTGCGGCCTGCTTGAGGCACAGGCTCAGGCGGTCAACCCCGGGTTTATCAAGCGTATGCAGCAAGGCCTGCCGTGGGTGCGGGTGAAGCTGGCGATGAGCCTTGATGGTCGTACCGCCATGGCCAGCGGTGAGAGCAAGTGGATTACCGGGCCCGCAGCCCGTGCCGATGTGCAGCGCCTGCGCGCGCGTAGTGGGGCGGTTGTCAGCGGTGCCGACAGCGTGCTGCTGGATGATTCTGCGCTGACCGTACGTGCTTCCGAATTGGGGTTGCCCGAAGACGAAGCCGCGTCAGCAGCCGCGCGTCAGCCGCTGCGCGTGTTGATCGACAGTCTGCGCCGGGTGCCGCTGGATCAGCGTTTTTTCCGAGAAACGGGGCCGACATTGGTCATAAGTACCAGTGCAGAACAGGCCGCCGATGATTATCGTGCTGCTGGCAGTGAGCTGCTGGCGGTCCCCGGTGCAGACGGCAAAGTCGATCTGCACGCGGTGCTGCAGACCCTCGCCGGGCGAGGCTGCAATGAGGTGCTGGTGGAAGCTGGCGCCGGCCTGTCTGGTGCCTTCTGGCGCGCCGGGCTGGTTGATGAACTGATTGTGTATATGGCGCCGCGTCTGCTCGGAAGTCAGGCGCGGCCGTTGATGCAATTGCCCTTCGAAAGCATGAGTGAGGCGATGGACGTAGACATCGTCGACATGCGCGCAATAGGCCAGGACTGGCGCATCACAGCACGACCGATTTTCCCTTCCTGAGAGTGTAAGACAATGCAAAGTAGTGTGCAGATACTGCTGTGGATAATGGCGGTAGTGGCCTTTTTGGGGGTCGTGCTGGAAGAAGTCATTCACGTCAACAAGGCCAAGGTGGTGCTGCTGTTCGGGGCACTTTCCTGGCTGGTGCTGTTTATCGCGGCGCCGAGCGATGCGGTACGGGAGCATGTGCAGGAGGCACTCAACGAGAACATCACCGATATCGCCAGCCTCTGGCTGTTCCTGCTGGCAACCATGACCTTCGTCGCCTATCTCAACAAGAAGGGGCTGATCGAAAACGTTATCTATCGCATCCTTCCCGGGCGGATTACCGAGCGCAAGTTGCTGTTTCTGACCGGCGCATTCTGTTTTGTCTTTTCCTCCATCGCCGATAACATCACCGCCACCCTGGTGTCGGTGGCGTTGGTATTGAGCCTCAATCTGGAGCTGCGCAAGATGCTTCGCTTCGCCACGTTGGTGGTGTTTGCGGTCAACTCCGGCGGTGTCGCGATGATCACGGGTGACGTGACCACCCTGATGATCTTTATGGCTGACAAGGTCGAGATCACCAACTTGCTGCTGCTCAGTGCGCCGGCACTGATAGCGGTGCTGCTGCTGGCCGGGTTGCTGTCGATCGGTATGAGCAACGAAGTGATCATCGAGAAGAACCAGTTGCACGAGTTGCGTGGGGTGGATCAGGTCATCGGCGGGCTGTTCCTGCTGACCATTGTCTCCACCATTCTGCTCAGCCTGTTCTTTGCTATTCCGCCGGTGCTGACCTTCCTGACCGGCCTGGCGCTGATGTTTTTGATTGCACGGTTCTTCAACGAAGACATCGATGCGGACCCGATTCTGGAGTACATCCGCGTTATCGAGTTCGAGACGCTGCTGTTCTTCCTTGGCGTGCTGCTGCTGGTTGGCATGCTTCAGTACATTGGCACCCTGCAGAACCTGACCGCGCTGTATGACGTTATGCCGACCCTGCTGGCCAACTTCCTGATGGGTATGCTGTCGGCCTTGATTGATAACGTACCGCTGACCGCTGCGCTGCTGAAAGCTGACCTGCATATGAACGTCGCCGAGTGGATGGGGCTGACCTACGCTGTCGGTGTGGGCGGTTCCCTGCTTATAATTGGCTCCGCTGCCGGCATCGTCGCCATGAGCAAGATGCCCGGCCTGACATTCATGACCTACCTGCGCAGCTTTGGCTTGTTGCTGATGGCCTTTGCCTTCGGCTTCATCGCTGTCTACGGTCTGGGTCTGCTGGTTTCCTGACCGGCATAGGCGAAAGCGAGGCAATTCATGTTTACCGGCATTATCGAAGCGGTTGGTCAGATTCAGAGCATGCAGCCCAAGGGCGGCGACGTACGTCTGTATGTGCGCACCGGCAAGCTGGATCTCGGGGACGTCAAACTGGGCGACAGCATTGCAGTCAACGGTGTCTGCCTGACTGCCGTCGAATTGCCGGGTGACGGCTTCTGGGCTGACGTCAGCCAGGAGACTATTCGCCGCACCGCGCTTGCCGCCCTCAAGCCCGGTAGCCGGGTCAATCTGGAAAAGGCGCTGACACCGACTACCCGGCTAGGTGGTCACCTGGTCAGCGGTCATGTCGATGGCGTCGGCAAGGTGCTGTCGCTGCAGCAGGACGCTCGCTCATGGCACTTCCGCGTGGAAGCCCCGGCCGAGCTGGCCAAGTACATTGCCCACAAAGGCTCTATTACTGTTGACGGCACCAGCCTGACCGTCAACGCGGTGGAAGGCGCGGTCTTCCATCTCAACATCGTTCCGCACACCCTGCAGGAAACCGTCATGGGCGATTACCAGCCCGGCACCACCGTCAATCTGGAAGTGGATCTGATCGCCCGTTATCTGGAGCGTCTGCTGTTGGGCGAAAAAGCCGCCGAGCCGACATCTACTGGCATCAGCATGGCCTTTCTGGCGGAAAACGGGTTCCTCAAGTCTTGATATAACCAGCCCTTGGAGGGCCGGATGAAACTGAACAGCATTGAAGAACTGATCGACGATATTCGCGCTGGCAAGATGGTCATCCTGATGGATGACGAAGACCGCGAGAATGAAGGCGACCTGATCATGGCCGCCGAGGTCTGCCAGGCCGAGCACATCAACTTCATGGCGCGCTACGGCCGGGGTCTGATCTGCATGCCGATGAGCCTGGAGCGCTGCGAGCGTTTGAAGCTGCCACTGATGGTGCAGCGCAACGGTTCCGGTTTCGGCACCAAGTTCACCGTCTCCATCGAGGCCGCTGTTGGTGTCAGCACCGGTATTTCTGCGGCTGATCGTGCGCGCACCGTACAGGCTGCCGCCGCACCTGAAGCGACTGCCGATGATATCGTCAGTCCCGGGCACATCTTCCCGCTGATGGCGCAGCCTGGTGGCGTGCTGGCGCGTGCCGGGCATACCGAGGCGTCCTGCGATCTGGCGCGCATGGCGGGTTTTGGCGAGTCTGCGGTGATCTGCGAGATCATGAACGACGATGGCAGCATGTCTCGTCGCCCTGAGCTGGAAGAATTCGCCAAACAGCACAACATCAAGATCGGCACCATTGCCGACCTGATCCACTACCGGCTGCTCAACGAGCGCACGGTCGAGCGGGCGGACGAGAAAGTGCTGAGCAGTGAGCTGGGCCAGTTTAATCTGGTTGCTTACCGCGACCGTACCGCCGACGTGGTGCATCTGGCGTTGACGCTGGGTGACATCGAGCCGGAAGAGCCGACCCTGGTTCGCGTCCACAACGTCGACCCGCTGCGTGACCTGTTTCTGGTACCGGAGGCTGGTCGCTGGAGCCTGCAGGAAGCGATGCGCCGGGTAGCGGCCGAAGGCCGTGGCGTGGTGCTGATGCTGGGTAATCAGGTCGACTCCGAAGCATTGCTGGAGCACGTCAGCAACCTGGGTACCGGCAAGTCGGCACCACGCCGTCCCTCGACCTATAATACCGTTGGTGCCGGTTCACAGATTCTGCGTGATCTGGGTGTGCGCAAGATGCGCCTGCTGTCGGCACCGATGAAGTTCAATGCCATATCCGGCTTTGACCTGGAAGTAGTAGAATACTTGCCCTGCGACTGACTAATTTTTTAGAAAACGTAGGCGAGGCAGCCAGCGCAAGGCAAAAACAGGCGAAGAAGCGGAGTTTACGAGTTGTAAATGAGCATTCTAAGCCTGTTTTTAACGCAGCGATGGCAACGCAGGTAGTTTTCTTCATTCATTTGATTTACGGCAGCGCCTGGCGCGTTGCCGGTTCTTTATACAGAGAGACTGTTCATGACTGCTATCCGTACCATCGAAGGTGATTTTGTAACTGGCCAAGGCCGCTATGCACTGGTCGTTGGCCGGTTCAACAGCTTTGTGGTGGAAAGCCTGGTCGAGGGCGCAGTTGACGCGCTCAAACGTCACGGCGTCAAGGAGTCAGACATCACCATCGTGCGTGTTCCCGGCGCTTTTGAAATTCCGCTGATGGTCAAGAAGGTTGCCGACCTGAAGCAGTACGACGCTATTGTTACCCTGGGCGCCGTTATTCGTGGCGGTACCCCGCACTTCGAATACGTTGCTGGCGAGTGCGTCAAAGGCGTGGGTGCGGTATCTCTGGAGTACGGCATCCCGGTTGCTTTCGGCGTACTGACCGTCGATAGCATCGAGCAGGCTATCGAGCGCTCCGGCACCAAGGCTGGCAACAAGGGCGCGGAAGCGGCCATGTCGGCCTACGAAATGGTCAGCGTGATCAAGCAGCTGGAGGCCTGATGGACGCTCAGCAGAGTTCTGGCGCTGCCGGTCGCCCCAAGGCGTCGGCCCGCCGCAAGGCGCGTAGCCTGGCGATGCAGGCCCTGTATTCCTGGCACATGGCTGATCTGCCGGTGTCGGATATTGAAGCGCAGTTTCGCACTGATAACGACTTCAGCAAGGTTGATAGCGCCTATTTCCACGAGTTGCTGACCGGCGTGCCGCGCAACCTCGGCGATATCGACGACGAGCTGAGCCGTGTGCTGGATCGCGACATCAAGGATGTCGATCCGGTCGAGCTGAGCGTGCTGCGCATCGGCGTATATGAACTGCTCAAGCGCATCGACGTACCCTACCGGGTGGTTATCAACGAGGCCATCGAGATGGCTAAGTCGTTTGGTGCGACTGACGGTCACAAGTACGTCAACGGCATTCTCGATAAGCTAGCGCCGCGTCTGCGTGCGGCCGAAGTCGGTGCTGCCCGCAAGGGGCGCTGATCGACCGGCCATGGCGCTGGACGAGTTTGAACTCATTGCCCGTTACTTTCGCACTGCGCGTCTGGAGCGGGCTGGCGAGGCCAGCGCTACCGTCCTCGGCATCGGTGACGATGCCGCGGTACTGCAGCCTGCTGCTGGGCAGCAACTGGTCGTTTCCACTGACACCCTGGTCGAGGGTGTGCACTTCCCTAAAGAGGGTCCCGCCGCAGAGTTGGGATACCGTGCTCTGGCGGTTGCGGTCAGCGATCTGGCGGCGATGGCCGCGTCTCCCCTTGGTTTTACTCTTGCGCTGACCTTGCCGCAGGCGACGCCCTGCTGGTTGCAGGCGTTTTCCAGCGGGCTAGCAGACGCGGCGCGTGACGCTGGGATCAATCTCATTGGTGGCGACACCACCCGTGGTCCGCTGAATATCGGTGTGACCGTGCTTGGTCAGGTACCCGCTGGCCAGGCGCTGACTAGGTCTGGCGCTCGCCCCGGCGACTTGCTCTGCGTTGGCGGCAACCTGGGCGATGGCGCTGCCGGCCTTGACGTCGTGCTGGGCAATCAGCTGCCAGTGGGATTGCCGATGGCAGCACAGGATTATCTGTACCAGCGTTTCTGGCGGCCTATGCCGCAGTTGGCGCTGGGGCAACGGCTACGGGGCGTTGCCAGCGCCGGACTGGATGTGTCTGACGGGCTGCTGGCCGACGCCGCGCATATCGCCTCAGCCAGCGGCGTGCGGCTGCTGATCAATGGGCCGCAGCTGCCGATGTCGGATGCGCTGCGCAGCTGGTCCGAACGGCAGCGGCTCGACTGGATGCTGCGCGGTGGCGACGATTACGTTTTGCTGTTCACCTTGCCGCGCGCTGCCCGCCGGTGGTTGGAGCAATGGCGTGCTGCCGGGCTTGCGGTGAGCGTGATCGGCGAGGTGCAGGGCGGCAAGGGGGTTCAGCTGGACCTCGGGCTTGGCCCGCAGAACGTCGACGGCCCGGCGGGATATCAACATTTCAGGAGCACGGATGACTGACGCGCGCGAGACCACGCCACCTTCGGTGTGGCGCAACCCGATCCATTTTCTGGCCTTTGGTTTCGGCAGCGGCGCGATTCGCCCTGCGCCGGGTACTTGGGGCACGCTGGCGGCATTGCCCTTTGTGTTGCTGTGGCAGCAACTGCCCTTAGGCGGCTACAGCCTGGTGATCGTACTGTCGACCCTGCTCGGCATCTGGCTGTGCCATCGGACCGCTGAAGACCTGGGCGTGCACGACCACGGTGGCATCGTCTGGGACGAGTTCGTCGGGCTGTGGATTGCGCTCTGGCTGGCGCCGACCGGCTGGCTCTGGTTGCTGGCCGGTTTTGTGTTATTCCGCCTGTTCGACATATGGAAGCCCTGGCCGATTCGCTGGGTTGATCGTCAGGTTGGCGGAGGGTTCGGCATCATGCTCGACGACATCATTGCGGGCTTTATGGCGTTGCTGGTGCTGTTGCTGGCTGAAACCCTGTTGGCTATGGTGTAAATCTCGCCGGCTGTCGCACAAAGGAAACTCCGCATGGGCCGTATCGCTTCTCTCTCTGCTGTACTGCTGGGCGTTGGACTGGCGGCGACCTCGCTGGTATCGGCGGCAACCCAGGTGCGGGTAGTCGGGCTGTTCGCCAACGCGGCAGTGGTTAATATCGATGGCCAGCGGCACATGCTGCGGGTGGGCAGGCCGCCGGTGAACGGGGTCGAGTTGATCGCCGCCGACAGCCGGACTGCAACCCTGAGAGTGGATGGTCAGACGCGCCAGTTCGGTCTGCAGCGTGAATATACCGAAGGGTTTGCCCAGGCCGAGCGGCAGCAGGTGAGCATCCCCCGCGGCGAGGGCGGGCACTATCGGATTACCGGCTCAATCAACGGCCAAGCCGTGGGCTTTATGGTCGACACCGGGGCGACCAGTGTTTCAATGAGTTCCGCCCAGGCGCGACGTCTCGGTATTGATTATCGAATGGATGGTACTCCGGTTCGGGCGGCGACGGCGTCGAGCGCAGTGGAAGGCTATCAGGTTAATCTGGCCCGGGTGAAAGTGGGCGACATTGAGTTGAGCAATGTGCAGGCATTGGTGCTGGAGGGCCGTTTCCCGCTCGAAGTGCTGCTGGGCATGAGCTGGTTGAGCCGTGTCCGTATGGATGAGCAGGACAACCTGCTGTTGCTCCAGCGCAAATACTGACTCCCTGGCGCTCAGATCAGGGCATTCACCACGGCTATCAAGGCGTCTTGCAGATCGCCCGCAGCCGCTTCAGCTGATAATATAGCGGCCCCTTTTTTGCAAAGGTCGTACAGGAGACCGGTGTGACTGTCACCTTTATTGCGTCATCCCAGCTGCCCACCAAGTGGGGCACGTTCACTATGCACGGCTTCCTGGAAGAAGCGACCGGCAAGGAGCATGTGGTGCTGACGATGGGCGATGTGTCCGATGGCGAGCCCGTGCTTGGCCGTCTGCACTCCGAATGTCTGACCGGCGACGCCCTGTTCAGCCTGCGCTGCGATTGTGGCTTCCAGCTGGAAGCGGCGCTCAAGGCCATTGCTGAGGAAGGTCGCGGCGCGCTGCTGTACCTGCGTCAGGAAGGTCGCGGCATTGGCCTGATGAACAAGATCCGCGCCTACCACCTGCAGGATGGTGGTGCCGATACCGTTGAAGCCAACGAACTGCTCGGCTTTGGTGCGGATCAGCGCGATTACGGCATCTGCAAGCCGATGCTCGATCATCTGGGCATCAAAAGCCTCAAGTTGCTGACCAATAACCCGCGCAAGGTCAAGGCCATGCAGGGCTTTGGCGTACTGGTCGCCGAACGTCTGCCGCTGCAATTCGGCAAGAACCCGCACAACACCAAGTATCTGGAAACCAAGGCCGGCAAGTTGGGCCATATGCTCGGTCAGCTGCATCAGGCAGAAGCCGAGGCTGAGTCTGGCGATGTTTGATCCCAAGCCCCATTGGCGCGCACTGCGCAGTGTCTGGCGGATGCTGAGTCTGGCCGTTCTGCTGCTGCCGATCCTGCTGGTTGTGGTGCTGGGCGACTGGACCGGCTTGTTTGACGAGGCTGCCGTCCCGCTGTTTGGCGTGGGCATGGCCAGTCTGATGCTGACCCTCTGGCGCTTCCGGCTCTACAAACGCGCTCTTATTCGCGCCGAAGGCTTGGGTGAGAGCCACGAGGCCGCCAGTGCTTGGGCAGTCTTGCACCGCAATCAGAGTCTGGGCCTGGCTGCCGCCGCGCTACCGGCGCTGATTGCGCTGGTGCATTACTTCTGCGTGGGTGAGGTCATCCCGCTGGTGCTGCTGATGATCGTCAGCCTTGGCGTTATGCTGCTGTATCGCCCGCCGGCTGCCTGGGTCGACTGAGTGCGCCAACTGCTGGCGCTGCTGCTGGCGCTATCGCTCAACGCACTTCCCGTTCAGGCTGCCGAGCGCATCGTCAGCCTGGCTCCTTTCCTGACCGACATGACCCTGCAGCTGGGCGCTGGTGCCCGGCTGGTCGGTGTACTGGATGATGGTCAGCTGCCTGCCGAGCTGAGCGACCGGCAAACCGTCGGCAGCTATCAGAGCCTCTCTGCCGAGCGGATCGTGTCCGTCCAGCCTGATCTGATCCTCGCCTGGACCTCAGGCAATCCCCCCGAACTGCTTGAGCGCCTTCGTGGCTGGGGCATTCGCGTCGAACAGTTCGACCCGCAACGGCTTGATGACATCGCCAGCATGACCCTGCAGCTCGGTGAACTGCTTGATCAGACAGCCGAAGCCCAAGCGCTGGAAGCCGACTTCCGCGCCCAGCTGGACCGGCTCCGCGCTGCACCCTCGGCAACCCGGCCCAAGGTCTTCCTGCAGCTCTGGGACAACCCGCTCTACACCGTCGCCGGTGACCAGCTATTGTCCGATGTCCTGACTCTGTGCGGTGCTGACAATGTCTTCGCCGACCTTGCCGGCCTCGCCCCGCAAGTCGGCCGCGAAGGTGTGCTGGCCGCCAACCCCGACATCATCATCGCGTTGGCCGATCAGGGCGTCACCGCCGAAGGCTGGCTTGACGACTGGCGTCGTTTTCCGCGAATGAGCGCGGTGCAGCACAACCGCCTCCATGTACTCGACAGTGACCTACTGGTCCGCCCGACCCCGGCGATTATTGGTGGGGTAGAGCAGTTGTGCGGGTTGGTGCGTTTCTAGACAGGGTTGTTCACCAGCCCTATTGCCTGCCAAGATGACCGCTACCTGTACAGGAGAGTTAGGCTATGGCAGCACAGATGGAGCCAACACGGTTGGCCGTGTTGATTGATGCCGACAACGCCAATCCGGCGATTGTTGAAGGGCTGCTGGCCGAGGTGGCCAAGTTGGGTGTGGCGAGCGTAAAGCGTATTTATGGCGACTGGACTACGCCGAGTCTGGGCAAGTGGAAAGCGTCGCTGCTGGAACACTCGATTCAGCCGATCCAGCAGTTTGCCTACACCTCCGGCAAGAACGCGACCGACAGCGCGATGATCATCGATGCCATAGACCTGCTGTACTCGGCGGACCTTGGCGGCTTCTGCATTGTTTCCAGCGACAGTGATTTCACCCGTCTGGCCGCGCGCCTGCGTGAGTCGGGCAAGGTGGTGTATGGCTTTGGTGAGCAGAAAACACCCAAGCCTTTTGTTGCCGCCTGCGACCGCTTTATCTACACCGAAATCTTTACCCAGCATCCGGAGAACGCCGAAACGGTTATTCAGCGTCGCTCTGCTCAGGAGCTGCGACAGGACGCCAAGCTCTGCACTCTGTTGCGTCAGGCAATCGAAGCGGCCTCCGACGATGATGGCTGGGCCAACCTCGGCCCGGTTGGCAGCCAGCTGGCCAAGCAGATGCCGGAATTTGACCCGCGCAACTATGGCTACAGCAAGTTCAGTGGGCTAGTGGAAGGTATTGGCCTGTTCACCCTGCGACGGGAAAACAACCTGCTGCTGGTCAAGGACCAGCGCCCGGGCAAGAAGGGCTGCCCCCAGCGGTTACCAGCTCCCGAATGGTATGCCGTGGGTGTCGATATAGTGCTGGGCGTTGGGGCTGGGTGGGCGGTAGAACTCGCCGTTGGATTCACCGTTGTAGGGGCCGACGGGGTTGATTTCGCCTTCCACTCGTCCTATTTCTAGTGGCTCCAGGCAAGTGCCCAAAAGCCAGAATTTCGCGATGCCGCCGGGCGCGACGCCGATGGCGATGAACTTTCGATATTGATACACATAATCGTTGTCGTACCGGCAGAAGACCCGCCTTTCAGCGCGCATTTCATCTCGGACCCACTGCGGTATGTCGATGGATGCCCGATAGGCTTCTGGTTCTGCGAGTGATTGCCAGCGTACAGTGATCTTTTCGGGCAAGTCTATTCCGGACATTGGAAAGCTTGAACCGGGGCCAGGGCGCTCTGGCCAGCCGCGTGGGTCGCCTTTGTTGTCCGGAGGTGTTCTTGTGGAGGCGATTCCGCCAAACACATCTTCGTACATCAAGTCATTCACATCCGTTAGGTCTACCTGCTCTACCCAGGCCTCCATATAGTCGGGAGCTCCCAAGCCTATGTACCAGGCGCGGTACGGTAGATCCGGCTTGGGCGGAAATACTTCAATTGGTTTGCTGTGCTGGCAACCGCCAAGGACTAGCGCTGTGAGTATGATCAGAGTGCGCACAATCATACTGGGTACCCTGTCTGTGGTTTATCTGGGTAGATGGCGCGGATAAAATCATGGCGCGGTTTGTTGGCCATAAAGCCTTTTACCGGCACCCAGTTGGCCGAGCTGTGGATATAGCGGCTATGCAGGAAGCGCTTTTCCTCGTCGCTTAGGTTCGGGTTGTGTCCGGCCATGCACGCGGAAAATACCTTATCTGCGATTGGACCAAGGTCTGACGGAATAGCGAAGCGCTTATCCGTGGCGTTTATCTGATTGAGCGGCACGCCAGAGCTTGACGCCTTGGCATGCATGACCTTGAGGGATACACGAGACAGCTCACCCCGGACGCTGCGGATAATCGACAGAGTCAGCAGCACTTTGGCGTTCGGGCGGCTACCAACCACTTCTTCATGTCGCTCAAAGTGCCCGTCGCCCGGTAGTCCACGTGTCCGGAAGCGCTCTTCCTCCTGCTGCCTGACCCGCCAGGCCCGGGAGCGAATCAGTTGCTGGCGCGCCGGGCCGTCCAATGGGTAGTGATTGCTGAGAAAGAAGACCGGTCTGCCGATCACCAAGCGCTCGTAGGACAGCGTTGGATAGCCGCCACCGAGGTTGGAATGGACGCCGGGTAGCACCAGTTCCTCATGGGCTTCGTCTACTCGGTTCAGGCTGAAGTTATGGCGGTGTTCATCGGCTGCGGTGAGATGCACCACCTTGCGGGCGCAGTCGGGTGGCAGGTATAGATTCACGCCTGGATTATAGTCGTCACCGACGCTGAGGTGTCCTTGAGCTGGGTCGCCGATGGCCGCGACAGTATCGAACAGGCCGATAAAGTTTATGCTGATGCACTCCTCAATGGAAAAGCCGCCAGCAAACACAGGGCTCTTGGTATCAAGGTTGTTTGTGAGTATGCCGTGATTGGCTTTCAGCACCTCATTTGCGAAGTGTCGAGCCGCGGCGGCGCCGCGACTGAAGCCGAAGATATCGAACTCGATTTTCTCAACACATATGGACGGGTTGTTAGTAGCCAGCACCTGTAGGCTCTCAACTATCCGTTCAGGACTCTGCTCAACCCGCTCAACAACCCCTGTCTCGCCTTGCCCAAATGCCATGCCCATGGTGGCGTCTTCCTCGCCTGCTTTGCTGCCAGCACCTTCAATGTAAACCTTCACTGCGGCTTGCTTGGCATTAGCTTGTAACTGCTGCCGCGAGTCGTCGCGGTACAACCGAAACAACAACGCCACATTACTCAACTCATTCCCGTAACTGTTATCCGGGCGTTGATCAAAAAAAACGTCACCGTTGCTGTCGTTATAACCGTGGGACTGGCAGAAGCGGGTGACGGCCTCCAGACCGTCGGGGCCGAGTTGGGCGAGGTCTTCGCGGCGGCATTGGGCGGTGAGCGAAGCATTGGGCAGGTTGTTGAGGGTGCCGTCGAAGAACATGCCGACGCGCAGGGTGATGCGTTGCTTCTGCGGCAGTTCGGTTTCTTCTTCCTCCTCTTCTTCCTCGCGCTCCAGCGGCACGGCGTTGCTGGCGCCGTGCTGCACTGGAACGTCAAAAAGCGCCCGCAGGGCGCGCACCAGGCCGGTGATGATCATGGCTTGAGCCGCGCGGCTATCGGCGCTGCCGGGTTGATTGCCAATAAGAACGGTCGGGGAGCCGGCGGTGATGGAGTCGCCGTGGGCGCCAACGCTACCGAGCACGGCGGTGGGGCGGCCGTTGATGAGCACGTTGCTGATCAACTGGCTGCTGAGCGGGCTGCCGCACTGGGTGATGTCACCCTGACGGGCAGCGGGCTTGCCGTTGATCAGTACGTCAGCGGCGCCGCTGATCAGGCGCTGGCTACCGTGGCCGGTCTGCGGGCATTGTGTGGGGTCGCCGAGTCGGGCGGCGGGTTTGCCGGACATGCCATTTCCCTTTGGCTGCAGGTGTTCCTGCGCTGATCCTGCGGGGGCGGTGGCGGGTTGGACAATCGACTATTGGGGGGAATGTGCGGTGCTTGGCATCTGCCGGTGCAATGCGTTGCCGGGGTGGCCGGCAACGCATTGCACCGGTCAGATCACGTCTTCCATAAACTCCAGCGCACCCTGCTGACGAATCACCCGGCGATGCTGGGCCCACAGCTCGGCCACGCGTTCGCGGTTGAGCTGCTGGCGGTCGAGCAGCACGCGGGTGTTCAGCTCGCCGACCGGTTGGCTGCTGGGCACCTTGCTGAACACAAACTGGTTGCTCACCAGCTCCAGGAAGGGGCCAGCCTTGCTGGTCGGCATGATGAAGATCAGCTGCAGGCCGAGGGTTTCGGTCAGGTAGGCGATAACTTCACGCGAACGGATTTCATCCATGTGCATGAAGGCTTCGTCGACGATCACCATACGCAGGTGGCTGTCGCCCTCGTTGAAGCGGAAGGCGCTGGTCACGGCGGCGGCGCGGATGATGTAAGCCGGGGTTTCCAGCTGACCACCGGAGCCGGTGCCGTATTCGCTCAGTCGGATCGGCGACTTGCCTTCCGGGTGCTTGAGGATGTCGTAGCGGCGGTAGCGACGGTAGTCGCTGATGCGCTCCAGTTCGCGCAGAGCCTGCTGTTCGTCGCCATCAAGCAGCAACGCCAGCAGCTGATCGCGCACCGCGGCCGAACGCTCGGACAGGGCGTCGTCGAACAGGCTGGTGCCGTCGCCCAGGTTCGGCATCTGGATCAGTTCGCGGAAGAAATCCCAGTAGGCCTTGTACTCGGGCAGCCAGTCCCAGTCGAACTGGAAGCGCTCGCGGTCGGCACCGAAGCGGTGGTGCTCCAGCTCCTTGTTCAGTTGCTCGAGCGTTCGACGGCCGTCGTTGATGGCCTGATGAATCTCGTGGCAAAGGTCGCTGACGAAGGTCGTGTTGAAGCTGTCGCGCAGGCTCGCGAGCTGTTCCTGCTTGGCCAGCAACACGTTGTTGCGCAGGCGGTTGTGCAGGTTGTCGAGCTGTTGATGCAGCGCGCCGACATGGCGGAAGAAGGCCAGGCTGTGCAGTTCCGCCGGGGTGTCGGCGAGTACCTGATCGGCGGGCTGGGCCTGCTCGTTGTAGTGCTCGATGGCGCGCTGCAGGTCGGCAACCTGACGGTGCAGGCTGCTGGTCAGCGCCTGGGCGTCGGCAATGAAGTCGAACTGGCCGCCACGCTGTTCGAGCATGGTGTCGAGCTGCTCCAGCCGCGCCTGCGGGTCGAGCCCCGGCACTTGGGCGGCAGCATCCAGAAGATACTGCTCGGCCTTGTCGCGGGCGTCGAGCAGGGCATCGCTCTGGTCGGCGAAGTGGGTAATGCGTTGGCCGATGCTGACCTGCTTCTCCTGCAGACGGCCAAGTTGCACGTCCAGCTCCTTGCCGTGCAGTTCCAGCTCGCGGTGGCGCAGGGTCACGCGCTGTTGTTCGGATTCCAGATCGTGGTGCGCGCCTAGGTCAAGCGCTTCCAGTTGCTGTTCGACTTCGCGCAGCTGGCGCTGGCTGTCGAGCAGCTCGCTGGCGCGGGCGGCGTAGTCGAGCGGCGCGATCTGACCTAATTGACGGGCCAGTTCGCGCAGGGCTTCCAGTTCGCGGCGCAGTTGATGCTGCTGCAGATCCAGATCGTGCAGGCGCTGCTCCTGCGCGCGCAGGTTGCGTTCGCGGGCGGCGGCGCCGAATACCAGCTGGCTGTCGTCGATGTCGCAGCGAAACAGCGCGTAGTTGCCCGAGCCCATACCGTCGCGGGTGATGCCGCGGCGGGTTTGGCGCAGGGCACCGGCGTCGGCAACCCGGGCCACGGTGGCGTATGACGCCTGCAGGTAGTATTCGGCGACGCGATGGCTGAAGCGCATGACCTGCAGGATCGAGTCGTTCGGCAGGCTGATGCGTTCGGCGTCCTGCTTGGCCTTGCTGCCCTGAATCACCCGCGCGCGGTTGCGCTCGCGGCTGTTCATCTGGCGTACGATGCGGATCGCTTCGGCTTCATATTCGGGCTCGACCAGAATGGCGTAGCGGCTGCCGCCGATGTAGCCCTCGATCGCCATCTGCCAATCCGGGTCGAGTACCTCGACGTGGTCGCAGAGTACCCGCGGATCGGCCTGCGGGCATTGTTTGCGGATCGCCAGCAGCGCTTCCTCGACATACGCCGGATACGTCACACGGCTGCTCTGCAGGGTGCTGATCTGGTGGCGAATCTGGCTGACCTGGCGATCAAGATTGTTCAGCGCGCTGGTGCGTTCCTGCACCAGCCGGTCGACCCGCTGCAGCAGGCTGGCGCCTTCACTGTCCTGCTCGCGCAGGCGCTCAGCCAGCTGGTTGTGTGCGCGCTGCTGACTGCGAATGGCATCCAGACCGGCGTCCAGCGGGGTCAGGTCGATCCAGTCGCGGGCCAGCAGTTGATTGAGGTCGGCAACCGGCTCGCGCTCGGCGGCCAGCACTGCGGCGCTGGCCTCGCGCCAGCCACGGCTGGCCAGCTGTGGAATGGCCTGACTCAGGCTGTGCTGGGCCAGCAGCGCACCGGCGGATTGCAGCGCCACCAGGTTACGGTCGCGCTGATGGGCCTGGGTCAGCAGGCCGGGTACGGCGCTGCGCAGTTGCTCGCTCAGCTGGCGCTGGCGCTGCTCCAGTTGGTCCTTGTTCTGCAGCGCCGGAATGCCCTGACGGCGGGCTTCCAGTTGCACCAGTTCGTGGTGGGCCTGGGCCAGGCGCTCGGTGGTCAGGCGCTGGTCTTCCTGCAGCGCTTCGAGCTGACTGGCGAGCTGTTGCTGTTCTTGTTTGGCCGCCAGATAGCCCTGCTGGTTGTTCTGCCAGGCTTGCGCGGCGGCGGCGTACTCCAGCCCGGTGCGCTCCAGCCAGCTGTCCAGATACTGCGTGGTCTGGCTGGTGGTCAGCGACAGCAGCTCAACCGCCTGACGCACGCGCGCCGCTTCCTGCTCCATGCCATGCACGGTGCGCAGCAGCTCGCGGATGCGCTTGATGGTGTCGCCAAACTCGCGCGGCTCCAGCACTTCCTCGGCGACAAACTGGTCGATGGATTTAACCGGTTTGTAGGCCATGAAGTTGGCAAAGGTGCGCGCGGCGTTCTTCGCTTCGCGGGTCGACAGCGCATCGCGGCGGCCGCGCAGGGCGGCGTACAGGCGGGCCAGGTAGGCGCTCTTGCGGTCGTAGACTTCGATCTGCTGGGCGCTGAACTGCTTGCGCAGCAGGCCCGGCAGCTCGGTCACGGCGATCACGTGGCGGCCGTCATCCTGCTCGCGCAGAAAGTGCGACAGCGACAGCATCTCGCCGGGGATGATCATCAGCAGCAGTTCGTCCTGCCGTGCCTGCCGGCTGCTGCCGGCGGCGTCGAGATGGGCGCGTACGCCGATCACCGCGGTAAAGGGTTCGGCGGTCTCGCCACGGGTCGGATGGAACACCCCGGCGATGTAGCCGTCGGTGTCCCAGGGTCGGGCGTAGGCGCCATCGTCACAGCCGAGCACGTAGGAGGCGAGGGTGCGCACCTGCTTGCCGCCACGGCCACGCTGGGTGGTTTCGTCCTGTCCCGGGTTGTAGTTGAACAGGTTGTCGTGGGCGGCGGTCATCAGCGTCTGCAGGGCATCCGCTGCGGTGGTCTTGCCGGAGCCGTTGCCGCCGGAGAACAGGTTGACCGGGCCGTATTCCAGTTCTTCGACCGGCAGGTTGCCCCAGTTGACGGTAATCGAACGCTTCAGATACATCAGTTGTTCTCCTCGGCGGACGGCTGGTCTTCGCTGTTTTCAATCTCGGGGCTGGCGAGCTGGGCCAGCGCGCTGTCGGTCACCAGGCTGATGATGCCCGGGCGGATGGTCAGCCAGGCTTCGCCGCTGTCCAGTTCGGCATCGCTGGGGCTGCGGATCAGCCGCAGCTGGCGCAGGCGGCGCAGCAGGTTGCGGCGCTCGCTCTGCTGTTCCGGCAGTGAACGGCCGAGCAGGTTGCGACTGCTCAGGTTGAGCGCTTCGAGCGACAGCATGACCTGACCAAACTCGTCGACCTGACCTTCGCGCAGGGCCTTGTCGTACTCGGCGCGCAGCACCAGAATCAGCGCCACTTCCTGCTGGTTCAGGCGCTCGCGCAGGCCGCTGCCGAAGCTGTTGTCGGCGTCGACCAGGCCGGGCACTTCCGCGCCCGGCGGGAACACCCGGACCAGATTGAAGCGCGGCTCGTGCAGCACGCGGATGCGCAGCACCGAGAGATAGTCCTCGACCAGTTCGGCGGCCTGCAGGTAGCGGTCGTAGAGCTCGGCCTCGCGGTTGCTTTCGTCGCGGCAGAGCACGCCGCGGTCGAGCAGGCGGATCATCAGCTCGGAAAAGTCCTCGGCACTCAGGCCGCGTTCGTTGAGGTGGTGGTCCAGCGCGTCACGCATGTTCGTCATGTTCCAGATCGATGATGAAGCCGTCACGGCGATCAAAATAGGTTTCGTTGCTGATGGTCTCGCCGCTGGGCTCGATGCGCACGCGCAGGCCGCTGGCGGCGTGCTCGGCGCTGGCCAGCGCGATCACATGGCTGAGCGCGAGCAGGTCGTTGGCGCTGTTGACCGGCAGGTCGCGGGTGTTGAGCTGGCTGCCGTTGCCGAGGGCGGCGCGCAGGTAGGTGCGCAGGCCACTGGCGTTGACGTTGAAGGCCTTGTCGAGCAACTGATTGACTGCCAGCGTGCGCAAGGTGTCGCCTTCCGGCGCGTCGAGGGTTTCCATCAGGCTGTGCACCGGCGGGCGCTCGCGGCGTTCGCGCAGCTTCACCTGGCCGGGATCGACCAGCGCCAGATTGACCACCGCCATCTCTTCACCTGCAGCGCTCAGACGTTTGGCCTGCTCTTCGGCGGGCAGGGCGGACAGCTCGCGGCACAGGCCGACGATGTCGCTGTGCTTCTGGCTGTGCAGGTAGCTGAGCTGACGGATGATGATATCGGCGCGCTGGGTGAAGCTCTGCAGGGTGCGGCGAAGGGCTGGCAGCATGATGTCGGCGGCGTTGCGCAGGCAGCCTTCGATGCCGTCCAGCAACTGCCAGAGAATCGAGCTGCGCTCGTCAACGAGAAGGTCCGGCGCCAGGCGGCGCAGCTCGCGCTCGGCCTCGGCCTTCCACTCGCGTGGCTTGCGGCGAATACGGGCGATCACATCCTGAATGCGCTCGCGGTGTTTTTCGACGCTGTCGGCCGACAGGCGCACTGCCAGATCGGGCTGGAAGCGCCGCTCCATAAAGTCGAAAAACTGATCGCTGGCCTGCTGCACCAGTTGCTGCGCTTCGACCTCGCGTACCAGCTGGCGCTTGCGCTCTTCCAGCTCCGCGATGATGTCGGTGAAGTCGGCAATGATCCGCTCGGCGTATTCGTGGGCATCGAGCAGGTCATACACCTCGCCGTGCTCGGCAAACGCCGACAGCGCGTTGAGGGTGTTGCGGGTGTTGCGGTGGCGGGTACGGGTGTTGTGCCCGTGCGCCTCGGCCAGCGACTGGGCAAACAGCCGGCCCATGCGGCTGAAAGGGTAGGTTGATTGGAAGGTGGCCTGATCCACCTGACGTTCCAGCCAGCCGTTTTCAATCAGGCTGGTGAGAATCCAGCTGGCCTGCTCGCGGTTGCTCTTGAAGCGGCTGGCGTCTTCGTCGTCGCTTTCCAGCAGCGGCGCGCGTTCCAGCGCTTCACTGAAGATATCCAGTACTTGTTCGCGCTTGAGTGATTCGCCGTAATCGGCCCGGGCGCTGTACAGCCGCTCGTGCAGCAGGCGCAGGCACTCGACAATCTGTTCGCGGTATTTGCTGGTGAGCGGGCGGAAGAACTGCAGTCGCTCGTTGGTAAAAAACATAGGGCGTCGAATTCCGGTTCGGACAAGGACGCATTATGCCTGATCAGCAGGGCCGGGCGGCAAGTTGGAGCGACGGGCTGTGCTGGAGTTCATGCGGGTGAGGATCGGATGCCGGAACCAAAACAACCCCCGCACGGGGCGGGGGTTATTGGCACGGCGCTGGCTGTGGGTGGTGCTTACAGCTGCGGGGTCCAGGTCACGCTCAGCAGTGCCGCGCGGCCTTGCTCCTTATAGCTGTAGTCGATAGATGGAGCGGGCCAAGGGCCGGTGGCCCGCTGATAGGTGCCAAGATGGTAGTCGCGGTCGAGCACATTGTTGATCTTCAGATCCAGGCGGGTTGAAGCGGTCGCCTGCCAGTTGGCGCGCAGGTCGAGCGTGCCGTAACCAGCCAGCGTGCTGCTGTTGGCAGCATCGGCAAAGCGCTCGCTGAATAGCGCCCAGGTTGCGCCCACGCCGAAGTCACCAAACTGACGATCCAGGTCGCTGGTCAGTGTGCGTTTTGCACGCAGTTGCAGGGTTTTGCCTGTCTGGCGGTCGCGCGGGTCGATGAAGCTGGCGGCGGTCCGCGAGGCCCAGCCCATGACGTCGGTGCTCATGGCCAGCTCCAGGCCGTTGATGCGCGCTTCGTCGACGTTGTTCATCTGGAACGTGCTGGAGTCCCAGACAATCAGATCCTTGATGTCGGTGCGATAAAGAGAGGCTTCCCACTGGCTGTTCAGCAAGTCTCCACGCCATTGCAGCTCGAAGGTACGAGAGTGTTCAGGGTCCAGGTCTGGGTTGCCACCCCAGCCCGGCGGCGCGTAGAGGTCGTTGAACGTCGGTGCACGGAAGGCGGTGGCATAGCTGACAATCCATTGCTGGCTGTCTCCGCTGGGGATGGCCAGTGCGGCGTTCCAGGTGTTGTGCTCACCAAAATGCTGATTGTCGTCGTGGCGCACGCCCAGCTCGGTGCTGATGCGTTCCCCAGTCCAGCTGTGCTGCGCGAACAGGCCGATGTTTTCGCGACGGTCCTTGGTGTAGGCGTTGGTAGAGTCCAGTTTGTCGCGTTGCCAGTCAGCCCCTACGTTGAGCTGCTGGTCAGCAGACAGGTCGATGTAGTTCAACCAACTGACAGAGTGGCGCTCGGTTTTAATCTGGCCGTCATTGAAGCGAGAGCCGACGGTTTTGTTACGGTCTTCGCTGCTGCCCAGCTCCAGGCGGCTGCGCCAGCCGGTGGTCAGCTGGCCTTGCAGGTAGGCAGCATAGCCGCGTACGCGGAACTGGTTTTCCGGGTTGGCCGGGTTGAACTCGTAGGCGTCGTCAAACTCGCTTTTGCCATTCTGTTCGTTGACGCTGAGACCTGCGCTCCAGTCCTCGTTGAAGGAGTGATCAAAGCGGGCGAAATAGCTCTTGGTGCGCTGGCTGTCCTCATCGCGGTCGTTGCCAAGGTTATCCTCGGTGAGGTCAAAGCCTTCTGTTTCATTCAGGGTTGCGCCGAGGATGAAGCGGCTGTTGTCGTTGCCGCCGCTGATATCAATGCTGCGCTCGAATGTGTGGTTGCTACCAACTCCCAGTCGAATGGTTGGCTGCAGGCCTGTTTGACCCTGCCGGGTGAATATCTGGATTACGCCGCCGATGGCGTCGGCGCCATAGACCGCCGAGCGTGGACCGCGTACCACTTCGACGCGCTCGATATTGTCGATGTTCAGGTAATCAAGCCGCGCGCCGCCCGTGGTTGCTGAGGCGATACGTTGTCCGTCTACCAGTACCAGAGTCTGGTCAGTTTTGCCGCCGCGAACGAAGTACGACAGCACGCCGCCATTGCTGTTTAGCTGAACACCCGGAACGCGGCGAAGCAGTTCCGGCACGCTGCGTGCCTGCAGGCGCTCGATGTCGTCCCGGTCAAAGACGGTGTTGGCTGCCAGCGCCGATTCGCGTGGTTGCTCAAGGCGGGACGCAGTGATGATGGTTTCAGGCAGATTGAGAGCATCGTTGGCCTGAGCAACAGCGCAGGCCAACAGGCCGGGGATGATCAGCAGTGACTTGTTCATTGGTTTCCTCAAAAGTTCGGCTTTTGAGGAGGGCGGGAAGTCAGGAGGCAGGCCACGGCGCGGCGACTGCACGCTGACCGGTGACGCCCTCCGCGACACCTCAGCAGACAGCGGGCACGGCAGTGCCGTGGCTGTACTCGCGCTGGGCCGGTCTCCGGACTCGGAATCAGAGCATCATCGCCTTCCCATGCTGAGCACAGTGGCGTTGTCGATGATACTGGCAGGGCAGGCCTGCGATTCCTTACCGTTGCGGGGGCAGTGTCGGATTTGCACCGACTTCCCGTTTCACCCGGGCTGCAGAGCAGCCTCGGGCACCCAGGCGACTGGAAGTGGGGCGGACTCTAGGGCTTTCGGCCCGGCGGGTCAAGTCTCAGCCAAGTCGGCTGAGACGGGTACGGATTGCGTTTTCGATGCCGGCTGCATCAAGCCCGCACTCGGCGAGCATCTCAGCGGGCTTGGCGTGCTCGACATAGAGATCGGGCAGGCCGAGGTTGAGCACCGGCAGGTTGATGCCTTCGGCCAGCAACCACTCGTTGACTGCGCTGCCGGCACCGCCCATGACTGCGTTTTCTTCGACGGTGACCAGCAGGTCATGGCTGGCGCTTAGCTCCGCAATCAGCTGGGTGTCCAGCGGTTTGACGAAGCGCATGTTGGCGACGGTCGCGTTGAGCGCCTCGGCGGCCTTGCTGGCGTGCTGGTGCAGGGTGCCGAAACACAAAATGGCGACCTGTTCACCCCGGCGGGTTACCGCGCCCTTGCCGATTGGCAACGGTTCCAGTGCCGGGTCAATCGGTACGCCGGGGCCGGTGCCACGCGGATAACGCACGGCGGCCGGGCCTTCGTGCAGGAACCCGGTGGTCAGCATTTGACGGGTTTCGTTCTCGTCGGCCGGTGCCATGATCAGCATGTTCGGCAGGCAGCGCAGGTACGACAGATCAAAGCTGCCGGCGTGGGTCGGGCCGTCCTCGCCAACCAGGCCGGCTCGGTCGATGGCGAACAGCACATCCAGATTTTGTACCGCAACGTCGTGGATCAGCTGATCGTAGCCGCGCTGCAGGAAGGTCGAGTAGATGGCAACCACCGGCTTGGCACCTTCGCAAGCCATGCCAGCTGCGAGGGTGACAGCGTGCTGCTCGGCGATGGCAACATCGAAGTAGCGCTTGGGAAAACGTTCGGAGAAGGCGATCAGATCCGAGCCTTCCTTCATTGCCGGGGTAATGCCGATCAGGCGCTCGTCCTGCTCGGCCATGTCGCACAGCCACTGGCCAAAGATGTTGGAGAACTTGGGTTTGCTGACGCCATTGCTCGGGGCCTTGGGTTCCAGCTTGGTGATCGCATGGTAGCCGATCGGGTCCGCCTCAGCGGGCGAGAAGCCCTTGCCCTTCTGGGTGATTACATGGAGGAACTGCGGGCCCTTGAGCTCGCGCATGTTCTTCAGGGTGCGCACCAGGGTTGGCAGGTCGTGGCCATCGATCGGGCCGATATAGTTCCAGCCCAGTTCCTCGAACAGGGTGCCCGGCACCAGCATGCCCTTGGCGTGCTCTTCGGTCTTGCGTGCCAGCTCCCAGGCCGGCGGGATCTTCGCCAGTACCTTTTTGCTGCCTTCACGCATGTGCGAGTAGGTGCGGCTGGAGAGAATTTTGGCCAAGTAGTTGGACAGGCCGCCGACGTTGCGTGAGATCGACATGTCGTTGTCGTTCAGCACCACCAGCATGTTGGCCTCGACTTCCGAGGCGTGGTTCAGTGCTTCAAAAGCCATGCCTGCGGTCAGCGCGCCATCGCCGATTACTGCGACGGTGCGGCGGTCCAGCCCCTGCAGCCCGGCAGCGATAGCCATGCCCAGGCCGGCGCTGATCGAGGTGCTGGAGTGGCCGACGCCAAAGGTGTCGTAGGGGCTTTCGCTGCGGCGCGGAAAGGCCGCGAGGCCGTTTTTCTGGCGCAGGCTGGCCATCTGTTCGCGGCGGCCGGTGAGGATCTTGTGCGGGTAGGCCTGATGGCCTACGTCCCACAGCAGGCGATCATCCGGCGTGTGGTAGACATAGTGCAATGCAATGGTCAGCTCAATGACGCCGAGGCCAGCACCAAAATGACCGCCGGTCTGGCCCACACTCCAGAGCAGAAAGGCGCGCAGTTCATCGGCCAGTTCTGGCAACTGACTTTCGTCGAGCGCGCGCAGCGACTCGGTGTCGTCGACACAGTCCAGCAGCGGTGTGCTGGGGCGATGGAGCGGGATTTCGTGGAAAGTGCTGGGCATCAAACAAGGCTCTGGGTGCCACTGTCGGTGGCGGGAAAACAAGGGCGCAGTTTAACCGATGCAGGGCAATAGCCCAACTGCGCGCAGGGGTATCTCAGAAGCGGCGCTGAACGGTGTAGTCAGCCAACTGGCGCAAGCGCTCTGCCGCAGGACCGAACTCAGCGACGGCGGTGAGCGCCTGGTCGCGCAGCTCAGCGGCCAGGCGATGGGCACCGTCCAGCCCGAGCAGTGCCGGGTAGGTCGGTTTGTCACGGGCCAGGTCGGCGCCCTGCTGCTTGCCCAGCACGCTGGTGTCGCTCTCGATATCGAGGATGTCGTCCTGCACCTGAAACGCCAAACCGACGCTGTCGGCATAGCGGCCCAGGGCGGCCAGTTGGGCGGGGTTGATGCGCTCGCTGGCCAGCGCGCCCAATTGCACGCTGGCGCGAATCAGGGCACCGGTTTTGTGCCGATGCATGGATTCCAGCGTGGCCTGATCCAGTTTTTCGCCGACCGCGCCCAGATCGATTGCCTGCCCGCCAACCATACCTTGCGGGCCGGCGGCGTGGCCGAGCAGTTGGACCATGCGCAGGCGGGTTTCTGCCTGCGAGAGCGGCGCAGATGCCAGCAGCTCAAAGGCCAGCGCCTGCAAGCCGTCACCGGCAAGTATCGCGGTGGCCTCATCGAAGGCACGGTGGCAGGTGGGCTGACCGCGGCGCAGGTCGTCGTTGTCCATGGCGGGCAAGTCGTCGTGTATCAGCGAGTAGGCGTGAATCAGCTCGACGGCCCCGGCAGCGTGATCTGCCTGCCCCGGCTTGCCGCCGGCGGCCTCGCAACTCGCATAGGCCAGCAGCGGCCGCATCCGTTTGCCGCCAATCACGACGCTGTAGCGCATGGCGCTGTAGAGGCGATCGAGGCGAGGCTGAGGGGTATCCAGCTGGCTACTCAAAAAGGCGTTGATACGTTGCTGGCAGGATTCGAGGTACTGCTGAAAGTCGCTCATTCGCCAGCGCCGTCAAAAGGCTCGGTGCCTAGCTCGCCATTATTTTCGATCAACTGCTGGACCTTCTGCTCAGCCTGCGCGAGTGCTTGCTGGCACTCGCGGGTCAGGGCGACGCCCTGCTCAAAGGCGCTGAGTGACTCTTCCAGACTGAGGTCTGCGCTTTCCAGGCGTTCTACCAGTGCCTGCAGCGAGCCTAGCGACTGCTCGAAATCTACGGCAGTTTTCTTCCGGGCCATGCGTTACCTCATCCGGCGGTGATTCAAACGGCTGAACATTACCCAAGGGGCAGGGGCGGGTCAATTGGTGTGGCGTGGTGCAGGGGGGGTGGTAGCATTGATACAGATCAGCAAATGTGTCGCTTTTTTGACTCTGTTAATGTCTTTCAATGCGGTGTTGATTACAATTTGACATCACTCTTACTTCTTCTTCTGATCTGCCATGACCGATGAATCCAAAGTGGTTGTTGCTGCTCCGGCGCAGCAGCGCGATCCGATTATTAAGGCGCTTCAGCAGGCCGGGCTTGATTGTGAGCTGATTTGCCAGCCGCAGGATTGCAGTGAAGCGCCGCTATGTCGTTGGCTTGCCCCTGACCAACTGAGCGAGCGCAGCCGCGTGCGCTTTGTTCTGGAAGATGCCATTGCCACGCTGGAGCAGACGCGTCACGCCTTTCGTTCGCGCCAGTTGGCGGCGCTCCGCCATCGCTTACAAGGGCTATTGCAAAGCTTGTCAGAGGATGGGCTCTAGGGTAGCGTGTTTCCTTACAAAGAGACGGCTTTGCCGGTCAGGACGCAAGGGCCTGAAAGACAAGGCGCTGCAGGCCCGAGCTTTTTCAGCTTGGGGCTGCAGCGCCTTTTTTGTTGCCTGGACAAACCCGCATAACAACAGTCGGCTGCCGTCTGGAGGGTTGCCCATTCACTGTCATGGATTTGATAACCGTGCTTAAACCGGTACTCGACAAGCTGGGGCTTGATGCCTGCGGCCTGCAACAGCGGCTGCATTTTCTCGATTGGACCGACGCAGATGGCGAGCGCTTACGCCGGGTTGCCAGTTTTGGCGAACGGACCAGCCATGAATTTGTTGAGGCGCTCTATGAGCGCTTGAAACAGTATCCGGAAACGCAGGCGATTCTCCGCGGCGACGGCTTGGTCGAGCGCCTGAAGCACAGCCAGCGGGGCTACTACAGCCGCCTGTTCTGTGGCGAGATTGATCAGCGCTATCTGGAAGAGCGTGTGCGCATCGGGCACATACACGAACAGGTTGGGGTTGAGCTCAAGTGGTATCTGGGCGCGTATCGGATGTACCTGAGTCGCATGCTCAGCAGTTGGTTCGACGATCTCAGTGTGGAACAGGAGTCAAGGCTGGCGGATTTCGACAGTCTGCTGAAGATTGTCTTTTTTGACATGAGCCTGGCCGCTGATGCCTATATCGACGCCGAGCACCGTGCCCTGGAAGCCAGCGAAGCCCGTTACGCCCATGCCCTGCGCGGTGCCAACGATGGTATCTGGGACTGGGATCTTCAGCATGATCAGCTGTACGTCTCCGAGCGCTGGGCCAGCATGCTTGGGTTGACTCAGGCGCAGGTCGGGCAGCGTTCGATGCATTGGTTTGAGCGCGTGCACCCGGACGATCAGGCTGAGTTGCAGGCGGCGATTCAGCAGCACCTCAAAGGTGGCTCGCCCTGGATTCGGCACGAGTATCGAATGCGTCGCAGCGACGGCAGCTATCTCTGGGTATTGACCCGGGGGGTGGTTGAGGTGGATGTCTCCGGCTGTCGCCGACTGGCCGGGTCGCAGACCGATATCAGCGAGCGCCAGCGCTTTCAGCGTGAGCTGGAGCATGCTGCACGGCACGATCCGCTGACCGGGCTGATCAATCGACACCAGCTCAACATTCAGCTGCAGCGCACCGCAGCCCAACTGAACCGCCCTGGTGCGCGTCACGCGGCTTTGCTGTTTATCGACCTGGACCGCTTCAAGCTGATTAACGACAGCCTCGGCCACGCCGCCGGTGATCGGGTATTGCTGATGGTGGCAGAGCGGCTGCGCACCTGCCTGCGGCCTGGCGATCAGCTCGCCCGTTTTGGCGGCGATGAGTTTGTCATGCTGCTGGATGATCTGGCGTGCGCTGAGGATGCCGAGACAGTGGCAACGCGGGTGCTCTCGGCGCTGCGTGAACCGCTGTGTTTTGGTGAGCGTTGCCTGGTGGTCAGCGCCAGTATCGGTGTTGCCCCGCTGTTGCCGGGGCAGGGACTGGAGGACGCCTTGCAGGCCGCCGACCTGGCACTTTACGGCGCAAAGGAGTCGGGAAAGGCGCGCTTCGAGCGGTTCGACCAGTCGATGCAGCAACGGGCGCGGCAGCGTTTGAGGCTGGAAAGTAATGTGCTGCAGGCGCTGCAGCGAGACGAGTTTACCCTGCACTATCAGCCGATCTTTGATCTGCGTACGCCAGATCAGCCACCGGTGGCGGTCGAGGTACTGTTGCGCTGGTCCCATGAAGGCGAATCCGTTTCGCCTGCCGCCTTTATCCCGGTACTGGAGGAATCAGGCGAAATTGTGCGGGTTGGCTACTGGGTACTGGAGCAGGCCTGCCGCCAGGCGCAAAGCTGGCAGCTCGATGGGGTCGGGCCGCTGCGCTGCTCGGTTAACCTGTCTGGCCGGCAGTTGCAGGAAGCGGATTTTGTACAACGTGTACGGGATATTTTGCAATCCACTGGATACGCCGCTAGCGGACTGGTGCTGGAAATTACCGAAAGTCTGTTGATCGATCACGATTCGCGGGTGCTCGCCAGCCTGCGTGAACTCGCCGAGATGGGCGTGCGTATTGCGCTGGATGACTTTGGTACCGGCTACTGCTCGCTTGGCTACCTCAATCGTTTTCCGCTGCACATCATCAAGCTGGATCGCAGCTTTTTGCACGAGACCCACGAAAATACCCGGCAACTCACCATCTGCAGAGCGATCATCGCGCTGAGCCACAGCTTGGGGCTGGAGGTCGTTGCCGAGGGAATCGAACACTTGAGTCAGGTCGATTTGATGCTGCAGGAAGGGTGCACGCTGGGGCAGGGCTTCAAACTGGGCTTCCCCATGTGCGCCGACGATCTGAAAGACTTGCTTGTTCCTTGATGTTTACCACTGCGCCGCGCTACTGCAGGGCAGGTTGCATCCCTGTTTGCCGGGCTGGCGCTGGCCAGTGTGCAGATTACCGCGGCGGTGGAGCAGCAAAGCAGTGTCAATGACGAAATCAGTCGCAGTCTGCAGCGTATCGTATCCGCTTGGGCAGCGTGACCAACCTTGAGGCGATGGCCGAAAACGATGAGCATGCCGTCGAATTGATGGTGCTGGTGCCGCGACTGGAAGGGCTGGCCGGCGAGTTCTGGCAGGCGCACCGCGCCCGCTCAGACGTCTCCCCAGAGGTGCTGCAGCATGGTCAGCGCGACCACCGGGGCAGTCTCGGTGCGCAGTACCCGCGGGCCGAAACGGGCAGCGTGGAACCCCGCTTGCTCAGCCTGCACGATCTCGCCAGCGCTCAGGCCGCCCTCCGGGCCGATCAGCAGAGCGGCTGAGCGGGGTGCCAGCAGGCTGGTAAGGTCCTGCTCGGTGCGGTGGTGCAGGACCAGTTTCACCTCGGCCTGCAGGCCGGACAGCCAGTCCTGCAGTGCCATTGGCGGATGGATTACCGGCACTGTGCTGCGGCCGCACTGCTCGCAGGCGCTGACGGCGATCTGCTGCCAATGAGCCTGGCGCTTGTCGGCGCGCTCGCCCTGCAGCTTGACCTCGCAGCGCTCGGTAAACAGCGGGGTGATTTCGCTGACGCCCAATTCGACCGCCTTCTGAATGGCCCAGTCCATGCGCTCGCCACGGGATAACGCCTGCCCGAGGTGGGTATGCAGCGGCGACTCGGGCGTGCCGGGCACCGGTTGCTGCAGGGTTATGGTCACTTCGCGTTTGCTGACCGCGCTGACTTCGCCCGGCCATTCCTGGCCGGTGCCGTTGAAGATTTGCACCGGTGCCCCGGGCGCCAGACGCAGCACCCGGCCGATGTAGTGGGCAACGTCGCCGTCGAGAAAGACCTCGCCCGCCGCCAGCGGGCGATCCAGATAAAAGCGGGATACGCGCATGCGATCAGTCCCGGGTGGCCAGCTGGATACCTTCCCAGGCAACGCTGGCAAGGTGGTCGATCTGGTCCGGCGTGATCACGTAGGGCGGCATGAAGTACACCACGCTGCCGAGTGGGCGCAGCATTGCCTGATTTTTCAGTGCGTGCTGATAGACCCGGATGCCGCGGCGCTCCTGCCACGGATAGGCCTCTCGGGTCGCCTTGTCCTTGACCATCTCGATGGCCAGCACCATGCCGGTCTGGCGGACTTCGGCTACATGCGGATGGTCGACGAAGTGGGCGGTGGCCTTGGCCATGTGTGCCGACAGCGCCTTGTTGGCCTCGATCACATTGCCCTGTTCCAGCAGGTCCAGGGTTGCCAGTGCTGCGGCGCAAGCCAGCGGGTTGCCAGTATAGCTGTGCGAGTGCAGGAAGGCGCGCATGTTCTCGTAGTCGTCGTAGAACGCCTGATAGATGGTGTCGTTGGTCATGCAAACGGCCATTGGCAGATAGCCGCCGGTCAGCGCCTTGGAGAGGCAGAGGAAGTCCGGGGCAATATCGGCCTGCTCGCAGGCAAACAGGCTGCCGGTGCGGCCGAAGCCGACTGCGATTTCATCGTGAATCAGGTGCACACCGTAGCGGTCGCAGGCTTCGCGCAGCAGCTTGAGGTACACCGGGTGGTACATGCGCATACCGCCAGCGCACTGGATCAGTGGCTCGACAATGACCGCAGCAATCTCCTCGTGCTGCTCGGCCAGGGTCTTTTCCATGTGCGCAAACATCTGCCGGCTGTGTTCCTCCCAGCTAACGCCTTCCTCTCGGTAGTAGCAGTCGGGGGAGGGGACGGTGATCACGTCCATCAACAGCGGCTGGTAGGTTTCCTTGTACAGCGCGACGTCACCCACCGCCAGGGCCGCCAGGGTTTCGCCATGGTAGCTATTGGTCAGGGTGACGAAGCGCTTCTTCTGCGGCTTGCCGGTGTTGAGCCAGTAATGGAAGCTCATTTTCAGCGCCACTTCGATGCAGGAGGAACCGTTGTCGGCATAGAAGCAGCGGGTCAGCGGCGCAGGGGTCATTTTCACCAGACGCTCGGACAGTTCGATCACCGGGGTATGGCTGAATCCGGCGAGAATCACGTGCTCAAGGGAGTCGAGCTGGTCCTTTACGCGCTGGTTGATATGGGGGTTGGCGTGGCCAAAGATGTTGACCCACCACGAACTGACGGCATCCATGTAGCGGTTGCCTTCGAAGTCATGCAACCAGATGCCTTCGCCCCGCTGAATCGGGATGACCGGCATGTGCTCGTGGTCTTTCATCTGGGTGCAGGGATGCCAGAGCACCGAAATGTCGCGTTGCATCCACTCGTTGTTCAAGCCCATGTTCACCTCGTGTTGGATTGGCCAGGTGAGCGATTGTACATGAGCGGTGTGGGTGCTGCAGAGAGCGGCCGGGGACGTGCGCCACCGGCCGCGGGGGTGGTTCAGCGGGTGCCGAACACCACCATAGTCTTGCCTTTGACGTCGATCAGGCCCTGTTCCTCAAGGCTTTTCAGCACGCGGCCAACCATTTCCCGGGAGCAGCCGACGATGCGGCCGATTTCCTGGCGGGTAATCTTGATCTGCATGCCATCGGGGTGGGTCATGGCGTCAGGCTGCTTGCACAACTCAAGCAGGGTGCCGGCAACCCGCCCGGTCACGTCGAGAAACGCCAGATCACCAACCTTGCGCGTGGTTTTGCGCAAGCGCTCAGCCATTTGCCGGCCGACGGCGTAGAGCAGTTCGGGATCACGCTGGGTCAGTTCACGGAACTTGCTGTAGCTGACTTCCGCTACTTCGCATCCGGTTTTGGCGCGCACCCAGGCGCTGCGGTCGTGCTGCGCGGGTGACAGATCGAACAGCCCCATTTCGCCGAAAAAATCGCCCTGGTTCAGGTAGGCGATGATCATTTCGCGGCCGTGCTCATCTTCGATCAGGATCGTGACCGAGCCCTTGACGATATAGAAGAGACTGTCTGATTGGTCGCCCGCATGGATCAGCGTGCTACGTGTAGCAAAACGCCTGCGATGGCAGTGGGCGAGAAAAGCATCGATGTTTTTTATTTTAGGAGTCAGGTTGATTGAAACCATTAAAAGCGTGTCCTGGCCGTAGTCGCGCGTATCCAAGATGCGGCGCATCCGTGTCAGCCTCAGCTTGAGACTGATACGAATTATGTCCAGTTTTTACCCGTATGACCAGTGCGGACATCTGTCGCAGGTGGCTGTGGTATTCTCGCGGCCTCTGAGCGAATTTCCGGCGGGAGTGGGTGATGAAAGCAACGGTCAAGTGGGTCGATGGGGTCATGTTTCTTGGTGAGTCTGGCAGCGGCCACACGGTAGTGATGGATGGCCCGCCGGAAGCAGGCGGGCGCAATATGGGTATCCGCCCGATGGAAACGGTGCTGGTGGGGTTGGGTGGCTGTGCCAGCTTTGATGTGGTCAGCATCCTCAAGAAGGCCCGTCAGGATATTCGGGATGTGCACACCGAACTGGCCGCCGAGCGCGCTGACGTTGAACCCAAGGTCTTCACCAAGATCCACCTGCACTTCGTGGTAACGGGCAAGAACCTCAAGGAAGCGCACGTCAAGCGCGCGGTCGAGCTGTCTGCCGAGAAGTACTGCTCGGCTTCGATCCTGATGGGGCGCGCCGGTGTGGAAGTGACCCACGACTACGAAATCGTCGAAATCGACTGATCTGCTGTCTGCGGGCGTTGCAGTCTGCGCGCCCGTTTCCTTTATGGCGCTCGACGGCCAGTCTGTTGGCGAACTGGGCCCTTTCACGCTGACCATGGTGCGTTACCATCGGGCTCCTCTATAACAACAAGCAGGGAGTTTTCATGCGTGCGTCCATGTTGGTAGGCAAATTGTTGATGCTGGTTTTTTGGCTGACGGTCATCCTCAGCCTGTTTGGTCTCGTCCCGGTACCCAATCCACAGCGTCTGCAGATGATCGCGTTGATCGTGCTGGGTGTGCATGTGCTGGAATGTCTGCTGACGTTCGGCAAACTGAAAAAAACCGGTGCGCTGGGCGTGCATCTGGTGCAGGTCATGTTGTTCGGGGTGTTGCATCTGCGCCACCCCGATACCGTGCAAGCAATGAATCAGGCCTTGTAAGTGGCCTTGGTCATTACCCTGGAGAGCAGCACCATGGCCTGCTTGATCGGCTCTGGGAATACCGCGCCACCAGCTTCCAGTGCCTGGTGACCATGTTCGATCTCGTCTTCGCGCATCTGTTCCAGAATGGCGCGTGACTTGATGTCTTCCTCCGGCAGCTGGGTCAGGTGATCGTCCAGGTGGCGTTCGACCAGCTGTTCGGTTGCTGCGACGAAGCCCAGGCTGATGCGGTCGCTGATCAGTCCGGCGGTTGCACCAATGCCGAACGACATGCCGTAGAACAGCGGATTGAACACGCTGGTGCGACTGCCCAGCTCCTTGAGGCGCTGCTCGCACCAGGCCAGGTGGTCAATCTCTTCAGCTGCAGCGTGCTCCATCTTGTCGCGTACTTCGGGCAGCTTGGCGGTCAGCGCCTGACCCTGATAAAGCGCCTGTGCGCACACCTCGCCAGTATGGTTTATTCGCATCAGTCCGGCGATGTGCTGACGTTCCTCATCGTCCAGCGGCACATTGGCCAGGTGCTGGGCAGGTGAGGGACGCTGAGCCTGGGCCGCACCGGGAATCAGCGTGCGCAGTGACTGGTCGGCCTGGTTCAGCAGGCGGTCGATGAAACTGTAGTGTCGAGTGCTCATGGTGGCTCCTCCTGCCCTCTGCGGCTTAGCCCGGCGGCCAGGTCATCTGGCGTTTGCCAAGGACATGCAGGTGAATATGGTATACGGTCTGGCCACCCTGTTCATTGCAGTTGAACACGGTACGGTATCCTGCTTCGCAGCCCAGCTCTTTCGCCAGTTTCTGTGCGGTATAGACCATGTGACCGACAACGGAGCGATCGTCTTCGGTGACGTCGTCCAGTGTGGCGATGTGCTTTTTCGGGATCACCAGAAAGTGCACTGGCGCCTGCGGGTTGATATCGTGAAAGGCGAAGACCTGATCATCTTCGTATATCTTCTTGGACGGAATCTTGCCGTCGATGATCTTGCAGAACAGACAATCCACGCTGCGCTCCTTGGTTTGCTTAGGGCGCGGTCGGTGACCGCATCATCGGCAGTGTAACGCAGGCAAACGGATTGGCACTATCGGGAAGTGCGTAGCATGGCGCGCTGCGCAGCAGAGGAGGCGTTGGTTGAAAAACGATATTCACGACCTTGGGTTGGTGCTGGATTCGCGTGTCCGGCTGATCGTCATTGAGTCCTGGCAGGAATTGCGGGTGCTTGAAACCATCGGCTCGCTGGCCGTGCAACGCGCGCAGACATGGTACACCTGGAATCATCTGGATGGTCTGAGTCGGCTCGGTTTTGGTGCTGACCTTGACCCGGAGCGGGATACCCGCGATGCAGGTGTTGCGCTTGATGTGGTGCGAGAGTCTGGCGAGAACGCGCTGTATGTGTTCTGCGATCTGCACCCGTTCCTTGACTCGCCGCGCATCGTCCGGCAGCTGAAGACTCTTGCCATGAACCCGGGAGTGACGGGTCCGACGCTGATTTTGATCAGTCACGGTGTCACTCTGCCGCCGGAGCTCGGCCGGCTGGCGGCCCGGCTGCAATTGAGCATGCCGTCCGAAGAAGAACTCACCGCCATTGTGCGGGAGGAAGCGATCCGTTGGAGCGAGGCCAACCGTGGTCAGCGGGTGCGTACTGATAACCGCACGTTGCAGCAGGTGGTACGCAACCTGCGCGGCACGACCCATGATGAGGCGCGTCGACTGGCCCGCAACCTGATCATCGACGACGGCGCTATTGACCAGAGCGACCTGCCGAACCTGAACAAGGCGAAGTTCGAGCTGCTCGGCCTGGATGGCGTGCTCAGCTATGAGCAGGAAACTGCCCGCTTTGGCGAGGTGGGCGGCTTGCAAAAACTGAAAGCCTGGTTGGCGGCCCGGCAGGCAGTGTTCAGCAGCGCGGGGAGCGTTCAGGATATGCCGCGCGGCGTCTTGCTGGTCGGCGTGCAGGGTGCCGGCAAGAGCCTGGCTGCCAAGGCTGTCGCCGGCCTGTGGGGGATGCCGTTGCTGCGGCTCGACATGGCTGGGCTGTATAACAAGTACATTGGGGAAACAGAGAAAAATCTGCGCGAGGCATTGCAGTTGGCGGATGCACTTGAGCCTTGCGTTCTCTGGATCGATGAAATCGAAAAGGGTGTTGCCGCAGATCAGAGTGACAGTGGCGTTTCGCGCCGTATGCTGGGCAGCCTGTTGACCTGGATGGCGGAACGGCAATCGCGGGTTTTTCTGGTGGCGACCGCCAACGATGTGTCGCAACTGCCGCCGGAACTGATCCGCAAGGGGCGGATCGATGAGCTGTTCTTTGTCGATCTGCCGGATGAGGCCGTACGTGCCGAAATCTTCGGCATTCACTTGGCCAAGCGCGACCTTGATCCGAGTCAGTTCGATCTGCAGCAGTTGGCGCAGACCAGTGAAGGATTTTCTGGCGCGGAGATCGAACAGGCGGTGGTGTCGGCGGTTTATGCGACCGCCGCCAGTGGGGAGCTGCTGGGCGGGCGCGACATACTGGCGGCAATTGGTCGGACTTCACCACTGTCAGTCGTCATGGCCGAAAAGCTGCAAGCCCTGCGCGCCTGGGCGCAGGACAGGGCCGTGAGGGCGGATTAGAAGGGCTTGACTACAACCAGAATAACAATACCCACCAAAGCCAGCACTGGAGCCTCGTTGAACCAGCGGTAGTAGACGTGTGAGCGAGTATTGGCGTCAGCCGCGAAGCGGGTTCGAATGCGACCGCAGAGGTGGTGGTAGATTACCAGCAGGGTGACCAGCGTCAGCTTGGCGTGCATCCAGCCCTGGCTTAGCCAGCCCGGGTTTAGATAGAGCATCCAGCCACCGAGCACCAGGGCGATGATCATGGAGGGGTTCATTATTCCGCGCAGCAGCTTGCGCTCCATGATCTTGAAACGCTCGCGACTGATCTCGTCTTCGGCCTGGGCGTGATAGACGAACAGGCGGGGCAGGTAGAACAGGCCGGCAAACCAGGTAATCACGGCCATGATGTGAAAGGCTTTTATCCAGAGGTACACGCGTCTCTCCTATAAGCTGGCTGGCGCCGGGTCAGCGCTGGTAATTTCCGCCAGCGCTTTTATCATAGGGGACCGTTTTGCGGCACCGTTGCGCAGGCTGGCCGCAGGTTACCAATAATTCAAACGCAATTCAGGATGTGATGATGATCAAAGTAGGCATTGTAGGCGGAACCGGCTACACCGGTGTTGAGTTGCTGCGGCTGTTGGCCCAGCACCCCGAAGCGCATGTCGAGGTCATCACGTCGCGATCTGAAGAAGGCCTCTGCGTTGCAGATATGTATCCCAATCTGCGCGGTCACTACGATTACCTGCGTTTTTCTGTGCCGGATGTCGCTGCCCTCGGCGCTTGTGACGTCGTGTTCTTTGCTACCCCGCATGGCGTTGCTCACTCGCTTGCGGGTGAACTCCTGGCAACCGGCGTCAAGGTGATCGACCTGTCCGCGGACTTCCGTCTGCGTGACGCCGAAGAGTGGGCTCAGTGGTATCACCAGCCGCACGGCGCGCCGGACCTGCTGCCGGAAGCGGTGTACGGTCTGCCCGAGGTTAACCGCGAGGCCATTCGGAGTGCGCGCCTGATCGCCGTCCCCGGCTGCTATCCGACCGCGGCCCAGTTGGGTTTGATTCCGTTGCTGGAAGCGGGGCTGGCCGACCCGGCGACGCTGATCGCCGACTGCAAGTCAGGCGTCAGTGGCGCAGGTCGTGGCGCGAATGTTGGTTCGCTGTTTTGCGAGGCGGGTGAAAGCATGAAGGCCTATGGGGTTGCGGGTCACCGTCATCTGCCGGAAATTCGCCAGGGTCTGCAACTGGCTGCCGGTGGCCCTGTTGGTCTGACCTTTGTGCCGCACCTGACGCCGATGATTCGCGGTATTCATGCCACCCTTTACGCGCGTGTGGCGGATACCACTGTGGACCTGCAGGCGCTGTTCGAAAAGCGTTACGCAGATGAGCCCTTTGTTGATGTGATGCCGGCTGGCAGCCACCCGGAAACCCGCAGCGTGCGTGGTGCCAACGTATGCCGTATCGCCGTGCACCGTCCGCAGGGTGGGGATCTGGTGGTGGTGTTGTCAGTGATTGATAACCTGACCAAAGGCGCTTCCGGGCAGGCGGTACAGAATATGAACATCCTGTTCGGGCTGGACGAGCGCGCCGGTCTGCAGCAGCCCGCGCTGATGCCCTGATGCGCTGGTCAAAGCGCGCCGGCTCTCACTCGTTTCGAGATCACCATGTCACGCTGCAGCCGCGCGAAAGCCGGATGCAGCGGCGCTGGCGGCGCGGGATGGTCATTCTTTTGCTGATCTCGATCCCGGTCAGCGCCTGGCAGGGCTGGGAAGCCGCGATGCGACACCAGCAGCCGCTTGAGCTGGAGCGTCAGGCGCTGATTGAGAGTCAGGCGCAACTGGCCAGAGAGTTGGAGGATACCCGTCAGCGTTATCACCAGATGGAGGTCGACCTGCTGGTGGCGCGTGACTCGGTACAGGAAGGTCAGCAGATCATTCATGAGCTGGAAGCGCAGCTGTTCAAGCAGCAGCAAAGTCTGGCTCAGTATCAGGGTGTGCTGGCGCCCAATGCGATGGCACCGGGGTTGCGGATCCAGGCTTTTGAGCTGCAGGCCACAGACGCTGACGACACTTTTCGCTATAAAGTCATGGTCAGTCGGGTGGGCGACGAGGGCGACACGCTGCAGGCCAAGCTGGCGATCAGTGTCGCGGGCAAACGCGACGGCAAGGCTGAGACCTTGCCTTTGTCCGAGTTGTCCCCAGCGTTGGGTAGCGATAGTCTGGACCTGAACTTCCGCTATTTTCAGGTGGTGCCGGCGCGCAGCGAGCAGGCTCTAATCACGCTTCCCGAGGGGTTTGAGCCAGCGCAGGTCACGCTTGTGGCGACCCGTGACGATGACACCCTGGTTGAGCAGGTATTCGATTGGACGGTTACAGGAGCAGCACCCTGATGTGGGGATCCGACAAGCACAAGAAGGCCGATATCAGTCAGTTCAGCGGCAAGACCACCATCATTGCTCAGCAGGCTCAGATTCGAGGCGACATGCGCTTTGATGGCGCGCTGCAGGTTGATGGGCGCATTATCGGTAACATTGAGGCAGAGCAGGGCCTGGTTCGTGTCAGCGAGCACGGCTATGTCGAGGGCGTGATCAAGGCACCTCATGTGGTTATTAATGGCCAGGTGGTCGGGGATGTGCATGCGCTGGAGCATCTCGAACTCGATACCAAGGCGCGCATAAGCGGCGACCTTTACTATCGCTACATGGAGATGGTCATGGGCGCGCAGATCAATGGTCAGCTCAACTACTTGGCCGATGAGGCGCAAGCGGTGCAGCTTGACCCGGTTCTCCAGCTGGAAGCGGAGAATAGTTGACCAAAAACCTCGGGAAAACGGATAATGGCCGCCCTGTTGTGCTGCGGCTGTGGCCGCCGGAGGTTGTATGTCTGCTGAAGTCTTTA
Source organism: Halopseudomonas oceani (assembly GCF_002903165.1). Lineage (GTDB taxonomy): Bacteria > Pseudomonadota > Gammaproteobacteria > Pseudomonadales > Pseudomonadaceae > Halopseudomonas > Halopseudomonas oceani. Next base: position 74,259 of record NZ_PPSK01000019.1, read on the forward strand.
TCCCTTCCCCGCTTATTTTCAGTGATAACGCGGTCAGTAAGGTGCGCTCACTGATTGAAGAAGAAGGGAATGACAGTCTGAGTCTGCGTGTTTTCGTGACGGGCGGCGGCTGTTCAGGCTTCCAGTACGGATTCACCTTCGATGACGAGTTGGCTGAAGATGACACCATTGTTGAGCGCGATGGCGTGCGACTGGTGGTTGATCCAATGAGCTTCCAGTACCTGGCTGGGTCAGAGGTGGACTATCAGGAAGGGCTTGAAGGTTCACGCTTCGTCATCAATAACCCCAATGCCAGCACCACCTGCGGCTGTGGGTCTTCCTTCTCGATCTGACTAGGCGGGGTAGAGCGCCCCCAGGATGCGCTCTCCTTGTGCACCGGTTACGCTGGGCAGATTGCCCGGCAGTCGCTGATCGAATCGCCATGCCAGCCAGGCAAATGCCATGGCTTCCATCCAATCCGGACTGACGCCCAGCGCGTCCGTCGACTGAACCTTTTGTGCAGGCAGCCGCTGCTGCAGGAGCCTCATCAGGTGTGCATTGCGCGCGCCACCGCCACAAATGTATAGCTCGCTCGTATCGCGTGCGACCTGCTGCAGGCTGTCGGCGATCGTTGTGGCTGTGAGCGTGGCGAGGGTGGCTTGCACGTCAACAGCAGATACGCCTGGGGTGTGCTTCAGGTGTGCGGCCAGCCAGGCCTCGTGGAAATATTCGCGTCCGGTGCTTTTGGGGCCGGTCCGTGCAAAGTAGGGGTCGGCAAGCATACGATCAAGCAGCACCTGGTGTGCTTGACCCTGGCTGGCCCAGTCGCCATCGGCGTCGTAAGGGGTGCCAATATGACGCTGAGCCCAGTTGTCCATTAGCGCGTTGCCCGGTCCCGAATCAAAGCCAGCAGCTGTTTGGCCGGGCCGCAGAATCGTCAGGTTGGCGAATCCACCAATGTTTACCAAGGTGCGAGTCTGAGTCGGGCTAGTCAGCAGCCATTGGTGAAACGCAGGGACCAGCGGCGCTCCTTCGCCCCCTGCTGCGAGGTCGCGACTGCGAAAGTCCGCTATCACGTCAATGCCGGTAAGTTCCGCCAGTAATGACGGCGCTCCGACTTGCAAGCTGAATCCCTGGTCCGGATGGTGGCGAACGGTCTGGCCGTGGCTACCGATAGCGCGCACCTGCTCGCGACATACCTGATTCTGGTTCAGCAGTTGTTGTACGCCTTCTGCTGCCAGTCGCGCCCAGGCGTTGCCCGCGATCCCGGCCTGGTAAAGCTCGTCGCTGCTGGGGCTGCACAGGTCAAGCAACTGCTGGCGCAGACCCGCTGGCATCGGCACGCATAGCGCGTCCAGACATTCGGCCTGATGGGGATCTCGGAACCGGGAGAGGGTGATGTCGATACCATCCAGGCTGGTGCCTGACATGATACCGACATACAAGGAGGGCATTACTGATCCAGTGTGGCGAGCTGGGTGGCGCGGGACTGATCCATCGACGCCATCAGCTGCTGACTGGTCGCGAGGAAGGCTGTGCGCTCGCTGTTCGGTATTGGGTCAGAAGCGGGCAGTTGCACGCTCAGAGGGTCAACGTGGCGACCGTCAACACGGAACTCGTAATGCAGGTGCGGGCCGGTTGCCAGGCCGGTCATCCCGACATAGCCGATGATCTGTCCCTGTGTGACGTGGGTTCCGGCAGTGATGCCACTGGCAAAGCGACTCATGTGGCCGTACAGGGTCTGGTACTTGCGGCCGTGCTGGATGACAACTGCGTTACCGTAGCCGCCTTTGCGGCCTGCTGAAACCACGCGGCCGTCACCGGTAGCCTTGATTGGTGTTCCGGTTGCTGCTGCGTAATCGACGCCCTTGTGGGCTCGAATACGGTTGAGTACCGGATGCAGGCGACCGGGGTTGAAGCGGGAGCTGATGCGGGCAAAATCAACCGGTGTACGAATAAAGGCCTTGCGCATGCTGGTGCCGTCGGCGCGGTAGTAGCTGGCGTAGCCATTGTGGTCAGTGTAACGGACGGCTGTGTACGTCTTGCCGCGGTTGGTGAAGCGAGCGGCCAGGATATTGTTGGTGCCGACAGTCTTGTCGCCAACATGCAGCTCTTCGAATAGGACCTCAAAGCTGTCGCCCTGGCGGATGTCACGGGCGAAGTCGACGTCATAGCCAAAGATGTTGGCCATCTGCATGGTCAGGTTGTGGTTGAGGCCTGCGTTCTGCGCGGCGAGAAACAGCGAGCTGTTGATGGTGCCTTGAACGTAGCGTTCACGGGTTTCGGGTTCGATAAGCTGCTTGCTGAATGAGTAGCCTTCGGCCGTCCGATCGATGCGGATGGTTTCCAGGTCGCTCAATTTGGAGCGCATTGCGATCAGTTGGCCTTCGGTATCGGTCTGGTACTCCAGCACTTGGCCAACCTTCAGGCGAGTGAAGCGTTGCGCGTCCTGACTGCTGTTAATGACCGCATGCAAGGTGCTGGCACCCAGGTTGGCCTGGTCAAATAGCGTGGATAGCGTGTCGCCACTGGAAACCGTGATTTCATGCCAGGCGGGTTCGGCGTTTGCGCTGGTATCCTGCTCAACAGTCACGAGTGGCTCGCCGTTGGCGGCAGCAGTTGCCTGCCGGGCGATGTCCATCGGTTTGGGGATTGTGACTGCTTCGCTAACCAGTGCGTCCAGTTCTTCAGGAGACTGGGAGAGTGACTGGTCAGCATTGGATTCGGGGGCCGGCAACTCGAGCTGAACGAACGTTTTCTTCGCTTCGACGTCGGCGGTAGGGACTACGAGCAGGATGATGCTCAGCGTTGCGGCGATGCCACTGGCTGCCACGAGGTGGCTTTTGGGGTATCGCGGTGACTTTTTATCTTGAGATCCCATAAGCGCTCTTGTAGAAGTATTCTAGATAAAGTGGACTAACTTCCTAAATTATAATTGAAAAGCTGTTGTGGCAAGCTTTTGCCGTTCCCGCCTGTCAGATTTATACCGTCAAATTATGTCTTTCCCGAGATGTCTGCTATCTGGCGGGGCTGTCTGTGCTGCTTGTAATTGGTAGGCAATGTTGTATGGTTTGTCCCCCTGAAATCACCTCCCACTGACATTCACAGGAAATCTGTAGCTATGAAGCCGGTTGACGAGCAGTTGGCGCTGATCAAGCGCGGCGCCGATGAAATTCTGGTTGAGGGCGAGTTGCGTGCCAAGCTGGAGCGCGGCAAGCCACTGCGAATCAAGGCGGGTTTTGATCCAACAGCGCCTGACCTGCACCTTGGTCACACCGTGCTTATTAACAAGTTGCGCCAGTTCCAGGATCTTGGTCACCAGGTATTGTTCCTTATAGGGGACTTCACCGGCATGATCGGTGACCCGTCCGGCAAAAACGTCACGCGCCAGCCCTTGACGCGCGAGCAGGTGCTGGCCAATGCCGAGACCTATAAAGAGCAGGTGTTCAAGATTCTTGATCCGGCCAAGACTCAGGTGATGTTCAATTCCGCCTGGATGGACAAGATGACCTCAGCGGACATGATCCAGCTGGCGGGCAAGTACACCGTCGCGCGGATGCTTGAGCGCGATGACTTCGACAAGCGCTACAAGAGTGGTCAGTCGATCGCAGTTCATGAGTTTCTCTATCCATTGGTGCAAGGGTATGACTCAGTTGCGATGGAGGCAGATGTTGAACTGGGTGGTACCGATCAGAAATTCAACCTGCTGATGGGGCGTGAGCTTCAGCGACAGTATGGGCAAGAACCTCAGGTCATTCTCACCATGCCGATCCTGGAAGGGCTGGATGGTGTGAAGAAGATGTCCAAGTCGCTGAACAACTATATAGGTATCAGCGATGCGCCGGGTGAGATGTACAACAAGCTGGTATCGATGCCTGACAGCATTATGTGGCGCTACTTTGAGTTGCTCAGCTTCCGCACCATGGACGAGATCGACCAATTCAAAGCGGATGTTGCTGCCGGCGCTAATCCGCGTGATATCAAGATCAAGCTTGCCGAGGAGTTGGTAGCCCGTTTCCATGGTGAAGAGGCAGCGGCCAATGCTCACCGGTCAGCAGGCAATCGTCTGAAAGATGGCGAGCTGCCAGAAGATATTCCGGAAGTGGTAATCGAGGCGGAATCCGATTTGCCGATTTCTGCGGTCATCAACCGTGCGGGAATGGTGAAAAATGCGGCGGCTGCGCGCGATCTGTTGGCAGCCGGTTCGGTAAAGGTCAATGGCGAGGTTGTTGATCATTCCTGCGTGCTTGCGTTGGGTGATGAGTACGTGTGTCAGGCTGGCAAGAAGCGCTTTGCCAAGATTCTTCTGAAAAAGGCTTGACGGAAAAA
>NZ_PPSK01000020.1 GCF_002903165.1 Halopseudomonas oceani
CCCTAGCACCCTTGGATACTCAGCCAGTGCAAGCTCGATAGTCCTGTAAAGGGCGTCTAGATACTCTCGAATGAAAGGCCCCTTATCCACCATCAGAGGTAATCCTTCATAGCTGCCATCCTGATACAGATGGAGATTGCTATTGGATGGATGACGACGAGGGTATCGAGGTTCTGGTAGATGATTAGACATGGTCATGACTCCATTACTAGGTGAAGGTCATAACCATTGCTCTGTATTTCTTTTTTTACTGCCCTCTCTTATACGGACCTTGAGAGAGTTGAGTGGTGCTGCGCTAACCCTACGGGTGAAGCACTAGACATAAAGCATAATACCCGTACCGCGAGACCAAGCGCTGACCAGCCAGTCAAGATGCAGTCAACTTACCAAGCTGGCGCACGGTTTTTGGTCGCGGGTAATTCCGGAGAAAAAGCATCACTCAGGAAGACCTCTAGCCCACATGCCAGACGACAGCGTTTACGGTCTCACCGGAAAATTCAGAGACATTTTGCTGGTAGGGGTAAAAGTAGGGGTATTTTTTTAGGAACACATTCCGAACAGGCATAAAAAAATCCAACCACCGCTAAGTAGTTGGATTTTCTATGTATTTTGGTCGGGACGGAGTGATTCGAACACTCGACCCCTTGCACCCCATGCAAGTGCGCTACCAGGCTGCGCTACGCCCCGACGATGCTTCGATTTGTCTGCCGAAGCGGGTCGCATAATACATTAACTATCTGAAATGAGAAAGTTTTTTTTCGTATCAGCGAACCCGAAGCACGTTAAGCACTTCTTCCAGCTCAGCGATGGTCTGACGAATCAGTTGCTTGTACTGCGTAAGGTCTTCACGCGCTTCCTCACCGGACAGGCGCTGGCGCGCTCCACCGATAGTAAAACCCTGGTCGTACAACAGCGCACGGATCTGGCGGATCATCAACACATCCTGACGCTGGTAATAACGCCGATTACCCCGGCGCTTGACTGGCGACAGCTGGGGGAACTCCTGCTCCCAATAACGCAGAACATGAGGCTTGACTGCACACAACTCGCTCACTTCACCGATGGTGAAATAGCGCTTGCCGGGGATCGCCGGCAACTCGTCGTTATGGCTGGGTTCCAGCATACGCTTCTACTCGTGCCTTCAGTTTTTGTCCTGGACGAAAGGTCACCACACGTCTGGCGGTGATTGGAATCTCTTCGCCGGTCTTGGGATTACGGCCGGGGCGCTGACGCTTATCGCGCAGATCGAAGTTGCCGAATCCCGACAGCTTCACCTGTTCATTGGTCTCGAGTGCATTACGAATTTCTTCGAAAAACAACTCGACCAACTCTTTGGCTTCGCGCTTGTTGAACCCTAACTCTTCGTACAGCCGCTCAGCCATTTCCGCTTTTGTCAGAGCCCCCATTTGACCTATTTCCTTAGTGTGGCGTTGAACCCTTGCTCCAAGGACTGCAGCACTCTGTCCATGACAGCATTCACCTCGTCATCAGTAAGAGTGCGTGACGAATCCTGCAACGTCAAGCCAATTGCCATGCTTTTTCTATGCGGATCAATACCTTTGCCTTCATACACGTCAAACAACCTGAGGTTTTTGAGGTGAGCTCCGGCTTCCGCACGAATACAGCTCAGCAAATCATCGGCCAGCACATCACGATCCACCACCAGCGCTATATCCCGTCTGACTTCAGGGTAGCGGGACAATTCCGCAAAGCGCGGCAGCAAGCCCTGGCAAATTTTTGCCAATGCCAACTCGAACACAAAAACCGGGCCGTTAAGGTCAAGATCAGCAGCCAGCTGCGGGTGCAGCGCACCGACAAGACCCACCTGCTCATCGCCATTAAGAATGCACGCTGACTGCCCCGGATGCAGCGCCGGATGCTCTACCGGTGCGAAGCGGAAGCTGACGCCCGCGGCACTCTGCGCCAGGATGGCTTCGACATCCGCCTTGATATCAAAGAAGTCGATCTTCTCTGCACCGTTGGCCCAACCCTCGGGCTGACGGGCGCCGGTGGCAATACCAGAGAGCATGACTTCCTGCCGCAGACCCTCTGCGCAGGGAATGAAGCGTTGGCCGCTCTCAAACAGACGCACCCGGCCTTGCTGGCGGTTCTGGTTGTACTGCACCGCCTTGCTCAGACCCGGCCATAGCGAGGGACGCATGACAGCCATATCGCTCGAGATCGGGTTGGCCAGCGCCAGTGGTTCGATACTCGGCTCAAACTGCTTGCTCAGACCCGGCTCGATGAAGCTGTAGGTAATGGCTTCATGGTAGCCACGAGCAACCAACAGACGTCGCAGCGCAGGCAGCTCACCACGCACCTCTGGCTTGCCAGCCAGGGTCAGGGCAGCCGTCGGCGCACTAACCGGCAGACGGTTGTAGCCGTAAAGCCGGGCCAGTTCCTCAATCAAATCCACCTCGATGCCGATGTCAAACCGGTGACTCGGCACGTCGATTTTCCACTGGCCATCAGCAATAGCACTAACGCCTAGACCCAGGCCAGTAAGGTAGCCAACCACATCACTCTCGCTCATCTGCATGCCGAGCATCTGTGCAATGCGATCCTTGCGCAAAGTGATCTGCTTCAGTGTAGGAAGCGCCCCCTGTTCTACTGCCTCGATAACCGGACCCGGCTCACCACCGACGATCTCGAGGATCAGTGCGGTAGCGCGCTCGATAGCTTCGCGCTGCAGCTGCCAGTCAACGCCACGCTCGAAGCGGTGCGAGGAATCAGTGTGCAAGCCGTAACCACGCGCCTTGCCAGCAATGGCAATGGTGTCGAAGAAAGCGCTTTCCAGGAACAGATCCCGCGTGCCCTCACTAACGCCACTATGTTCGCCACCCATGATGCCAGCCATGGCCAGCGGACGCTCGTGGTCCGCAATCACCAGAGTGTCGGCGCGCAGGCTGATTTCCTGGCCATCGAGCAGCACCAGTTTTTCACCCTCTTCCGCCATGCGAACACGAATACCGCCCTTGATCTCGGCCAGATCGAAGGCGTGCATCGGCTGCCCCAGCTCGAGCATCACGTAGTTGGTGATATCGACAACCGCGTCAATGCTGCGAATATCGCTGCGACGCAGACGCTCAACCATCCACAGCGGCGTTGGGCGTGACAGATCAACGTTGCGAATAACACGCCCCACATAACGCGGGCAGGCGTCCGCAGCCTGGAGCTCAACCGGGCGCACCTCGTCGTGCACGGCCGCCACAGGCTCAACCTTGATGCGAGCAACCGCAGCGCCGTAGTTGGCACCCACTTCGCGGGCCAGACCGGCGATAGACAAGCAATCGCCACGGTTCGGCGTCAGATCCACTTCAATGATGGCATCATCGAGACCAAGGTACTCGCGCACGCTTTGGCCGGTCGGGGCATCTTGAGGCAGTTCGTACAGGCCGTCGTGGTCTTCAGAAATCTGCAGTTCAGCGGCGGAGCACAGCATGCCGAATGACTCGACACCACGCAGCTTCGCCTTCTTGATTTTGAAGTCCTCGCCCAGCACTGCGCCAACCATGGCGAACGGGATTTTGATGCCGGCTCGCGCATTCGGCGCGCCGCAGACCACCTGAAACTCCTCACTGCCATTGCTGACGCGGCACACCCGCAGCTTGTCGGCATCGGGGTGCTGCTCGGCACTGAGAATCTCGCCCACCACAACGCCGGAGAACTCACCGGCTGCCGGGGTGACGCTGTCTACTTCGAGTCCGGTCATGGACAGGCGCGCTACCAGGTCGTCGCGAGAGACCTCAGGGTTTACCCAGGTGCGCAGCCACTGTTCACTGAATTTCATTATCGATTCCTGCTGTCAAAAGGGTTGCGGGTGCGGCGCTCAACGGAACTGCTCAAGGAAACGCAGATCGTTGTCGAAGAAAATGCGCAGATCGCCCACGCCATAACGCAGCATGGTCAGACGCTCTACGCCCATCCCGAATGCAAACCCCTGATATTTCTCCGGGTCGATACCGGACATGCGGAGCACCTCCGGGTGCACCATGCCGCAACCCAATATTTCCAGCCAGTCGGCCTTTTCTTCGCCGTTCTTGACCACACGGCGACGAATATCCACTTCAGCGGACGGCTCGGTGAAGGGGAAGAATGAGGGACGGAAACGCACTTCGAGATCGGCCTCGAAAAACTCGCGCAGGAACTGCTCGATGGTGCCCTTCAGGTCGGCAAAACTGACACCCTCATCGATCAGCAGACCTTCAACCTGGTGGAACATCGGCGAGTGAGTCTGGTCGGAGTCGCAGCGGTAGACCCGACCCGGGCAGATGATGCGGATCGGCGGCTGCTGGCTTTCCATGGTGCGCACCTGTACCGGCGAGGTGTGGGTTCGCAGCAGGGTATTGGCATTGAAATAGAAAGTGTCGTGCATGGCACGCGCCGGGTGGTGACCCGGAATGTTCAGCGCCTCGAAGTTGTGGTAGTCGTCTTCTACTTCGGGGCCTTCCGCGACGGTATAACCGGCGTGGGAAAAAATCTGTTCAATCCGCTCCATGGTACGGGTAACCGGGTGCAAACCACCGGTAGCCTGACCGCGACCAGGCAACGTGACATCTACCCGCTCGGCAGCCAGACGGGCATTCATCGCCGCACTTTCCATCTCTGACTTACGACCGTTGAGCACGCTCTGAACCTGCTCTTTAGCCTGGTTGACCAGCGCACCGACCTTGGGACGCTCCTCGGCCGGAATGTTGCCCAGGGTCTTCATCACCTGGGTCAGCTCGCCCTTCTTGCCAAGATACTGAACGCGGATATTCTCCAGCGCAGCCACATCAGCTGCCTGTTTGATTGCCTCAAGTGCTTGTGCGACCAGGGCGTCGAGGTTTTCCATCAACACGTACTCCAGAAACAAAAATAGGGGAAGAGCTTTGAGGCTCTTCCCCTATCATTGACGTTGCCAGCCGCGCCCGAGGGCGCGGTGATTGTCGTAACGAGGGCTTAAGCCAGGCTAGCCTTTGCTTTTTCGACAATCGCGGTAAACGCCGCTTTTTCGTTCACGGCCAGATCGGCCAGAACCTTACGATCGATCTCGACGGACGCCTTTTTCAGGCCAGCGATCAGGCGGCTGTAAGACAGACCGTTCTGACGAGCACCAGCGTTGATACGGGCAATCCACAGCGCGCGGAACTGACGCTTACGCTGCTTGCGGTCACGATATGCGTACTGACCAGCTTTGATAACCGCTTGCTTGGCAACGCGGAACACGCGTGAACGCGCACCGTAGTAACCTTTAGCCAGCTTGAGAACTTTCTTGTGACGCTTGCGCGCCATGACACCACGTTTTACACGAGCCATTGCTTTCTTCCTCTAACCTGTACCTTGATGATTAACGCAGACGCAGCATGCGCTCGACTTTTTGGACATCAGCAGCATTCAGCTGCGAAGTGCCGCGAAGTTGACGCTTACGCTTGGTGCTCATCTTGGTCAGGATGTGGCTTTTGAAAGCATGCTTGTGCTTGATGCCGTTCCCGGTTTTCTTGAAGCGCTTAGCAGCGCCACTTTTGGTCTTCATCTTTGCCATGTTCAGTTACTCCAAATTGAAGTGCATCAAATAATCGCAAGGCCTGGCGTTGCCCTGGAGATTACTTTTTCTTTTTGGGGGCGATGACCATCATCAGCTGACGACCTTCCATCTTCGGGTGCTGTTCCACGGTGCCGTATTCAAGCAGGTCGTTTTCGACCCGTTTCAACAGCTCCATGCCCAGCTCCTGATGGGCCATTTCGCGACCACGGAATCGCAACGATACCTTGGCCTTGTCCCCTTCAGAGAGGAAACGAATCAGGTTGCGAAGCTTGACCTGATAGTCACCCTCTTCCGTCCCTGGACGAAACTTGATTTCCTTGATCTGAATCTGCTTCTGATTCTTGCGCGCTGCGGCCTGCTGTTTCTTCTTTTCGAAGATGTGCTTGCCGTAGTCCATGATGCGGCACACAGGTGGCGCCGCATCGGGAGAGATTTCAACCAGGTCCAGCTTGACTTCTTCAGCTGCGGCCATTGCTTCCTGAATGGATACGATGCCGATCTGCTCGCCATCTGCACCAATCAGGCGCACTTCGCGCGCCGTGATATTTTCGTTAATCGGCGGGCGTTGTGCGGCTCTTTTGTCTTGTCTCATCTCGCGTTTAATCTTTATTGCTCCGAATTCGGGCGGCCTCGTTGTGCCACAGCGCGAGATAGGAAATCAGCGAACTCGGTTACAGTCATTGAACCCAGATCTTTACCCTCTCGCGTGCGCACGGCCACGGTGTGCGACTCGACTTCCCGATCACCTACAACCAGCAGGTAGGGAGTCTTGTGCAAAGTATGCTCGCGGATTTTAAAGCCGATCTTCTCGTTTCTCAAGTCCGCAACCACTCTATACCCCATATCCTTCAGGGATTTCTCGACTTCACTGCAGAATTCGGCCTGATTATCGGTGATATTCAGTACCGCCGCCTGCGTCGGCGCCAGCCACGCCGGGAAGTCACCGGCGTAATGTTCGATCAGAATACCGATGAAGCGCTCGAACGAACCCAAGATCGCGCGATGCAGCATGACCGGCGTTTTGCGCGCACCATCTTCGGCAACATATTGAGCACCCAGACGGCCTGGCAGCATAAAGTCCAGCTGCAGCGTACCGCACTGCCAGACACGACCGATACAGTCACGCAGGGAAAATTCGATCTTCGGACCATAGAATGCGCCCTCGCCCGGCTGCAGCTCCCACTTCAAACCCGCCTCGTTCAGCGCATCTTCCAGCCCCTGCTCTGCACGATCCCACAGAGCATCGTCACCAACACGACTTTCCGGACGAGTGGACAGTTTCAGCTCAACGTCATCGAAGCCGAAGTCTTTGTACACCTGCAGGGTCAGCGCAATGAAATCACTCGCTTCTTGCTTAACCTGCTCATCAGTACAGAAGATGTGCGCATCGTCCTGGGTAAAGCCACGCACGCGCATCAGGCCGTGCAACGAACCGGACGGCTCATTGCGATGACAGGAGCCGAACTCGGCCAGACGCAGCGGCAGCTCGCGGTAGCTCTTGAGACCCTGATTGAATACCTGGATGTGGCACGGGCAGTTCATCGGCTTGACCGCGTAATCACGGCTTTCCGACTCAGTGGTGAACATGTTCGCCCCGTAGTGCTCCCAGTGCCCGGAGCGCTCCCAGAGCACGCGATCAACCACCTGCGGCGTCTTGATCTCTTTATAACCGGCACCCAGCTGGACATTGCGCATGTACTGCTCAAGCACCTGATAGATAGACCAGCCGTTGGGGTGCCAGAACACCATACCCGGCGCTTCTTCCTGGGTGTGGAACAGGTCCAGACGCTTGCCGATCTTGCGGTGATCGCGCTTCTCAGCCTCTTCCATGCGCTGGATATAGGCTGCCAGCTGCTTCTTGTCCGCCCAGGCAGTACCGTAGATACGCTGCAACTGCTCGTTCTTGGCATCGCCGCGCCAGTAGGCACCAGAGATACGGGTCAGCTTGAAGGCTTTCAGGAAACGCGTATTCGGCACGTGCGGGCCACGGCACATGTCGACATATTCTTCGTGGTAGTACAGACCCATAGCCTTCTCGTCCGGCATATCCTCTACCAGACGCAGCTTGTACTCTTCGCCACGGGACTCAAACACCTTGATGACCTCGTCGCGCGGGGTCACTTTCTTGATCACGTCGTAATTGGTGTCGATCAGCTCAGCCATGCGCTTTTCAATAGCGGCCATATCTTCCGGCGTAAAGGGACGCTCAAAGGAAATATCGTAATAGAAGCCGTCATCAATAACCGGACCAATAACCATCTTGGCGCTCGGATACAGCTGCTTGACTGCATGACCCACCAGGTGAGCACAGGAGTGGCGAATAATCTCGACCCCTTCCTCATCTTTGGCAGTAATGATCTGCAGCGTTGCGTCCTGCTCAATCAGGTCACAAGCGTCTACCAGGCGACCGTTGACCTTGCCGGCGATCGTCGCCTTGGCAAGACCAGCACCAATGGACTGCGCAACATCTGCAACGGAAACGGGGTTTTCAAAAACGCGCTGACTGCCGTCAGGAAGAGTGATTACGGGCATATGCCGCTCCTTCTCAGTGGTGACCCCTACGCAAGGCCACGTGATGGATGAACCGCTCCGGCAACTCGCTGCAGTCGGACCGGCATCACGATTGCCGGCAGCCCTTTCAGGCTACTGCAGAAGCACCTTAAGCGGTGCAGAAAGAAAAAAACCCGGCCACAGGGACCGGGTTTCTAATTTGGTAGGCACGATTGGATTCGAACCAACGACCCCCACCATGTCAAGGTGGTGCTCTAACCAACTGAGCTACGTGCCTGCGATGGAGGCGAACTTTACGCACCTCCTTTTGCACTGTCAACCACTAAGTCACTGAAAACCTGAAAAAAGCTTGAATCAGCGACATGGCGATCAACAAACGACCAACGCCTGATTATTCTTTGCCCAAATCGCTCAAATAACGCACAAAAACCCTGTAAGCCCGATTCAGACCTGCATCAGTTGATCGCGCAATTTCTGAATCTGATCGCGCAACTGAGCCGCTGACTCAAACTCCAGATCACGCGCATGCTGGAACATTTTCTCTTCCAGCTCGCCAATGCGCTTGGTGATCTCGCCCGGCGTCCGCGGCGCAGAATACCCCGCCCCCTCTTCTGCCACCTTTTGCTGGCGGCGACGACCACTGCGGCTGCCAGGCACAACAGCGCCTTCAAGAATATCTGCCACACTTTTGGTAACGCCCCGTGGCGTAATGCCGTGCTCTTTATTGAAGCTGATCTGCTTCTCACGACGCCGCTCGGTTTCACCGATTGCGCGCTCCATCGATCCGGTAATACGGTCGGCGTAGAGAATGGCCTTGCCGTTGAGGTTTCGCGCCGCCCGGCCGATGGTCTGGATCAGCGAGCGCTCGGAGCGCAGAAAGCCCTCCTTGTCCGCGTCCAGAATCGCAACCAGCGACACCTCCGGCATGTCCAACCCCTCGCGCAGCAGGTTAATCCCTACCAGCACATCAAAAGCACCAGTACGCAGGTCACGAATAATCTCTACCCGCTCCACAGTGTCGATATCCGAGTGAAGGTAGCGCACGCGCACGCCGTGATCACCTAGATAGTCCGTCAGATCCTCGGCCATTCGCTTGGTCAGCGTGGTGACCAGCACCCGCTCTTCCTTATCTACCCGCAGACGAATCTCGGACAGCAGATCATCAACCTGGGTCGTCGCCGGGCGTACCTCAATCTGTGGATCAACCAGACCGGTTGGCCGCACCACCTGTTCAACCACCCGACCGGCATGCGCCTCTTCATAAGGGCCGGGTGTGGCCGAAACGAAGATGGTCTGTGGCGAGATCGCCTCCCACTCGTCGAAACGCATCGGCCGGTTGTCCAATGCCGAAGGCAAGCGGAAGCCGTAGTCGACCAGGGTTTCCTTACGCGAGCGGTCGCCCTTATACATCGCCCCCACCTGCGGCACCGACACGTGGGATTCGTCAATGATCAGCAAGGCGTTTTGCGGTAGATAATCGAACAGCGTTGGCGGCGGCGCGCCCGGCTCACGACCAGACAAATAGCGCGAGTAGTTCTCGATGCCGTTGCAGTAACCCAGCTCCAGAATCATCTCCAGATCGAACCGGGTGCGCTGCTCCAGGCGCTGCATTTCAACCAGCTTATTCTGTTCTTTCAGCACCGCCAGACGTTCTTCCAGCTCAACCTTGATATGTTCCACGGCCTCAAGCAACTTCTCACGAGGCGTCACATAATGGCTTTTAGGATAAACAGTTACACGCGGAACCTTACGTAAAACTTCACCAGTAAGCGGATCAAAAAAGCTGATGGTTTCGACCTCATCATCGAAGAGTTCGATACGAATCGCTTCGAGGTCGGATTCAGCCGGGAAGATGTCAATCACATCGCCACGCACCCGGTACGTCGCGCGAGCCAGCTCCATGTCGTTGCGGGTGTACTGCAACTCGGCAAGCCGCCGCAGCAGAGTACGCTGATCCACCCGATCACCACGGTCGACGTGCAGCACCATGCGCAGGTAGGACTCGGGGTCACCCAGACCATAAATAGCAGAGACCGTCGCCACGATGATGGCGTCAGGCCGCTCCATCAGCGCCTTGGTGGCCGACAACCGCATTTGCTCAATGTGATCGTTGATGGAGGCGTCTTTCTCGATATAGGTATCGGACGAAGGCACATAGGCTTCCGGCTGATAGTAGTCGTAGTAGGAAACGAAATACTCGACCGAGTTATTCGGGAAGAACTCCTTGAACTCACCATACAGCTGCGCAGCCAGCGTCTTGTTTGGCGCCATGATGATGGCTGGCCGCTGCACGTTCTGAATGACATTGGCAATCGTGAAGGTCTTGCCGGACCCGGTCACACCCAGCAGGGTCTGGTGCGACAGTCCCGCCTCAAGCCCCTCTACCAGCTGAGCAATCGCCACCGGCTGATCTCCCGCCGGTTCAAAGCGGGTTTGCAGATTGAACTGATCCATCGATCCAGACCTCACACATTCACGACAATCGGCCATCATACCCGACCAACCTGGATGATGCCCTGCCCGAGCGTCAGTGACGGCAGCACCGTCCCGAGCGTCAGCAATGCAGCTGCAGATCTGCCGGCAACGGGCGCGGCAAAAAGAAGCACTGTGCAGCGGGAACCCGATTGGAGTTATGCGATCAGTTCCTTATAATGAACGGCCGCTAAGATGGCACTGAACCACCCCGTTGGCGGAGTGCAGCACCCCTTCCGCCACCTTAAATGGCAACAGTGCTATCCCCTGGCATAGCCCGACACCCTACATTCACCTGTATCGAGTTTGCCCATATCATGAGTGTGTTTTCCCCGGTAGAACTGGCCCCGCGTGATCCTATCCTTGGCTTGAACGAAGCGTTCAATGCCGATACCCGTGCGAACAAAGTCAATCTGGGTGTTGGGGTATACAGCAACGAAGCTGGCAAGGTGCCGCTGTTGCGCGCCGTTCAAGCCGCCGAAGAAGCCCGTGTTGCCGAACACGCCGCTCGCGCCTACCTGCCCATCGACGGTCTGGCGCCCTATGACCAGGCGGTTCAGAAACTGCTGTTCGGCGCCGATTCAGCCCTGCTGAGCTCTGGTCGCATCATCACCGCTCAGGCACTTGGTGGCACTGGCGCGCTGAAGCTGGGTGCCGACTTCCTGTACCGCCTGGCCAACAAGCGTACCGTTGCCATCAGCAACCCCAGCTGGGAAAACCACCGTGCGCTGTTTGAGGCCGCCGGTTACGATGTCGTTAACTACACCTACTTCGATCCGGCCACCAACGGCCTGAACCTGACCGGCATGCTGGCCGACCTGGAAGCCCTGCCCGAAGGCAGCGTGGTCATCCTGCACGCCTGCTGCCACAACCCGACCGGCGTCGACCTGAACCTGGCCGACTGGGCCAAGGTGATTGACGTCGTTGGTCGCCGCCAACTGGTGCCCTTCCTCGACATCGCCTATCAGGGCTTTGGCGAGAACCTGGAAGACGACGCCGTTGCCGTGCGTCTGTTCGCCGAATCCGGCCTGCCGTTTCTGGTTGCCAGCTCCTTCTCCAAGTCCTTCTCGCTGTACGGCGAGCGCGTTGGCGCCCTGACCATGGTCACCGCCGCCAAGGAAGAAACCGCCCCGGTGCTGTCGCAGCTCAAGCGCGTCATTCGCACCAACTACTCCAACCCGCCGACCCACGGTGCCAAAGTCGTTGCTGCCGTTCTCACCAACCCTGAGCTCTACGCCCTGTGGGAAGAGGAACTGGCCGAAATGCGTGACCGCATCCGCGACATGCGCGCAGCCCTGGTACAGAAGCTTCAGGAAGCCGGCGTCGAACAGGACGTCAGCTTCATCCAGCGTCAGCGCGGCATGTTCTCCTTCTCGGGCCTGAGCAAGGAGCAGGTCGCCCGCCTGGCAGACGAGTTCGGCATCTACGCCGTAGGCAGTGGTCGCATTTGCGTCGCCGCACTGAACAACAGCAACATCGATACCGTTGCCCAGGCAATGGCTGCAGTCATGAAGGCGTGAGTTTCACGCCTGATTGATCAATTGGTTTCAAGGCGTTGACTTTCATCATTTTTTTGGTAGAGTGCGCAGCGTCCATTCCGCGATAGCTCAGTCGGTAGAGCAAATGACTGTTAATCATTGGGTCCCTGGTTCGAGTCCAGGTCGCGGAGCCAAATTAAAAAACCCGGCTAATGCCGGGTTTTTTATTGCCTGTCATTTATCAGACGATAGCAGCCAGCACTTCTTCTGCTTCGGCACGCCCCTTGGCAGCCTCTTCCGGGCCCAGAGCCTGACCCTCAACGTTGATGAACTCAACATCCTTGATACCAATGAACCCCAGCAGCTGGCGAACATAGGGCTCCTGAAAATCGATTGATGTACCGGCGTAGCGACCACCACGGGCGGTAACCACGTACACCTTGCGATCCTCGGTCAGTCCAACCGGGCCATTCTCGGTGTACTTGAAGGTGCGACCCGCGCGCAGCACGTGGTCAAACCAGCTCTTCAGTGTCGACGCAATGCCAAAGTTGTACATGGACGAACCGATGACGACGATGTCGCTTGCCAGCAATTCATCGATCAAGATGTCGGAGCGGGCAGCCGCGTCCTTCTCTGCATCCGTCTGCTCGTCAGTCGGCTTCATCCAGCCGCCCAGCAAGCTGCTGTCGAGGTGCGGCACAGGCTCGGCACCAAGGTCACGGGTAACCACCCAGGAACCGGGGTTGGCAGCTTGAATCTGGTTTACCAGTTGGGCGGTGTACTCTCGGGTCAGCGAGCCATCCTGACGAGCACTGGACTGCACTACGAGGATCTTTTTCATGATTCATCTCCATCTTTCGGTAAAGGATGGAGCCATGATAGAACCAATAAAAAGATAAAAAAGCGCAAAAATACGCTAATACCAATCGAACAAATTGATATATTTAGATCGCGCTGCAGTTAACCGTCACCCGCACCTGGGTAATGGCACGCAGAAAAGACTGACTGACCACCGTGCGCTCACCTGCGGCCAGGCGCACTCGGCGCGGAGCCGGTCGCTCCGGTCCATTGATGAAGGTTGCCTCGCACAGCGCCGCGTTAGAACCTGCGTTGCGCAGCGTTACTGTCGCAATATTGCTGATATCCGTCGTCTGGGTTTCGATGGTGACGCCATCGAGATGCGCTTCCAGATTAATCGGAAAGGCCTGTGAGACAGCAGGCAACAGCAGGCAGGCCAGCGCACTGGCGGAAGCGAGAATACGCATCGAATGCTCCTTGCAGCAAACAGAATTACGACGCAGGTCAAGGTCGTGCAGACCAACGATACGGCAGAGGATGGCAAGATGAAAGCACCACGTGTAACCCTCGAGCAATGGCGCACCTTGCAGGCGGTGATTGATCACGGCGGATTTGCCCAGGCCGCCGAGGCGCTGCATCGGTCGCAGTCTTCAGTCAGCTACACCGTAGCGCGTATGCAGGAGCAGCTGGGTGTTCCGCTGCTCGAGATCGAAGGCCGCAAGGCGGTACTGACCGACGCCGGAGCCGTCCTGCTAAGACGCTCGCGGCAGCTGCTCTCACAAGCCTCGCAACTGGAGATGTTGGCCACCGAGATGGAGCTGGGCTGGGAGCCTGAAGTACACCTTGTGGTAGACGCCGCTTACCCGACCGAGCGCCTGGCCAGCGCCCTGCGCGCCTTCATGCCGCAAAGCCGCGGCTGCCGGGTCCAGCTGCGCGAGGAAGTGCTCTCCGGAGTGGAAGATCGCCTGCTCGATGGCTCTGCCGACCTGGCCGTCTCCGGCCTGAGCATCGCCGGGTTTCTGCCACAGCAACTCAATTCGGTCGACTTCATCGCCGTTGCCCACCCAGAGCACCCACTTCACCAACTGCAACGCAACCTGACCCATGACGACCTGCAAAATCACCTGCAGATCGTTATTCGCGACTCGGGCCAGCACAAACCGCGCGACTCGGGGTGGCTTGGCGCAGAGCAGCGCTGGACCGTCGCCAGCCTGGGCACCGCTGCGCGCATGATTGCCAGCGGCCTGGGGTTTGCCTGGCTACCCTGCCACGAAATTCGCCACCTGATCAGTGAAGGCAGCCTCAAACCGCTACCGTTGGAAAAAGGCGCCAACCGTTCTGTGCCGCTGTTTCTGTACGCCAATAAGGATCGTCCGGTTGGTCCGGCGACCCGAATTCTGGCCGACCTGATCATTGAACATTCAATGACAGAGTGACTCAGGGCTTCAATTGCCGAGAAGTCCGTGCATAGAATGCTGTCTTTATTCGCCAGGGACGCCGTCCATGCCGCAGATCAGACTGAATGACTGTCAGTTCCATTACACCGACCAGGGCGAAGGCCCACCGTTGTTATTACTGCACGGTCTGGGCTCCAGCGAACAAGACTGGGAGTATCAGATTCCCGCGCTGACCGCGCACTATCGCGTCCTCTGTCTCGACATGCGCGGCCACGGCGGCACCGACAAGAGCGGCAAGGGCTACTCTATTGCCCTGTTCGCCAAAGACTGTCTGGCGTTCATCGAGGCCATGGGTTTGCAAAAGCCACACATTGTCGGCCTTTCCATGGGCGGCATGATCGCCTTCCAGCTGGCCACCGATGCACCTGACGTACCCGCCAGTCTGACCATCATCAACAGTGCGCCCGAAGTCATTCCACGCCGCCCTGCCGAGTACTGGATGGCCGGCAAACGCCTGTTCTTCGCCCACATCCTGCCAATGCCAACCATTGCCAAGGGACTGGCGCGCCTGCTGTTTCCCAAGCCCGAGCAACAGCAGCACCGCGATACCTTCATCGAGCGCTGGTGCGCCAACGACCGCAAGAGCTACTTGGCCTCCTTGCGCGCCATCGTCGGCTGGGGCGTCAGCAACCAGCTGGATCGCATCAGTTGTCCGGTGCTGGTTGTCAGCGCGGACCGCGACTACACCCCAGTGGAACTGAAACGCGAATACGTCAGTCGCATGGGCGACGCGCGACTTGAGGTCATCGAAGATTCCCGGCACGCTACGCCAGTCGACCAGCCCGAAGCCTTTAACGAGGTGTTGCTGGGCTTTCTCGCCCAGGTCGACAGCAACCGTGCCATACCAACAACAGAGCCTGCCGAAGCAGGACTATCTACCCACTGACCACGGAGTCAACCATGCTGAAACACCTGATTGGTGCCGCCACCCTCCTTCTGCTCAGCACTGCCGCGCTGGCCGACAACCCCCGAGTACAGCTGAGCACCAACCTGGGTGACATCGTCATCGAGCTGAACGAAGAGCAGGCACCCATCAGCGCCGCCAACTTCCTGCGCTACGTTGAGGCAGGCCACTACGACGGCGTTATCTTCCACCGCGTCATTCCCGGCTTCATGATTCAGACCGGCGGCTTCGACAGCAACATGCGTCAACGTGAAACCGGCAACCCGATCAAGAACGAAGCCGACAATGGCCTGCGCAACCTGCGCTATACCATCGCCATGGCGCGCACCGGCGTGGTTGACAGCGCCACCAGCCAGTTCTTCATCAACCTGGATAACAACGACTTCCTCGATCACGGCTCCCGCGATTTTGGCTACGCGGTCTTCGGCAAGGTCGTCAGCGGTGAGAATGTTGTCGAAACCATCGGCAAGGTGCAGACCACCAGCCGCGGCGGCCACCAGAACGTGCCGGTCAACCCGGTCACCATCATCAGCGCCAAGCGCCTGGAAGACAGCGCCGAGTAAACCCGCTACTCAGCTGCCTGCCGGAATGGCAGGTAGCTGAGCGCCTCCTGCTGATAGGCTTTTACTCCCGCCCGCTCGCGCAGCAGAAAATCCGCCACTGCCCCGTGCAAGCCCGGCTGCAGCTTGTGCCATGACTGGGTCAACACCGGTTCAAAGCCGCGCACCAGCTTGTGCTCACCCTGCGCCCCCGCATCAAACCGCTTTAACCCCTCAGCAATGCAACGTTCCATACCCTGATAAAAACAAGTCTCAAAGTGCAGGCGGTCAAATTCCTCAAGGCAGCCCCAGTAGCGGCCATACAAGGTGTCGCCACCCACGAGAAACAGCGCGCCGGCGACTGGCCGCTCATCCTGCATGGCAAACAACAGGCGGACGTTAGCCTGGCAGTAAAGGTTCAACAGAGTAAAAAACTCAGGCGGCAGATAGGGCTCCTGTCCCCGCTTGTAATAGGTCGCCGCGTAAAACGGGTAGAACTGCCGCCAGGCCGCCTCATCCAGCTGATCGCTGGTCAGCCAACGGAACTCGATGCCCTGATCGCGAATCGCCTGCCGCTCCTTGCGAAAGTTCTTGCGCTTGCGAGAGTTGCAGGCGGCCAGAAAGTCATCGAAGCACAGGTAGTCGCGGTTGTACCAGTGAAACTGGCAACCCAGGCGCTGCAGCCAACCATGCTCCTGCAACAAGTCATTCTCTGCGCCAAGGTTGAACAGCAGGTGCAGGCTGGACACCTCACCGGCCTGCAACTCGGCATCCAGCCCGCCAAGCAGCGCGCCAGCCGCCGCCGGGGCCCGTGCGATCAAACGCGGCCCCTGCACCGGTGAAAACGGCGCCGCACTGAGGTATTTCGGATAATAGCGATGCCCTGCCCGCTCCCAAGCCTCAGCCCACTGCCAGTCGAACACGTACTCACCCCAGGAGTGGCTTTTGCGATACAGCGGCATCAATGCCAGCAGATCATCATTCTGCTCGACCACCCGGTGTGCAGGCTCCCAGCCAGAGGCCGCGCATACCGCTCCGCTTTCTTCCAGTGCGCGCAGAAAGCCGTGGCACAGAAACGGGTAGTCCGCCGCGAGCAGAGCGTCCCAGCTGGCGGCATCAACATCATTGATCGAACTTAAGCGTTTCGGCACCATGGAGCAAAACCCATCCGGCAAATGACACAGCAGCCGATGATGACCGGCTGCCGATTCAGTAGCAAGATACCGGATGCAGCCCCAATCTGCCGCAGGCAACATCTATAGCAGACACCTCGGCGAGACACGGCAATGACCCAGACAACTCCTGATCACCTGAACCGGCAGCGTTGGCAGCAGATCCTGGCGCGTGACGTCACTGCGGACGGCACCTTCATTTATGCCGTCATCACCACAGGCGTGTATTGCCGCCCAAGCTGTCCGTCCCGTCACGCACGCGCCGAAAACCTGCGCTTCTTCGACAACACCAGCGAGGCCCGTGCCGCGGGCTTTCGCCCCTGCCTGCGCTGCAAACCGGATGACGACCCGCATGCCGAACGGCAGGCGCGCATTACCCGCCTCTGCCGGCTGATTGAGCAGGCCGAGCAGGCGCCAACCTTGCAGCAACTGGCCGAAGCGGCCGGGCTGAGCCGCTGGCACCTGCAACGTGAATTCCGCAGAGAGACCGGCTTAACCCCCAAAGAGTACGCCCGCGCTGTGCGGCAAAAACGTCTGCAGCAACAGCTTGCCGACGCCCCGACAGCAACAGACGCCGCTTTCGCCGCGGGGTTTGGCTCGACCAGCCACTTCTACGCCGAAGCCCCCGGTGAACTCGGCATGCCTGCGGCGGATTATCGTCAGGGCGGCTCCAAGCAGCAGGTCGGGTTTGCCATCGGCCCCTGCCCGCTCGGCCGCGTGCTGGTCGCCCGCAGCGCACAGGGCATCTGCTCCATCCTGCTAGGCGATGATGACACCCTGCTGGAAGCCGATCTGCGGGCACGCTTTCCGGAAGCCCAGTGCACGCCCGATACGGGCCTTGGCGACCAGCTGAGCGCCGTGATCGCGCTGATCGAGTCACCACACCAGGCGCAGCAGCTGCCGCTGGATATTCGCGGCACCGCCTTTCAACGTCGCGTCTGGCAGGCGCTGCAAGCCATCCCGCCCGGCCAGACCCGAAGCTACTCCGAGCTGGCCGAGGCCATGGGCTCGCCCAGCGCCGCAAGGGCGGTAGCCGGCGCCTGCGCTGCCAACCCGCTGGCTATCGTCGTGCCCTGCCACCGTATTGTCCGCAGCGACGGTAGTCTGTCTGGTTATCGCTGGGGCGTAGAACGCAAACGCGCGCTCCTGCAACGCGAGGCGCAGGGCCCAAAGGATGACTGAACCCCGTACCGCACTGCGCCTCACCCTACCCGCTGACTATCGTCATACCGATGTGCTGCGCTTCTACGCCCGTGACCGCGAGCAGGTGTCAGAACGCACAACAGGCCAGCGCATCGAAAAGGCCCTGCACTGGCAAGGCCACCCCACCCTGCTGCAACTGGATTTCAGCGAACCCGGCAGCGTGCTGGCCCAACTGTCGATTGCAGAACCTGACACCACTGCGCTCCTGCATTACCTGCGCAACCTGCTCGGCCTCAATCAGGATATCGACGGCCTGCGCATTGCCCACGGCGCGCACGCCGAGATCGCCCGGCTACTCAAGCAAACACCCGGCCTGCGCATGCCGCAAAGCGCCAGCCCGTTTGAAGCCGCCTGCTGGGCCGTCATCGGCCAAATGATCAGCGTCGAAGCCGCCATATCCGTACGCCGCCGCGTCATTCGCGCACTGGGTACGCCACTGGCCAACGGCATGCATTGCCATCCCCAACCCAGCGCGCTGCTGGGCGCATCACCAGACGAGCTGCGCAGCTGCGGCCTGTCCGCCAGCAAAGCCGCCACCCTGATACGTTTGGCCGAGGCAGTAGAAAACAACCAGCTGCCATTGGATACCTGGGCCGCCACCACCCCGTCCCCCACCGCAGCCATTGCCGAAGGCCTCGCCAGCATCAAAGGCATTGGCCCCTGGACCCAGAGCTATATCCTGCTGCGCGGCTACGGCGTACTCGACGGCTCCATGCACGGCGACGTCGTCGTGCGCAAACGCCTCGGCTCACTGCTCAACCTGCCCGAAGCACCGGACCAAGCCTTTACCCAACAATGGCTCGCCCAGTTCGGCTCCTGGAAAGCCCTGGTCGCCGCCCACCTCTGGGCCATGCCAATCGATGCCCAAGCCAAAGACTACTAAGCCGCAAACCAGTAGCGCCCGGCCAGCAAAATGGTGTATTGATTAGGCAAAACCATGCCAGGAACGGCAGTTACTCAAGCGCAACCCGGCTCTACCGCACCGAAGGGTAGTAACGTTTTCATATAATCTCGCCATCGCGCGAATACGCTCGGCCCACCAAGGAAGGTGATAACCGCATGATTTCATTCAAGAAAGCCCCGAACATAAGCGACCGACGCGCCGAGTTATCTCGAACGCGCGGTTATGCATTAGTGCTGCGTGCGGTCTAATCACTGTTATAAGGCAACCAAGATTCAGCTATGGGATTAATAGAAGCGATACTATTAGGAATCCAGTTTAAGAGACTACAAAAGCCTTTGGTGTTCTTTTTTATGCTTATTAGTCTCGTAGTATTTGGCATTTTCGGTGTGGGGATAATCGGGGCTTTAGTGACAGAGCTTGCGTCTACGGAAAAAGAGTTCACCTTCCAGTTGGCCGGTGCCAGCTTTGGCATGCTTGCAATATCAGGCATGTTTTTTGGGATGGCGTGGGTGTGTGGCTACTTTATAAAAAGGTGCTTCGAGTAATGCCTTATAACAAGCCGCTCAAATTCGTTCCGGCCACAAAAAGCGTGGTCTCCACCGGACTCGCTAACGCTCGCCGTTTAGCGGAGCGTTATGTGTCCATAGAGAAATGAGCACTTTTGAGATAGCAAGAGAAACTTTTGAGCGGATAAAGGCGGCACACCCTCATCTCGAAATGGAGATTGAGACAAGCCCTCAGTATGTGGAACTAGCGATGAACATCAAAAAGCAAAACGGTCTAGATTTTGATGTTTATCTAAACCTCCAAAATGACGATGAGCTTCATTTGCAGTTTGAGTCTTTCTGGGGCGAGTGGTTTCCTTGTACTGAATCAACCCGAATTTCAGAGTACGAAACAGCAGTAAATGGCGTCCTTTCTGGAGTTTATCGCGTCAAAGTGATTAGTAGGCGCGGTTCACCAGTAAAAGCACTGCTTCAGGCTCCGTCAGCAGATGAGTGGTCCACAGTTTTCACTTGGGGCAAGCTGCATTTTCCGCTCGGCACAAAGGCTATTAGCTATGTTCAGAATCAAAAAAACACATAACAAACAAAGGCAGCATCGCCCTGCGGGCTGGACGCGCTAACGCGCGCCGCTGCTTTGGGCGTTATACGGACAAAATATGGACAGATTCTCTCTGATAGCGCCGCTGATTGCAGGTGCTTCAATTTTTTTAGCCACCATTATTGCCTCGCGTGGTTTCAAAAGTAGGACTCTGGCAAATGCGGTTGAGGGAAGAAAAACACGGGGGCATGTGTCTATTAATGGTCATGATCATCACGTCACATTAATAGTCAATGAGCGGCAGCTAGCAATCAGATCATTCTTACCCAGTTTTTCTATTATTCTTAACCTAGACGATTTGAGACTATCTAAAGTAAGAGCATTTATTGGAACCAGTATCCAGATCCAGGCGCCAGGCTGTAATTCAGATTCAGGGTTTAGTGAGATGATTATCTCTCATTCATTAGCTAGAAAACTGGAAAAACTATCTAATGGAAAATTTGACTATAGATCCATATAATTTCAACGTTAAGCGCAAGCATGAACATCAAGCATCTACTAATCATTTTCACGCTTTCATGGAACCCTTCTAGTATGGCAGATGAGGCAATGATATATGCCGAAACCAAATTCACTGTCGGCACTGAGACCGTTCTAGAAAGCGGGTCGCCAAGGAATAGCTTTATGGTTGTATTCGAAGATGATGGGGACACAGGTTATTTATATGGTTTAGACATAAGCCGGGAAGGGAATCCAATACTCGACGCCCTCCATATTTACAACGTCACAAACGTGACAGATAAGCATTTGCCGTCGGAAGTGCAAATAGTATGGTCGGGTGATGGCAACAAAGCGCTTTTATTGATAAACGATTATCCACACGCCGCTTTCGACTTCGAAGCTAAAAGAGGATATTGCCGTACAAACTTTCCACCGCCTGATAAAAACTGGACACAATATAGCCATGAATGGAGCGATGATGTTCTGTCACTATTCTGAGTCAGCGCTTAACAGTCGCAGTGGTGGCGACGGCTTTCCCATTGCGGCTCCGCCTTCATTCCAAAGCCGCGCGTGCTGCGTACGTTATGCATGGGAGGTAAAATGAAGTCACCTTACAAAACAATAAGTTTAGCGACATTTCTGCTTTCCACACTCCCTGCTTATTCAGCACAAAATTCGTGCTCTACGGCAGAGACCTCTGTACTGAACGCAACATCCAGCATTATTGGAATACCAGCAAAAGACTTGGCCATTAAATCCGCATTTTCAGAGCAGGCCATCGCAGGTGATGCACTGGATATTATCGAAATAATAATGACAATTGAGGAGGATTTAAATATTGAGATTCCAGATCATCTTATAGAGCAAAAAACAAACTCATCTGACGTTACAGATTTGCCGCACAATCTCACCATCGAGATGTTGCAAGAGATTGTAACGTCGGAGTGCTCCAACACATAATAAAAATTGGTTTAAGTCGTTCGCAGGGACGGGATAATACCCGCTCAACCAGACGGTAGACAACAAATATAAGGAAGTAGAATGCAAACTGATTCCGAAATTTTAAACCCGGGTCTTTATAGACTACACAAACTATTCTTTATCGCATTCACAAGCTTTGCTGTAATCATGGCTTTAATAGGTATTCGTCTTGCTTTCGGTGATGGAGAAGACGCAGCCATCGGCTTCGTTGGCATGGGATTACTTCCGTTTTCAGCATTGCACTGGTACGCGGCTAAAGGCGCTAAAAACGGGGCAAAATCCGGGAAAATCATTTCGAGAGTTATCGGTACATTTTGGCTGTTCGGTATCCCAATAGGGACCATATTGGGTATCTACGTTTGGTACAAAACCGCTGATAGCTGGAAACCTAGCGAAAGCCGAAACAATGAACCCGCCTAACAGTTAGTCAAAGCCGCCGCCGCTTCACGACACGACTTAACAAAGGCTTTAAAGTTCAAGGAGAGAGCATGGACGCATCAATACGGAAAAATGGGTTTAAGAAACTTGCCCTAGGAACCGCAGCTTTGGTCGCTGTGTTTTGGTTTGTTTTGTGGTTGCAACGCCAAGGCTACTCACCGAATTCATTCGCGCTAATTGCGTTAGGCACTCCTGTTGCTATTGGACTTGTGGGCTTGCTCGAAATAACAGTAAACCGTCCATTCTCAGAGATGGAAGAATGGTGGAATAACCTCGAAGGTTGGCAGCGTGGAGTGCTTGGGCTGTTAGTCGTTATTGTTGCATTCGTCTTGCTTGCTTGCGGAATGGCAACAGCCGGCATCTTAGGCCTAATTTAACAAGACCATCAAATTTGTCACGGGCCTTCGGCCATCCACCAGACGCCCTTGTCAGGGCGCTGATTAGCTTCGCGTCATACGGCAAGGAGAAATCGTGGCCATATCTGAACCAGCAAGTCTTCTCGCCGGTTTTGTTCTTGCGCACTCAGCATGGAGTGTTTCAGATCTACCGCAAGGTGATCTACTCGTTCCTTTGGCTATTGTAGAAATTGGAGAGGAGCGAAAGCTGGTCCGTTTCGAAGCTAAAACACAGGAGCAAGCGATTGCGCAAGGCAAAGAGTTTATTGTCCAGCAACAATCGTCCGCATCTGCATGGGCCTTGGCATGGGAAGACCAGATGAACACGAGCACTGGAAAAGTTGACGTGCTCGTTATAGATGCCTGGGCCACGGGCATGGCTGAGCCTATTACATATATTCAGCCCTTCCAGCCATATGCATCTGGCTCATTCAAGCTGCTGGGACCAGCTGTGCCTGTCGTGGCGGGCTCAATCTTAAGCCCTGAGGCGTCGGAGCCATATCTAACAGTCCTTTACCGTGGAGTTTCTTCACATAGCAAAGCGACTAATCGGTGGAGCTCATGGCAATAGCCGTAAAATACTGGCGTTATTTGAGGTTCTAAATGCGAACGCTACTTTCCCTTTATGTATATGTCAGTCTATTGGCATTATCTGCCCAGTGCACAGCGGAAAACAGATACAGAGTTTATTTCCTTACAGAAAAGATCAATGACCAGATATTCATAGGCATTGGCGACGAATTTCAAAAATCGCTTGGCGAGCTCCCGATTGATAACGAGCACGCATACGATTTTGGGGTTTTTACTATCCTGAATACCGATGATATTGATCTTAAGGTCCGCGTTTACAGTTCAGAACAACGTAGAGTGCTGCGTGTACCTCAATATACACCTAATCAGACTTGTACAATTTCTGACTGCCAAGGCTTTCAATTTGTAAAAACTGAATCGCCACCTACTTCTACAAGTGACCCAAATGACCTTTGTAGGTTGCACGTAACATCCTGCGGCCGAGGCCCGGCTATAAGATGATCACATAAATATGCGTTCAACTACCGGGGACGGAACCTATATGTCCTAGCAGCGCTGCGCAAAGTCGGCTTTCTAGCGCCCTTGCCACTGGCCCCACCCTGCCGCGCATGTCTACAATGCCCGTGACCCCACACAACAACAGCGACATAAGGCTTTCTCGACAATGGCTTTCATTACCCACGGCAGTGGCGCCCTATGATCAAGCACTGGTTCGGTATTTTCCGCGCAGCGGTGCAGAACTGGCTTGATAGCCAGGCCTTTATTTATGCCGCTGCTCTGGCGTTCTTCACGGTGTTTTCCATCGCGCCGGTGCTGGTTGTGGTAGTGGCGCTGGTGGGGTTCGTGTTGGGGGAAAGCGCGGTGGAGGGTCAGCTGTTTGCGCAGCTTGAGGGCACCATCGGGCCTGAGGCCGCGGGTGTTATCCAGACGGCGGTGGCCAATTCGCAGATAGATCAGAGCGGCATATGGCCGGCGTTGATCGGTATTCTGGCCACCATCGTTGGCGCAACCACCGTATTCGGCAAGATGCAGCAGTCGCTGAACCAGATCTGGGGCGTGGCGCCGCGGCCGTCTCGTAACAACATCTGGCTATTGATCAAAAGCCGGCTGCTGTCGCTGACCCTAATTCTGGCGATCGGTTTTATTTTGCTGGTGTCGCTGACGCTATCTGTCGCCTTCAGCGCGGTGATGGCCTTTGCCGACAGCTGGCTGCCCGTTCCAGCACCGGCCATGGTGGTGATGGAGTTTTGCCTCTCACTGGCGCTGACTACCCTGCTGTTTGCATCGATGTTCAAGATCCTGCCCGATGTCCTGCTGTCGTGGCGCGATGTGCTGGTGGGCGCCTTCATCACCGCGATACTGTTCGCCGCCGGCCGCTCCCTGATTGCCCTGTACCTGGCCTACTCGGCGACAGCGTCGGCTTATGGCGCTGCTGGCTCGCTGGCGTTGTTGCTGTTGTGGGTGAACTATTCCTCGATGATCCTGTTGTTTGGTGCCGCCTTTACCCGCGCGCATCTGGAGGGCCGGGGCAAACAGGTGCGGCCCAAGCGCACCGCGGTGCGCGTGCAGCGCGAATTGATTGCCAAGGCGCCACAGGAATGACACGCCCTCCTCAGCCGCACAGGATTGCCCTTGGTGCTTGGCGGCACGCCATTTAGCAACCCATAGCGACCGAATCACGCGGGCTTATGCAGCCGGCGCAATCCCCTAACCTGCTCTCAACTCCCGTAAGTTACGCCTACAACAATAAAAGATGGAGTACACGCATGAAGAAAGGGATTCTCTCGATCCTGCTGGTGCTGGCGATCGCCTGCAGCGCTTTCTGGGTCACGGCGGACCAGGATATGCGCCGACTGGCGCTGAATCTGCCGACTAGCACCAACGTACTGTTCTGGACCAGCGAACAGCGCGACGCCGGCTTTCGGGCATTGGACCGCCTGCCGATTCTGAGCAAGTCACGGGTGATAGAGGCCGGAAGCGATGTCTACCCCCTGCCCAACGGCACACCGCTGGATGTCGGCGTGGATGTGGATGCTTTTATGACCTCCCAGCACGCTGCCGCTTTGGTCATTGTGCAGGACGGCAAGGTGCGACTGGAGAAGTACGGTCTGGACTTTGGTCCAGAAGGTCGCTGGACCAGTTTCTCGGTCGCCAAGTCGTTTACCTCGACGTTGGTCGGCGCCGCCATTCAGGATGGCTATATCAAAAGTATCGACGACATGGTGTCGGACTATATACCCGACCTCAAGGGGTCAGCCTACGACAACGTGACCATCCGGCAGCTTCTCACTATGACTTCGGGCGTCGCCTGGAATGAGGACTATGCCGACCCGGAATCCGACGTGGCGCGCTTCAACTCGCACACCGCTGAGCCCGGCGTCGACGTGACCGTGAGCTACATGCGCCAGCTCCCGGCCGAAGCCGAGCCCGGCACCAAGTGGGTGTACAAAACCGGCGAAACCAACCTGATTGGCGTGCTCGCCAGCTCCGCTGCCAACAAACCGCTGGCGGAATACCTGTCTGAGAAAATCTGGAAGCCCTTTGGCATGCAGCAGGACGCAACCTGGCTGCTCGGCTCCACCGGTCATGAAATCAGCGGCTGCTGTGTTCAGGCCGCCACCCGGGACTACGCCCGCTTTGGCCTGTTTATGCTGGCAGGCGGTATCGCCGGCGGCGAACAGGTGCTGCCTGATGGCTGGATTGAGCAGGCCACAACCAAGCAGGTGGATATTGGTCGCCCCGGTGCCGGATACGGCTACCAATGGTGGACACTGGATGACGGAGCCTACATTGCTCAGGGTATTTTCGGCCAGGGCATCTTTATTGATCCCAAGCGCCAGCTGGTAATCGCCTCCAACGGTAACTGGCCGCAAGCTACCGACATGCAAGGCGGCACCCAGAGCAAGGACCGTTTGGCTTTCTACCGCCAGGTACAGCAAGCCATCGACGCAGAGACGCCGTAGGGCGTGTCCAGCCGATGTTCCCGCGCTGGTCGCTGCTTTGCCAGCGACTCGGTGGAGACGCCTTTGGCTTACGCCACCCTACTACGCAGCGCCAGCCCACAGACGTTTCCGCCAGATACACAGACAAAAAAATCCCCGCATGAGCGGGGAATAAAGTGCAGCACACAAGCTTACGGGGTATTGCGAGGTTACTGAGCGGCCCACTCCAGGAAGGCATCACGGCTTTCCGGGCTCAGCATCAGGTAAATTTGCTTCAGGGTTGCCAGGGTCGATGCGTCATGCGGCAAGGTCTGGGCTGGCGCAGCAGCCTGCGACGGAGTCGGCACGGCCATCGGCATCTGGGCATTCTGCGGCGCCGCGCCAATCGGGGCGATGCCGTGGTCCTGGGTGGCAACCATGGTGCCGGAGCCGAACATTTCACCCAGCAAAGAGACATAGCGCGGACCTGGCTCGCTGGCAACGCGCTCACCGGTACGAGTGTTGACCGCGACGCCTTCGAAGTTGTCTTCCATTTCCTGAGCCTGCTTCAGGTTGCTCGGCTCATCGAATTCGAGGCGCCAAACCTCACCGGCCTGACCGTCGATGGTGAAGGTAGCACTGCGGGTACGAACGATTTCGTGGCTCAGACCGCCACCCACATCGTAGCCGTTTTCAAAGTACGCATTGATGCGGTATTTGCCCGGCTGCAGCTCCAGCTTGCGCAGGTTGTTGCCGACCATGCGGTTGGCTTCCGGCGCCGGCTGGCCGTTGATATTCAGGACCTCAAGGGTGTTGGGCATTTCAACAACCAGGACCTGCGAAGCAGGCTGTTCGGCGCCTGAGTACAGTTTTACGGGAGCCTGCTGGGCGCAAGCGGACAGCAGCGCGGCGGCGGCGAGACAGAGCAGTTGACGCATGGGGTATAACTCCTGGCACAAGTGAACATTGAGATCCGTTCGTGATCACACTTTATGACCACCTGGCGACGAGATTAAGACTGTAGAGTTTCACTTTAATGACAAAGCCGGACTGTTTTCGCAAACAGTCCGGCTTTGGGATGCTTCAATCCTGTCAGGTGACGGGATTAGAAGTCGTAACGCAGACCTACGGAGAAGCCAGTAGCGTCTTCACCAGCAGTGCCGGCCGGGTTGGCGGTACGCGCTTGGCTCCAGGGAGTCAGAGCAACGTTCTCGTCGTTATCGACCATGGCGTAGTTGGCGTATACACGGACAGACTTGTCCAGCTTGTGCTCGATACCCACAGCCAGCATGTCGCTGTCGAAGTTGTCGGCGTCAGCGTCGCGGGTCATCCACATGGCTTTCAGGGCAGTAGCAGAACCGACTTTCAGTTCGCCACCCAGGCCGTAGGTGTCAGAGGTCAGTGCGTCTTGCACAGCCTGAGTCACAGCCGGGTTGGTGTAATCAACAGTCTGGTAGAAACCAACCAGCTTGAAGCCGTCAGTGACCTTAAATGCTGCAGCAGCACGGATACCGTCGCGCTCGCCGCGGCCAGTGTCTTCGTCAGCAGATTCGTAAGCCAGAGCCGCTTCCAGCGCGTCGCCCGCGTAGTTCAGGGAGCCGCTGATCACGCTTTCATCGGTGTCGTCTTCGTTGACAGTGCCTTCTTGAACCGAGTAACCCAACTTGGCGAAGAAGCCGTTCATGTCCGGAGTGGTGTATTCCAGAGTGTTGTCATAACGCTCGTCAAAGCGGGCGTTACCAACACGGGTCAGGTTACGCATGTCGCCGACTTGGTCGCCGAACAGGTTAGCCGGACCGCGAGCGGCTTTGAAGGGGCTGTCGAAACGACCCATGCGAGCGGAGCCGAAACCGCCTTTCAGACCAACGAATGTGTCGCGGGTGTTGAAAGAGCTGCCGTTGTCGGTGCCGAAGTCGATCTGCTGCTCGATCTGGAAGAAGGCAGTCAGGTTCGGGTTGATCTCGTGGTCACCCTTGAAGCCCAGACGGGAAGAGTTGCTGGACAGGTTGGTTTCGGAGTAGTCCGCACCGTCATCCAGAAAATCGACGGATACGTGGGCGCGGCCGTAGATGCTTACATCGGCCATGGCGACTGCCGGAATGGCGGCAGCCAGTGCGGTTACGGCGAATCCAGCGAAGTGCTTGCGCAGAGTCATTGAGTCTTCCCTCAGTTATGTTTTGCGTTGACAGTGAAACAACACATTTGGGTTCGCCGGTTGGGGCGACGCCCGGTGTTGGAGGGAATACTGGCAGTGCCATATTTCAGATCAGTTGCGCGAACATGAACATTCAATGACAGAGGAACTTTTCGTCGGGACGCTTGATCGTCTCGGCGGGCAAGAAAAGCTTTGGTTGAAAATCAGAGAGATAGAGGTAACTTCGAGCGGTGCTTCGAGGACCCGTTCCAAGCCAGCTTGATCAAACGCTGGTAGCGCCTGCGGCGAGAATCCCGGCCTCGGCCCAGTCGCGAACCAGCTTGAGGCTGCCTGCGCGCAGGGCGTCATCCTCCGCTAGCCCGCAACGTTCAGCCAATGCAGGCAGGCGCTCGGCAAGGCTGCCGCCCAGATCACGCAGTGCGCAGGCCAACTGCCAGGCAAAGGGCGTCAGCTGCATGAAGCGCACGGCATCAATGCGATCACGCCAGGCCAGCAACACCGTCGGCTGGGCTGGTTGCAGCGGTTGCCGGTAGCCCTCACCTATCAGCTGCACCGGCCACTGATAGGCCAGCGGCCAGGCGACGTCAGACCAGATCAACGGCGTATTCAACTCGATTGCCGAGTCCGTTTCCGACGGAGGCTCCTGCTCGGCAATATCCAGCGCCAACTCGACCCATTCGTAATGTGCCAGCTCCAGCAAAAACGCCGGATCATCGGCCGCCGCGACATAGCCGCTCTGCAGCCACTGGATGAACTGCAGACCGATCTCATGAAAGTACGGAGACTCGCAGGCGTGACCGCTGACGAACTCAGCAGCGAGTTGCGCCCAGCGCGCTTGGGGGATCACCCGGTGCAGCACCGGGAAACTGCCGCGCAGAAAACCGGCGATGTTGTTATGTACCAGACGCTCATACACGGCAACCCGCTGCTCTGGCAGGTCAGCCGGTGGCGGCGCATCAGCGCGATGGCGCACGCGCTCGGTAAAGCGCAACTGCACAGCTTCAAAGACCGTGCTCATGCAGCTACCCTGCCGGTTTGCAGCGCGCGGATTCGTTGCAACTCTGGCAACAGCTCGCTCAGCGCGGGAATGTTGAAGTCTCGTTCCAGCAAGGTCGGCCGCACGCCGTGCAACCCATAGGTCTGTTCCAGCAGTTGCCAGACTGGGTCAGCCACCGCCGCGCCGTGGCTGTCGATCTTCAGTCCCGGCTCGGCGTCAAAGTGACCCGCCATATGCAGGTAGGCAACACGTTCTGAGGGCATTGCCTGAATAAACTCAAACGGATCACCACCGAGATTCACGCTGTTTACGTAGGCATTATTGACGTCTAACAGCAACTGGCAGTCCGCTTCCTCCAGCACCGCGCAAACAAACTCCGCCTCACTCATCTGCCCCGGCAACGTCAGGTAAGCCGAGACATTCTCGATAATCAAAGGACGTTGCAACGCATCCTCAACCTGATGAATGCGCCCGGCGATACGCCTGACATTCTCATCAGTAAAGGGCACAGGTAACAGATCGTAGAGCTGCGCATGATCGCCACAGGCGCTGAGGTGTTCACTGTAGGCGGCGACATTATGCTCATCAAGAAAACGCCGCACATCTGTAAGCAGACGCTGGCTCAAGGGCGCGCTGCCCGCTAGGTTGAGTGACAAGCCATGGCAGACCAGCGGGTAGCGTTCAGTCAGGGCGCGAAACCTGCGCCCCAACCGCCCGCCGACTCCGATCCAGTTTTCCGGGGCCAACTCAAGAAAGTCAGCGACGACAGACTCACTCTCCAGCAGTTCGGACAGCAGGCTGCGACGCAGCCCGAGCCCTGTGCCTGATGGAATGCCGGATCTGAACACCGTCATGGCTCAGCTGCCGCAGGTGCCTTCGCCACATTTGCCTTCGCGCTCACTCTTCTCCTCTTCGTCGCCGCAGGAACCCTCACCACACTTGCCTTCCATATCGTCGGCACCGTGATTGTCGGCAAGGCTGTAGCCGCTCTGCAGTTCCTGTACCGCAAACGGGTTCTCCGTTGCCTGCGCTGCGACACTGGCACCCAGCAAAGTTGCCCCCAGAGTGATTACGACAGTATTGATCTTGTTCATGCGTACTCTCCTGCGTTATTGGTCAAGCGAGCGCAGCGACATTGCCACCCTCTGGATACTAGACGAGCAACCAGACGCGCTGTTACAGCAGCAGGGAGAAATCGGGAATATTTTTCTGACAGAGACGGGAGATCAGTCTGCATCCTGCTGACGCTGGGCCTGCATCGCCTGCAGCAGCGCTTCCAGCTCAGGCACATCGGCGTCTGGCAGCTGGCGAATAACCCGCTGACTGACCCGTAGCTGGCGGATAAAGCGGCGACAGCGCACACACATCGCCAGATGCGCTCGCACGGCCAGCCGTTGTTTCAGGCTCAGTTCACCATCCAGCAGGTCACTGGACAGACCCACCAGCCCCTTGCAGCTCAACATTCGCCGGTCACCTCAAAATGCTCCAGGGTCGCAAATACGCTCAGTCGGGCACGATGCAGCAGCACCCGTACATTGGAGTGCGAGATGTCCAGAAGATTACAGATATCGGTCAATTCCAATCCCTGACGCTCGCGCAGCATCAGGACACTGCGTTGCAGTTCAGACAGTGAGTTGAGGGTGTGTTCGAGGCAATCACGCAAGGCCTGTTCGCCGAGCAGGGCTTCCGGAGAGTCGCTGTGCCACAGTGCCGGCTCCTGTGACCAATGACCGTCAGCAGCAAAGCGGCCATCGTCGATGGTCCCGTGCGGCCCGGTGATGTCATCAAGCAAGACTTCACGACGGTGTTTGCGCAGACGCGATTTGGCGGTATTGGCGGTGATGGTCAGCAGCCAGGTCTTGAGGCTTGAGCGTCCGGCGAATCCGTTGAGATTACGCACGACCGCGAGCCAACTTTCCTGCACCACTTCATCGCTATTGGAGATGCCGACAATGGCAGTCGCCACCGCTCGCATGGCGCCCTGATAGGTGGTCACCAGCTGACGGTAGGCGCTTTGATCGCCGGCGAGCAGGCGCTGGATCAGTTCCTGCTCGCCGGTCACGCGTATCAGCCCTTGCGAACGATAACGCTGCCGATGGAGTAACCGGCACCGAAGGAGCAGATCACGCCATGGCTGCCTACCGGCAGGTCTTCCTGATGCTGGTGGAAGGCAATGATGGAGCCGGCGGAGCTAGTGTTGGCGTACTTGTCGAGCACTACCGGTGCTTCTTCAACGCTCGGGTCGCGGCCAAGCAGCTTGCGGGCAATCAGCATGTTCATGTTCAGGTTAGCCTGATGCAGCCAGAAGCGCTTGATGTCTGTCACGCCCAGACCGGTCTCGGTCAGGTGCTCACCGATCAGGTCAGCCACCATAGGACACACGTCGCGGAACACCTTGCGGCCGTTCTGCATGAACAGCTTGTCGCGCGCGCCGATACCGGACTCGTCACAACGGTTGAGGAAGCCGAAGTTGTTGCGAATGTTGTTGGAGAACTTGGTCAGCAGCTTGGTGCCGAGGATCTCGTACGGATGTTCGCAAACGGCATCGTCAGCGCGCTCGACGACAACCGCGGTGCAGGCATCACCAAAGATGAAGTGGCTGTCACGGTCGCGGAAGCTCATATGGCCGGTGCAGACTTCCGGGTTCACCATCAGTACCGCACGGGCCTGGCCCAACGCAACGGTGTTGGCTGCGTTCTGGATACCGAAGGTGGCAGAGGAGCAGGCAACGTTCATGTCGAAGCCAAAGCCTTCGATCCCAAGCGCTTCCTGGACTTCGATCGACAACGCCGGATAGCCTCGTGGCAGGTTCGAACAGGCAACGATCACGCCGTCAATATCAGCCGGAGTGCGGCCAGCGGCCTCAAGCGCCTGATGGGCTGCCTTGACGGCCATTTCGCACAGCAGCGACTGCTCGTCATCGCTGCGCTCGGGAATGGAGGGAACCATACGGTCGACATCCAGGATGCCGCTCTTGTTAATGACGTAACGGGCCTTGATGCCAGAGGCCTTTTCGATGAACTCGGTACTGGAGCCAGCCAGCGGCTCGACGGTCCCGGCTTCGATTGCGGCAGCATTCTCGGTGTTGAATTTTTCTACGTAGGCATTGTAGCTAGCAACCAGCTCTTCGTTGCTGATGCTCTCGGATGGGGTAAACAAACCTGTTCCGCTGATCACGACTTTGTGCACGGTCGGTCCTCTTCTCGTGTTATGTACGCTGCGTCCTTAACGTCCGGTGCGTTACCGCAAGGAAACAGCTCTTGTGTGTGCGAATCCTGCCGACGCTGGGCCAGCCAGTCGGCAATCAGCGGGAAATGATCCTGCTCTGCCTGCGGATGGGTGAGCAGGTCGGTGTGCCCGTAGTGTCGTGAGCAACCCCGGCCCTTTTCCAGCAAGATTACCTGTGCATCATGTCTGCCCAGCTCGCGGGCAAACAGTCTGACGTCTTCTACGTGCCCCAACACGCGATCGCGATCACCGGCCAGATACAGGCTGGGGGGCCACGCCAGATTCTTCAAGGCGCTAGCATAGTCGAAACCATCGTCAAGATCACGCCATTCGCCGCGCTCCCAGGCCAGATTCGCGGCATGAATTGCGCAGGCTTCATCCTGACTACCCAGTCCCATGGCGCTGGCCGGGATCCGGCCCTTGAACCTGCCCATCAGTGAAGCCAGGGTGCCCCAGAGGGTCCGCCGGGCGAAACGAACCCAGCGACCACCCGCCTTCGCTCTGCGGCGCACGGCCAGTTGCACCAGGCCGCTGATCCGGCCAAGCAGCTGCGGCTCGCGGATCAGCGCACTGGCGAGCCAGACGCCACCCCAACCGTGGCTCAGGACAAACAGGTGTTGCGCCGGGTGACGCTCAAGCAAGGCGTTCAACAACGCCGGAATATCGTGCCGAATCAGGTCGCTCTGTTCGATCGGAGGCTGCTCGCCCAGCGCGGGCAGGCTGTCACCGTGGCCACGCAGGTCCGCGACATAGACGCAA
This sequence comes from Halopseudomonas oceani, assembly GCF_002903165.1. Classification (GTDB taxonomy): domain Bacteria; phylum Pseudomonadota; class Gammaproteobacteria; order Pseudomonadales; family Pseudomonadaceae; genus Halopseudomonas; species Halopseudomonas oceani. The sequence continues at coordinate 32,916 of NZ_PPSK01000020.1, forward strand.
CAGCCCTGCTCGGCCAGAAAACCAGCCAAACCGCGCTGGGCTGCCAGATACAGTCGGCTGTCAGCCATCGCACCGTGCAACAGCAGTAGGACTGGCGCTGTGGTACTTTCACTGCCGAAGCACCGCAGCTGCAGTAGCCCACCGTTGTCACTCAACACCTGAATCTGTTCTGTTACCACGCTCACGTCCTTGCTCGTTGGCTGCCAGTCAGGCAGTGATTTCCCGCCACAGTTTCGCAAGCCGCTTGCTGGACACCGGCATGCGCGTACCCAGTTGCTGGGCAAACAGCGACACCCGATATTCCTCCAGCATCCAGCGCCACTCGTCCAGCCTCGGGTCCCAGCGGCCTTCGCGCTGGAAACGCTCGCTCAGCGCCTTGTACTGCTGCCAGAAACCCTGCAGCTCGTCGGTCCAGGCGCGATCACGCGGCACCTGCCCCGGCAGCTTGTCGAGCCGCTGCTCAATCGCACTGAGGTAACGCGGGTACTGGCTCAGCCATTCGCCCGGCACCTGTCGGGCAAAGCCCGGGAAGACCAGTTCAGACAGTTGCTCACGGACATCGTTCATGGCCAGCGCATGGGCCAGATCCACTTTGCCCTTGAAGCGCTTGCGCAAGCCGTGCCATTGCTTGAGGATCGCCAGCACCTGCTGTGCCAGCTGTTCACAGGCAGGCACCCAATCACCACGACCGGCCTCGATCAGGGCAGCAAGGGTTTCGGCATCACGCGGCAACGGTGCCCCAGCGGGCAAAAACACCCGATCGATCGCGCCCAGCAGTACATCGTCCGTCAGCTGCTTTTGCGTACCGAGGTCGCGATAGTAGATAGCGGCATCCTTGAGCGTGGTCAGCTTCTGGCGCAGATACCGCGCCTGCTCATTCAGCTGCGGGCTTTGCAGCAACAACCGCTGCACGCCAAGGCGATGTTCACGCAGGGCGACCTGTGGCACGTCAAATAGCTGCTCAACGACCTCCTCGCCCTGCTCCACCCAGGCTGGGTGGAAGTTGACCGCAATACCGGCCTGCTTGCGTACCAGGGTTTCCGGCAACGCATAAGTGCCGGGCATTTGCGCTGGGGCAGCGGATTTCTGCTCCGCCACCGGTGCTTCAGCTTGCAGCGGCAGGCCGTCGATCTGGGCGCACAGGGCGCTGTAATCACGGCCGGCGCAAATCGGCTTGCCTTCTGCGTCGACCACCTCGATACGCATGCGCAGATGATCCTCCAGCTCAACGTCCGCCCAGGCGTCGTCGTCCAGCCGTACGCCGGTCATCCGCGTCAGCTCGCGGCCGAGCGCCTGAGTCAGGCTGCCGTCGGCAAACGGCATGCGCTCCAGCGCGGCACGCACAAAGTCCGGCACCGGCACAAAGTTCTTGCGAATCGCCTTTGGCAAACCACGTACCAGCGCCACGCATTTGTCGAACAACAGCCCTGGCACCAGCCAGTCGAGCCGCTGCGGGTCGATACGACGCAGCAGCGAGGCAGGAATACGCACCGTCACGCCGTCTGCCGGATGGCCCGGCTCGAAGTGATAGCTGAGCGGCAAGGCCACACTCTCCCAACGCAGCAGATCCGGGTACAGATCGGCGCTGACATCATTGGCCTCGCGCTGCAGCAGGTCATCGCGGGTCATGTGCAGCAGCTTGGGATCGGTCTCGCTGCTGCGCTTGAGCCAGCGCTCGAAACTCGCCAGCTGGTAGATGTTCTCGGGGATGCGCTGATCAAAGAAGCGGTACAACGTCTCCTCGTCCACTACGATATCGCGCTTGCGTGCCTTGGCTTCCAGCTCATCCAACTGGCTGAGCAACTGCTGGTTGGCCTTGTTGAAGGCCGCGCGGCCATGCCACTCGCCCGCCACCAGCGCCTGGCGAATGAACAGTTCGCGCGAAATGACCGGATCAATCGGGCCGAAGTGCACCTTACGCTTTGGCACGATGATCAGGCCGTACAGGGAGACCTGCTCAAAGGCCACGACCTGACCGCGCTTCTTCTCCCAGTGCGGCTCGCTGTGACTGGTCTTGACCAGATGGGCTGCCAGCGGCTCGACCCACACCGGATCAATCTTCGCCGCCAGCCGACCATACAGACGGCGGGTTTCGGTCAGCTCGGCGACCATAACCCAGGCCGGCTTCTTCTTCGCAAGGCCCGAGGACGGATGCAGCAGGAAGCGGCGTTGCCGTGCGCCGAGATAATCGCCCTCTTCCGTCTTGTTGCCCAGGTGACTGAGCAGGCCTGCAAGCAGTGCCTTATGCACGGGCTCGCCGGAAGCCGGCTGCTTGTTTTCTTCCAGCCCCATGTCGCGGCAGGTGAGACGAATCTGCCGATGGGTTTCGCGCCATTCACGCAGGCGCAGATAGTTGAGGAAGTTGCGTCGGCACCAGCTGCGCAGCTGGCTTTGGGTCAGAGCCTGACGCTGGGCCTCAAAACCGTTCCACAGATTCAGGAAGGCGGCAAAATCGGAGCCCTCCTCGTTCCACTGGGCATGGGCCTGATCGGCTGCCTGCTGTTTTTCCAGCGGACGTTCGCGCGGGTCCTGCACAGCCAGCGCGCTGGCAATCACTGCCAGTTCGGCCAGACAGCCCTGACGAGCCCCTTCCAGCAACATGCGACCAATCCGCGGATCGACCGGCAGGCGCGCCAGCTGGCGACCAATGTCGGTCATTGCGCCACTGCGGTCGACCGCACCCAACTCCTGCAGCAAGGTAAAACCGTCGCTGATGGCCCGGCCATCCGGCGGTTCGATAAACGGGAAGTCTTCGATGCGGCCAAGACGCAGATGCAGCATCTGCAGGATCACCGACGCCAGATTGGTACGGCGAATCTCCGGGTCGGTAAACTCCGGGCGACCGAGGAAGTCCTCCTCGCTGAACAGCCGCACACAGATACCGGGCGCGACCCGGCCGCATCGCCCCTTGCGCTGGTTGGCACTGGCCTGCGAGACAGCCTCAACCGGCAGCCGCTGCACCTTGGAACGCGGGCTGTAGCGACTGATGCGCGCCTCACCCGGGTCAATCACATAGACAATGCCCGGCACCGTCAGCGAGGTTTCCGCCACGTTGGTTGCCAGCACCACACGCCGCCCGGCGTGGGAGGAAAAAATCTTCTGTTGCTCAGCGGCCGACAGGCGTGCGTACAACGGCAGAATCTCGGTGTGTTTCAGGTTGGCCTTGCGCAGGTACTCGGCGGTATCGCGAATCTCCCGCTCGCCCGGCAGAAACACCAACACATCCCCCGGCGCTTTACCCTGACTACGCTCGAATTGCTGAATCTCGGTCAGCGCAGCGACGATGCCCTGATCGATGCTCAGGTCTTCCTCGACCGTGTTGCCCTCTTCGTCCCGTTCGGCGCTGAGCGGCCGATACCAGACATCCACCGGGTAGGTACGACCGGACACTTCAATCACCGGCGCATTGCCGAAATGGGCCGAGAACCGCTCAAGATCGATGGTCGCCGAGGTGATGATCACCTTCAGATCGGGCCGCTTGGCCAGGATGGTCTTGAGGTAGCCCAGCAGAAAATCGATGTTGAGGCTGCGCTCGTGCGCCTCGTCGATGATCAGGGTGTCGTAGCGATTGAGGTAACGGTCGTTCTGGGTTTCAGCCAGCAGGATGCCGTCGGTCATCAGCTTGATCAGCGACCGCTCGGAGGTCTGATCGGTAAAGCGCACTTGATAGCCGACCAGTTCCCCCAACGGCGTGTTCAACTCTTCAGCAATGCGCGACGCCACGCTGCGCGCAGCCAGTCGCCGCGGCTGCGTATGACCAATCAAACCGTGGGTGCCGCGTCCCAGTTCAAGACAGATTTTCGGTAACTGGGTGGTTTTACCCGAGCCGGTTTCACCGGCGATCACCACGACCTGATTTTCAGCGATGGCTGCCTTGATCTGCTCGCGCTTGTCGGCAATCGGCAGTGCATCAGGATAGATGATTTTCGGGATCAGCCGGTTGCGCTCGTTGACCCGCTCACTTGAAGCCTCAAAACGCGCCAGCCAGGTTGCCGCAGCCTTGCCCTGATCGTCCTTGGGCAGGCGCTGAAACTGCTGCTGCAGGCGATGACGGTCACTGGCCATGACCTGGGAGAAATCGGGCGCATTGGAGTGCTTGGCTGACATGGTTGATCCTTGGCATTAAAAAACCCCGCCCGGCGATGCCGGGCGGGGCTCTATTGTCGCAAAATCAAGGCGACGGGTGCAGCTTAGTGACTGGCGAGTTTCTTCAGTTCCTCGTCACGCAGCTCGCGACGCAGAATCTTGCCGACGTTGGTGGTCGGCAGTGCATCGCGGAACTCGACGTGCTTCGGCACCTTGTAGGCAGTCAGACTGCTGCGCATATGGGCGATCACGTCTTTCTCGGTCAGGGTCGAGTCTGCGGATTTAACCAGGAACACCTTGATGGCTTCGCCCGACTTCTCGTCCGGCACACCGATGGCAGCACACTGCACCACGCCCGGCAGGGTCGCCATGACGTCTTCCAGCTCGTTCGGGTACACGTTGAAACCGGAGACCAGAATCATGTCTTTCTTGCGGTCCACAATGCGCAGGTAACCGTCTTCCTGAATGATCGCGATGTCACCGGTTTTCAGCCAGCCTTCGGCGTCCAGAATTTCATCGGTCGCATCCTGACGCTGCCAGTAGCCCTTCATCACCTGCGGCCCCTTGACGCACAGCTCGCCACGTTCGCCCAGCGGCAGTTCGTTGCCGTCTTCATCAATGACCTTGCACAGCGTGGACGGTACCGGAATACCAATGGTGCCCAGCTGAATGTTGCTGATCGGGTTTACGGTGGCAACCGGGCTGGTTTCGGTCATGCCAAAACCTTCGCAGATATCACAGCCGGTAACCTGCTTCCAGCGCTCGGCGGTAGCCAGCTGCAGCGCCATACCGCCAGACAGGGTGACCTTGAAGTTGCTGAAATCCAGAGCGCGGAATGCGGCATCGTTACAGAGAGCAACGAACAAGGTGTTAAGCCCAACGAAACCGGAAAACCGGAACTTGGACAGTTCCTTCACAAACGATGAGATATCACGCGGGTTGGTGATCAGCACGTTGTGGTTACCACTGACCATCATTGCCATGCAATGGAAGGTAAACGCATAGATGTGATACAGCGGCAGCGGGCAAATGACGATCTCTTCGCCGTCCACCATGTTCGAGCCCATCAGCGCCTTGGCCTGCAGCATGTTGGCGACCAGGTTGCGGTGGGTCAACATCGCCCCCTTGGCAACCCCGGTGGTGCCGCCGGTGTACTGCAGCACGGCAACATCACCACCAGCCGGATTAGCTTCAGTCAGGCTCAGGCTGCGGCCTTTGGCCATGGCGTCATTGAAGCGAACCATGCCCGGAATGTTGTAGGACGGCACCATCTTTTTGATGTACTTGACCGCCGCATTGATCAGCAGACGCTTGAGCGGTGGCAGCATGTCGCCCAGCTCGGTGACGATGACATGCTTAACGCCGGTTTTCGGCACCACTTCTTCCGCCATGTAGGCCATGTTGGCCAGGCACACCAGCGCCTTGGCGCCGGAGTCATTGAACTGGTGCTCCATTTCCCGCGGTGTGTACAGCGGGTTGGTGTTGACCACAACATAGCCAGCGCGCATGGCGCCGAATACAGCAATCGGGTACTGCAGTACGTTTGGCATCTGAATAGCGATGCGGTCGCCCGGCTGCAGGCCACTGTGTTTTTGCAGGTAGGCAGCAAAGTGACCTGAGAGGGTGTAAAGGTCACCGTAAGTCAGGGTTTTACCAAGGTTGGTAAAGGCAGGCTTGTTTGCGAAGCGCTGGCAGGAGTCTTTGAGGACGGCGAGAACGTTGGGGTACTGGTCGGGATCGATCTCGGAGGAAACACCCGCTGGATATTTGTCTTTCCAGAAATTTTCAAGCATATAGGCCCGCTCCTGAACTGGTATCGCTGCAGTCTTATAGTATGTTCGGTGTGTCTTTAGGTGCTTAAAGCACTCTTTTCATGACGCTCATCTGACGCCTCGCCGAGCGTCGAAATGACGCATCCGAGGGGCCAAAGAGCCCGAAGACTAGCAGCTTTTGTACAGGCAGACCAGCACCCTGAAATCGTACCCAGAGCGCTTGTGGCTTGACTTTGAAGGCCTTTCAGGGTGACTGGCGGGTCACCCTGAAAGGCTTCTGATCACTGGTCGCGCAGCTCGCGACGCAGAATCTTGCCAACCGCAGACATCGGCAGCGCATCACGCAGTTCGTAGTGTTTCGGAACCTTGTAACCAGTGAAGTTGGCGCGGCAATAGGCCTTGAGTTCATCAATTGTGAGGCTCTGGTCGCTGGCAACCACGAACAACTTGACCGCCTCACCGGACTTCTCGTCCTCCACTCCGATAGCGGCCACGTTGGCAACCTTCGGGTGCGCCGCGACCACGTCTTCGATCTCATTCGGGTACACGTTAAAGCCGGAGACGATGATCAGATCCTTGATCCGGTCAACAATTGATACAAACCCATCTTCATCGATGATTGCAACGTCACCGGTGCGGAACCAACCGTCGGCGTCGAGCACCTCTTCGGTCGCTTCCGGACGATTCCAGTAACCCTTCATCACCTGCGGCCCTTTCACACACAGCTCGCCGCGCTCACCGATACCGAGTTCATTACCGTCCTCATCGATCACTTTCAGCGCAGTGCCGGGCGCCGGCAGGCCCACGGAGCCAAGACGCGCCAAACCGTCGCCCGGGCTGGAGGTCACCACCGGAGAGCACTCGGTCAGACCGTACCCTTCGCCGATCAGGCAGCCGGTTTTCTTCTGCCAGCGCTCGGCAGTGGCCTTAACCAGCGCAGTGCCACCGGAGCCGGTGCTCTTCAGACGCGAAAAATCCAGTTTTTCAAACTCGGGATGGTCCATCAGCGCTACAAACAGCGTGTTCAACCCGACAATCGAGGAGAACTGCCACTTCTTGAGTTCGGCAACAAAGCCCGGGATATCCCGCGGGTTGGTGATCAGCACGTTATGGTGGCCGGCGATCATCATGCACATGCAGTTAACGGTAAACGCGAAGATGTGGTACAGCGGCAACGGCGCGATGATGACCTCACCGGCTTCGCCGTTGATCTTCTGGCCGTTGCTGTCGAGCTGCTGCATGTTGGCATACACCTGCTGCATGTTCGCCACCAGGTTGCCGTGGGTCAGCATCGCGCCCTTGGCCACGCCAGTGGTACCACCGGTGTATTGCAATACAGCCACATCGTCGAGGGTACGAACCACTGCCTTGGGACGTTGCCCCTTGCCACGCTTGAGCGCCGTTTTGAACGGCACCGCCTGCGGCAGCGAATAATCGGGGATCAGCTTCTTAACGTACTTGACCGCTGCGTTGACCAGCGTGCCTTTCATTCCGGGCAGCATGTCACCCATACGGGCTTCAAACAGGTACTTGATCTCGGTATCGGGCAGCACTTCCTGCACCAGATGTCCGAACATGTTCATGTAGATCAAGGCCTTGGCGCCGGAATCTTGAAACTGGTGACGCATTTCCCGTGCGGTATACATCGGGTTGGTATTGACGACCACCAGGCCGGCGCGAATGGCACCGAATACGGCAATCGGAAACTGCAGCACGTTAGGCATCTGCACCGCGATACGGTCGCCCGGCTGCAACGAGGTGTGCTGCTGGAGGTAGCTGGCAAACGCAGCAGACAGGCGATCCAGGTCAGCGTAAGTCAGGGTGACACCCATGTTGCTGAACGCGGAAAGCTTAGCGTGCTTCACACAGGCCTGATCAAACACATCAATAATCGAGCTGTACTCAGTCAGGTCGATATCGTTGGGAATCCCTGCCGGCCGCTTATCAGCCCAGAAGGACGCTTCCATTGTTACTCTCCTATTCCCCGGTGGTGCAGTTTCTTATATTAGGCGACGCCATTCATTGGCTTCGATTGAGCATTGAAGCTCAGAGTGCTGCTGTTAAAGTGGCTCAAAACTAACAGGGCTGAGCGTAAATACAAAATGCTGGAGTGTTTCATTTGGTTTGTGAATACCCCGCCTCCACCTCAAGCTTGCAAGACCGCAGCCAACAACAATAACAGCAACGACAGGGCCCACCGACAATGCCGTACACATCACTGACACTCTCTGCTACCGACGGCGCCAGCCTGAACCTGCACCATTAGCCATCTAGAACCCCGCCCCGTGCCAATGTAGTCATTTGCCACGGCATGGCCGAACACGGCGCTCGCTACCAGAACCTGGCCGAGCAGATGAACGCCGTCGGCCTGAATGTCTGGGCACTGGACCTACGAGGTCACGGCGCCAGCACCCCCGACCAGCCGCGCGGACAGCTCGCCGACGGCGCCGACTGGAACTCGCTGGTCGCCGACCTACTGCTGGTGATCGAACACGCACGTCAGGCAGCACCGACACTTCCACTGATTTTGCTCGGACACAGCATGGGCACCTTTGTGGTTCAGAGCCTACTGCTAGAGCACTCGGACCAGATCGACATTGCGGTACTCAGCGGCAGCAACGCCAACCCCGCAGCGCTATGCCGGATCGGTCGACAACTCGCCCGGCTGGAAAGCCTGCTGCGCGGCCCCGACGCGCCCGCCAGCACAATGAACACCCTGTCCTTTGGTCGTTTCAATCGCGCCTTCGGCGACGTCCGAACCGAGTTTGACTGGCTTAGCCGCGATCCACAGCAGGTGGATCTGTACGTCGCCGACCCGTTGTGCGGATTCATACTGAGCGGTCAATACTGGCAATGCCTGTTTGCTGCGCTGACGCACATCGCCAGCCCGGCTCGACTGAGTAGTATTCGCGCCAATCTGCCGGTTCTGATTCTGGGTGGAGACAGCGACCCGGTCAGCGCCGGTGGCGGTTTGGCCAAACTGCAACAACGCTTGCGCGCTGCCGGACTATCGCAGGTAGAATTGCGGCTTTACCCGGGCGCTCGCCACGAAGCCTTCAATGAAACCAATCGGGATGAGGTCATCTCCGACCTGCTTGACTGGCTGGACTCGCGCCTGACCACCCTACCGCAACGGAGCAGCAGCCATGCAGAAGCTTGAAAACCGCATCTACGACGAACTCAATGTTGGCGACAAAGCCAGCCTGGCCCATCAGGTACAGGAAAGTGATCTGCTACTGTTCGCCGCGGTTTCCGGAGACGTCAATCCGGTTCACCTTGACGAGGAATTTGCCGCAGCCACGCCGTTCAAGGGCCGCATCGCCCACGGCATGTTCTCGGGCGCACTGATCTCGGCGGCAATCGCCTGCGAACTGCCGGGACCGGGCAGCATCTACATCGGCCAGGAGCTGAGCTTCCTGCGTCCGGTACGCCTGGGTGACAACATCACCATTGAGCTGGAAGTGCTGGAAAAGCTGCCGAAGAACCGCGTAAAGATCGCCACCCGCGTGATTAATCAGGATGGCAAGCAGGTCGTGGATGGTGTTGCCACCGTGATGGCCCCGACCGAGAAGGTCAGCATCGACCGTCCGCAGGCTCCAGCGGTGCAGTTGGGCTGAGCGGCTGCGGCTTAGCCGCAGTCGCAGCTACAAGCGGCAAGCCTCAAGCTGCAATCTGCAAGCTAAAAACAAACCCGGCACTGTGCCGGGTTTTGTTTTGCGGGTAGAACGCAGGAGATCAGCACTGTAGGGCGGAGAAAACCAACGGCGTCTCCGCGTCTTAAGCAGCAAGCCCACAGAAGTCCGTAAGCAACAGCTAGCGGGATAAAAGCGGCGGAGACGCTGCGCTTACTCCGCCCTACGGCCCTCAGCCTCAAGCGCCCCCTGCAGGGACTGCTTGAGGCTTATAGCTTGCAGCTGCGGCGGCGAAGCCGCCGCCTACTTGCTGAGGTACTTCATCCCGTCTTCCAGCCCCTGCAGGGTCAGCGGGTACATCTTGTCCTCGACCAGCTCGCGAATCAGCTTGGTTGAAGACGTGTACTCCCACGCATCCTTGGGATACGGATTTATCCAGATGAGCTTCTTGTACTTTTCCATGAAGCGCTGAATCCAGACGTAGCCCGCCTCTTCGTTCCAGTGCTCTACGCTGCCGCCCGGCTGGGTGATTTCGTAGGGCGCCATGGCCGCGTCACCGACAAACACCACCTTGTAGTCCGGACCGTACTTGTGCAGCAGGTCCAGCGTCGAGGTGCGCTCGCTGGTGCGTCGCATGTTGTTCTTCCACACCGACTCGTAGACGCAGTTGTGGAAGTAGTAATACTCCAGGTGCTTGAACTCGGTACGGCAGGCGGAGAACAGCTCTTCGCACACCTTGATGTGCGCGTCCATCGAGCCGCCAATATCAAACAACAGCAACAGCTTGACCGCGTTACGCCGCTCCGGGCGCATCTGAATGTTCAGCAGACCCGCATCCTTGGCGGTGTGATCAATGGTGCCGTCGATATCCAGCTCGTCCGCAGCGCCCTGGCGCGCAAACTTGCGCAGCCGGCGCAAAGCGACCTTGATATTGCGCGTACCCAGCTCGATCTGATCATCCAGGTTCTTGTACTCGCGCTGATCCCAGACCTTGACCGCCTTGCCCTGGCGTTTGCCCGCGTCGCCGACACGAATACCCTCGGGATTGAAGCCGCCGGAACCAAAGGGACTGGTGCCCCCGGTACCGACCCACTTGTTGCCGCCCTCATGGCGCTCTTTCTGCTCTTCGAGGCGCTTTTTGAACTCCTCGATCAGCTTGTCGAGACCACCGAGGGTCTGGATCTTGGCCTTTTCTTCGTCAGTCAGCATGCGCTCGAATTCCTTACGCAGCCAATCATCCGGAATCATTGCCTCAATCAGTTGGTCGAGGTTTTCCAGCCCCTTGAAATAGGCACCGAAGGCACGGTCAAACTTGTCGAAGTGCCGCTCGTCCTTGACCATGACCGTGCGCGCTAGATAGTAGAACTCGTCCATATCGGCGAACACCACGTGGTGTTTCAGCGCATTGATCAGGTCGAGCAGCTCGCGTACCGACACCGGTACTTTCGCTGCCCGCATTTCATTGAACAGGCCCAGTAACATCGGGCACCCCCTGTGCAGGTTGTTGAAAAGCAGGCGAGGCGGCGCGCCTCAGGCTCATAGCCGGACAGACATGCCGCTCCCGCTGCGCAGTTGGACTTTCAACCGCCTGCTAGCGGTTCTGGCGACGCGTCATAAAGGCCAGGCGTTCCAGCAATTGGACATCCTGCTCGTTCTTGACCAGCGCGCCATACAGCGGCGGAATCGCCTTGGTCGGATCACGGTCACGCAGCACTGCCTCAGGAATCTGATCAGCCATCAGTAGCTTCAGCCAGTCAACCAGCTCGGAAGTAGACGGCTTCTTCTTGATACCCGGCACCTTGCGCACATCGAAGAAGATGTCCATGGCTTCGGACAGCAGCGTCTGTTCGATCTTCGGGAAATGCACTTCCACGATCTTCTTCATGGTCTCGCGATCAGGGAAGGCAATGTAGTGGAAGAAGCAGCGACGCAGGAAGGCGTCCGGCAGCTCTTTCTCGTTGTTGGAGGTAATGATGATGATCGGGCGCTGCTTGGCCTTGATGGTCTGGTTGGTTTCGTAAACGTAGAACTCCATCTTGTCGAGTTCCTGCAGCAGATCGTTCGGAAACTCGATATCGGCCTTGTCGATTTCGTCGATCAGCAGAATGGCGCGCTCTTCGGACTCAAACGCCTCCCACAGCTTGCCCTTCTTGATGTAGTTGGCAACGTCGTGAACCTTGTCGACGCCCAGCTGAGAGTCGCGCAGGCGGCTGACCGCGTCGTACTCGTACAGGCCCTGATGCGCCTTGGTGGTGGACTTGATGTGCCAGGTAATCAGCTTGGCGCCCATGGACTCGGCCAATTGCTCGGCCAGCATGGTTTTACCCGTGCCCGGTTCACCCTTGATCAGCAGCGGGCGCTCCAGGGTAATGGCAGCATTCACCGCCAGTTTAAGGTCGTCGGTGGCGACGTAGGACTGAGTACCTTCGAACTTCATCTGAGTGTTCCTTGGGCCGGAGCCCGGTGTAGTAAAGACCAGGCATTGCACGAAAAAATGATCGAGCACTATAACTTGCGACGATTTTCACTGTAAACGCGACATGGCACAACCAAAGGCAGACTGATACCGCTTCATTATTGGCGGCGAGATTTCCATTATCACGGGCAGCAATCAGGCCCGAGGGCGTCAAGCAGCGCATTGACGGGCGTAAGCGCCCGGCATAGGCTGATTGGCTTGATTACCCCTGCCCTGCTGCACCTATCAACAAGGAGTCGTGCCATGAGCCGCATCTTCGCAGACAACTCCCAGGCCATCGGCAACACGCCGCTGGTTCGTATCAATCGCCTTGGTCCCAAAGGCGTGACTATTTTGGCCAAGATCGAAGGCCGCAACCCGGCCTATTCGGTCAAATGCCGTATTGGCGCGAGCATGATCTGGGACGCAGAATCCAGCGGCCGCCTGAAGCCGGGCATGACCATCGTCGAGCCGACCTCGGGCAATACCGGTATCGGGCTGGCGTTCGTTGCTGCCGCCCGCGGTTACAAGCTGGTACTGACCATGCCGGCATCAATGAGTCTGGAGCGACGCAAGGTACTTAAGGCACTGGGCGCCGAGCTGGTACTGACCGAACCAGCCAAGGGCATGAAAGGCGCCATCGAGAAGGCGCAGGAGCTGGCAACCAAGCACCCGGAGCAGTATATCTTGCTGCAACAGTTCGAGAACCCGGCCAACCCGGCCATTCACGAGAAGACCACCGGGCCAGAGATATGGAACGACACTGACGGTAGCATTGACGTGCTGGTTTCCGGTGTCGGCACCGGCGGCACCATTACCGGCATTTCCCGCTACATCAAGCTGACCTGCGGAAAAAAGATCACCTCCATCGCGGTGGAACCCTCCAGCTCTCCGGTTATTACCCAGACCCTGCAAGGCGACGAGGTCAAGCCCAGCCCACACAAGATTCAGGGCATCGGTGCCGGCTTTGTGCCTGCCAACCTTGACCTCGGCATGGTTGACCGGGTCGAGCAGGTCACCGACGAAGAAGCCAAGGACATGGCCCTGCGTCTGATGCGCGAGGAAGGCATTCTAGTTGGTATTTCCTGCGGTGCGGCCATGGCTGCCGCCTGCCGGGTTGCCGAAGAGCCTGGCATGCAGGGTAAGACCATCGTCGTCATCCTGCCCGACTCTGGCGAGCGCTATCTCTCCACCATGCTGTTCACCGACCTGTTTACCGACCAGGAAACCGTGCAGTAATTCACCCCATCGCCGCACCGGTCTTCGGTGCGGCAGATCGCAACACACCCTTCCCCGCACCCTCATGACTGGCTATGCTGCGAGCATTCGCTCCCTACCCCGCAGGCGCTATTCATGTCCTATGCTTCCGATCAGATTGCTCAGCAGATTCTTTCCGGCTTTGACCGCTACCGTCGCATCTTCCGCGACCTGACCGCAGGCGCGCGCGCGCGCTTCGAACAGGCCCGCTGGAATGACATCCAGGAAGCCTCAACGCTGCGGATCAATGCCTACGAGGAGCAGGTGCAGGAAACGGCAGACCAACTGGCGTCATCAGCGCCCCTTGGCGACCAGGTTCGCGATGTCGCCGTCTGGCCCGATATTCGCCAGTCCTACATCACCCTGATTGATCAGCGCTTCGACGACGAGCTGGCCGAAACCTGGTTCAACTCAGTGTTCTGCAGCCTGCACCAACACGATCAAATCAGTGACGACACCATGTTCGTCCACAGTACCCGACCGGTTACCCGCCCGCCATCACGCATTTCGCTGACCCGCGGGTTTATCTCGGAGGGCTCGCTGCAGGGTCTGGCCCACCAGATTCTCAGCGAGTACAGCTTCGACGTCCCCTGGGAGGACATGACCCGCGATGTGGATATGATCGTTAACCAGCTGCAGCAGGGGCTACCCGACTGGGCGCAGATGGATCGTGGCTTGACCGCTGAGATGGTGCAAAGCGTGTTCTACCGTAATAAAGGAGCATACTTGGTCGGCCGCCTGATCAGCCAACAGGAGCAGTGGCCCTTCGTACTACCACTGGTCAACCGCGAACATCAGGGCATCAGCGTCGACACCGTAATTACCGACGAGTCCGATGTATCGATCATTTTCTCCTTCACCCGCTCCTACTTCATGGTCGAGAGCGCCGTACCCAGTGAATTGATCGCCTTTATCAAACGCCTGATACCCGGTAAGCACCTGGCCGAGCTGTACACCGCCATCGGCTTCTACAAACAGGGCAAATCCGAATTCTACCGCTCGCTAATTGCTCACCTGACCCACTCAGACGACCGCTTCATCATGGCGCCTGGCGTACGCGGCATGGTCATGAGCGTGTTTACCCTGCCCCGCTTCAACACCGTATTCAAGATCATCAAGGATCGCTTCGCCCCATCCAAGAACATCGACCGCACAACGGTCATTGAAAAATACCGTCTGGTTAAACGCCACGACCGGGTGGGCCGCATGGCCGACACCCAGGAGTTCGCCGACTTCCGTTTCCCGCGTGATCGCTTTGACCCGGAGTGCCTGCAAGAACTGCTGGAGGTTGCCCCGTCCACGGTCATAGAGGAAGGCGACACCATCCTGATTCGTCATTGCTGGACCGAGCGCCGCATGACTCCGCTCAACATCTATCTGGAAAATGCCAGCGAGCAGCAAACCTACGACGCCCTGCTGGATTACGGCAAGGCCATCAAGGAACTGGCCGCAGCGAATATTTTCCCTGGCGACATGTTATTGAAAAATTTTGGTGTTACCCGCCACGGCCGTGTCGTTTTTTATGATTACGATGAAATCAGCTATTTGACCGAAGTTAACTTTCGGGTAATCCCCGAAGCGCTTTATCCTGAACAGGAAATGGCCTCGGAGCCTTGGTACTCGGTATCGCCAAACGATGTATTCCCAGAAGAGTTTCCCGTCTTCCTATTTGCCGACATGCATCAGCGTCGCCTGTTCTCGCGGTTGCACGGCGACCTGTTCGAGGCGAGCTACTGGCAAGGCCTGCAGGAGCAAATTCGCGCCGGTCAGGTGCTGGACGTCTACCCCTATCGACGCGCGGCTGAAAGCGCATAAAACGGGCATTTCCAGCGTTTTGAAAAAAATTCTTGAAAGACGTGCCATTTCCTGAATCTGTCGTATACTCAATTTCGTTTATTCGCGCCTTGAAGGGGTCTGGTTGAGCTCTTGACTTGTCCCACTGAAAGGCGCAGAGTGAGCGCGTAGGTTTTCAAGAGATAGAGTTGTAGGCTGCAAGCGCACTTTTCAGTACGTAAGTTTGTCATTCTCGTGATCTTTGATTCCCACGCTTTAATTGAGTGCAAGCTCAAGTATTTCAATTTGATAGGAATTAGCTGAAATGGCAACTGGTACAGTTAAGTGGTTCAACGACACTAAAGGTTTTGGTTTCATCACTCCGGATGGCGGTGGAGACGACCTGTTCGCTCACTTCTCCGAGATCAAGGTTCAGGGCTTCAAGTCCCTGGCTGAGAACCAGAAAGTGTCTTTTGACGTGACCACTGGTCCGAAAGGCAAGCAGGCTGCAAACATTCAGATCATCGGTTAATCCGATAACTGAATAGAAAAACCCGGCTCAGGCCGGGTTTTTTGTTGCCTGCGGAATGCTAAAAACTACTCGCCTCCGCCGCCCTGACCGCGTACCCTATGCGGCATATAAGTCATCCGACACCCCTGCTGTTGCCCGGGGTATCCCGCGGATGCAACACGTCTAACAGCCTCGTTTTACCCTCGCCCGAGCCACAATCGGTCGCGAGCAGGAACGTAATTCACAGGGGGTTACCAGTGGAAACCACGGTCAGCAGTCAAAACCCGGATGCACTCAGAGTGATCATCTTTCGCGCCGCAGAAGCCATCGTCAGTGAGCTGGGCGCATCGCAACTGACCTTCGCCAGCCTCAGCGAACGCAGCAAGATCGATGAAGCCACACTGCAGAACATGTTTCCAGACCGTGAAGCACTGTTGAGCGCCATGATTGAGTATCGTCTTGAGCGTTTTCGCGTACGCTGGGGTGCCTATGAAAGCGTACTGCCCGACGAGCCCATGCGCGAATTGAAGGCACTGTTGCTCAGCAACATGAGCGAATCAAGCGAAGAGAAAAACCTGGACTCTGCTATTTTTGCCGCGGCTGCCAGCAACCCCGCGCTGCTGCAAACCAGCTCAGACAACGTGCAAGGCCTGTTCGACATTCTGGAGCAATCCCCGCTCGGGCTCGCCCAGGCAGCCATCCTGTTTTTCTCCGTGCGTGGCTACCGTCTGTTTGAGCAACTAAACATGTGCCCGATGACCGACGCTCAGCGCACTGAATTCCAAGAGCAGATCATGCGCCTTGCGCGCATGATGTACGAAGCCAAAACGGGCGAGTAGCACTCCGCTCAGGCGTCAGCTGCGGCCGGCTCTTCTTCCTCCCGGGGATGACGCCGGCGCCACCAGCGCTCTACTGCAACACGCACCAGCGCAATCGGAACGTAGCAGGTAAACGCCAGCGACATCATCATGCCGAGCTCACCCAGCGCGCGCGCCTGATTTTCACCCGTGGAAAGAAAGGTATCGAGCAGGTAGATAAGTAGCGCCGGAGCCATCCAGCTGCCATCTGCCTCCACAGCAACCGGCGTGAACAGCAGCACCCCCATGGCCAGACACAACGGCTCACGAATGAACCACCATCGCGTCAGCGCAGTCATTTTCCACCAGACCAACCAGCAGCCAGCGGCCGTTGCCAGGTAAATCCACCAGACTGTCTGATACTCTGCTTCGTTGAACATTGCCTGCTATCCGTCCGATCAAAATCAACCGCGCCATGATAACGGTTTTTAGCCCATGAGTCCTGAACACAACCAACCCACTGCACGTCGCGAGCCCGGAACCGACCCATACCACTGGCTGGAGCAGCGCGACAGCCCTGATGTCATCAGCTACCTGCAGGCAGAAAACAGCCATACCGATCACTGGATGGCGCCCCATGAGGCATTGCGTGAGCAGCTGTTTCAGGAGATCCGCGGCCGCATAAGGGAAACTGACCTCGGCCTGCCAAGCCCCAAAGGCGACTGGCTCTACTATCAGCGCACCGAAGCTGGAGCCGAGTATCCGCGCTACTACCGTTGCCGCCGTCAAACCGCCACCAGCCTGGACATCGATATCCAGACCGAACAGCTGCTACTGGACCTTAATCAGTTGGCCAACGACGAGGACTTTCTCGAGCTTGGCGACTTCAGTGTCAGCCCAGACCAGAACTGGCTCGCCTACAGCCTGGATACCCAGGGCAACGAGGTCTATCGCCTGTTCGTCCGCTCGCTGGTGGACGGCGAAGAGTATGAGCTGCCACTGGCTGATGCCAGCGGCAGTCTCTGCTGGGCCAACGACAATCAAACCCTGTTTGCCATTAGCCTGGATGACAGCTCCCGCCCGGCGCACCTCTGGCGCCTGCGTCGAGACCAGGAACCGACTAAGGTATTCGACGAGAGCGATGCGCTGTTCTATCTGTCGGTTTACCGCTCCAGCTCGGATCGATACATCTGTCTGTCCAGCAACAGCAAAAACACCAGCGAACGTCATTATCTGCCCGCCGACGAACCAACAGCAGAATTGCGCTGCCTGGCACCCCGCCGCAGCGGTCATGAGTACGACGCGGATCATGGCGAACAGGGCTTCATTATCCGCAGTAACCGTGCCGGAGAGAATTTTGCTTTGTTCCTGTGCCAACCAGGCTCATTCGGGGAACAGGACTGGCAAGTGCTGCGCAGCGCTGACCCCGGACGTACCCTCGAAGACGTCGACGTGCAACGTAGTGCACTGATTCTGCAATACCGCAACGCCGGCCTGACTCAGCTGGAGGTGCTGCCGGACGGTGCTGACGCCTATCAAGTGCAAATGCCCGATGCGGTGTACAGCCTGCACGTGCAATCGGGTGAGGAGTATCACAGCCCCCAGGTCCGCCTGCGTTACGAGTCGCTCAACCGCCCAGCCGAAGTGCGTGCCCTCACCCTTGCGACCGGCGAGCAGCATGTTCTGAAGCAAACACCGGTCGAGGGCCACTTCGCTCCGGAGGAATACCGAGTCCAGCGCCTGTGGGCGATTGCTGGGGACGGCGCTCGTGTACCGATCAGCCTGATTGAACGCCATGACACAAGCGGCCCAGGCCCACTATACCTTTACGGTTATGGTGCCTACGGTGCATCAATGGACCCCTGGTTCTCTCATGCCCGTCTGTCACTGCTGGAGCGTGGCTGGCGCTTCGCGATTGCGCACGTTCGAGGTGGCGCGGAAATGGGCGAGCACTGGTACCAGCAAGGCAAGCTGGAGCACAAGGACAATACGTTCAGCGATTTCATTCATTGCGCCGAGCACTTGATTCAACAGGGCAAGACCGACCCGAGCCAGCTGGTCATCACCGGCGGCAGCGCTGGCGGCCTGCTGATCGGTAACGTAATCAATCAGCGCCCGGAGCTGTTCCATGCAGCCGTCGCGGATGTGCCGTTTGTGGATGTCTGGAACACCATGAATAACCCGGAGCTGCCACTGACCATCGGTGAATATGAAGAGTGGGGAGATCCGAACGAGCCTGAGGTTGCCGAGCGCATCAAGGGCTACGCCCCCTATGAGAACGTACGCGCACAAGCCTACCCTGCTCTCTTTGTGACCGCCGGCTATCACGACGTGCGGGTGCAATACTGGGAGGCCGCGAAGTGGGTCGCACGACTGCGGGCCACGCGCACCAACTTCGAACCGCTGCTGCTGCGAACGCAGATGAGTGCCGGGCACGGCGGTGCCAGCGGCCGCTACCAAGCCATGCGCGATATTGCCGAGGAATACACCTTCCTGCTGACCGTCTGAGCCGGAACCATCGAGTCAGCAGCATAAAAAAACCGCCGCCCCTTGCGGGTGCGGCGGTTTTTTTCGCTCAGACGATTAGAACCGAGAGGCCATGTCATCGAACTGATCAGTTACCTTGCCTTCCGGAGCCGGAGTAACCAGAGTCACCACCACAATCGCGATGGTTGCCAGAATAAAGCCCGGGATGATCTCGTACAGACCAATGCTGTCAATCTGCTTCCAGACCACAACGGTAACACCACCAACGATAATGCCGGCCAGCGCACCGAAGCGGTTCATCCGGCGCCAGAACAGTGACAGGATGATCGCCGGCCCAAAGGCCGCCCCAAAGCCTGCCCAGGCGTAGGAAACCAGGCCCAGTACGGTGCTTTCAGGGTTAAAGGCAAACACCAGCGCGAGAGCGGCGATACCGATCACCGCCGCGCGACCGACCCAAACCAGCTCCTGCTGGGAGGCATCGCGACGGAACAGCGCCTTATAGAAGTCTTCCGCCAGAGCAGATGACGACACCAGCAACTGCGAATCGGCAGTGGACATGATCGCGGCCAGCACCGCAGCCAGCAGAATACCGGCAACCAGCGGGTGCATCAGTGCCTGAACCAAGGCTAGGAACACCGTCTCTGCGTCAGCCAGACCTTCCTCTCCGAAGTAGCCGATACCGATCCAGCCGATCACCAGCGATGCCAGCAGGCAAACGCCGGTCCACAGCACAGCAATGCGACGCGCAGTCGGCAGCGCGGCATCGCTCTCGATGGCCTTGAAGCGCGCCAGAATGTGCGGCTGACCAAAGTAACCGAGCCCCCAGCCCAGCAGCGAGATAATCGCCACAAAGCCCAGCGGCTCGCCTTCTACATTGGTCCAGAGGTTCAGCAGTTCAGGGTTGCGTGCTTCCATTGCCCCGTGCACCGCGTCCCAGCCACCAACAACATTAAGCGCCATCACCGGCACCACGACCAATGCCGCCGCCATCAGCAGCCCCTGAATCACATCGGTCCAGGATACCGCCAGGAAGCCACCAAAGAAGGTGTAGGAAATGATCGCCAGGGTGCCAACAACCACAGCAACCTCGTAGCCGAAACCAAAGGTGCTTTCAAACAGCTTGCCGGCAGCAACCAGCCCGGAGCTGGTGTAGAACAGGAAGAACAGCAGGATGAAGACAGCAGAAATCACCCGCAACAGGCGGCTGTTATCTTCAAACCGGTTCTCAAAATAGGCTGGCAGGGTCAGCGAATCACTGGCCAGATGCGAGTAGACCCGCAGACGCCGCGCAACGATCAGCCAGTTCGCCCAGGTTCCGACGAGCAGACCGAGAGCGATCCAGGACGCTTCATAGCCGGCAGACAGCGCGTAACCCGGCAAGCCCAGCAACAGCCAACCACTCATATCCGACGCGCCAGCAGACAGTGCTGCAGTGCCCGGACCGAGCGAGCGCCCACCGAGGATGTAGTCCGACAGGTTAGTGGTGCGCTTGTAGGCAATATAGCCCAACGCGAGCATCACCCCGATGTACACAATAAACGTCGCCGTAACGACTGCAGTATTACCTTCCATTTTTATTCTCTCTCTTAGAGATGCTTGAATCGGTCTCGCCGGCGGACTGCACACCCGCCGGCACCATGACGGTCAATGTCGTCAGCGCGAGCCGCTCTCGCATCCATGGTTGCTGAACTGTCCTTGCTGCTCATCTATCCCTGTTGCTTCTTTGCCAGTTATTAAGGTTCCCCATCACCTAGCGACAGCAGACTGGCGTTGCCGCCCACCGCAGTGGTGTTGATTGTCCGCGTGCGCTCAGTGACAAACCGTAGCAGATAATGCGGACCACCCGCCTTCGGCCCCGTACCTGAAAGCCCCTGACCACCGAAAGGCTGCACACCAACCACCGCACCGATCTGGTTGCGATTGATGTACACATTACCAATTCGTACCCGCGCATCAATATGCTCGGCAGTATCCTCGTTGCGTGAATGCACGCCAAGGGTCAGGCCAAAGCCGGTTGCGTTGATATCATCAATGATCTTGTCCAGGTCACGTGCACGCCAGGTCACCACGTGCAGAATTGGCCCAAAGTGCTCGTCGCTCAACTCGTTGATGCTATCCAGACGGAAGGCAACCGGGGCGACAAAATGGCCATTCAGCGACTCAGGTACCGGGGTCTCGGCGATCAGGCAACCTGCCTGCTTCATCTCACGTACATGCTTGAGCAGCCCGTCACGAGCATCGGCGTCAATCACCGGGCCAACATCAGTATCGCGACGTGCCGGGTCACCCACATGCAGCTCAGCCATCGCCCCTTTGAGCAGCTCAATAACGCGCTCGGCAATATCTTCCTGCACGAACAGAACGCGCAGCGCCGAACAGCGCTGGCCGGCACTCTGGAACGCAGAACTGACAACATCGTTGACGACCTGCTCCGGCAACGCAGTGGAGTCGACGATCATTGCATTCTGACCGCCAGTCTCGGCGATCATCGGCGCAATCGCGCCGTTGCGGGCGGCCAGCGCGCGGTTGATCACATGTGCAGTCTGGGTGGAGCCAGTGAAGGCCACACCGGCGATACGCGGGTCCGAAGTGATGACACTACCAACCTGTGCGCCATCACCCGGCAGCAGTGCAAGCACGTCACCCGGCAAACCGGCTTCGTGCATTAGTTCGACACAACGTACGGCGACAAGACTAGTCTGTTCGGCCGGCTTGGCAACCACGGTGTTACCGCAAACCAGCGCAGCGCTGACCTGACCCAAGAAAATGGCCAGCGGGAAGTTCCACGGGCTGATACAGGCGAAGACACCGCGGCCTTGCAGGTAGAGCTCGTTGCTTTCACCCGTCGGCCCAGGCAGCGTGATGGTGGCGAAGCGCTGACGCGCCTGCATCGCGTAGAAACGGCAGAAGTCGACCGCTTCGCGCACTTCATCGATACCGTCTTGCAGCAGCTTGCCGGCCTCACGGGTACAGAGCGCCATCAGCTCGGGCATATGCTCTTCAAGCTTGTCGGCGGCGCGCTCGAGAATGGCCGCACGTTCATCAACCGGGGTGGCATTCCAGCGCACAAATGCGCCGCTCAGGTCATCAATCGCCGCACGGGTCTGATCAGCCGAGGCCCAAACCACCTCACCGACCTGATGGCTCAGCTCGTAGGGGCACATAACCGCACGCACTTCACCTTCCAGCCGTTTGCCGTTAACCAGTGGCGCACCGGTCCAGCGAGCGTCCCACCATTTATCCAGCTCGTCTTTCAGAGGCAGCCATTCACTGAGGATATTCATGTTGACGCCCCGGGAGTTACGACGTGATTCACCGTACAGTGCCGGTGGCAGCGGGATACGCGGATTGGCCAGCGATGCGTGGCGCTTGAGCGCAGTTACCGGATGTGCGGTGAGGCTATCCACCGGCACCCGTGGATCAACCAGCTTATGAACAAACGATGAGTTGGCACCGTTTTCGAGCAGACGTCGAACCAGGTACGGCAGCAGATCCTTGTGGGCCCCGACTGGCGCATAAATACGGACCGGACATTTGGCCTGTTCGATCACGGTGTCATACAGCGCATCGCCCATGCCGTGCAGGCGCTGGAATTCGAATTCGCGGCGGCCGGCCAGATCCAGAATGCAGGTGACGGTATGGGCATTATGGGTAGCGAACTGCGGATAGATATGACCTTCGGTCAACGGGCTGAGCAAGTAGCGGGCGCATGCCAGATAGGAGACGTCGGTCGCCTCCTTACGGGTAAATACCGGGTAACTGCTCAAACCAGCCTGTTGCGACCACTTGATCTCGGAGTCCCAGTAGGCCCCTTTGACCAGGCGAACCGGAATACGGTCGCCCTGGGAGCGGGCAACCAGCGTCAACCAGCACAGAACCGGTAACGCACGCTTGGAATAGGCCTGAACCACCAGACCGAAGTTGCCCCAGCCCTGCACGTCAGGGTGACGATACACGCGTTCGAACAGTTTCAGCGACAGCTCAAGGCGATCGGCCTCTTCGGCGTCGATAGTAATACCCACATCACCGACACGGGCCTGGCGCACCAGCGCCAGCACGCTGTCGCCCAGCTCTTGCAACACCTGCTCTTCGCGCGCCGCTTCGTAGTGCGGGTGCAGGGCAGACAACTTGATAGAGATGGTCGGCTTCGGGCTGCGCCCCTTGTATTTGTCTTCTACCAGCGCGGCGATCGCCTTGCTGTAATCCTGGAAATACTTGTCGGCATCGGCACGGGTCAGCGCCGCTTCGCCGAGCATGTCAAACGAGTAGGTGTAGCCCTCGTCACGCTGCGGCTTACCATTCTTCAACGCCTCGGTGATGGTGCGACCAAGGACGAACTGGCGGCCCATGATCTTCATTGCCTGCATCATCGCAGCGCGGATGACAGGTTCACCGCTGCGCTTGATCAGACGGCCCAGTACCGTGCCCGGCGTCCCGTCCTGACGCTGATCCATGTTGACCACCTTGCCGGTCATCACCAGGCCCCATGCAGCGGCGTTGACCAGCGTGTGCTCGCTCTGCCCGAGGTGGCGATCCCACTGCGCGGCATTCAATTTGTCGCGGATAAGCGCATCGGCGGTATCGCCATCCGGCACCCGCAGCAACGCCTCGGCCAGACACATCAGCATGATGCCTTCCTGGGTATCCAGACTGTATTGCTGCAACAGTGCATCAATGCTGTCGACCGCGTTGTCACGCTTGCGTACATCGACAATCAGTTGATTGGCCTTGCGCGCAATCGCGCTCAGGTCCTGACTCTGCGCCAACTCGATCAGCTCGCGCAGATAATCGTCTTCATCAACGGCGTAGTTGGCACTGACCCTGTGCAGAAATTCACTTGGCTGACTGCGCAGGAAATCGCCCTGCAGCGCCTCGCTGGCTTTAAACATTCTGGCATGCTCCTGGATTGACCACTCCCGACAGCGGGATGCGGACATATGAGTTCGCCTACTTACAACCCTAGACCATACGAGCGTAGAGGACGAATCATCCCGTTTGTTGTGATTGAACCGGCACGAAGCCGACCGCCCTCCGGGCAGTCAAAGGCCGGCACTCGACTGTAGAAGCGCAGAACCGAGGAATCTTGCAGAAATCTCTGATGTTTTTGTCAAAAGCTCGGAAGGCAATGGCGCTGCAGGGGAGCATAGGACAGCGCATCGGGACACGAAGAGGAGACTGCATAGCGCCGGCTGGCGCGTCGAGTCAGCTAATGGAGTAATTTGACCAGCAACTCATGCCCGCCCCAAGCGCAGAGCCCTAGGCGTCTGCCCCCACTGCCGCCGCACAGCGTGCGTCAATGCACTTTGACTGGAAAACCCACAGCGACTGGCAACCTCTGCTACCGGCAACTCGGTTTCCTGAAGCAGCCGTGATGCCTCCCGCAAACGCAGTGCGAGTACATACTGATGGGGCGTTACCCCGGTAGACTCACGAAATAGCGCATGAAAATGGCTACTGCTGACGCACACTTGAGCAGCGAGCGCCGCAACGCTGATCGGATGATCCAGATTGGCCGCAACATAAGCATCCAGACGCTGCAGCTCTGCCGAATTGAGCGCACTGCGTCGTGGGGCCTCAACCAGCGTGTCTGAAACCCGACGCTGGAGCGCCGCCAGCAACACGCCGCTGAGGTGCCAAGTCAGGCCATCCTGATCGGGACTCGGATCAGCCAGCGCGTGTTGAGCAAAGTCCAGCAGCCCCTGCAACTGATGATCCAGCTGCAAAAAGCGCGGCCGCTCAAACAACCGCGCCATGCTGTATTCGAGCCCATGATCAGCAACGCCTACCGGCAGATCCATGATCAACATGTGATTGTGGCCACGCCCGGAAAAGGCGTGCGCCTCACCCCCCGGCACAACACAGGCATGTAACCGGTTAACCGCCCCACCCTGCCCCTGCACTTCAAAATCGGCGCAGCCGCTCAGGCCGATCACCAACTGGTGTTCGGGGTGCTCATGAATGGCAGTCTGAACGGGCAGATCCAGTATTCGGGTTCGCATCGGGCGCAAAGCAGAAAATGAGATAACGGCTCCCATCCTGCCACAAAATGCTACACATTTCCGCTATTGAAATCGCCCGGCTCCGTCGCCATTTCTTGTCCATGAGCCGCACATACAAGGTGAGCCGATGAGCAATCAGGATACCGATTACATTGAACACATAGCCGAGGATGCCAATGAGGCCCAAGGCACCGGGCTTGTTCTGCCCGAGCAGAACCTACCGGACAAACTGTACTTGCTGCCGATCAACAATCGGCCATTCTTCCCTGCCCAGGTCATGCCCGTCGTGGTCAATGACAACCCGTGGCACGAAACCATCGAACGCGTAGCCAGCACACAGCACAAGGCCCTGTCCCTGTTCTATGTTGACGGCCCGTTGCCTGCGGATGGCAAGCTTGACCCGTCCCAGCTGCCCACTACCGGTTGCGCGGTACGCATGCACCACGCCGTGCGCGAGGACGGCAAGATCCAGTTCATCGCCCAAGGCCTGACTCGAGTGCGCATTACCCAATGGTTGAGTCGCAAGCCACCCTACCTGGTCGAGGTTGAATACCCACGCTCGCCCGCCGATGAGCGCGATGAGGTGCGCGCCTATGCAATGGCTCTGATCAACGCGATCAAGGAGCTGCTGCCACTCAACCCCCTATACAGCGAAGAGCTGAAGAATTACCTGAACCGCTTCAGCCCAAACGACCCGTCGCCGCTATCGGACTTTGCCGCCGCGCTCACCTCAGCCAAAGGCGGCGAGCTGCAAGACGTACTTGATACCGTCGGCGTCCTGCGCCGGATGGAAAAGGTACTGGTGCTGCTGAAAAAGGAAATCGACGTTGCCCGGCTACAGGGCGAAATTACCGCAGAGGTGAACCGCAATCTGGGAGAACACCAGCGCAAGTTCTTTCTCAAGGAGCAACTCAAGATCATCCAGAAAGAGCTCGGTATGTCGAAGGATGACCGTACTGCGGACGTTGAACAGTTCCGTCAGCGCCTTGAGGGCAAAACCCTGCCGGATGCGGTCGCACAGCGTATTGATGACGAGTTGAACAAATTGTCTGTGCTGGAGACTGGTTCCCCCGAGTATGCGGTGACTCGTAACTATCTGGACTGGGCGACTGCGCTGCCCTGGGGTATCACCCATCCCGACCGGATTGATCTCAAGCACGCACGACGTATTCTCGATCGCGACCACGATGGCCTGGAAGACGTCAAAAGCCGCATTCTCGAGTTTCTTGCCGTCGGCGCGTTTCGAGGTTCGATCTCCGGCTCAATCATCCTGCTGGTCGGCCCGCCCGGCGTCGGGAAAACCAGTATTGGCCGATCTATCGCCGAAAGCCTGGATCGCCCCTTCTATCGCTTCAGCGTTGGCGGCATGCGCGACGAAGCCGAGATCAAGGGACACAGACGGACCTACATCGGAGCTATGCCTGGCAAGTTCGTCCAGGCTCTGAAGGACGTTGGAGTGATGAACCCGGTCATCATGCTGGACGAGATCGACAAGCTGGGCGCCAGCCATCAGGGTGACCCGGCATCGGCGCTATTGGAAACGCTTGATCCAGAACAAAACAGCCAGTTCCTCGATCACTATCTGGACCTGCGGCTGGATCTATCCAACGTGCTATTTGTTTGTACCGCCAACACGCTCGACAATATTCCCGGCCCGCTGCTCGACCGCATGGATGTGATTCGCCTGTCTGGCTACATCGGCGAGGAAAAGCTGGCGATCGCCAAGCACCACCTCTGGCCACGCCAGCTGGAACGCGCCGGCCTGCGCAAGAGCCAACTGCGGATTACCGACAAGGCACTGCGTGAGGTGATCGAGGGATACGCTCGCGAAGCTGGCGTGCGCAACCTCGACAAACAGCTAGGCAAGCTGGTCCGCAAATCCGTGGTGCAACTGCTGGAGCAACCGGAAACACGTATCAGCATCAAACCGGCAGACCTGAAGCGACTGCTCGGTACGCCGGCATTCCGCACCGAGAAACAGCTCAAGGGCACCGGCATCATCACCGGCCTGGCCTGGACCTCGATGGGCGGCGCCACCTTGCCCGTCGAGGCAACCCGCATTCATACCCTCAACCGTGGCTTCAAGCTGACCGGTCAGTTGGGCGATGTGATGAAAGAGTCGGCAGAAATCGCCTACAGCTATTTGTGCGCCAACCTCGCCGACTACAAGGCAGACCAGAGCTTTTTCGATGAAGCGTTCGTGCATCTGCACGTGCCGGAGGGAGCAACACCCAAGGATGGCCCTTCCGCCGGAATCACCATCGCCAGCGCGCTGCTTTCACTGGCCCGCCAGCAGGCACCGCGCAGCGGCCTGGCTATGACCGGCGAGATCACCCTCACAGGACACGTGCTGCCCGTGGGCGGTATTCGCGAAAAGGTAATTGCCGCACGTCGCCAGCGTATTCACGAACTGATTCTGCCGGCAGCGAACCAAGGCGATTACGAGGAATTGCCGGAGTATTTGCGTGAAGGTATGACCGTTCACTTTGCCACCCACTTCCGCGATGTCGCCAAGCACCTGTTTGCCTGAGCGGACACAAAAAAGGCGACCATCAGGTCGCCTTTTTTGCTCAATTACTATTCAATGCTTGTCCTGCTCGCTATCGAGCGTACTGACGCGGTCGGGATGATCGAGCTCATCCAGATCATCCAGCTCTTCGATTTCCGGAAACTCGTGCAAACTGCTTTCGAACGCCTCATCATCAATTGCAATAGGGTCCAGCCGGTTATTCTTGCGCACAGGCGCCGGCGTTAGGCCCTCGATCAGGTCCCAGTCAGGGTCCAGCGTGAAATCATTCAGATTCAGCTGCGAATCGGCCAGATCACCATCGACCGGCTCCGAGTCCAGCACATCCTCAACAGTATCAACCGGCGCAGTCGCCTGGTCGAGCTGCGGGAAACGCAACCGCAGTTGATCGACCCGCTGCATGTCACCACCGAGCCGTTGAATAGCCTCAGCCTGCTCCGCAAAACCTTCTGAATCGCCCAGTTCGCCCATCACCCGGGCTTGCTTGAAGCGCAATTCAAGACGTTCGGGCTCTTCACTAATCGCCTTGTCTAGGGCATCACACGCCTCGGCAAACCGGCCGTAAGTGATATACAGCTCGATTCCGCCCAGATCGTTCTGCTCGTCTGCGCCCGCTGCACCAACCACAGCAGCTGCAGTCGCAGCCGGTGCTGCAGAGGCAGCAACCCGAGGCTCAGACGACGCAGCATCGGCAAACACTGGTCGCCCAACCGGGGCAGTCGGTGTTGACGGAGCCCTGTGTTTCGCTGACTGTCCCTTGCCGCGCGTACGTGCCACAACCCAACCAATCAGAAACGCCAATACTGCGAGCAGCACAGACCACCAGGCGAAGGACGAGCCGGACTGCTCGGAAGCAGCCGGTACCTCAGCGGCCACTGCACCGGCGGCGGGATCATCACTCCCTGTCGGCGATACGGCATCACCACCATCACCGCTGCCAAGCGTGCCGCCGGCCTGAGTCTGAGTGGCGGCAGCTTCTTCGGCTTCCCGGGCGGCGTGCAGTACATCCAGCTCAGCCTGCAGCGCGGCAATCTGGCGATCACGGCTATCGAGTTCGCTTAGCAGGGTGTTAAAACGGCCTTCCAACTCGTTCAGTCGGGATGCCAGCACCGCCGCTTCTGCCTCGGAGTCGCTGACGGCCTCCTCCTCAATACGCAGGCGCCCCTGGTCACCGGCTGCGGAAGTCATCGGTGCCTCAGCGGGCGTCTCACCGACATCTTCGGCAGAGACATCGGCAACCTGCTGCTGCGCGTTGCCCTGTGCGGATGGTGCTGCGGGCGCGGGCGCAGCAGCCGGCTCCGACTCGGGAGCCTGCCCATCAGTAACACCCAGCTGCGCTGCCGTTGGCAAAACCAGCGTCTGGCCGACTTTCAGACGGTTGATGTCGCCATCCACAAAAGCCTGCTGATTGAGCGCATGAATCGCGGTCATGGTCTCGCGGACAGAGACACTCGATACCGGGCGACTGCGCTCGGCGATTCCCCACAGCGAGTCGCCGGAAACAGTGGTGTAGCTGCCCGCGTCCGGTTGCGGCGTCAAATTTGGTAACACCGGCTGCTGACGCGGAGCGGCAGCGACCGGGGCACTGGGGGAAGAACGCACCGGAGCGGCAGCCGGCGCACTGCTGACCGCCGCTGGCGCACTCGATCCATATAGCGGCGGATCAAGCAGCACCGTGTATTCACGCAGCATACGGCCGTTGGGACGACGCAGCTCCACCAGAAAATTCAGATAGGGTTCACGTACCGGCTGACTCGAGCGAACCTGAACCGTCAAGCGGCGGTTCTGCAGCACCGGAGTGAAACGCAGGTCGTTGAGGAAATACGGCTTATCGATGCCAGCGTTTTCAAAATCTGTGGTTTGCGCCAGCCTTACCACCACATCTTCCGGGCCAAGCCCTTCAGCTCCCTGCAACTCGATGACGGCATTGAGCGGTTGATTCAGTGCCGATTCAAGCTGGAGTGTACCCAGCCCCAGCGCTCCTGCCACCCCCGCGTACAGTGCTGCCAGCGAAGCAGCGCCCAGGACTATCTGGCGTTTAACTGCCATACCCTTTCCTCATTTAACTGAGGGCTCCGATCAGGACCGGACACCCGTGCATCCATTGCTTTTGTGAACAGCGACCCGTTGCCGAAGACTTCCTGTCCTGCGTAAAGCCACCAGGCCACTAGTATGCCAGTTAGCTGCGCGGAAACGAATGCCGAGCCATTGCCTAATGTCAGAAAACAATACAAAAAGACCACGCAAGGTACACAAAGCCAATATTTTGGCCGCGTGACGCAGTGCACATTCTATCCTGCAGTCAAGCAATCAGCAGTCCATCCTGTCAAGGCAGCCGACTTCGGTTAAAATGCGCCCCCTCACGATGCCACCCGGGATTCCGCCATGTCCGAGGTAGACAAGCTGTTTGCCAGCCCCATCAGTAAGGTCGATGACTTCCGCTTCGACGACGCCGTCGCGCGCGTCTTTCCGGACATGATCAAGCGTTCAGTGCCCGGCTACCCAACGATCATCGAGAGCATTGGCGTCATCGCCGGGCAGTATGCACAACCCGGCACTCTGATTTATGACCTCGGCTGCTCCCTTGGCGCAGCCACCCAGTCAATGCGACGCCACCTGCCGCTGAACGGCTGCCGCATCATCGCCGTCGACAACGCCGAAGCCATGAGCGAACGTTGCCGAGAATACCTCAGTGCCCAGGACGCGATGCTCGAAGAGGCCATTCCAGCAGAGGTCATTACGGCAGACATTAACGCTCTGACGCTGCAACCCTGCTCAATGGTCGTGCTGAACTTCACCCTGCAGTTTATTCCCACGCACCAGCGCCTGGCGCTGTTGCAGCGTATCCGCAAGGCACTGCTGCCCGGCGGCGTACTGGTACTGTCAGAGAAACTCAACTTTACCGACAGCCAGACCCAAAATGCACTGGAGTCACTGCACTACGCCTTCAAGCGCGCTAACGGCTATAGTGAGCTGGAAATTGCCCAGAAACGCACCGCAATTGAAAACGTGATGCGCCCGGATCCGCTCGAGGTGCACCAGCAGCGGCTGCGCGACGCCGGCTTCAGCCACAGTCACCTGTGGTTTCAGTGTCTTAACTTCTGCTCGATGATTGCCCATACGTGATTGATTACAGCCCTCTGCTCGATACCCTGAAGAACTCACCATTGGCCAGCTGGCATGCGCCGCTCGCAAAAGGGCTGCAGGCCCGACTGGCCGAGCTGCAACATGGCGACCTGGAACGCTGGCAACACAGTCTGCGCAATCTGCCGCCACTGGATGGCGTACGGCACGATTTCAGTCACAGCGTCGCGCTCGATGCCCCGCCGCTGGACGCCCAGACACAGCAGCAGTTGTATGATGCATTGCAGGGGCTGCATCCCTGGCGCAAGGGGCCATTCGACCTGTTCGGGGTACACATCGACACCGAGTGGCGCTCAGACTGGAAGTGGGAACGGGTAGCACCGCATATCGACCTGCGCGGTCGCCGGGTACTGGACATTGGCTGTGGCAATGGCTACTACATGTGGCGCATGTGGCACGCCGGCGCCGCGATGGTAATCGGTGTCGACCCGAACCTGCTGTTTCTCAACCAGTTCGAAGCGGTGAAGCACTACTTGCCCAAGGCCCCGGTCTGGCAACTCCCCTTCACCCTCGAAGACCTGCCAGAGCCAACCAACGCCTTCGACACCGTGTTTTCGATGGGTGTGCTCTACCACCGGCGCTCCCCTATCGACCACCTGCTGCAGCTCAAGGCCTGTCTGCGCCCCGGTGGCGAGCTGGTGCTCGAGACGCTGGTCATCGAAGGCGATGAAAACCACTGCTTGCTGCCGGAAGACCGTTACGCACAGATGCGCAACGTATGGTTCCTGCCGTCGGCGCCCATGCTGGAGCGCATGCTGCGGCGTGCGGGTTTCAAGGATGTGCGCTGCGTCGACCTCAATCAGACCAGCGTTGAGGAGCAGCGCAGCACTGACTGGATGCGATTTAACTCACTGCCATCCTTTCTCGACCCCAACGATAGCAACAAAACAATCGAAGGCCATCCAGCCCCTCTGCGCGCCACCTTGATAGGGCAGCGACCAACCTGACCCGGCCTGTCGCCACCTCGTATTTCAGGCGCGCTAACGATCAGCCAAACACGGCGATTGTTTGACGGCTGATCGCCACCAGCTCTCCAGTCTTGTTCCAGACCATTGCAGCACAGTGCCCGTAGCCATCGCGGGCATGCTCGATGGTGGCCTTGTAAAGCAGCCAGTCATCCACGCCGATAGCCGGCTGCGGCTGCACAAACTCAATGGTCCAAGTCAATGAGCTGGCTGGCGCGCGCTCTTTCAGGTGCGGTAGCACTGCCGGAGGCCAGACATCAACCAGACCGACCAGGTGCACTTCATCGAAGTGCTCGAAGGTCTCGTCAAAGCGCATCCAGCCGCCCATCTCGCGCTTGCGGCTATTCGTGCACGGGTAGTCGCCGAAGGTCCAGCGCGTATCAAAATAGCGCAGAAAGTTAGGCATCATGCCCTCAACGTATGGCGTACGCTGGCAATCGGCGGCGGCAGGCGCCTCGGGTGCCGGCTCGGCAACCACATTCACGCTGGACTCGCGGCCAGCCCCAAAACTGCCCTGGACGATGCACATCGTCTGACCGTTCTGCACCGCGCGCCCCAGCACCTGGGTGACAGCCCGCCCTGCGCGCAGAATTTCCGTTTGTACCTGCACCGGCTCGCCCGGTTGAACCGGACCAACAAAGGTGATCGCCAGCGACCGCACCGGTCGAGCGTCAGACAGACTCGACCGCATGCCGCGTAGCACCAGCGCTGCGACCAGACCACCGTATCCGGCACGGCCCTGAGCCCACTCTGGAGGAATAGTGACAGTGGCGTTGGAGGACTGATCAAAGGCCTGAAGCAGAGCAGAGAAGTTCATCGAACGAGATCCTGAGAAATGACAAAGCCGGCTATGTTAGGCC
Source organism: Halopseudomonas oceani (assembly GCF_002903165.1). Taxonomy (GTDB): domain Bacteria; phylum Pseudomonadota; class Gammaproteobacteria; order Pseudomonadales; family Pseudomonadaceae; genus Halopseudomonas; species Halopseudomonas oceani. The sequence goes on from NZ_PPSK01000020.1 coordinate 65,181, forward strand.
AGCAGCCCCCTCACTGACCAGCGCTCTCACTCTGCCCTGCCAACCGCAAGCCAGACAGCCAACCCAGCGCCACCCAGGCCGCCGGCACGTCCGGCCAATCCGCCACTCCGGCGCCCGCCAGGTCATAGTTGCTTTCCCCGGCGCGGGCCATTAACCGCTCATACCACCAGTTAACATAAAAGCCCTGGCCAGTCGGATGCTGGCTAGCCAGCTCAGCGCGCAGGCGTAGCGGCAGGGAACCGAACAGCAACTCATCAATTGCTGAAAAGATGCGGCGCTCGTTCTCAAGATAAGCCGACGTTGCCGCCGCCGGAACGCCCAGCAGATGCGCCAGCGTCGCCAGTTGCTCGGCATATTCGCGATGGGTTTTCAGCGGATTGAGCTGACTGCGCCAATCAAGCTGGAGCCGCTCTACCGCCTCAACCAGAGTCACCGCCCCTGCGCTTGAGGCATCTAGCAGGGTAGCCAGCCAGCGTCGCTGATAGGGCTGCAGCCGACGTACCCAGACCAACAGCTCGGCACTGCTGGAGCCCTCCCCCGGCTGCCACCGCACGGTTTCGCCCTCAGCCACCTCGGGAACACGTGCCATACGCGCTGCCCAACTGGCTGGCAGCAACTGATCGCGCACGCCCCGAAGCCTCGCCGACACTACATTCTGGTGCCGCGCCATTCGCTGCTGTTGTCGAGCAAGCCAGCGTTCAGCCAGCCAGCGACGTCGAGATTTATAAGCTCCCATCGATACTGCGCCCGAGGCGCTCCTTCATCATCCTGACAATACCTCGATTGTCCTCAATAAGCTGCTGCTGTTCTGCCAACGGCGCCGCACGACTGAGATCAAGGGTAAAATGACCAAGGCGTGCGCTGTACAAACCCACTCCCACACCCTGCCCGATTCTCGCCGCAACCTTTTCCAGCAAACCGGATAGCAGAGAGTCACTCAACGCGCTCATCGCAACCTCAGTACCACCGGCCAAGGCAATATTGCGCAACACGTGACGCGCCAGACGCCAGCGACTGAAGCGACCAATCGGCAGTCCGTAGCAGACCGCCACTCGCTGCATCAGGCGAATATTCCGCCACACCACCAACAACAGGTCAACGGCCACCCAGGGGCTGGAAGCAACCAGTACACCGGTGGTGACCGACTCTTGCCGGATGATCTGACGAGCCTGAACATCAATTGGCTGGTAAAACTGAAGATTGAGCCGCCGCGCCACCTCTTCGGCTGTGTGCGACCCGTCCAGACCGGCACACGCCTGTTGCAGGCTCGCGAGCAGGGGGGTGTCCGCATAAACCTGCTGCAACCGATCGAGCCAGTCGACAGCCAGGCGCTGGTCATGCTCACGCAGGGCTTGCTGCATTTCCGCACGCAGCTGCTCCAGCGCACTCAGGCGTAGCCGCTGTCTGCGCAGGTCGCGCCATGCGAACAGGCCGCTCCCCGCGAGCGCCACGCCCAGCCCGCCAACCAGCCCGCCCCATAGCGGTTGCCATTGCCAGGCGGCCCAACTCCACTGCCCCCACTGCAGGGCGGCGCCACCCAAAGCGGTGGTCACACCAAGGGCCAGCAAGTGCCCCGGCCAGCGGCTCGCTGGCGGGGCATTCAAGGTCGATGGCAGCTCAGGTGTGGCAGGCTCGGCGAATGCACCAGGCACGGTATTGGAGCGGTCCAGCACCTCGGTCGTGCGCCTGGCCTGCTCATTCAGCTCCTCCTGCCAACTATCCAGAATTCGCGTTTTCTTTTCACTGCTCACAACTGCGCCCCCTCGATGATCCAGGCCACCAGATCGTCCATTCGGTAGTGCGGAAACGGCTCACTGCGATGCAGGCCAGGCGGTGGTCTGAGCGGCAGCAGTTCGGGGCTATCCAGCTGCAGCGACTGGGGCAGATGGGCAGGAATACTACCCGGCCGGTAGCGTACCCAACCGTCCTGCCCCTCCAGCCCGGCAATCAGGTTGTCACCTTCCTGACGGGTGGCGCGGATTGCCGACAATGGCAGACCGCGCACTTCAACGCCGCCATGGCGAACCTCAGCAAGGCGATCAAGCAGCAGGTCTTCCAGACATTGCTGTACCGCGCGCTGCTGCTCGGGGCTGACCTTGTCTACCTTGGTTGCACAGAATGCCAGCCGACGAATACGCGGCCGAAAACGCAGCAGTCGTGCCAGTAACCCGCTACGGCCGTAATCAAAGCTCGACAGCACCGCCTCCATGGCATCGCGCAGATCAACCAGCGCCGCCTCACCCGCATCCATCGGTCCGAGCATGTCAACCAGCAGCACCTGCTGATCCAGGTGGCGAAAATGTTCGTCGTAGAAGGCACGGACAACAAAGTCACGGTAGTAGTCAAACCGTCCCGAGCAGATGCCAAACCAGCTATCCGCGGGCGCAATACTGTGCCGATTGGCCCGCAGCAGTGGCACAAACTCCAGCATCTCGGCAGCCACATCGCTGCCGGGCTGCAGGAACCGCGCCGGCTGATTACGCGACAGACCCGCCTCTGTTCGACAGCGCATTAGAAAGTCAGACCAGGCTGCCTTCAACTCAGCGAGTTGCTGCAGGTCTGCTGGCGCCGCCGGATCAACTTCCAGCAGTTGGTCACGCAAGGGGCCAGCAAGCGAACGCCGCGGCTCCTGCTCAAGCCAGTCGGCCATCTGTTCACACCACTGCCCGTAATCCAGCTGCAGCAGGGGCAAATCAAGCAACCACTCACCGGGATAGTCAAGAATCTCCAGTCGCAGCTGCTTTACCGGCTGTACTTTGCGCAGCAAGCCCTGAGGCTGAAAACGCAGATCAATAACCACCCGGGACAGGTCCGCCGTCGACTCGGGCCAACGGGCAGGATTCGACGACAGGGCAGAAAGGGATTCCAGATAAGGGAAAGGCTGCTCGACGCTTTCACGCTGCCAGCGTACGGACTCCAGTCGGTCAAAGGGCGCGCGTCTGGCCAGCAGCCCCTTGCGATGATTCTCCAGCTGATTGATCAGACTGGTTATAAAGGTGGTTTTGCCAGCGCCGCTAAGCCCCGTCACCCCTACGCGCAGCCGCTGCTGCCCGAGCGCCTCAGCGCGCTGTGCCACTTGCTTGAACCAGTTCGCACTTTTATTTTGCACGCTGCAGGCACTCCACAAATCGTTTATGGTCTATGACCAGTATTACATACCCACTTTTTTGGAGAGAGGCCCCCCGCATGGCATATTCGGATACTCACAGCAAGGCAATCGGTTACCTGCTCTGGATATTCGGGTTCATGGGGGCGCACCGCTTCTACTACGGAAAACCCTGGACCGGGACCCTGTGGTTTTTCACGTTGGGGCTGTTTTTCATCGGCTGGATCATCGATCTCTTTCTGATCCCCAGCATGGACCGCGAGGCAGATCGCCGGTTCCGTACCGGCCCAATCAACTTCAACCTGACCTGGATCCTGCTGACGTTCCTGGGGGTCTTCGGTGCTCACCGCCTGTACATGGGCAAATGGATCACCGCAATCATCTACTTCTTTACCGGCGGCTTGTTCCTGGTGGGCGTGCTCTATGACTACTGGACTCTGAACGAGCAGATTTCCGTCGAAAACATGCGCCGCGAGTGGTAAGCGGCGCACCATCACTCAGAGCTCGACGGGCTCGGCGCTCATCGCACTTTGGCGCCGAGTCGGCTTCAACAGTAGCAGTAACGGAAACGCACTCAGTGTGATCCACATCATCAGGCGAAAATCCTGCAGGTAGGCGAGTGTCGCGGCCTGTCTGGTTACTTCACCATTTATCCTTGCCAACCCTGCTGCCGAATCCAGACTGTAAGCCCCCTGCTCCACGGCCTGCTGCAATG
>NZ_PPSK01000021.1 GCF_002903165.1 Halopseudomonas oceani
CCGCGCAACCTTCAATACCCGGTGACTGGCGCGGTGCGACAGGCCCAGTCGGGTTACTGCCTGCTCCAGCCACTGACCATCGCCGTCGCTCAGACGACAGTGCATACGCAACCCCTCCAGCCCGAGATGCGCATTCAGCCCCTGCTGGCGCTGCAATTGGCGCGCGCGTGCTGCAGCAATCTGCGCCGCGGCGGTCGCACTGTCGGGGGTGCCGGGGCCACTGTTGCCCTGTAGGCTGAACGGCTCGTTGCGCATTGCCAGATGCAGGTCGATGCGGTCCAGCAGCGGCCCCGACAGCTTGCTTCGGTAGCGCTGGACCTGCTCGGGTGTGCAGCGACAGCGGCTGGATGGATCGCCCTGATACCCACAGCAGCACGGGCATCATTTCGGGTATGGACATACCGGTTAACCCGCTGCCTACTTGGGGTTGGCATGCTACGGTATTGTCCATAGGTGAATCCATTAATCATGGACATGAGGACTGGATATGTCCATGCCCTGAATTGGAAAAAGTGTACCTGACTTGGCCAAGCGTTTGTATTCGACTTGACCAGCCATTTGCATCGGATGTGCCCCGCGCACGGGTACGTCTTGACCGGCAGGAGTCGGCCAAAAGCGGACGCCTAAAGTTGCGTGCGAAACTAAGGGCGACTCAGACTCCCAGTACGCTCATCCCATTGACTAAGCTTCAATCAGCTGGAACTCACCGCTCCGGTACCTAGCCTCTCTGCAATCATCCTGAATAGACATTAGGAATCTGGACGCTGGGTAGCCGGGCGTAGGGTTGTACGTCAGATATAGCGATTCCCGCGCACGAGTCATTGCCACGTAGAGCCTGGATGCCTCTCGCGATTCCTCATGGGCTTGTATATTTGCCTGGGGCATTACCCCCTCAACCAAACCCATGATGAACACGGTAGCGAACTCGTGCCCTTTCGCGGACTCAATGGTGCTGATTTTAACGTTATCGCTCTCATAGTCGATGTCCTGACGAAGCTCAGCACTTTGTATATCTCTGTTCGTCAGAGCCTGCCGGACCTCCTCTCGTAGTCTATTCTGGGGCGCAATGATGCAGATCTGGCCAGCAGTTTGTCCCATGGCAAGCAGTGATTGGACTTTGTTCGCGACCGCCTCGACTTCATCATTCTGATTCTGGCACTGAATCAACCATGGCTTTTCACCGTGTCGTTTGGCAAAGTCCGGTAGAGATGGGCGGCGGAGATCATCTTCGTCGGTATCCGAGAACTCGAACTTAGAGACCAGGTTGAATGCAGCGGTGAGGATTTCGTGTGTATTCCGGTAGTTCTTTTTGAGGCTAACGCTTCGTCCGACAACATCAATACCAGCTCGTTTGAGTGCAAAGCCCCGTTTGTAGATGCTCTGAGCTCCATCGCCGGCCAGGAATATCCCGTTTTCGACATGGGCCAACACTTCGCCCTCCGGCGTTTTGAGCTTGCTAAGAAGCACGACGTCTAGTTCGGTCAGGTCTTGGACCTCATCGACCAAAACGCTGCGGTACTGGCCAACATTCCCACTTTCTTTAGACATGCGCTCGACAGCTTGGGATACAAGAAGCTCATGATCTTGCTGACGCTTGGATTCAACGCCAGCGGCATAGCGCACTACTACCTTCAAGATCATTTCGCGTGCGGATTTATTGAGCGCTATCGCCCTGCCTCTACGATTGAACAGGCTTGAATCGAGATAGCGCTCAAACTCTGATGGGCACAGGCGACCGCGAACATACTCGAACTCCTCCTTAAGGAAGTTGCGTAGTTCAAGCTCTTGCATTGAGCCCATTGGGGTTTTGGAAAAGCCAGCTTCATCTTTGAGTGTTGCTATAGCGTCTTCCATCAGGACTTGCTGGGCCTCAGGTGCTAAGGGCGCAAAATTGATGCGTACCTGCAATTCGCTAAGCACGTCCCGAGCAAAGGAGTTCATGGTCTTGGTCTGGATGAGTGATTTTTCTGCACCACAAAGCTCATCGACCAGCTTTTCCAAAAGCTTTCTCATGCTTTCCGTAAGCGTCACAAGCACGACAGGCTGATGGTATTTCTTGGCTAGGAAACGAGCTCGATGCACCAGGACTGAGGTTTTTCCGCTTCCCGATACGCCTCGCAGGCGAACGGGTCCCTTATAGTCCCGCTGTACAATTTTTTTCTGTTCTGGGTGCAAGAACAGCATCCAGTCGGAAAATGTTTTTTTCCCGAAAAACTCATCAAGCATGCCTTCGTCGTCGAAGGTAACAAAGTGCTCGGCGTTGGCGATGGAGCGCATTTCCGCCTGAAGGGTATTATCTTCGGATACTACGCTCGCTTCGTCTGCGATAAGTACTCGATGGTTAAGCTCTGCCCAGTCCTTGTTATGAGCCAAGACGAATAGGTCGAAAAGCGTACTAGCTGAATCGTAGTCACCCAGTTCATCCAACTTTACGAGGATGCCATCTGCGTCTTGCTCGAATTGCGCACCAGTTATTCGTTTTGCTAGTGACATTTGATTGTCGTTGCACTTCAGGTTCGACCAATCATCGTCGCTCAAGAATCTAAGGAGAGGAGCTTGGAGCTCGGACTCAGGGCTATCTAAGTCCAAGCGATCGACCGGAACATGGCGGTTACCGTCGTAGGTGGCTGGCATGAAGTTCAGCGTGCCATCCGTTGGGCTTTTTACCCAGGTGTAGTTTCGATGGCTATCCAGCCATCTTTCGGCATCGTCGTGATCCCCAACGAACAGGAATGCCCTGGTTTTTTTCACGCCGTCCACCAGCTGGACAACAAGTCGATAGGCGCCAGGAAGATCGAATTTCTCTACGTTTTTGAGGCGCGACTCGCCATGCTTGGTGCGAGGCAGAGAGCTAATAGAGCCATTTGTTCCTGCTTCGGCCATCGCAGCTCGAACGGCTTGAACGATCTTCTTTTGGCCAGCTTCTTGAAGCGACCTCAGATAGCCGTTGAATTTCTTGGTGTAGATGACTGCTTCCATGATTCTTCCTTGATCTGAGTTGGCTGACGCGGATGAGCGATTTCTGAAGAATGCACTTGGCCTGTTCTTTACTGCAAGCAGCCAGAAGCGGTCACTCACTGCGAGCGGGCAATACTTCGTTTTTCGTAGAGCTAGCCGCGGATACAAGCAGTGACGGAAAACTTCTCTGTCGTTCCATCGGAGCGGTTGACCCAGAAGCACTTGGTGCCGAAGTCGGCGCTTCGAACGCTAAAGTCAATAATGCCACAACCGATTTTCTTGGCAGAATCCGGGTGATTCTCTAGCGCCGCTCGCAAGAAAACTGCGTCGTCAGCGTTGACTCGATCGCCTAAGTCATAACGCCCGAGCATCGCTTTGAGAAACGCAATGGCGTCCCCCCTCCTTTCAAAGTGCAAAGAGCCGAGAGTGATAGGCTTTGCTGGCATAGGTAACCTCTAAGTCGTAGGGTTATTTTACTGCGCTGCTTGATCGGGTAGTGCAAGACGCTCGCGCACCTCGCGAATGATAATGGCTGGAATATCCATTGCGTGAAGTTGGCTTGCGCGCTCGTAGGCCCACGCTATGCATTCCTCCTTGTTTAAATCGTCGCGGGCAATTTTCTCGTATAAAGCAACAGCGCTCATGCGGGAGAGACCAAGCTCCATGAGCGAAAGTAGCGTCGTCGACGAAACGCCAAACTCAAGTTGCATTCCGATATCTATGCCATCATCGATTAGGTCTTCACGGCCAATCTCGCGAAGGTGCAAATGCAGCACATCCATATAAGCGGAAAGGTATTTTGGTGCTTTAAACCGAGCGATCTGCTCCACTAACTCCATCGTGCCACGGATGAGCTCAGGCAACTTGAAAGACCTGCCGACCTTTTGGTGCCAATCAATACTGTCACGAATGATCCTGGCCAGCGAGTACCCCTTTAGCCATTTGACGACGATCAACGCATACAGCTTGATACGAGTCCCGGGTGTGAAAGCAAAAAACAAATGCTCGTTGACTCTCTCCATAATTGTTACGAATCGATCATAGCTGTCGTTGCTCGCGACTTCAGCAGGGAGCAGGTTTTCTACATCACCAGGGTAGGCACGAAAAGCTTCGAGAAGATGCTGAAGGCCAATCGCATTCACGCCTGGGTGTCTGGTGGCAAGGTCGACGCTGATTTCGATCTGCTCTGCTAGCCCCCCTAGGGCTTGGTCGAGTTTCGCAATCGATGCAGCGTCATGGCGTTTCGCAAGGCTAGCCGCTGATATGGAGCCGAGCCGCATAAAAGTGGTGAGCAAATAGGCTCCAACCTGCTCGAACTTATCCTTGTCCTCAATACTGGAGAGATCCGATAGTCCACGTTTAGAGAGATAGTCCGCCATGCCGTCCCCAAGATCGAGAACTGCGTCACTTTCGCGCTTAATGGGATAGCGTGCGCGACCAGGAACCCCGGCCGGCCAAGCCTGCTTGTCTTCCGGATCGATGCAGATGATGTTTCCTTGGAATTCATCACCCCATCTCCCTGCGCGACCAGCCAAGTTCCAGAAGTCGTGCGGCTCCATCGGATGGCCTTTCCCTTTACGCGGTCCGCGCACCACAATTGTCCGACAGGACAGATTCACGCCCTCGATCAAAGTGGAGGTGCATACCAGGAAACGTATCTTACCTAACCGAAATAACCGCTCTATCTCTAAACGGAGCAGTGACGGCATGTTGCCGTAGTGGAACGCTACCCCGAGCTCCACAAGCGGTGCTAGCCGGAAGTCCTGATGCACGCCCTTTCGAGCGAGTTCAGCGAGCTGTGAAAGCTCCAGATCAATACATTCAGGTTTGGGCAAAAGCTGGCTGATCAAGTCAGCAACTTCTTCCGCTTCTCCTGCTCCATTTGCGTAGACAAGGGTTCCACCTCTTTCTCCGGCAGCTGCTGCGATGAATGCGAGGCGCTTCTTAAGTCCGGCTGGTGTACTCGCGAGCTGAAGAACCCCTATTGGAAGTTCTGCGCCTTGCTGTCGTAGCGTAATCGCCCAAAGCTTCGATTTTCGCGGCACTTGGGTCGCGACCATTAGATTCTGAAGAACCGGAGATGAATCGCTATCGACAGCGATGGTCTGCACACCATCGGGGGCGTCCGAGAGTAACTCTTCCGGATTTTGGGTTGCAGGGCTGATGAAAACGGCTTTCAGCTTTGGATTGGCGCGAGTGGCACGCTCTATTGCGTCCTGCAAAATCACGCCGCGCTGGTTGTCACCGATCTTGTGCGCCTCGTCCACGATTAGCAGATCTACCGAAAGCACATCGCTGAGCAAGTTGGCGAGAAGGTGCAGCCGCTCTTGCGTAAAGACGAGAATCACTCGTGCGCCACCCGCCCGCGCAGCTTTATATTTATCGGTGAGGGGAAGGGACGAAACCTCGACTAGTTCGACATTACCGAGGAGCTCCTTAAGATTGGTCTCGATTTCGGAGACAAGCGCGCGGGTCGGAGCGAGATAAACAACCACCCGGCTCTCACCCGCTATTACTTGGTCGATCAACCACTGAAGCACAAGAAACGTCTTACCTGAAGCAGTCGGTGCTGATGCTGATAGCCAGTTATCGCCAGTCGCATTGGTCCAGAAGCGCTGCTGAAAATCGTTTACTTGAAGCCAAGTCCCGCTCGATTGCACCAGGATGGAACGATCTATCTCACGACGCTGAGCCTCAAGACGCAACGCAATACCAAGCCGCGTATCGAGATCAGCTTCCACCAACTCTCGATCAGTGGCTAATGTAATTGCCCGAAAGTTGGAAAGCTTGCCCATCAGGACGGCACCAGCGTCCTTGAATGCTTGATCATCTGTCAAAGAAATTGCAGCGGTTGCGACTCGAAGAGCGGCTTCTTGATCGCCCCTTTGATCGGATCGCGCGAGAATACTGCCGGCGAGCAACAATCTGGGCCAGTCAATTGACGTTGGGGACTGTATCGAGGTATCTGCTGACAGATTGTCGAGTTCATTACGTACTGTGAGTTGAGTGATCGTATCGAGATCGCATCGAACGCCTTCTTGGAGAAGCCACGATTGTAGGTCGGCGAGGCTCATTACTCCTTGACCCCCATTGCCTTTAGGAATGCAGCGCGGAAACCTTCGGCCGACGGCAGAGGGACGCAAAATAACTCGATTTCTATCTGTTCGAGCCTCTCCAATTTCAGCCGTTCGCCAATACGATCCCTCCAACCGCTAAGTGCAGTGCGGGACGCCTCGACGATCTCCTCAGCAACCGCCTTCGCCTCGTCTTTCGGATAGAACGGTGCATCGAAGCCTACAAGGGCCAAGCCGCAATATTGAACCCGCTTCGACATGACCGATGACTTGTCAAAATACTTCTTGAGTGCATCTGTGAGTGCTGGATTGCTAAGGTCGGCCTTATCGCTAAGGAGCATCAAATCGCGCTCCCGCCCTGCATCCTCGTGCTCGGGCTCGATCAAAAAGGGGGAGAGAGAATTGAGACAGTCGCGAATCGCAGCGCTCGCATCCGCGTAAACTTTTGATTCGCCCCAGTAAAGCTTTAAAATGCCCTCTGATGTCACCCCCGCGTACACCCCATCCGCGCCGTGATAGTGCATACGTGTGTCCGTCTTGAGGTCCATCTTGCAAAGAATCTGTGGCAGCTTGAGAAAGCGCTCCGCCAGCAGGAACAGCAGCATCTCTCCGCCCTCACCGGTGTTCGCCAAATCAGTAAACGAGCGCTTGGCACGCTCTATTAGCTCAGCGACTGCCTCGGTGCTGTTGAATCTGTTGTCCCGCGCTTTTGCGTCGGCGAGCTTCGAGCGCGGGATCGCATAATCTACGACGGCATTCCGCATGAACTCTGCCAGTCGATGAGTTTGAACACGGCCATTTCCATCAACTGATAGGCAGTGGCAGTGAATCTTGACTAAGTGCCCATCAATGGGCACGTCACGCTCTACGAGCGTCAGGTAAACCTCAAGTGCTTCTGGGTTCCCCGTCAGAGCAGCTTCGAGATCGGCAGGGGTGATGATCGACAAACGGCCTCCATTCCATATCGTCCGCCCATCTGCCTTCAGATGGCACAACGAGATCACAATGTAACCGGCTTCACTACTGTAGTGAATAGGGCAAGCCACTGTAGGGACTCTCAAATGACCGCTAATGGCCGACATCTGCCTGTCGCAACGGTCGGCTATCGGCCAAAAGCGGACGGATCAAACCTGGTCTGAGTTCGCCGACATTTCAGGTCTGTGGCTCTCTAGGAAAGCCGGGGCGATTCAGAGGGGCCAATACCGTTCGGCCGTATAAGCTGGGGAGGGGGAGTCGGACGCGAGGGCGGAGAGAATTCCAACGAGTCTAAGAGCGGGGTGAACTGCTCTGAAAGAAACGTTCTCCGCTCGGAGTACGTTTGGTATTTCCCCTTTATCCAAGTCCAAAAAGTATCAAGGGAGCCATGTTGTCTCACGAATGCTGGGAGTGCTGCGCTCATTGCAGGATCACTCAGCAGTTCACGTCGAAGATGGAGATACTCATTCGGATCCGCAGCATTGCCAGTAGCTCGGGCCACCAAGAGGTTTTGTAGGTAGCTGACCTTGTCGAATGTGCTAACCAGGAATTCTATGGACACGGGGAAGCCTCTTTATCTTACAGAGTGTCATGAGGAAAGACGGATTTAGGCTGAGATTATTCAGCCCATAACCTTGTTCCAGTCGATTGCATAGCCCGCCTGTTTCAACTCGCGTGCCAGTGCGGTTTTCCACTCGCCGGACATCTCTGTCCAAACTACCCCGGCAAAGTCGGTAGGTATTTCCACTTCTCCAGATCTCAGCGCGCAGACCTTGTCACGACCCAGCGCACCCATAAAGTAACCAAGCTCCAGTAGCACATTCTGCCTCACGCGAGGTTCCACCTGGCCGCCCGCTTTGCAGCCAACATCGTCGGGCGTTAGCAGCACCACGGCCATTCCCACATCAGAATTGTGCTCGATTTTCTCAATGATCGTGCGCCCACTATTGGCCTGCTCGTGGAGGATGATCACCTTGAGGCCGAGCTTCTCTAGGAAGCGTGCAACGGTTTCACGGACAGCTTCATCGTGCCCATGGACGAGAAAAACTCGAGAGGAGTCCGCTGATGAACTAGCTTTCGTTGCTGGCGCAAGAAGGCTAGGCCCAAGGTCTTCAAGGTCCGCTTTTAAGGCATTTATCGCTTGGCCTAGCAGCGCTTTCGCCGCTTCTATATTTGTTTTTGTGTGTGCTTTGTAGTTGGGCTCTGGCATTCCAGATACCCAAATCATCTGATGGTAATGCAGCTCCTGCGCCGCTTTATAACGATTGGCTGCGGTAGTGTTTACTCCGAAATAGCGCTCCAACGTATCTTCAATACTGCGCTCTAGAGCCTGGAGTTCGGGAGATGTCCCATTCTTCAATGTGTTGAGATCAAACGCATCAAGATCCGCAATTCTTTGCTCAAGCCGGTCAATTCCTTTCTGCAGCTGATCTGTCGTCAAGTGAACCTTTGGTTGAACAACCGGGGATGGGGGTGACTTCCGAGCCATAGCTACTCCTTGGTATGTGGCTATGTCCGATCATGCCATTACGCGGGGTGGAGCAAAACTGCAAAAGGTCAATAGCCACGATTTTGTTGTCCGTCAGCACGAATTCAAGCGTCTTCGGCGTTGGCATCTCCAAATCGTAGCCCGCATTCAGTGGCAGACTCTGCACCGTTCCGGAAATAGCGCGTGTTAGCTTCTGGCCGGAAGGCGCCTATCGCAACAGGCAGGATCCGGCCAAAAGACCGTGACAGATTAATGGGGCTCGGGACGGCCAGAGCTGCTAGCGCAGCTCCCCATGGCTCTCGGCCAGACTATGGTAACAATCTACGGCCAAACTATGGGTTCATGCACAGTCAGCACGGAGGGCGCGGGGAAAGGTGCAGGTAACGCTGCTTTGAATGAGTGCCGATCTTAGGCGTTCAAGCCTGCCCATCCGTGCCAACCGACGTAAACACCCACGCCAATAATCAGCAAGCTTGAGAGATATGGGGCGCGCCGCGCCACAGCGCCCATCCAAGGCCAGCGATTGGACGCATGGCGTGTTCCGATTGCAGCCGCAACACCGACCGTGACCAGCGTCAACGCCAAACCAATGCTGAAACCGAGGACCAAGACAGCACCTAACGTAACTTCCTTAACCTGCAGACAGAGCAGCAGCACCGTGATTGCAGCGGGGCAGGGAATCAGCCCACCGGTCAGGCCGAACAAAATGACCTGGCCGGTGGTTACGTTACGACTGGCAAAGCGCTGACGAATGTCGTTTGCGTGCGCCCGCTCATGGGCATCCTGATACCCCTCCAGCGATAACTCCAGACCTTCCAACTCGTCATGAGCGTGATCATGCTCGCAAAACGACAGATCGTAGTCATGTGAATGCCCGGCGTGCCCGAGGCTGAGCCGTGCGTCAAAGGCATGAGGTTCGGGAATATCGTCCACCGATTCCAGGTAGCCATCGCGCTCAACAAAGGTGAAGAGCCCAACAGTCCCGTTCTCACGAGTGATCTGCAGTCGCACATCTGCCGCCTTCCACGGGTGTCCGCTGAGCGTTCGCAGACGCCACCGTGGCGGCACCTCTTCTTCAAAAATGGCCAGTTCAATACGCCCATGCCCGGTGTCGATGTGACGGGTTTCAGCGTGCACATGGTCATGTGAATGGTGGTGATCGTCGCCCTGCTCAAAGCGCCACATCTGCTCGCCACGCCAAGTACGCCAGAGCATCCAAAGCGCGATGATGATGATCAGCGCTGCCGAGGCAAGCTGGAAATAGGGCTCAGTGGTTTCAGCGTCAAGGTTCTGCCCCAGATACATGCCGCCAATGGCGACCAGCCAGACCACCACTGTATGCGAAGCCGTCGCCGCCAACCCGAGCAATATGGCCTGACCGACCGTGCCCCGAATCGCCACGATGAACGCCGCCATCATGGTCTTCGAGTGTCCCGGCTCAAGACCGTGTAACGCACCCAGTACGATAGCTGTCGGGACATACAGCCAAGCCTGCGAAGCGCCCTGCTGCAGAAGTTCTGCGAAAGAAGACATGGCTCAGTTCTCAGAGATACTTGGTAATTTGCTTGAACTCTTCCAGCGGTGCCCGCTCACCATTGGTGAGTGCCCCGACGGTATGCTCCAGGCAATGGTCGATATGATCCTGAATTAGCGTGCGCTTGGCCTGGCATACAGCCTTTTCAACGGCGTGCAACTGCTGGGCAATATCCACGCAGGCTCGCTGGTCTTCGATCATGCCGACTATGCTGCGCAGGTGACCCTCAGCACGCTTCAACCTTTTGATGATTTCCGTATGACTTTGGTGCTTATGTTCGCCTTGGAGCTTGCTCATCGCGGAGTCTCATGCAACGATATTGAGACCAGCATCCTATCCCCCTGGGGGGGATGCAGCAACACAAACTTTTCTGATGCTGAGTCTGAGTATCGTCGTCAATGCTGATACATCTCACCGCTTCCCGCTCATTGCCCATTCTGGCGCTTCTGTCGATGCTGCTATGGGCCGGGCATGCGCTGGCAGGCTATACAGACGGTAACGGGCAAGGTGCTCAAGCAACTTACGACAGCCACCCGCACAGCGGCGACGACGACTTAAGCAGCCAAAGCCTGCAACCGGGTGATGACCACCAGCACTCATCGCTGGTCGCAGACCATCTGCATGAAACCCCTCACCTGACAGCTTGGCCGCGAGCGCCCCGCACGCAGGCAGAGGCACCCGCTTTCGGCTATGCCAAGAGGCTGGTCATCAGCCCACCCACCCGCATTGAGCGACCACCACGCACCTGATCGGCATTCTGACACCGGCCTAAGAGCCCAGATCTCCACAACTCAGGATTTTTTTATGCAATCACTATCTCTGCGCGGATATGGCGCGATGCGGCGACCGTTACTCTTGCTGCTGGTATTAGCGTTAATGCTGGTCGGCATGCCCGAGGCACTCGCTCACGGCGTGCCGGAAGGCGACAAAGGCTTCATACAGGAAAGCACCGGCGTGCTGTTTGTTCCGTTCATGTACATGGGCGCAAAGCACATGATTACCGGCTATGACCATTTGCTGTTCCTGTTCGGAGTGATCTTCTTTCTGTACCGCCTGAAAGATGTTGGCCTCTACGTCACGCTGTTTGCGGTGGGGCATTCGATCACGCTGCTGTTTGGGGTGCTGAGCAGCATCAGCATCAGCCCCTACGTGATCGATGCCATCATCGGTTTTTCAGTGGTGTACAAAGCACTCGACAACCTTGGAGCCTTTCAACGCTGGTTTGGAGTCCAGCCTGATACACGTGCCGCCACGTTGATCTTCGGCTTACTGCACGGCTTCGGTCTGGCGACCAAGATTCAGGAGTTTGAAATTTCACCGGATGGCCTGATCGTCAATCTGATCGCCTTCAACGTCGGCGTAGAAATCGGCCAGCTACTCGCCCTTGGCGCGATTCTCATTCTGATGGGGTACTGGCGACGCACAGCCAGCTTTTGGCGTCATGCCTACACAGCCAACGTCGCCATGATGAGCGCCGGTTTCCTGTTGATGGGTTACCAGCTCACCGGCCTGATCGTTTCTCAGTAAGGAATTTTCATATGTTCAATAGCAAAGCTCCAACCCTTAATGAGCTGCCGAGCAGTCTCCAGCTGCTGCGCTCGACTGTCATCGCCCTGCTGGTGGCCATCGCCCTGCTGGTTACTGTGGTCATGCCATCTGAATACGCAATTGACCCAACTGGCGCAGGTCGTCTGCTTGGCCTTACCCAGATGGGTGAGATTAAACAACAGCTTGCCGAGGAAGCCGCTGCAGAAGTTACCGCACCCGTTGCACAGGTAGCGGTCGCCGCACCTCCAGTGGTTCAGCCAGCGCCTGAACCCGTAGCCGCTGAGCCGGTCGTAGCGCAAACGCCTGCTGTTGACGAAGTAGCAGCAGAGCCAGAAGTAGCCCGCCTGCAACACGAAATGAGCATATCCCTTGCCCCTGGTCAGGGTGCGGAGATCAAACTGGAAATGCTCAAAGGCACCAAGGTGAGTTACTTCTGGACGGCCAACGGCGGTCAGGTGAACTACGACACCCATGGTGATCCCTACGGCGCACCACGTGACTTTTACCATGGCTACGGCAAGGGTCGCTTTACGCCAGAGGACAGCGGTGTACTGGAGGCAGCTTTCGACGGTATGCACGGCTGGTTCTGGCGTAATCGGACTGACAAGCCAGTGACTTTGACGCTGCGCACCGAGGGTGATTACATCGCCATCAAGCGCGTTATCTAGATAATGACGAGGGCTGCGCCGAAAATGCGCAGCTCTTTTAAGCGCTGTGGGGTTTTCCGCAAAGCGGGACGACAAGGACTCCTACGGATTTAACTGGATTCAAGCGTCATGTTTCTTCAAGTTGACCATGACTGCTGCTGGCCGGCAGCTGCCTGTCATCGATGACCGCCTCCGGCCAAAACCTGCCCGTGGTGACAGTCGCAGTCGAACCTGGATTTCCTGCGTCTTTAGTGATGTAAGTCAATCATAATCGTGCCGGCGGGAATATCGCGGAACAGCCATCGCCCATCGGATAGCTTTTGCATGGCGCTGCCAGAGACCGGCCGCAGGCCAGTTGGCAACTCAAATACCAGATCTTTAATAGGCTCTTGCGCTTGGACGTTGAGCACAATTTGACCGCGTTGCGCCAGCACATCGACCTCGACTTTATCGCGTGCAGCCCACCAGCTGCCGTACTGGCTCATGGTTCCAAACCAGGCGAATGGTTTGAGTCGAGGAAGGATCTGCTCCAAGAAGCGGTACTTATGGTCAACTTCATTCGGGTGAAGCAGCATCACGTAACTTGCGCCATATCGGGCAAGCTTCTCGGCCAGCTCAACCGCCTCCTCGACTCGCTGATCCATAATCGGCGGTATCTCATCTTCAATCGCAATTGGAAACTCAAACACTGTCGTTTCATCGCTATACATCCGTTGCGTGTTTGTGCGAAACGGTAAGTGTGTGGTGAGGTTCCCTGCAGTTGCTGAACTCGAAAAGCGATAGCCCGATGCGGCCAGAGCCTCAGGGAGGCGAGGCGGTGTTGCTAGATAGCCGGGACGGAACGAGACCACCGAGCGACCGGTCAGTTGCTCCAACAAAAAGCGGCTCACCCTAAGCTCGCCCATCACCGTCGCACCTTGCGTATCGCCGAGAGCCTTAACCCTCGGCTGGTAGGTCGGATATTGCTCGCTCCCATCACCAAGCGGAAGCGAGGCGTACATGTCGGAATGGCTAACTGAGTGGCTGGCTATCTCCATACCAGCCGCCACCAAGGCATCCATCGCAGCAAGCGTACGGTCGTTGAAAAAACCTTCGTCCTGAAAGTCGCGGTAGTATTTTGTTTGTAGGAAAAAGGTTGCCGGTATTCCTTCCCGCACGAGCAAGTCCCGATAGGCAAGTAGATTGCCCATCGACTTGACGTAATCCACATCAAACGTCACGACCGCAGCCAGGCGTTGGCCTTGTGGCACAGAGCCAATCGTGACGGCTAGCGGTTCGTGCTGGCGATAGACAGCCCTGAGCCAGCGCAGCCATACGTCGACGGAGGGCTCATAACCATTGGCATAGGCCCGGTAGCCTTGGTCATTACGATCGTTGTGCGCTCGCATGATGAAAAAGCCGAGGTCAAAACCCAACGCATATGCGCTGCCGCCTGCCTTGTTGTCTCCTCTGACCAAAGCGGCGGATCCGTCTTCGAACCTGGCCAAAACCTGCTGCGCATTCACATACGTTTGCGTGCCGATCCAACTTGTCGGCAGATCAGGCTGGCCAAGCAGTACTGTCTTTTCATGGGGATCGCTGATCCAGCCAAGGGCTGGCGCTTGTTCGAAGGTGATACTGTGGTGAGCTCGCGATTCCAAAGTCGATTCGAAGCCAAACAGATCGTGTAGTCCGCCACCCAGCACTTGTGTGGCTATTAGAGTCCGTCCTGCTTCCACGTGGCGGCGCAGCGCTGTGCGCCCAGCATCGTCAAGGGTGCGTCCCGAAAGCAACGGATACACGAGGACGACGTTATGACGAGTAGCCTCGGCGACGTCATCGGTAATAGTGAACGGCACGCCGATACTTTTGAGGCCATGAGACAGGCCGAGCCAAGCGGAATCCTTATCAGTCAACAAGATTGCAAGACGAGAAGGCTCTCCGCTGGCGAAGCGATTCCAGTCGGAACGCCCCTGGTCAGAGATATGGCTCACTTCAGTAGGCCCGTTTAGATCATCTAAGCGATCAAATGTGTTTCGCTCGATAAAAGCGGTAACGGCAACTATCAGCAAACTGACAAGAACTATAATGGCGATGGCACGTGCCAAGATGGCAGGCTTGTTTACGAACGGCACGAAGACCTCGTCGGTGCAAGTAGAAAATTAGCATCTTGGAGCAATGCGAGGCAGGAAACGTTAGAGCGGCAACCGGCTCCTGCTGCTTCCGGATCGTAGCTGTTTCGTTTATTAGCAATAGATTTTCATAGTTGTTGGCCGGTTGGATAATATTCCCACTCTTGCCAGTCGATACCCCCTACAGCCAAAGGCTGCAGCCTAGCCCGCCAAAAGCTGTCCTGCTCTTGAAGTAGAGCCTGTGCTGCGCCGCCCCAGGTTTCTTCAGGCGCAAGCTGAGGCTCTATGCTCTGCGCGAGTCGAAAGCGCACGGCCGGCCAGCGCTGAGCGATTTTCTCCGTGAGCTGGGCGCTGCGTTCAGCACTGCGGGTGTAGATCATCAAACTCACCTTACTTACACCGATGGAAGGTAGCTCACACGGAGCGCAAGGAAAGCCACCCATCTCCTCAGTAAACCAGCGGTAATGGCTCGATATTTCGACAGGCCAAGGACTAGCGGCTGCCACATGCTTTAGCGTGTCCAGCCATTCACGCACATGTTTCGCCGGAACCGGCCAGCCACGCTGCTCAACTTCCAGATCCAGATGAAGTGCTGAGAACGACACAGACTTCAATTTCGAAATGATGGCGATCAGCGAAGCGCGGTTCTCAGGCGCCATCCAGTCTGGATCACCCAAAAGCAGCACAGGCTCGAAGCCACGTTTTCTGAGCGTTATGGCAACCGCATCGAGCGTCCGCACAACTTCCGGTTGCGCTAATTGCTCGGCGCTCAGCCCGATATATAGACGTTGGATGCCCGTGCGGTCCAGGCGAGACAGCTCGTCGGTTCGAGTAGCAGGATTGAGCAACGCACGGCTATCCCAAATGTACACGCCCCGCCTCCAGGCCTGGGTAGCCTCGGGTTCAGCAGCGTTTACTTCCAGAAAGTGCAATTGCGCCGGTGACATAACCTCTGCCGGCGCAGCGAAAGCCAGGCAACTTAGCAAGCCGCACACTAGAAGCTGGCGCATTTGAAACTTCTTCGCTTTAAGGAGAACCCACCACGGTGCCATGGCTGATGATTCACGATCACGTCGCAGCATTTCATTGAGCATCGCAACCGCGCTCCAGCATCGAATGACAATATGAGCCACGGAAGATCTGGACGCCCCGCCACAGGCGTAGGTATCCGCGTAGCGATAGTTTTGCACCATGCGAATCTAACCGAGTGGCGGTTTCACGTTATCAACCAAAACCGTCACTAGTGACTAGGAAGTCTCAGGGGTACGAGTCGTCAAGAAGCCAGCGGACATTGAGGGCAAGTCCAATGTGCCGAGACGAGGTTTCCAATCCCCGCCCCGCTAAACGGTATGTTGCATACAGCCAGCGCTGCAAGCGAACTGCATAGGTCAGCCCGTCCAGCTACACGGGTGGACACCATCTGCTTCGGGTCGATCGCTCTCAAGGACTGCTTTTGGCCGGTTAGCAACCACTTCTCTGGCTAGCCATGCTTGTCCTCCCACATGTGGAGGACTTGCCATGAACATCACTGCTACCTGCACCCGCCGGCCCTGGAACAAAGGAAAGTTGGTCGGACAGAAAACCCCGCTCCGGCTGAGAGATATCTGGGCCATCCGAGTAAGGCTTCAGCTTGCAGAACGAACCCGGGATCTGGCTTTGTTCGATCTGGCCATCGACAGCAAGCTTCGAGCCTGCGACTTAACCAAGCTCCGTGTATGCGACGTTGCTCATGGCGAGCATGTGTCATCACGAGCAATGGTTATGCAGCAGAAAACGAAGCGACCAGTGCAGTTCGAAATTACTGAGCAAACACGGGCTGCTCTCGCGGCCTGGATACACCAAGCCCAGCTCCGTAGCCAGGACTGCCTTTTCCCGAGCAGGCTGCACACCTCAGACCATCTATCCACTCGTCAATACGCTCGTATCGTCAAAGGCTGGGTGCAAACCATTGGCCTTGATCCGGCCATGTATGGCACTCACACAATGAGACGTACAAAGGCATCACTGATCTATCGCAGGACAAAGAACTTGCGGGCCGTTCAACTTCTGCTTGGCCATACGAAGCTGGAGAGCACCGTTCGATATCTTGGGATTGAGGTCGACGACGCCTTGGAAATGGCAGAGCAGACCGAGGTTTGACCATGTATAGCGACGGTCGAAGTCAGGCCGTCGCTAACCGGCCAATAAGTGCCGCACAAATCCCGGCGGGTGCAGATTTCCGGGCGGTTTGCGCCAGATCAGTTGGAGACGCTTTTCAAGCCCCGGGATGGGAAGAGCTACCAGCGCGCCACTGCGAACTTCGTCTTGTACTGCGGAAGCCATCACCAACGACACGCCGAGTCCCGCCCTGACTGCTTGTTTGACTGCCTCGGTGCTGCCTAGCTGCATACCGCTGCGAGGCACGCCCAGCTCGCCAAAGTATTCGGTCAGAAGCCGTCCGGTACCGCTACCCGGTTCACCTCCCAGCATCGGCAGGTCCACCAGACGATCGCGTTCTATGCACCCTGCTTCAGCCAGCGGATGGTCGGGGCTGACGATAAGTACCAGCGGCTCGACCCGCCAGAGGCGGTGTTCGAAGTCGGGGTGAGGTAGCCACCATTCCATGATCGCGGCGTCGAGCTGGCCCGCCAGTAGCTGGTCGGCCACATCCGGGTTGGCGGCGATGCGCAGATCCACCTCGCCCCTCTCATTTGCGGTCGTCAGATAGCTGCGCACGAATGGCTGGAGAAGGTAGGTGCCGATGTTGGAGCTGGCCCCGACGCGCTCACTATTTCCATGCAGGGCTTCTAGCGCCCGGGCGTGCATGTCGAGCAAGGCGGTCGCATGCGGCATGAAGGCCAGCGCCCGTGTGGTAGGCTGGCAGCCGCTACGACTGCGCTGCACCAGCGTTACGCCGACCTGCTCTTCAAGCTTCTGCAAGTGCTGCGACACCGTCGGCTGGGCCAGCCCCAACGCCCTCGCCGCGCTCTGAAAACTGCCTGTTTGAACGATCGCTACCAGGCTCTTCAGCCAGACCGGATTCAACATGCGGCAGGCTCGGCCTTGGGCAGACGGTTCGCAGCGTTGATTGGGCGCGCACCTGCCAATACCTGGATGATGTTCTGCGCTGCACAACGTTCAATCTCCAGGCGCACCGCGCGCACTGCCGACCCTATGTGCGGAGTGAACAGCGTATTCGGATGCGCGAGCAGCGCAGGATCGATCAGCCGCGGCCGGTCCGCGCGAGCCCAGTCTTCCATTTCGAATACATCCGCCGCATACCCGCCGAGCTGGCCTCGCTCAAGCGCCGCGAGCACGGCGGCTTCATCCACTACCGAACCACGACAGGGGTTTACAAGCAGAGCGCCCGGCCGTACGAGGGCAAGCAGCTCGGCGTTGACCAGATGCTGGGTATCGGCATTCAAGGGAAGCGCCAGCAGGATGAAGTCCGAGCTGGCGAAGAGTTCGCTGCACGCCACCCGGCGCAGGCCGAGCCGTTGCTCGGTTTGTGTATCCAGAGCCTTCGCCTCGTGGTACTGCAGGGTCGCGCCCCATCCCTGCAAGCGATCAGCCATGGCCAGTCCGATGGCGCCCATGCCAAGGATGCCGACCGTAGCGTTATCCAGCCCCGTGCCGTAGAACTGTGGTTGCCAGCCCTGGAACTCGCCAGAGCGGACGAACGCATCTGCTGCCCGCAGATGCCGCCCCAGCCCCACCGCCAGTCCGATCGCCAGCTCGGCAGTCGGGACCGTCAACAGATCAGGCACGAAGGTCAGCCAGACCCCGCGGGCAGTACAGGCGTCCACATCGAAATTGTCGAAGCCCTTGAGCGCGCAGCCGACTACACGCAGCTCAGGGCAGGCTTGAAGAAAGTCTGCATCGACCCGATCGGGCATGAACGCCATCATCGCCTGAGCATCGCGGCAGCGGCGCAGAATTTCCTCGCGCGGCAGCGTGCTGTCGGTCTGGTTGGTCATCAGCTCGCAATGTGGCGCCAGCAGTTGCAGGATCTCATCGTGTACTCGGTGAGTTATAACGAGTTTCGGCAGCATGGTTTGTCCTATTTGAAACGTTTGCGCAGCACGCCACTGAAGGCGTCTACTAGCGTGACCATGGCCAGGATGACCAGCAGGATTGCTGCAACCTCCTGGTACTGCATGATGCGCAGCGAGCCCATGAGTTCGAAGCCGATACCGCCGGCGCCAACCATGCCCATCACGGTGGAGGCGCGAAAGTTGTATTCCCAGCGGTAGATCGCCACGTCGGCGAACTGCGGCGTCACCTGTGGCAAAACCGCGTGCAGCAGCACTTGCATCGGCGTAGCCCCCGCCGCCCGAGCGGCTTCCACCGGCGCTTCGTCGACGTGCTCGATGGCCTCGGCGAAGAACTTGCCGACCATGCCGACCGAATGCAGACCCAGGGCAAGCACGCCCGGCAAGGCGCCGAACCCTACGGCTGCAACGAAGATGATGCCCATGATCAGCTCCGGCACCGACCGCAGGGCATTGAGCAGCACCCGGGCAACACCGAACACAAGGGGGTGCGGCGCCGTATTGCGCGCTGCAACGAAGGCCACCACCAGCGAGAACACCACTGCGATGGCCGTACCGGCGATGCTCATCGCCAAGGTGTCGATCAAGGGGCGAATCCAGCTTCGATAGCCCGAAAAGTCTGGCGGCATGGCCTCGCCTGCCAGGGTCGCGATGGAGGGCAGCCCGTTCAGCAGCGTGGTGGCATCGAGCAGCCCCACGTACCAGCAGGCCAACAGCACCACTCCGAATACAATCGCCACCTGCCCCAGCTGGCGCCACCAACCGAGGCCGAAGCCTCGAAGGATGTGCTCGCGTTGCTCTGCAGGCAGCGCCTGCACGTCGTAATGAGTAGACATATCGGTGCTCACATCGTGGCGAAGTCGAGGCCGAGCAGCGATCCCATGTTGCGGATCACATCGTAGTCGGCGTCGGTGATTGGCGCGAAGGCCTCGGCCTTGAAGTTGCGCAGCACTTCGGGATCGTCGATACCGACGAATACATCCCGCACCTTGGTTTTCAGCTCGGGGCTCAGGTTCGAGCGCATCGCCCAGGGGTACTGGGGGTATTCGCCGCTGTAACCAAGTACTTTCACCTTGCTCGGATCGATTAGGCCACGTTCGACTGCGTGATTGAAAATTACCTCCGACAGCCCACCCGCATCGGCGTTGCCGTTCGCCACGTTGACGGCAACGGCGTCATGCGTGCCCACAAAATGTTGTTCGTAGTCCTGCCCACCCGTCAAATCGGCCGTCTCAAGAAGCACGGTTTTGGGAATCAAATGGCTGGACGTCGATGCCCGGTCACCATAGGCCATCTTCTTGCCCTTAAGGTCGGCATACTCATTCACGCCTGACGCCACATTGGCGATAATCACCGAGCGATAGGTCGGCTTGCCGTCGATGACCATGGCAGCGAAGGGCTCGATGTCGCTTTTGCTTTTGGCCATGACGTAGGACAGCGGACCGAAATACGCCAGGTCGATACGGCCAAAGCGCATCGCCTCAATCATCGAGGAATAGTCGGTGGTTACGATCAGCTGCACCTTCTTGTCCAGATGCTCTTCCAGATAATCCTTCAGCGGCTGGTTACGCTTGATCAGCTCGGAGGCGTTTTCGTCCGGCAGCAGGGCAACCTTTAGCACATCCGGATCGGCATCGGCCGCTAGGGCGGACAAACTTGAAACAGCGGACAGCAAGCAAGTCAATAAGAGCGCGGATAAGCGTTTCATCGGGACATCTCCAGTGAAGGTTCGAGCATGACAGGTGGTTCAGCCGGAGCATTCGCTGGCTGAGTCGTAGAGCGGCCTGCATAGATGCGCTCAAGCTGCGCATCGGTGAGTTCCGAGGGCGCGGCATCGAAAACGATCTGAGAATCGGCCAGCCCGACGACGCGATCGGCGAAGCGGCGGGCATATTCGAGTTGATGCAGCGAAACGATGGCGGTGATGCCGTCTTCCTTGCAGATGTCGCGCAGCAATCCGAGAACACGGACCGAAGTGGCCGGGTCGAGACTGGCTACCGGCTCATCGGCCAGAATGATCGCCGGCTGTTGCGCTAGCGCACGCGCGATGCCTACCCGCTGCTGCTGGCCACCGGACAGTTTGTCCACCCGGCTTAGCGCCTTGTCTGCCAGACCGACCCGAGCGAGGCAACTGAGCGCAATCTCCTGATCGGCACGCGGCAGAGGAAACAGCGAGCGGAGCGTGTTGTGAAAGGCCAGCCGACCGGTAAGCACATTAGCCAGTGCGCTTTGACGTTCGATTAGCTGGTGGTGCTGAAAGATCATGGCGGTACGCCGACGATGCTGACGCAAGGCCGAGCCGCTGCCGAGTTCACCGAGTTCGCTGGTGACACTGCCGCCAGTGGGCGTGACGAGTCGATTGAGACTACGGAGCAAGGTCGACTTGCCTGCGCCCGAGAGACCAAGCAGCACGGTGAACTCACCACGCCGAAATGCAATCGAGGTATCGCGTAGGGCTGTCACGCCGCCTGGATAGACGACGCTCAACCGGTCGACCCGCAGCACGGCGTCCTGTATCGGATGGGGCTTCATTTGATCACCTTTCGCAATATTGCTGGCCGCACAATTGCGGTTCGCGATGCAAAGGGTAGAAATTCCTTGTTACCGCACTGCTTCTAAAGGATGACATTTCGATGAATACTTCGAATCTGCCGTAGCGGGGCGGCAAGCGAAGCCGTGGAAGAACGGGCGCAACGTAGCGTCTTTCTTCACGCGGGATACAGGAGGCTTTGATTGATACTGCTGCGGATTCGCTACAGTAACGTTGGGCCAGAACGTAATGCCATCCAAGCAAGAGAGCGCACACTAGCGGCCAATAGCGGTCATCGAGCGCCTACAAGACCAGTGGCGATTCATATCAAATGAGGTCGCTGTGCTGGCCAAATGGAATAAGGCAGATCAGTTACTGGTATGCCGAGGCAGCCCAATGGAGATCAACGCCGCCAACAAGACAAAAGTCGAGGACACCCACAGGCAAGCTTCCAAGCCATAGGCCTGATACACCCAGCCCGACAGCAGCGTGCCGATCAGCCGGCCGAGGGCGTTGGACATGTAATAGAAGCCGACATCCAGCGACACGCCGTCTTCCTTGGCGTAACTGACAATCAGGTAGCTGTGCAGCGAGGAGTTCACCGCAAACAGCGCGCCAAACACCATCAACCCGCCGAGCAAGACCCACTGCGCCGGCAAATCACTGTTCAGACCCAGGGCAATTGCGGCGGGCAACCCAGCCAGCACGGCCGCCCAAGCGAATGCCGCACGACCATCCGGCAACTGGCCGCTGGCCTTGCCGGTGATGGCCGGGGCGAAGGACTGCACAATGCCGTAGCCGATCACCCAGGCAGCGAGAAAGCCGCCGACCATCCAAAAATCCCAGCCAAACACACTGGACAGGTACACCGGCAACGCCACGACAAACCACACATCGCGGGCGCCGAATAAGAACAAGCGTGCGGCTGACAGAATGTTGATCGCCCGGCTCTTAGACAAAATGTCGCGAAACTTCGGCTTGGCTTTCGCCTTGCCCAGATCCTTTTTCAACAGCAACAGGCTGGCCAGCCAGATCAACGCCAGCACCGCCGCCATGGCCAGGACCGCGCCGGCGAAACCGAGCAGCGCCAGCAATGCACCGCCCATAAAGAAGCCCACACCTTTGAGCGCGTTTTTCGAGCCGGTAAGGATTGCCACCCACTTGTACAGCGTGCCCTGCTGGCTGTCCGGCACCAGCAACTTGATCGAGCTCTTGGCACTCATCTTGTTCAGGTCTTTGGCGATACCGGACAGCGCCTGCGCACCCATCACCCAGGGAATCGTCAGCCAGGCCGCCGGCACGGTGAGCATCAGCAAGGCCGCCACCTGCAGACCCAGGCCGATATTCATGGTGCGATTCAGCCCCAGCCGCGCGCCCAGATAGCCGCCGACCAGATTGGTGACCACGCCGAAAATCTCATAGAACAGAAACAGCGCAGCGATCTGCAGCGGCGTGTAACCCAGGCTATGAAAATGCAGCACCACCAACATGCGCAGCGCGCCGTCGGTGAGGGTAAAGGCCCAGTAGTTGCCGGTCACCAGCAGGTATTGGCGCACTTCTGGGGCTAGGCGGGATAAGGCGTGCATATCGATCCTGCTCAGGTTACTTGGCTGGTGGTGTGCAACTAGGTGGGAGGGGCTTTAGCCGCGACAGCAGTTGAGGCAAGTCGCGGCT
The DNA here is from genome assembly GCF_002903165.1 of Halopseudomonas oceani. Lineage (GTDB taxonomy): Bacteria > Pseudomonadota > Gammaproteobacteria > Pseudomonadales > Pseudomonadaceae > Halopseudomonas > Halopseudomonas oceani. The sequence goes on from NZ_PPSK01000021.1 coordinate 22,572, forward strand.
AAAGCCCCTCCCAAATACGCAGAGCGATTCTCAGCCGGCTGCGCCGACCATCCGTGCCAACTCCACGGCACGATTGGCATAGCCCCACTCGTTGTCGTACCAGGCGTAGAGCTTCACCTGGGTGCCGTTGATCACCATGGTCGACAGCGCATCGATAATCGAGGAGCGTGGGTCGGTGCGGTAGTCGATGGATACCAGCGGCCGTTCCTCATAGCCGAGGATGCCTGCCAGCGGACCGTCGGCGGCGGCCTTGAGCAGGGCGTTGACCTCCTCCACCGTACTGGCGCGCTCGACTTCGAATACGCAATCAGTCAGCGAGGCGTTGGCCAGCGGCACGCGCACTGCGTGGCCATTCAGCTTGCCGCGCAGCTCAGGGAATATCTCGGCAATTGCCGTGGCCGAACCGGTGCTGGTGGGGATCAGGCTCATGCCTGAAGCGCGCGCGCGGCGAAGATCCTTGTGTGGCGTATCGAGGATGCTCTGGGTGTTGGTCAGGTCGTGGATGGTGGTAATCGAGCCATGGCGGATGCCGAGGTTCTCGTGAATCACCTTGACCACCGGGGCCAGGCAATTGGTGGTGCAGGAGGCAGCGGTGACGATGCGGTGTACAGCTGGGTCGAACAGCTGCTGGTTAACGCCCATCACGATATTCAGCGCACCGGCTTCCTTGACCGGCGCGCAGACCACCACGCGCTTCACGCCTTGGTCGAGATAGGCCTGCAACACTGCGACGGTTTTCATCTTGCCACTGGCCTCGATCACCAGATCGCAGCCGCTCCAGTCGGTATCGGCGATGGTCTTGTTGGCCGTGACCTGAATGCGCTTGCCGTCGATCAGGATGCACTCGCCTTCGCTGCTCGCCTCATGCTGCCAGCGGCCGTGCACCGAGTCGAAATTCAGCAGATGGGCGTGGGTCGGCGCATCGCCAGCCGGGTCGTTGATCTGCACAAACTCCAGTTCCGGCCAGCCCCAGGCAGCGCGCAGCGTCAGGCGACCGATACGACCAAAACCGTTGATACCTACCTTGATAGCCATAAACCAATTCCCTCTACAAAGTGATTAGGCGCTACGCGGCGCAAACATAATGATCGCCATACCGAGCATGGCCACAGCCGCGCCCAGCAGGTCCCAATGGGTCGGACGGATGCCGTCCACCAGCCACAGCCAGATAATTGCCATCGCCACATACACCCCACCGTAAGCGGCATACACCCGCCCGGCAGCGGTTGGATGCAGGGTCAGCAGCCAGGCGAACAGCGCCAGCGCGGCGGCGGCCGGCACCAGCAGCCAGATGCTCTTGCCCTGCTTGAGCCACAGGTACGGTAGGTAGCAGCCGATAATCTCGGCCAGGGCCGTCAGGGCGAACAGGCCCAGGGTGTTGAGCATGCTCACCTCAGTTGCCGAACTGGGCGATCCAGTCCGCATGGGCCGGATGCTGAATGGCTTTCGGCCTTAGCGTCTGCACCAGGCTGACGGCTTCGCTGCGCTCAATACCCAATTCGACCAAGATGCGCGCGGCAATCAGCCCGGTACGCCCGGAGCCGCCCTTGCAGTGAATGGCAATGGCCTTGTCGGCCGCCAGCAGCCCAGCAATCTGCACCATGACCGCCGGCCAGGCGGCGTCGAAATCCGCCTGCGGCACCTGCTCATCGGCCACAGGTAGATGCAGCCAAAGCAAACCTTGCGCGGCGCACAGCGCCGGCAAATCGCTAGCGGCGTTATGCGCCAGTTCGGCGTAGGGCATCAGGGTCAGTACCGCATCGGCGCCAGCCTGTTGCAGAGTGTTCAAAGCGCTGTCGATGCTGCTGTCCTTGGTGCCAGGGCAAGGCGTGAAGATCAAGCGGCCGGGACGATTAGGAATGCTGAGAACATCAAAGGGATGGGACATGCTGATTGATCCTGAAAATTAAATGGAAGCCTGATTGACCCGTTTGGACAGCTGCTCGGCGGATTCCTTGCGCTCGGAGTAGCGGTCCACCAGGTAGTCCGTTTGGCCGCGCAGCAACAGGGTGAACTTGACCAGTTCCTCCATCACGTCGACCACGCGGTCGTAATAAGCCGAAGGTTTCATCCGCCCGGCGTCGTCAAATTCGAGAAAGGCTTTGGCCACCGAGGACTGGTTGGGGATGGTGAACATGCGCATCCAACGGCCCAGCACGCGCATCTGATTCAGCGCATTGAAAGACTGCGAGCCGCCGCTGACCTGCATCAGCGCCAGGGTCTTGCCCTGGGTAGGGCGCACGGCGCCCATGCTCAGGGGAATCCAGTCGATCTGCGACTTGAACACCCCGGTCATAGCACCATGGCGCTCCGGTGAGCACCAAACCATGCCTTCGCTCCACAGCACCAGCTCGCGCAGTTCCTGCACCTTGGGGTGATCCTCGGGCGCATCGTCCGGCAACGGCAGGCCACTGGGGTTAAAGATGCGCGTTTCGGCACCGAACTGCTGCAGCAGGCGCGCGGCCTCCTCGGTCAACAGGCGGCTGTAGGAGCGCGCGCGGTTGGAACCGTACAGCAGCAGAATGCGCGGTTTGTGTTGCGGGGCCGGCTTGGCCAGTTGCTCCTGGCTGGGCGGATCGAGCAGTTCAGGGTCGATATTCGGCAGTTCAGGGTACATAGCAATTCCTGGCATCAGAGGCTGGCGATACGGCGCAACTCGGCCCGCAGAGCCTCGCGGTTAAGAGTGGTCGGCAGGGCCGCAAAAAAAGCATTAAGCCGCGCCTGAATAATCGCCACGGTTGCATCGAAAGCCGCGTCGATCTGCGCGGGCGTACCGACCAATTCGGATGGATCAGCCAAACCCCAATGTGCCTTGAGCGCGGGACCGAAGAACACTGGACAGGCATCACCAGCGGCCTTGTCGCACACGGTAATAACCAACTCCGGCGCCAGTTCGGCGTGTACCTCGGTGCCCTTGCTGTTCAGCCCCTCAGTGGAAATACCTGCGCGGCGCAAGGCCTCCAAAGCCTGAGGATGAACCTCGCCCTTGGGCTGGCTGCCGGCGCTGTAAGCGCGCATGCCGGCTGGAGCCAAGTGATTGAATAGCGCCTCGGAAAGGATGCTACGACAGCTATTTGCGGTGCAGAGAAACAAGACTTTCATGGCATTCCTTGATGTGAGGCTTAGGCTAACCGCAGAGGCTTAGCCGCTCGGGTCGATTGCGCATGCTCAGCAGCTTTTCGCTATTAACCGCCAGCCAAGACTGGTTAGCCTGCACAACCACCTTCAGCATCTGCTGCACCCACTCGGGCAGCTGTGGGTGTAGGCGGTAGTACACCCACTGACCGCGACGCTGATCCTCCAACAGGCCGCAACTGCGCAGTTGTGCCAGGTGACGAGAAATCTTCGGCTGGCTGTCTTCCAGCGCAGTGGTCAGCTCGCATACGCACAACTCGCCCTCGGCAGCGATAAGTAGGGTCATGCGTACGCGGGTTTCATCGGCCAGGCATTTAAAGACACTGGTGGGACTTATGGGTTCTAGCATCGGGGCCTCAGCGCTTGCTCTTCACCAATACAAACAGCTTGATGCGTTCGTGAATCTCGTGAAGCGTGTGTTTATAGGCGTTGGCCTGTTGGCTGGTCGCTGGGTCTGCAAAATTCCAGGCAAGGTACTCTCCGGCGCCCGGCAAGGTGCTGCACTCGAAAGCAGCCTTGTCACACAAAGTGATGACGTAGTCGAAGTGCTGACCAGCAAACTCATCTAATGACTTGCTACGCAGACTATCGGTTGCAACCCCCAGCTGATCCAGCGCCATGCGTGCTCGCCGGTCAATCTCATCAGGCAAAGTACCGGCGCTGAACGCCTCGTAGCCATCCGGGTCGGTATGGCGCAGCAAAGCTTCGGCCATTTGCGAACGGGCCGAGTTGGCCACGCAGAGAAATAACACTCGGGTTTTCGATGTCATTGCAGCAGCGCCATTAAAATTCGGTTTGGCGAATATATTAAAAACCATATATCTTGTAAACCGAATATCTTGATGACCCTACTCTCGCCACAAGCGAGCAACCAAGGAGCGATTGCATGACCCTGCAAGAGCCAGTGGATGTTCTGATTATCGGCGGCGGCCAGGCCGCGCTGGCCACAGCCTACTTTCTACGGCGCACCCAGCTGTCGTTTCTGCTGCTGGATGATCAGGCGCAACCCGGCGGCGCCTGGCAGCATGGCTGGGATTCGCTGCGGCTGTTCTCCCCCGCCACCTGGAGTTCGATTGCCGGCTGGCAGATGCCCAACCCTGAGCCTGGCTACCCGCACCGCGATGCCGTAATCGACTACCTTGCGCAGTACGAGGCGCGCTATCAGCTGCCGATTGTGCGACCGGTACATGTCGATTCGGTGACGCATGACGGCGAGTTGTTTGTGGTGCAGGCCGGCAGCCAGCAATGGCGTTGCCGCGCCCTGGTCAGCGCCACCGGCACCTGGAGCAAGCCGTTTATCCCGTCCTATCCCGGCAGCGCAGAGTTCGCCGGCGAGCAGCTGCACTCGGCGCATTACCGCAACCCGCAGGCCTTTACCGGCAAGCGCGTGTTGGTGGTAGGCGGCGGCAACTCCGGGGCGCAGATTCTCGCCGAGGTATCAAAAGTCGCCGAGACCCTGTGGATCACCCCAGAGCCGCCGGCCTTTCTGCCTGATGAAGTCGATGGCCGGGTGCTGTTCGAGCGCGCCACCGAACGCTGGAAGGCCCAACAGGAAGGTCGCGTGATCGACCAGCCGGTGGGCGGCCTGGGCGATATCGTGATGGTCGAGCCGGTGCGGGAAGCCCGCGAGCGCGGCGTACTGGTGGCCGAACGGCCGTTCCAGCGTTTCACGGAAGAAGGTGTTGAGTGGATCGATGGCCGCCGCGAGGCGGTTGATGCGGTGATCTGGTGCACCGGCTTTCGCCCAGCATTGGATCATCTGCAATGCCTGGACGTGCTGGAAGCCGATGGCAAGGTCACGGTCGACGACACTCGCGCCAGCAAGCAACCCAAGCTGTGGCTGGTCGGTTATGGCGAGTGGACCGGGGCGGCTTCGGCGACCCTGATCGGCGTCACCCGCACCGCGCGCAGTACGGTCAATGAAATCGCAGAAGCCCTGCAGGGCGATACAGATCAATAGCAGACCACCCGAGTGCCATTAAACTCGGCACTCAGCAACAAGGAACCAGCAATGTCCAGTCAGTGTGAAGTCATCGGTAAGCAAGCCGCAGGTGCCCCTCTGGGTTTTTTCGAGCGCTATCTGACGCTCTGGGTTTTTCTCTGCATCATTGGCGGCACTCTGCTCGGCCTCTATGCGCCGACGGCAGCGCAGGCGGTGGGCGCGCTGGAAATCGCTCAGGTCAATATCCCGGTGGGATTGCTGATCTGGGTGATGATCATCCCCATGCTGATGAAGATCGATTTTCGCGCCATCGGCGAGGTCTACCAGCAGCGCGCCGGCTTGGGCGTGACCCTGAGCATCAACTGGCTGATCAAGCCGTTTACCATGGCCTTTCTGGCGTGGCTGTTTCTGCGCTATGTGTTCGAAGGCTGGCTGCCGGCCGAACAGATCGACAGCTACGTGGCCGGGCTGATTCTGCTCGGTGCCGCGCCGTGTACCGCGATGGTGTTTGTCTGGAGCAACCTGTGTAAGGGCAACGCCAACTTCACCCTGACCCAGGTGGCGATCAACGATTTGGTGATGGTGTTCGCCTTCGCCCCCATCGTCGCCCTGCTGCTGGGCGTGTCGTCGATCCCAGTGCCGTGGGACACCCTGCTGCTGTCGGTGGTGATGTATATCGTCATCCCCCTGGCCATCGCCCAATTTATCCGCGCGCGTCTGCTGCGCCGGGGTGACGCGGCGTTGCAAGCGGTGCTCGCGCGCATCGGCCCGTTCTCCATCCTCGCCCTGCTGGCCACCCTGGTGCTGCTGTTCTCCTTCCAGGGCCAGACCATAGTCGCGCAGCCGCTAATCATCGCCATGCTGGCGGTACCGATTCTGCTGCAGACGCTGTTTATCGCCGCCCTCGGTTACTGGATGTGCCGGCAACTCAAGGTACGCCACGATATTGCCGGCCCGGCGGCGATGATCGGTGCGTCGAACTTCTTCGAACTGGCCGTAGCCGTGGCTATCGCGCTGTACGGCTTCAACTCCGGCGCGGCGCTGGCCACGGTGGTCGGTGTGCTGATCGAGGTGCCGGTCATGCTCTGGCTGGTACGCATGGTCAATAACAGCAAGGGCTGGTATGAGCGCGCCCCGGCGCAAGGATAAGGAAGCCCTATGGAACTGTTCAGATGGCTCAATGACCAACTGCTGCGCATGGACTGGCTGGCCTGGCTGGTGCGCGTGCTGCTGGAGGACGGTTTTGGCCTGGACATGACCAGCCGAAGCGGTGCCAGCCTGCACTTCTTTATCTATGACGTAATCAAGATCTTTATCCTGCTGGCGGTGCTGATCTTCAGCATTTCCTGGGTGCAGAGCTATTTCCCACCCGAACGCACGCGGCGGATTCTCGGCGGCATGAGTGGCTTCAAGGCCAAACTGACCGGTGCATTACTGGGCACTATCACACCGTTTTGTTCCTGCTCGTCGATTCCGCTGTTTATCGGGTTTACCAGCTCGGGTCTGCCGCTGGGAGTGACATTTGCCTTTCTGATCTCCTCACCGCTGGTGGACCTGGCCTCGGTGATTCTGCTGGCGAGCATCTTCAACTGGTCGATTGCCATCGCCTACGTGCTGATCGGCTTGGTGCTGGCGGTGCTGGGCGGCACCCTGATCGGCCGAGCGAAGATGGAGCGATACGTCGAAGCCTTTGTCATGCACAACCCGGTGCTAGACATACCCCAGGCAGAACTGACGCGGCGTGACCGGGCGCAATTTGCCTGGGCACAGGTCAGCGATATTTTCCGCAGGGTTTGGCTCTATGTGTTGATTGGCGTTGGCATCGGGGCGGCAATCCATAACTGGATTCCCGCTGATTGGATCGAAGCGCTGCTGGGGCAGGACAACTGGTGGTCGGTGCCGCTGGCCACCCTGGTCGGCGTGCCGATGTATGCCGATATCTTTGGCACCCTGCCGATAGCCGAAGCGCTGGTCGGCAAGGGCATCGGCCTGGGTACGGCGCTGGCCTTTATGATGGCCGTTACCGCGCTGTCGCTGCCCTCACTGATCATGCTCAAGAAAGTGGTCAAGGCACCGCTACTGGCCTTGTTCGTCGGCATCGTTACGGTCGGCATTGTACTGATCGGTTACCTTTTTAACGCCTTTGCCTATCTGTTTATCTAACTTTTGGAGCACAGCATGATCATCAAAATTCTTGGTTCCGGCTGTAAGAAGTGCATCACATTGACCGAAAACACTCAGGCCGCCCTGGCCAATCTCGGCCGTGAGGCGCAGATCATCAAGGTCACAGACTTCGCTGAGATCGCCGCCCACGGTGTTATGTCGACACCGGCCCTAGTGATTGATAACAAGGTGGTCTCGGTTGGCAAAGTACTGAGCACCGAAGAGGTTGAGAAACAGCTCGGGGGCAATTAACGCAATGCGCTGAACTCAGGGTTATCGGCATACTCAGCTTGAAGCCAAGCTCAGCAGCAAACGGCAAGACGCTGCGGGCGGTCACCCATTAGATCGAGGCGTTTAGCATCTGGGCTGAGCCAGTGTTGATTAGCGGCCAAAGTGTTCTTCAAAAGCAGAATCACCCAATCCGGAAGACGCGGATGCAGGCGGTAGTAAACCCACTGACCTTGCCTGCGATCTTCAAGCAAGCCGCAATTACGCAGTTGCGCGAGGTGACGGGATACCTTTGGCTGGCTTTCATTCAGTGCACAGGTCAGCTCACAAACACACAGCTCTTCCTCTCGGGTGATAAGCAACATCAGCCGGATACGAGTTTCATCAGCCAAGCATTTGAAAACGGTGGTTGGAGTAAGGTAGTCGGCCATAGGGTCTCAGCGCTTAGTTTTTTCAGTACGAATATCTTGGTACGTTCAGGTAGTCGTGGGCCTGATAGAGCTCATCCGGCGAGATGCTGCTTAGGTAAGATCAGTCAGCTTTAGCGATGAAAGGCTAATGCCCGGCAAAGAGTCTGGTACTCCAGCATGACTTATCGCACAGCGTGATGACATTTTCGAAGTCTCCACATGCAGACCGGCCGACGGGCTAGCCAGCCACGCCCTTGCCTATCAAACCAAAATCATCAAGGCAGCAAAAGCACCGCTGCCCCATCTCGCGAATGCCTTGATCTCTAAATATCAATCATGACTCTGCTGCGATTACGGATAGTAAGGGGATGAACCATGCATCATCCCTACTGATTTACAGCCAAACTTCCTTTGGCGTAACCGCAACAAGGTCAGAATCCGATTCAGATAAATCGCGAAACATCTGGTTACTCGCATATCCATATCTTGTAACTTTTCCGTAATCAAACGGGCTTTAGGATTGCTTTCACCTAAACCCAAGCAGGAACCTTGTGATGAAAAAACTGACCCTGACCGCAATGCTGCTCACCAGCCTGTTTGCCAGCGCCACTTTCGCTAGCCAATACGACAAACCCGGCTTTGTCACCGAGGTTGAAGATGGTCGCCTGTGGGTATTCCGTGAAGGCTCCAAGGAGCTAGAAGAGTTCAAGAAATCCGGCGAGCCGGCTAAGCAGTTCGCCGACATCGGTTCTGGCCCTGAAGGTATGACCGTCAAGTCTGCCGACGAGGCGACCCTGAAAGATTACCTACAAGCACTTAAGAAGTAATTTTCACAGGCACTGCTCCCCAATCAGAGAGAGCAGTGCCTGGCCTTCTTCTGCGCTTTACATGTGCATACGCACATACCGCAAACTGATGGAATTACCTGTTCGCCAAATGCCGCCCCCAGATGTTGCAGCCTGACCAACCTTAGAAGGGATTTGGCTCACATTACGGGCTGCGATGCGCACTAGTCGTAGCATGCGCAATCACCAGCTTACCTTTCCATCCATATGAACGATTCCTGTCCTAGAATTTTGCAGGGCGTGTGTTGGCTGTGAGTTGAAAGCGGCATGTCGATAACGACCGCTTCTGGCCGATTTTTGCCTGTTACGATCGCAAAGCGTGACGGTCAAATCGAACGCAAACGACTAGTCAAGTCGAATGCGAACAGGCGATCAAGCCAGTGCAATTACCCAATACGCGCAAATGCCAGCTTTCCAGCCAGGACGCCTAGGCCCTTGGGCCACTTGGAAGTAGCCATTGATCAACGCCCCATCTAGTAATCTCTATGAAAAAGCTTGAAGGAGCCACTCATGGCTGGCCAAAACATATTCAATTTCGGCAGCGACACCGAAGCGAAGAGTCCAGCAGAGTTACGAGTACAAATTAGGCATACTTGAACAAAGCACGGTCTCTTGCTCTGCGGATGGTTGTCAGGAGACGTTGCCTGCAGGGCCAGCAGTAACCGTCACTCGGCCCAGCAAAGCCCACACCACCTGGGCACCCGGGACCAGTGGCCCACCTTGATCTGCCCTGGGTATCGTTATAGTAAAGATGTATAGCTGGAACGCCATTTCTGGAGCCTCACATGCCGCATTACAACGACCTTGAGAAACGCCGTGCAAATGTACTTCATGTTCATGCGACCAACAGGCTATCAGGGGCCAGAGTTAGCAGTTACATGGCAGCCAAAATGGAAGAGTACGCTAGCGGCCACCTGTCTTCAGCACAGTTGATAGCCGAAACGAAACTGAAATACAGCGCCCACGGAGCATCATTACCTTCCAAGAGTTGATAAGCGGGCCTGCACCAATGCGACGCTCGCTTGAGGCGACTCTACTACCCGGCGCGCGACGAAATGTGACCGAGCTCCCTGATACGTCCCTTAGCGCCTTAATATGGCGCATGCTCTAGCGCGCTCCCAAAGCCCAACCTTCGCGACTCCCAACAATGCGCGAGGAGGTGAAAGCATGCCTTTATCTCTCAAATCATCTGTGGTTAGAAGAGAATCATCACCTCAATCCAGCGACACAAAACAGCACCTATAGTGCTATCTTTACAAAAAAACACCAACATGTAGTATCCTGATAGCATCCCAATAGCTTTAGGCCAGTCGAACGAAGACTTACTTTGAGGAGCCTCAGGATGCATATCGTTAGGTTTTTCCCCATCGGCAATGCCGACACCTGTCTGATTGAACTAGCCAACGGTCGCCGAATTCTTTTCGACTTCGCTGACATGCACAACCCCGATGACGCCGACGATAAGCGATGCGACCTCGAAAAGGAGCTACGCGAAATTCTCGGGGACGACAAGGTGATCGACGTCGTGGCGTTTACTCACCTAGATCGTGATCATTGCCACCGCGCCAAGGAAGTTTTTTGGTTAGACCACGCGCAGAAATACCAAGACGATGACCGAATCAAGATTCAAACGCTCTGGGTTCCTGCCCATGCTGTTCTAGAGCAAGGGGTCACCGGTCAAGCCCGCACCCTTCGCACAGAAGCCCGTCACCGGTTTATCAACGGTGAGGGCATAAGAGTTTTTTCTCGGCCTGAAGAGCTGGATGACTTTCTGACCGAGCGAGACATCGATCCGGCCAAGCGCCGCAACTTGATCAGCGACGCTGGCACCTTGTGTCCAGAGTTTAATCTGGAGCACGACGGGGTGGAGTTTTTCGTGCACTCGCCTTTCGGCAAGCGCGGTGATGATGATGTCGTACGTGTCCGAAATAACGACGCCCTTTTCATGCAGGCTACGTTTGAGGTTGAGGAGCAGCAGACAAAAATGGTGCTGTCGGCTGACGTCACCCATGAAGTCATCGACGATATTGTGAAGGTGACCCAACGCCATGACCGAGAGTATCGTCTTGAGTGGGATATCAACAACATCCCCCATCACTGTAGCTACAAGTCTTTATCTGACGAAAAAGGGGACGAGAAGACTGAACCTACGGCAACCTCCAAATGGTTGTACGAAGAAGCAGGTCAAACCGGTGGGCTGCTAGTCAGCACATCCAAGATCATTCCAGATGGTGATGAAGACGATCAGCCGCCTCACCGACAGGCAGCGGCATACTACAAAAGTGTTGCCAATCAACTGGGCGGCGAATGGATTGTTTCTATGGAGCACCCCACAAAAACTAAACCAGAGCCATTGGTAATCGAGATCACGAGCGCTGGTTACAAGATCCGGAAGCAGACCGCCAAGGTCGTCATCTCCACGGCGGCCCCGCGCGCAGGAGCTCAATAATGTGCGAGGCGTTTGACACACCTCGATCTCGGTTGGCTCGCTCTGTTGTCCGGTACTTAGTCGGCTCTCCAAATCACCCCTACGCGACGCTAAACCAAGTCAGTCTAAACGGCTCATTCGATATGTTAGAGATAGAGCTTGAGATTGAGCTGGCGCAGCGACGCCCAGTTCCTATTCAGCATAAAGAGCCCGTCCGTTTAACTTTCATGGCGCATGACGACAGCTGGCCACCACGAGTACTGTCAACACGCGAGAACTTTCCGACAGGCATGGTCCATACCAACCTTGATCGTGAAGCGGGGGGATTAGCCCTATGTATATGGGAAGAGGCGTGGCCAGATCTGTCGACCAACCTCACCGGGCAGGCACTTGTCGAGAGACTTCGTAGCTGGTTCTCGTCTATGGCGGCCGGCACCGTTCATGATGATGAGCAGCTATTGGAGCCATTAATCCTAGCGAGCTCCCACACGCTCATTATCCCTCCAGGTGAGATGCATGGCCCTTGGTACATTCAACAGGCCTACAAGCATGAAGGCCAAATGATCCTTGGGCTTTCAAAAGAAAAGCCTGAAAGAGAGCTCACCACTCACAATTTTGCGATCTACGCGCCGCAGCTTCCCGGGCAACAGCATGGTGCATTAGCCAGAACCCCCTATGACCTGGGAGCCCTACAGCAGCTGTGTTTAAACCTCGGGTTCGATTTAATAAGAGACTTGACGGGCTGGCTACAGGCCCCTGATCAGTTGAGAGACGCGGACAGGCTGCAACCTATCCTAGTACTTACAGTACCAAAGCGTCGGGAGCGCGACGCGCCAGAAGAGCAATTGGAATTATGGTGCTACACCCTAGGCGAAAGCCTTGCCCAACTCGGCGAGCGACTAGACATCACCATTACAGACCAAAAGACTAAACAAACTACGTACAAGCTGCTAGGAACTGCCGAGAACGCGGATTTGCCGTCGATCGCCCTCGAACCATGGCGCGTCGTGCAACGACTGGATAGAGGAACAGCCCGTCAGTTTGCGGGGGCAACCAATAAGACAGACACCCCTTTACTAGCAATCGGTGCCGGTGCTATCGGATCGAACGTGGCTATGATGGTGACCCGTTCAGGCATTGGGCCGTGGACAGTGGTCGACGGGGACATCACTCTGCCACATAACACTGTTCGCCAAGTTCACAAACGCGACTCGGTTGGATATCCAAAGGCGCTGGGGTTGCAGTTTGCTCTAGATAATGTCTTTGAGGAAGGCGGGAACACTGCGATTCCTGTCAATGTGTTCGCACCAGGTGAGCAGGCGGATGCGCTGGACGCTGCTGTAAGGAGCTCCGAAATTGCTATCGACTTCAGCGCCTCACCAGCTGTTCTGGGCTGGCTATCTGAACAACCCATAAGGCGAGGAGTCAGTGCCTTCTTCGGACCCGACGGTTCCGATCTGGTTGTGCTTGCAGAAAACAAATCTCGGGCAGTCAGAGTTGATGAAATTGAGGCTCAATACTTCTGGCATGTAGCAACAGAAGCGCAGTTGAAAGGACATTTGTCTGCTGCACGGCTGGATAAAATTCGCTATGCCAACGCTTGTCAGGACCTTTCAGCACCTCTGCCTCCTTGGCAGCTTCAAACCCTTTGCGGTCTCGCTGCTGGTCAGGTAGCGCGACTGCTCCAGAACGAAGATGCATGCTTTCAAGTCTGGCGACTGGAGCCCGTAACAGGTGCAGTCCAACCAGTGGTTATTCCTGTACAACAGGTACACCGCTATCAAGAAGGCACCGTGCGGGTGTCTATTACAAGCGGTGTCATTAGTACGATGCGAAAGCTTCGCCGTGAAGCAGGCGGAAACGAAACGGGCGGGGTACTTATAGGCACTTTCGACCTCGTTCGTAATGTGGTTCATATCGTGGCAGCGCTTCCAGCTCCTCCCGACAGCAAACAAGCTCCAACCTACTTCGTCCGAGGCAAGAAGGACCTCAAACCTCGGATCGAAGAGCTGTCGTCTGGCTCAGCGGGACGTTTGCATTACCTCGGTGAATGGCACAGTCACCCGAGAGCCGTGCCTGCAAGACCCAGCGATGATGATGAAGGAGTATTCTCCCACCTTGAAGCTCATTTAGGTTCGTTAGGAGGACCATACATTATGGCCATCTGCGGCGAAGACGACACCTGGATTCGCACTGGATGGGCTGAGCATGCGGTGGTGGAGGGGGTTATAACACATGAACCTCAATGAAATGTTGCCGGTCCCTCAAATGCAATATCTCTTCAACTGAACAGAGCTTGCCAGCCAATAGGTCTAGCACAACAACCTTACGCCTAAGCCGACTCATCTTTGGGAGGGGAGGACTTGTGCGAGTGCATCAGTGATTCACAACTCAAGATTAGTTGTCGACCATAGGCCCGAGAGGCCTCTCGTAAGGCCAGCTCGTTAACTGCGGTCATCAGGTAAGCCGAATGCAGTAACGCGGCAGCAACAGCGATATAGACCTTTTCTTCCACATTCGGAAGTGCGGCGAAATAACCTGATTCAAAGTACAGTATGCCGGCACAACTAAGCAGCACTAGTAAATTACACACCAGCGCGATTGACTTTAGACCCAGGAGGTTCCGTCGAAAACCATACGTAATGTTTTCAGCAAACAGAAGCGGATATGCAGAGTGATCGCGTGTTTGCTCGCGCAGCCATGCGTTAGCGGACTGGTAAAAATCAGCGGAAAGTTCCGAACCGCTTTGCTCCTCCTCAAGTGTTGGCGCTGTCAACGCAAGCTGTTCGGCAACGAACCCTCTATACCGATCCTTCGAGCCTTCCGGGACATCCCGGTTTCCCCTGAGCCACTGGTCCGGCGTTTCTCCTGTGCCTAGACGCTCTTGAAGCTTCTTGCCTCTGTGCCTGGCCAAGTCTGCGAACGCAAAAATAAGCACGAAGCCTATGCTGCTTGCGATCACTTGGGAGAGTGCAAGGTGATCCCAAGGCACGAGCATGAACAATAGGATTAGTAAAGGAAGACCCGATATCAGCGCAGGGAAAACGCGGGCCTTAAGGCTGTATGTGTCGAACTGGCTGAAAACTTCCATATACCACTCCGTGAGTGTCGCGACTTCCTCCGTCACTAAACCTTTAGTACCGACCGGCGGCACAAGCACACCGAGCAAAGCATAAAGGACCTGATAATCGCATGGCAGCGTGCGTATTGAACAGTCCACCTGTCCACACCGCCTCGGAATACTACATAGCTTCAACATGACTTTCGACCGAACGTGACCAAAGCACTAAGCCCAAACAGCAGTGCGGTTTAGTAGCGATAGCCAAACATGGACTGCCCAATAGAGCCCTGGGGTATCAAGGCTTGCGCCCTGGAGCGGCTGACTGAAAAAGTCGGTCAAGTGGCCGCATGGATACAATCAGGAAATGAGTGCTTCTGCCTGGTGTGGGCGGGGTCGCTTGATCGACCTCCAAGAAGCTCAAACTTGCGCCGACAACCAGAGAAATTAGGGTATCCGGATTAAGTGGTTGATGGGCCTTCCAGCCCCATCCAACCCTTAGTCCTTCCAGAAGGTTGATAGATCGACACCGAAGTTCTTCTCAGGCTCGGGGAGTCCCATGTTGTAGGTCATGGTGGCTCTGCCCAGAAACGGGGATTCCTTGACTTGTGGCGCCTTCTTCTTGTGCTTGGTGGTATAGAGCATCCGGGCTCGCATTACCTCGAACGAATAGCCCCGGCCATCACGGTTTTTGTCCTTGGCTAGGCGGTTTATCGACTACGTGAAAGCGTTGGTGATCGGGATGTCGGTCTCAAAGTAGGTCAGCATCTCTTCACGCCAGCCACTGACGGCGCTGACGAGATCCTTCCAAACCTCCTTCTGCCCCTGAGGGATGTTGTCAATCCAGGTGGCGAGAGCCTGTTCGGCACCACGCCGATTGGTACAGTCCCAGATATGGTAGAAGCGCTCCTTGTGCTCGTAAGCCGCCAAGAGCTGGGGGGAATGCTCCTGTCCAGGTCTCCATGATGAGCCGTTCGCGGTCTGAAACGTCGTGAGCGCGCTTCAGCAGGATTTTCCGGTCACCTTTGAGGGTCCGGCGCTGATTGGGCTTCAACTCCTTCCTTAGGCCTTTGCGGATCTTCTCTAAGGCCTCGTTGGCCATGCGCACGACGTGGAACTTATCGACCACGATACGGGCCTGTGGCAGCACCGTCTGGAAGGCGCGGCGGTAGGGCTTCCACATGTCCATGCTGACGATCTCGACCTGGTGGCGGTTGGCCATGCTCATGAGGCGTCTTGTCACCCTCTCTTGCTGACGACCGGGTAGCAGGTCCAGCAGGGTGCGCTCTTCCAGATTGGTTAGGATGCAGC
Organism: Halopseudomonas oceani; assembly: GCF_002903165.1. Lineage (GTDB taxonomy): Bacteria > Pseudomonadota > Gammaproteobacteria > Pseudomonadales > Pseudomonadaceae > Halopseudomonas > Halopseudomonas oceani. The sequence goes on from NZ_PPSK01000021.1 coordinate 38,092, forward strand.
AGAGCCCTTGGCAGCAGTCGTGCATCAGGAACGTACAGCTGGCTCATGAAGGCGTGCCGCCTTATCAAGGCCCAGGACGCGCCTATTCCGGAAGTCAAGCATGCGATAGCGAAGACGCTAGGCGATTCAGCGGCGGCGGCTGCCTGGTTGATGTCGTATTTCCGCCCAAATAAAGAGGGCGACACCGAGGAAGATCCATACGTCCGCTAGGTTGAACGATGGCCAGTGCCACTGGGCATAGTGAAAATCGAGAAAATCCTCTACGTAGCCTAACCGCAAGCGATCTGCGACATTGCCCAACGCGCCGCCGAGGATCGCACTGAGGGCGAGCCGATAACTCAGTACGCGTGGTGAACGCCAAAGCCAGTACACCAGTAATATCGAGATAACCAGGGCCAGTCCGATGAAAAGCGGCTGCTGCCAACCGCCGACATCCGCGAGAAAGCTGAAGGCCGCCCCCGTATTGTGGCGGTGGACCCAATTGAAGAAGGGTGCGGCAGGCACGCTTTCACCATGCGCTAGCATGGTGCTGGCAAGGTACTTGCTCGCCTGATCGACAAACAGTAACAGGAGCGAGAGCCACAGCCAGCGCATCGCCTTTCCCGGCTCGTGGGCTTTCTCTGCGAGCCGACTGCCATAAGTAGACATATCCCCTTCCTCCTGACCCAATCTAGAATTTGCTCGCTGCTAAATAACAAGCGTCATGTACCCAACCGATGATGCCGACGAATTCGACGGAGCAGGAGCAGGCCGAGTCCGAGTGCGGTCAGGCCAAGGACAGGCCAATCCCGCCAGCGCACATAAGGGGGCGCGCCAGTTCGCGGTGTCACTTCGGCGCTGAGGGTGGCCACTTCGAACTGCGGAGCACGCTTGAGCACTTTGCCCTCATGATTGATGGCTGCTGTGATACCGGTGTTCGTGGCTCGAAGAAGGTCACGTCCGGTTTCGATGGCACGCATGCGTGCCATCTGGAAATGCTGGAGGGGGCCGAGCGAGCTGCCGAACCAGGCATCGTTGCTGACATTCACCAGTAACTGCGCTTCGGGCAGAAGCTCAGTGACTTCGGCACCAAAGACCGCCTCGTAGCAGATGAGTGCCCCTACGGGCACCCCTGCTGCATTCAGGACGTGCGCTTCCCGTCCCGGTGTGAAGTCGGACATGGGCGCCCCGAGCACGTCGAGGGCCGACCCCAAAAGATCCCGAAACGGAACATATTCACCGAAGGGCACCAGGTGGCGTTTGTAGTAGAAGCCTGAGGGATCGGAGAGGCTTACCACGGCGTTGTAGGTACGGCCCTCCGCCTCGCGTACCGGGACGCCAATCATTAACGATGTGCCTGCCTGATCGGCTAACGCCTCAAGCTCAGCAAGATATGCTTTGGCCTGGTCATGCCACATCGGGATTGCCGCTTCTGGCCAGATCACGATATCGGCTCCGAGATGCTGCGCGGTAAGCGCCTGATAGCGCTCAAGTGTGATGTCCCGGTATCTCGGGTCCCATTTCTTGTCTTGCGCGATGTTTCCTTGCAAGAGGACGACATCGATCGGGTCAGCGGCTGGCTGCGTCCATTCACGATCCAGCAGTTGCAAGCCGGCGAGGGTAGCGACTAACACGGCACCGACTACCGCAGCACGGCGCAGGCTTGGCCCCTGGACAATCCAGGCAAGCCCGCCAGCGAGAAGTGCCACCAGTAAACTCACGCCAAGCACGCCAAAGACGGGAGCGATAGTGGCAAGTGTGGTGTCGGTCTGGCTGTAGCCAATGAAGAGCCAGGGAAAGCCGGTCAAGAACCAGGTGCGCATCCATTCACTCAGCACCCATGCCGCAGGTAGCCCTAGCCAGAGTGCCATTGCATCCATCTCAGGGCGCAGGCAGCGCACGAGGTACGCGACGCCCCATGGAAAGAGGGCGAGCAGCGAGACAAAGGCCGCCGTGACTAACACCGCCACCACGGGGCCATTGCCGTACTGGCTAATGCTGATAAAGACCCAGGAGACACCCACGCCGAAGTAGCCAAGGCCAAAGAGGTAGGCCGACCACAGCGCCTGACGCCTTGAAGACTGCGCGGTCAGGACAAAAAATGTTGCCAGAGCGATCACCGCAAGCCATGCCCAGCCCACAGGGGCAAAGGCAAGCGGCATGGCGCCTCCAGCAAGTAGAGCCATCCCCCCTGTCAGAAGCGGCTTATAGCGCACGCCCGTGTATAGGCTAGAGGGTAGCGCGCACTTATCACCCAATGCTCTCTCGCCTCCGAATCCAGGATCAACCCTGTGGCTCATGCTTTCTTGCTCCGCTTAATCAAGCTGCGTCAATTCATTCGGCCGGCTGGCCAGGGTGGCAAAGTGAATGTTTCTGGACTCGACTAGGTGCGCCGTAAGCTGGGAGCTGCTTCGTATTCGGCCAGCACGACAGTGGCTGTGTTGGGGAGCAGTACGTTAGCTTTGCGATACCACCCCTTCCAAGCCCGCTGATACCAGAACGAACAGGACGAAGCCGCCTATGAAAGCCAGCGGTGAGATGTGCGTATCGTCACCGCTCTCGTGAGCCTCGGAGACCATATCTTCGATGGCAGCGACCGTGAGAAGGCCTGCCGTGAACGTCAGTGCCGCTAGCTTAAATGCCTCCGGCTGGTTCCTGAGTACGAAGTAAGCAAAGACGGCTGCCGAGAGCACAGGAATCGCGAAGGAAGCAGAGAGCAGTATCCGCTTGCTACGAGGGATTCCTTTATCTTTCATGGTGGCGATCGTCGCAAAGCCCTCAGGAACATCGGCGAGAACCTGACCCGCCGCCAGGATTATCGCGACCGACGGTGAGACCGCCGACCCCGCCCCGATCAGGAGGCCATCGCTGAACAGGTCGATGGATACGGCGATATAGATCATCCAGACACTCGTCTGACCGCCTTCTCCCTGCTGGCCTTGTCGCTTCTGGAGACTCTCAACGAGCTTCTCGATACCTACGTAAGCAATGCCGCCCAGCGCGAAAGCGAGGGCGATTACCCAGGCTGAGAGGTTCTCTAGCACGCGCGGCATGATTTCAACCGCCACCACCGCAATGACGAGGCCGGCAGCGCCGTGAAGGGCGTAATTGAGACGGCGCCCGGTAGTTCGGGAGGCCTCCGCAGCGAGCCCACCACTAAAATTGCCTAAGGCGGGCAACAGCGCCAGGCCGAGTACCAGCCAGATACTATCCATCATCTTCCTTCCTTGGTTGATTCCTAGATACGCTACCTTGCTGGCTCCGAGCCTTCGCGCTATATGCTGTCGTTCAGGCCTAGCGCGCTTGTACAGCCACTTCGATCAAGTGTCCCAGGCATCGATAGCTGCGTACCGTGCAGCCTCACCCCTTGAGCGCCAGGATGCGCCGAGCGCCGTTGAGGACGATCAGGCCCACGATGGTACCGATAATCAGGTCAGGGTAGCTGGACCCCGTCCAGGCGACCAAGGCACCGGCGGCGATGACGCCCATGTTGATCACCACATCATTGGCCGAGAATATCCAGCTTGCCTTCATATGCGCGCCGCCTTCGCGGTGCTTGGATATCAACAGCAGGCAACCGGTATTGGCGATCAACGCGACGAAGGCGATCGCCATCATCATCAGCGATTCAGGCTCACTACCGAAAACAAAGCGTCGCACCACCTCGACGAGTACGCCGATAGCCAAAATCAGTTGCAGTACCCCTGCCAGATGCGCGGCACGTACCTGCATTTTCGCACTGCGCCCTACGGCATAGAGAGCCAGGCCATAGACGGCTGCATCGGCAAACATATCCAGGGAATCAGCGATCAGGCCGGTAGACTGGGCGATCAGGCCAGCAGTCATTTCCACCACGAACATGATCGCATTGATACCGAGCAACACGCGCAGAGTGCCTGACTCCTGCGTAGCAGAGACTGCCGAGCTCTCAGCGGCCTTGATCGTCTCTGGGTCGGCAATGACGGTTTCCTGAAGAGAGGCGCCTAGCCCCAAGGTCGCCAGTTTCGCGGTAATGAGCTCAGCCTCGCCGTCATGCACGACCTCCAATCGGCGGTTCGACAAGTCGAAGGACAGCGTTCGAATCTCATCAAAGCCGTTCAGCGCCAAGCGGATCATCCGTTCTTCTGAGGGACAATCCATCTTCGGCACAGCATACACGCTGACCCATTCCCCTGACGCTTCGGAGGAGACCGGCATATCGGTATCCGCTGCAGGCGTTGCATCGCAGCTACATGGGCCACCACAGGCTTTACTCACGATACGGCTCCAGTTAACCAACATAGATTGCTAGTATTAAAAACTATATAGCTACTATAAGGTCAATGGGACAGATGATCCGTTGAGGAGTAAGCCTGATGCGCATTGGTCAGTTAGCCCAGATAGCGGGTATCGACACGCAGACGATCCGCTTCTATGAGCAGCAGGGCCTGTTGCCGCCGCCAGAACGGCAGGAGAATGGTTACCGTGTCTATACCGAGAAGCATGGCGAGTGGCTTGCCTTTATCCGCCGCTGCCGAGTTCTGGACCTGTCACTGACAGAGATTCGCGAGCTACAGAGCTATCAGGACGACCCTCGCCAGCCCTGTACCGCCGTCAACGCCATGCTCGATGACCACATCTCTCATGTGCGGTCGCAGATAACTGCTTTGCAAGCGCTTGAGCAACAACTCGTTTCACTGAGGGCGAGTTGCAACGAGGGTCGGGAGATCAATGCCTGCGGCATCCTGACGGGGATCAGCGAGGAGAGCAAACAACAGCTGTATAGGGCTAGCTCAGGCCGTAAGGACTGAGCAGAGACATGCCGGACCTTGCAGTGACATTGTGAATGCATGGTGTGTTGATCGCGAAGCCTCACTGCGTATCTCGGCATGCGAACCTGGGCGTTGCTGCAAACTTGCAGGGGCCGTGAAGAAGAGTCGTCATCAACCAGGTAATCCGCTGAGCTGATGGTTGGTTCCGTCATCATGATATGAGCCAATCAACCAAAAAATCCGGATACCCAGAAATTACTGATAGAGGACCCTGGGCGAAGAGTGCCGATGGCCACAATGAAAGGATTGAAACGCGTGAGCAGCCGAGAGGCGGTGGACCTTTTGGCGGTGCAAAACACTGCACTAACGAAAGGTACTCGCTCCAGTTACACAGCGCCTCCCCACTCTATCGCATTGAGAGCTTTAAGTACTCGTTGCGCCCCAGCCTCTGAAGCACAAAGCGATTCAGGGCTTTCTTCTCCTAGCACAACATTTGGCTCAGTAAGCCAGGCGGCAGCGACTGCCTCATCATTGAAAACTTCCGCCGCCCGAATACGAACCTGACCCAAGTGACTGGTACCCTCAGCAAGACCAGCTGAAAAACCATCGCCCTTCAGCGCTGCTCGTTGATTACCTGGGCTTACACCGCATGGAGTGTCTGCCAACGGTGTCGAGAGCCGCTCATCTTTCATACTGGGGTTAAGGCTGGAGCAAAACAGAGGTTGATGGGGTCCCACCAACCTCGTTGGCACCGCTTTTCCTACCTTTTCCTGAGCCAAGCTCTCTTCTAAACGCCCGAGCGAAAAGATCTGATCGGCGGACGGGTAATGCCTAAGCAGGTCTTTCGCATGATTTCGGATGTGCACTGGTAACTCGGAATTTCGGCTGATTTCGCGCAGAAAGGTCTCGGTCTCCAAAATGCTCAGGGTTCGCTCATAGCGAAGGCTCACGGCGACCACCTCCGTTCATCTCATTGGCAGGCGTGGAAGCGGACACCACATTGCCGACATGCATCGCCCACATTGAATAATCTGGAGATCCCTGCCAGCAATCAAAAGCAGGCCAGTAGCTGCTGTCTATACTGCTGGGAGAAACTAACTTTGAATGTCGGCTCAATAACATTCGCAGCCAGCGATAGGCAGTGATGGGATTCCAGATCAGCCTCGTCATCTGCTCTGGTCTCACCTCGACCTGTAGCATCATCGACACCATCCACCCCCCCCTCCAGAGAATCAAAGGTAACACCGGCCTCCAATGCAGCCATCGGCAACTCCCTTAGCACAGCTAGGTCCTCCGGCAGGTCGTCAGAAATACGCTCAGCGAACCCCCGCAGTTTTTCCTCGGCCAGCATAAACAACCACGCCAGCCCATCTCGCCCGCCAGAACGTCGCAAAACCCGCCCCAGTACTTGACGGTAGTGTAACTCGGTGCGAATGCGACTGAGATAGCAGCATACCTGCAGCCGGGGGATGTCAGTACCTTCACTAATCATGCCGACAGCTACGATCCATCGGCTGCTACTGGTTCGGAAGCGGTTGATGGCCTGCTGCGCATTCGGGGTCTTATTTGTGACTACGCTATACGTCTCGCCCCGGGCGTGAAGAGAGCGAGCAATATGTTCCGCGTGCTCAATGTCAGTCGCAACGACTAAACCCGCAGCGTCGGCTCTTACCTGGCGCAGCTCATCAAGCTGCCTGCAGCCGAGATCAAGAACGCGCTCAATAATTTCCTCGTGACGCACCAATGCCTCGTATGTAACGCGGGATCCGCTCAGGAGGCTTTCTACGCTGCTGAACAGCCTGGAGGAACTACTTGGCCCTTGCGCCTCCTCCAGCGTCACCTCGCTGTTGTCGAGCAGCACAATGCGAGGGCTTCTGCATACGCCATCGGCAATTGCCTCTCTCAGCGAGTATCGATAGTCACAGATCAATTGCCCGTCCGGCGTCGAGTAACGAGCAAGTGCGATGCCCTTATCGTCAGTGCGCCAAGGGGTGCCCGACAGCGCCAAGGTGAATCTAGCGCGGTCCTGAATCCTACACAGTATTTGAAGCCCCCAAGCATTACTAAAGGAAGGATCACTTCCCGCGCAGTGATGGATCTCATCGAAAACCGCGAGCACTCGATAATCAGAAAAAAGTTGCCAAAAGTCGTGGTCGCGAAACTCCATTGCTTGGTAAGTGTACGCGCTCCCAATTGCACCTATACGCCCATCGAGGCGCCGGCCAAGGACAGAAGAAAAAGTTGTCCGAAAGCCTTCGACTACTTGGCACGAGGGCGCGAAACATAAGACTAGATCTATCTGGTCTTCGTCGACCAGCCGCTTCGCCAGTTCAGCTGCCATGCGAGTCTTGCCTGCGCCAGGTGTCGCCTGACAAAAAAAGTGCGGGGAAAGTGCATAGCGCTTTATCGCTTGAGATATGCAACGGCGCTGCCAAAGACGAAGTCCTTCGCTCATCACGGCCTGGCTAAGGTCTTGAGCGTCTTCTCGATGGCGCGAAGATGACCAAGCAAGCGTGAGCTGCGGTCTCTAGCTTCCATATATTGGCTCTCAAGCAAGTGGTGGAGATGAGGCATTTCCTTCAGGAGCTTTTTGAAACATTCTGCCTCGCCCATGGAGGACAAAAAGTCCATGCGAGTCTCTTTATGCAGCCTGTCTAGGTCTTGATCAGAGCGGTTCGCGGCAACTTTGACTGCCGTGCCTGCAAGAGCCTCTTTCCTGACTTCAGGCGCATCAGCAAGGCTACTCTCGAAGCTGCCGGTTACCAGCTCAACTTGCAGATGCTGTGGCGCGCTCAGCACTTGATAGCGCTGCCCTCTTGAGCGGCGCTCACCATCAGTGGTAACCCACCCTACGCGCACGAGCCTGCGGATCTGCTCGTAAACGTAAAGACGGAGATCTGCAAGGCGGAAACTTTCGCTGTCTAGGCTTGCAGCATATGCATCGCGCAACTCTGCAGTTGTGAACTTAGCGAGGCCTGGGTCTTGGAGTAAGTCGTGAAGGCGCCTGTCAAAAGTAAACGCGGCCGATTTCATGTAGGTACCAGGGAAGAGAAGCGCAAAATGCGGATTATAGTCCGTGGCCTCAGAGTCCGCAAACCCACGATAGTACCATCTCAAGCTGAGTTGAGATGGTCATGGAAACGTTGGCGATATCGCTAGGGCACCGCATCCGCGAAGAAAGAAGGAAGTGTGGCATCTCCCAAGACGTCTTGGCGCTAACCAGCAATCTTGATCGTAGTTACGTTGGGCGAATCGAAAGAGGAGAAGTCAACCTCACGATCGAGAAGCTGTACCGTATTGCGAAAGTTCTTGGCTGCGATCCCGCAGGCTTGCTACCGCCACTGTCTGAAGTTTAGCCCGCTTACGCAACTCAACTTTTAGCAGCGCGCCTCATGCATTTGAATCGCCCCTAGTTTCGTAGACACCTCCTGGCCTCATAATACGGCCCACTAGGAGGTGCCATGAGCAATCCGCGTTATCCCGACGAATTCAAAATCGAAGCAGTCAGGCAGGTGACCGAACGAGGTATACCGGTGGCTGAGGTAGCTGCTCGTTTGGGCATGTCGACCCACAGCCTGTATGCCTGGGTTAAGCGCTACAGCAAACCTGAAAAGCAACGCGTGCAAGAAGACGACCAGCAAGCTGAGCTGCGTCGTCTACGTGCCGAACTCAAGCGCGTGACCGAAGAGCGAGACACCCTAAAAAAGGCCGCCGCGTACTTTGCCAAGGAGTGCGGCTGAAGTACGCCCTCATCAGTCAGCTATCCGCAGACTATTCCGTTCGCCGGCTTTGCCTGACCCTGAAAGTACATGCCAGCGGTTACTACGCCTGGCTGGCTGAACCGAAGTCGGCACGAGCCAAGGATGACCAACGTCTGCTTGGCCTGATCAAGCACTCGTGGCTAGAGAGCGGTGGCGTTTACGGCTACCGCAAAATCCACGACGACCTGCGTGAGCTTGGAGAAGCATGCGGCAAGCATCGTGTTGCTCGACTGATGCGCCTGGAAGGGCTGCGCTCACAGACAGGGTATCGTCGTCGACCGGGCCGCTATGGCGGCAAGCCTCCAGCGGCCTCACCGAATCATCTGGAGCGTCGGTTCAATGTCACCGAACCCAACAAGGTCTGGGTCACGGACATCACCTACATCCGCACCTATGAGGGCTGGTTGTATTTGGCGGTGGTGCTCGATCTGTTCTCGCGGCAGGTAATCGGTTGGTCAATGAAGCCGCAGATGACCAGCGACCTGGCTATTGATGCGTTGCTAATGGCCGTTTGGCGCCGCAAGCCAAAGCAGGGGGTGATGATTCACTCAGACCAGGGTAGCCAGTTCAGCAGCGGAGACTGGCAGAGCTTTCTGAAAGCCAACAACTTGCTTGGCAGCATGAGTCGACGTGGCAACTGCCATGACAACGCGGTAGCGGAAAGCTTTTTCCAACTGCTGAAGCGGGAACGGATTAGGCGAAAGATCTACAGCACTAGGCAGGATGCTCGCGCTGACGTGTTCGACTACATCGAGATGTTTTACAACCCAAAACGCCGACACGGTTTCAACAACCAGCTGTCACCGGTAGAGCTTGAAAGGCAACATTTACTGAGCCTGGAAAGTGTCTAGGAAAGCCGGGGCGATTCACCTGGTCCTGTCCACAAAAAGTAGACACTGTTTATGCGCATTTTCGCTCAAACTCTGCTGGACTTATATTACCGAGTGCAGAGTGTCGATGTTTGCGACTATAAAAGATCTCAATGTACTCGAAGATACCGGTGGCGGCGCTATGTAATCATTTTGCATTCAGCGGACTAACGTTACTTGGAGGTCTTCCTGCTTGAAGGCGCTCATTCTCCCGTAAAAGTTCCAGTATCAGTGCATCTGCATTCGCTAGAAGGTTTAGTGCTCTGTCTCGCTGTTCCTTCATTGATGCAAGTCTCTCCCTAAGCCCACGATTCTTGCCACGTTGAGACTGACCAGATTGCATTCGCTGGTTGTTATCTGATACCCAGTTTTGAATGCTTTCGACCAGTGCAGGGAAGCGCGATTTTTTTAAAGCAGAAGGATCAACCCCTGCTTCGCGAGCCACATTATTTTGCGTTACAGCAGAGCCTTTTGGAATAATGAGAGGTTGGTTAACTTTCAACCTTTCAAAAGCTTGGCGGAACGCCCCTTCAGCACGGCTCATAGGCTTCTCATGAGAGGTTGATGACATTAATTGCATTCTCCACTGCTAGTTTTTGTATGGAAAGTGAAGTCTCTAAGGGGCTTCCTTCCTCAGCTCCGCTCAGTCGTGTTTGCAGATTGTCCCGCAAAGCCTGAATTCTGGGCAGCATGTTTTTGTCATAGAGTGCGGACTCACAAGGTTGACTACCATTTAGCCCTCCGCACCTAGCAACATGCTCAAATCCACCATACTCGCATGGCCCGTCGTTCATGCACGCGCCTAAAAACATAGGACGATAATTTATTCGCCCTTTTCTTGCCTCAGACACAAGGGCTTTATGGTCTTTTTCTGAAATGGCTGCGAGCAATTGTTCTTTGCGCTTTTCACCGTGGGGGCTAATGAATCTCGGCGATGTTACTAGCGTTACCTCTTTCGCAAGCATTTCATAGATCGTTCTAACGTATTCATTCACCGCAGAACTATTCAGACCAAATCGAAGGTGATAATGACCACTGCCGTAGTAACGAGTCATTGCCCGAGTGGCGTGCTTCAACTGGTACTGCATGGCGCTCTCAGAAACTATGCCGGAACCTGCCATGTTAACCGCTCCGGTTCGGCGAAGCTGGTGCCACCCCAGGGACCATTCATTGCCGACAAAATACTCTTTAGGGTTCAATGATGGCGTGATTAGAAGTGCAGACTCAAGGTCCCTGTCTGTGATTCGCATTTCGCTAGGATCAAATAACTTGGTGTTTTTTTGAAGCGTTGCCACGTATGAGCTTACCGTGGGTCTGATATCTTGCGTATATTCAAATCCCTTGGATTTTTTTCTCCAGGGTTCATAGGGGCGCTGATAAAGGTAAGGGTCAGATGTGTCGGAAGCACTAATTGGGACGTTGGGGTTCAGTACAGCGCACTGGATTCGTAATTTAGCAACGATTGATAGAGCGTCTATTGCTAGTTTAGCCGATGGTGCCGTAATCCACCTTGCATCGTCATCGTGTATGGTCTTCGTTGTGACGCCTGTTAGAATGTATATGTCTTCTCCAGTATTCTCATCTCTTTCAATGGAAAGGGAGTTGGTCTTTAGTGAGAATGATTCTTCGATCCGCATTAGAGAGAAGTTGACCAGATAAGCAGTGCCAACCAAACTGATTAAATTGAAGTACGCTGAAAATGATGCGGCTCCGCCTTTTTTCATTCTGGGGACCCAGCGTTCTAAAAGTTCCGTAATGCCAAACTTGTCGGATACTTCAAAGAAGGTTTTGAAGTATATGGCTTCTGGGTGCTTTTTATGGTGGCGCTTGTTATTGACATTGAAAGGCCTTAAGTGGGCTGGGAAATCCTGCGAACAGGCTTTCGCCAATGAGCCTGCATTGTGCGCATAAGTATCCAGGCAAAATTTAAAACAGTTGGCAATTGCCTCCCGATTAGCCATAAAATCTTCAAGGCAGGCTCTCAATCGCGAGGCCTGATAAAGCCATATGCGAGGAGGTATGTAAGGCGTTTGTTTGACTTTGTCGTTTTTTTCTATTGTTACTGCGATTTTACCGATGTCCCATGGCGTCAAGAGATAAAAGCCGAGTTCGTCTCTGGACTCCCAGATCTCGTGAGCTATCATAATCACGGTTTTATTTCTGCCTTTTGATGCTTCCGTGAAAATTTTATTCTGAACTGCGGGGAATTTATAAAGATCTAGCGCTGAAACCCCCTCTTTGGAACAGGCTACGAACATTGGTCGAAGAGCGGTATATATCGCCATGAGGCGCCGGGGCTTTCTGATCTTTCCGGGTCGATAGAGCCACCAAATTATTATGAGCTTAAATGTTAGGCTGTTTTCTGGTGTGTTTCCAAAGTCATCTTTTCGCCTGGGTGTATCTCCAAAATTGA
>NZ_PPSK01000022.1 GCF_002903165.1 Halopseudomonas oceani
CCACCGCCCCCTCCGGAACCCGAGCCCGAGCCCGAGCCCGAACCGGAGCCTGAGCCTGAGCCAGTAGCGGAGCCGCCGCCTAAGCCGGTGGTTCAGAGGCCCACACCACCGCCCGCCGCGCCACCCAAACCTCGAGGGCCACCGGTACACAGTTTTGGAGCCAACCAGCAATGGGCGGCGCCACCCAGTCCGCCGCCAACCGCCGCCAGTACGCGAGGGCGAATGGCTCCCTCTGGCTACGCGGATACGGTAAAGGGCAGGGTGATCGCGAACCTACAGCGACCAGAGGGCGCGGTCTACAAGCCGCCGCCAGGCTACAACGGCGATCCGAATGACTTCAAACGCCACTGTTACATCCCCTACGAAATTACGGTGGATGGCCGTGGGCAAATGGTTAGCTTTGAGATCGACCCTTGTGGCGACGAGGTGCTCGATCAGGCAGCCCGCCAGGCGATTCGGCGAGCAGGCCCGTTTCCGCCGCCTCCAGGTGGCGGGGAAGGGCGTTACACCATTTACGGAACAGCTATTTTTCTGGACTGATTACGGAGTATTGGCATGTTGAACCCATCGCGTATCGCCCTGGCAGTGAGTGTGATTCTTCTATCCGCCTGCGCCAGTGCACCGGTTCCGCCCAAACCCAAGCCAGACCTGACGCCCCATCTCTCTGCGCTGCCAGCACCGGGACGTGCCAGCTTTGATTGCAGCGGGGCGCTGCCGGAAGTGCATCGGCAGATTTGTGCCAACGATGCGTTGGCGGCGCAGGATCGTGCCTTGGCGTCCCTGTTGCACAAACGGATCGACAATCTGGACCTGCCAGGTGCACTGGTTCTGGAGGCCAATCAACGCCAGTGGCTTCTCGCACGCGCTGGCGCATGTGGCTTGGGTACCGAGATAGGTACCGCCATGCCATCGAACCCGGATGCACAAGCGTGCCTGGCCAGCCTCTATCGGCAACGTATCGCCGAGCTGCGCAGTTGGCCTGAGCCAGAGGCCGGGGCCAGCTCACAGCGCCATGCCTGGGCAAGCTATGCGGAGTTCCGGTTGGCCGAGGATCTGCGCCCCGGATTTTGCAGCGCGGTCGGTTCGGCACTGAATCGCGCGCTGGCGACCGACGGGCAGGCAAACATTGAGGCACTAACCGGCGCAACCCTACTGGCAGGTAGCCACGCCGACAAGACCGAGACCAGCGCCGACGGACATCGCTACCGCGTAGAGCTATATGACGCCGGCCTGTATGCTGGGTACCAGCAGCGGGCTCGGGGCTTGCTGGTGGATGACCGGGTTGTCATGGACCATCGCACCATGCCGGCCTGGATCGCGAAGCAGCCCGGTTACGGTGGCCGAGCCAATGCCTCCTCGTCACAGACCAGCGACTACGGCAGCATTGATCTGTTCAGCTATCAAGGCGAGACGCTGGCACTGGTGAATGAAACATGGGGGTTCTATTCGCCTGCCGCCCGCGGCGAGTCTGCCTATGCCGGAGTCTATGCGCTAGGTAATGAGCTCAAGCCTCTATGCCTGTTCCAGAGTTATCTCACCCCGCCGCGCACTGATAATCTCCGTGGTCTGCCAACCTACGCCCAATTGAACAGCGAACTCGAACAGCTTGCCGGTGATCCGTTGCCGGGCTATGCGCAAAGTGATCGCAGGGACCTGTTCCAGCGTTGGAAGGAGCGCCAGTGGACGCTGCTGAACCTACCCCTGTTGGGCGTGGACGAATACCGACGCAGCGGACGCGAGGCCGCCATTGCCATGCGCAACGACGCCGCAATGGAGCAATTTTTCCTCTGGTCGGAACGCAACCTGGGTAACAAGCTGCGCTATCGGCAGCTAATGCCTCTGCTGGCACCAGCGCATCAGGAGCTGCAAAGCATGTTTGCCGCTCAGGGACTAACCGCCGATGAAGCCACACTTGCGGCCGATCTGCTGTTCCATGAAACCTTCGCACGAACCATGGAAAACCTGCAGGTGCCCGATCAGTTGCCAGCGATGCCGCCGGTGCCATTTGCCCGCTATCAAGCGCGCTACGCCATTGCCCCTCAGCCCGGTGCTCTGGAGCAGGGCCGGCAGTTTGCCACGCTGCACAGCGTTGTCCTCAACGGTGCACCACTCAACGTAGTAGCCGACTTCATTGACTACGAAACCGACGTATTGGGCAACAATCGCGGCATCGGGCCGGACGGGGATACCGCGTTGATGGCAGCGGTAGCGAGCCCGGAAACGCTCTCGCTGTTGCTGCGCCGCGGCTTTGATGTCAATGTGCGCAACCAGTGGGGGCGCACCGCATTGATGACAGCCGCACAGAATGGCGAAAGCGAGTCAGTTCGGCTGCTGCTTGCTGCCGGTGCCCAACTGCATGCCGAAACCCGCGCGACCGCCAATGCAGGAGTAGGTGGCCCTGATCGCAGGGAAGCTGCCAGCGGTCGACAAACAGCCCTGCTGCTGGCTGCTAATAGCGGTGATGAGGCGACCATACGGGCGTTAATGGACGCCGGCGCCATGCGTCAGGCTTGGCGTGGCTACGATGAGCAAATCTGCCGGGCTGTTGCGGTAAACAGTAACCTGAGCGAAAGTCAGCGCTCCGCCTTCAAGAACTCCGAGCTGTGTGCGTCCACCTATGCACCATTACCGGTGAGCGCCCAGAGTACGGTTGATATTCGCGCAGGTGATGAACTGATCATCAGAGAGGACGGTCAGAACTATCCGATACAACTGATTCGGCGTCCAGAAATGACGCTGTTTGGCAGGCCGACTGAAATTTCGCCCCAAAACCTGACGTCTGATGTCGGCCCGCTGGCAATCAACGTTGCAACTACCGCGACCCGTCGAGCCAAGGTTCGCGTCGCCGGGCCGTTGAATTTGGTGTTCGACGACCTGAGCACTAACACGCCTGATATGCTGCGTTTTCTAGTCAGCTTCCCGGTCACCGGCTCGCCGGTGACTCAGCCCGGCTATCGGGTGGTACAAGCACCGGAGCAACAGGTACTGAGTCTGGAGTTTGACCCGCAGCAGCATCAGGTCGAGGCGGCATGGCGTGCGTTGTACAGCGCTGCCTATACTCAAGGCCTGAAACCCGGGAAAACGGGGTATGTCGTGATCGACAACCGCGGTAGCCGTCGCGTCAGCTACCAACTACGGGTTACCGATCAGTACGAGGAACAAGATAACTAGCCGCCGGTCTGGCCGGGCAGGGCGGCGACACGGACCAGGATGTATCCATGTTGCGACAGCTCTTGCTGGTCGCCGCAGCCTGTCTCATGACGGGCTGCGCGACCGCTGGTATGACCCACGACGAATTGCCAACGTACTACTTGCCAGCAGATCCTGCGAGCAAACTGAGCCGCTATCTGGACAGCCAGAGGCCTGAAGACCCGGATAAGTCGGGCTTCATTCTGCTGCACAACGGTTCAGACGCACTAGCCGCGCGTATCCGCCTGATCGACATGGCCGAGCGCAGCCTCGACATCCAGTACTACATCTATAACACCGACACCACTGGAGGCCTGCTCACCGAGCATCTGCTCAAGGCTGCTGATCGTGGTGTTCGCGTGCGGCTGCTGATCGACGACGTTGGCGCCAGCCTGGAAGACGTCAAAGTCGCCACTGTGGACCTGCATCCCAATATCGATGTCCGCCTGTATAACCCGCTGAGCCTGCGCAGCGAATGGGCAAAGATATTCAGCAAATTAGGTGAGTTCGGGCGGATCAATTACCGGATGCACAACAAGGTCATCGTTGCCGACAACACCGCGCTGATCACTGGCGGCCGCAACATCGGCGATGAGTATTTCGCGTTGACGGATATCGACTTCCAGGATGTCGATGTTATCGGCATAGGGCCGATCGCCGCCCAGGCGTCCGATAGTTTCGACAACTTCTGGAATAGCGGAATTGCCATTCCGATCAATGCCATGGCCGAGGACCGGAACGCGGATGACCTGGCTCGAATGCGCGCCAACCTGGGCTCTATAAGCCGTCAAGCTGCGCGCAACCCGTATCTGAAAGCGGTAAGCCGCTCCCGGTTCCTGACCGGTCTGGATGGCAGCGCTCTGGACTGGCATTGGGGCAATGCCAAGTGGTTTTACGATGACCCGTCGAAGTCGGATCCTCACGGTGACGGTAACAAGGTCGCGTTTCTGGGCCGCAGCCTGATCGAGCCGATCAGTCAGACCGAAGAGGAGCTACTGCTTACATCTGCCTACTTCGTGCCACGTCAGGGCGGCGAAAAAATGCTGTTGAGTCTGATCGAGCGTGGCGTGGATGTCTCCCTGCTAACCAATTCGCTGGCTACCACGGACGTGCTGGCGGTACATAGCGGCTACGCCAAGTCGCGTGAACCGCTGCTTGAGGGCGGCATGAAGCTCTGGGAGCTGAGGCCGATTGCCGGACAACAGGAACGCGCGAGTCCTTTTCTCGGTGAGTCTCTTGCCAGCCTTCACGCCAAAACCTTTGTTTTTGACCGCCAGGCGGTATTTGTCGGCTCGGTCAACCTGGACGCACGCTCGATCCTGCTCAATACCGAAGCCGGTGTATTCATCGAAAACCCGGAGCTGGCGCAGGAAATGGTTGAGCTTTTCCAGCGTTGGACTTCAGAAGACTACGCCTTCAGAGTGGATCTTGATGATCGCGGCGATCTGCGCTGGCGCGCAGAAGGCCAAACCTGGGATACCGAGCCGGACGCAGGGCTATTCCGCCGTTTCATGAGCTGGACCCTCGGCTGGTTGCCCCTGTCGGGTCAGCTCTGAAGCCGCTTCAGGCCCGTCCGGCCAGCCAGCTACGAACAGCGGCCAGGTAAGCACTGCCACAGCGTGCCACCTCGCTGGAGTCGCAGCTTTCAACCGCCTGATGCAATGACTCCAACGGTTCAGCCACTGTCGTAGCGGGTGTACCCAGCTGCAGCAAGTCGCTCTCCAACTGATAGCTCAGTTCATCGAGCTGGCTCAGCGCGTGTTGATCCAGCGGCTGCCCGAGAATCTGTTGCAGTGACTGGCTGTGTACGCTCAGCTGCATCACTGCCGCCTGCACGGGGGAGAGTAACGCCGGAGCCGTATTTCCCAGGGCGGCCGGCGCCATCATGCTGACGGTAAGGCTGACGGGTATCAGATACACTTTCATTGATGCTCTCTCGCTAATGACAATCAATCTCATTTGCGAGTTTAGCCATTCGGACATCGAATGCAATAGCGTTGAACGGACTTTTTGTCGCAGTCAGAGCAGTGGGCTAAGGAAGAACATCATCCGTTCAACCACCCGTGCAGCTCGCGAGCGAGTCTGCCACTGCTCCAGCTCCAGAGACTGACTATCCGCAAGGTAGCCCTCCAGCAAGCGCTTGATGGCGGCGCAGCCCTCTGGCGAAAACAGCGTGACCGTCAGCTCGAAATTGAGCTGCAAACTGCGAATATCCAGATTTACGCTGCCGACCAGCGCCAGTTGGTCATCCATGAGCATCGCTTTGGTATGCAGCAAACCACCACGAAACAGATAAATCTCGCCGCCGGCCTGAAGAAAGCGCTCGTAGTAGGCTCGGCTTGCCCAGCCGACAAGGTGCGAGTCGTTCCGCTCAGGCACCAGCACCTTGACTCTGACCCCACGCCGCGCTGCCTGGCACAGTGCGTCGAAAATTGCTTCCGATGGCACAAAGTAGGGCGTACTGATGACGATGGAATCATTGGCCCGGTAGATGCTGGACAGCACCGCCTGGCTGATCAGATCTTCCCCCATACCGGGGCCCGACGGCAGTATCGACAGCCATTTGTAGCAATTGGGCGGGCTCGGCAGAGCAGGGGTGAGGCGGCGTACACCGGTTTCCACTTCCCAATCCCAGGCAAAGACCTTGTCTAACCCACGAGCAGCCGGCCCGTCCAGGCGTAGCATGATGTCGACCCACTCTCCGACCTTGGCTTCGCGCTTGAAATAACTGGGGTCCGCCATATTCATCGACCCGGTGTACGCCAGATGTCCGTCGATGACAATCAGCTTGCGATGCAACCGCAGGTCTATACGCTGTGCCAGAGCACGCCAAGGTCGCACTGGCAATGCCGGTACAACTTCTATTCCTGCGTCGATAAAACGCTTGCGCCAACTGGAACGGAAAAAGGGCCGGCTGCCGGCGTGGTCTATCAGCAACGACACCTTGACGCCACGCGTGCTGGCTAAGATCAGCACTTCGCCGAGTTCATCCACGCGTCCCCCGGGGTACCAGATGTAGGTTTCCAAGTGAATGCTCTGCTCAGCGTTGGTGACGTCCTTGCACAAGCGGCTGAAGATAGTCTCCGGCGTGTCGAGCAGCTCCATCTGCTGATACCCCAGCGCGCCGATGCCCAACCGGGTCTCGATCAGTTGACGAATACCCTGTACCAATGGACCACCGGGCAAGGGCCCGTTCACGGTTCGGAAATCTTCAGCGATACTCTGAAGAAACGGCTCAACCATGGCTTCGGCCCGCCGGGCGCGCTGACGGCCCAGATTCAACTCGCCAAGCATCAGATAGAGGATGGCGCCGACCAACGGCAGGATATAGATGACCAGCAGCCAGGAAAGAGTGACGCTGACCGGGTTACGACGACCGATGACCCGAAAGGTGACCACGGCAGTAAAAAGCCAGTAGAGTACCGCCAGGGCAATGCCGATGATGTGTTCGATGTAACTCATGCGGATTGAACAGAGTGCTGTCCAGATGGCCAAACCCGAAATCTAGCAGCAATTGTACTCCTCGTTAAGAACAACCAGTCTTGAGATTCTCACCGCATGTTGCCATTTTCCTTTATTGACCGTTTGCGTTATTTGGTCGAGCGTCAGTTTGTAAAGGGCGCGCACTACCAATTGCTGGTAGTCGCCGCGTTCATCGCGTTGATTTCCCTGCTCGGCGGCTGGCTGGCGTGGCCTACCGGTGGTGATGACAGCTTGGCGGATTCGGTTTGGTGGGCGTTTCTGCGTCTGACCGATCCAGGCTACCTTGGCGATGACCAGGGTACCTGGCGGCGTATTGTGTCCACCGTGCTAACCCTGAGTGGCTATGTGGTGTTTCTCGGCGCCCTGGTCGCGATCATGACGCGCTGGTTGATCGCCATGATGGTCAAGCTTGAACAGGGGCTGACCCCGGTGACCGTCAGCGG
Source organism: Halopseudomonas oceani (assembly GCF_002903165.1). GTDB lineage: Bacteria > Pseudomonadota > Gammaproteobacteria > Pseudomonadales > Pseudomonadaceae > Halopseudomonas > Halopseudomonas oceani. The sequence continues at coordinate 7,116 of NZ_PPSK01000022.1, forward strand.
ACACATCGTCATTCTTGGCTGGACCAACCGGACAATTCCGCTTGTGCAGGAAATTCTTGATGTTAATGGCGGCATCCAGCGCCTGCTCAAGGCGCGCCTGACCAAGCGTCTGCGACTGGTTATTCTGGCCGAAGAGGTCACCGCAGAACATGTGCACGAACTCCGCGCAGTGCCGTTGATTCGCAGGCACATGAGCAACATCATTTTGCGTTCGGGCACCGCCCTGCAACCTGAAGATCTGGACCGGGCGGCCTGCCTGCAAGCGGCGGTGGTATTGATTCCCGGACGCACCCAGAGTGCCGGCTCGCTGGTCAGCAGCGATGTCGAGGCGATCAAGGCTTTGCTCACACTGCAGGCGCAAGCCCATCGTCACGGAATCACACCGCCCTATGTGGTCGCTGAAGTGGACGACAGTCGCAAGCTGGCTGTTATGCAGCGTGCTTACTCTGGCCCGCTGGAGGTGCTCGCCAGTGATGCCCTGGTCAGCCGGTTATTCGCCCAGTCGATTGTCCATCCCGGGCTGCCGGAGCTGTTTGGCGAGGTCATGACCGTCCACGAAGGCAATGAGTTCTACATTCGCTCGACCGATAACTGCATAGGACAAACCCTTGCCGATATCGGTAGCCGAACCCCGCAGGCGATTGTCTGCGGTCTGATGCGGCCGACCGGGGGAGGTTGGAGGACCTGGCTGAACGCGCCTAGCGATGAAGTCATCCGGAACGGTGACAAGCTGGTCATGCTGGCACGCGCCTACGAACATGCAGAGCCCCCTAAGCAGCAGAGCGAGGTGCAGGTTCGGGCACTTCAACGCCCCTCCGGAGCGCTGCGGCACCGCAACGCTGCCGGCGGATTGCGTCGGCTACTGGTGCTGGGCTGGAATCGACGCGTTCCCGCATTACTGAACGAACTGGCCAGCTATACCGATTATCGGTTTGAAGTGCACAACGTAGCAGTTGTGAAGGCTGAGGACCGGCAAGCAATGGTCGCCAGCTACAGCGCTGCCGCCTCAGGTATCGAGTGCCATTACACCGACGCTGACTATATGGTTGAAGGTGCGCTTGGCGATTTGATGGAGGAACGCTTCGACAGCATTATTCTGGTTTCGTCTGATCGTCTGGATAGTGGCGAAGAAGCTGACGCCCGCGCTATGGTCGGCTATCTAATCGTCGATGAGCTCCTACGCGAGCGCGCCTCTCGGCCGCAGATTCTGCTCGAGTTGAGTGATCCTGCGAACGAAAGCCTGGTGGTGCGTAAGCGCGGCGAGACCATTGTCAGTCCGATGATTCTCAGTCATTTAATGGCGCAGATTGCACAGCGGCGCGAGCTGGGGCTGATGTTCGAGGAACTGCTGACTACCGGCGGACCGGAGCTGGTGTTCCATGATCAGCAGCGCTATCCAATGCAGAGCGTAACCACCTTCGCCGATCTCGAAGCCGTGGTCGCATTGCAGGGAGATACCGCATTGGGCGTGTATCGTGTTCGGGCTGACGAGGAGGGGAAACGCCTGCAGCTGAATCCCCAGCGGGACAAACCGTTGCGGCTCTCCGAGGGAGACCAGTTGGTCGTGCTGACAACCCTGCCAGAGATCGCCTAAAGGCAATTCTCCGGCTTGGGTAGCCCTGCGATCTTGCTACCCAGTTTTGCCGGGCTGCCAGGAAACAGACTCAGCAGATACATGCTGTTGCCCTTGTCCTTGCCCAGCTCCTGGCCGACAAACTTGACCAGCGGCCGCATGGCAGGCGACAACTGGAAGGTCTGATAGAAACGCCTCAGCAGTAGAACCACCTCCATGTGCGCGTCGGTCAGTTCGATGCCCTCGCGCTTGGCGAGGGCATGGGCCACAGCTTCAGACCAGTCATCCAGCGCCACCAGGAAGCCCTCCTTGTCCAGCGGGACCACACGCCCGTCAGCATTGATGAAGTCGTTCACCAGCTCAGTACCTTGTCGTAGAGCGTGCAAATCTCAACCATCCCCGGATAGTCAATCAGCTTGACCCGTGCCGGCAGATCATCAATCGCCAGCCCGCGTGCCAGTACGTCAGATTCCAGTGCAAACAACTTGATACTCGCGGGCAGCAACTGCATGGCGTTTACCGCGCTTGTGCGCGGCAGCAACGCGTAGACCGCGTCCTCAATCAGCAAAAGACCTTGCTCCGGGCCGATTACTCGCAGACTGCTGGCAAAATGGGTGTCGTCCTGCGGCGCATGCCGCAGCAGATGTAACAGGGTAGACCTCATAGGGTAATCACCTGATCGTGATGCTCCAGCAAGGTTGCAATCTCCGAGCTATCCACTGCTTTGCAGTTGAGTACAAAGCGACCAGGCTGTAGCCCACGTTCGGCTAGAGAGTGGTGGCAGACAAACAGGTCTTCAACACCGAACATTGGCAGGGCTTGCAGGTTGGATGCGACGGGCTTCTGCTCGATCAGCGTCGATTCCTGGCCGGGCAGTAGCTGCAGCACACCGGCGTCCATAAACAGCATACTGACCGGAACGCCAAATGCAGCAGCTGCCAACGCCAGATCCAGCGCTTCGCGTGCGGCAATCGAGGTCGGCGGCTGGCGGCTGATCACCAGCAGGCTTCTCAGTTCAGGTTCCAAAAGTCACCGCCCGGTCCGCAGTCTGCAGAGCATCAACCCATTGCCCAAGTCCGGACAGCGCCCAGGGCGAGCCGGTATTCGCTGCCGGTCGCTCCCAGCGATCGGCTTCTGCCTCGTTCAGAACGCCTCGACGCAACGCCGCAGCGATGCAAACCACTGCATCAAGGTCATTTTCCGAGATAAAGGCGCTCCAACTGCGGGCGAGGTCGCACTCGTCCTGCGGCTGCACGCCCAAAGTGGATGCGAGATGAACGGCATCACGATAAAAAAACAAGCGGCTGATCTGGTGACCGCTGGCAAGCACCGCCTCGGCAAATTTCAAGGCGCTGCGAGCGGCAGGGTCTTGTGGGCCAGCCAACAGGGCAATAGCAAACTTCATAGTCTCTGGCTCGTGAACAAAATGGCCCGCCAAAAGGCGGGCCATTGAGTATAACGCAGCGTCTGGGTTCAGTCGTCGCTGAAGATGCCCAGCAGCTGGAGCAGGCTGAGGAACAGGTTATAAATCGATACAAACAGGGTGATGGTTGCCATGATGTAGTTGTCTTCACCACCGTGGATGATTGCACTGGTCTGATACAGAATCACCGCCGAGGAGAACAGCACAAAGCCGGCGGAAATAGCCAGTTGCAGGCCGCTGATCTGGATAAACAAACTGGCAACCACTGCGCACATCAGAACGATACAGCCTGCCAGGATGAAGCCCGACAGGAAGCTGAAATCCTTGCGGCTAAGAATCGCATAGGCCGACAGACCAAAAAATACGACTGCCGTCATACCCAGTGCCATCGACACCAGTTGCCCGCCATTGGGCAGCGACAGGTAGGCGTTCAGGATCGGCCCAAGGGTATAGCCGAGGAAGCCTGTGAAGGCGAAGGTGCTGACCAGTCCCCAGGCTGAGTTACGCAGTTTTGTGGTCAGAAACAGCAAGCCGTAGAAGCCAACCAGTGTCACGATAATGCCTGGGTAGGGCAGATTCAGGCTCATGGACACGAAGGCAACCACGGCGCTGAAAGCCAACGTCATGGCCAGCAGCGTGTAGGTATTCCGGAACAGCTTGCTGACTTCTGCTTCGCTGACGCCAGCGTGTTGAAGGGTAGTGTTGTGTTCCTGCATGTTCATGTACAGCTCCTGTATCGGAAAGCAAAAATCCGTTGGTAGGCCTCGATCATACGGCTTGATCACAGCAAATCAAGCAGCGCAGCGCATCGAACTATTTCTATTCATGTTGACGAACTCACAGCGTTACAGTTCACACCGATAGTGCGCGCTGAATCACGTCATCCAGCATGTTGAGCAGCTTCTTCTCCTCAACCGGCTTATCGAGCCAGGCAAGGCACGGATCGTTATCACCATGGAGCAGGCGCTGACCTTCATCGCAGTAGGCTGACACCACCAGGATGGGCATTCGCCCGGTTAGCGGCTCGGCACGCAATTCACGAATAAGATTAAGGCCGTGACCGTCCTGCAGGCGCAAATCGGTTACCAGCGCGTCAAACCGTTCCTGCTGAAGCAACAGCTGGGCACCATGCAGCGATATGCTGGTGGTCGGGATGTAGCCAGCTCGACGCAAAACCAGCGCAATGAAATCCGCAATCATCGGGTCGTCATCCACCACCAGCACCTTTCGCTTGGTGTTATTCGGCGTGCTTTCCGGGAGCTCTTCAGTGGCACGCTCGGTCGGCAGACTCAGCCAGAAGCAGGCTCCGTTTGGAGGCTCTGAAAAAAAGCCGACATCACCGTCCATCTGCTCCATCAGTTCTCGGGATATGGCAAGCCCGAGGCCGGTACCAGGCTGCTTGCGCTTGTCCGATCCGTCGGCCTGAGCGAACTTGCCAAACACCTGGTCCTGAAACTCGAATGGAATGCCTTCACCTTCGTCAGTGACGCTGACGCGAACCCGCTCGCCATCATGCAACACCTCAATTACCACCTGCGAACCCTCGGGCGAGAACTTGATAGCATTTGACAGGTAATTATTGAGCACTTGGTGCAGACGCATGCTGTCTACCCGCACCCAGACATCAGCAAAGTCGCGGCAGACAAGATCAATATTGCGGCTGTCTGCGAATGCACGGTTGGCAGACAACGCTTCCTCAACCAGCTCTCTGAGTGCGTAGGTGCGTATTTCAAACTTCATTTTGCCTGCCGCAAGCTTTTCCATATCCAGCAGGTCGTTGATCAGATGATTGAGACGCTGACTGTTGCTCTCGGCAATTTCCAGCATTTTGCTCATCGCAGCGGGCACATCCCCCAGAGAGCCACTGTTGACGATAGCCAGCGCGCCGGAAATGGAGGTGAGGGGAGTGCGCAACTCATGGCTGACCGTGGAGACAAACTGGCTCTTCATCTGCTCGATTCGCTTCTGTTCGGTCAGATCAAGCATGGTACCGCTGGCCCTTAGAGCGACGCCCTGGTGGTCCCTTTGGATGGCCCCGCGCAACAAAACAGGCACCAGATGTCCGGCCTTGTGACTTAACCGCACCTCAGCAGAAAACGCCATCTGATCAGAATAGATAGCATCGCGCAGCAGTTGCGTCAGGGCATGACGGTCATCCGGTGCCAACAAGGACTGCCAGCGGTGCAGTGACTGTTCATCGCTGAGAGCCGGGTAGCCAAGCATTTCCCAGGCACGCTCGGATGCGACAAAACGCATTTCAGGAATGTGGATATCCCACCAGCCGTCATTGCTGCCTTTTAGCACCAGGCGCTGCCGCTCCTCTGCCTGACGCAGGGCAGTGTTGCTGGCGCGTAGCTGTTTCGTCATGCGCCCGGCAAGCAATTCGGCTTGCTGCTTGCGCAGGGCGAGGAGGCTGGCCATGACAAACAGCAGCAAGCTGACACAGAAGCCGACGATGAACACCCAGAGACTGTTGTTGTAACGCTGGTCAAACGTCGGCGTACTGTTGAATTCAAGCTGCCAGTCACGCCCGTACAGACTCAGCTCAACGGTGCGTTGCAGACTCGCCACGTCGTCACCATTGGCGAGATCGGAAAACAGGACGGGATTGTCCAGTCCCGCAGCAGTGTCGATTAGCCGATAACCGATACCCGGGGTGAGTGACCCGAGGATGCCGGACAACAGGTCGCCCATACGATAGGGGCTGTAGACAAAGCCGCGCAGCGCCGCCATGCGCTCATCCGGCGTATCGAGGAGCATTCCCTGCCGGTAGACCGGCACGTACATAAGGATACCCGCCTGAACCACACCGTGGGTTTCCTGCAAAAGCTTGACCGGCCCCGTTATTCGGGTGGTCGCCGTCTCCGCCGCAGCGCGCATTGCAGCGTGCCGGGTTGGTTCCGAGTACATGTCAAAGCCAAAGGCAGCGAGGTTTCTGCCTTCAAACGGTTCAAGGTAGAGGATTGAGGTGTATAGCGGGCGAGCGCCCTGAGGATGGACCCGGAAGTCGGGAAAGCCTTCGCTGCGCACTTCCTGCTCAAAGCGCGCCAGCTCCTGTTCACGCAGGACTTTTGCGTAACCGACGCCGAGGATCCCGGGAAAGTTTTCAGCAAGACGCAGACGCTCTACCAGAATGCGCCACTCCTGACGCTGCACACTTGCGCTGGCATCCAATACGCCCGCGCCGCCAAGCAAAATCTGTTCGTGGTCGATCATGCGCTTGCGAATCGCGTCGGTAATATCGTCCGTCAACAGGACAAACTCGCGACTGGCGGCATCCGCTTCTCGGTCGATCAGATACACCCCAGCAAAAACGGTGCTCAGCAAGCCGATGAACAACACGAACCAGGAGATGCCATTCTGGTGACTGAAAACGGCTCTGGGGAACAGGCTGTTAGCCGAAATTTGCTTGTTTTCTGTCATCCAAATGTCCGAGATGGGCGCAGCGCCAGCCCGAAGGCGAGCATTACCCGAATAATAATTGCTTGGGTGGTGCTACGCATAGGCCTGAACGGAATGACTTTTTAGCTAGGCGCGTTGGCGGCGCCCGTTGAGGCACTGCTGGCAGCCTTGCAAAGAATGATATAATTTTTGACGCTTGAATGATGACGTAAAGCCCATGCTAGACAGCTTCGGCTTAATTAGCGCTGAAACGCCCATAACAGAAGGCTTGTGCGCATTATTGAGAACGGGTAGCGTTCCTTTTTTTTTACGACTGACTGGTCAAGCGCCGCATTATCAGGAAGCAGAATGCATGGAAATGGCAGAGATCAAGGGTGGGCTGGACAAGGACTTTTTCACGCGGATGCAAGATCGTCAAAATCGACGCCTGCGCCTGATCGGCAATCTGGTCATTCTGGTCCTGTTGACTATCGAGTTACGCACGCTGCTGATCGGCGCCTGGAACGACTCCATTCTGGTAGCAGCGGCATTGGCTACAGTGCTGGTGGCGCGCAAACTTACTGCGCGTGGCAAACCGGAATATGCGGTCTCTGTTGCTCTCATGACCCTCACTCTGCTGGTCAGCTGCTCAATGTGGCTGGAGCAGGGGCTCTACAGCGGTGCCTTGATAGCCTTTCCGACGGTATTGGTGGTGGCAGGCGTCATCGCGTCAGAGCGCTTGTTCTGGGCGTTGCTGACGATCATGCTAGCGACAGTCGCCTTGATCAGTTTTTCCGCCTATTTCGGTTACCGGGCTTTTCAACCGTTGCCCATTGGAGTAGGGCGATGGGCTGTCGTCAGCAGCATACTGGTGGTATCGGCGGGGACCATAGTCTGGATGATGCGAGAAATGCGCAACATGCAGAGTTCGCTGGAGCGAGAAGGCAAGCGACTGCGTTGCTCCCAAGCAAAAATCACCCACTTGGTAGGCCATGACGCACTGACGGGGCTAGCCAATCGAACCGCCTTCAGCAGCCATGTAACACAAATGATCGAAGCTGCTCGTACGCAACAGCGAACGCTGGCGTTGCTGTACATGGACGTAGACAACTTCAAAACAATCAACGACTCGCTTGGCCACACGGCCGGGGATGAGTTAATTCGCTCGGTCGCTGGCCGCCTTAAACAGGTGGTCCGTGATGCCGACACGCTCTGTCGGCACGGCGGCGATGAATTTGTAATGGCACTGGCCAACATTGATGATGTGCATACCGCCGTTGCAGTTGCGCAACGCATGCAGGAAGTAATTTCACAACCTTTCGAACTCAGCTCCAAGCAACTGGTGACCTCCCTGTCAGTTGGCATTTCCTTGTTCCCAAACGACGGTCATGACGCCGACACCCTGGTGCAGAAATCAGAACTGGCGATGCTGCAGGCGAAGAAAGCAGGGCGCAACACCCATTTCGTCCACCAAGAGGACTTGAGCGCAGACAGCCACCAACGCCTGGATATAGAGCAAGCCCTGCGCCAGGCGATTTCGCGAGACGAACTGCGCCTCTATTACCAGCCAATCATTGCCCTGAAGGGCGAAAGGCTGGTCGGCGCAGAAGCATTGCTACGTTGGCAGCATCCTGAGCAAGGACTGCTATCGCCAGACCGATTCATGGATGTTGCGGAACAGTCAGGATTGATCGCAGAAATTGGCGAGTGGGTGATCCGGCGCGCCTGCGAGGATGCTATGCGCTGGCAGCAGCACGGACTAAGGCTGGGGGTTTCGGTCAATTTGTCGGCAATCCAGATACGGCGCAACAATCTGCAGAGCGTGATTGTTGACGTACTGAACGAAAGCGGCCTGGAACCCGAGCTGCTCGAACTGGAGCTCACCGAATCGATGTTGCTGGAGAAATCAGATGCTTTTCTGCAATTGCTGAAAAACCTGAAGAAGCTTGGCGTCTCCCTGGCAATCGATGATTTCGGTACCGGCTACTCCAATCTGTCATACCTGCAGCGATTTAACGTGGACCGCCTGAAAGTCGACAAATCGTTCGTACTCGACTTGAGTAGCAACGAGCAGAATCGCGCCATCGTTACTGCGGTCATCCAAATGGCACACAGCCTGAAGTTGCAGGTAACCGCCGAAGGAATTGAGCATCAACTGGTGCAGCGCATCCTGACGTCACTTGGGTGCGATCATGCGCAGGGGTATCTGTTTTCCCGGCCGCTGGAGCCGGACGCATTCCTGGGATATGCGCGCTCGTACAGCGAACGCGCGTAAGGCGATGGGCACCCAGCGTGTTGAGATTGTTTCACTCTCTGGTCGCACCTAGCACTTCGCATAATATATATTATGTTAAATAGGATATAACGGAGATAACGTTTGTGCGCTTCGTTCGTTACAGTGCTCTCTCTTCAACGTGCAATCGTGCACAGCTCACCCTGCAATGGTGTCCCCGCCTGAGCGCTTAGCAGACGCTTGATCAGCGCTATGTTGTCCTGATTATCTAGTCCATCGCGCATGGCAATCACCAGCGGGACCTCCAACAGCATCTTGGCTACGCGCACCTCTCCAATGCCATGGCGTTCAGCGAGGTACTCCATCACCGTTGGATCGGTAGCCGCAAGCTGGAACCGGCCCAGGCTGAGCATCTTCAGCAACGACAGCTCACCGCTTGCACCGTTGTCGATACTCTGTGGGAATCGCTCTATCAGCGCCTGGAACTGTCTGGGGTAGACATAGCTTTTGACAACCCCTATCCGATGCTCGGAGAAAGCCTGGTCAATGTCATCAACGCTGACGTCACTATCCTCCATTGCCATTAGCGCAAGGTGAGATGATGTAACCTCACCTGAGGACACGAAGCCATCATGCACCTCTGTCGGCCACGCTGGAAAGTAGCCAAGATATCCAGGCTGGCGGGCAATCTGCTGGGCTCGGCGCCAAGGATAGAACTCGACCTGCAGCTCAATAGCGCACTGCCCCAGAAGGTTTCGCAGATGCTGAATGGCGTTACCACCGGTTGCCATCGAGGACGCGCTGTAGGGCTCCCAGTCGAGTGCCGTAATCTTCAAGATACGAGCGGCATGCTCATCGCGACCGAAATCAGCAGCGGCGACAGAAGCACTGACCGCAAAAATCAGAGGAATAAATAGCCAGGTACGCAAGTTCAAGCGCGGACTCCGTCGTCAACCAGCTGTTCAGGATTGAGCATAGCAGCAATATACCCTGCCGCTGGTTGTTGAACAGTATCCGCGCGTGCACTGACCGGCTGGAGCTACCCTGGCAGGTTCAAACCGACAGCATGTGTGCTGGCAGCCGCTCCCTCAGGCCGGCTCCTCCACATTACTTACCCATGAACCGAACGGGTCGCCCAAAGCGGCCCATTGCGCGGGCTCCAACTGCATTTCAGCATCGGACAACAGGCAACTATCCAGATCCTGCTGCAACTGCCCAGCGTCCAGGCCTTGACCAATGAACACCAGCTCCTGCCGGCAGTCGCCACTTTCTGGCCGCCATTGCTGCATGATCTCTTTGAGCATGTCTGGATCGGTCGGCCAGTGTTCGCGATCAACAAAACGCCACCAGCGCCCCGCCAGCCCATGCCGCATCAGGCTGCCCGCCTGGGACCAGCTGCCCGCCAGCGTCCACTTGCTGGCCAGCCAGAACAGCCCTTTGGAGCGAAGCAGCCTGCCGTTGCGCCACGGGCTGCTGATGAAACTGTAGAAACGTTGCGGATGAAACGGGCGGTTCGCTCGGTACACGGTAGATCCAATACCGTATTCCTCCGTTTCCGGAATGTGCTCGCCGCGCAGTTCCTGCAGCCAACCCGGCGCTTCGGCAGCCCGCTCGAAATTGAACAGGCCGGTATTGAGTACCTCGCGCAGCGGGACGTTACCCATCACCATTGGCAGGATGTTCGCGTGTCGGTTGAGGTTACGCAGGATGGACGTCAGCTCTGCGAGCGCGTCTCGGCTGATCAGATCACTCTTGCTGATCAGGATGACATCGGCAAACTCGACCTGCTCGACCAGCAGGTCGGTAATCGAACGCTCGTCGTCCTCACCCAGGGTTTCGCCGCGGCTGGCGAGACTGGCGGACTGTTCGTAGTCGTTCAGGAAGTTGACCCCATCGACGACCGTAACCATCGTATCGAGTCGGGCCATATCGGCTAGTGCAGCGCCCTCCCCATCCCTGAAGGTAAAGGTCTCTGCGACCGGTAGCGGTTCGGATATGCCGGTGGACTCAATCAGCAGGTAGTCATATCGCCCCTCTTTCGCCAGCCGGCCGACCTCCTCCAGCAGGTCCTCACGCAGGGTGCAGCAGATGCAGCCGTTGCTCATCTCAACCAGCCGCTCTTCTGCCCGGTTCAGGGTGACATCCCGCTGGACCTCGCTGGCGTCGATATTGATTTCACTCATGTCGTTGACGATAACGGCAACGCGCAGTCCGTCACGGTTTTTAAGAATGGCGTTAAGCAACGTACTTTTTCCGGCGCCTAGGAAGCCGGACAGGACAGTGACAGGTAGTTTTTCAGACATGACGTTAATCTCGGACTTAATAATGGTTATAACATAACATTTAATCCAAAAAAGTCACGCACCAGTCAGCCTGGACATCAAAGCTTTGAATACGTCGGTATGTAACATGGCGGTCTTGCTTGATTGTCTGGCAGGTTAGGAGGTATTCAAACTGCATGCCCTACCCTATATAAGGAAGAACAATGTACTGCCTGGACGATATCCGCTTCGAACAACAACAGATAAGCGGACTGAGCACCCGCATAGCACGGGTGGGAACCGGCCCGGTTGCACTGTTTATTCACGGCTGGCCTGAGTGCTGGTACTCCTGGCGACAGCAGATGGTGGCGCTGGCCAATGCGGGCTACACGGCGGTCGCCCCTGACATGCCCGGCTTCGGCGAAACCGAGGCGCTAGCGCAAATTGATGATTACAACGTCACCCGCATTGCCGGCTTTATGCAGGAGCTGGTCGCGCACTACAGCCCGGACGCGCCGGTATTGTTGATCGGCCACGACTGGGGCGCGATCAACAGCTGGCAGTTTGTGCAGTTGCATCCGGAATGCGTCGAACAGCTGATCATCATGAGCGTCCCGCTGCGCCCGGTTGCTGATGTACCGCCAATCGAGTTTTTGCGCAGCTATTTCAAAGATCAGTTCTTTTATCAGATCTACTTTCAGGAACCGGGCGTTGCCGAAGCCGAGTTTGACGCTGACCCGGAAGGCATCTTGCGCGCGCTCTACTGCTCCCCGGATACGCCGCGCCACCCTCCTCTGCTGGGCAAGTCGCTTTCCGAAGGCGGCGGCTGGATTGGCCGCCTGGGTGTACCGAAGGAGCAACCTGCCTGGCTAACCGACGAGATGCTCGCTTATTATTTGAATGCCTATCGGCATAGCGGATTTGCCGGCGGTATCAACTACTACCGCAATCTGGACGAGAACTGGCGCCGCCTGCTGCCACTGCGCGAGAGTAAAATCACCTGCCCGGTGCTGTTTATTGCCGGTACTGCAGATATGGTGATTCAAGGCATGGGCGCAGATGCACTGCGTGAAATGATGGCACCACGCGTTCCGCACCTCGACATCGTCATGCTGCCGAAGATTGGCCACTGGCTTCAGAACGAGGCGCCCGAGGCTGTGAATGAGGCGATGCTGCGCTTTCTCCAGCAGCCTTAAGGTGGGGAAATGCGCCTGAGCCTGCAGCCCAGGCGCATTCAATCAGAGACCGGCAAACAACGTTGGCGACGGCAAGACCCGAAAGTCGATCGACATCATCAGACTCAGCGCGGTGATGGCGATGATCGAGAAGCCGAACAGCTTGCGTGCCCACAACCGATCATCCACCTCTTCGCGGTAACCGGACAGCGCAATCACCAGCCACCAGATGCTGACCAGCAGCGCGATGACCAGATAACCGTAACCGGCAAAACCGGACAGCGTCAGCATCAGTGCTGCCGCCGCAAAGGCGAGGATGTACCAGACGATGTGCTGTTTGGTGACCCGAATGCCCTCTTTGACCGGTAGTACCGGAATGCCGGCTGCGCTGTAATCATCGAAGCGGAAGATGGCAATCGCGTACGAATGCGGCATCTGCCACAGACAGAAGATCAACAGCAACAGCGCGGCACCGGTGTCGAATTGACCGGTCACGGCGCAGTAGCCCACCACCGGCGGCATGGCACCCGACAGGCTGCCGACCAGCGTGCCGTAGACCGAACGGCGCTTCATCCAGAGGCTGTAGACGCCCACATAGATAAAGAAGCCGAACGCCGCCAGCGCGGTGGCGACCGGCGTGGTGTACCACCAAAGCAGACCGAAACCGGCCAGCCCCAGCACCACACCGTGCGCCAGTGCCGCCAGCAGCGAAATCTGCCCGGTGACCAGCACCCTGCTCCGCGTCCGCTGCATATGCCGATCAATGTCGCGGTCGATGCAGTTGTTCATCACGCAGCCACTGGCAACCACCAGCGACAGCCCGATCACGGTAGCCAGCAGCAGACCGAGATCGATCTGCCCCTGAGCGGCGAGGAAGTATCCCCCCGCCACCGCAATCAGGTTGCCAAATATGATGCCGGGCTTGGTGACCAGCAGATAGCGTTTCAGTTTCACTGGAACATCCAGGGCATCATCAGCATGTCGGCGTTGACCATGATCCAGATGGCCAGCCCCACCAGCATGACGATGATCAGCACGGTGAACAGGAAGGCCACCAGATTCCAGCGGCCCTCGGACGAGGTGTTCATGTGCAGGAAGCACACCAGATGCACCACGATCTGCACAACGCCCATGACGACCATGCTGATCAGATTGACGCTCTGGCTGAACTGCCCACTCATCACCATCCCGAACGGGATGGCGGTGAGGATGACCGAGAGAATAAAGCCGATGGCGTAGGAGCCGTAGCTGCCGTGACCGGCACCGGCATCGGAATGCGCATGACTCATCAGACAACCCCCATCAGATAGACAATGGTGAACACGCAGATCCAGACGATATCCAGGAAGTGCCAGAACAGGCTCAGGCACATCAGGCGTGTGTTGTTACGGTCAGTCAAACCGCGCTTGCTTACCTGCAGCATCATGATGACCATCCACACCAGGCCGGCGGTCACGTGCAGACCGTGCATGCCGACCAGGGTGAAGAAGGACGACAGGAACGCGCTCTTGTCTGGGCCAAAGCCTTCGGCAATCAGGTGGTGGAATTCGTTGATTTCCATCCCGATAAAACCCGCGCCCAGCACAAAGGTCGCCGCCAGCCAGGCTAGTGTCTGACCTTTGAAGCCACGGTGCGCCGCGATCATGGCAAAGCCGTAGGTGCAGCTGCTGACCAGCAGCAGCGCGGTTTCACCCAGCACGTAGGGCAGCTCGAAGATGTCCTTGCCGCTGGGGCCACCGGCCGTGTGGTTGACCAGCACGGCATAGGTGGCGAACACGCAGGCGAACAGGATGCAGTCGGTCATCAGGTACAGCCAGAAGCCGAATACGGTGTTGCCGCCGGTGTCGTGGTGCGCGTGGTCGTCATGTGCCACGGCGTGGTTGGAGTGCATTACAGTGCTCGACATCAGATCTGCTCCGCAACGGGTTGAGTGTTCAGCACCGAACGCGGCGCCTCAAAGCTGGCATGATGCAGGTTCTCGACACGCTCGATTTCGTCGGGCTGCACGTAGTAGTCGACGTCCTCGTTGTAGCTGCGTGCGATAAAGGTCGCGATCATGCCGATGAAGCTAACCGCGCCCAGCCACCAGATGTGCCAGACCAGGGCAAAGCCGAATACCGCGCCCACCAGACCAATAATCACGCCAGCTGAAGTGTTCTTCGGCATGTGAATCGGCGCGTAGTGATCGGGGCGAAGATAGGCCTCGCCACGCTCTTTCATATCCTGGAAGGCATCCAGTACACGCACGGTCGGGGTAACCGCGAAGTTGTAGAACGGTGGCGGCGAACTGGTGGACCACTCTAGGGTGCGACCACCCCACGGGTCACCGGTGACGTCACGCAGCGATTCACGGTTGCGCAGGCTGACCACCAGTTGTGCCAGCTGGAACAGAATGCCGCACAGAATCAGGCCTGCACCGAAGAAGGCAACGATCAGGTACGGCTGCCACATCGGGTTGTCGTAATGGTTCAGGCGACGGGTCATGCCCATGAAGCCGAGGATATACAGCGGCATGAAGGCCACGAAGAAACCGGTAATCCAGCACCAGAAGGCCCCCTTGCCCAGACGCTCATCCAGCTTGAAGCCGAAGGCCTTCGGGAACCAGAAGGTAAAGCCGGCCAGATAACCGAATACCGCACCACCGATGATGGTGTTGTGGAAGTGGGCGATCAAAAACAGGCTGTTGTGCAGCACGAAGTCCGCACCTGGCACGGCCAGCAGAACGCCGGTCATACCGCCCACGGTGAAGGTCACCATAAAGCCCAGGGTCCACAGCACCGGGGTGGTGAACTGCACGCGACCGCGGAACATGGTGAACAGCCAGTTGAACAGCTTCACCCCCGTTGGCACCGAAATGATCATGGTAGCCACGCCGAAGAACGCGTTGACGTTGGCACCCGAGCCCATGGTGAAGAAGTGATGCAGCCAGACCACGAAGCCCAGTACGGTGATCGCCGCGCTGGCCCAGATCATCGAGGTATAGCCGAACAGCTTCTTGCCCGAAAAGGTCGAAATCACTTCAGAGAAGATACCGAACGCCGGCAGGATCAGGATGTACACCTCGGGATGACCCCAGGCCCAGAACAGGTTGATGTACATCATGGCGTTGCCGCCAAGCTCGTTGGTGAAGAAGTGCATGCCCAGATAACGGTCCAGACTCAGCAGCCCCAGAGTGGCGGTCAGAATCGGGAAGGATGCGATGATCAGAATGTTGGTGAAGGTACAGGTCCAGGTGAAGACCGGCATTTTCATCAGCGTCATGCCCGGCGCACGCATCTTGAATACGGTGACCAGGAAGTTGACGCCGGTCAGCAGCGTCCCTAACCCCGATAACTGCAGCGCCCAGATGTAATAGTCGACCCCCACGCCCGGGCTGTAGCCCAGTTCGGCCAGCGGCGGGTAGGCAACCCAACCGGTGCGGGCGAACTCCCCTACCCCCAGCGACACGTTGACCAGAATCGCGCCGGCCACGAACAGCCAGAAGCTCAGCGAGTTAAGGAACGGGAAGGCAACGTCACGGGCGCCAATTTGCAGCGGTACCGCGATGTTCATCAGACCGACCATGAACGGCATGGCCATGAAGATAATCATGATTACGCCGTGGGCGGTAAAGATCTGGTCGTAGTGCTCCGGCGGCAGATAGCCCTGTGATGCCCCTTCGGCCACCGCGAGCTGGCCGCGCATCATGATCGCGTCGGCAAAACCGCGCAGCAGCATGATCAGGGCAACCAGGATGTACATCACACCGATTTTCTTGTGGTCGACCGAGGTCAGCCACTCGGTCCACAGGTAGCCCCACTTGCGGTAGTAGGTGATGGCGCCAAAGATCCCCAGACCGGCAATCGCAACGATCGCCAGGGTGACCATGATAATGGGCTCGTGAAACGGCACGGCCTCGAGTGTCAGCTTGCCAAACATCAGTGGGTCTCCTCGGCAGCGTTCATGGGCATGCCCGCCATTTCGGCGCCCGCATGTGCCTCATGGCCGGCGTGACCCGCGTGGTCTTCGTGGCCGGCCGCGTGCTTACCGCCGTTGTGGTATTGCATGAGGATGGTGTCGTACAGGATCGGGCTAACGCTGCCGTAGTAGCGGACCGGATCGGCCTTGCTCGGGGCTGCCAGCGCGGGATAACTGTTCAGATCCAGCGTCTCGGTATTGGCTTTGACCTGGCTAACCCAGTCGTTGAAGCCCTGCTCGCTGGTGGCGATGGCCTGGAACTTCATGTCGGAGAAGCCTTCGCCACTGAGGTTGGCGGAGAAACCGTCGTAACTGCCTTCATGGTTGGCGATCAGGTGCAGCTTGGTCTGCATGCCGGCCATGGAGTAGATCTGGCTGCCCAGCGCAGGGATGAAGAAGGAATTCATCGCCGATTGGGAGGTGATCTTGAAGTTGACGGGGGTGTCGACCGGGAAGGCCAGTTCGTTAACGGTGGCTATGCCCTGTTCCGGGTAGATGAACAGCCACTTCCAGTCCAGCGATACCACCTGCACTTCAATCGGTTTTACGTCCGAGTCCAGCGGGCGGTACGGGTCCAGCTCGTGGGTGGTCTTCCAGGTGATGGTGCCGAGGATGGCAACGATCACACAGGGAATGATCCAGACCACCAGTTCAATCGCGGTGGAGTGGGACCAGTTAGGTCGGTAGGTCGCCTTGGTGTTGCTTGCACGATATTTCCAGGCAAACACCAGGGTCATCACGATGACCGGGATTACCACGATCAGCATCAGCAACGTGGCGGTGATGATCAGCGACTTTTCGTCGACGCCGACCTGCCCTTTCGGGTCCAGCAACACCATCTTGCAGCCACTAAGCATCAGCAGCGGCAGCCAGGCGAGCCGTTTCAGGAGTGAAGTTATCTGCTTCGGGTTCATGTTGCAGCCTTAGTCGTTGAACAGGCCCTCGCGCCCGACAGGGAACGAGGTGCAACACGTTCGCAGCATGAAGTGTTCGCCATGACAGGCCGGCAAACATCACGCCAGACAGGTGCGACAGGTCATTGGCTGGATAGCGGACTTATACCCATAAACCGAGCTATCCAGCCGACCTCAACCTCACCAATCCAGGCCTGATGTTCACCCACACTGTCGCCGGGCCCATTACGTACGCAGCAGTACCCGAGCGTCTCCCGCATGAGCGCGCGTCGAGTGCTGCCTGGTGTCGTTATGGGTCAGCGGTTATGTCTTGTGCAGACTGGGGCGGCGTACATCTTCAATCGCCTGAGTGGCCGCGGGAGCGGCACCTTCCGTGGAGAGCCAGATCGGACGTCTGGAACGTGTTACGAGAAGTATTACAAAGTATTTCATGATGGCGCGCAATTGTAACAACTAGTGACACAGGTCAATACATCGTTCCAAATTTGCCATTCCATAACGCGCGTAGCTGAATGCGAACGGGTCGCAAGTCACGTGTGGCGCGGCTTGTAGCGGGAGACTCCTGCTCTGCGGCAGGCGCCTCAATGGGTGCGGCAATCTGCCGCGGATGAGCACTGCGCGCCAACGCAGTGCTAACTTGAGACAGGCACGAGCGGTGCGGCGACAGGCCGCAGAGAGGTCGCTGGTTTAAATATGCCGAATGCGTACCATCAAGGTATTACCATGAGGTGCAGAACATGACCCAATCCCTACCCCCTTACGGCACTGCCGACGCGTCCTACCAGGCTGCTGGCGGCATTGATGGCATTCGCCTGCTGGTCGACGATTTTTATCAAGAGATGGACAGCTGGGAAGGCGCACAGGAACTGCGGGCCCTGCACGCGCCGGATTTGGCGTCGGCGCGAGCTAAGCTGACCGCATTTCTGTCAGGCTGGCTGGGAGGGCCGAGACTGTTTCAGCAGCAGTATGGCGGCATCAGTATTCCCGCCTTTCATGCCAAATGGGATGTAGGCCCGGAGCTGCGGGACCAGTGGCTTGAATGCATGGCACGGGCGATAGCAAAACAGCCGTACCACCCGACCTTTGCCAGCTATCTGCTGGAGCAACTGCGAGTGCCCGCCAACCGGGTAGTGCAAGCCAGTCAGGCGATGCGTCAGGCTCAGCAGTAGCCGCTACAGCGGTTTTTCCCAGAACAGTGCCCGGCCCATTTCCGGCAGCAGTTGGTAACCCTGAAAGCCAAAACCAAGGTAGCTACGCTGAGCAGCCTGGTTACCTTCCAACACTTCCAGGGTGAGCTTGCAGCAACCTCGCTGCCGGGCAATGTCCTCGACCTGATTCAGCATCTGCCGAGCAATGCCCTGCCCTCGCCAACGGCGTGAAACGATCACGTCGTGAATATTGATTAGCGGCTTGCCCTTGAACGTGGAAAACGCCTCGAAGCAGTTGACCAGGCCAACATACTGGCCGTCGGCAACCGCGAGCACAAACAGGTAATCCGTCCGTGAGGACAGCTTTTCCGGTAGTGATTCGAGCAACTCCGGAGCAAGCGCCGCAGCGCCACCCATAGGGTCAAGCGCATATTCAGCGAGCAACGACTTCAACGCCGTAGCATGAATTTCGTTGCCAAGATCGCCGACGATCACTTCCAAAGTCATTGCGTTGCATCCTTGTTCTGAAGCTGTTGTTGCAGTGTCAACAGGGTTTGGTTGGCAGGAGTCAAATCAAGCCCTTCGGCAATTAGCGCTAGGGCAGCGGCGCGCTGATCGGCACTGTTGAGCGCGACGGCGAGCACGTATCGATAGTGGGTGTTCTGCGGGTCGAGCACAACTGCCCGGCGCAGCTCGATCAGAGCGGTGGTCATATCCTTGCTGCGTACCTTGAGCAGCCCCAGGCTGAAGTGCAACGGGGCAGCCTGCGGCAACGCCTCCAACCCTTTGTTAAGCAGTGTTTCGGCCATAGGATCGCGCATCGACGCGCGATACAGATCGGCCAGATTGATGTAGGCACCGATGAAATAGGGATCAAGCTTTAAGGCCTGTGCGTAGGCATCTTCCGCCAGTGCAAGCTGATTACGCGCCTGATAGTACAGGCCAATGTTTAACTGCGCCGAAGGATCATCGGCGTTGGCCTGTTGCGCTTTGAGGTATTGCTGCTGCGCCTGGCGCAACTTTTCAATGTCATTACCTTGCATCTGCTCTGGCGGAATATCCAGCAACTGCGCGGCCGCCTGCAGCCTGACCACGCGTTCAGGCGCATCCAGCAGCGGGCTGGCAAGCTGCCAACGGGTGACCGGCGGGTAACTGCCAATCGCCTCCAGCGCGCCCAGGCGAATCACCGGGTCCTTCGCACGCAGGGCAACGAACAGCGACTGGGCTACCTCCGGCCCAGGCCAGGCCTGCAGCAGGCTGGCGGCAGTGGCACGGGCGATCGCTGGCTGGCCTTCGTCGGCCAACAGCGTCAACAGATCCTTCTGGGCGCCAACAGATCCCGCTCGGCCGGCTGCCAGAGTGTGCGCATACTGCTGCAAGCCCTGCGGTACGTGCCCGTACCATTGTTCGACGTGCTCTGCCGCCCATTCGGGTGTTTCGTCGCTGTGACACTGATTGCAGGCGTTGGGCACACCGAGGCTGACGCTCAGATCAGGACGCGGAATACGCAAGCTGTGATCGCGCCGAGGATCCACTTCCATGTACGTTGTGGTCGGCATATGGCAATCCACGCAGGCGCTGCCCTGCACGCTGCTGTGAAAGTGGTGCTTCGGCGTCTGGTACTGGTCGGCCTGGTGACACTGCAGGCAGACACCATCGCCGGGGACCTTGAGTTCCAGCGAGTGCGGGTTGTGGCAGTCACTGCAGGTCACGCCAGCCTGATACATTTTGCTCTGCAGTAACGAGCCATGCACAAACACCTCATCCTGAATCTGACCGTCGGGGTAATACAGGCCCTGATCAAGGGTAGCGAGCAGATAATTTTCCACCAGCAAACCGGCATCCTGCGGGTCATCAAACAGTTGCGCACGGCGGGAGTGGCAGGCAGCACAGGCTTGAGTTTCCTTCTCGCTGTCGCGCGGTTTGCTGCGACTGGGCGTGCCGTTCTCGTCATGCTGCCAGGTGACACCCTCACGCTCATCAAAGCGCACCGCAAGACCTAGGGTATTCGCCATGTCTGGGTGCGCATCAGGCGTCTCGGCCCAATCCAGATGGTCCGACGCCGGGCCGTGGCAGGACTCGCAGGACACGTCGATCTCGGCCCAGCGGGTGTCATAACGGTCGGTCGCGGCGTTGAAATTGCGTTCCAGATTGGTTGAATGGCATTCAGCGCACATCAGGTTCCAGTTGAACTGACGGCCACTCCAGTGCAGCGCCTTGACCGGGTCGTCGCCATTGACATCAGGGTTGAGCTGGAACCAGCGCTGGCCGCCCTCCCCAGCTGGCCGCGCGTCCCAGGCAACACTGAACGCCTGATAACGGCCGCCGGGCATCGCCAGCAGATACTGCTGCAGCGGATAGACCCCAAAGGTGTACTCGGCAACATAGTCATGCTGGCGGCCATCCGGCCCCAGGGTATTGACCAGAAACTGGCCGTCACGCTGGAAGAAGGTGCTGGTCACCCCGCCAAAACGGAAGGTGGCATTATTGAAGTCCCCCAGGACAGTTACCCCACTGGCTTCTTGCATCGCCTGATCATGGTGCGAGCCGTCGAAATCGCGAGTCTGCTGCTCATGGCAACCAGCACATACCTCACGACCAACGTAGTGCCGATCCTGGAGAACGACTGAATCCCGAGCTAGCGCAGGCGGCGTCACAGCGACCGGTTGCACCGCTGGCGCGACAGGCGGCAAAACCGGCTCACTGGTGCGCATACTGAACCACCAGACGACGACTGCGCCAGCGACTAGAACAAGCGGCAAAAGCAATCGCCACAGCGACGGAACGGGGGCGGCCTCTCTGGATTTCTTATTATTGGCCATTGGCTGGCAACTTCCTTTTCACGGTTGTGCAGGCATGCTAGCGAACCTTGCGGCAATTAGGCCAGCGGCAGCTTGGACTTGGTGCCGCATCAGCGGCAGACTTCGTCCTCAACCCGGTTACGGCCACCGGCTTTTGCCCGATAGGTGGCCAAGTCTGCCGCATTGAGCAACTGATCAAGAGTCGCGCTGCCACTATCCGAAGCGGTTACACCAAAACTGCAGGTCATCTGGATGCGCTGGCCACGGTAGTCGATATCCAGCGCCTCGATAGAAGCACGCAACCGCTCGGCCAGGTCGCGGGCAGCCTTCAGCCCGGTTGCCGGTAGCAAAACAGCAAACTCCTCGCCGCCCAGCCTGGCTGCGATATCCGCCGCACGGGTATGACTTCTGAGCACCTCTGCCAGCGCCTTTAACACGACATCACCGGCTGCATGCCCATAACAATCGTTGATGCGCTTGAAACGGTCGGCATCCAGCGCAATCAGTGCTACCGGGTGGCCTTGGCGCCGAGCCTGCTCAATGGCCGACCGGCCGAGGGCAAACAACGCGCGGCGGTTGGCCAGCCCGGTGAGCGCATCTTCGTTGGCCAGTTGCTCGGCCTGCAGGCGCGCAGCGGTGAGTTGCGTCTGCAGATCCTTGAGATCGGTAATGTCGGTAGCGATTTCTATGCGTACCAGCCGGCCGTCGGGCCAGCGAATGGCCTGGTCGCGGCACTGATACCAGCGGTTATTCCGGGTATTGCGAAACTCCCAGACCTGTACCCCAGTCGCCGCGCCCTCGGCGTCCACCAACATTGCGTTGTTGCAGAATGTGCACGGACCTTTCTGCCCTTTTTGCAACACCTGCCAACATTTTCGGTTATCGATTTCGCCCCATTCGGCACGTCCATAAGCGTTGAGGAACAACAGCTCATGGGTCTGCATGTCGGCGACATAAACCAGCGCATCCAGGCTGTCCAGCACGGTTTCAATGGCCGTTTGCCCCGCGTCAGGGCTATCGGTCTTCACATCAGAATCGTCGCTCATGATGGCACCCGCAATGACTGCGCGCTTAGGCGCAGCCGGTCAAAGAACGAGCGCTCCGAAGCTACTCCATGCGGTGGGCATACTCGATTGTTTTAGTTAACAAGTCCAACAGCAAACCCCTAACGATACCGCCATCTGGCTAACGATGGGTGATAGATATGTGACATCATGTACCAGGATTACCTGTATACCATTCCACCTGTCGCCAGGGGTGTCCGAAGTCATGCGCTTCGGGCTGAGAACAGGCCACGCCTTGGCAGGCCCAAACCCTGGAACCTGATCCGGCTCATACCGGCGGAGGAAGCGCGACATGCTGTACCTGTCCATTGCAGCCCTGGCTGCCGTGTTGTTGCTGTTTGTCTGGATCGGCCTGCGCTCACGCGGCCAGGAAGCTCTTGACGACTTTGTTACCGCTCGCAATTCGCAGAGCAGCTGGGCTATCGGCCTCTCCTTCCTGGCATCAGGCATGGGTGGCTGGATTCTGTTTGCTCCGCCGGAAGTCGGCGTGCTGGTCGGGCCGCTGGGCTTGGCTGGCTATGCAGTCGGGGCGGCCCTGCCCTTTCTAGTCTTCGCCCTTTGCGGCCCGGCGATTCGTCGCCGTCTGCCGGAAGGCCGCAGCATCGGTGAATTCGCCCAGCACTGCTATGGTCTTGGTGTCCGCCGCTGGGTCGGGCTCATCTCGCTGCTATATATGGCGTGTTTTCTGATCGCGGAGCTGACAGCAATTGGGGCGATTACCTCCATGCTGTCTGATATCAATGGCAACCTAGTGGTGGTGGGTGTGGCACTGACCACGCTGATCTACACGGCATGGGGTGGGCTGCGCGCCAGCATGACAACCGACCGCTGGCAAGGCTGGTTGCTGATTGCGCTATTGCTGCTGGTTGGCGGTGTTGCCATGACCCGACTGCCGAGCATCAAAGCAGACGCAGTACTACCGAGTATTCCAGCGTCTGCCGCGTTCGGCGTTGCGCTGACTCTGATCATCGCGGTGACGGCAGCCAACCTGTTCCACCAAGGCTACTGGCAGCGACTCTGGGCAGCACGCGATGAGTCTGCGCTGGGACGTGGCGCTGTCATCGGTGGTGTTGCCACCGTATTGGTTGTTGCTGCCGTTGGCGGCCTGGGCATTCTGACCCTGATGAGTGGCGCCGATGTCGGCTCCCCACCCATTCCCTTCTTCGCCATGCTGCATGATGCGCCTGGCTGGCTTTCCCTGCCCGCGCTGCTGCTGGCGATTACCCTGGTTGCCTCGTCGGTCGACACCCTACAGAACGCCATTGTTTCACTTGCGGTGACTGAAAAGCAGGGGCTAAGCCTGTCCGCCGCGCGCTGGTTTACATTGCTACTGATGATCCCCGTGGTCATCCTTGCTCTTCAAGGTAACTCCGTTCTGCGGCTATTCCTGATCGCGGACCTGCTCTGCGCAACCGCAGTCGTTCCGGTGTTGCTCGGTCTCTGGTCGCGCATGACGCCGGCGGCAGCGATCCTCGGCGGGCTGGCTGGCCTGGTCGGCGCCCTGCTACCGGGATGGATAACTACCGGCAGCCTCTATCAGGGCCTGCTAATCGCCAGTTTCCCTAATGCTATTCCAACGTTGGGCCCCTTTATTGGAGCATTACTGACATCAACGCTGGTCAGCATTATTTGTGCCCTACTGTTGCCGGCACGACGCCCGCAAACTGCTCACTGACCTTCTCTACTCAGCCGCAATGCGCGGCTGAGCCTCCCCCATTTATCCCCTATCGTTGGCAATAAATGTCGACTTGTTTTCCGGATTCGACCAGCTCGATCCAGGCACTGGCGTGCAATCTTATAGTTCTCGCAAGCAACACATAATAAAAAGAGAAACCACTATGACCAACGAGCACGTCGACGTGCTGATCATCGGCGCCGGTTTGTCCGGCATCGGGACAGCGGTGCACCTCTCGCAAGAGTGCCCGGGCAAACGCATCGCCATTCTTGAGCGCCGGGAGCGCGTCGGTGGCACCTGGGACCTGTTCAACTACCCCGGCATCCGCTCTGATTCGGACATGTTCAGCTTCGGCTACGACTTTCGTCCCTGGAATGCGCTCAATACCCTGGCCGACGGCGAATCCATCCGCAACTACATTGGCGATACTGCGCGTGAATATGGCGTGGACAAGCTGATTCGCTTTGGTATCGAGACCGAGCAGGCCCAATGGTGCAGTGAACAGCAACAGTGGATCATCAGTGCGCGCGACCTGAGCAACGGGGAGCCACGCCACTACAGCTGCGACTTCCTAATCAGCTGCACGGGGTACTACGACCACAAGAACGGCTACCTTCCCGATTTCCCGGGCGTTGAGCGCTTTCAGGGTCGGTGCATCCACCCCCAGCACTGGCCAGCAGACCTGGACTACAAGGGCAAGAAGGTCGTTGTTATCGGCAGTGGCGCCACGGCGGTTACAGTGGTGCCGGCGATGGCCGACCAGGCGGCACACGTCACCATGCTGCAGCGCTCACCCTCATATGTGATGACGGTGCCGGCGCATGACAAGATCACAGAAATACTACGCAGGGTGATGCCCGAAAGCTGGGCCAATGGCATGGCCCGGAAGCGCAACATTCTGATTCAGCGCTGGCTGTTCAAAGCCGCACGCCGCTGGCCTGAGCGCATGCGTAAACACCTGCTCAACCAGGTCGCCAAACAGCTGGACGATCCGGCACAGATGAAACACTTCACCCCCAGCTACATGCCATGGGACCAGCGCCTCTGCGCCGTGCCCGATGGCGATCTGTTCAAGGCGATCAACAGCGGCAAAGCATCCGTGGTCACTGATCAGATCGACACCTTTACCGAACGCGGCATCAAGCTAGCATCAGGGCAGGAATTGGATGCCGACATCATCATCACCGCGACCGGACTCAAAGTGCAGCTGCTCGGCGGCACCCAACTGCTGATTGACGGCAAGCCCTTCGACCTGCAGCAGCAGATGACCTACAAAGGGGTGCTGCTGCAGAACGTACCGAATATGGCCTGGATCTTTGGCTATACCAACGCCCCCTGGACCCTGAAGTCGGATATCGCGGCACGTTATGTCTGCCGGCTGATCAACCACCTTCGCGCAATCGGCATGCAGGTAGTTACCCCACGCGATTACCAGGGTTGCACCGAACAAAATGCATCGGTACTGGGAGCGCTTGAGTCCGGTTATGTGCAGCGTGCAAATACGGTGCTGCCCCGCCAGGGACAAGTCGCGCCGTGGCGCCTGCTCAACTCGTACGAAGACGACCGTCAAATGCTGCTGAATGAATCGCTTGAGGACGACATCCTCGAGTTTCTACCTCGCAATGCACAGTCAGACAACAGCAACGCTCGCCCTGGAACCCGGGCGGCATGATTAGTGGAGACTCCCGCTTGAACACATCCGTTAACCACCTCACCGTACTGGGTGCCGGCGTTCTGGGCGCCCAGATTGCATGGCACAGCGCGTTTAAAGGAAAGCAGGTTGTGGTCTATGATCTGTTTTCCGAAGCACTGGCGCGCGGTCAAATTGCTCACCAGCAGTATGCGGATATTTATCGCAAGGACCTCGGCGCAAGCCCGGAGCAAATCGAGCAGACGTTTGCTCGCCTGCGCTACAGCAGCGACCTGGCGGACGCCGTCGCTGACGCCGAGCTGGTTATTGAAGCAGTCCCAGAAATCCCCGAGATCAAATCACAGGTATACCGCGACATGGCGCCGTTGCTACCTGCGAACTGTCTGGTGGCAACCAATTCCTCCACCTTGTTGCCAAGCCAGTTCGCTGAGGACACCGGACGGCCCGACAAGTACTGCGCGCTGCATTTCGCCAATCTGATCTGGTCCATGAACCTGGCCGAAATTATGGCCCACGCAAGCACAGCCGAGCAGACGCTGCGCAGCATTACTCGGTTCGCCATCGAGATTGGCATGATCCCGGTACCGGTGCGCAAGCCGCAGAATGGCTACGTTATCAACTCCCTGCTGGTGCCATTGTTGACCGCTGCACAAACCCTCGTCACCAACGGCATTACGACGCCGGAGACCGTCGACAGAACCTACATGGTGATGAATCGCGGAGTGAGCATGGGACCGTTTGGCGTGATCGACGTCGTCGGAATGAAAACCTACTACGACGTCACTCAGTATTGGGGCAACCTCAATCAGGACGAACAAGCACTCAAGAACGCAGACTACATCAAGCACAACTTTCTTGATCAGGGCAAGCTGGGGCTGCAGACCGGCAGCGGCTTCTACAACTACCCGAACCCAGCCTACGCCGATCCGGATTTCCTCGCCGAGCCCGGCATGGAGATTGTTGACGAGGTCGTCAGGCTGACGCTGCCCCACTAAGGCCTAAGGCGGTGCAGCTTCACTGCCCCGCCATGCCATTACTGGGCTTCAACCTCGCGCTCGTGATACCCGCCCGGCTCACCCACCAGCAATACCAACAGCGCCAGCAGTGGCATCGAGCCGCCGAGCAGGGACGCGGCCAGCCAGCCACCGCTGACATACGCCCAGGCGCCCAGCGCTGAGCCAATCGCCCCGCCAACAAAGAAGGTCGCCATGTAGAGGGCGTTTAAACGACTGCGCTCTGCCTCGCCCAGGGAGTAGATCGCACGCTGCCCCAGTACGACATTGCCAGATACGCCCAGATCAAGCAGCACCGCGGCCACCACAAGTAACAGCAGCGATAGCGCAGATCCGGGCGCGACAATATGCGTCATCGCAAACGCCACCATCACCGACACCATTGCGCTGATGGTGGCGACACGGGTAAGGCCGCGGTCAGCCAAGCGGCCAGCAACCGGGGCAGATACCACACCCGCCACACCGGCCAGCGCAAACAGTGCAATGCCGGACTGGGATAACCCGAAGTCCGGACCAGCCAGCAACAGCGGCGTCGTCGTCCAGAACAAGCTGAATGCCCCGAACATCATTGCCTGATAGAAGGCTCGGCGCTGCAGAATAGGTGTGTGCCGCGCCAGCGCTGCCATCGACCGCAGCAGCGCCAGGTAGCCCATGCTTGCAGTAGGAACCCGGCGCGGAATGACCCGGCGCATGACCAGCACCAATGCAACCATTAATCCGGCCGAAATGAAGAACATGGCGCGCCAGGAGACCAGATCCGCAACAAAGCTGGATACCGGCCGAGCCAGCATAATGCCGAACATCAGGCCACCCATCACATTGCCGACCACCTGCCCCCGCCGCGCAGGTGCAGCCAGGTGTGCTGCGAGGGGAACGATAATCTGCACCGCCACCGCACCGATGCCAATGACCAGCGAGCAGGCCAGAAAGGTGAGCGGAGAATCAGACAGCGCAGTGCCAAGCGACGCCAGCGCCAACAACAGCACCATCGCGCTGATCAGCGACCTGTTCTCGAGCCTGTCTGCCAATGGCACAACCAGCAGCAGGCCAATCACGTAGCCGATCTGGGTCAATGTCACGATGAGGCCGCTGGCCTCGGGCGTCATGCCGAGCGATAGGCTGATCGGACCGACCAGTGGCTGCGCATAGTAAATATTGGCCACAATCAGGCCACAGCACGCGGCAAGAAAGCACATCAGCCCGTTGGCAATGCCCCTGCTGTTCTCTGGCACGTTTGACATTGGCGCTCCATTACAAGCCGAAAAAGGAAGGCGGCCATGCTACGCCTATTTATTCGTATTTTGTCGAACTATATGTCTGACCGAACTGAAAAGACTGTTGCATAAATAGAACGGAGTTTAGCTGTTGAGCAGCTTCAGCATGCTGGAACGCTGCTCATCATTCAGCGCCTGTTGCTTGGTTGCCTTGGTGAGGCTCGCGTAGGCTGTGCTGAGCGCGCTGGATAAGCTGGCAAGTTGGCTACGCAGGCCATCCATCAACAGGCTGCGCTCTTCATCAGATAGATCCTGTTGGCGAGCCAGCTCACTTATCTGCTGCTGAACCTCGGCAATCTGCTGTTTCAGGTCACGGATATGCTTGAGCAACCGTTTGATGACCTCCGGTAAATCGCTGTCATCAATATCTTGATTGCGGTTGCTCTGTTCAGCCTTTTCTGCCCGCTCCGACAGCGATACCTTAACGCTGTCAGCGATATCGCGATTACTGCCGAGTGTCGGCGTGGCGGGCTCCGCTGCAGCTGAAGACACCCCACCCTGGCGCCTGCCAACGTCAGTCCAGTTCAACTCGCCAATGCGCATAGCCGGCACCCCACGTAGTGATAGATACCTGCCTATATCGGTCGCTTATCGACGAACTTTAGCTCCAATCCGTTTTGACCGGAGGGACGACCTTACTTATATTGTCCGCCGCCGCTACCCTTGCGGCATCGTTCTCGGGGCGGGGTGAAACTCCCCACCGGCGGTGATGGAGCCCGACTCCCAAGCCCGCGAGCGCTCTGCAGGTGCAGAGGTCAGCAGATCTGGTGAGACTCCAGAGCCGACGGTTACAGTCCGGATAGGAGAGAACGCGACAGCCACCATGCCGATGCATGTCGACGTGGCGCTGCCCGTTCGCCCTGATTCAAACCGACATTGAGACATGAATCAGAGCCAGACGATGAATAACTTTCAACCTTCGCAACAACGCATTGCCTTCATTCACGCCTCTTGGCACGCCGACATCGTGCTGCGCTGCCTGGACGGCTTTCGTGAAGAAATTGCCACCCGCGGTTATGACCCAGACCTGATCGATGTGATCGCAGTCCCCGGGGCCTATGAAATTCCGCTGCAGGCCAAGCTGCTGGCCAAGACTGGTCGCTACGCATCCATCGCCTGTTCCGGACTGGTCGTTGACGGCGGCATATATCGCCATGACTTTGTAGCCAACGCGGTCATCAGCGGCATGATGCAGGTGCAGCTGGAGACCGAGGTGCCGGTATTAACTGCCGTGCTGACCCCGCATCACTTTCACGAGCATAGCGAGCACCAGAACTATTACCGCACGCACTTTGTCACCAAAGGGCGAGAACTGGCAGCCGCAGCAGACTCCGCAATGTCGCTGCGTTGGCAGGTGCTCAACAGCTGATCCTACCCGCCTCATCGCCGGCCGCGTCAGCTGCCGGCGATCCTGAAACCGATCTGCAGCACGACCTGAAAGTGTGCGACCTGATCGTCTGCGATGTGCCCACGGGTTTCCTTTACCTCAAACCACTCCATGTAGCGGATAGTCTTCGCACACTCCGCGATCGCCGCTCTGATGGCGTCATCAATGCTGTTGGGTGACGAGCCAACAACTTCCACCTTCTTATAGACATGATGGTTGGACATGGTCCACCTCCACTTTTGCCATGAATGTGCACTCAGTATGGCAAAGCCCCGTGCGCCTCGCCTGCAGCACCAGCGCGCATTGCAATATGCTGTCATCGGCATATAATCCATAATGCAAATCACTATCATTAATTGATTGAGCACAATCAACAGGGAGCTATACATGGCCGTGCGTTTTCCCTTGCAGGCGCTTGCGCTAGCAATTTCCACCTCTTTCCTTCTGACCGCATGCAACGACAACGAGCAAGCCACGGCGCCGGAAGCTGCCGCGCCCGCTGCCCCCGTTGCAGAAACAGCACCTGCCAGTGCGCCAGAAACAACGGGCGTTGCCCCTGCTGCGATCGTCAATCACTACGCCGATTTGGCACTGGCAACCTATGAGGACGCGCTGGCTACCGCCAAAACCCTGGACGCCGCTACTGACGCGCTGATTGCCAATCCCACTGAAGAAACCCTTGCCGCCGCCCGCACCGCTTGGTTGCAATCACGTGTTCCGTACCAGCAATCTGAGGTCTTCCGTTTCAGTAACTCGGTGGTTGATGACTGGGAAGGTCAGCTCAACGCCTGGCCACTGGACGAGGGGCTGATCGACTACGTCAATGCCGAGGATTACCAGCACGCATTGGGCAATGAAGGTGCCAATGCCAATATCATCGCCAGCAAAGAGCTGAACGTCGGTGGCGAAACACTGGACCTGACCAACATCACGCCCGAGCTGCTGGCCAGCCTGAATGAGGTAGGTGGTTCTGAAGCCAACGTAGCTACCGGTTACCACGCAATCGAGTTTCTGCTCTGGGGTCAGGACCTGAACGGCTTTGAGGCTGGCGCCGGTAACCGCAAGGCAACTGACTATGCTGTCGGCGACGCCTGCACCAACGGCAACTGTGACCGCCGCGCGGCTTACCTAGATGCGGCTACCGACCTGCTGGTCTCCGACCTGAACTGGATGGTTGGCCAATGGAAAGCAGGCGTTGATGGTAACTACCGTGCCGAACTGACCGCGCTCGAGCCGACCGCTGTGTACCAGAAGATGCTGTTCGGCATGGGCTCGCTGTCACTGGGCGAGCTCGCCGGTGAGCGCATGAAGGTCGCACTGGAGGCCAACTCCTATGAAGACGAACACGACTGCTTCAGCGACAACACCCACAACTCCCACTACTACAACGCGCTCGGTATCCAGAACGTCTATACCGGCAACTACAAGCGTGTTGACGGTACCGAGCTGAGCGGCGCTTCGCTGGCTGACCTGGTTGGTCAGATCGACCCCGAACTGAACCAGAAACTGATCGGCCAGCTGGACGCCAGTGTTGCGGCACTTGGTCACATGAAGTCCACCGCTGAAGCGTCAGAAAACCCGGTTACCTTTGATATGATGATCGCGCCCGAAAACACTCAAGGTGCAGAAATCATCAACAACGCCATTGCCACGCTGGTTGAGCAGACTGGCTCGATTGAGCAGGTCGCAGCGGTTGTCGGCGTCGAGTCCCTCGAGCCCGACGATGCTGGTCATCAGTTCTGATCTGGCGTAGTTCCTGTGCCCGGCGGTAACCCCGCCGGGCAATCTGACAGATACGCTCCTTGCTGATACTCACCCAGGCAAAGTGAAACGACATCCATGCTTCATCCTCTCCTCCGCGCTAGCGCGCTGCTGGTCCCTGTGTTGCTGATCTCGAATTTGACCCAGGCCACTGAAACCACCTACCCGATTCAAGACACACCGCTCACCGGTGGTGACGGCAGCGTCAAGCAACATGACCAAAACGCCTACTCGCTACCCTTGGCAAACATGTCGATGACCAAGCGCCTTGATTTCAGCGTAGGCAACAGTTTTTTTCGCAACCCCTGGGTGGTTGCTCCGGCCAGCACGGACGCCCGTGACGGACTTGGCCCGCTGTTCAACACCAACTCCTGCCAGGGCTGTCACCTGAAAGACGGACGTGGTCACGCACCAGCATCCATCGACACGCCCTCAGTCTCGCTGTTCCTGCGCCTTTCTGTCCCTGCGGACCCGGAACAGGATGCCGACCTGCTACGTGAACACGGCCTCAAGCCGGCTCCCATCTATGGCGGCCAGCTGCAGACCTCAGCAATTCCCGGCATGAAGCCGGAAGCCGACATGATCGTCGAGTGGCAATCGGTTACCCAGACGTTGGGTGACGGCACCAAGGTCGTCATGCGCAAACCCGTCTATCACATTGAAAACCCTAACTATGGTCCGCTGCCGAACGATCTACTGACCTCCCCGCGCGTCGCACCGCAGATGATCGGTCTGGGCTTGGTTGAGGCAATTCCGGAAGCGGCGCTGCTGGCCAACGAAGACCCGGACGACGCTAATGGTGATGGCATATCCGGCCGCGCCAATCGCGTTTGGGACCGCGTTGCCAAGCAAACCGTTGTCGGGCGCTTTGGCTGGAAGGCCGGACAACCCAGCATCATGCAGCAGAGCATGGATGCCTTCGCTGGCGACATGGGGTTAACGTCGACCGTTACACCAGCGACGGACTGCACACCGCAGCAACAGTGTGATCGCTTCCCGAACGGCGGTGACATCGAGGTAACCGACAACGTTGCCAACTTTATCAACTTTTACGCTACCAGCCTGGCCGTACCGACCCGTCGTGAGCAGGACAACCCGCAGGTCCAGCGCGGTGCCAGCGTTTTCAACGATATCGGTTGCGCCGCCTGCCACACGCCACGTTACACCACCGGCCAGGTTGAACGTCCTGAGCTGAGCGGTCAGGTCATCTGGCCCTATTCCGACTTCCTGCTGCACGACATGGGCCCCGGCCTGGCGGACGGACGGCCGGAATTCCTGGCGGACGGCAACGAATGGCGTACCCCTCCGCTGTGGGGCCTAGGGCTGACCAAGGTAGTGAATCCGCAAGCCGGTTTTTTACATGACGGTCGTGCAGAAACCGTGGAACATGCCATCCTCTGGCACGACGGTGAAGCGCGTCCAGCAGCGGACCAGTATCGTATGTTGCCGCAAGCAGAACGCGACGCCCTGCTTCGCTTCCTCAACTCTCTCTGAGGCCTGAACATGAGACTGACTGCTCCCCTGTTTATCCTGACAACCGCCAGCGTGCTTGGCATCAGCATGAGCGTGCAGGCACAAGACACATCGCCGCGCGCTGCCTGGCACACCCAGATCGGGCATGGTTATCAACAACTGGCGGACCAGACTAAACAACTGGCCAGCCAGGCCGATGCATATTGCGCCAGCCCCAGCGA
Source organism: Halopseudomonas oceani (assembly GCF_002903165.1). GTDB lineage: Bacteria > Pseudomonadota > Gammaproteobacteria > Pseudomonadales > Pseudomonadaceae > Halopseudomonas > Halopseudomonas oceani. Next base: position 39,501 of record NZ_PPSK01000022.1, read on the forward strand.
CAGCGGTCTAACTGAGGTGAAAACGCTCTGGACCAACGCTTTTGCTGCCTGGCAAGCGGTTCGTTTTGTCGATTTTGGGCCAATTGAGCAGAACACTCGCGCCTGGAAATTCCAGTTCTGGCCCGATCCCAAGAACCTCACTGCCAGCAAGGCCAGTTACTGGCTAAAGCCCGAGCGTGAGAGCGTTACGGCGGCCGATCTGGCGCGCGACAGCGTCGCCATTCAGGGGTTTCCGGCAGCCGAGTACCTACTGTTTGATCCCAAGGTTACCGATGGTGAGAATGCCCTGCCCAGCGCCCCATCCTGCCGTCTGCTAACGGCTATCGCGCACAATCTTGAGAACAACGCTGCCGAGCTGAGCAATGACTGGGGTCAGCTTCAGGCGCGATACCTGCAAACCGCCGACTACAACAACGGCACACTCACTTCGGCCATGCATGCGCTTGAGATCATGGCCGACTGGCGTATCGCCGCACCGCTGGGTGTTCGTGGTAACGGTAGGCCCAACCCTTACCTGGCTGACGCCTGGCGTTCCGGAGAGTCACTGAACATGATCAGGGCCTCCCTGCAGGGCATGGCCGATTACTTTGTGCCGGGGCTCAACGCACTGATGGCCGAGAACGATGCACTACCTCTGGCCGAAGAGTTCAGCGCTCAGTTGAACAAGACGCTGGGGCACTTCACTGGATTGCCAGCCGATATCACCCCTTTGCTGCAGACCGAAGAAGGCGTCGCCAGCCTCAATGCGCTACTGGCAGATGTTCGCGCAACGGGGCAAATCCTGACCGGACCGATCGCAGCCAAACTCAGTGTTGTCCGCGGCTTCAACTCCAGCGACGGAGACTGATTGATGCTTGATCGTCGCAGGTTCCTGAAGGCCTCAGTCGCCATCACCTCGGCGGGCGCGCTGGCTGCATGCAGCGGTCGCCTGCCATTTGCCGAGCGAAAGCCGGCCATGGAACTCATCAGTGCCGTCGACGACGATGCAGGACAGCATTACATCACGGGTGTTGATCGCACTGGCAAGACGCGCTTTCAGATTCCGGTTGCTGAGCGCTGCCACGGTGGCTGCGCTCAGCCGCACGGTGATCATGTAGTGGTATTTGCGCGCCGCCCCGGCCGTCTCATGCACGTGCTCAATACCCGTACAGGACAACGTGAGCGCAGCATTCATGCAGGTGATGGATTTCATTACTACGGACACGGCGTCTACAGCCCGGACGCGCGCTACCTGTACGTAACCATGAACAACTACGTCACCTCCGCCGGCCTAGTACGGGTCTATGATGCGCACGATGGCTATAGTGTCGTGACCGACTACGACCTCGCCGGCATCGGCCCCCACGAACTGCGCCTGCACCCGGATGGCAACACGCTGATCGTTGCACTTGGCGGGATAGAAACCCATCCGGACTATGATCGAATCAAGCTGAACCTGGATCGCATGGAGCCGGCGCTGATTCTGATGGACCGCCACAGCGGCGAGATTATTGCCCGCCACGTACCATCCCACCACCAGCTCAGCTGTCGTCATCTGGACGTTAGCCCTGAGGGCATCGTGATTGCCGGGTATCAGTATGAAGGCCCCGAATGGGAGTCGCCGCCGTTGATTGCACGGCTAGACACCCGCACCGGGGCGTTCACCGAGCTGGATTGGCCAGTAGAAGAGTTACTGCCGCTAAAAAACTATACGGCCAGTATTGCGATCAGCCACCACACACCCTATGCGGTTGTTACTGCGCCGCTGGGCGGTCTGGCTCTGATCATCAACTATCAGACTGGGGAGGTGGTACAGCGCGTGATGGTGAAGGATGTCGCCGGTGCGCTGCCGTACGGAGAGCAGGACTTTATCGTGTCGTCTGGTCTCGGCGGCGTTTTCGTACTATCCCCTGATCGGAATCAGGCCATGGCGCACGGCAAATACCCCGTACGTTGGGACAACCACCTGACTCCAGGACGCTATTTGAGCGCCTGACGTGCGTGTGGCCAGTCGCTGCTCAGCGGCTGGCCACCATCTTGGCAATGCATTGCCTGGACTCTTCCGGCAACGCGGTAAAATGCATACCGGTCCAAAACTGTTCTCCGTTGATACTGACCCGATTCCACAAGCTCTCGGCATCCAGCAAAAACTCCTTCACGCCGTTTAACGTCATCGGCAAATTGATCTGCAACGCAAAGGCCCTATTCAGGTCTACCGGGCGGCTGCTGAGCAGCATCAAGCCCTCCTCATGCAAGTCAACCACGCGCCCCAGATGATCCCCGGTCTCCAGATCAAACACTTCCAGACTGCTACTCACCAAATGCCGTTCCAACCGTCTGCGCTCCGTCATTTCGTGCTCGAATTCCTGTTGGGTCCGATGATGACACCATTACATCACCTGCCTCAGTGTGCTGGAAAAACATAGTGGCGAAAAGCTACATATGCACCTACTTTTACCAACCACGACACATTTCCACCATTGCTGCTTGCAATTGGTGCAGCGGCGCTGTGTCACTTCTTCTAACGCCCCTTTTCGGGGTATGGTTCACTCACTATCCCGTTTCCTTCAAGGACTTCCATATGCGTTTCAATCGATTTTCACTGCTGCTGATTGGTTGCGCTCTTGCCCAGCTGGTGGACGCTCATGAGTTTGAAGCCGGCGCGTTACATATTGCCCATCCTTGGTCACGTGCCATGCCTCCAGCGGTGCCAACGGGTGCAGCCTATCTAGAGATCAGCAACCATGGCGCCGAAAATGACACCTTGCTGGGAGCCGACAGCCCAGCAGCGGACAAGGTCGAGATTCACGAGCACGTTCATGCCGACGGTTTGATGAAGATGCAGCAGGTGGATAGTCTGGTCATCGCCCCCGGAGAAACAGTCACCTTTCAGCCCGGCGCTTACCACTTGATGCTTTTCAACCTCAAGCAGCCGCTGAGCGCTGGCGAGCATTTCCCGCTGACGCTGCATTTCGCCGTCGCAGGTGATGTAGACGTAGTGGTCAATGTGCAGGCGGCAGACGAGCCGGCAACGCATGATGCTGGCTCAGGTCACGCACATCACTGATCTGAGCGGTTGCGATCCAGCAGGTGGAAGCGCGGCAGCGCCAGATGCCAGCGGATCGCAGCCAGTCGGATAGCCAGGACCAGTGCGATGCAAATGGCGGTAATTACATCCTCGTGCAACGGCAGCGCCTGCAGCCCAATGTACGTGAAGGAGCCGATAATGCAGGCCGTTGCGTAAATTTCCTTGTGAAAGATCAGCGGAATTTCATTGCAGATGATATCCCGCATGACGCCACCTGCTACACCGGTCATAACCCCCATGATGACCGCAGCGCTCACCGGGACACCGTAATTCAGCGCCACCTGGGTGCCGATCACGGTAAATACTGCCAACCCGAAGGCATCTGCCACCAACAGCCCGGTTTCATTGATCGGGCGCGTCAGCCTGACCCACAGCACGGTGCCGACGGCCGCCAGGGTAGCGACCAGAATGTACACGTCGTTGCGAATCCAGCTGACCGGATGGTTACCCAGTATGACGTCGCGAAGTGTGCCGCCACCCAGAGCAGTGATGATGGCGATAACCAACACCCCGAACAGATCCATGGATTTGCGCCCCGCCATCAGCGCACCGGTAATGGCAAACACCGCCACACCAAACAAATCGAAGGCGTAAAACCAGCTCATGTATGCAGCACTCCACAAGGAGCCGCGATCAGTCCTCGCGGCTAGGCGTGCGCATGGTAACAAACTCCTCGGCCGCGGTGGGGTGAATACCCAGCGTCGCGTCGAACACGGCTTTGGTCGCCCCCGCCTTCACTGCAACGGCCAGTCCCTGGACGATTTCGCCCGCTTCCGGCCCAACCATATGAATGCCTAGAACCCGGTCCGTCTCCTTATCTACCAGCAGCTTCATAAGGCTCTGCTCGCTGCGTCCGGCCAAGGTATTGCGCATCGCTCGGAAGCGGCTCTCGTAGACTTTCAGCTTGTGCCCCTTGGCCCGCGCATCGTCCTCGGTCAAGCCGAGGGTGGCAATATTGGGGATACAGAATACGGCCGTCGGGATATCGTTGTAGTCGACCGGCAGATACTCTTCAGGGCGATACAGGCGACGCGCCAAAGCCATCCCTTCGGCCAGTGCCACTGGCGTCAATTGCACGGTGCCGGTGACGTCCCCAATCGCCAGCACCGCCGGATCGGAGGTCTGGTAGTGTTCGTCAACGCGGATGTTGCCCTTGTCGTCGAGCGTCACACTGGTGTTTTCCAGCCCCAGATCGTCGGTGTGTGCCCGACGCCCCGTGGCATAAAGCACCAGATCGGTTTCGATCTGGTCACCATTGGTGAGGGTCACGCTCAGCGACTGATCAGCATTGCGCTCAATGCGGGCGACGTCGCTGTTGAAGCGCAGCCGCACCCCTTTCTCGGCCAGCACAGAAGCCATGTGCTCTCGCACGCTACGATCGAAGCCACGAAGGAACAGATCCCCTCGATACAGCTGGGTAGTTTCGCAACCAAGCCCATGGAAAATACCGGCAAACTCGATGGCAATATAGCCGCCACCAACGACCAGTGCCCGCTTTGGCAGGCTATCGAGAAAGAAGACCTCGTTGGAGCTGATTACATGCTCGTTGCCCGGGAAGTCCGGCACGTGGGGCCAGCCCCCCGTCGCAACCAAAATACGCTCGGCACTGTAGCGACGACCATCGACTTCTACGTGATGCGAGTCGATGAATCGTGCCCGCCCTTCAATCAATTGCACACCCGCGGATATCAACAGGTTGCGGTAGATGCCATTCAGCCGACTGATCTCGGCATTCTTGTTGGTGACCAGCCGCGGCCACTCGAAACCGGGGGCAGCAATATCCCAGCCATACCCTGCGGCGTCGGCGATATCCTCGGCAAAATGCGCAGCGTAGGAAAACAGCTTCTTCGGCACACAGCCTACGTTGACGCAGGTGCCCCCCAGATAGCGATCTTCAGCCACTGCCACCCGGGCACCGAAGCCAGCGGCCATGCGACTGGCGCGTACGCCGCCGGAACCGGCACCGATAACAAAAAGATCAAAATCATACTGGGACATGGGCTACCTTCCTGCCTGCGCTGAATAATGAAGTGCCCCAGCATACCGCAAAGTCGGACTAATCAGACCACCTTGCGCAGTAGCGGCGCCGGGCTGTCCATGGGCACTCGGCCGACGCCCACATGCCGAAAGCCGAAGGTACCCAATACAGCGGGATCATACTGATTGCGACCGTCGACGATGACAGGCTCGCGCATCAGGCGCGCCATCAGTGCGAAGTCCGGTTGCCGGAACTGTTTCCACTCGGTGATCAACGCCAGCGCATCGGCATCGTTCAGGACCGCATACGGGTCGCTGAACAACCGCAGCTGCCCGCGCGCGACAGCCTCCGGGTAGGCCTTGGCGATGTTCTCGCTGGCAATAGGGTCGAAAGCCTGCACACGAGCACCTAGATCCAGCAGCCCCTCAATCAACACCCGGCTTGGCGCATCGCGAATGTCGTCGGTACCCGGCTTGAAGGCCAGGCCCCAGATGGCAACGGTTTTGCCGGCCACCCCTTCGCTGTAAAGCTTGCGCAGCATACGCATCGGCCAGGTTTTCTGTGCCTGATTACGCGCTTCGACTGCCTGCAGGATTGGCAGCTGCATCTCACGCTCCTGCGCCATATGCAGCATCGCGCGAATATCCTTCGGAAAACAGGAGCCACCATAACCGCAGCCGGCGTAAATGAAGTGGTGGCCGATACGCGGGTCCGCACCAATACCCTTGCGCACTTCCTCAACATCCACTCCCAGGCTTTCACACAGGTTGGCGACTTCGTTGATAAATGAAATCTTGGTGGCAAGAAACGTATTGGCCGCGTACTTGGTCATTTCTGCAGCGCGACGTGGCATGCACAAAATGCGATCGTGGTTGCGTACAAACGGCTCGTAAAGGCGGCGCATGGTGCGCTCCGCACTGGCATCTTCCGCTCCCAGGATAATTCGGTCCGGACGCATGAAGTCATCAATAGCCGCGCCCTCTTTGAGGAACTCGGGATTGCTGACAACGCTATGCCGCCAGTTCACGCCGCGACGCTGGCAGTGCTGATCCAGAATAGATTGAACACGGCAGGCAGTGCCCACCGGCGCAGTCGACTTGCAAACGACAATGGTCGGCGACTCGAGTGCCCCCCCCAGTTGAGCTGCAACCTCAAGAATCTGCGAGACATCCGCACTGCCGTCAGCGGCTGAGGGAGTGCCCACAGCGATGAAAACCACCTCGCTATTGCGCAGCACCGGGTTCAGCTGGCTGCTGAAGGTCAACCGGCCAGCCGCGTGGTTGGTCTGCAGCAGCGCTTCGATACCCGGTTCAAAGATCGGAGATATGCCGCGGTGCAGCGCCTCGACACGCTCAGCACTGGTGTCGACACAGGCCACTCTATTGCCCATCTCGGCAAAGCAAGCCGCTGTTACCAGGCCGACATAGCCGCAACCAATCACCGTAATCTGCATGGTCAATTTCCTCACTGGCGTTGAGAAGAATTGCGCCATGCGGCTGTGACACTCAGGTTACCTGGCGGTTAATACTTGATGACCCGCGCAGACGCTGACACGTATCAGGCCCCGCACGCAGTAATCCCGCATAATCGCAGAAATGCGCGTAGAGAGAGCGCCATAGTTTCCCTATCTGATTAACAGGCAAGGGGATACAATCAAGTCGCGACCCATTTCCCGGCTAGGTCATGATGACGGGCTCTACACAGGAAAATTCGCACTGGATAGTGCGGTTAAATTATCGGAATCGCACCGCTTCATTTGCCCTGCTGTTTGCGGCAATCGGTGTCTACTTCTATGGCGTTGCCCATAGCGGATTTGCGTGGGCGATGCTCGTCCTGCAGTTTCTGATTTACCCTCACCTGATGTATTTGCGTGCCAGACACTCGCGCTCGCCGCTGGCAGCCGAGCTGAACAACCTGCTGTGCGATTCGTTGCTGTTTGGCATATGGATCGGTTGGCTGGGGTTTCCGCTCTGGATCAGCTACACAATGGTCATTGGCGTGACCATCAATCTGATGGTGTTCAGAGGGCCGAAAGGCTTTCTGCAAGCCGCAGCAGCGCTGGCAGCAGGTGTGCTGCTGTCGCTCGCCATCCAGTCGCCCCAACTTGCGCATTACAGCTACTGGCCGTCGGACCTGCTCTGCATTGCCGGACTGACGCTATACCTGATGATGGTAGGCAATGTCGCTTTCACGCGAAATGACCGGATACGCGAAACACGGGACCAACTGCACAAAAGCCAAAAGGCGCTGCAGCAGGCAAACCAGGCTCTGCAAAGGCAACTGGAAGAAAACACGTTGCTGCAACAGCAACTGCGTGAGCAGGCTGACCGGGATCCGCTGACCGGCGCCTATAATCGTCGATACTTCGATGTCAGCATCAACAGGGAGCTGAGCTTCTGCCAACGGCATGAACAACCACTGTCGCTGGTGCTGCTCGATATCGATCACTTCAAGTCCGTCAACGATGACCATGGTCACCAGGCCGGCGACCTGCTGCTGGTGACCCTCGCAAACCTGCTGCACCAGCACTCAAGGGCAAGTGACATTGTCTGCCGCTTTGGCGGAGAAGAGTTTCTGATCGTATTGCCGAATACCGACTGCACAACGGCGAAAGAGCGCGCCGAACAGTACCGCGTGGCGTTCGCTGCAGCCGGGGTTACCTGGCTTGATCAACCTGTCAGCAGAACGCTTTCGGCCGGAGTTGCCTGTTTTCCAGCACAAGCCAATGATGCGGCAGGTCTTATTCACTGTGCAGACGTCGCGCTCTATGAGGCAAAGAAGTCAGGACGCAACCGCGTGGTGTCCTTCAGCGACGAGACACGCGAGGCGACTCACCTGTCTTCCTAGAGCGCCAGATTTTGTGGGATATAGTAGAAAACCAGCGCAATCATACACAGCGCCCCACCCCACATCAGCGCCACCCCCGATCGCGTTTCTGATCGGGAGTAACCACCGCCAATCAGCATGACGCCCAGCGTAAAGATGGCTACCGTAACCCAGAACTGTTCGCCACTCATGAACACCCTCCCGTATTGATTGCTGAGAGTATAAGCGATGATTGGCATGACCAAGCTGACGCAGGTCATGCAGGGACAGCTCTGCGGGGGGGCTTCATAAGGGATGCTGATTCGCGCTTGGCGAGATATTGGTGCCCGGAGCCGGGGTCGAACCGGCACGACCTAAAGGTCGAGGGATTTTAAGTCAATCTACCCCCATATCTTGTGTTGAGCAGAGAAAAGCTGCGTACAGCCTTCATGAGCTGAGTTCGCATGATTAGGGCTTTGTTTTCCTTTCAAATCAACAAGATACTCTTGATCTCATGGCAATTTTGGCTAGACCGGCAAGAGATCGAAGGCTGGGCACAGATGGGCTCAGCTGGGCCGAAAGTTTCCATGAAAGTTTCCATGGGTTTCCATCAGGGCGCAGGTGTAATGGGGCTTCCAGGTGCTCAGATGTCATCAGAAGTTTCCATGGATTTCACAGCGATCCGGTTTTCGGGGGTAAGAAAAGTGGCAAAGGCCGAGCTTCAATTCACGCACGATGCGATCAGAGCGCTTGAGTGCAGCGCAGGTAAATCAGAGCAGATCTTCTACGACAAAACTCAACGCGGGCTCGCGCTTAGGGTTACAGCGAGGGGCGCAAAAACGTTCGTTGTCATAAAGAGAGTCAACGGCACAATGAAACGAATTACGATCAGCAAGTACGACTCGAAAGCAAAAATCGTGTCGATTCGAGATCAGGCCGCCAAGCTGATTGGTGAAATAGATGAGATCATTGAGCGAGAAAAACTAGATAAGCAGTCAAGCTTTGTGACGGTCGAAAGCACTTTCGAGAAGATGATGAAGGCGAAGCAAAGGATCACTCAAGCGACACGAGAAGACTACCGTCGAACGTTCAAAAACTACCTCTCTTCTATTGCTGATGTATCGCTTGGTGACTTCGACTATGAAGATGTGATAGAGCTTCACGCGAGCATTACTAAACCCGTTTTGCGGGCAAACGGGACGATGTCAAAAGAACGAAAACGTGCAGCAAATAAGGCCCTCGGCTTGTTGGGTTCTATCTATCGATTCGCAATAGTCACAAGCAGACATGAAGGCAAATCACTGATTACATCGAACCCGGTCGAGATTATGCGCGAGATGAACATCTGGCATGAAGACCGTCGAAGCAAAATCAGGATTGAGCACGACAAGCTGGCTAGCTTTATTAATGAGT
>NZ_PPSK01000023.1 GCF_002903165.1 Halopseudomonas oceani
GGCGATCCCCCCGGGCACCCGGCTACGCGGCCCTGCGGGTTCGCTGCGTTGCTCGGCTTGGCGGGGATCGGCAGAACTCGGCTCTGCGAGCCTCAAACAGGCTGCCGCTCTTTTTCCCGCCAAGCCTGCGCTACTCGCCCGCGTAAACGGGACGAACCACAGTGCACACTCCACCATCCGAGCAGACGGATAAACGCAGTAGTCTAAGACCCTACCTATCTTCCCCGAACTGCAGCGCCAAACCACAAAAAAACCTCCCGAAGGAGGTTCTTTCAATGCTGATATCGCGAATTAGAAAAACAGTCGCTTAAGTTCATGGCCCGGATCGTTGCCACGCATGAAAGCCTCGCCGACCAGAAACCCGTAGACGTCATGGGCCAGCATCAACTCCACATCGGCACGATGCAGGATGCCGCTCTCGGTCACCAGCGTCTTGTTACGCGGAATCTGCGGAATCAGCTCAAGAGTCGTGTCCAACGTCACCTCGAAGGTGTGCAGGTTACGGTTGTTGATGCCGATCAGCGGGGTATCCAGCTTGAGGCCGCGTTCCAGCTCGGCGGCATCGTGCACCTCGACCAGCACATCCAGCCCGTGTTGCTTTGCGGTCGCCGCCAACTCGCCCATCTGCAGGTCGTCCAGGCAGGCGGCAATCAGCAGCACGCAGTCAGCCCCCAGGGCGCGGGCTTCGACGACCTGATACGGGTCAACCATAAAGTCCTTACGGATCACCGGCAGTGAACAGGCCGCACGGGCCTGCTGCAGGTAATCGTCGTGCCCCTGAAAGAAGTCGACATCGGTCAGCACCGACAGGCAAACCGCACCGCCCGCCTCGTAGCTGGCCGCAATTTCGGCTGGATGAAAGTCCTCGCGCAGCACGCCCTTGCTCGGTGACGCCTTCTTGATCTCGGCAATCACCCCCGGGCGGCGCGCGGCAGCAGCGGCCTGAATGGCCTTGGCGAAGCCACGGGTGGGCGATGCGGCCCCTACGAGCTGCTCCAGCTCGGCCAGGCTGCGCTGCTGGAGACGTTCTGCCACTTCCTCGTGCTTGCGCGCGACGATGTTTTGCAAGATGGTCGGCACGCTCATTGTGCTGCTTCCTCCCGGAACACCTCGGTGAAGGCGATAAGTTCGTTGAGTTTTTCCCGCGCCAGCCCTGAGTAAAGGGCATCAGAGGCGAGCTTGACGCCTTCGAGCAGACTGGTCGCATGATCTGCCGCGTACAACGCCGCACCGGCATTGAGAATGATGATATCGGCCGCTTTTTCACCGGCCTCGGTTTCGCGCTTGCCGAGCGCATCGCGGATCAGCTTGAGCGAGGCCACCGCGTCATCGACCGTCAGACCAATCAACGAGCGGCTCTTGATGCCGAGTTCTTCCGGGCTAACGTCGTACTCGCGCACTTCGCCGCCTTTCAGTTCGGCAATGTGGCTGGTCGCCGCCAGACTCAGTTCGTCCAGCCCATCCTTGGAGTGCACCACCAGCACGTGCTCGCTGCCGAGACGCTTGAGCACCTCGGCAATCGGCCGGCACAGCGCTTCGGTGAACACACCGATGACCTGATGCTTGACCCCGGCCGGATTGGTCATCGGGCCAAGCATGTTGAAGATGGTGCGCATGCCCAGTTCGCGGCGCGGGCCAATGGCGTGCTTCATGGCGCCGTGATGGGCCGGCGCAAACATGAAGCCGACACCGACGCTTTCAACACAGCGGGCAACCTGCTCGGGCGTCAGGTTGAGATTTACGCCCGCCGCTTCCAGCAGATCGGCGCTGCCGCTCTTGCCGGATACCGCGCGGTTGCCGTGCTTGGCGACCTTGCCGCCAGCAGCGGCCACCACCAGCGCGGCGGCGGTCGACACATTGAAGATATTGGCGCCGTCGCCGCCGGTGCCGCAGGTGTCGACCAGGCGTTCAGCGTTGATCTGCACCCCGGAAGCCAGCTCGCGCATGACCATGGCTGCGCCGGTAATTTCGTCGAGGGTTTCACTCTTCATCCGCAGGGCAACCAGAAAGCCGCCGATCTGCGCGTCGGTGCACTGGCCGGTCATGATCTGACGCATGACGTCCTGCATTTCCTCGGTGGACAGATCCAACTGATCAACCACCTTGCCGAGGGCTGTCTTGATATCCATTCCGTCTCTCCTGGCTGGTCAGCGGCGCATGCCGCCCTGCTGCTTGAGGAAGTTGGCGAGCATGTCGTGCCCCTGTTCAGACAGGATCGACTCAGGATGGAACTGCACACCCTCGATCATGTACTCGCGGTGGCGTACACCCATGATTTCGTCAACACTGCCGTCTTCATGCTGGGTCCAGGCGGTCAGCTCCAGGCAGTCGGGCAGCGTATCGCGGCTGATTACCAGCGAGTGATAACGGGTCACGGTTAGCGGATTATTGAGGCCGGCAAACACGCCCAGACCTTCGTGATACACCGGGCTGGTCTTGCCGTGCATGACCTGACGGGCACGCACCACATCACCGCCGAAAGCCTGGCCGATACTCTGGTGGCCAAGGCAAATGCCGAGAATCGGCAGCTTGCCGGCAAAGTGCTTGAGCACCGGCACCGAGACACCCGCTTCGTTGGGCGTGCACGGGCCGGGGGAGACAACGATGCGCTCGGGATTGAGGGCTTCGATCTCGGCGACGGTCAATTCATCGTTGCGCACCACCTTGACGTCGGCACCCAGTTCACCGAGGTACTGCACCACGTTGTAGGTAAAGGAGTCGTAGTTATCGATCATCAGCAGCATGGCTTTTCTCCTTTACCGGGCCGATTGTTCAGCGAGGGCAATCGCACGGAACATGGCGCGACGCTTGTTGATGGTCTCTTCCCACTCCAGCGCGGGCACCGAGTCGGCCACAATGCCGCCACCGGCCTGCACATGCAGCTCACCATCCTTGATCACCGCGGTACGAATTGCGATGGCCGTGTCCATGTTGCCGTTCCACGCCCAGTAGCCGACCGCGCCGCCGTAGACGCCGCGCTTGACCGGCTCCAGCTCGTCGATGATCTCCATCGCGCGAATTTTCGGCGCCCCGGACAGGGTGCCCGCCGGCAGAATGGCGCGCAGTGCATCCATTGCGGTCAGTTCCGGCTTCAGCTGGCCCTGTACGTTGGAGACGATGTGCATGACGTTGGAATAACGCTCGATAACCATCTTCTCGGTGACCTTGACCTTGCCGATCTCGGCCACACGACCAACATCGTTACGGCCCAGGTCGATCAGCATCAGGTGCTCGGCGATTTCCTTGGCGTCGGACAGCAGGTCCTGCTCCAACGCCAGATCAGCTTCTTCGGTCGCGCCGCGCGGGCGGGTGCCGGCAATCGGGCGTACCGTTACTTCACCCTCTTCGACACGTACCAGCACCTCGGGAGAGCTGCCAACCACGTGGAAGTCGCCGAAGTTGAAGAAGTACATGTAAGGCGTCGGATTCTGGCTGCGCAGCGCCCGGTACAAATCAATCGGCTCGGCCTTGAAGTCGATGCTCATGCGCTGGGACGGCACCACCTGCATGCAGTCACCGGCAAGGATGTACTCCTTGATGGTGTCGACCGCCCGCTCGTAATCCTCACGGGTGAAGCTGGCGCGGTATTCCAGGTCGGTATCGACCGGCGCAGCCAGATCAATCAGCTTGCGCGCTGGGGTCGGCAGGCGCAGCTGCTCAAGCAGTTGATCGAGCCGGGCATTGGCCTGTTCGAAGGCATCGTCGGCGCTTGGGTCGGCAAGCACGATAGCGTGTAGCTTGCCGGCCAGGTTATCGAATACGACAACCTCATCGGACACCATCAGCAGGATGTCCGGGGTACCCAGCACATCCGGATTGACCGTCGCGGCAAGACGCGGCTCAACATAGCGCACGCAGTCGTAGCCGAAGTAGCCAACCAGTCCACCATTGAAACGCGGCAGACCCGGAATGCTCGGCACCCGGTAACGGGCCTTGAAGGTCTCGACGAAATCCAGCGGATCGGCACACTCATGGCGCTCCTGCTCGACACCGTCCACCAGCACGGTTGCGGTATGGCCGTCGACGCGCAGTACGGTGCGGGCCGGCAGGCCGATGATGGAATAACGCCCCCACTTCTCGCCGCCCTGCACCGACTCCAGCAGGTAGGAGTAGGCACCGTCAGCCAGTTTCAGATAGGTGGACAGCGGGGTTTCAAGATCTGCCAGCACCTCGCGTACAACGGGTACACGGTTGCAATCCTGGGCAGCCAGGCGAAGGAATTCGTCTCGGGTCATGATCAGCCTCAAAGGCAGGGTAAGTCATACGCAAACAAGGGTGCTCGCACTCGGGAGCGAGCGAGGACAGTTCAGGTACGCCAACGCCAGCGGGCGAGCGCCTTGATAACTCTCATCAGTTTGCGATTGCTGACAAACACGGCTGATCCATCACTGGTCGGGACACCCGAGCAAGCCTATATGAGCGCGTCAAGCGAATCAACCAGCAAATCCGGGTTCTCCGAGGCAATCGGCCGCCCGTGATTGTAGCCGTAGCTGACCGCCACCACCGGCACGCCAGCCGCCTTCGCGGCCAGAACGTCGCTGCGGGAGTCGCCGACAAACAACGCCTGTCCAGCCTCAACACCAGCCTGCTGCATGACCCAATGAAGCGCCGCCGGGTCGGGCTTCTGCACCGGCAGGGTGTCGCCACCAACCAGCCAACGGAAATACCCGTCCAACTGCTTGTCCGCCAGCAGCTCCGGCACAAAGCGACTCGGCTTGTTGGTGATCAGTGCAAGCGGTATCTGCGCGGACTGCAGCCGGTCGAGAAAGGCCCGCACGCCCGGATAGACCGTGCTGCGCGAGTGATCTCCGGCGTACGCCTCGAGAAACAGCGCCAGCGCCTGCTCGGTCTCGGGCTCGCCGATGTGCGAATGCTCGATGTCTCCGGCCAGCGCCCGACGCACCAAAACCCGCGCACCGTTGCCGACCCAGTGACGGACCTGCTCGACGCCAGCGGCCTCACGCCCCAACTGAGCCAGCATCACATCCACCGCCGCCGCCAGATCCGGCACGGAGTCGATCAAGGTGCCGTCCAGATCAAACATTACCAGCGCCGGCAGCGCGCCACCGAACAGCTCGCGCAGCGACAACATCTCAGCGTTTGGCCTGTGCCAGCTCCGCACGCATGCTGTCGATCACCGCCTTGTAGTCCGGCTTGTTGAAGATCGCCGAACCGGCGACGAAGGTATCGGCGCCCGCTTCGGCAATGGCGCGGATGTTCTGTTCGTTGACGCCGCCGTCGATCTCCAGACGGATTTCACGACCACTGGCATCGATCAGCGCACGCGCCTCCCGCAGCTTGTCCAGCGTGCCCGGGATGAACTTCTGACCACCAAAGCCCGGGTTGACGCTCATCAGCAGCACCATGTCGACCTTGTCCATCACGTACTTGAGCGCATCCAGCGAAGTCGCCGGATTGAATACCAGGCCCGCCTTGGCACCGCCGTCCTTAATCAGCTGCAGCGAACGGTCGATGTGCTCGGAGGCTTCCGGGTGGAAGGTGATATAGCTGGCACCGGCCTCAAGGAAGTCGCCGATGATGCGGTCCACTGGCTTAACCATCAGATGCACATCGATCGGCGCGGTGACGCCGTACTTGCGCAGCGCCGAGCAAACCATCGGGCCGATGGTCAGGTTCGGCACGTAGTGATTGTCCATGACATCGAAATGGACGATGTCGGCGCCGGCGGCCAGCACCCGATCAACATCCTCACCCAGACGGGCAAAGTCAGCGGACAGAATAGACGGCGCAATGGCGTAATCGAGCATGGGAGAACCTCGGCAGGGGCAGACACGGAAATGCCGGCCAGTTTACCCTATCCGTCGTGGTTATACTCATCAGGACTTCGGACCGAGACAGCCCCATGCGCGCGCCAACCCTCATAGCCCTGCTTTGCCTTGCCGGTATCACCCAGGCCCAGGAACCAGCGGCGCCCACACCGGACGCGGCAGCAGCCGAGCGCTCGCAAGCGCTGTCCCGTGATATCCAGTATCAGCAAGCACTCAAGCGCGAAACGCCAACCAGCGAACAGCGGCAACTCGAGTTCGCCGGTGAGTCCCAGCTGGGGCTGTTTCTACCAGCAGCACGCCCCGAACCACTCGGCGGCATTCTGCTGATTGCCGGTCCAGGCGAGCACGCCAACTGGCCTGAGCTGATCGGCCCCGCCCGCATCAGTCTCAGCGATGCCGGCTGGCACACCCTGGCCATCAGCTTGCCTGATGCACCCTCTGTTCCACAGATCGACGTACCTCCCGAGCCTGCGGAGCCACCTGCTGCGGACAATGCCGCGCCACCCGAAATTGTCCCGGAGGGCGAACTGCTGGCAGCAAGCGACCAGATTGACGCCGCGCCAGAGCCGCCGCCCGAGGCTCGCTACAGCGAGCGGGCCACGGCGCTGATCCGCGCCGGCTTACAGGTACTGGAGAGCGAAGGCGCACAGCAGGTGCACATCATTGCCCGGCGGGAGTCTGCTTACTGGGCGCTATTGGCCGTCAGCACCAGTGGACCCGACCAGCCACCGGCGACGCTCGTTCTGTATCAGACCAGACAACCTGCGTCGTCGCCAGAGCCAAGCCTGGACAGCCTGTTCGAGAAGAACGAGCGCCCAGTGTTCGAGCTGCTCGACCTGGCTGTAACCGTTGACAGTCAACTTGCCGCAGACCACCTTCGCATCGCCCGCCGGACCGGCAACCAGGGCTACCAGCAAATGGATCTCGCAGCGATGGATCGCTCGGCCTTTGCAGACGAGATGCTCGACAAACGGCTGCGTGGTTGGCTGACCCGCCATCAGCAACCGGCTGAACCGGAAGCAGCGCCGTAGCGCCTCAACGGAACCCGCGGTGGCGGCGCAGCGTTTCGTAGGCTTGCTGAATCTGCCGGATACGCTCACCGGCGCTGCTCTGCTGGGCAGAACTAACACCGCGAGCGGCCAGCTTGTCCGGATGATGCAGGCTGAGCTGGCGGCGATAGGCCCGCTTGATCACCTCCGGCGAGTCCGCGGGGCTGACCTTGAGTATGTTGGCCGCCTGCTGAAGGCGATCCTCCTGCGCAACCGCAGCGCGACCGCCGCGCGTCTGACGGCTGTGTTGATGACGCTGATGCATCCGCTGCTGCTCGGCCTGGCCTAGCCCGGCGACTTTTGACCACCCTGCCAGCAGACCTTGAACCTCATCGCTCAGCCGCCCCGGCAGCACAGCCATCCGCCAACAGCCATCCATCAGCTCGGCAGCACGCCCCGGCTCGCGCCGACAGAACGCACGCACCACCTTGATCAAGTCATCACCCTGTTTGCCTTCATTGAAGTCACGCATGGCCTGCAGCCGGGCATCCCCCTCGAGTCGATACTGCTGCATCAGATCCCGCGCCAACTGCAGATGCGCCGGAGTCACCCGGCCACTGGCCTTGGCCAACCGTCCCAAGCAGAGAAACAGCACGCGCTCGAAACTGTTGCCAGCACTCCGCAACTGAGCCAACCGGTCAGGCAAATCCCGCCAGTGTCGCAGTTGCCAGTGGCGATCCAGCGCGTGGCCTACCACCGCACCCAGCACGGCTCCAGGCACGGCGCCGCCAAGCCCGCCCACCACGGCGCCCAACACGGTTACCGGCCAGAGCATCCGTCAGCCCCTCGCCACGCGGTCAGCGTCGGCCAGCCGCTCTGGCGTACCGACATCGATCCAGGCGCCACGAAAATGCTCGCCACTGACCCGCCCCTGCTCCGCTGCAGCGCGCAGCAATGGCGCCAGCGCAAAGGCCCCTTCCGGGTGCTCCGCCAGCAAGTCAGGGTGCAGTACAGCGATGCCGCTATACGTCAGGCCTACCTGCCCGGCCGCAGGGTTGCCGACCAGGCCATCGGTGAGCAAAAAGTCGCCATTAGGGTTGTGCACAGGGTTATCGGTCAGCACCAGATGCGCCAGCATGCCTTCCGGCAGTGCCAACTGCGCAAAGTCATACCGGGTCCAGACGTCACCATTGATCAAGATAAAAGGCGCATCGCCCAGCAGCGGCAGCGCCTTGCGAATACCGCCGCCGGTCTCCAGCGGCTCACCCTCGGCAGACCAGCGAATACTCACACCAAAGCGCTTGCCATCCTCGAAATAACGCTCGATCTGCTCGCCCAGCCAGGCATGATTGATCACCAGTTCGGCTACCCCTGCCGTGGCCAGCGCCTCGATATGCCACTGCAACAACGGCTTGTCCGCAACCGGCAACAGCGGCTTGGGCGTGTGCAAGGTCAGCGGTCGCATCCGCTCCCCCTTGCCGGCGGCCAGTACCATCGCCCTCATCATGCGGCTAATCCCAGACTGTCGAGCAACGCGCTCAACGGCGCCAGCCGAGTGTCGGCAGCACAAGCATCACGCAGGTAGCGGACAAAGCGCGGCGCATCCTGCAGGTAATGCGGCTTGCCGTCGCGATGGCAAATCCGGGCAAAGATACCCAGCACCTTCAGGTGACGCTGCACACCCATCAGCCGCGCCTGGGCAAGGAAGGACTCCAGCTCATCCGGCACCGGCACCCCGGCCTCCCGCGCCTGCTGCCAGTAGCGCGTCAGCCATTGCGTGCGCTCGGCGGCCGGCCAGCTGAAAAAGGCGTCGGCGAACAGCGAGGTAGCGTCGTAACTGACCGGGCCGTAAAGCGCGTCCTGAAAGTCGAGCACACCCGGCTCACCTTCAGAGGTCATCAGGTTACGCGGCATATAGTCGCGGTGAACGTATACCTTGGCCTCACCGAGGTTGCTGTCGAGCAGCAGCGCCTGCACCTCGTCCCAAAGCGTTTGCTCCTCGGCTGACAGGCTGCGACCCAGCTCGCGGCTGACGTACCAGTCCGGAAACAGCGCCAGTTCGCGGCGCAGCACCGCCTCCTCGTACTCGGGCAACACACCCGGCCGGCTGGCGAGCTGCCAGCGAATCAGGCTAGTGATCGCCGCAGCAAACATCCGCTCCAGCTCTGCCGGCGCAACGCCCTGCTCGATAGTCTGCAAATAAGTCTTGGCGCCCATGTCCTCCAGCAGCAAAAAGCCCTGCTGCAGGTCCTCGGCGAACAACTGCGGCACCCGCACGCCAGCGTCCTGCAGCAACCGGGTAATGCGAACAAAGGGTTCGGTATTTTCATGCTCGGGTGGCGCATCCATGATAATCAGGCTGCGGCCAGCCGCCTGCCAGCGAAAGTAGCGGCGAAAGCTGGCGTCGGCGCTGGCGGGCACCAGCTCACCGGCAGGCAGCTCAGCCCAGCCGAGGGCAGCTGCAGCGCGCGGTAGCGCCTGATCCAGCCAAGGTTGCATCTGTTGCAGTCGTGAATCCATCGTTCTCCCACTTCAGCATCTATCCGGGCACTGGCCCGGTGGCATTAATTCGGTACATTCCTAGATCAGGCATCGCGTGTTGCTTTATTATCCGTTATCTTGCTCGACTGACACAGCATGCAGATTGCATTCTCCTCGCACAAGGCGTCGCGAGCACGCACCGACTGGAAGCCCGGACAATTACATAATGGCCTACCGTACTCCTCCCTTTCGCTCCTCCTTTCCGATGTTGCTGGCCAGTTCGCTGCTGTTAATACAGCCACTGAGCTCGGTAGCAGCCAATCAGGTCCAGTGCCGGCCGGCCGGCAACAGCTGGTCCTGCGAGCCGCTGCAACCCCGGGGCGAATTGCCGCCCAGACCACCACGACCGGCACCGGCCCCTGCGCCCTTGACCGACAGCGTGGTCAAGAGCGCCGATACGGCAGCGCCGCTCAGCGGCGGCCGGGCAACGCCCAGTACCGACTTTACTCGTCTGGACTGGGTTCCGCGCGAGCAGTTGAGCAGCGAGCAACAGGCAGCCATTGCGCCCTACTGCGGTGGCACCTACGTCGAGCCGGAACGCAGTGGCCGCGACGACTCCACGCCCTTTGACCAACTGCCGGTCTACGCCTCTGCCGACTCCAGCCGCTTCGAACAAGGTAACCAGACCGGCGTACTGCAGGGCGACGTGCTACTGCGCCAGGGCCGCCTGCAGGCCCGCGCCGACCAGGCCAGTTTTGATCAGGCCAACGCCCAGGCGGTACTCGAAGGCAACGTTCGCCTGCGCGATCAGGGCGTGCTGGTTTTGGGCGACAGCGCATCCATGCGCATCGACAATGGCGAGACCCGCATCGACGGCGTGGAATACGTCGTCCACGACGCGCGCGCGCGTGGCACAGCCGAAACGCTGCGGCGCCGGGACGACGCCGTCATCGTCATCAGCGACGGCAGCTACACCACCTGCGAGCCGGGTGAAAATACCTGGTCACTGCACGGCAAGGACATCGAGCTGGACCGTGAAACCGGCTGGGGCGAGGCCAAGCACGTCACCTTGCGGGTCAAGGACGTACCGGTGTTCTACACCCCGTACATGTACTTCCCGATTGACGACCGCCGGCAGACCGGCCTGCTGACCCCGTCGTTCAGCTATTCGTCCGACAACGGCACCGAAATTGAAACGCCGTACTACATCAACATTGCCCCGAACTATGACGCCACCCTGTATCCGCGTTATCTGTCTGAGCGCGGGCTGCAGATGGAAGGGGATTTCCGCTATCTGCACGACGATGACGAAGGCACCCTGACCGCCGCGTTCCTGAATGACAGCAAATACGGCGAAAACCGCTGGTTGTATGGCTGGCAGCATGAAGGTGGGCTGAAAAGCCGCTGGAGCACCGAAGTCGATTACACCGACATCAGCGATCCATACTACTTCCAGGATCTCGACACCGCACTCGAAGCCCGCTCCGGCACCTATGTCAACCAGCGCGCAGGCATCACCTATCGTGGCGACGGCTGGCGCTTCCAGGCAGCCGTACACGGCTATGAGCTGGCAACCATTACCTCGGTTACCCCGTACGAACGCCTGCCGCAACTGCGCCTCGATGGTGCCGACTGGCTGGGCGATACTGGCCTGCGCTTTGGCTACAACGCCGAGTACGCCTATTTTGATCGCAACCTGAGCAACGGTTTCCTGACCGGCAAGGACGGCATCCAGTTCGACAGTGCTGGCCAGCCAATTCTGACCGCAGACGAAAACCTGGTCGGCCTGCAACGGGCAACCGGCCACCGCGTCGTGGTCAGCCCCAGCATCAGCTACCCCTGGCGCAACAGCTGGGCCTTTGTCACACCGAAAGTACGCACTCAGAGCACCTACTACGATCTGAACTTCGATTCGCGTGCCGACGGCTTCGACTACGCCGGCGCCAACAACAACCCGTCCAGCACCATTCCGGTCGCCAGCCTGGATACCGGTCTGTACTTTGATCGCGCCACCAGCTGGTTCGGCCGCAACCTGCGCCAGACCCTGGAACCGCGGGCGTTCTACCTGTACGCCGCAGACGAGGATCAGGACGATCAGCCGCTGTTCGACACCAACCAGAACACCTTCAGCTACAGCTCGCTGTTCCGCGACAACCGCTTCAGCGGCAACGACCGGGTCGCCGACGCCAATCAGCTGTCTCTGGGTCTGACCAGTCGCGCCCTGGAAGCCAATGGCACCGAACGCGCCCGCGCCAGTTTCGGCCAGGTGTTCTACTTCCGCGACCGCAATGTGCAACTGCTGGATACCGACGGCGTAGCACGCGACGCAGAGAAGTCCTCGTCCTCGGCCTACGCGGCCGAAGCTATGTACCAGGTCAGTGATGCCTGGCGCCTGAACGCCGACGTCATCTGGGACCCGGACGACAGCACCAGCGATGCCGGCAGCGTATTTGCCCACTATCAGCCCGAGCCCCGCAAGGTGCTGAACATGGGCTACCGCTACCGCAACAACATCAACACCTATAACGCCCTGACCGGCACCTTCCAGCGCGACCCGGACAGCCGTATCGACCAGTCCGATCTGTCGTTCATGTGGCCGCTCAACCCGCAGTGGAGCCTGATCGGTCGCTGGCAGCATGACTTTGCCGAGGATCGAACCCTGGAAGCCTTTGGCGGTCTTGAGTACGACAGCTGCTGCTGGAAACTGCGTGTCGTCAACCGCTACTGGGTTGACTACAACGAGTTCGAATCCGTCGCCACCGATGATGCGAACCGCGGCATCTTCCTGCAGATTGTCCTCAAAGGGCTCGGCAGCGTGAGCGGCAATGAGGTGGAAAGCCTCCTTGACGATGGTATCCCCGGTTACAGAGAGCGTGAAGATAATGCATTTTAAGTTGATGACGGCCCTGAGCCTGTGTGCGGGCATTTTTCTCAGCAGCACAGCCCAGGCCGCCGTAGAGCCGCTGGACCGCGTCGCCGCGATCGTCGACAACGACGTCGTAATGGCTAGCCAGGTCGATGAGCGCATGGCCTCCGTGCGCCAGCAGTTCGCCCAGAACAATACCCCCGCGCCGACCGACAGCGAGCTACGCTCGCAGGTACTTGATCGCCTGATTCTGGAGAGCATCCAGCTGCAGATGGGCGAGCGCGCCGGCATCACCATCGATGATGCTTCCCTTGATCAGGCGGTACAGCAGATAGCCGCCCGCAACGGCGTTACTCCGGCGCAGTTCCGTGCCGCCCTGGCCCGTGATGGCATCAACTTCAGCCAGTTACGCGAGCAGATCCGCCGCGAGATGATCATCAACCGGGTGCGTCAGCGCCGGGTACGGGACAACATTCAGGTGACCGATCAGGAAGTGCGCAACTTCCTCAATTCCGAGGTTGGCAAGTATCAGACCTCGGCGGATTACCGCCTGGCGATGATCGTGCTGCCGCTGGCCGAGAACGCCAGCCCAAGCGAAGTGGAGAAGGTTGGCCGTGCCGCCACCGATATTTATCGTCAGCTGCAGAGTGGCGCCGACTTCAACACGCTGGCAGCCAGCCGCTCCGCCGGTGATACCGCGCTGGAAGGCGGCGAACTGGGCTGGCGCAAGGCTGCTCAGCTGCCGCCGCCCTTTGCCCGCGCCGTTGATGCACTGGAGATTGGTGGCGTGACCCAGCCGATGCGTTCTCCGGCCGGCATCCACATCCTCAAGCTGCTGGACCGCCGTGGTGGCGAAGGCCAGATGGTCGAGGAATTCCACGTCCGTCATATCCTGATCAAGCCGAGCGAAATCCGCAGCGAAGGCGAAGCAGCGCAGCTGACCCAGCGCATCTATGATCGCATCAAGGCTGGCGAGTCCTTTGCCGCTCTGGCAAAAGCCTATTCGGAAGATCCGGGCACCGCACTCAATGGCGGCGACCTCGACTGGGTTACCCCGGATGCCATGACCCCCGAGTTCGGCGAAGTCATGACCACCACCCCCGAAAACACCCTGTCCCGTCCGTTCCAGACCCAATACGGCTGGCACATTCTGGAAGTGCTCGGCACCCGCAACGTCGACATGACCGACGAGATGCGTGAGCAGCAGGCTATCAATCTGATTCGCAGCCGCAAGTACGAAGAAGAACTGCAGACCTGGTTGCTGCAGATTCGTGACGAGGCTTACGTCGAGATCAAAAACGGGTGAATCCGGCACGCCTGGCCATTACCGCCGGAGAACCGGCGGGCATTGGCCCCGACCTGTGCCTGATGCTTGCCCAGCAGCCCTCGCCCTGCGAGCGCGTGGTTATTGCCGACCCGCACATGCTGCGCGAGCGTGCTCAACAGCTCGGCCTGACGGTCGAGCTGTTGCCGTTTGATCCAGACGCCCTGCCCACTGCCCAGGCGGCCGGCCAGCTATGCGTGCTGCCGGTATCGCTTGGCGCGCCATGCCTGCCCGGCCAGTTGAATGCGGACAACGCTGCCTACGTGCTGGAGACTCTGCGCCTTGCTGGCGAAGGCGCCCTAAACGGCCGGTTCGACGCCATCGTGACCGCGCCGGTACACAAGGGCATCATCAACGAAGCGGGGGTCCCCTTTTCCGGTCACACCGAGTTCTTCGCCGAGCAGACAGCCACCGAGCAGGTGGTAATGATGCTCGCCTGCCCCGGCCTGCGCGTCGCCCTGGCCACCACGCACCTGCCACTGCGGCAGGTTGCTGATGCCATTACCGGGCCGTTGATCGAGCGCGTCGTGCGCATCCTGCACAGCGACCTGGTCAACAAGTTTGGTCTGAGCGACCCGCGTATTCTGGTCTGCGGCCTCAATCCGCACGCGGGTGAAGATGGCCACCTCGGTCGTGAGGAGCTGGATATCATCATTCCAGCACTTGAGCGCCTGCGCAGCGAGGGCATCCAGTTGATCGGGCCATTACCGGCCGACACCCTGTTCACCCCCAAGCATCTTGATCACGCAGATGCGGTGCTTGCCATGTACCACGATCAGGGGCTCCCGGTACTCAAGCACAAGGGCTTCGGCAACGCCGTCAACATTACTCTGGGTATGCCGATCATTCGCACCTCGGTTGATCACGGCACCGCCCTCGACCTGGCCGGAACCGGTCAGGCCAACCCCGGCAGCCTGCAGGTTGCCATCGATACCGCCATCCAGATGATCAACGCCCGGAGGGCTGTATGAGTCAGTTTCCCCAACACAAGGCGCGCAAGCGCTTTGGTCAGAATTTCCTGCACGACGCCGGCGTGATCGATAGCATCATTCGCTCGATCCGCCCGCGCGACACCGATCATCTGGTCGAGATCGGCCCCGGCCAGGGTGCCATCACCTCGGGCTTGCTGGCCAGCGGTGCGCGCCTTGATGTGGTCGAGCTGGACAAGGATCTGCACCCGATCCTGATGGGCCAGTTCGGTTTTCTCGATCGCTTCCGCCTGCACAAGGGCGACGCGCTGAAGTTCAACTTCCGCGAACTGGCCGCCGACGGCGAGAAGCTGCGCATCGTCGGCAACCTGCCATACAACATCTCCACGCCGCTGATGTTCCACCTGCTGGAGCAGTCGGACTGCGTCGAAGACATGCACTTCATGCTGCAGAAGGAAGTGGTGCAACGGCTGGCTGCAACCGCCGGCATGAACCACTACGGCCGCCTCGGCATCATGGTGCAGTATCACTGCCGGGTGGAGCACCTGTTTGATGTCGGGCCCGGTGCCTTCAATCCAGCACCCAAGGTCGACTCGGCCATCGTCCGGCTGATCCCGCACGCCACCCTGCCGCACCCGGCCGATGACGTGGAAGTGCTTGAGATCCTGGTGCGCGACGCCTTCAACCAGCGCCGCAAGACCCTGCGCAACACACTCAAGTCGCTGCTCAGCACTGAAGAGATCGAAGCAGAAGGCATCGATCCGGGCACCCGTCCGGAGCAGGTCGACCTGGCCGGTTTCGTGCGCCTGGCCAACCGCCTGACTCGCAAGCGGGCAGGCAACGCATGAGCGGCGAGCAGCAGTACGCCGTCGAAGTGACGGTGCAGACCCGCTACCTGCCGGAACAATCCGACCCGCAGAAGAAACGCTTTGCCTTTGCCTACACTATCAGCATCCACAATCGGGGCGCGGTGGCGGCACAGCTGCTGCACCGCCACTGGCTGATCACCGACGGTAACAACAAGCAACAGCGAGTTGATGGCCCCGGCGTGGTTGGCGAACAACCCCAGGTCGAGCCGGGCGAGGCGCACACTTACACCAGCGGTTGCATGCTAGAGACGCCGGTTGGCACCATGGAAGGCAGTTATGACATGCGTGCCAGCGACGGCCACACGTTCAGCGCCAGCATTCCACGCTTTCGCCTGGCACAACCCAACGCACTGAATTGATCGGTTAGTACTCCCATGACCACCTACGCCGTCGGCGACATCCAGGGCTGCCTCAAGCCGCTCCAATGCCTGCTCAGCGAGGTAGGCTTCAACCCGTCCCGGGACGTGCTCTGGTCCGTCGGCGATATGGTCAACCGCGGCCCTGACTCGCTCGGTACACTGCGTTTTCTCAAGCAGCTGGACAATGCCTGCGTTGCGGTTCTGGGCAATCATGACCTGCACCTGCTGGCCGCCAGCCGCGCTGGCAGCCGCTTGCGCAAGTCCGACACCCTCAAGCCCCTGCTCAAGGCCGACGACCGCGTCGCCCTGCTCGACTGGCTGCGCGAGCGACCGCTTGCCCACGTCGATACCGAGTTGGGATACGTCATGACCCACGCCGGAATACCGCCGATCTGGACCGTTCAGCAGACCATGGAACTGGCCGCCGAGGTGGAGACCATTCTGCGCTGTGACAAGCGCCTGCCGGACTACCTGGACGAGATGTACGGCAACGAACCGGCACGCTGGAAACCCGGTCTCAAGGGCATCGACCGGCTGCGCGCGATCACCAATTACCTGACCCGGATGCGCTTTTGCAAACCGGACGGCACCCTGGAATTCAAATCCAAGGAGGGACTGGATACCACGCCAAAGGGTTTTGCGCCCTGGTTCCGCTACCCGCGCCGTGACCCGGATATCCAGGTAGTGTTCGGCCACTGGGCGGCGATCGAAGGCCGCACCGGCGTGCAGGGGGTGCACGCATTGGACACCGGCTGCGTCTGGGGCGGCCGAATGACCCTGATGAACCTGGAAACCCAAGAGCTGCACCACTGCGACTGCACGACCTGAGAGGAACCAGCATGAGCGATTTCAAACGCATCGATCCACAGGCCGCCAGCCAACTGATCGCGAACAGCGCCCAACTGGTCGACATCCGCGATCCGCAAAGCTTCGACTTCGGCCACATTCCCGGTGCAGTGCGCCTGGACAACGACAACCTCGCCGACTTCGTCGCCAACGCCGACCAGCAGGCGCCGCTGATCGTTTGCTGCTACCACGGCAACTCCAGTCAGGGCGCAGCCGCCTATCTGGCCAGCATCGGTTTTGCCGACACCTACAGCCTGGACGGCGGCTTTGATCTGTGGCGGCAGACTTATCCGGAGCGAGTTAGCTGCGAGTAAGGTTTCAGCGCGTTGCTTTTAGTCTCAACATCGCGCCGCTGTCGACTCCGCCTTTCGCCTTTTACGGCGAGTTAAGGGGGGGGGTGCTTGCCCAGCCCCCCTTAACAATCCCCCGGGGCACCCGGCTACGCGGCCCTTCGGGTTCGCTGCGTTGCTCGGGCTAACGGGGGCCGGCAGAACTCGTCGCTGCGCTCCTCAAACATGCTGCCGTCCCATTTCCCGTCAGCCCTGCGCTACTCGCCCGCGTAAACGGGACGAACCCCAGTGCACACTCGCCCACCCGATCCTCAACGAAGCACTGATCCTGCGTACTGCAGGACCGCGCGATGACAACAGCACTTGTGCGCAGCAACCAAAACCCATTCCACAACCCACACAAACAACTCGCCCGCAAGCCACGCCAGACGCGGCCTCACAATCCTGCAACAAAGTTTCCTGAGAAATCTTCTGTTGCACTGCGTATTTGCAACTATCCTGAGATCAGGCGAATCAAAAAGAGAACGTCGGTCTGCCGGCTTCCGATAAACACGGGAGCCTGCCGGATCCTCCGTCCGGCCAGTCACCGATTGGCCGCCCGGCGCCTCCGACAGACTCCTGACCATGCCCGCAGTTGCGCCTTGGGGGATTCACGCATCAGGAAATGCCGTCGCCCGGTAAAGCGCGTCATGCGGGCTGCTGCCCGGAAGCGCCAGACCTCTTATCTGGTAACAGCGAGGTCGTGTCATGAGCATATTCAGCCATTTCCAGAACCGCTTTGAAGCCACCCGGCAAGAGGAGTACAGCCTTCAGGAATACCTGGAACTCTGCAAGACTGACCCTACCGCCTACGCGACCGCTGCCGAGCGCCTGCTAATGGCCATCGGCAAGCCCGAATTGGTCGACACCTCCCTCGACCCACGCCTGTCACGCATTTTTTCCAACAAGGTCATCAAGCGTTACCCAGCCTTCGCCGACTTCCACGGCATGGAAGACGCCATCGAGCACATCGTCTCCTTCTTCAAGCACGCTGCCCAGGGGCTGGAAGAACGCAAGCAGATTCTCTACCTGCTAGGCCCGGTCGGCGGCGGCAAGTCATCGCTGGCCGAAAAACTCAAAGAGCTGATGCAGCAGGTGCCCTTCTACGCGATCAAGGGCTCGCCGGTGTTCGAGTCACCGCTCGGGCTGTTCAATGCCAGCGAAGACGGCGCCATTCTGGAGGAAGACTTCGGCATCCCGCGGCGCTACCTCAACAGCATCATCTCGCCCTGGGCGGTAAAACGCCTGCACGAATACAACGGCGATATTTCCCAGTTTCGCGTGGTCAAGCTCTACCCCTCGGTGCTGCAACAGATTGCCGTCGCCAAGACCGAACCCGGCGACGAAAACAATCAGGACATCTCCTCGCTGGTCGGCAAGGTCGATATCCGCAAGCTGGAAGAGTTCCCGCAGAACGACCCGGATGCCTACAGCTACTCCGGCGGTCTGTGCCGGGCCAACCAGGGCCTGCTTGAGTTCGTCGAGATGTTCAAAGCGCCGATCAAGGTCCTCCATCCGCTGCTGACCGCAACCCAGGAGGGCAACTACAACAGTACCGAAGGCATGGGGGCAATTCCGTTCAACGGCGTGATTCTGGCCCACTCCAACGAATCCGAATGGCACAGTTTCCGCAACAACAAGAACAACGAGGCGTTCATCGACCGCATCTACATCGTCAAGGTCCCCTACTGCCTGCGCGTCAGCGACGAGATCCAAATCTACGAAAAGCTGCTGACTCACAGCTCGCTGGCTAATGCCCACTGCGCACCGGACACCCTGAAGATGTTGGCCCAGTTCACCGTGCTCTCGCGCTTGAAGGAGCCGGAAAACTCCAATGTCTACTCGAAGATGCGCATCTACGACGGCGAAAACCTCAAGGACACCGACCCCAAGGCCAAGTCGATTCAGGAATACCGTGACTCGGCGGGCGTCGACGAGGGCATGAACGGCCTGTCGACCCGCTTTGCCTTCAAGATCCTCTCCAAGGTGTTCAACTTCGATACCACCGAGGTCGCCGCCAACCCAGTGCACCTGCTCTACGTGCTGGAACAGCAGATTGAGCAGGAGCAGTTCCCCAACGACGTCAGCGAACGCTACCTGCGCTTCCTCAAGGAATACCTGGCGCCGCGCTACGTCGAATTCATCGGCAAGGAAATCCAGACCGCCTACCTGGAATCCTACAGCGAGTACGGTCAGAACATCTTCGACCGCTACGTGCTGTACGCCGACTTCTGGATTCAGGATCAGGAGTACCGCGACCCAGAAACCGGCGAGATCCTCAACCGCGCCTCGCTCAACGAGGAGCTGGAGAAGATCGAGAAACCGGCCGGCATCAGCAACCCGAAGGACTTCCGCAACGAGGTCGTCAACTTCGTACTGCGCGCCCGCGCGCAGAACAACGGCAAGAACCCGAGTTGGCTGTCCTACGAGAAGCTGCGCGTGGTGATCGAGAAGAAAATGTTCTCCAACACCGAAGACCTGCTGCCGGTCATCAGCTTCAACGCCAAAGCCTCGACCGAAGACCAGAAGAAGCACAACGACTTCGTCCACCGGATGGTCGAACGCGGCTACACCGAGAAGCAGGTGCGGCTGCTGTCGGAATGGTACCTGCGGGTGCGTAAGGCTCAGTGACGGCTGCGCCGTACCTGAGCAGCTTCAAGCTGTAAGCTTCAAGCGGCAAGCTGGTCTGCGCCGCATTATGGTTTGAGGCTCACGAAGAGATCGGCAGCGCCAGCGCTTTTACTTGCAGCTTGAAGCTTGTCGCTTGCAGCTGCCTGAAAGGTGCTGGCCCGGAGGGCCTATGAGCTACGTGATTGACCGCCGTCTGAACGGCAAGAACAAGAGCACCGTGAACCGCCAGCGGTTCCTGCGGCGCTACAAATCGCACATCAAGAAGGCGGTTGAAGAGGCCGTCGGTCGTCGCTCGATTACCGATATCGAGCACGGCGAAAGCATCAGCATCCCCAACCGCGACATCGACGAGCCGATCTTTCATCACGGCAAGGGCGGTCGCCAGACTCAGGTGCACCCCGGCAACCGTGAATTCGCCACTGGCGATCGCATTGCCCGGCCACAAGGCGGCGGAGGCGGCCAGGGCGGCAGTCAGGCCGGCAACAGCGGCGAGGGTATGGATGAGTTCGTCTTTCAGATCACCCAGGACGAATTTCTCGACTTCATGTTTGAGGATCTCGCCCTGCCCAATCTGATCAAGCGCCAGCTCACCGGCACCGACACTTTCAAACCGGTCCGCGCCGGCATCAGCCAGCAGGGCAACCCGTCGCGGATCAATATCGTGCGGTCCATGCGCGCGGCGCAGGCGCGACGCATCGCACTCTCGGGCGGTAGCCGCAAGCGGCTGCGCGAGGCGCGTGCAGAGCTGGAGCAACTCAAGCGCGAGCACCCGGATGACATCACCGGCATTGCGCAGCTGCAGGAGGAAATCACCAGACTCGAGGCGCGTATCAACCGCGTCCCATTTCTCGACACCTTCGACCTGCGCTACAACCTGATCGTCAAGCAGCCAACGCCGTCGTCCAAGGCGGTGATGTTCTGCCTGATGGATGTCTCCGGCTCCATGACCCAGGCGACCAAAGACCTAGCGAAGCGCTTCTACATCCTGCTTTACCTGTTCCTGCGCCGTAACTACGAGCGCATTGAAGTGGTGTTCATCCGCCACCACACCAGTGCCAAGGAGGTCGACGAAGAGGAGTTCTTCTACTCGCGGGAAACCGGCGGCACCATCGTTTCCAGCGCTCTGCGGCTAATGCAGCAGATCATCGAGCAGCGCTACCCGCCAGGCGAGTGGAACCTGTACTGCGCCCAGGCATCCGACGGCGACAACTGGAACGACGACTCGCCGATCTGCCGCGACCTGCTGGTGCGTCAGATCATGCCGGCGATGCAGTACTACTGCTACGTCGAAATCACCCCACGCGAGCACCAGACCCTGTGGCATGAGTACGAGGCGGTCGCCGAGCACTTTGCCGACAGCTTCGCCCAGCAGCAGATTGTCGATGCCGGGGACATCTACCCGGTATTTCGCAAGCTGTTCCAGAAGAGGATGGCGACATGAGCCGTACGCCCATATCCACCGGCTCGGAGTGGACCTTCGAGCTGATCCGCGAGTACGACCAGGAGATCGGGCGTATCGCCCACGAGGTCTACGGCCTGGACACCTACCCCAACCAGATCGAGGTCATCACCGCTGAGCAGATGATGGATGCCTACGCCTCGGTCGGCATGCCGCTGGGCTATCACCACTGGTCCTACGGCAAGCATTTTCTGGCTACTGAAAAGGGCTACCGCCGAGGTCATATGGGGCTGGCCTATGAGATCGTCATCAATTCCGACCCCTGCATTGCCTACCTGATGGAAGAGAACACCATGTGCATGCAGGCGCTGGTGATTGCCCACGCCAGCTATGGCCACAACTCCTTTTTCAAGGGTAACTACCTGTTCCGCAGCTGGACCGACGCCAGCGCCATCATTGATTACCTGGTATTCGCCAAGCAGTACATCAGCGAATGCGAGGAGCGCTATGGAATCGACGCGGTGGAAGACCTGCTCGACTCCTGCCACGCGCTGATGAACTACGGCGTCGACCGCTACAAGCGGCCCTACCCGATCTCTGCCGCAGAAGAACGGCAACGCCAGCAGGAGCGCGAGGAGCACCTGCAACGCCAGGTCAACGAGCTGTGGCGCACCATTCCGGTCAACCCGCACAACGCGCAAGACGAGCAGGCACACCCCCGCTACCCGAGCGAGCCCCAGGAAAACCTGCTGTATTTCATCGAGAAGAACGCACCGCTGCTGGAGCCATGGCAGCGCGAAGTCGTGCGCATCGTGCGCAAGGTCGCGCAGTACTTCTACCCCCAGCGCCAGACCCAGGTGATGAACGAGGGCTGGGCCACCTTCTGGCACTACACCCTGCTCAACCACCTGTATGACGAAGGCAAGGTCACCGACGGCTTCATGATGGAGTTTCTGCAGTCGCACACCAGCGTGGTCTATCAGCCGCCGTTTGACAGCAACTGGTACAGCGGCATCAACCCCTACGCGCTGGGCTTTGCGATGATGCAGGATATCCGCCGCATCTGCGAAAAACCGACCGAGGAAGATCGTCGCTGGTTCCCCGACATCGCCGGCAGCGACTGGCTGGAAACCCTCAAGTTCGCCATGCGCACCTTCAAGGACGAGAGCTTTATCCTGCAGTACCTGTCGCCCAAGGTGATCCGCGAGTTCAAGCTGTTCGCCATCGTCGACGACGAAGCCGACGACCACCTGGAAGTCGCCGCCATTCACGACGACAGCGGCTACCGCGCGGTACGCGAACTGCTGGCCGCGCAGTACAACCTTGGCAACCGCGAACCGAACATCCAGATCTGGTCGGTAGACCGCCGCGGCGACCGCTCGCTCACCCTGCGCCATCAACGCCATCAGGGCAAACCGCTTGGCGAGTCCACCGACGAAATGCTCCGCCACCTGCATCGGCTGTGGGGGTTCGATATTCATCTGGAGAGCGTCGACGGTAACCGCGTGATGGCCGAAGCCCACATCCCGCCCCGGCCCAAACCGGAGGAAGAACGCCTACCGCGCTTCGATCTGAATATTCCGCCTATATAACGGCGCTGCGCGCCGGCTGGAGGCTGGAGGCTGGAGGCTGGAGGCTGGAGGCTTAATCAGAGTGGGGCCGACCACAAGCCAATCAAGGGGACTCTGCGGAAAAACCCAACGCCCGCGACAACTCGGACTGCTTCAAGCTTCCAGCCTCAAGCATTCAGCCTCTTGCAGCCATCTGCTGCAAGCGGCAAGCTCTACCCCCACCACCATCTGACCACGAGCGCTCATGTCCCAGCCTTACTCCACCTACCTGGTCGGCGGCGCCGTCCGCGATCAACTGCTTGGTTTGCCGGTAACAGACCGCGACTGGGTTGTGGTTGGCGCGACGCCGGAGCAGTTGCAGCAGGAGGGTTTCCGTCCGGTCGGCCAGGACTTTCCGGTGTTTCTGCATCCGACCTCGGGCGACGAATACGCACTCGCCCGCACCGAGCGCAAAAGCGGCGTTGGCTACGGCGGCTTTGTCTTCCACACAAGCCCTGACGTCACTCTGGAAGACGATCTGATCCGCCGGGACCTGACAATCAATGCCATGGCTCAGGGCGCCGACGGTGAGATCATCGACCCCTACGGCGGCCAGCGCGATCTGCAAGCCAAAGTGCTACGCCACGTCTCCCCCGCCTTTGCCGAAGATCCGCTGCGGGTGCTGCGGGTTGCGCGCTTTGCCGCTCGCTACGCCAGCCTCGGCTTTCGCGTGGCCGATGAGACCCTGGCGCTGATGCGCCAGCTGAGCGAGTCGGGCGAGCTGCAGAACCTGACCGCCGAGCGCAGCTGGATGGAAATCAGCCGCGCCCTGATGGAACCCAGCCCGGATGTATTCATCCAGGTACTGCGCGACTGTGGCGCACTGGCCGAACTGCTGCCGGAAGTCGACGCCCTGTTTGGCGTCCCGCAGCCGGAAGCACATCACCCGGAAATCGACACCGGCGTGCATGTCCTGCAGGTGCTGCAGGTCGCCGCTCGCGATCAGCTGCCGCTGCCGGCCCGCTGGGCCTGCCTGCTGCATGACCTTGGCAAGGGGCTAACTCGCCCGGAGCACTGGCCAAAGCACCACGGCCACGAAACCAGCGGCCTGAAAGCGGTGAAGGCCGTCAACAAGCGCTGCAAGGCACCGAGGGACTGCCAGGAACTGGCACTGCTGGCCTGCGAGTACCACACCCACTGCCACCTCGCACTGGAGCTGCGTCCTCAGACCCTACTCAAGCTGTTCAAGGCACTGGATATCTACCGTCGCGGCGAGCGCTTCGAGCAGTTTCTGGCGGTATGCGTGGCCGACGCCCAGGGTCGCACCGGGTTTGAACAGCGCCCCTACCCGCAGGCGGACTACCTGCGCGGCGCCGCACAGGCCGCGCGCGCAGTGGATATTCAGCCGTTACTGGATAGGGGCCTGCAGGGAGCGGAGATGGGCCGCGCCCTGGAGCAGGCGCGACTGGAAGCGTTAAGCGACTATAAGGCCTCGCGCGGCTGATACCGCGCCAGCAGCTCGGCCGGTGTAAGTGACCGGCCACGCCATGTGAAGGCGACCGGCCACAGTGCCTGGTTCCCCTGCCAGCCCTCCCAGAGTTGACCGAATGTCTGCCCGCTACCGGGCAGTTTGCCTCGCGCTGCAACCAATGCCAGCGGCCAGAGCACAAAGGCGTTGCGCGTCACCTCCGGGCGCGGCAGGGTAATGCCGTCATGCACGCCGGTTAGATCACCATAGCAAAGCACGTCGATATCCAGCGTGATGCGGCCAGGTTGCGGCGACTCACGACGGCCGCACGCCGCCTCAATTGCCTTCAGTGCCGCATTCAGATCAACCAGCGCCAGGCGCGTCTCGACCGCCACTACCATGTTGTAGAAGCGTTTTCCGAGCACTCCGACCGCATCGCTTTCAAATACCGGCGACAGCTGCAGCTCGCCACACAACTCGGCCAGCGCATCCAGCCCGCGCTGCAGGTGATACTCCCGCTCGGTATTGGTACCGACCCCCAGATAGACGATAGTCACGCGGGTCTGACTCCCCGTTCGATCAACACCCCGACGCCACCGGAAGCAGCCGGAACGGCACCTGGCTTGGTGACCTGCAGACGCAGCCAGGGAATAGAAAACTCACTCATCAGCAGCGCAGCCAGTTGCTCGGCCAGCGTCTCGACCAGCATGAAGCTGCTCTGCTCGACAAAGCCCTGCACCCGCTCACTGATTGCCGCATAGTTGAGGGTGTGCTCGAGCGCATCGCCGGCGGCGGCCGGACGGATGTCCCAGCCCATATCGAGATCGAACACCAGCCGCTGCCGAATAGTCCGTTCCCAGTCATAGACGCCAATGACGGCATCTACCGCTAACCCTTTGATAAAAACCTGATCCACAGGTTGCTCCCGTGTCGACTACAATCAAACGTCATTTTTCCCGGGGTCCGCTGCATGCATACCCAGTTTCTGTTCTGGCTGGTCATCGCCTACCTGCTCGGCTCAGTCTCCTTTGCCGTGCTGATCAGCCACCTGCGTCACCTGCCGGACCCGCGCAAACTGGGCTCCGGCAACCCCGGTGCCAGCAACATGCTGCGCCTGGGCAACCGTTCCCTGGCGCTGGCCACCCTGGCCGGCGATCTCGGCAAGGGCGTACTGGCCATCGCCCTCGCCCGCTATGCCGACCTGACGCTGCAGCAACAGGGCTGGATCGGCTTGGCCGCGGTCTGCGGGCACATTCTACCGATCTTCCATCGCTTGCAGGGCGGCAAGGGTGTTGCTACCGCTGCTGGCGTCATGCTGATGCTCTGCTGGCCTGCGGCCCTGATCGCAGCGCTGGCCTGGGGGCTGACCTTTTACTGGCAGCGGATCGCCTCCCTGGCATCCCTGCTGGCCAGCCTGACGCTGCCACCAGCCCTCGCCTGGCTGGCCCCGGCACTGCTGCTACCGGTCACGCTCATGGTGCTGCTGATTCTGCTCCGCCACCGCCTCAATATAGGTCGGCTGCTGGCCGGGGTAGAGAACCGCTTCAGGCCTTGACGGCAATCGGCGGCAACTGCTCCATCGGCCAGCGCGCGCGCGTCTCGATACCGCCCGCATCCTGCTGACCGGCCAGCAGCCGCTGGCAACCCGCGTAGGCAATCATTGCGCCGTTATCAGTGCAATACGCCGGGCGGGCGTAAAACACGTTGCCCTTCAGCTCGGCGGTCATGCTTTCCAGCTGCTGTCGCAAACGGCGGTTGGCGCTGACGCCACCGGCAATCACCAACCGCTTGAGCCCAGTCTGCTTGAGCGCCCGACGGCACTTGATGGTCAGGGTCTCGACCACTGCCGTTTCAAAGCCCAGGGCAATGTCGGCCAGCGTCTGCTGATCCGGCTGCCCCTGCTGCGAACACGCCTGCCATGCCGTCAGCACGGCGGTTTTCAAACCACTGAAACTAAATGTCAGGCCGGGCCGATCGGTCATCGGCCGGGGGAAGACAAAGGCACCGGGGCGGCCCTGCTCGGCCAACCGGGCAATCTCCGGGCCGCCCGGATACGGCAACCCCATCAGCTTGGCCGTCTTGTCAAAGGCTTCCCCGGCGGCGTCGTCCAGCGACTCGCCCAGCAGCTCGTATTCACCGATACCGTCCACCCGAACCAGTTGGGTGTGGCCGCCAGAAACCAGCAAGGCGACAAACGGAAACTCGGGCGGATGCTCTTCCAGACAGGGGGCCAGCAAATGCCCTTCCATATGGTGTACGCCCAGCGCCGGCACGCCCCAGGCAAAGGCCAGCGCCCGCGCAAACGCGCCACCGACCAGCAACGCCCCGACCAGCCCCGGGCCGGCCGTATAGGCCACGGCATCTACCTCACCCTGCTGCAGGCTAGCCTTGGCGAACACTTCGCGCATCAGTGGTACCATGCGTTTGACGTGATCGCGCGACGCCAGCTCCGGCACCACACCGCCGTATACCCGGTGCAGATCGATCTGGCTGAACAACGCATCCGCCAGCAGACCTCGCTCACTGTCATACAGCGCGATGCCGGTTTCGTCGCAGGAAGTCTCAATACCCAGAACGCGCATGCTTGGCCCTGTGCCTCGTATTACATGAATGTCATCTGCCGCGCATCATAATCAGCCAGACGCCCACAGGCCAGTTTTTTACCCCGACGGACGTCGTAGGCTTTGCTTTTTACAGATTAAGGCGGTAACATCCGCGTCCCTTGAAATGCAATCGCCGCAGGCACTATCGCCTACGGCCATGACTACCAACGTTTGAGAAAGGTACGAAATGCCTGCCGTCAAAGTTAAAGAGAACGAACCCTTCGACGTGGCCCTGCGTCGTTTCAAACGCTCCTGCGAAAAAGCCGGTGTTCTGGCTGAAGTGCGTCGTCGCGAGTTTTACGAGAAGCCCACTACCGAGCGCAAGCGCAAAGCAGCTGCTGCTGTAAAGCGTCACGCCAAGAAAGTGCAACGCGAACAGCGTCGTCGCGAGCGCCTGTACTGAGTTCCGATACTCAGCTCTGATCGGGCCTGATCGCAGGCCCAATGATGTGACGTACGCGCTCATATCATCAGACTGAACCGCACTGGAACACGCATCTTTCCGGCCTTCCGAGAGGAAATGGCTGGATTTTTGCGTCCTTGTGCATTTGCTATCGCATAATGCCACGGACAGCACGGCGCGCCGGTAACGGCGCTCTCTCGCAGAGGCAACGCAGACAGCATGGCCGGACTCATTCCTCAGGGCTTCATTGATGACCTGCTCGGACGCATCGACATTGTCGAAGTCGTCGGGTCTCGCCTGAAGCTCAAGAAGACCGGCAAGAACTACTCCGCGCTCTGCCCGTTTCATAACGAGAAGTCGCCGTCATTCAGTGTCAGCCCTGACAAGCAGTTTTACTACTGCTTCGGCTGCGGCGCTGGTGGCAGCGCGCTGAGCTTCGTGATGGACTTTGATCGCCTGGACTTCCCCCAGGCGGTTGAAGAACTCGCCCGCCAGGCCGGCGTCGAAGTGCCGCACGAAGAGCGCAGCGATGGCCGCAAGAGCAGCCGCACTCCGCGCAAAGACAACCCGCTGTACGCCCTGCTGGAACAGGCTGCCGCGTATTATCGACAGCAGCTGCGCCAACATCCGGCACGCCAGCGCGCGGTCAGCTACCTGAAGGGACGCGGCCTGTCCGGGCAAATTGCCAAACTGTACGATATCGGGATGGCGCCCCCTGGCTGGGACAACCTTATGTCCCACCTGAGCCGGGACACCACCGAACAGAATGCACTGATCGAAGCAGGCCTGGTGGTCGAGAACCCCGACAGCGGTGGACGTTACGACCGCTTCCGCGACCGCATCATGTTCCCGATTCGCGATAGCCGTGGCCGCACCATCGGCTTCGGCGGTCGCGTACTGGGTGACGAGAAGCCCAAGTACCTGAACTCGCCGGAAACCTCAGTCTTCCATAAGGGCCAGGAGCTGTACGGCCTGTATGAAGCCAAGCAACAAAATCGGCAACTGAACGAGATTTTGGTGGTCGAAGGCTACATGGACGTGATCGCGCTGGCCCAGCACGGCGTCACCAACGCCGTCGCCACGCTCGGCACCGCCACCAGCGAAGAACACCTCAAGCGCCTGTTTCGACTGGTGCAAAACGTGATCTTCTGCTTTGACGGCGACAGAGCAGGACGCCAGGCCGCATGGCGTGCACTGAATTCCGCTCTGCCGGTACTGGAAGATGGCCGCCATGTGCGCTTTCTGTTTCTACCCGACGGGCAGGACCCGGACACCATGGTACGCCAGGAAGGCGCGGACGCATTCCGCAGGCGCCTGGAGCGCGAAGCGCAGCCGCTGACAGACTACCTGTTCCGGCACTTGGCAGAGGAATCCGGGGCCGACAGTCTCGAAGGCAAGGCACATATGGCGTCACTGGCATTGCCTCTGATCGAGCAAGTGCCGGGTGGCATGCTACGCCGACTGTTGCGTCAGTCACTGCAGCAACAAACAGGTATTGACCTCGATACCGTCGAGCCCGCAGTAATGCCAGCCGTCGGGCAACCCGCCGCCCCGCAGGAGCGGCCGACACACGACGAGGACATCCCGTTTGGCGCCTGGGAGGACTGGTCCGAACGCGCGGAACCGGACGCCGAGTACTACATGCCAGAAGGCATGGATAGCGCTCCTCCGAGCGGAAACAGTGGCCGCGCATTTACGCCACGCAAAGGTGAGCGCCAGGAACAACGGGGACGCAAGGACTTCGGCGGCAGCAAAAAGCCGCCACGCCGCGAGATGAACAGCCCGCTGCTGCAGGCGGTGAAGACGCTGCTGCACCACCCGCATCTTGCAGCACATGCCCAACAGGCCAATCAAATGGCCGACGAGGACGAAGACGAAGCAAGATTGCTGGTGGCGCTGGTGGAAGCTGCGCAGAAACAGCCGGGGCTGACTACAATTGAGCTGCTGGCACGCTGGCACGGTACGGCGATGGGGGAACAGCTAAATCGCCTGGCCGAACAGGAGTGGCTGCTAACCAGTCCAGGGGTAAACCTTGAACAACAGTTTTTCGACACCATTAACAGTCTAGCCGCTCAGCAAAACGAGCGACGACTTCAGCACCTCCTCGACAAATCGGTCAACGAACCGCTCTCTGCCGAGGAAAAGCAACAACTGCGGGACCTTCTGAGCACACGAAACGCCCGGAAAAACGACGGCTGACTCTGCCTCAAGTGGCGTCAGCAGGCGAAATCAGGGTATAATCCGCAGCTTATTTTTTGCACACCTAGGCATCCACAAGGGTTGTTATGTCCGGAAAAGCGCAACAGCAATCCCGTCTTAAAGAGCTCATCGCCCGCGGTCGCGAGCAGGGCTATCTGACCTATGCGGAGGTCAACGATCACCTGCCCGAGGATATATCCGATCCGGAGCAGGTGGAAGACATTATCCGCATGATCAACGACATGGGCATCACGGTTTTCGAAGCCGCTCCCGATGCTGATGCGCTGCTGCTGGCCGATAATGATGCCGACGAAGCCGCTGCCGAAGAAGCCGCCGCCGCTTTGGCCGCGGTCGAAACCGATATCGGTCGCACCACCGACCCGGTCCGCATGTACATGCGTGAAATGGGCACGGTAGAGCTGCTGACCCGCGAAGGCGAAATCGAAATCGCCAAGCGCATCGAAGAAGGCATCCGCGAAGTCATGGCTGCCATCTCCATGTTCCCGGGTACCGTCGACGGCATCCTTGCCGACTACGCTCGCGTGGTCGAGGAAGGCGGCCGCCTGTCCGACATTTTCAGCGGCTACATCGATCCCGATGACGACGGCATGTCCGGCGTCAACAGCGACGACATCCCCGCCGTCGCCGCCAAGGGTGCCAAGAAAGAAGGCGACGATGACGAGGAAGAAGACGATTCTGACGACGACAGCGATGACAACGAAGGCGACGGCGGCCCCGATCCGGAAGTAGCTCGCCTGCGTTTCACTGCCATCAAGGAACAGCTGGAGAAGTTGCAGAAGGTGCTGAAGAAGCACCCGCGCAATAGTCCCAAGGCTGTCGCCGAGCAGGAGGCCCTGGCCACCCTGTTCATGCCGATCAAGCTGATTCCCAAGCAATACGAAGCGCTGGTCAATCGCGTTCGTGATGCCCAGGACCAAGTCCGCAAGCAGGAACGCGCCATCATGCAGCTGTGCGTCCGTGACGCACGGATGCCGCGTGCCGACTTCCTGCGCAGCTTCCCGGGCAACGAAGTAAACGAAGGCTGGGTCGACGCACTGTTGGCTGACAGCCCGCGCTACAGCGAAAACCTGCAGGCGCTCAAGACCGACATCCAGCGCGCCCAGAAAAAACTGGCCGAACTGGAAGCGAACGCCACCCTGACCATCTCCGAAATCAAGGACATCAATCGCCGCATGTCCATCGGCGAGGCGCGTGCGCGCCGCGCCAAGAAAGAGATGGTTGAGGCCAACCTGCGTCTGGTTATCTCCATCGCCAAGAAGTACACCAACCGTGGCCTGCAGTTCCTTGACCTGATCCAGGAAGGCAACATCGGTCTGATGAAGGCGGTGGACAAGTTCGAATACCGTCGCGGCTACAAGTTCTCGACCTACGCCACCTGGTGGATTCGTCAGGCCATCACCCGCTCCATTGCGGACCAGGCGCGCACCATCCGTATTCCGGTGCACATGATCGAGACCATCAACAAGCTGAACCGCATTTCCCGCCAGATGCTGCAGGAGATGGGTCGCGAGCCGACGCCGGAAGAGCTGGGCGAGCGCATGGAGATGCCTGAGGACAAGATCCGCAAGGTCCTGAAGATCGCCAAGGAACCGATCTCGATGGAAACCCCCATCGGTGACGACGAAGACTCGCATCTGGGCGACTTCATCGAGGACGGCACCATGGAATCACCGATTGATTCGGCCACCGTGGAAAACCTCAAGGAAGCGACTCGCGATGTACTTTCCGGCCTCACCGCACGTGAAGCCAAAGTGCTGCGCATGCGCTTCGGCATCGATATGAATACCGACCATACCCTTGAGGAAGTCGGCAAGCAGTTCGATGTTACCCGTGAGCGGATTCGTCAGATCGAAGCCAAGGCACTACGCAAGCTGCGTCATCCGACACGCAGTGATCACCTGCGCAGCTTCCTCGACGACTGAGTTAGTAACTTACTCACTGCAACAAATAACGCCCGGCTCTGCCGGGCGTTATTGTTTGTGTTTCTGGTACAGTCTGTACGCGGTTCAAAGAATGAAATAACAAAAAGCAAGGACGTGTGAGGCAGCAAACATGTCGTACCAGAATCATTTGTACGTATGGGAGGATCGCTTCCTGTACATCACTGCTGGTGTTGCCTCCGAGCTGACACAGCGCCATACCGTGACGCTGCTTGTCGCACTTGACCCAACCGGCTTCACCCTCGGAGAACCTTCAGGCAAACAGCAGCGCTATCAGGCAGCACTGATTGCTCGTCAGGCACATCGTTCGCTCGACTCCAGCCAAACCAGCCTGCTGTCGATGAACTTTGACCCGCAAAGCTACGAATATCACACCCTCAGCCGCTTTCTTGGCAATCAGTCCGTCCGCCCGGTTATTCTGCAACCAAACACCATCAACCCCGGTGAGCTTCACCAGATCGGCTAGGGCACGCTGGCCGTTGATCGCTTGTTTCGACTTACCACCACCCTGCCCCTTGGCATCAGCGGCTACAAACCGGTTGGTGTGAACATTGACATCCGAGCGGTGCACATCGCCCAGAAAGTCAAAAAGGAACTGCCACTGAGCAGTTCCGTAGCCGAACTGGCCGCCGGCGTCGGGCTCTCCGGCGACCGCCTGTCTCACCTGTTCTCCGAGCAGCTCGGGCTATCCATTAAGAGCTACATCCTGTGGGCCAGAATGCGCCGGGCCGTTGGTCTCATCGCACGTGG
This sequence comes from Halopseudomonas oceani, assembly GCF_002903165.1. Lineage (GTDB taxonomy): Bacteria > Pseudomonadota > Gammaproteobacteria > Pseudomonadales > Pseudomonadaceae > Halopseudomonas > Halopseudomonas oceani. The sequence continues at coordinate 31,746 of NZ_PPSK01000023.1, forward strand.
CGAGTCACTGGCTGCCGTCGCCTATGACGTTGGCTTCTCCGACTCCGCCCATTTGACACGCACCATCAAGCAGTTTTTCGGCCTGACGCCGTCGTATATCGTCAAAGCGATCAAGGTGCACATGCTGTAGCCAGAAAGCGAACAAATAGCATCTGCATTCAATAACCACTTAGGCCACCAGCTTACCCTCCTCTTCAGGCAACAGAGGCCGTTGCCGTTATAAAAAGAAGAGGACCACACCATGCTTTACATCCAGCACCCTGGATTCCTTGCCAAGGCAAGCATCCTGACCGGCGCGATATTGCTCAGCGGCTGTAAGATCGGTGGCAGCGGCGGCGGAGATGATCAGCCCAGTGAGCAACGCCACTATAGTGCGACCATCGAACGGACGACATTCGGCATTCCCCACATCACCGCCAAAGATCTGGGAGGAGCAGGTTACGGCCACGGCTACGCCATTGCCGAAGACAATCTCTGCGTGCTCGCCGATGCCTTCGTAACCTACAGCGGCCAGCGTTCCGAGTACTTCGGCCCGGATGAGGCGGCAGCAACGATGGGTACCTTTGGCACACCCACCAACCTGGAAGCCGACTTCTTCTTCCGATTCCTGCTAAACGAGCAGGAGCTGACTACCTTTCAGGCAGCACAGGCCGACGACATGCTTGAGCTGACCGCCGGATTCGCCGCAGGCTACAGCCGTTACGTCAGCGAAGTGAAGGACGGTGAGCATGCCGGCCGGCATACCGACTGCCGCAATGCCGAGTGGCTGCGTACCATCACGACGGACGACGTGCTGCGCCGACTGGTAGCGCTCAACCTCGCGGCCAGCAGTGCCAACTGGGTAGAAGAAATCGTTGCCGCGCAACCACCTGCGGCCAACCCGGCCAGGGTACGCCTGATGAGCCCCGCCACCGACACCTCCGAACTCACTGCAGACCGTTTTGCCCTCGGCCGTAAAACCGGCATTGGCAGCAACACCTATGCATTCGGCGGCAATGCGACTGAGTCAGGTGGCGGCCTGTTGTTTGCCAACCCGCACTGGTACCTGCTCGGCGTCGACCGCTTCTACCAACTGCACATGAACGTTCCAGGCAAACTGAATGTGTCTGGCGCCTCCATCATGGGCACCCCCATGGTTCTGATGGGCTTCAACAATGACATTGCCTGGGCGCATACCGTATCCACCGCGCGTCGCTTCACCCTTTATCAGCTGCAGCTCGCCGAGGGCGACCCGACCAGCTACGTGAAAGACAGTGAAGTGGTTGCCATGACGCCAACCGAGATCACCATTCAGGTCAAACAGACCGATGGCAACCTGAGCCCCGTCACCCGCACCCTCTACCGCTCCGAGTACGGTCCGATGATCAGTCTAAGCGGGCTAGGTCTGCCGGGTTGGGGCACACAAGTCGCCTACACCCTGCGTGACGCGAACCTGGAAAATACCCGAGCATTCCAGAACTTCTTCTCCTGGGGCAGTGCCGACTCCCTGGATGAGTTCTACAACAACACCAAACAGTATCTGGGTATTCCGTGGGTCAACACCACCGCCATCGGGCGAGGCGACCAGCGGGCTCTCTACTCCGACATCACGGTCGTACCCAACGTGCCCGACAGCATGCTGGCCAGCTGCCTGGTTCCGACCCTGGGTCCGGCGGTGATGAATGCGGTGCCAGGCCTGCCGCTACTCGACGGAACAAGGTCAGCCTGTGACTGGAAAACCGATACTGACTCGGTGCAGTCCGGCACTTTTGGTCCCAGCAACCTGCCGAGCCTGTTCAGCACCGACTATGTTGCCAACATGAATGACAGCTACTGGCTCAGCAACCCGGAACAGCCTCTCGCCGGCTACGCAGGCATCATTGGTCGCGAGGATTATGAACAAAGCCTGCGAACCCGAATGGGCCATACCATGGTACGCGACCGGCTGAATGGTGCAGACGGTCTCAACGGTCACCTGGCCTCCAGCGAGAACCTGCGAAACATCGTTTTGAACAGCAGGGTCTACAGCGCCGAGAGACTGAAAACCGCGGTACTGAACGTGGTCTGCGACGCGCCCGGCTCCGCAGATGAGGAACAGGCCTGCCAGGTGCTGGCAAACTGGGACAACACCGGCAACCTCGATGCTGTAGGCGCTCATATCTGGACCGCCCTGTGGAGCCGAATTCGCAGCCTAGACCTGTACGCAATCCCGTTTGATGCGGCCGACCCGATAAACACACCCGACGGCCTGAGCAACGACAGCGCGGTGCGCGATCAGATTACAGCGGCGTTCAGTGAGGCCGTGACCGATCTGGTCAATCGCAACATTGCCCTGAACGCCCGCGTCGAGCAGGTACAGCAGTATCTCAAGCCGGGCGAACAGATTCCGCAGTTCGGCGGTGAAGGTAATGAGGGCTACTTTACCGTTCTGCGCAACTCCTACATGCACATTGTGGAGTTCCCGAACGGCGAACCGGTCAAGGCCTACACCTTCCTGACGCACTCGCAGTCTACCGACCCGAGCAGCCCGCATTACGCGGACTATACCCAGGCCTATTCCAACAAAAACTGGCTGCCGTTCCCCTACACGGATGAGGACATTGCTGCCAACCTGGAGTCGTCCATCGACATCAGCGAGTAACACCCACGCCCCGGTTGCTGTTGCGACCGGGGCCTCTCCCCCTCTCGGGCACCTGTGCTATTTCACGGCAGGGACAGCGGCATAACCTTCGCGCTACACTGATACAAAAGCACCACTATCAAGCGCGCAGGATGAACGCCGAATGAACTCCGCAGCCAAAGGATGCATTGTCTCTCTCGTGGCAATCGCTGGCGCAGGATGCAGTGCATCCGAGTTTTCCCTCTCCTCCCAACTGCACATTACGCAGGTCGGTGTACTGCTGTTATCCTGCATTCTGCTATTGGCGGCCCATGGTCTCAATCAGCTGCGACGGCGCGCCATAGCACAGCGTCAGGAAGCCCTTGAGCTGCTCGGCCAGCAGGAACACCGCTACCGCACACTGGTTGAGAAGCTGCACGTGGTTACCTGGGAAATGTCCTACCCCTCCCTGCGCTTTGTCTACGCCTCCCCCCACGCCGAAGACCTGCTCGGGTTTCCCGCCAGCGACTGGCTGCAGCCCGATTTCCTGGCCAACCACCTGCATCCGGAGGACCACCGACGAGTCCTCTCCAGCCTGCGCGAATATGCCCTCGCCAAGCAGCAGCAGAGCTTTGATTTCCGACTGTGTCGGCAGTCTGGCGACTGCGTCTGGGTTCGCGCCATCATCAACCGGGTCAGCAGCGAAGAATACGAAGCTGCCTCGCTGCACGGGCTGCTGATCGATATTCAGGAGCAAAAACTGGCCGAGCAGGCGCTGCGCAGCTCCGAGCAAAAGTTCGCCTCCGTATTTCACAACTGCCCCGACACGATAGTCCTGGCAGAGGCCAACGAAGGCCGCTTTCTATCAGTCAATCGGACGTTCGAGGAACAGTTTGGCATCACCATGGCGGACGCTGTTGGTCATACCGCCACCGAACTCGGCATCTGGGTCAACCCCGGAACCGGACCGGGGCTGTTGTCGCTCCTGCTGACAAAAACCAAAAACAATATTGAGCTGGAGTTCCGGCGCGCCGACGGCAGCCGCTTCACCGGCCTGTTATCCGCGCGCTCGGTGAGTATCGACAATCAGCCGGTACTGGTTACCGTGCTCCGTGACATTTCAGCGCTCAAGCACACCCAGGAACAGCTGCGCCTGTCGGAACAGAAGTTCTCGCGCGCCTTTCATGCCTCACCGGATGGCTTGCTGATCAGCCGGGCCAGCGACGGGATGCTGCTGGATGTTAACGAGGGCTTCACCCGCATCACCGGCTATACGCGAGAGCAGGCGATCGGTACAAGCACTCTGGCGCTGCGGATCTGGCGTGACGATGACGACCGTAAGCGCATGGTGGAAACCTTGCGGCGCGAAGGGCGGGTTCGCGACATGCTGTCTCAGGTAACCACAACAACCGGTAGCGTGCGGCAAGTCGAGATCTGTACCGAGGCGATCACCATCAACAATCAGGAGTGCATGCTCAGCATCGCGCGTGACGTAACCGAACGCCTGGAAATGGAAAACTCGCTGCGTCAGGCAGCCACAGTCTTCGAAAACACCAATGAAGGGGTCATCATCACCGACTCGGAAAGCCGGATTGCCGCCGTCAACCGGGCCTTCAGCCGCATCACCGGGATCCCCGCCCACGAGGCTGTCGGCCAGCCGATCGAGAGACTGGCCACGTATGCGGAAGATCAGAATATCGTCGCCCAAGCCTGGGAAGCCATCAAGACACATGGTCAGTGGCAGGGGGAATCCTGGAGCAGGCGCGCCAATGGAGAACTCTACGCAGCCTGGAGCAATGTCAGCCAGGTATTGAACGTAGACGGCAGTCTCAGCCATCTGGTTGCGGTTTTCAGTGACATCACACCGCTCAAGCACACCCAGGCAAGACTGGACCACCAGGCTCACCATGACCCGCTCACCGGCCTGCCGAACCGCATCCTGTTCGAAGCCCGCCTGCGCGAGGCGCTGAACAGCCTGGCGATGAACAAGACAGATCAACTCGGCGCCCTGCTGTTCATCGACCTGGACCGCTTCAAACAGATTAACGACAGTCTGGGCCACCCGGTTGGCGACAGCCTCCTGCAACTGGTCAGCCAGCGCCTGTGCTCAGTTCTGCGCGAAATAGACACCGTCGCGCGCCACGGCGGTGACGAGTTCATCGTCCTCCTGCCCAACCTGCATACCGACGTGGACGCCGCCGCCATCGCCGACAAGCTGCTTGGCGTGTTTCGCACCCCTTTCCTGTGTGCGGGCCACGAGTTTTTTGTCAGCGCCAGCATCGGCATCAGCCTGTTTCCAACCGATGCAGATGACGTCAACAGCCTGATCAAGCATGCTGACGCGGCCATGTACCAGGCCAAGAACCAGGGCCGCAATCGCTACGCGTTCTACACCAGCGACCTGACCGTCAACGCCCACCAGCGGTTGGAAATGGAGAATGACATGCGTCGAGGCCTGGAGCGCGGCGAATTTATCCTCTACTACCAGCCCAAAGTAATGTGCGACGGCGGCAAGCTGAACGGTGCAGAAGCACTGGTGCGCTGGAACCACCCACAGCAAGGGCTGATTGAGCCAGACCGATTCATCCCGCTGGCCGAAGATACCGGGCTGATCGTCGATCTCGGTCGCAGCATCCTGCACAGCGCCTGCGCGCAGCTTGCCGAATGGCGGGATCAGGGATTCCTGCTGCCCAGAGTTGCGATAAACGTCTCCGGCACCCAGCTGATCGGCAATCAGCTGGTCAGCGACATTCGCCTGGCCCTGACCGAACACGGCCTGACCGCCAGCCAGTTGGAGCTGGAAATTACCGAAGACTTCGTCATGAATCAGAACCGCGAAGCCATCACCCTGCTCGACCTCTTCAAGAGCATGGGCATACACCTGTCGATTGATGATTTTGGCACCGGCTACTCTTCGCTCGCCTATCTGAAGGAGTTGCCACTGGATACGCTGAAGATCGACCGCAGCTTCGTTGCCGGACTGCCGGGAAACCATCACGATGCTGCCATCAGCCAGACCATCATCGTGCTGGCCCACAACCTGGGCATGAATGTCATTGCCGAAGGTGTGGAAACCACAGCCCAGCGTGACATCTTGCAAGCGCAAGGCTGCGACAGTATTCAGGGCTACCTGATCAGCCCGCCGCTGTCCGCCAGTGCGTTCGCCACAACCTTCCTTAGTCGAGCGCCTAGTCACCAGCCATCTCAGTCCGTATAATCCTCGACGCTATAACAGCGCGGGCCTATAGCTCAGTTGGTCAGAGCAGGCGACTCATAATCGCTTGGTCCCAGGTTCAAGTCCTGGTGGGCCCACCAATTTCTCCTGCCGTCGCTGTGCGGCTGTTCTTCGGACCATAGTCTGTCCGCTTTGGCCAAACTTTGGTAAAAATTTTTACCAGCCATGGCCGCTAGCTACTCTACGTACGCCTAACTAGCCAGCAAGAACTAGAGACGCTGGCAGACCGCCTTATCGCGGCCGCCTACCCTGTCCAAAGCTCGAACCAGATAGTCCTTCCTAACCAATCTCATCAGAATAGTGCTTGGCCATCATCTCGCACCATTAAGAATGAATTTCGCCACTCAATTAATGGCTGCCCAAGACTCCAGAGATACTGTTTGATGAAAAACGTCCGGTTTCGGCCAGGAGCGGCCGTTACGCATCCAGATTGTCTTAGGTGATACCGGCCATAAAGCCGAAATCTAGCTGCGTTCAACAAGATCTATCAGGCGCAAATAACGTGGATCGG
>NZ_PPSK01000024.1 GCF_002903165.1 Halopseudomonas oceani
ATCTTTATTAGATGCAATAGGTAAATATTGCGACGATTTAGAGTATCAGGTGGGGAATAAGCATAGAATAGGAGCATTTCTATCCTTAAAAGATGTGTGTAGTTATTACGAAAGCAAACATTTTTTAAGCGATCTTGAAGAGTCTGGCTATCCTAAAACCCCTGTAACAATAAGTAGCTTTTTTGGGCATGTTAAGACTGTGTGTGAGCAGTTATTGATGTTTTTTATTTGTTCTGAAATATCAAATTCTGTACAGGCTCGACCTCTAGCAGCATTGCTAACTCAGATACTCAACGAAGGGCATTACGGTAAAGAAATTCTTATTCAAGGAGAATCATATGTGTTATCGAGAGATTCACTTTCAGATTCTCTCGATTGTTTGAATGATTTATTTGTCAATAGATATGATCAGACGGTCGGATCACATATTCTAGATTTTCTAGTCAGCATATTCTCTGCGTTTGAATATTGGATTACGAAAATATCTGAAAACTATGGGGATGAAATGACTGAAAGATATACATTGAGTAGGTTAAGGAAATGTAGAAAGCATCTTGATGACTATGAAAAATCTTCAAGCGAAGAAGAAAAAAATAAACACCTTTCAAGGCTGAGATCGGTTCCTGGAAATTTTATATCTTTTCCTGATAAATTTGATTTTGTAATAAATAAAGCAAGCGAAAAAAATTATCCTCGTGACTTAAAAATCGATAAAAATATAGTTGATTTCATCAGGGCGGCTAGAAACACAGTGCATAATGGTGGGGTGCACAAAGGCAATGACATAGAGTTGATCCATAAAGAAGTAATTCATAAATTAATCAAAAATAAACCTATGTTTCATAATGATTATAATGATTATAATGATTATAATGATTATAATGATTATAATGATTTGATTGATTTGTGTGCAAGTCTTGTAGATATCTATGAATCAATAATTACAGTGCTAAAAAATGATCTTGATAAGGAATCGCTTAGAGACTTATCGATGGAAGTGTGATCTATGGATAACAAGCCACTCCACACGGAAATTTTACTCGCTGCGCTCCCAAAATTCCGGTGAGTGGGGCGTTATAAGCCATAAGGAGTTGTTTCGTAGTGACTGAACAACAAGAAAAGCTCGGTACGTTCACATATGTTGTTGGTGTTATGTCGTTCATACCGTTGATCGGTGTCCTATTTGGTCTGGTGGCAATAGTTTGGGGCCTGGCTACAAAGAAAACCGGAGGCAAAATGCTTGCCCTAATTGGAGGAGGCGGCATAGCTTTCACCGTCGTTCTCTATTCTTCATTGTTCTACTTTAGCTTCGTCCAACGTGGTGGCGTCTATGACGATCTTAGAGCCAAATTAAGCAAAAGTATGATTACTTCACTTGTCCAAGCCATAGAGTTCTATAAAACACAAAATGGCCATTACCCTGATTCGCTAGAAACATTGCGTGAATCACTACCAGAAAACTCTATAGTGTTCGTGTTCGATCCCACGAATATCAAAATGGGTGGCGAGTCGCGCTATTACCACTATGAATTAAAAGATCCATCTCACTATTACCTGTTGGGGGTCGGCCCAGATGAAAAGCCATACACAAGTGACGATGTTCTACCAGACATAGAGGTAAAGCCAAACAGTGGTATCGGCTTACTTATCCATGAAGGAAGTAGAAATGGCTTGTAACAAGTCGCTCGTTCGGACGCAAACTACGCTGCGCTTCGTTTGCGCCGCATGGCTTCAACGCTATCGCGCTATCAACTTTGGAATCTGGGTTTGAAAAAAATTATTCTTGTAGGTCTTTTGGGCTTCGGTGCGTGGAGCCTTTACAAACAAAGTATCGATACTGCGCCAAGCGCTATCCACACCAGCTCGGGCTCAGGAGATCTTCGTAGCGAAGCACCTATTCACAGCACTCACCAAAGCTTCAGATGTGACGGGCGGCAGCATTGCAGTCAAATGACTTCTAGAGCAGAAGCCGAATTTTTCACAAGGAACTGCCCAAATACCAAAATGGATGGCGACCGTGATGGAATCCCGTGTGAAAACGACTCTCGATTCTAACGGTGTTGGTTATAACCCGGGGCTCAAGTGCGTTCTTGTCTGCGGCCTCCGCCGGAGGCCCTTTTCAGGGCTCCGTTTAGCTTTGCGTTAGTCCGCTACTACTAGGACCAACCAAATTGAAACGAGTTATCCCGTCAGTCATTCTGGCGATTCTCCTTGTTACGCTGCTGTCAGAGTTATTCAAGCTGATTGATTTTTACCGTGCGCCCGCTGCCTTTGCGTTGCTGGCTCATGTCTCTGCCGTCCATGATGTTGTGCTGCACCAATATGACTTTGCCTTTCTGCTGATCAAGCTACTGGCATCGCTTGTCGTGTTTGCGTACTGGTGCAGGGTGGTCTTTGGCCTGAGCGGCTCGGTTGGCTCCGCTACGGTACGTTTATCTACGCTGGCTTTCAGTTGCTGGTGGGTGTGTTGGTGGTGACGGGTATAAACGGGTCGCTGCAATTTGCTGCTGGCCTGCCGGCGGCGTTATGGGATTTCTCGCTGCTGGCTGCAGTGGGTGCGTGGGGTGTGATCCTGTATCTGGGGTGCGTTGTGGTTGGGGAGCCGCTGCGACTGGTTGTTCTGGCGCAGCGTCATCATCGACGGATTGTCGGGCAGCAAAGTGGAGAGTGATATGAAAACTGTCGGGTTGCTGGGTGGCATGAGCTGGGAAAGCACGGCCGGCTATTACAAGGCGATCAACGAAGGTGTCAAACAGCAGCTGGGTGGTCTGCATTCCGCCAGGATCGTGTTGTTCAGTGTCGATTTCGAGCCAATCGAGCGGTTGCAGCGTGAGGGCGACTGGGAGGGTGCGGCGCGGGTGCTGGCTGAAGCAGCCCGGAAGATTGAAGGGGCCGGAGCGGATTTTCTGTTGATCTGTACCAACACCATGCACAAGGTAGCGCCGCAGATTCAGAGTGCTATCGGCATCCCGTTGCTGCATATCGCCGATGCGACCGCAGACGTGCTGGTCAGCAACCAGGTGAAAAAGGTCGGCCTGCTCGGCACGGCGTTCACCATGGAGCAGGACTTTTACAAGGGCAGGCTGCAGGAGCAGTTCGGCATCGAGGTAATGGTGCCCGCAGCGGACGACCGCCGAATCGTGCATTCGGTTATATACGAGGAGCTGTGCCTGGGCACAATCACTCCGGAGTCAAAGGCCGAGTTTCTGCGCATTATCGATGGGTTGCTTGCGAGCGGGGCAGAGGGAGTGATTCTTGGCTGCACCGAAATCAGCATGCTGGTCACGCAGGCTGATACCGCGGTGCCGCTTTATGACACTACCCGGATTCACGCAGACAGGGCGGTTGCCGAGCTGATCCGGACTGCCAACTAAGCAACTGGCAGCGCATCATCAAGGCGATGGATACCACACAGGACGTGACTCTATATGCACACCAAACACTGTATTCGCCCAATGCAGTTGGCCGATTTGCCCGCCGCTGCGGCAGTCCGTCGGCTGGCGTTTGTTCGTCAAAAAGGTTGACTCGAATGGTTCGGCGCAACGCTTAACGCCTATCCGCGTTTTCTCTGTTATCTGGCCGAAGATCAGGGCACCGTGGTGGGCTACATTCTCTGGGCCCAGAAGAGTGGCTTTCGCGATCAGGCGGTGCTGGAGCTGGATCAGATTACGGTGCTGCCTGCGCTGCACGGGCAGGGGATTGGGCGTGCGCTGATTGACCAGTCATTGCCGCAGGTCAAGTCCGAGTTGGCGCAGCAGGGTTCGACCTTGAAGCACATCATCGTCAACACCCGTGCCGACAACCATGCACAGCAGCTTTATCGGGACGCCCTTGGCGCTGAGGTGGTGGCGACGATCAGCGATCTGTATTCGGCCGATGAAGTCTTTATTGTGGCTAGGAGTCTCCTCCTTTAAGCTCCGCTTCGGCTTGTTTGCGCCTGCTTGTCGACTTTCCCCGTTTACCTCTGGCCCGCATGTGAGCCTGCTGGTGTGAACCCGCGCGCAACCTGCCGTTCAATCCTGCCTGTATCGCCCCCTGACGAGGTATACCTCAGCCCTGGCGTGGCGCTGTTGCTGCGCAGGTGGGGCAGGCAAGGAGGCCGTTTGATGGTGGGCAGAATGCTGATGCTCGGTTGTATGTTGATGCTGAGCGGCTGTGTGACCAGTGCGTTGTACGAGAGCGATGGCAAACGCTATGTGGAGCCGATCAACCAGGTCATGGTCTCGACCGATGGCGAATGGTTTGTTGTGCTGGGTATTCGACATCACTACGTGTTTCCCATGCCGGAGGAGCTGCAGCACACCTTTGAGTCCGGGTTTTATCCTCAGGTGCGCGCCACGTTTGGCGGCTTCAAGGTGAATAATTTCAATCGCATTTCCGGGCGCTATCGTCTGTGGTTGAAACCGGAGGCCAATGAAGCGCAGCGCGCTGCCGCGCTGGAGGCCGGATATCAGCTTGAAGGTAGAACGGTCTTGTATGAAGGTGAGGTAAGCGGCAAGCGGTATTCAGCTGAGGGCTTTGATGCGCCGGAGGCGATACACACCCAGGCGCTGAATGGCTCCTATTCGATTACTGTCACCGAGGCGTTATCGCCGGGTGTGGTGGCCATGCGCACTGCCGCTACGCCGCTGGCTGTGCTGGCAGATGGCGCCGTTGTGCTGGCTGCGATTCCGCTGGTGGTCATTGTTGGCGCGGATATCGCCATTAACGGGATGCCGTCGCTGCACAGCCCTTGAGAGCTGCGATCTTTCGTAGTAATGGTTTGCTCTCCCTGGAGCTAGAGCCACCGAACAGAAAGTCGTGCTTTACCTGTACCGGTGATGCCGTTACCTTGCGGATATGGCAATAAGCCAGTTCGCAAAGGCCCAAGGATGGCGTAGATTTTATTCCCAGGCAGTTCTGCTGTCGGATCATCTTCTTATCATCGGTCGCATCTGTTGCCCAGTGGTTTTGGCGGCCATGCCTTGGGCGCCGGTACCTGCGTCATTCCCTTTTATCTTTTTGCTTGCCGGGCACCAATACCGTTTGTCGTCGGTCGTGTGCGCCAGGAGCGGCCACTCGAATGGGTGTGGTCCTCATGCCGATTCACTTGCACGCGTGAAGGGAAGGCGGGCTAAAGAAACAGACAGAGCAGCTGTTAGATTACGTCAGTGGTGCAGTTGCCAAGGGCTTTGCTACTGGGGCTGCTGCCGGCTGTATCCCATCGCCTTGCAGGCCTTGCTGACGTTGCGTAGCTCTTGCGCAAAGTCCAGCAGTCTGAGCTTGCGTCGTGCTATTTTCTCCTCGGCGGTCATGCGTGCTTCTCCAGGTTACGGACAGGCAGGGGTACCCGTTTCATAACTCGGTGCGATTCAGGGTTGCCCTTGCTCGGCATTGTGGCTTTCACGTTCTACAGGTTGGAACTCAGACGATGAAAATGTACATGGGCATGGGCTACTTGGTGGAGTTAAGCGACCACTTCACCATATCCAACGGCTTTCCAATCTGCGGCACGCGGTGGATAAGCCGCTTTACCTGACGCAGATATGTGATTAACGTCGTCACCTGGCGTTAAGCCAGTTTTATAAGTCCATGGATGGCTTGTATACGTGCGCTTGTTTTAGAGAGCTTCGTTGTACGCTGTCCTACACGCCTTAGCGCATTACAGGGAGCAGTATCGATGTTTGGACGTATTTCCTTGGTTGTCTTCGTGACTCTGCTCGCTGGTTGTGTGAGCACAGCAACGCTAAAACTGGATGATGAACATTCCAGCTCATTGCATGAAAAATCCTTGGTTGTTACTACGAGCGACAAGCCAGACTTCGCCGCCATGACGGCAGGAAAAGTGATCGTTCCCCTAGTCGGTGCAGTCACAATGATTAGCGAAGGAAACAAGATCATTCGACAGCACAACGTAGAAGACCCCGCAGCTTTTATCGGTGAAGAAATCGCCGCACAATTAGCGACGCTTCGAAGTATGAATCTTATGCCGTCGTCGGTTCCGAGCAGTGACGGTGACATCGAATACCTGTCAGCGACGCATGCCAATCAGGATTTCGCCCTTGATGTCAGGACTATCAACTGGAGCTTTGGATACTTCCCCTCCGATTGGGACAACTACCGCGTTATTTACAGTGCCAAGGCTCGGCTGATTGATTTACATAAGGAAGAGGTCATTGCGGAGGCCTTTTGTGCTCGTGTTCCTGAACAGTCATCGACGTCGCCGTCTTATCAACAGTTGGTGGGGGACCATGCAGCGGGGTTGAAGCGTGAGCTGCAAATTGCGGCGGAGTACTGCGTCAAAGAGCTAAGTGAAAAGTTGTTGTGATGGATACCCATTAGGGTGATGAGTTCGGCTTTGTCTCATTTGCTCCGCTTCACCGTCTCCGACGGATTCTCACCAAACAACGCTTTGTAATCTCGCGCAAACTGCCCCGGGTGCCAGAAGCCGCTGTCTGCCGCGATGACGGCGATGGGGCTGGTTTGTTGCGGGTCGCTGAGGGCGCGGCGGACGCGGTTGAGGCGGGCGCTGCGCAGGAACTGTAGCGGGCTGATGCCGAGGATGCTTTCGAAGCTGTATTGCAGGGTGCGACGGCTGACGTGTACGCGCTCGCAGAGTTCGGGGATGCTGAGCGGTGCGTCCGGGTGATCGGCCAGATAGGTTTTGACCTGTTCGACTACCTTGCGCCGATGCGCGTAGCTGGGCGCTGCTGACGGTTGGGCGGCATTGGCGACCAGTTCCAGCAGGGCCTGGCTGGCGAGTTGTTGCTGGTGTTCGCTGTCGAGCCCGAGGGCGCCGCGGTAGAGCACCTGCTCCAGCAGGCCGCGGACTTGGTCGAGCTGCTCCTGCGGTACGGTCAGGCGCGGGCTGTGTTCGAGTGATTGCAGGTCCAGCGTGCGTTCTTCACGTTCGGCGGCGCGCAGTAACATCTCTTCCTTGATGACGATGCCGTAGATGTCGAAGGCATCTGGCGTCATTAACTCGAAGTCGCGGCTACCGGGGCGGCACATCAGTTGATCGCTGCCGACCTCCAGGCCGTTGATGCGGCAGTCCGCTGCGCGCGCGGGTATGCCGAGCCACAGCGCGTCTTTCCAGACGTTGCACTGTTGGCGCAGGGAGCGGTTGGTGTGTTCTTTGAATAACTGGCAGCCGTCCAGAGCGACTTCATCTATTCGCCCATAGAAGCATCCGCCGCCCAACTGGTCGTATTCCTGCTGCCAGTTGGTCAGGTTGTGGGCGTGTTCGTCGGCGTCCTGTGCCTCACGTGTGCTCCTTGCTGGTGCGTTGTGCTCCGTTATGGGCTGCATTGGCGAGCGCTCGCGTGTTCAGTTGGCGGCATCCTAGCGCAGGATTTGCGGGCGGAATATGGCACGAAGGGCGTAAATCGGCTGCCTTATTCACTTTTGCCAAATCTTGATAGTCCGCTGGAACGGGTATGGCTTGTATTTCAGGCATCTTCCGCTGCTTCGCGTGACTTGCGCGACATTCGCAGCAATTTGCATGCCTGAGGTAACACGATGACGCATTCTTACCGCTATACGCTGGGCAGCCGAACCTTCGGCTTCCGCGATCTGGCCGAGCTGATGGCCAAGGCGACACCACAACGCTCCGGTGATCGACTGGCCGGGGTTATTGCGCTGTCTGCCGAGGAGCGCGCAGTCGCGCAGATGGCGCTGGCCGAGGTACCACTGAAGACCTTTCTGAACGAAGCGCTGGTGCCCTATGAAGCGGACGAGATCACCCGTTTGATCATCGACGAGCACGACCCGGCGGCGTTTGCGCCCATATCGCACCTGACCGTCGGGGACTTTCGCAACTGGCTGCTGAGCGACCACGCGACCCCGGAGGTGCTGCAATCGATTCGTGCGGGTGTGACGCCGGAGATGGCCGCGGCGGTGAGCAAGATCATGCGTAATCAGGATCTGATTCTGGTCGCCAAGAAGTGCCATGTGACCACTGCGTTCCGCAACACCATCGGTTTGCCGGGCAGATTGTCGACCCGTTTGCAGCCGAATCACCCGACTGATGATGTGAATGGCATCGCCGCCAGCATCCTCGATGGGCTGCTCTACGGTAACGGCGATGCGGTGATTGGTATCAACCCTGCGACCGATAACGTGGCGCAGGCGATCAAATTGATGAAGCTGATGGGCGAGGTGATCGAAAAATACGAGATCCCGACCCAATCCTGCGTGCTGACCCACGTGACCAATACCATCGAGTGCATCGAGGCCGGGGCGCCGGTTGATCTGGTGTTCCAGTCGATTGGCGGAACCGAGGCGACCAACAGCAGCTTTGGTTTCAACCTGGCAACTCTAGCCGAGGCGCAGCAGGCGGCCTTGAGTTTGCAACGCGGTACCGTTGGCAACAACGTGATGTATTTCGAGACAGGGCAGGGCAGCGCGCTGTCGGCGAATGCCCATCATGGACTGGATCAGCAGACTTGCGAGGCCCGCGCTTATGCCGTGGCGCGAAAGTTCCAGCCGCTGCTGGTCAATACCGTAGTCGGCTTTATTGGCCCAGAGTACCTCTTCGACGGCAAGGAAATCATCCGCGCAGGGCTGGAAGACCACTTCTGCGCCAAGCTGCTCGGCGTGCCGATGGGTTGCGACGTCTGCTATACCAACCACGCCGAAGCCGATCAGAACGACATGGACAACCTGCTGACCCTGCTGGGCGTGGCAGGCTGCTCCTTCGTGATGGGCATCCCCGGCTCGGACGACATCATGCTCAATTACCAGACGACTTCATTTCATGACGCGCTGTATGCGCGCCGTGCGCTGGGGCTGAAGTCGTCGCCGGAGTTCGAACAGTGGCTGACTCGCATGCAGATCATGCGCGATGCCGACCGCCACATTCTGCACGACGCACTGCCCGAACCCTTTGCCCGCTCACTCAAGGCGTTGCCGGGAGGCAGAGCATGAGTTCGTCAAATGACAAAACCCGCAACCAGCCGGGTGCGGTGGTCGAGAACCCCTGGCGTCGGCTGCGCGAATTTACCGATGCGCGTATTGGCTTAGGGCGCGCAGGGATCAGTCTACCGACCAGCGAGCTGCTGGCGTTTCAGCTGTCCCACGCGCAGGCCCGTGATGCGGTTCATCTGCCGCTGGATGTCGACGCCCTTTGCAGTGAGCTGGCCGCTGACCCGCAGTTGGCTGCGCTGGGTGAGCCGATGCGCCTGCACAGTCAGGCGACTGATCGCATGACCTATCTGCAGCGCCCGGATCTGGGGCGTGTACTGGACGACGCGTCGCGCGAGCGGCTGATCGGACAGGGCTGCGACAAGCCGAGCGATCTGGCCATCGTGATTGTGGACGGCCTGTCATCCCGCGCAATTGCGCAGAGCGCAGTGCCGTTTCTGCAGCGTTTTATGGGGCTGTTGGCCGGCGAGTTGCCGGAGTGCTCACTGGCGCCGCTGACCATCGTTGAGCAGGGCCGCGTGGCCGTTGGTGATGACGTGGGCGCGTTGTTGAACGCGCGCGCGGTATTGCTGCTGATTGGTGAGCGTCCAGGTCTGAGTTCGCCGGACAGTCTTGGCCTTTACTTGACCTGGTCACCCAAACCGGGGCTGACCGATGCATCACGCAACTGTATTTCCAACGTGCGGCCGGCGGGGCTGCCGCATGTCGAGGGGGCCAAACGGGCGTTGTATCTGTTGCGTGAGGCGCAGCGGTTGAAGCTCTCGGGGGTCAACCTCAAGGATCGCACCGAAGACGCGGTTATCGAACACGGCGGCAGCGGTCGCAATTTTCTGGTTTCCGAGTGACGTCGGGGAGGCGTCATTCACATCTGCAACACTACTGAGGATCTCTCATGTCTAACGACCATCAGGCGTACCTTGCCAAACGGCAACTCAAGCGCGGGACTGCGGGCTGGATTCTGCTCGCCGGGCTTGGCGTCTCTTATGTTATTTCCGGCGATTTTGCCGGCTGGAACTTCGGCATCGCGCAGGCGGGCTGGGCAGGCTTTGCGATTGCCGCAGTGCTCATGGGGTTGATGTATCTGACCCTGGTGCTGTCGCTGGCGGAAATGTCGGCGGCCATTCCGGCTGCGGGTGGTGGTTACAGCTTTGCCCGGCAGGCGATGGGGCCTACCGGTGGCTTTCTAACCGGTCTGGCGGTGCTGATTGAATATGCGCTGGCGCCGGCGGCCATCGTTATCTTCATTGGTTCGGCGGTGGAAGCGCTGCTCGGCTTCAACGGTCCGTGGGTCTACGCAATCTTCTATCTGGTATTCGTCGGCATTCACCTGGCGGGTGTGGGTGAAGCGTTAAAGGTAATGATGGTGATCAGCGGTCTGGCGGTATTCGCCATCGTTGCCACCGGCGTGGCGCTGGTGATGCACTTTGACATCAACAACCTGTTCGACATCGCCATGACCGACGCCAACGGTGCCAGCGAGCTGCTGCCGCTGGGCTGGTACGGTGTGTGGGCGGCGCTGCCGTTTGCCATGTGGCTGTTCCTGGCTGTCGAAGGCGTGCCGCTGGCGGCTGAAGAAGCCAAGGACCCGGGCAAGGACGTGCCCAAGGGCATCATCGGTGCCATGGTCTTTCTGCTGTTTACTGCCTTGATGGTTGTGGTGCTGGTGCCCGGCGCCGCCGGGGCGCAAGCCATGGGCGAAAGCGCGGTACCGCTGGTGGATGCGCTGAACGCAACCGGTAGCGCCAGTCTGGCTACACTGGTCAACGTGCTGGGTCTGGCAGGTCTGGTCGCCTCGTTCTTCTCGATCATCTACGGCTACAGCCGTCTGGTATTCGCCCTGTCACGCGCCGGTTATTTGCCCAAGTCGCTGTCGCTGACCACCGAGCGCAAGGTGCCAGCACGTGCGCTGATTGTGCCGGGTATCTTCGGCTTTATCGCCTCGCTGAGCGGTGAGGGTGATCTGATGCTGGCGATGGCGGTTGTCGGTGCGACCGTGTCTTACGCACTGATGGCGCTCAGTCACATCCTGCTGCGCATCAAACAGCCGGACCTGCCGCGCCCGTACAAGACCCCGGGCGGTGTGGTGACATCGGGTATCGCGCTGGTGCTGTCACTGATTGCACTGACCGGCGTGTATGCCTTCGACCCGCGCGCGTTTTTCTTCACCATGGGCCTGTTCGTGATCGGTGCGGCCTACTACTTCGGATACAGCCGCAAGCATCTGGTTGCCAAGTCGGCCGACGAAGAGTTTGCCATGCTGGCTGAGGCAGAATCGGGTCTGGCTGCTGCCTGATACAGCTCGGAGTGGGACCGCAAAGGCCGCCTTCGGGCGGTTTTTGTGTGTTTTTCTGTCAGGGCGGCGATGCCGGCCAAGGCATATTCAGGCTCTGTTCCTGCTGCAAGCGCTCTGTATATACTGGCCCCAAAAAACGCCAACAGAAGGAATTGGGGCATGGCCGTTGTAGGGATAGATCTGGGCACCACAAACAGCTTGGTTAGTGTCTGGCGTGACGACAAGAGCATCATTATTCCCAATGCGCTTGGCGAGCTGTTGACTCCGTCGGTGGTCAGCGTTGATGACAACGGCATGGTCATGGTTGGTCGCGCCGCCAAAGACAGGCTGGTCACCCATCCGGAGCAGACCGCCGCTCAATTCAAGCGCCTTATGGGGACCAGCGAAAAGGCGACTCTGGGCAAACGCCAGTTCAGCGCCGAGGAGCTCTCCGCGCTGGTGCTCAAACAGCTGAAGGCCGATGCCGAAGTCTATCTTGGAGAGTCGGTAGACGAGGCAATCATCAGCGTCCCCGCCTACTTCAATAACCACCAGCGCACTGCCACTTTGAACGCCGCCCGTCTGGCGGGTCTGAAGGTGGAACGGTTGATCAACGAGCCGACGGCCGCCGCGTTGGCATACGGCATTCAGGAGAATGAAGAAGAATGCCGTTTCATTGTCATCGATCTGGGTGGCGGTACGCTCGACGTTTCCATTCTCGAAAAGTTCGAAGACCTGCTCGAAGTGCACGCCACCAGCGGCGACAGCTTTCTTGGCGGTGAAGACTTTACCGCAGCGATGCTGGGTGCCGTATGTGAGCAGATCGGCTATGAGCGTCAGGCGCTCAGCAGGGAAGAGCGGGCGCATTTGTATCGTGTCTGTGATGAGGCCAAGAAGGCGTTGGCCGATCAGCAAGAAGTGCCGCTGGTCGTCAGCCTGGGAGGCAAGGAGCACCGCCTGGTATTCACCCGTGAGGCTTTTGTGCAGGCGTGCAGCGTATTGCTCGATCGGATTCGCGGACCAGTAGAACGGGCGGTGCTGGACGCCGGTATGAACCGCGAGGATTTTGACGAGGTCATTCTGGTCGGCGGCGCAACCCGTATGCCTGTTGTACGCAGTCATGTGGGCCGCCTGTTCGGCCGTATTCCCGCGACAACCATCGATCCTGACCTGGTGGTCGCTATGGGGGCGGCCGTGCAGGCCGCACTTAAAGAGCGTAACGCCAGTTTGCGCGATACGGTGCTGACAGACGTCTGTCCGTTCTCATTGGGCATCGAGGTGTCTAAAGAGGTGGGCGACCAGCGCTCTTCAGGCTTCTTCAGTGTGATTATCCCGCGCAATACGGTGATCCCGACTAGCCGCATGGACCGCTTCTACACGGTTGCCGACAACCAGCGTGTGGTTAATCTGTCGGTGTATCAAGGTGAGCAGCGGATGGTGCGCAACAACGTAAAAATTGGCGAGCTGATAGTCCAGGTGCCCGGCGCCAGGGCGGGTGAGGAGGCCGTCGATGTGCGTTTCACCTACGACATCAACGGTGTGCTGGAAGTGCAGGCAGGGGTCGTTAGCACAGGCATGCGCAGCAGCCTGGTGATCCAGAACACGACCAGCGAAATTGACGAGCAAACCCTGGCCAAGTTGCTCAAGGATATGGAGAAGCTCAAGTTTCACCCACGGGAAGACAGCGCCAATATTACCTTGATGGGAGAGGCCGAGCGGATGTGGGCAGAGGCGCTCGGTGATGAGCGTAACTATCTGGAGGAGTTGATTCAGTACTTTGAAGCCGCAATGGACTCACAGGATCTGCAGCGTTGCGCCGACGCGCGTGGGCTGGTCGAGCAGCGTCTGGCAGAGCTGCGGGCCAGCAGGGGGCGCTGGTGAGCTGCTGGGAGACGCTCGGCGTCGAACCCTACAGTGATCTGCGGACCATCAAGCGTGCCTATGCGAGGCAGCTGAAAGAGGTGCATCCTGAAGAGCATCCAGAACAGTTCATGGCCTTGCGTGAAGCATACGAAACGGCGCAAGGGCTCACGGCCAGGGCAGCCCCGATCAATGTCCACTCGCGCCCCCCCGTCATCGAAGACAACAACGCATCAGAACAGCCCGTCGCGCCGCCAGCGCCCGATGTCCGGCAGCAGGCAAAGGTCGATCAGGAGCGCCTTGCGATTGCTGAGAACGAAGCCTTTGCTCGGCGAATGCAGATGCTGGCCGAGGCATTTCAGGACCTGCTGCAAGACGCCCAGAGACGCAACGACCTGGGTAACTGGCAAGCGCTTTTAGGTACCCCGGAGCTCTCTAATCTGGATATTCGATTGCGTCACGGAGCCTTGCTGCTGCCTGCACTGATTCAATTGTTCTCAGATAAGCAGCAGCAACCGCTGCCCGCAGATGTGCTTGTGCTATTGGACGACAGTTTCCACTGGACTCAGGATCAGTGCATCACCTTGCCCGTGTCGGAAGAGTCAATGCAGAGGTTCTGTTTGCTGTTGGCGGCTGCTCGCAACAGTATTGTCAGCACACCACCCCGAACCGGATGGAAATGGTTCTTCAAGGCCATGTTCGCCACGGGCGGGCGTTTGAGCCGTACCGAGTTTTTTGTCGGCCTGGCTCTCACGGGCGCCATCGTGTGGTTGATTGGATTAGCCGGTTTCTGGATTTTGCCCAGAGACCGTTTTACTGCGTTGGGTACAGGGCTGACGCTGATGCTGGTGTACGTTCTGGTGAATGCTTACTGCAAGCGCATAGCCGACTCCGGCAGTAACGTTGTTCTGGTGCTGATCATCGGCATCTTCTTGCCATTTGTTTATCTTTTTTATGCTTTTGGTAGTCCGGAAAAAGGCTGGAGTAACAGCAATCCCCGGACCCCCTTTGTTGATCCACTCGTCATAGCGGTAAACACGTTGTTTCGTGGGGGCTTCCGTCACACTGGCTTGCAGCGGTCGCGGCGTTTTCTCATGAGCATGACGCCGTCCCTGACTTGGGGCATGCTGGCGATTTTCAGCGCTGCAGTCTTGGCGGCGCTGCTCGTGTGAGTTGGTAACTTGCCTTGGGCTCAATTCATTTTGCCAATGTCGTTAAATTCGCTTGGTTCACCCTGTCTGCCTGACGGTTGCCATGTCTGGGCGGGCTCGCTAGGTTGAGGCTTTCCTCGCCTTCATAACGACTAAAACAAGAAGAAGCGCCATGCCCGAATTCAATGCCCGCGCGGTCAGCGATGCTGCCCGCGCCGCGATGCTGGCACAGTTGCCGCCAGGTATTCGCTCCCGCCAGATTAACAACGGCAATGGTTTGAACGTCCACATCCTCGAGGCTGGCTATGAACAGCCCGGGCGAGAATGCGTGTTGTTGCTGCATGGCTTTCCGGAGCTGGCGTTCAGTTGGCGTAAGGTGATGTTGCCGCTGGCGAGAGCCGGATACCACGTGGTGGCTCCCGATCAGCGTGGCTACGGCATGACCGAAGGCGGTGATGCGCGTTACGACGGCGACATCAGCCAGTACGGGTTTCTCAATCTGGTGCGCGACGCGCTGGGGCTGGTGTTTGCGCTGGGCTATGACGCGGTTGCGGCGGTGGTCGGCCACGATATAGGTTCGCCGGTTGCTGGCACTTGCGCACTGACGCGTCCGGACGTGTTCCGCTCGGTGGCATTGATGAGTGCACCCTATCCTGGGCCTGCCAGTTACCGCTTTGATGGGCAGAACGGAGCGTATGCGGCTG
The DNA here is from genome assembly GCF_002903165.1 of Halopseudomonas oceani. GTDB lineage: Bacteria > Pseudomonadota > Gammaproteobacteria > Pseudomonadales > Pseudomonadaceae > Halopseudomonas > Halopseudomonas oceani. The sequence goes on from NZ_PPSK01000024.1 coordinate 14,889, forward strand.
CGCAGCTACACGCTGATCTGGCCGCGCTCACCCCGCCGCGGCTGCATTACCAGCGTTATTTCTGCCAGCCCGATGCCAATGCGCACATGCTGGCGTGTGAGCAGGGACTGCACGACTTTCTGCGCGCCTATTTTCACATGAAGAGCGCTGACTGGGCGGGCAATCAGCCCGCGCCTTTGGCGTCTGCCAGCGCTGAAGATCTGGCTAGCATGCCGACTTATTACATCATGGAGCAGAGCAGGACTATCGCCGAAACGGTTGCCGCTGAGATGCCGTCGCAGGCGCAGGTTGAGGCCTGCAACTGGCTGAGCGACGCTGAGCTGGCTGTCTATGCGGCTATCTTTGCTGACACTGGCTTGCAGGGTGGGCTGCAGTGCTATCGCTCTTTGGGCTCGGCCGCCGCGCAGGCGGAGATGCTGCTGTTTGCGGGGCGGCAGATTACGGTGCCATCTTGTTTTATTTCCGGTGCAAGTGACTGGGGTACCTATCAGAGCCCCGGCGCGCTGGAGCTGATGCAGCGCCGTGTGTGCACCGACATGCGCAGCGTCGATCTGGTTGCCGGAGCGGGGCACTGGGTGGAGCAGGAGCAGCCTGCGGTAGTCGCTGAGAAACTGCTAGGCTTCCTCGCGAGTCAGGCTGGGTCATTCGGGAAAAAGGCGTAACCGGCGCCGCCGTTGCGCTTGGCTGCGTACATCGCGTTGTCGGCATGATGCATCAGCTGGCGTTCGCTTTGGCCGTGCTCGGGGTAGACCGCGATGCCGACGCTGGGTGTGCAGGTCAGGGAATGCCCTTCAATCAGGAAGGGCGACCCTAGATTGCTGAGGATCTTTTTCGCCACGCTGGCGGCGTCCTGCCGTTGCCGAATGCTGTCGAGCAAGACTGCAAACTCATCGCCACCCAGACGGCCGCAGCTGTCGGACTCGCGCACGCTCTGGCGCAACCTGACTGCAACCTGTTGCAGCAGGTGGTCGCCAACGGCATGGCCGTAGGTGTCATTGATCTGCTTGAAGCTGTCCAGGTCGAGATACAGCACAGCCAGTTGCCCGCCACCGCGCTGTGCGCGCATCAGGGCGCCCTGCAGGCGATCCATGAACAGCGCGCGATTGGGCAACTGCGTCAGTTGGTCGTGCTGGGCGAGGAAGGAGAGTTTTTCGTGGGCGCGGTGCCGGTTGATGGCCGTGGCCAGTTGACTGGCGACAAAATTCAGAAACTCGGTGTCTCGTGCGTTGAAGTCTGGATTACTCCGCCGACTTTGTACGGTGAGTGCGCCGATGGGGGTACCGTCGTGCAGCAGCGGTACGCAAAGCTGATGCGATTGCCCGCTTTTTTCCGGCTTGGCGGTGGACTGTGGGTGTGAGCGAATCGTTCGCGCCAGTGACGGATAACCGGCAAGTGGAGCAGGCGGAGGCGCCGTCAGACCGTCCCCAGCATGGTATGGAAAGCTCAGTTGATCATGCTCGGCATCATAGAGTGCAACCGAAAAGGCCTGGATTGGCAGCTGCTGGGCTATCAGGCAGTGCATGCGCTGGTAGAGTGCGGGCAGCGTCTCTGCCGAGTGCGCTGCTGCCGACACCGCATACACTGCGGCCTGTCTGGCCTCGGCCTGTTTCCGTGCCGTGATGTCACGGGCGACGCCAACGCGCACCTGTTCAGCCTCGAACCATTGGGTTGACCACATGATGTAGACAATATGGCCCTGTTTGTGGACGTAGCGGTTTTCGTGGTCGCCCGAGGGCTGGCCGGCGGTTATGCGTTCGACGATCTGCCGGGTGGCCTCCCGATCATCCGGGTGCATCAACTCGAAGGTCGTGCGGCCAATCAGTTCTTCCGGCGTATAGCCAAACACCCGTTCGCTGGCTGCGCTAACGGATAAAAAGCGTCCCTCCTTGTTTACGACGCAGACGACATCCAGCAGCAAATCCAATAGCTTGTCGTGGGGAATCAGGGGAGCTGGGATCATGCCGCTCAATATAGTGGCAGAGTGCCTTGGCCTGCTACCGTGCGCTGATGTTTTTTTCGATCATGAACACGGAGCCCTGACAGGGACCGACACAATAATGTGTGCCTGCGCCTGCCGGGCACCGTCTGAGGCTGCCTGGCCACGGGCGGCGTGCGGTCTCGCACGAGAGTCACGGGCTGCATAGGCAATATCAACGGCATGCCCAATGCAACCTGTGCTGATTACCCGTCAGGCGATTTTGAAGCGGCTCACCAGCTGCTGTTGCTGAGCTGCCAGCCGTGCCAGCTCACGGCTGGTGCTCGCTGTCTGCTCTGCACCTGCGCTGACCTGTATCACTAGATCGTTTATGTCGTTGACATTCCGGTTGATCTCTTCTGATACGAGGCTTTGTTCCTCAGCGGCAGACGCGACCTGAATGTTGCGATCGCTGATGCTGGCGATCCCTTCAGCGATGGTTTCCAGCAAGTCGCCAGCCTTGACTACGTTACTGGCACCCGATTCGGCTTTGCTCAGGGTTTCTCTCATGGAGTTGGCTGCGCGATCAGAGCCGCTTTGCAGGTTACTGATCATGTGCTGAATGCTGACAGTGGACTCTTGGGTTTTTTGCGCCAGTTGCCGTACCTCATCGGCCACCACTGCGAAACCGCGTCCCTGATCACCTGCCCGAGCCGCTTCGATAGCGGCATTGAGCGCCAGCAGATTGGTCTGCTCGGCGACGCCACGGATCACGTCGATGACCGAGGAAATGGCGTCGCTCTCTTTCTTCAGTTCCTGAATCAGCTGGGCAGTCTCGGCGGCCTGCGAGGACAGCCCCTGTACCAGCCGGACCGTGTTCACAATCTCCGCCTTGCCTTGCGCGGTTGTATCGTTAACCTGCCGCGACATTTCGGCTGCTTCTGTCGTGCTGCAGGCGACATCGCGTACCGTCGCGCTCATCTGGTTGATAGCAGTGGCAACCTGGTCAGTACCCTGGCGCTGCTGGGCGACGTTCTGGCTGGTTTGCATGGCGACAGATGAGCTTTGCTCAGCCGCTGTCGCTACCTGCGTCGCGGCGCTGCCTATGTCCTGGATCACGTCCCTGATGTGCTGTACCACGTTGTTGAGGTTGGCCGCGATCTTGCCAAACTCGTCGCTGCCTTGGTAACGCGATTGTGCGGTGAGGGCGCGCCCGGCGAGTGCGATCAGGGTGTCATTGAGGTCACTGACGCCTGAATTGATATTGCGAATGATCAGATAAGTCAGTGACGCCACGGCGATAATGACCACCAGCAGGGCTGCCACCGCCAGCCAGACATTTCGGAGTGCGGCCTTGTGGTCTTGAACTGCCAGTTGATTTACCTGCTGGCCAAGCTCCTCCTCGATCCGCCCCATCAGATCAATCCGCTCGGTCGACAGTTTGAACCAGTCCTGAGGCTTCATACCAAGGGCCTCACCAATTGGTGTTTCGACGGCAAGGCGCTGCCGGCTTGCCACTTGCTGTGAGACAGGTAGCTGCATTATCTCTTCGAGTTCGGTTTTCAGTTCCGCCGGGGCGCGGCGTTTGAAGGCATCCAGATAAACGCCAAACTCGCCCAGGTTTTTGCTGAAGCGTGTCAGCAGCTCAACATCGAAGCTGTTCTGCGCGAAAGCCATGCCAAGCAGCGCACGTTCCCGGCCAGCGCGTTCCTTCATTTCGACAAATTCGTTGAGCCCGCTGAGCAGGCGCAGGAGTTCGGGGTCGTTTATGTTCGCTTCTAGGGCCTGTGTGTAGTCGATCAGGAGGTTGATTGTCGCCGTATAGCGAGCCCCTGATTCACGGCCATTAAGGCTCAAGGCGTTAACTTGGTCGCGCAGACCGGGCAGCGTCTCAAGCGCGCGTAATGTTTCAGTCATGAGTGGTGTTTGCTGATTAACCCGCGAGCGCATCTGGCGAATGGCTTCATCGCTGTCGTCGCGAAACGCGCCAAGCTCATCGCGCATGGCGGCGCCACGGCTACTGATGAACACGCCGCTCGCGCCGCGCTCGCGTTGCAGGGTGGTGATCACCTGACTGATTTCCAGTGCCTCAGCGCTGGCCTTGGTGGCTAGACTCATCTCACGCAGCGTTTGGTACTTGTCTGAAGCGTAGATGCTGGAAAAGGCCAGAAAGCCCAACACAGGTAATACCAGTATGAGTAGAAGTTTCGTCCGGAGCGGAATATTGCGGAGCATTGCTTTGCGCCTCGTGTTCTTGCCATGGTGCTGAACACCTAGCACCGTGGTGGTTCCTTGAGTCTTGCGTTCCGAAAACACTAAGTTAAAGCGTAGACCCAGATAGCGATTTCATGGCAACAGTCGCGTATTCAGCGCTTCCTTCCGGCTCGCCGGGTGTATCTGAGTGCCGGGTAGGCGCTATTTAAGCGTCAGTCGACGCTGCTCACAGCTCAGGCGTCGCGTAGCAAGTCCTGGTTGTTCAGCAGCGCGAAGGTAATCTCCGGGTGCGTTTTCAGGCCGCGGCGGATGGCGGCAGGGACGGACTTGCGTGTCTTGCGGCAAAGCCCAGGCTGGGGCAGCAACTGGATGTTGATGCCGTGCACGCTGCGCACTTCGCCAAAGCCGGGGGTGATGACCAGACGAATGCCCAATTGCTGGTACATGCGTAGTTGCAGGTGTTCGAGTTCTTCCAGCGTGGTAATGGCTTCCAGCCGGGCCAGCAGGCGCTTTTCCTCATGCAGGGTCAGCCGCAGGATGCGCGGGTCTGCATTCGCCTGGCCGGCAAGGGTGTCACGGTCGCAATCGCAGGTGCCCGGAGGGCAGGGTTGGCGTGTGGCAGGCGTCGTGGTCATGGCGTATCTGCACTTGGAGGCGTATGGCTATCGTGCTGGGTTCGCACGGCCAGTGCAATGCTGGCGGACAGGTTGAGCAACAGATATGCCTGTTGCATGCACTAACACATTGCAGTCGATGCTATTTGTTAAATACAATCAATCTCATTTGCCCTCATGCCCGCAACCCAGACTGCCTATGACCGACGCCGCGACAGCCAAGCAGCAGAGCCTACATACCCTTTATCGCGATCATCATAGCTGGTTGCAGAACTGGTTGCGTCGCCAGTTGGGTAACACGTGGGATGCAGCCGATCTGAGTCAGGATACCTTCATCCGGGTACTGACAAGCTCGCAGACCGTGGCTGAGATTCGTGAGCCGCGGGCCTATCTGCTGACTGTGGGCAAGCGCCTGCTCAATACGTTTTATGCGCGGCGCAGCCTGGAACAGGCTTACATGGATGCCCTGCAACAGTTGCCGCAGGAGGTAACGCCATCGCCAGAACAGCGTTGGGCGTTGCTGGAAACCCTGCAGGCGCTGGACGAGTTACTGGATGGTTTGCCGCTGGGTGTGCGGCGGGCCTTTCTCTGGAGCCAGCTTGAGGGGGTGGGGTATCGCGAGATTGCTGCGCGGCTGGAGGTCTCCGAGCGCACTGTCAAACGCTACATGGCTCAGGCTTACGAGCACTGCCTGCTGATGGAGCTGTGATGAGCAGGCTGACGCAGGCCGAGCGCAAGGACATTACCCGGGCCGCCGCGCGCTGGCTGGCGCTGCTGGATGCCGAGGACTGCAGTGAGGCGGATCGTGCGCGCCTGGCGCAGTGGCGCAACCGCAGCTCCGAGCATGAGCAGGCCTGGCAGCGGGCATTGCAGCTACGCCAGCGTTTCGCCGTGCTACCTTCGGCGCTGTCGCTGGCCGCGCTGGACCGGCCGGATCTGGGGCGGCGGGTGGCCGTCAAGCGGGTGTTGGGTGTGGGGGCGTTGCTGCCAGCGGCCTGGCTGGTTGGGCGGCAGCTGCCTGTGCAGGAGTGGACTGCAGATGTACACACCGCAACGGGAGAGCAGCAACGTATGCCGCTGACCCAAGGGGTTGAGCTACAGCTCAATACCGGCAGCGCGGTGAATCTGGATTTGGCTGCGCGGCGGCTGATGCTGGTGCGCGGTGAAGTTGCGCTGTATGCCGCAGCCCGCGAGCCGCTGAGTGTCATCTTGCCGCAGGGGGTACTGACCCTGCGCGAGGCCGAGGTTTGCGTGCGACGCTACGATGATCATTGCCGTGTTGCGGTGGCCCGCGGACGGGTGCAACTGGCAGCCGGGGGCGGTGCGAGCGAGTTACTGGACGGTGGCCAGCAGGTGTCGGTGACCGCCACCGGCTTGTCCGATTGGGCGAGCTATGACCCTACGCTGCCTGATTGGCGGAACGGTGTGCTGCTGGCCGACAACCAGCCGTTGGGCGATTTTCTGCGCGAGTTGCGTCGCTATCGACCCGGCGTATTGCGCTGGGATCCGGCGCTGGAGCGCCTGCGCGTCACCGGCAGTTTCCGTGTGGATGACACCGACCAGGTGCTGGCATTGCTGGCTGCCAGTCTGCCTCTGAACGTGCAGACGCGCACGCGCTACTGGGTATCGCTTGAGCCCAGGAAAAAAAATGCCTGAACCCTGTCCCTTTTTTTGCGCTCGTCAGTCAGTAGCGGTGAGAAAGCAAAAAACGAGGATCTGGTTTATGTCTGCAGTATCGACTGAGCGCGCATCGCTGCGCCTGCGTTCATTGTTGCATCTGGGCCTGGTGATGGGCTTGAGTGTCAGCCCGTTGGCCATCTCTACCAGCTACGCGCAGCAGCTGGAACGACGCAGTTACGCGGTGCCCGCGGGCGATCTGGGCGCAGCCCTGACGCGCTTTGCCGGTCAGGCAGGTGTGAGCCTATCGGTTGATCCGGCGCTGATGCAGGGGCACCGCAGTGACGGCCTGTCCGGCAGCTACAGCGTAGAGGAGGGCTTTGCCCGCCTGTTGCAGGGCAGTGGGCTGCAGATCCAGCCGGTCGGTGCTGGTGGTTATACGCTGATACCTGCCCCCGCCCAGGGCGAGGCTCAGGAGATCGCTCCCATCACGGTGGTGGGTGTCAGCCCGCAGTTGGCCGGCGGTGAGCGCTACGCGGGTGGGCAGGTCACCATGCAGACTTCCCAGGGCATGCTCGGCTCACGGGATTTCATGGAAACCCCATTCAGCGCCACGACCTATACCAGTGAAACCGCCCAGAACCAGAATGCCCGCACGCTGCTGGATCTGGTTGCCAACGATCCTTCGGTGCGCTCCACCAATCCGGCAGGCGGGCGCTTCGAGCAGTTCACTATTCGTGGCTTCAGTCTGTTCAACACCGATGTCGCGTTTAATGGCCTGTACGGCATTCTGCCGACCTATTCGATCGACATGGAGATGGCAGACCGGGTCGATATCATCAAGGGCCCCAGTCAGTTGATCAACGGCATCTCGCCTCGTGGCGCAGTCGGGGGTGGCATCAACGTGGTGTCCAAGCGGGCGGCGGATACACCGCTCACCGAGTTTACCGGCAGCTACGCTTCCGACAGCCAGGTCGGCGGGGCGCTGGACATCGGACGGCGTTTTGGCGAGGACAACCGCTTTGGTGTGCGCTTCAACGGTGTGCGCCAGTCTGGTGACACCGAGTGGGACCATCAGCACGTCGACCGCGAAATGGCGGTGCTGGGCCTCGATTACCGTGGTGAACGTCTGCGCCTGGGCGCCGATATCGGTCATACCGAGCGCGATACAGACGCGCCGCAGGAGCGGGTTCTTATCGGTGCGGCGGCGCCGATCCCGGACGTTGACCGGGTCAATGATAACTACGCCCAGGCCTGGAGCAAGGCGCGCACCGAAGATACCTTTGCCGCGCTCAGTGGCGAGTACGATATCAGTGATGATCTGCTGTTCTATGGCGCGGCTGGCGTGCGTGAGAGCAATCACGACTTCCTGCGTCACAATGTGTCGATCATCAACGAGGCGGGTGATTTCAACGTTCAGCCCCGCGACTTCACCCGTGATGAAAGTGTCCGCACCGCCACCGCTGGTTTACGCAGCTGGTTGCAGACCGGACCCGTCAGCCATGAGGTGAATCTGGCTGCCAGCTATTTCTACATGGATTTCACTAACGGCGGCGCACGCTACGCCACCGCCCCCAGCAATCTGTACGACCCGGTCCCTACGCCTGTGCCAGGGGTCCCCACCCGTATCGATAACGAGGTCTACACCGAGAACCGATTCAGCGGTGTGGCGCTGGCCGACACCCTGGGCTTCATGGATGACCGTCTGCTGGTGACCCTGGGCGCGCGCTGGCAGCGGGTGAAGGTAGATGACTGGACCAACGACATCAAAGGTGCCACCGCTTACGACGAGGAAAAGGTATCGCCTTCGGTAGGTGTGGTGTATCGGTTTGCGCCGGAAGTGTCGATCTACGCCAACTACATGGAAGGCTTGAGCCAGGGCAAGATCGCTCCCTCTACCTCGATCAACGAGGATCAAATCTTCCCGCCGTTTGTCAGCCGCCAGGTGGAACTGGGTGCCAAGTACGACCGGGGTGATTTTGGCTTAACCGTGAGTGCCTTCCGTATCCGCCAGCCGGCTTACGAGACTGACGCCGTCACCCGGGTATTCGGGCCTAACGGCAAACGTGAAAATCGCGGGATTGAGTTGAGTACCTTCGGCGAGCCCTGGGAGGGTGTGCGTCTGCTCGGCGGATTGATGTACATCGACAGCGAATTGACCGCGACCAACGACCCGGCGGTGGATGGTAATCGCGCGCCTGCTACGCCCGAGTACAGCGTCAATCTGGGCGCCGAGTGGGATGTGCCGTCAATGCACGGTTTGACCCTGACCGCGCGCGGTATTCACTCCAGCTCGCAGTACCTTGATCAAGCCAACAGCAAGAAGATCGACGGCTGGGAACGCTTTGATCTGGGCGCCCGCTATGCCTTTGAGGCCGCTGGCAAGAACGTGACCCTGCGGGCCAGCGTTGAGAATGTTCTGGATGATCGCTCCTGGATCTCTGCTGGTGCCTCCGACGACAGTGCCGCCGGCCTGACCCTGTCGAGCCCGCGTACCTATCTGTTCTCCGCGACCCTGGGTTTCTGAGATGGCAGGGCGCGATTACTGTGCCGCGTGCGGCGCAACGCAATGAGGTGCGCGTGAGTCGGTGCGAGCAAACCGCGCTGTCCCGGCGCAGGCTTCTGCGCCTGTCGTTGGGACTGCTGTTGCTGCCCTTGCCGGTGGCCGGGCGTGCGGCCGAGCTGCGCGTGGTGACCTTGTTTCAGGGGGCGACAGACAGTGCCGTGGCGTTGGGGGTGACGCCCTGTGCTGTGGTTGACTCCTGGAGTGAACGGCCGACCTATCGTTATCTGCGTCCGGCGCTCTCCGGTGTCGCCCACGTGGGGCTGGAGACCCAGCCCAGCCTGGAAGACATCGCCCTGCTGCAGCCTGATGTGATTGTCGCCTCGCGCTTTCGGCATGCGCGCATAGCGCCATTGTTGGCGCGCATGGGGCAATTGGTGATGCTCGATGAGGTCTTTGAGTTCAAACAGACCCTGCAGACGATGGGTGTGGCCCTGCAGCGCGAGGCCCAGGCGCAGCGGTTGCTGGCGCATTGGCAGCGGCGTATCGGGCAACTGCGGCGTCGTCTGCAATCGGTGTTTGGACCGCAGTGGCCGCTTACCGTCTCGGTTCTGGACATCAGAGAGGACCACATTCGCAGCTATTTGCCGGACAGCTTCGCTGGCCTGGTGCTGAGTGAATTGGGCTTTGTCTGGAACTCGACCGCACGCGCCGCCAGCGGCACCTCGTTGAAGCTCGCCAGTCGCGAAAGTCTGCCAGTGGTGGATGCCGCGCTGTTTGTGGTGTTCCAGCGCCGTACCAGTGCGGTAGCCGAGCAACAGTACCAGCGGTTGCTGGCACACCCGCTTTGGCAGCAGTTGCAGGCTCCTCGACAAGGGCGTGTCTGGACTGTGGACGGCGTGCCATGGAGCCTGTCCGGCGGCATTCTCGGCGCCAGTCTGATGCTCGACGACATCGAGCAGCAACTGCGTGTGCTGGAGGGGATGTGACCCTCACTCTGAAGCTATCGATCCTGTTGCTGGCGCTGCTTGTCAGCATGCTGCTTAGTCTCATGGCCGGTCCGCTGTGGTTGCCGCCCGAAGCCCTGCTGACGGCGCTCTGGCCGGGACAGGTTCACGATCCTTTGCAGCAGTTGGTGGCAGGTGCGCGCCTGACGCGTACGTTGACAGGTGTTGTTGTGGGCGCAGGACTGGCGGTCGCCGGAGCGCTGATGCAGGCACTGACGCGTAATCCGATGGCCTCGCCCGGACTGTTTGGCATTAACGCCGGGGCGAGCTTTGCGATCATCTTGCTCGTCGCGCTGCTGGGCGTGCAGGATCCGCGTCTGTGGCTCTGGTGTGCGCTTGGCGGCGCCGCTTTGGCCGGTACCCTGGTCTGGCTGATTGGAATGCGGGGGCAGGGCGCGCTGAACCCACTACGGATGGTACTGGCTGGTGCTGCGTTGACGGCGTTGTTCTCGGCTTTTAGCCAGGCATTGCTGGTGGTTGATCAGCAGGGGCTGGATACCGTGCTGTTCTGGCTCGCCGGCTCGCTGGCCGAGCGCGAGCTGAATACTGCCGCGCCGCTGCTGCTGGGTATGTTGTTGGCGCTGGTCTGCGCCTGCTTGCTGGCCGCTCAGGTAAATGTACTCAGTGCCGGACACAGCATCGCGGTTGCGCTGGGGCAGCGCGTTGGCGTGCTACAGCTAGGTCTGGCAGGCCTGATCATCTGTCTGGCCGGCAGCGCTGTGGCATTGGCTGGCAGCATCGGCTTTGTCGGCTTACTGGTGCCGCACATGGTTCGGCGTTGGCTGAGCAGCGATCACCGCTGGTTGCTGCCCGGTTGTGCACTGGCTGGCGGCAGCCTGCTGCTGCTGGCGGATGTGGCAGCGCGACTGGTGATTCTGCCGCAACAGGTGCCGGTCGGCGTGATGACTGCGCTGTGCGGAGCGCCGCTGTTCATTGCACTGGTACGCAGGGCGCAGCAGCATGGCTAGCCTGACGCTGCGCTGGCGCCGCTTCTCGCGCCGTTGCTCGCCTTCCGGATTGCGCCGCCTGCTGCTGGTGATTGTGCTCGGCCTGTTGGTGGTGCTGGGCGCCATCGCAGTGGGACGGGTTGTGTTTTCTCCCTGGCAGCCGCTGGCGCTGCTGATGGGGCAGGGCGAGCCTGGGCCGGTGTTTATCGTGCAACAGTTGCGTTTGCCGCGCCTGTTGCTCGCGGCCCTGGTCGGTGCTGCGCTGGCGCTGTCCGGGCTGATTTTGCAGAGTCTGGTCCGTAACCCGCTGGCGTCTCCGGATCTTTTGGGAATTACCGGTGGTGCGAGTGCCGGAGCGGTGCTCTATCTGGCCTTGTTGGCGCCGATATGGGGAAGTGACTGGCTTCCGCTGGCGGCGATTCTCGGCGCTATTCTGGCTGCTCTGGTCGTCTATCTTCTGGCCTGGCGGCAGGGTGTCAGCCCGCTGCGGCTGGTGCTGGTGGGCGTGGGTGTAACGGCCCTGGCGGCAGCTCTGACCACGTTCACACTGGTTTTCAGCCCCCTGACCACGACGCTTTCGGCTTATGTCTGGCTGACTGGCAGCGTCTATGGCGCCACTGGCGAGCAGGCGGCGGCACTGGCCTGGTGTCTGCTGCTGGTGCTATTGCCGCTGGTGCCGTTGGCCCGCACCGTGCCGGTACAGCAACTCGACGATGACGCCGCCCGGGGCCTTGGCGTGCGCCTGCAGTGGGTGCGCGCCGGGCTGTTGCTGGTCAGTGTCGGGCTGGCCGGTGCGGCGGTCGCCTGGGGCGGTGCGATGGCGTTTGTTGGGCTGATTGCACCGCATATGGCCCGCCGGCTGATCGGCGGGGCATTTGTCATGCAGGCCATCATGGCTGGGCTGCTGGGCGGCCTGCTGGTCGTGCTCGCCGATCTGGTTGGGCGCACGTTATTTCTGCCACTGGATTTACCGGCCGGCATTTTTGTCGCGGTGCTCGGCGCGCCGTATTTTCTCTATTTACTGCTGCGTCAGACGCATTGAGGAGCAACACATGGCCACCTTGGCGACTCGAGATCTGACTCTGGGTTACGCACGTCAGACGATCATTGAGCAACTGGCGTTGCAGTTGCCGCCGGGTAAGGTATCCGTGTTGATCGGCAGCAATGGCTGTGGCAAGAGCACGCTGCTCAAGGCGCTGGCCCGCTTGCTGGCGCCGCGTGCCGGGGCTGTGGTGCTGAACGGGCAGGATATCCGCGAGCGGCCGACGGCACAGGTCGCCCGCGAGTTGGCGATACTGCCGCAGACTCCGCAGGCCCCGGAAGGTATCAGTGTGCGGCAACTGGTGGCGCTGGGGCGTCACCCTCACCAGAGCTGGTGGCAGCAATGGTCACCGGAGGATGAGGCCAAGGTTGAGCGCGCTATGGCGCTGACCGGCGTGGCCACGCTGGCGGATCGCCCGGTGGATGATTTGTCCGGCGGGCAGCGTCAGCGCGTCTGGATTGCCATGACGCTGGCGCAGGATACTGACCTGTTGCTGCTGGACGAGCCCACCACCTATCTCGACCTGGCCCATCAGATCGATATTCTGGATCTGTTGCGCGTGCTTAATCGTGAGCAGGGCAAGACCGTGATCATGGTCTTGCACGATCTGAATCTGGCCAGTCGTTACGCCGATCATATGGTGGCAGTGCACCGGCGCACTGCCTACGCGCAGGGCGCGCCAGCGCAAATATTGAACGAGGCGCTGGTGCGTGAGGTGTTTGGTCTGGAGTGTCGCATTATTGCCGATCCGTTCTTCGGCACGCCGATGTGTGTGCCGTTTGGGCGGCAGGTGCCACAGTGAGCTGGCGTGCGGCTTTCAGTGCGCAGGATTGGGCTCAACTCTATGGGCCCTTGCAGCTGCGTGTGCTTGAGGAAGGCGAACATCCAGACGCGTTGCCGCCACGCGCGCTGTTCGAACCGCGCCGTTGTGACGCATTGCTGGCTCAGCTGGGGCCTGTGATCGGTGCACCCACCCCGGCGATCACTGCCTCGCTGCTGGTTAAGCGCTTTGCTTTTTTGGCCACGGGAGCCAGCCTGTATGCAATGTCGGCGTGCAACCGCGGATTGCAGCTGACGCCTGATAACTGTCTGCTGGACTACCAGCATGATGGCAGGCGCTGGGTGTCTGTCATGCCAGTGTCTGAACAGGCCGTCCTGACCGCGCCGGTTTCTGAAGCAGCTCGCGAGGTTTGGCGTGCAGAGGTCGTGCGCGGCCTGTTTGCCAACCTGCTGGCGCCGCTGCTAGAAAGCCTGCACCAGAGTAGCGGTATCGCCCGGCGCATTCTCTGGGATAACACGGCCGCACGGGTGTACTCGCTGTATGAAAAACGCATGGGGCACCTGGCTGATCCGCAGTCGCGTGCACGTGTACAGGCCGACTTTGACTGGCTGCTTGGTGACGCGCCAGCGGCTCTGTTTGGTCTAACCTACAATCCGCTGCAGCACTTTCGCCGCGCGCCAACGCAGTTGCCGGATGGTCGCTGTATCCGCTTTCGGCGCACCTGCTGCTTCTACTACCAGGCCAGTGACCCTGTGGAGTACTGCACTGCCTGCCCCCTGCTCAGACCGAAGCGGGCGCGCCGGTCAGCCGACGGGACATGACATCATCGACAAAAACCGGATAATGGCCGGCCAGTCAATTCGCCCTCAAACGCCGGTGCCCGCATGGAAATCAAGGTCAACTTTCTCGACAACCTCCGACTTGAAGCCAAATTCGATGACTTCACGGTGGTGGCTGACCAGCCGATTCGCTACAAGGGCGATGGCTCCGCGCCGGGGCCGTTTGATTACTTTCTGGCGTCGTCGGCGCTGTGCGCGGCGTATTTTGTCAAACTCTACTGCAACACCCGCAACATCCCGACCGACAACATTCGCCTGTCGCAGAACAACATCGTTGACCCGGAAGACCGTTACAAGCAGATCTTCAAAATTCAGGTTGAGTTGCCCGCTGATATTTCCGAGAAGGATCGACTGGGTATCCTGCGCTCGATCGAGCGCTGCACGGTCAAGAAGGTAGTGCAGACCGGCCCGGACTTTGTCATCGAAGAGGTCGAAAATCTGGACGCCGACGCCCAGTCTTTGCTGATGCCGGTGCAGACCGATGGCGAGGGCACGCGGATTCTCGGCAAGGACCTGCCGCTGGAACAGACCATCGCCAACATGTCCGGCATCCTGGCCGGACTGGGCATGAAAATCGAAATCGCCTCCTGGCGCAATATCGTGCCCAACGTCTGGTCGCTGCATATTCGTGACGCCCAGTCGCCGCTGTGTTTCACCAACGGCAAGGGTGCGACCAAGGAAGCGGCGCTGGCCTCGGCACTGGGCGAGTTCATCGAGCGGCTGAACTGCAACTTCTTCTATAACGACCAGTTTTGGGGCGAAGACATCGCCAATGCCGAGTTCGTCCACTATCCGAACGAGCGCTGGTTCAAGATCGGACGCAATGACGCGCTGCCCGTGGGGTTGCTCGATTCCTATTGTCTGGCGATCTACAACCCGGAAGGCGAACTGCGCGGCTCGCACCTGATCGACACCAACTCCGGCAATGCCGAGCGTGGGATCTGTGCGCTGCCGTTCGTGCGGCAGTCTGACGGCAAGGAGGTGTACTTTCCCTCCAACTTGATCGAAAACCTTTTCCTCAGCAACGGTATGAGCGCGGGTAACACGCTGGCCGAGGCGCAGGTGCAGTGTTTGTCGGAGATCTTCGAGCGGGCGGTCAAGCGCGAGATTCTGGAAGGTGAGCTGGCGCTGCCGGATGTGCCGGATTCTGTGCTGGCGAAGTATCCGGGCATTGTTGCCGGCATCAAGGGGCTTGAAGAGCAGGGCTTCCCGGTGCTGGTCAAGGACGCCTCGCTCGGCGGCCGCTTCCCGGTCATGTGCGTGACGCTGATGAATCCGCGCACTGGCGGTGTGTTTGCCTCCTTCGGTGCGCATCCGAGCCTTGAGGTGGCGCTGGAACGCAGCCTCACCGAGCTGCTGCAGGGGCGCAGCTTCGAAGGTCTCAACGATCTGCCGCCGCCGACCTTTGAAAGCCAGGCGGTGACTGAACCGAACAACTTTGTCGAGCACTTTATCGACTCCAGCGGCGTGGTGTCCTGGCGCTTCTTCAGTGCCAAGTCGGACTACGACTTTGTCGAGTGGGACTTCTCCTGCGAGGGCGCAAACTCCAACCAGCAGGAAGCGGACACCCTGTTCGGCATCCTCAAGGACATCGGCAAGGAAGCCTATATGGCGACCTACACCGATCTGGGTGCCAACGCCTGCCGGATTCTGGTGCCGGACTACTCCGAGATTTATCCGGTCGAGGATCTGATCTGGGATAACACCAATAAGGCGCTGCTGTTCCGCGCCGATATTCTCAATCTGCACAGCCTGAGTGATGAGCAGTTGCAGGGGCTGGTCGAGAAGCTGGAAGAAAGCGAACTGGACGATTACACCGACATCAAGACGCTGATCGGCATCGAGTTCGACGACAACACCACCTGGGGCCAGCTGACCATTCTTGAGCTGAAGTTGCTGATCTACCTGGCGCTGGAGCGCTTTGAGGACGCCAAGGAACAGGTTGAAGCCTTCCTGCAGTTCAACGACAACACCGTCGAGCGCGGGCTTTTCTATCAGGCGCTCAACGTGGTGCTGGAGGTACTGTTGGATGAGGAACTGGAGCTGGCCGATTTTGAGCCCAACTTCCGCCGCATGTTCGGTAACGAGCGCATGGATGCGGTGATCGGTTCGGTGGAAGGTGATGTGCGCTTCTACGGCCTGACCCCGACCAGCATGAAGCTGGAAGGGCTGGATCGCCATCTACGCCTGATCGACAGCTACAAGAAACTCCACGCTGCGCGGGCAAAAGCGGCGGCCAGCGTTGTGCGCAACGACAGTGAGGCCTCAGCCCAGGCGCCTATCCAACCCACCCGTCCGCGGTCAGCAGGCTGGCGCAAGAAGTCATAGGGCCGAGGATGCGGAAGGGGGCCCTGCCATGGTCTTTCGTCAACGCAAAATGCCAGGCGGATGTCGGGTCGCACTGCGTTCGGCGTGTTTCACCGATGATCGCAGTGCAGCAGCGTTGGCTTCAGGGTCTCAGGTAGCGATTGACTATGCGCTGATAGCTGCCATCGTTCACCAGTTCCCTTAGCGCGGCTGCGTAAGCCCTGACGAAACTGAGGTCGTTGGAGCGTTTGCTGAAAGCGACCTCTGCCGCTTCATCGGAAACGACCACATTGGTCGGAGTGATGACGCCACTCAAGCCCATTTGCTGGATCTCCCAGGCCCCGGTGTGTTCATCGGCGATGATGCCGTCAATGCGACCCTTGTTAATCATGTTCCATAGGCTGGGTCGGCTATTGACCAGGACAACACTGCTTGCATAGCGAGGGTTGCTCATCAGGAGCTCATAGTCGGGTCCGTATGCTACGTCGATTTGAGCGCCTAGCCGAAACGGCAGGTTCGACAGGTCGGTCAGGCGCTGTATCGGCCATTGCTCGATAGTGCTCCTGCGGGAGAACAGGATGTTGCGGGAAGCCGGCAGTATCTGTCCTGAGAAGTGTGCGTAGGCTTCGCGTTCGGGGCAGCGGAATGCACCGGGCAGGATGTCTAGCCGACCGAGTTCAAGCTCCTTCAGGGCGCGTGCCCAGGGCAGCTTGCGCAGCCTCGACTGGCAGCCCAGTCGCGTCAGCGCAGCCTGATTCAATTCGACGTAGATACCGCCGACATTCCCGTCAGGCAGCTCCATGCTGAGCGGTGGATCGTCA
This sequence comes from Halopseudomonas oceani, assembly GCF_002903165.1. Lineage (GTDB taxonomy): Bacteria > Pseudomonadota > Gammaproteobacteria > Pseudomonadales > Pseudomonadaceae > Halopseudomonas > Halopseudomonas oceani. Next base: position 31,496 of record NZ_PPSK01000024.1, read on the forward strand.
TTCCAGCGCAGCTTCTTCTCGCAAATGGGATCAGCATGCGCGGCCGAGCTGGCCAGTAATACCAGCGCCAGCACCAGCCTGCGATAGCATGTGTGCGGTGTGCCCTGCAGGATTGAAGTCCAATGCATCCGTTGCTCGGCTCTTGCTGTTTGACTTGTGCAGTCTAACAGTTGCGCCCCCCTGGTCGAAAAGGGGGCTGAACGGACAAATTACGCTGTGCCTGGCTGCCTCAGGCGGGCGTCGCTAGCTCTGCTGGCTGCAGGGCGGATTGCAGTTTTAGCACCAGCGCATCGACCGCCGCATTGGCCTGGGCGACCGAGCTGGCGAGCACGTCGCCACCGATTTCCTGCCCTTCAATGGCGATCTGGTGGATTTGCGTGATGCCCATAAACCCCAGGGCTGTGATCAGGGCGGGCTCCAGGTGGTTGAGTGCTTCCATCTGGCCACCGGGGCCAAAGCCGACACCGCCCCGTGCGCTGAGAATGACCGCGTGGCGCGGGCGGTCAGCCAGCAGCGGGGTGTACGGATCTTCCGGGTTGCTGGTGTCGATATCCACGGTCTTGCCCGGGCGTACAACCTGATCGATCCACGCCTTCAACGCGGCGGGCATGCTGAAGTTATACATCGGCACACCAATGACCAGAATGTCGGCTGCGATCAACTCGTCAGCGAGTTGGTTACTTTCTGCCAGCGTCTGGTGCATCCAAGGCTCGCGCTGCGCTTCGGGCGTGAAGCTGGCTGCGATCAAGTCGTGGTTGATGCAGGCGGGTGGGTGTTGCCCGATGTCACGGTAGGTGGTTGTGTCCTGCGGACGCTGTGCCAGCCACTGGCTGACAAAACGGTGGCTGAGACTGCGGCTGTGTGAGCCGTGCAGGTCCTTGCCGGCGAAGCCGGGACGGGCGCTGACGTCCAGTTGAAGAATGTGCGACATGTGTTTTCTCCTGAAGTTGAATTCATCTGAACACTTAGGCTACGGTCGAGGATAGATGGCGACAAACGATGAATATTTTGATGTTCAGCTGAAAGGAACTCATCTATGGTGCAGCGTAAATTACCGCGGCTATCTGCGCTCCGGGCATTCGAGGCTGCGGCTCGGCATGAGAGCGCCAAGCGGGCGGCGGAAGAACTATCGGTTACTGCCACGGCGATCAGTCATCAGGTACGCTCGCTGGAGGAGTCACTCGGCGTTGCGTTATTCGTGCGCAAACCGCGCAAGTTGGAGCTGACCGCCCAGGGGCGCGAGCTGAAGGATGTGCTGGAGAATGCGTTCGATAACATCAGTACGGCCGTTGAACGCTTGCGCAACAGACCGCAGCGGCAGGCCATCACGCTAAGCACGACGCCGGTCATCGCCTCGCGCTGGTTGCTGTCCTGGGTCTGTATGCTGCGCGAAACCCACCCGAACATCGACTTGCGCATTCATGCCTCGCACGAGGCGGTGGCACTGGACGGCGTCACGGCGGATATTGCCATTCGCTATGGCGATGGTCGCTGGCCGGGACTGGTAGCCGAGAAGCTACTGGAAAATACCTTCGTGCCTGCCTGCAGCCCACTGCTTGGCGTGCGTGACGTGGCGGACTTGCCGAACCATCCGTTGATCCACTTCCACAGTCCATCGGTTGGCTCCGGGCCGATTGATTGGGCGGGCTGGCAGAAACTGGCGAAAGTGCCAGGGTTGGATGTCAGTGCCGGACTGGTATTCTCGGACGAGACCCACGCGGTCTCTGCTGCAGTCGGTGCGCAGGGTGTGGCGCTGATGAGCCGCGAACTGATCGAAGATGAGCTGGCCGCTGGGCGTCTGGTGCAGCCGTTCGGGCCTGAGATCAAGGGCAAGGCGTTTTATCTGGTCTACCCGGAAAATCGCAAGAACGAGCCAACGATTCAGGCGGTAAGGGATTGGGTGATGGCGGTGCCGGGCGGGGTGTGCACCCTGTGAATCCTGACTGCGTTTGACCGTGAGTCTGCTGGCGGACACGCTGCGCTTAGTCCGCCCTACGGCTGGGCTGCGGGTAGGGTGGACGAAGCCAAAGGCGTGTCCACCGAGACCCTCTCTCTAGCGCTTACAGCCCCAGCTTCTGCGCGACGTAGTCAGCGTCCTTATCACCACGGCCGGACAGATTCACCAGAATGTGGCTGTCCTTCGGCAGCTTCGGCGCTTCGCGCATGGCCCAGGCCACAGCATGCGCGCTTTCCAGTGCGGGAATGATGCCCTCGGTACGCGACAGGGTCATAAAGGCATCCAGACACTCCTGGTCGGTAACCGACTGGTAGTCGACGCGACCGATATCTTTCAGGTAGCTGTGTTGCGGGCCAACACCGGGGTAGTCCAGGCCTGAGGCGATAGAGTGCACGGCAGAGGGGTTGCCTTGCTCGTCTTCCAGCACGTAACAGGCCATGCCGTGCAGTTCTCCCGGCTTGCCGACCGACATGGTGGCGGCGTGGCGGCCGACCTTGTCCAGACCCTCGCCAGCAGGCTCCACGCCCACCAAATGCACGGCCTCGTCGTTCAGGAAGGCGGTAAACATGCCCATGGCGTTGGAGCCGCCACCAACGCAGGCAGCAACGTGATCAGGCAGGCGGTTGTACTTGGCGAGGAATTGCTCGCGTGACTCGTTGCCGATGATCGACTGGAAATCGCGCACCATCTTCGGGAACGGGTGCGGGCCGACCACCGACCCAATGGCATAGATATAGTCCGTCGGGTTTTTCAGGTATTCCTCAAAGGCGCTGTCGACCGCCTCTTTCAGGGTGGCCGCACCGCGGGTGACCGGTACCAGTTTGCAGCCGAGAATGCGCATCTTGGTAACATTCGGGTGTTCTTTCTCGATATCCACCTTACCCATGTGAATCTCGCAGGGAATGCCTACCAGCGCGCAGGCGGTGGCCAGCGCCACACCGTGCTGGCCGGCGCCAGTCTCGGCGATCACTTTCTTCTTGCCCATGAACTTGGCCAGCAGCGCTTCACCCAGGCAGTGATTGATCTTGTGCGCGCCGGTGTGGTTCAGGTCTTCACGCTTGAGATGAATCTGCGCGCCGCCGAGCTTTTCCGACAGCCGCCTGGCGTGGAAGATCGGGCTCGGGCGGCCGACGTAATCGGCAAACAGACTGGCCAGCTCCTGTTGAAAGTCTTCGCGCTGACGGATCTCTTCGTATGCGGCGTCGATATCATCCATTGCCTGCTTCAGCTCCGGCGGTACCAGCTGACCACCATAGGGGCCGAAGTAGCCGTTGGCATCGGGCATGGCGGCAAAACGCGAGTCTTGGGGCATGGTCTGGGTTTCCTTACAGAATAGATGGGTATTAAGGCCGGGCTGTAGTTTAACCAGTGTGGCAGGGTGCTGCATCTGAACTGCGCCACCGACAGCGGCTAATGGTTGATTTTGACGCTCTGCGGGCACCCATTCGGGTGGCAATAATGGGTCCGGCGCAGGTGGCAGTATCAGGTGTGATGATAAAGTGCCATTTCGTTTGCATCTCTATTATGCTCGGCCTGCGCAGGAGCTGCGCAGGAACCAAAAATTATAAAAACAAACATTGGAGGTTTACCTTGCCAACAGCTTATTGGCAGCGGACAGCACTGTCCGTAGCACTTTCGACGTTCATGTTGACCGGTTGTTTGAGTGGCGGCGGTGGTGGAGGCGGTGGTGGAAGTTCATCTCCTGCCCAGCCCGGAGCAGCGACGCGTGTGCACGATAGCCGAACATTTACCGCAGAACTCCCTGTCACTCTCCCTTCCGCGCTGCAAGGCAGTCAGATTTACTTCGGTAAATATGACGCTCTGCAAGGCGAAGCGATTTATGCCGTCGAGGTGCCAAATAACTGGGATGGGCGCGGCGTGATCATGTGGACGCACGGCTATGCAGGCACTGGGGCAGAGCTGGATGTGCCAATGCCGAGCGACGGTTGGCGTGAGGCTGTCATCAATGCCGGCTACGCCTGGGCTGCATCCTCCTACTCGGCTAACTGGTACGACGCCCGGGCAGGTATTGAAGATACCAACAAGCTGGCGTTGAACTTTGTGGATTACGTTGAGCGTGACTACAGCCAGCGCTTGGATACGCCTAGTCAGTACCTGATTTCCGGCATATCGATGGGGGGGCATATCGCCGCTGCGGCGGTGGACCGTGAAAATCTTGAGCGCACGCTGTTTCAGGTGCCATACGCGGGTGCAGCTCCCTTCTGCCAGTCAGATCAGAACGAGTTTCAATGGTTGGGTGATTACACCCGGCTGATGTTGCAGATCGCTGGTTATGACGAGGAAGATTATCCGCAGTTTCGTGATCTCGCCGGGACCTTTGAACCGTATTTTACAATCGAAAGAATCGCCACTGCCGGGCCGATGGTGACTGCGTTGTTTAATACCTACCCAGGTGGTAGCCCAAACTGGGGGTCGCCCAAAAACCCTGACGGGCAGCGTTTGATCGATATTGCCCGAAACCTGACTGGTGGTGAACGCCCCGTTTTCGCTCAAGGTTTTAACTTCATCTTTAACGATGTCGTTTTGGGTACTGGCGGTTCCGACGGCACCGTAAATGGCATCCTGGCTAGCAATATCTACGATAACCAGACACGGGTCTACCGTTGGACAGATGATCCGACGCCTACTCCAGAAGAAGAGTTGTTCAACCAGAATGTGCCGAGGCTGAGTGCTGACCCGAATGCCAACCCGCTGCGTGATGATGGCGTGCGCTGGATTCCGCTGGTTAACGGTGACTTCGACGTACCGGTGCTGACCATGCACACGTTGGGTGACTTCTACGTACCGTTCCGCCATCAACAGCTCTATCTTGAACGTGCCATCGACAATGGCAACGATGATCTGCTGGTGCAGCGTGCCATCAGAGCGCAGAGCCATTGCGACTTTTCGGCTGGCGAGTACAGCGCCGCCATTACCGACTGGCTCACTTGGGTGAACGGTGGTTCCAAGCCTGCCGGCGACGATGTGCTGGACCCGGTGGCGATTGCTGATGCGGACTACGGATGCAGGTTTACCGTTGGTGTGCGCTCTGGGGTGCCTGCCTGTACGCCTCCCCCGTGACGGAACCGGTTATGACCGCGTTGCTGTCATAACCACTACCTCGACTGCGCCACCAGTGCGCAGTCGATTCCTCTTTATCCACACCTCTGCAAGATGTTTGCTGGCTCATCGCCCCGGCATTCGCCGAATTCTCGGTGACTTTTCACCGCGCCGATATATGATGCGCCACCGTAACTGACGCCTCAGGTCATCATGTCCCACAACGCCATTTATACCGACCTGTCCGGTTACTACGACCTGATGTGCGCGGATATCGACTATCAGGCGCAAAGCCAGTGTGTTCAGCGTGTTCATCAGTTGTTCGGCAATGGCGGCAAACGCCACCTGGATCTGGCCTGCGGCACCGGCCCGCATGTGCGCCACTTCCTCGACGCGGGCTTTCAGAGCAGCGGGCTGGATATCAACCAGCCGATGCTGGATCTAGCGCATCAGCGCTGCCCTGAGGCGTCGTTCTCGCTACAGGATATGTGTGGTTTTCGGGCTGATCAGCCGCTTGATCTGGTGACCTGTTTTCTTTACTCCATCCACTACAGCGGTAGCGTCGACCGGCTGCGCGCGTGTATCGCCCGTGTCCATGCTGCACTAGTCGATGGCGGGGTGTTTTGCTTTAACGCGGTGGACAAGAGCCAGATCGACAACAGCTCCTTCGTCTCGCACACCGCCCATCAGGACGGCGCCGAGTTTCGCTTCAGCTCTGGCTGGTATTACGCCGGAGAGGGCGAGCAGCAACGCCTGCGCCTGCGTATCGAACGTACCGACGGCGGTGGTATCCAGCTCTGGAAGGACGAACACCCGATGGTCGCCGTGACCTTTGCTCAGTTGATCGAGTTACTGGAGCCGTATTTTGAGGTGCAGGTGCTGGAGCATGACTACCAGCGGCTCTCGGCCTGGGGAGGAGTGTCGGGGAATGTGCTGGTGGTGGGGGTGAAGCGATCAGCACTGTGAGGGCGCCGATCATTGTTTAGCGGAGCTGGTAGAACTTCATCCGGCCGCTTCACGCTCAGCCTGCACCGTAGATCTATCTCAATCAGCC
>NZ_PPSK01000025.1 GCF_002903165.1 Halopseudomonas oceani
TCCCCTTGGCTCGCCGTGAAAGGCGAAAAGCGGATTCGACACCAGCACAATGCGGGAAACAGCTAACCGATATTCACCGCTCCGCAACCAACCGACCGCTTACTTACGAGCCCGAATCGCCGCCATAAACGCAGCCATCTCGGCATCGCGATCGGCAGCAACCTGCTGCACGTTGGGGTTCTGCGCCAGCAGTTCCAGCAACGCTGCGCCCTGCGGCAGCTCGGCCTTGAGGTCGAGATCAAACAGCTTCTGGGCAACGGTGCAGGCCAGGTCAAAGCTGTAGAGGAAAAACAGGTCGGCGATGGTCATCTCGCTGCCCGCCACATAGGGCGCGAAGCGAGCATGACGTGCCAGGGTGGCAACCCCGGCCAGCAATTCGCCTCGCGCCTTGTCCTTGATCGCCTGATCGACCTTGCCGCCAAAGAACACTTCCATAAAGCAGGAGCGCGCTGGCAACTCAATGTAGAGTTCGATTTCCTTGGTCAGGGCACGCACCACACCTCGCTCGTAGGGATCGCTCGGCAGCAGCGGCTTGCCACCCTGGGTTTCCTCAATGTATTCGAGGATGACATTGGTTTCGTTGAGAAAGCCCTTGTCGGTCTCCAGCACCGGCACCTTGCCGCGCGGGCTGATCGCCAGAAACTCCGGATCCTGACTGCCGTGCACGTGATTGATTTCGAACTCGACACCCTTTTCCAGCAGCGCCAACTTAGCCATGTTGAAGTAGTTGCTGGCCGCAAAGCCGTGTAGTCTGATCATCCTGTTGTTCTCCATTGTAGGGCGGATGGGGGAAGTGCCCGGCGACACCATGACGCGGTCTGTTTTGTAACCGCTCGGGCGATAATTCACCAGTGTCATCAGGCATCTGAATGCGCCGCCAACGACACCCGGCTAGACTGATTGCAAACCCGAAAAGAGGCTCTCGCAATGCTGACACCCGACGAAATCATCGAAATCAACCTGCTCAGCCAGTTCAACCTGTCCAACTCGCAGGAAGGACTCAAGATTCACAGCCACGATGCCGAGCCAGCAACAGTAGCAGCTGCTGAACGGCTGTTCAGCAAAGGCCTGATTACCCGGAACGATGGAGGCTATCTCACCAGCCTCGGCTTGGACGCAGCCGAGCACAGCCAAACACTGCTGACCATATTGCGTACTGCGGAGTCCTGACCAGCCACATGCAGTCCCACGGCGAGATCCAGCCACGCATCGAAGAGGGAATCGATCGAAAGGCATTGAATACCCTGCGCAAGCGCTTCATGGCCGTCAACGCCACGCGCCTGCGCCGGGTTCTGCAGACACTGCCAACCCGGCAATACAATGTTCTGCAGTTGGTCCCGCTGCTGTTCGACGTCAATTATCCGCTACTACCGGGCTTTGTCTCCCGGGAAACACCCTGCGGACTGGCCAGTTTCGAACCGGAAACCGCCAGTCTGCAAATCGCCCAGAATCTGACCCGCAGCTTCCAGTACCGTCGCCATCCCGCTGGCTTCACGCCGCAGATTCAGGCCCTGTACCTGATGGGCAGCGGTGGCACCATCGGCCAATCCGACCAGAGCGACCTGGACATCTGGGTCTGTCACACCCCGGACCTCTCCGCCACCCAGCGCGACGAGCTGAGCCGCAAGTGCCAGGCGATCAGCGACTGGGCCGCCAGCCAGAACTGCGAAGCCCACTTCCACCTGGTCGACCCCATCAGCTTCGCTCAGGGAGCGCGCGACAACGCGCTCGGCATCGAGGACTGCGGCAGCACCCAGCACTACCTGCTGCTGGATGAGTTTTACCGTACTGCCATTCTGCTCGGCGGCCGCTTCCCGCTCTGGTGGCTGGTACCGGTGTACGAGGAAGCGCGCTACGCCCACTACACCGAACAACTGATCACCAAACGGTTCATCAGGACCGCCGACAGTCTGGACTTCGGCCACGTCGCCAACATCCCCGCCGGCGAGTTTGTCGGCGCGGGCCTGTGGCAACTGTTCAAGGGTATCGACTCACCCTATAAATCGGTGCTGAAACTGCTGCTGACTGAGGTCTACTCCAGCGAGCACCCACAGGTCCGCTGCCTCAGCCTGGATTTCAAGCAGGCCATCTTTGCCGGTCAGCTCGATGAAGACGAACTGGACCCGTACGTCATGCTCTACCGTCGACTCGAGCGCTACCTGCTTGAGCGCGGCGAGTCCGAGCGTCTGGAACTGGTCCGACGCTGCCTCTACATCAAGGCCAATGTGCGCCTCAGCCGACGCAGCGGCATGATGGACTGGAAACGCAATATCATGGAAAAGCTGGTGCGCGAGTGGCACTGGGGGCCGCGTCAGCTGCAACAGATGGACGATCGCACCCAATGGCGCATTCGCGAGGTCAGCGCCGAGCGGCGCCAACTGGTCAATGAGCTGACCCACAGCTATCGATTACTGTCCCAGTTCGGCCGCAGTCAGGACGTGATCAACCAAGTCAGTGCCCGCGACCTGTCACTGCTGGGCCGTCGCCTGTACGCCGCCTTCGAGCGCAAGGCGGGCAAGATCGAATTCATCAATCCGGGCATAAGCCCGGACCTCAGCGAGCCGGTACTGACCATTACCCAGAGCCTGTCGGCTGACGAAGGGGAGCCCTACTGGAGCCTCTACCGCGGCACGCTGAATGCGCAGGAGCTGGCCGATCATCTGCCACTGAAGCGCTCGCGTCAGCTACTTGAGCTGCTGGCCTGGGGGCAGCGCAACGGCGTCATCGACGCCGCCACCCGCTTCGCCCTGCACCCGGGCGACAGTGCCCTAACCGAGTACGAACTCAACAGCCTGGTGCACTGTCTGCGCCAGCAGTTTCCGCTGCCGCTGCCGGCGCTGACCGAAACCGCACTATCGCGCGCCAGCGAGCCCTGCAAGGTGCTGCTGCTGGTCAACATCGGCCTCGATCCGCTACCCGGCAACAGCCAGAAAAACCTGCACCTGATCAGCAGCCACACCGACGCGCTGGGCTACTCGGGCATGCGCGACAACCTGATTCTGAGCATCGATCAGATCACCCTGAACAGCTGGAACGAACTGCTGGTGCACCAGTACAGCGGCGAGGAAGCCTGCATGCAGGCCCTGCAGGATTACCTCACCAGCGGCCGCGAACACCAGCGCCTGCCGGAACTGGAGGTGCGCTGTTTCTGCCGCAACCGCGCCAGCGCCATCGCCGAGCGGGTCGAGCAGCTGTTTCGCGACGCCTCGGCTCACCTGCTGTCCAGCCCGCCAGAGCGCTTCTTGCTGCAGCTGCAGAACAGCTATCGCGCTCTGGAATGGCAGGACGAACAGATCAGCATGCAGACACTCGCCGACCGCGATCAACTGCTGCGCTACCTCGGCAAACCACAGCCGCGCTACAGCAAGCTGGCACTCGACAACTACGCACTGCAGGGCCAAGATCTGGCGCTGATCCTGCCGCAGGACCAACCCGGCCGAATCCAGCTGTTCTATCGTCTGAAGCCCCAGTGGCAGGCAGAAATCAGCCTGCTGGATGAACGCGGCGCCCTGTGGAGCACGCGGCAAAGCTACCGCGATGAGCAAACGCTGTTGCTGCCCCTGTTGCGCTTTCTGCAGAGCATCCGCTTGCGCCGCCAGGCCAATCAGCCGCTGGACAGCAGCGTCAATGAGGATGACCTGCTGGTCTACGCGATTCTGCCAGCACTCGACGGGAACCCACTGCGTATCGAGCAACGGCCATTACCGCGCGGCGGGATGGACCCCGACATCTACGCGGTGCAGGCCATCGCCGAACCCGGTGGACGCCGCGGTCCACGGGTTACCATCTTCTGTGATCACCGCGAATTTTCCGAACTGGAGTATGGCGAGCGGCTGTTCAGGGAGGTGGCGCAGCACATCCTCAGCCGCCGCCGCAACCGCGAGGCCTATCCCTGCTACATCACCGACCTGGACCTCTCCGCCGTCGACCCAGGTGGACGCATGCAAACGGTGCAGTACCTGCGCTATCGGCAGCAGCTGGAAACAGCACTGAACAACGCCATGCAAGCGCTCAGCTGAAGCAGTCAGCGCGCCGTATAGGCAATATTGCGCTCGATCCGGCGCTGCCGGGCAGCGTCGATGATCTCGCACTGACGGCTGTCTGACGCCTTGCCCCACTCCAGAATTTCATCGAGCAACCGACCGCAGCCCATGCACAGATCCCCATCCAGGCAACACTTGCGCACACAGGGCGAAGGCTGACGACCGCGGTCGCTCACAACGACTCCGCGTCAATATCCAATTCGACTTCTTCGCCGCTGATGTCTTCCAGTATCGCGGCCAGCACCTCGCCCAGCGTGCCTTCGCCGCTGTCATGCAGCCAGCCACGCTCGGGATCGAAGTTGAAGTGCAGAGTGCGGTCCGGGGTCGCCAGCCAGAGTTCGCGGGACGCCGGCTGACGACCGACCACCAGCCGCTGACCCTCCGGCAGAATCAGTACCAGCGAGCCGTCGATGTGCTCCATTTCCAGATCCAGATCACCGCCGTCGAGTGCATGCTCGATCAGGTCCTGCACCTGATCAACGGCCTGGTGAAATGTCGCTTCGCTCATGTCCTGCATTGTCTTTCTCTCGTCTGGCTCAGGCGTCTGTGCGCCGTTTTCCGCCCACCGGGCCGCTGGCTGATGCGCCGGACCGGGTGGCTGGGTATACTGCTGGGTATTCTACCTGTAAGGATTTCAACATGAAGCCATTAGCTGCGGCCCTGTTTACGTTGCTGGTTCTCACCGGTTGCGGTCAGAAAGGCCCTCTCTATCTGCCCGAGGACACTGGCGCCAGCTCTGCGGCGCACACCGAGACCACCGAGCAATCGACCGAGAAGTGATGCACCCATGACCGCGTTTGAATACCGCAACGGCGAACTCTACGCCGAAGGCGTCGCCCTGTCCGCTATTGCCGCGCAATACGACACTCCCTGTTTTGTTTACTCGCGTGCGGCCATCGAACAGGCCTATGGCGCCTGGGACAGTGCGCTGGACGGCATCCCCCATCTGGTCTGCTTCGCAGTCAAGGCCAACTCCAACCTCGGCGTGCTGAACCTGCTGGCCCGCCGCGGCGCCGGTTTCGATATCGTCTCCGGCGGTGAGCTGGAGCGTGTGCTGGCGGCCGGTGGCGAACCGTCGCGCATCGTCTTCTCCGGGCTGGGCAAAACTGCAGCCGAAATGCGCCGAGCACTGGAAGTGGGCATTCACTGCTTCAACGTCGAATCGGCCGCCGAGCTGGAACGTCTGCAGCAGGTCGCTGCGGAGCTGAACGTCAAGGCCCCGATCTCGCTGCGGGTCAACCCGGATGTGGACGCCAAGACCCACCCGTATATCTCGACCGGTCTGAAAGAAAACAAGTTCGGTATCGACATCGCCCAGGCACTGGCCGTCTACCGCCGCGCCGCCGAGCTGAGCCACATCGACATCTGCGGTGTCGACTGCCATATCGGTTCGCAGCTGACCGACGACACGCCGTTTATCGACGCCCTGCAGCGCCTGCTGCAACTGATCGACAGTCTGGCTGCCGAAGGCATCACCATTCGCCACCTAGACCTGGGCGGCGGGCTGGGTGTGACCTACCGTGACGAAGTACCGCCGAGCCCCGGTGCCTACCTAGCCAAGGTGCGCGAAGCGCTGGCCGATCGTGACCTGACGCTGCTGGTCGAACCCGGCCGCTCCATTGTCGCCAACGCCGGCGTGCTGCTGACCCGCGTCAACCTGCTGAAGCCGACCGAGCACAAGAACTTCGCCATTATCGATAGCGCCATGAACGATCTGATCCGCCCGGCCCTGTACAGCGCCTGGATGGGCATCGACCCGGTCAAGCCACGCAGCGACGTTGCCGTGCAAACCTGGGATCTGGTCGGCCCGATCTGCGAGACCGGCGACTTCCTCGGCAAGGACCGTGAACTGGCGCTGGCCGAAGGCGATCTGCTGGTCGTGCGTTCGGCCGGTGCCTACGGTTTTGTCATGAGCTCAAACTACAACACCCGTCCGCGCGCGGCTGAAGTGCTGGTCGACGGAGAAGTCACCCATCTGGTCCGTCGCCGCGAAACCGTCAGCGAACTGCTGGCGGGCGAATCCCTGCTGCCCGAGGCCTGAGATGCTGCTGCGATTCACCAAGATGCACGGGCTGGGCAACGACTTCATGGTCATCGACCTGGTCACCCAGCACGCCCAGCTGTCAGCAAAGCAGATTCGCCAGTGGGGCGACCGCCATACCGGCGTCGGCTTTGACCAGTTGCTGCTGGTCGAGCCGCCGAGTACACCCGATGCCGACTTCCGCTACCGCATCTTCAATGCTGACGGCAGCGAAGTCGAACAGTGCGGCAACGGCGCGCGCTGCTTTGCCCGCTTCGTGCAGGACAAGCGCCTGACGGCCAAAAAGACCATCCATGTGGAAACCGCTGGTGGTCCGATCATCCTCAAGGTGAACCGCGACAAGCAGATCACCGTCGACATGGGCGCACCGCGCTTTATCCCGGCGGAGATTCCTTTCGAGGCTGACGCAGAGGCCTGCGAGTATCGCCTTGAGGTTGGTGGTGAAACCCTGCAGGTCGCTGCGGTCTCCATGGGCAACCCACATTGCGTTACCCTCGTGTCGGACGTACGCGACGGCACGCTGGAGCGCCTCGGCGCCCTGATCGAGGCCCACCCGCGCTTCCCGCGCAAGGTCAACGCTGGCTTTATGCAGGTGGTTGACCGCCAGCACGCACGCTTGCGGGTGTACGAGCGCGGGGTCGGTGAAACCCAGGCTTGCGGCACCGGCGCCTGCGCTGCTGCCGTTGCCGGCATCCGCCTCGGCCTGCTCGACTCGCCAGTGCAGATCGACCTGCCCGGCGGCCGCCTGCAGATCGAGTGGGCAGGCCCCGGCCAACCGGTGCTGATGACCGGCCCCGCCACCCGAGTTTACGAGGGACAGATCCGCGTATGAGCGAACAGCAAACACCGCAACCGGAACAGCTCGACGCCGAGCAGGTCACCGACTTCCTGCGTCGCCACCCGGCCTTCTTCGTCGAGCATGACGAGCTGCTGGCCGACCTGATCATTCCCCATGCAGCAGGCCAAGCGGTGTCGCTGGTGGAGCGTCAGGTCAAACTGCTGCGCGAGCGCAACATCGACGTGCGTCATCGGCTCAACCAGTTGATGGACACCGCCCGCGAGAACGACCGACTGTTCGACAAGAGCCGTCGACTGATTCTCGGCATGCTGGAAGCGCAGAGTCTGGATCAGGTGATTGCCACGCTGGAGGACAGCCTGCGCACCGACTTTCAGGTGCCCTACGTCAGCCTGATCCTGTTTACCGAGGCCGATCGCTACAGCAACGCCCACTGCGTCACCCATGCCGCCGCCAAAGAAGCCATCGGCCACCTGCTGGACAGTGACAAACCGCTGGCCGGCGCGCTGCGTCCGGCAGAGCTGAGTTTCCTGTTCGCCGAGTCCGGCGAAAAGGTGGCCTCCACTGCGCTGGCACCCATCCGCTATCAGGGCCTGCATGGCGTGCTGGCCCTCGGCAGCGAAGACGCCCAGCAGTACCGCAGCGCTACCGGCACCCTGTTCCTTGGCTACGTCGCCGACGCGCTCGCCCGCGTGCTGTTGCGCCAACGCCCGCTGGCCGATGAAAACCACGCCTGAACAGGCCGGCATCGCCGACCCTGACATCAGCGCGTTTCTCGATCACCTGCGCGTGGAGCGCAGGCTGTCACCGCGAACACTGGAAGCCTACCGCCACGACCTGCTCAGTCTTGAGCAGCATCGTTGTGAGCGCGGGCTGCCCGGCTGGGACCAGCTGGACACCCAACACCTGCGGCAGTTCATCGCCAGCCAGCATCAGCACGGGCTGGCGCCACGCAGCCTGCAGCGCCTGCTCAGTGCCATTCGCAGCTTTTACCGTTTTCTCCAACGCGAAGGCCGCAGCCGCCAGAACCCGGCGCAGGATCTGCGCGCGCCCAAGGCGCCGCGCACCCTGCCGCGCACCCTCGACGCCGACCTGACCGCACAGCTGCTCGACAACAACGGCGAAGACGACTGGCTAGGGCGCCGCGACCAAGCCATGCTCGAGCTATTCTACTCATCGGGTCTGCGGCTGTCGGAACTGGCCGGTCTGGATATGACCGACCTCGACCTGCCGCAAGGCGAGGTGCGGGTCACCGGCAAGGGCAACAAGACCCGTGTGCTGCCGGTTGGCCGCATGGCGCGACGCGCCCTGCAGGACTGGTTCAGCGTGCGTCCGGCAGGCGAAGGAGCGCAGCAACCGGTGTTTGTCAGCCAACGCGGCAGCGCTCTGACCCCGCGCGCTATTCAACTGCGCTTGCGCCGTCACGGCATCGAGCGCATCGGCCAGCACCTGCACCCGCACATGCTGCGCCACTCCTTCGCCAGTCACATGCTCGAATCCTCCGGTGACCTGCGTGCGGTGCAGGAGCTGCTCGGCCATGCCGACATCAGCACCACCCAGATCTATACCCATCTTGATTTTCAACACCTGGCACAGGTGTATGATCAGGCCCATCCCAGAGCCAAACGCAAGGCAGACAAATGATTCAACTGGTGACCTTTGACCTCGACAACACCCTGTGGGAAACCGAATCGGTCGTCGCCAACGCCGAACGGATACTGGCTGAGTGGCTGTCCCGGCACGCGCCGGAGTACACCGCCGCGTGGGACAAGGACGCGCGCAAGGCACTGCTGACAGAGGTACTCGAAGGCGACCCCGAACTGCGTCATCGGGTGACCCCATTGCGCATTGCGGTGCTGGAGCTGGGCCTGCGCAAGGCCGGTTACCCGGCCGACGAGGCCCGTCGTCTGGCGCTGGCCGGGTTCGAGGTGTTCATCGACGCACGCCACCGGCTGGAGTACTTCCCCCATACCGAGCTGGTGCTCGAACTGCTGTCGCGCCAGTACCAGCTGGCGTGTATTTCCAACGGCAACGCTGACGTGCGCCGGCTTGGGCTAGATCGTTACTTCAGCATTATTATCTCGGCCGACGAAGTGGGCCTGAGCAAGCCGCACCCAGCCCCCTTCCTCACTGCACTCGAGCGCGCCGGCGTCGAGCCGCAGCAAGCGGTCCATATTGGCGATCATCCGGGTGATGACATCCAGGGGGCACTAGATGTGGGTATGCATACCCTGTGGTTCAACCCACAGGGTAGTGCCTGGGCAGGCCAACAACGGGCCCACGGCGAAGTGCGCTGCCTGAGCGAAATCCCGCCCTGGCTCAACCGCTACCAGCGCTACGCCAAACGCTGAGCGGTCGGTACGGCAGCGTCAGATAGGACGGCTGCCGTACTTGCTCTCCGGCTTTCTCGGCGGATCAGAGACAACGTTGTCGTCAATCTGCTGGACCTTGCCGCCTCGGGCCATGAATTCTTCGATCTGGCGGGCCAGCATCTCGCGCTCACGCTCCTTGGCTTCGATCGATGCGCCTTCCAGATCCTCCGCGGTGGCAGCCGCCTTCTTGCGCGACTTGCCAGTGGAGACCGGTTTGCCGTCGTCACCATCATCGCTGTCGCCTACCACATCGTCCTGATCGTCGACCTCGGAGTCGTCCATACCGTCCAGATCGTCGTCCAGATCATCACTCATGCCTGAATCCTCACAGTGGAAAACAGGCTATATATAGTTCATCGAGGGGATTTGGCTAGTCCTGCAAAGAAATTTTTCGTCTCCAGCCCCTGCTGTAGAGGGGCCACGGGAGTTCGGCGCAAGCTCACTGCCGGTCAAGCCGGAGATTGCCCTTCAAACGCTAAAGCACGGCTCCCTCGCTGAGGCGCGCCAACTGATCCAGATCGGTCTGCACCCCGGAGGTTTCCCGAATGCGGGTCAGGATCTCGCGCTTGAGGGCGATAAATTCCGGCTCCAGCTTCATGTCCTGATGCCGCACCTTGGGCAGCGGCACCTCGTAGACGCTGTCGATGCGGCCCGGACGCGGCGCCATCAGCACGATGCGGGTGCCCAGATAGATCGCCTCCTCCACATCGTGGGTGACGAACAGGATGGTGCTCTTTTCCAGCCGATGCACATGCAGAATCAGGTCGTGCATCACCTCCCGGGTCTGCGCATCGAGCGCGCCAAAGGGCTCGTCCATCAGCAAAAAGTCCGGCCGCGGCATCAACGCACGGGCAATCGCCACCCGCTGCTGCATGCCGCCGGACAGCTGACTGGGATAGGCCCCGGCAAAGCTTTTCAGCCCCATCAGGTTTAACAGCGCATCAGCCCGACCACTGGCCGCTTCAACGTCGGACTGGCTGTGCACCGAGTCGGCGATGACCTTGAGCTGGCGGCAGAACTTGATGTTCTCGGTGACCGTCAGCCACGGGTAGAGGCTGTAGTGCTGGAAGACCATGGCGCGGTCCACACCGGGGCCGTCGACCGGCTCGCCACGCAGCAGGATGTCACCGCTGCTGTGGGTTTCCAGCCCGGCCATGATGCGCAGCAGGGTCGACTTGCCGCAGCCGGAGGCACCGACAAAGGTGATGAACTCGTTCGGCTGCACTTCGAGGTTGACGTCGCGCAGCGCCTCAATGGTTTGGTTGCGGGCTTCGAATTGCTTGCCCAGGTTGCGAATGCTGATACAGGACTGGTCCATGGGCTTACCTCTTCTGCCAGTGGAAGGCGCGACGGCCGAGCCAGCGGAACGCCTGGTCGGTCAGCAGACCGATCAGGCCGATCAGCAGGATGCCGGCGAAAATCTTGTCGGTGTGCATGTAGCGCTGGGCGCGCAGGATGGCGTAACCAAGCCCCGAGTTGGAGGCCACCAGCTCAGCGACCACCAGATAGGTCCAGGCCCAGCCACAGGTGATGCGCAGGGTATCGAGCAACGCCGGTCGGGCCGACGGCAGCACCACCAGGCGGATGACCTCGCTGCGCGAGGCGCCCATGGTCTGCGCCGCTTCAATCTGCGCCATCGGCACCCGGCGAATATCTTCTGCAGCCATCAGCACCATCTGGAAGAAGGTACCGATGAAGATGATGAGGATCTTCGAGCCCTCGCCGATCCCGACCCAGAGCATCACCAGCGGAATAAAGGCGACCGCCGGCATGTAGCGGATAAAGTCGATCAGCGGTTCCAGCGTCGCCTGCACCGGTTTGTAGGTGCCCAGATACAGACCGAGCGGCAGCGCTATCATCGCCGAAATCAGAAACCCGGCCATGACCCGGTAAACGCTGATCCAGATGTCATCCCACAGCCCGTCTTCCTGCCACCAGCTGACAACCCGCTCCAGCACTGCGCCAGGGCCAGGCATGAACAGCGGGTCATTCAGCCCGAGTGCGCTATACAGCCACCAGATGAAAAAGGGCGCGGCCAGGCCGAACGCCGTCAGCAGGGCACTGGTGCGTGGCGACAGGCCGCCGCGCACGACCCACCAGCGCGAGCGGGGTTTGTGCTTGACCGCGACAGCGGGGGTATCAGGTACAGGGGCTGGTGCGTTCATACCAGTGTCTCCTTGGGCAGATCCTGCAGACGAGGTACCGGCGCTTGGCGCCAGCCGTTCTCAGGAGGATGAATACCGAGCCAGGCAGCCGGCAACGCTTCCCAGCGTGCCGGATCGACGGGTGCGGAAAACAGGCCGCCGGTGGCGGCGGGCAAGGTGCTGAACAAAATTTGCCAGGGCCGCTCGCCGCCCTGGATTCGGCCAAAGGTCAGCTCGCAACCGAGCAGATGTTCAGCGCTGCGTGCACAGTCGTGTTGCAGGTGCTCCCGCAGCGAGCGGCAGCGGCCGAGGCGCACAGGGCGGTCAGCAGCGAACATAAAGTAATCACCGGCGCGCAGCAGGCAGGCCTGACGACCGGAGCCGTCGGCGCTCTGCAGCCAGAGCTCGGCGACCGGGCCGCGCGAGTCCGGCAAACGTCGCCAGATTTCCAGATAGCTGTCGTCCAGTGCGGTCTCGTGCACCTCATCACTGCTGACGAACTGCATGTTGCCAATGTCAGTGCCGCTGTCCGGATGGAAATCGATGATGCGGTGCCACTGGCAACGGCCAAGAGTGGCCTCGGTCAGGCCGGCAAAGCCCGCCTGGGCAGCGCGTTCGAACGGCAATTTCGGCGTCGGATCGGGAATCCGCAAATCCGCATGCAGATGCGTACTCTGCAGCCAGAACACCCGGGTTGTGGTGTCCTCGGTGCCGTCGGATAGACGCAGCAGCGTGCGCTGCCAGACGCCGTGATAAGCCTCGGGAACCGCTTTCATGCGTGATACTCCGGGAAGCGTTTGAGGGTACGCCAGAACGCCATGTCGTGGTTGGGCCACAGCTCGGCGCCGGTCTCACCGGCGATGCGTTTCAGCTTGCGAATGCTGTCCAGCGCCATGTCCTCGCGGTCGCGCCAGCACAGACCCGGCGCGATCTCATCATCGAGGTTTTCAGTCAAGTCGGCGGCATCACCAGTGAGGATCACCGGCGCACCGGTCGGCAGTTCGATCATCAGCGACATGTGCCCGGCGGTGTGGCCCGGCGTGTTGATCGCCCGCAGGCCGGGCAGCAAATCGTACTCATCCTGCTGCAGGCGCCAGCGCACATTGCCGGCAAAGTCATCGGCAAAGTAGGCGTTGTCGGCCGGCTCACGGGCGGCGTGCAACTCGTCTTCGTGGACATGCACTTCGGCGCCGCAGACGTCGCACAGGCCACCGGCGTGATCAAAGTGCAGGTGGCTGAGAAACACCATGTCGATGTCCTTGCAGGTCAGCCCGAGTTTCGCCAGATGGGCTTCGAGGCGTTGCTCTTCGCTCATCTGCGGCGGCCCCATGGGAAACTCCACCGGGTCGTACCAGCGGGCGCGTAGCGCAGGATCGCTCAGCTTGTTGTAGTCACAGCCGACGTCGAACAGCACCCGGCCCTGCTTGGTCTCGATCAAAAAGGCCAGAATCGGCGCCTCGATCTGTACGCCGTGGCCACGGCCGCGGGTCGAAATCGACTTGTCGTAATGGTGAGTGGCGGTCAGCAGCGGCCAGAGTTTCTGTACCTGAGTCATGCCGCCTCCCGCAGCGCGCTGAGCAGCACGGCGCTGTCACAGGTCTCGCCGAAGATGCCGCCCTCGACATTGATCATCGCCAGCGCGGCGGCGTGCAGCTCGGGATGCGCAGACGCGCAGGCGTCGCTGACGGTCAGGCAGTTGAAGCCGCGGTCGATAGCGCTGCGCAGGGTCGAGCTGACGCAGACCTCGGTGGTCACGCCGGTGATGATCAGCGTGTTGATGCCGCGACTCCGCAGGATCAGTTCCAGATCGGTGGCGGCAAAGGCGCAGTAACCGGGCTTGTCGATCACCGGCTCACCGACCTGAGGTTGCAACTCGTCGATCAGGTCATGGCCGTACTCGCCACGCACCAGCAGCCGACCGAGCGGGCCTGCTGCGCCAATCGGTGCGCCGCTGCGCTCGGCACGGATGCGTTTCCAGTCGGGCAGGTCGGACAAATCCGGGCGGTGCCCTTCGCGGGTATGTACCACCAGCATGCCGCTGGCCCGTGCCGCTGCAAGCAGGCGCTGCTGAGCCGGAATCGGCGCACGCAGGCAGGCGATATCCAGCCCGGCCTGATCGGCGTAGCCGCCGGGGGCGCAGAAGTCACGCTGCATATCGATCAGCAGCAGCACAGTGCGTGATGGCAACAGCGGCAGCATCTCAGGCCTCCAGCTTGAATTCGTGACGCACCGCAGCGGCGATGCCGGTGGTGATGTCATCAGCCATGCGCGCGCCCTTCTCGGCCGTCGAACCCAGCGCCGAGGACAGCACACCGGACGGCGGCACCCACTCGGTGCGCGTCGGGTACATGTCGTAGGGCGGAAAGTCGGCGGGCGGGTCGTTCGGGATCTTGTCGAGGCTGACCAGATGCGGCAGGTAATGCAGCATCAGCGAGGTCTCAATCACCGCAGCGTGCTCCAGCGCAAAGCCGGGAAAACCATCGGGGAAGATATCGTCCAGCGTTTCTTCCTTGCAGAAGTCCCAGTGCTCCAGGCGCATGACTTCAAGATCACAGCCGGGGCCCAGCTCGCGCAGCGCCAGCTGGATCCCCTCGGTGACAAACCAGGTGTTCTCGTAGTGCCCCAGCACCAGCACCAGGCGCTTGACGCCGTGGCGAGCGAACTCGCGCACCGCATCCTGCACCAAGGCGATCAGGGTCGCGCCGTCGAGGCTGGTGGTGCCGCAGAAATGCTGGCCGCCGCCGCACTTGGGCTGCGACTTGTAGCCGTAGGCCAGCGCCGGGGCAACGATGCCACCGATCTGCGCGGCCACATCGGCGCTCAGCGCTGTCGACAGCAGCGCATCGGTGCCCAGCGGCAGGTGCGGGCCGTGCTGCTCGGTCGCGCCGCAGGGCAGAAACACCACCGCCCCCTGCTCGACCCGCTGCTGGTATTCGACCCAGCTGATCTGATCCATATAGACACTTGCCATCAGGACAATCTCCTCGTCAGTTGTGCGGGTGAACGCTCGGGCCAACCGGCCATCACCGCCGCCAGCGTGACCATGCTGGCCCCCAGCCAGGTGCGGGGGGCGATCACCTCATCGTTGAACCAGGCCACCGACAACACGGCGGCGATCAATTCGAATACCACCAACACGGCAGCGCGGCTGGCCTCCAGGTGGGTCACGCCGTATTGCGCGCCTAGGGTGGCGAGCAGCAGCCAACCCACCGCAAACAGTGCGATCCACAGCCAGGTCGTCAGCGCCAGCGCCGGCATCCCCTTGGCAAACAGCAAACAGGCGGCACCGGCAAACAAGCTGCTGCCAACGAAGGCGGCGACCGTTTTGCTCAACATCGGCACCCGATCCGCCGCCCGCGTCGCCAGGTTGTTCAGGGCGAAGCCCAACCCGGCGCTCAGCGCCAGCCAGTCGATCGCAGTGAGACTGGCGAAGGTTTGCGCATTGACGCCCAGCGTCAGGCCGATACCCGCGAGCGCCAGCACCAGCGCGGCGATACGCAGCGCGGTCAGCCGCTCACGCAACAGCAGCCAGCCGCCGAGCACGCCCCACACCGGCGCCAGATAGAACAGCAGCATCACCCGCACCAGATCCTCGGCCAGCGACAGCGACGACAGCAGCGCGGCATTCGCCCAACCGCCAAACAGCACAATGCCCACCAGCCCCCAGCGCTGCTGCCACCAGCCAGCGCGCTGCCAATACAGCAGCGGCAGGGCAAACAGCGCGATCAGGCCGTAACTGGCGAGCACCATGGGAAAGCCATCGATGCCCTGCCCGGCGAACCACTGCAGCGGCAGCCAACTGGTGCCCCAGAGCACCGTTGCCAGAATCAGTACCCATTCCGGACGCAGCATCAGCCACCCATCCAGGCGCCGCCGTTGGCGCCGAGCACCTGCCCGGTAAAGAAACTCGCTGCCGGCGACAGCAGGAAGCAGACCGCCGCGGCGATCTCCTCCGGCTGGCCCAGGCGCGCGGCCGGAATGGCCAGCTCCTTGGCAATCCACTCTTCGCTCATGTGCTCCAGCGAGACCATCGCGGTTTCCACCGGGCCGGGCGCCACCGCGTTGATGCGAATCTGCGGCGCAAACTCGCGCGCCAGCGCTTTGGTCATGCCGATCACGCCGGCCTTGGCGGTGCAGTAGGCAACGTAGTTTTCACGCCCCATCTGACCCAACTCGGAGGCGATATTGACGATGGCCCCGCGGCCCGCCCCGCTCATGCTTTCCAGCGCGCAGCGGCAGCAGCGGTAGACGCCATCCAGATCGACCGCCATGATCCGCCGCCAGTCGTCTTCCGAGGTGCCCAGAAAGCCCTGCTCCTGGATGATCCCGGCGTTGTTGACCAAGCCGTGCAATGGGCCGGTGGCGGTGATGCAGGCGAACATTTCCTCCACCGCGTCCGGGTCACTGACATCCGCTTCAATCGCCACCGCCCGGCCACCGGCCGAACGAATCTGCTCAACCAGATCGGCGCTGGCACCGGCCTGGCCCAGATGGTTGATCCAGACCTCCGCACCCTGCCCCGCCAGCATCAGCGCGCAGGCGCGGCCGATGCCGGTGGCCGCACCGGTGACCAGAATGCGCTGGCCCTTCAATTCGACCTTCAGCATCAGTGCATGACCTCCCCGCGACTGACCACGATGGCCTGCCCGGTAATGGCGGCCGAGGCCGGCGCGCCGAGAAACAGAAAGGTGCCGGCCAGATCGGCCGGGGTGAGCAATTCCGGAATCGCCTGCGCGGCGAGGATGTGCTCCAGCTCCTCGGCCTCGCTGCGACCGCTGCCCTGCGCCATGTTGCTCAGAGACGCCATGGCCGCATCGGTGCCGACCCAGCCGGGACAGACCGCATTGACGCGAATGCCCTGGCTGCCCAGCTCCCAGGCCAGCGAGCGGGTCAAACCAATCACCGCGTGCTTGCTGGCAACGTAGGCGGAGAATCCGGCCACCGCACTCAGCCCCCAAATCGAGGACTGGTTGATCACACTGCTGCCCTTGCCGAGCAACGGCAGCAGCGCGCGGGTCAGCCGCAGCATCGACACTACGTTGTTATCCAGTTGGTGTTGCCAGCGCCGGTTGGCGTCGGCGGCGCTATCACTTAGCGGCGTTGGCTGTTCCATGCCAGCGTTGTTGATCAGCACATCGACTTGCGCCTGCCGCTGGCCCAGTTGACGGGCATAGTCGGCCACCGCCGCGTCATCGCTCAGGTCCAGCACCCGGCCGTGCACCTGAGTGACGGTCGACAGCCGCTCAACGGTCGCCGCCAGCGCCGGCGCATTGCGGTCGACCAGTTCCAGCCGCGCGCCCTGTTCAGCAAACGCCTGCGCCAGCCCCAGCCCGATGCCGCTGGCGGCGCCGGTAATCACCACGGTGCGGCCCTGATAATCCAGCGTCTGCATGTTCATACCGCCGTCAGGAAGGACACACCCACCGCGCCGTAGAAGTTCTCGGCACGCTTGGGACCATCGACGAATTCGCCGTAGTCATCGCTCAACACCCGGCGCACGCGGTGGCGGTGGAAGCTGCTGAGCAGCTCGCTCATCGGCACTACTTGACGGTAGGCATCGCCGTACAGCTCTGCGTGCAGTTTGGGCAGGCGATACCAGGGCGCGACGGGTTTCTCGTGGTGGGCGTTGTGATAGGCGAAGTTGAGCAACAGCAGGTTGAGCGACGGCCAGCGCAGCGACACCACATTGCTGAAGGTGTTGAGCTGTTCATAGGCGCGGTCGCGCAGCTTGTCGGCCGGGATCTTGCCGTCCTCTTCCAGCACCGCGAAGGCGTCGTAGGTGTGCTGGTAGGCATCGGCAAAACGCAGCACGGTGACCATGATCAGCCAGGCAACGCAGTAGAGCACCAGCGCGCTGAACGACAGCCAGCCGAGCAGGGCAAACAACGCGGTACGGATCAGCAGCACCGTCAGCACCTTGCCGCGGCGAGCACGGTGTTTCTCGCTCTGGCTGATAAACGGCAGCAGCACCACGTAGAAATGCATGATCAGCTCAACCGCCGGGATATACGCCCACTCAAGCGCGAGAATCAGCTTGCGTGCCCAGTTCGGCAGGCCGTTGATGAATGCCTTGCTGTCGAAGGTGATGACGTCGGCGCGATCGACGTGATGGCGCATGTGCTTGCGCCGCAGATCCTGAAAGTCGGCGTAGCAGCCGCCGGTCATCCAGCTGAAAACCTCGCCGGCCAGCGCGTTGTGGGCTGGCTTGCTGAAAATGGTGCCGTGGGCAAATTCGTGAATGAGGTAGGCGCCGATGATCATCGCGTGCGCCAGCAACAGCAGCCCGCCCAGCTTGGCCAGCCAGAACGGGGTCAGCAGCAGGCCGAGGCCGATCAGATAGCCGCCGACGCTGTAGGCAATCGCCAGACTGTTCCAGACGCGGCCATCAGCGTATCGATAAAGGGGTTTGGACGTGGACATGATTCCTCCGCAAGTCCGAATCAGGGCAGGCGCAACGCGCCTGCCCGTGGTCTTACTTGGTCAGTTCGCTGACGAAGCTGGCATCGAAGGTGTCGGCAAAATCCGGGATCGCCGGGATCTGCTTGTTCTTCAGCAGCAGGTCGGCGATCACCGCACCACTGCCATAGAACGACGTGGTTTCGCTGGACTCGACAAAGTTCTGGCCCATCTCGGCAAGCGGAATGTTGTAGACGCCTTCCATCTGCTCCAGCGCCTCGGCACCGCTCACGCCCAGCACCTTGCCGATGATCTCTGCGCTCTCTTCCGGGTGCGCCTGCATGTACTCCAGACCGGCCTGATAACCCTTGATCATGGCGGTAATGGCTTCGGGGTTTTCCTCGATCTGCTCTTCGGTGAAGGCCAGCACGTCGGTGATCAGGCCCGGTGCGTCCTTGGAGGAGTAGACAACGTGGAATTTGTCGCCGCCGCCCATCGCGAGGATCTGCGACACGTTCGGCTCATAGGTCACGCCAATCGGCAGGCTGCCGGAAGCCATGGCGCTGGGAATGCCTTCAGGCGTCATGTTGACCGACTGAATGTCCTTCTCGCCCATGCCGTTGATCTGCAGCGCGTAGGCCAGCAGAAAGTCGGACGGTGACAGCGGGTTGAAACCCACCTGTTTGCCCTTGAAATCGGCAATGCTGGTGATGGATTTGTCGGCAACGATGGCGTCACCGCCGTAGGAGAAGTCGATCGGCATCACCACCCGGTGCGGCAGGCCCTTGGCAACGGAGCCGACCACCTGGTCGTAGGTCAGCATCGCGCCATCGACAGCGTTACCCGCCATGGCAGACGGCAGCAGCGCCGGGTCATTGAAGAACTGCAGCTCGACATCCAGACCAAACTGGTCGTACAGATCGAGTTTGTCAGCCACATAGAACGGACCGTAACCGGCCCACACAACCGTACCGATGGTCATGGAGTCGGCGGCGTGTGCGGCAACAGGAGACAGGGCGGCAGCGGCAGCCAGACTGATGCCGGCCAGGGACTTGCGGACAAAGCTGAAGCGTGGGGCGGTCATGGGTACAACTCCTACACAGTGAGAAAAGGCGCACGGGGACAACGTCGTCATGACGGTCTCCCGGGCTTTTATCCCGCCGTGTAGCCCTCATTCCTTGAGAGCCGGAAAACTCTCGGACCAGACACTTGCCACGCAAGCCGGAACCCTAGTTCGCCTGAGTACCACTCCAGTGTGTGATGCGTCATGAGCCAATGACGACTCATCCCGTTTCACTGAGACTCAATGCACGGTTGGTGCCAGCTTTTTGATACCTGTCGGAAATGATCTATTTATCAGCCAGTTGCGAGCATTGCTGGCGACGGCGCTGATGCAATGGTCACCTGACGTCACTCAAATTCGCCCTGATTTGGGGCGAGCGCCCCGGGATGCACCCGGTTCAGTCGCACTGTCCCTGCAAGGTTGCCAGCACCCGGCGACTGCCGGCATGCTCCCGGTGTTCCCCGAGATAGAGACCTTGCCAGGTGCCAACGGCGAGTCTGCCCGCAGTTACCGGCAATGTCAGTTGCACACCCAGCAAACTCGACTTGATATGCGCTGTCATGTCGTCCGGGCCTTCGCAGGTATGCTTGAAGTAGGGGGCGTCATCCGGCACCGCGCGCCGGAAGAACGCCTCGAAGTCGCCGCGTACCAGCGGATCGGCGTTCTCGTTGACAGTCAGCGACGCCGAGGTGTGTTGCAGCCACAGATGCAGCAGCCCCACGCGCACCTCGGTCAGCTCTGGCAGCGCACGCAGAATCTCGTCATCGATCAGATGAAACCCGCGCGCACGGGGCTTGAGGCGAATTTCTCTCTGCAGCCACATTTACCTTCACCGCTCCCGGCCAAGTCTCAAAGATCCTGGCCGCGCTGGACCTGCTCGGCCAGCCGCAAGGTTTCATGCTCTTCCATGGCCAGCAGATCCTGCATGAGCTCGCGACCACCCGCCGTTTCCGCCCGGCCCTGCAGGTAGCGATACAAGTCCAGCGCATCGTTGTGCAGGTCAAATACCATGGTGCACAGCGCATCGTAGTCCAGCACGGCAAAGCTGGGCCGGGTATTGAGCAGGCGCACGCGCGGGTTGTCGGTAAAGTAGTCGTAGACCCAGCTATCGAGCACCTTGATATCGGCCTGCTGCTCAAAGCGCAGCACCATCTGCTGCATGCGGCGTTCGTGCTCGGCCAGGTACTGCAACAGCGCGCGCATGCGCTCGCCGGTCCCGCTGTCCGCGGCGCCAGCCTCCAGGCTGCTGGCCAGATGACCGTGCAGCTGCTGTGTCCACTCAATCAAATCGCGATAGGTTTCCGCCTTCATCAAGCCTCCTGCGGTCGTGCAACAAGTGTGCATGTCGAGGTGTCAGTGTATGCGTCTGGAACTACTTGATCAGCATCCAAATCGCCATCCCCACCATCATCAGGTTTTCGGTCAGCGAAATGAAACCCAGCGGCACGTTACTGTCGCCACCCACGCAGGCACACTTCAGCTCGCGTCGCTCGACATACACCGCCTTGAATACCGAAACCGCGCCGATCACCCCGATCAGCATAGCCACCGGAATGGCCAGCCACAGCAGCGCACCGGCAATCATCAGAATGCCGGCCAGTGCCTCGCCGAAGGGGTAAAGATAGGCATAGCGCACCCAGCGCTGCGCCAGCAGGTCATAACCGAGAAACATGTTGGAGAAGCTTTCAAGGTCACGCAGCTTGAGTATCGCCAACACACACATCGATATAGCGACGAACCATTCCAGCGTGCGCACACCGAATAACGTACCCAACGCGGCCCAGCTGACACCCAACGCCATCAGCGCCGTGCAGGCAAAGACCGCGATAACCGGCTGATAAGTCACCTCATCCGCCTCCTTGACCGGCTTGCCGAAGTACCGTCGCAGCTCGTCGTAGCCACCGATGCGCTTGCCGTCGATAAAGGCCTGCGGCGTGGTGTCCACGTCGTATTCGCGCTGAAATGCGTCGGTTTCCTCGCGGCTGGTCAAGTGATGGTCTTGCACCTTGAAACCCTCACGTTTGAGCAGATCGAGGGACTTTAGCCCGAATGGGCAAAGGTGGTTTTTCATCACCATGCGGTAGAGTGTCGCTTCGTGCGGTCGATCCGTCATCGGGTCACTCCTGCTGCTTGGTTTGTGTCATCTGGGCAGTGCCTGCGCCGGCTGGCACAACGCCGCCCCAGCGACACAGAACACGACTACCCTGACTTTGCGACTGCGATACCGGCTGCGAGGTTCCAGCCGGCAACGCAGCACTGCGTAGCTAGAACATCAGCCTTACGCCCGCGACCGCAAACCAGCCGTCGCGATCTTCACCGTCCTGCACGGCAAAGTCGGCGCTGCGCCCGAAGGCCCGTTCGTAGTGCACCCCCACATAAGGCACGACGGCACGATCAACCAGGTCGTAGCTCAGCCGTAGGCCGGCTTCCATGCCACTCAGACCACGACCAACCCCAACCGCTTCGTCATCCGAGAGGGCGGCATCGAACTCCAGCTCCGGGGTCAGATGCAGGCGGTTGGTCAGCAGCAGCTCGTATTCCAGCGCGAGATCCAGCGACAGATCGCCGTGCTCACTCAGGTACAGATTGCTGTCCATCTCCAGCCAATAGGGCAGCAGACCACTCAGGCCGACGAATGCATACTGCCGGTTCTCACCGTCCGGGGTGTCGAAACGCAGCCCGCCACGCAGATCGATAAAGTCGCTTATCGGTGCTTGCAGCGCGAGGCGGTTGTCGAGCGTCTCCCAACTGTCATGGTCAAAGTCGTACTCGGCTTCGCTCAGCCAGAGCGCCTTCAACTCATCGGTGCCCCACCAGGCTTCGGTGCTCCAATACCCCAGCTCTTCACCACTATCGCCGTAGCGGTACTCCAGTGCATCGGCCTGCAGGCCATAGAAGAAACCATGGTGCATGGAGTGACGCATTTCTTCGGCGCCCACTGATGCCGAGGCCGACAGCAGTAACGCCGTCATCAGGCGCTTCATGAGTCACCTCCTTCGGGGCCACCCTCAACAATCACGGTGCGGAACATCCCCGCTGCCGCGTGATAGGCCAGGTGGCAATGGAAGGCCCACTTGCCCGGCGCGTCGACCTCGGTCTCCATATAGACGGTCGTGCCGGGTGCCACGCTGATCACGTGCTTGACCGGATTCCACTGGCCTGCGCCAACGTCGAGGATCGACCACATGCCATGCAGGTGCATCGGGTGAGTCATCATGGTTTCGTTGACGAACTTGAAGCGCACCCGCTCGCCGTACTGCAGGCGAATCGGTTCGGCGTCCGACTCCTTGATGCCGTTGATCGACCAGATATAGCGCTCCATATTGCCAGTCAGCCGCAACTCGATCTCGCGTGTCGGCTCACGCTCTGCATACAACGGTTTCTGCGCACGCAAGTCGGCATAGGACAGGAAACGGCCATCGTTATAGGCCTGGGGAACCAACCCGCTGCCCTCGGCATAGAACGGGTCAGCGGGCAGTTCGGCAGGCTGCCCCTGGCTCATGCTGCCGTGATCCATACCCGCCATAGCGCCGTGGTTCATACCGCTATGATCCATGCCCGCCATGTCACCGTGGCTCATGCTGCCATGATCCATACCCGCATGCGCCATGCCCATATCAGCCATGGTCAGCAACGGAGCCGGACGCAGCTCGGGAATCTCGCCCAGCATGCCCTCACGCGGCGCCAGCGTGCCGCGGGCAAAACCCGAGCGCCCCATGGATTCGGCGAATACCGTGTAGGCCCGATCTTCCTTGGGCTGAACGATGACATCGTACGTCTCCGCCACACCGATACGCAGCTCATCCACGGTCACCGGCTGGACGTTATTGCCGTCCGCCTGCACCACGGTCATCTTCAGGCCGGGCAGGCGCACATCAAAATAGGTCATCGCCGAGGAGTTGATCAGCCGCAGGCGTACACGCTCGCCCGGCTTGAACAGCCCGGTCCAGTTCTGCTCGGGCCCCTTGCCGTTGATCAGGCCGGTGAAGCCCTGCACATCCTCGATGTCGCTGGACATCATGCGCATATCGCCCCACATCAGGCGATCCTTGAGCATCGCCGCCAGACCCTGCTCCCTGCTGTCGCGCCAGAAGTCACCGACGGTCTGCTGCTGGCGGTTGTAGTAATCCGCCGACGTCTTGAGGTTACGCATGATGCGGTCACCCGAGTGCGGGTGCTTGTCGGTCAGCTGCACCACGTACTCGCGGTCATAGCGAAACGGCTCACGCCCGTTCGGCTCGATGATGATTGCGCCATAGGCGCCGTCCGGTTCCTGAAAGCCGGAGTGACTATGAAACCAGTAGGTGCCGGACTGCGTGACCGGAAAGCGATAGGTGAAGGTTTCCCCCGGCGCGATGCCCGGATAACTCAGTCCGGGCACTCCGTCCATCTGGAATGGCAGTATCAGCCCGTGCCAGTGCACCGAGGTCGGCTCATCGAGGTTGTTGGTCACGTGGATAGTGACGTCTTCGCCTTCGCGAAAGCGCAGAATCGGGCCGGGCGAGGCGCCGTTATAGCCAATGCCCTGCTTGCGAAAGTCGCCGGTGTCGATGGTCACCTCGTCGACAGTAAGCCGGTACTCACCGGCCCAGCTCAGCGCCGGCAGCAGTGCCAGCGCCGAGAGCAATGCTCTACTCGACATCGATGCCCCCCATCATGCCGGCCTGATAGTGCCCGGGCACATTGCAGGCAAATTCCAGGTGGTCGGCGTGGTCGAACCTCCAGACCAACTCAGCCTCCTGCCCCGGCTCCAGCAGCAGGCTGTTGGCATGATCGTGCACCATACTGTGCCCACCGCCCATGTCCATCTTCATCAACTCGCGATTAAGGTGGTCGCCCCGGATAACGCCATGATCGACCATCATCTGCATCTGTCCCTGATGAGCTTCGTGCATGGCCGCCGTGCCGATATTGAATTCGTGGACCAGGGCGCCTTCGTTGCGCACCTTCAGGCGCACGGTCTCGCCTGCTGCAAACGACAGCTGCTCAGGCTCGAAGTAGTTGTCGTGCATGACTACCTCGATGGTCCGCGTTACCTGCTGCGGGTCACCGGGCTGCCCGCCGGCGCCGGAAGCAGCGCCTGCAGCGGTCGTTGCACTCAGCAGCAGCGCTGCGGCCAGTCCGTTCAATATGCGATTCATGCTGTCTCTCCTGTTAACCGATGGGGCGACGTTCGACACAGAATTGACAACCACCCCGGTTGCCGATGCACTCTCTGCCCCATCATCTCGGTGCTGAACCCAAGATTGCCGAGCGAAACTGAATCCTGACTGAACCACTTGGATAAAAAGGAACCAGCCGATGCGCCTGTTGCTGGTGGAAGATGACGACCTGCTGCGCAGCAGCCTCCAGGACAGCCTGAATCAGGCCGGATTCGCGGTCGACGCAACCGGCTCGGCGGTGACCGCCGAACAACTCGGACTGCAGGAGGACTACCGGCTGATCGTACTGGACATCGGTCTGCCCGACGGTGACGGCCTGCAACTGTTGGCGCGCTGGCGCGACGCCGGGCGCAACCTGCCGATTCTGTTGCTGACCGCCCGCGACCGCTGGCAAGACAAGGTCAATGGCCTGAAAGCCGGTGCCGACGACTACCTGACCAAGCCCTTCCATCCGGAGGAACTGCTGGCCAGGCTGCAGGCCCTGCTGCGCCGCAGCGAAGGCCGCAGTCACACGCAGATCCAGGCCGGCAATTACCTGCTCGACGAGGAGCGCCAGCGGGTGCGCACCCCGGACGGCCAATGGCATCCACTGACCGGTACCGAGTTTCGTCTGCTGCGCTGTCTGATGAGCCGCCCGAATCGCTTGCATCCAAAGGAAGCACTGCTGGAGCAGCTCTATAATCTGGACGCCGAGCCCACGCTCAATACCATCGAGACTTACATTCGCCGCCTGCGCCTGCTGATCGGCCGGGACGCCATCAAGACCCAACGGGGGCAAGGCTATGTCTTTTCTGCCGACGACTAGGCGCACCCGCTCGATCCGCACCACCCTGCTGCTTTGGCTGCTGCCGTTTGCCACCCTGTTCATGCTGCTCGCGTGGTATCTGCATGGCGCCCTGCTGGATCGCATGTCCCGCGACTTCGTGCGCGAGCGCCTGCAGCAGGAGGTGGCCATGATCGAGCAGCAACTCGGCTCTCCCGCCGGGCTGGAGGCGCTCGACGGCAACTATTTCGGTGCACTGTCACATCACTTGTTTGTACTCAGGATCGGCGAACACGCGCGCCTGTCACATCCACAGTGGTCCGATCTGCTGCTGCCCTGGCTGGACTTGCCCGATCAGGGTCTGATCGAACTGCACGGCGTACCCGAGGGCGAACCGGCGGCCCACCGCTATATGGCCTGGCGCACCGAAACGCAGATCAACGGCCAGCCGGTCACCATTGTCGCAGCCGAGGACTATAGCCAACTGCAGGCCAGCGCCCACGAGCTGCATCTGTGGACTGCCGCGGTTGCGATTGGGCTGCTGACAGTCCTGTTTGCCCTGATTCTGCTTGCCGTACAGCTTTCGATGCGCCCGGTACGCCAACTGCAGCAGGACCTCAAAGCGCTCAAGCAAGGGCACCTGCAACGGCTCGGAGACGCCGTACCGCAGGAGTTCAGCGGTCTTATCGGTCAGCTCAATCAGTTACTCGACACCCTGCAGCATCGCCTACAGAAAGTGCGCGAAGCCAACGCCAACCTGTCCCACCGGATCAAAACGCCGATCGCCGCAATCAATCAACTGATCAGCAGCGACCAACCGATCACACCCGAGGCCCGCAGCCAGATTAGCCAGCGCCTGGACGACATCAGTCGCCAGCTGGACGGCAGCCTGCACGCCAGCCAATCCGGGGGCCCACTGGCAGGCAGCAGCTGCCAGCCACTGGAACAGGCCCGCGAGCTGCTGTGGATGCTCGGCCGCCTGCACAGTCATATTGAATTCGAACTGGACTCCAGCCTCGCCGAGTCCGCCCGCTGGCCAATTGAACAGCAGGATTTCAGCGAACTGCTCGGCAACCTCGCCGACAACGCCGGCAAATGGGCACGCAGCCGCGTGCGGGTGCGCCTGAGCGAGAAGGGCGATCAGCGTATTCTGGAAGTGGACGATGACGGGCCGGGCGTCGCGCCCGCGGAACGCAGCCAACTGGGTACCCGCGGCTGGCGACTGGATCAGCAGATGCCGGGGCATGGACTGGGGCTGGCGATAGTCCATGATCTGGCTGCACGCTATCAGGCCCGCGTGCAGTTCAAGGCCAGTGAGCTGGGAGGCCTCTCGGTGCGCCTCCAGCTCCAGATCAGGCAAGGCTGAAGGCCCGCCGGAAAGCGGGCCAGACAGCGAGTCAGATTAAGGCCAGAAGGTTTGCAGCCCCTCCTGTGCCTGCATGTCGTAATTCATCAACATGAACTCTTCACCCTCGTTGGTATAGGCAGGCCACTCGATTGCATCCGTGGACGGGTTTCCGCTACGCGCAAACTGCGCCCAGAGAGCCATGGAATCAGCCGCAATAGACTCATCAATAGCGCCCCAGCCAGGCAGGTTGTCGGCGTAATTGGCCGGACTCGGGCTCGGCAAACCGGTCAACCCCAGAATGTACTGGTTGTAGTAGGCATCCGGATCACCGAACACGGAGACCACGTCGATACTGTGATAGGCGCCGACGCCACGGTTTGCCCAGTTTTCAGGTACATGGTCATACACGTAGGCAAAGACATCGGAAGAGTGATTCTGCTTGAGGAATGGCAGATACCACTTGAGACCGTCGATGACCCAGTCCGCGTCATTGCGCGGGGTGCCAATAATCAGCGGCACATCGTTGTGAAAGCCGGCGTCACGGATGTCCGTCTTCACATACCAGTTGTCGACGTTGGGCTTGAAGTAATCGACACCATAACTGCTGGCGGCGTTTGTCAGGTCGACCCAGGACACCGTGCGCATGGCAGCGATCACATCCTCTTCATCCTGCAGCCCCAGGCGCTGTACCAACGACACGCCACCGGCCTCTTCCTGCTCCAGGGTGTTGTAGATCGGCCGCACGGTATCGGTGGGCGGCGGCGCGGCGCTCATGATGACAGCCCGATGGAACAACCCCTCTGCCAACGGCGAGTTGAGCAGTGAAATCGCCTTCAATCCGCCTCCCGACTGACCGAAAATAGTCACATTATCCGGGTCTCCACCAAACTCGCTGATGTTGTCGCGCACCCACTCCAGCGCAGCAATCTGATCCAGCTGCGAATAGTTGCCAGAGGAGTGCTGGGGTGATTCGCGGGTCAGCTCCGGGTGCGCCATATAGCCGAGCGCCCCTAGACGGTGATTCACCGTCACCACGATCACGCCCTGACTCGGTAGCGCCGTATGGTTATAAGTCGTGCTATTGGATGTCAGAATCGCGTAACCGCCGCCATGCAACCAGAGCATCACCGGCAGCGCCTCACCCTCATAGCCCTTTGGCGCAACCACATTGAGGTGAAGGCAGTCCTCGCTCATGCTGCCCTTGCCGTAGGCCTCCAGGTAAGACGGCTGGGCACACTGGTCTGCCCAGGCCGTCGCCTCGCGCACGCCATCCCAGCTGTCCGGTTTCACTGGCGGCTTCCAGCGCAGATCACCAATCGGCGGTTTGGCATACGGAATGCCGTACCAGGCCCATGCCTCGTCATCGGCGGAGAACCCGGCGACCTCACCAGACTGGGTATTCACCACCCGCCGCTCACTGAGGGTACGCTGCATATGCGCCTGAGCCTCGGCAGCGCTACGCAGGGTGCGCGGCCGCGGATCACTTTCGGTAAATACCGGCGGCTCGGCTCCGTTCAGTTCGGCCAGCAGGTCCTGAATCTGGCTACTGGCGGCAAAGCTGGCTGGAGCCTGATCGAAAACAATCGAATCGGCCCAGAGAGAAACCGCATCGGCAATGGCAGGCGATATCTGGATGCCGTTGTTGAGACTGCGATCAGCATCCAGACTCTGTAACAGCACCAGCATGTTGGTTACCCGGTTGTCGGCCACCGTCGTCGCCCCCTCTACCAGGTCCATCGGAGTGAGCTGTTCGGCACCCGCGGCACGCCCTAGCTCCAGCGATCCCAGAGAAAAGGTCACAACCTCCCCAGACTGATAGCGGAACGAACCGTCCGCAGCCGTGACCCCGGACTGGGTCGCAGTCTGATAATTCAGTCCGGCAACCGGACTATCGGTAAACACGCCGGTGCGAAGTGACGAGTCGGAGCCGCCGCCACCACCCTTGCAACCGCTAACACCAGCCAGAGCCAGCGCTAGCACGGAGAAACAGTAGAGCGGCTTGCAAAGCCGTTTGAGCTGAAACGGAGGGGTATTCATAAACCACCTTTCTTATTAGCAATGTTGGTGTAAAGCCACAGCGTCGATGCGCGCTGCACAGACGGCAGCTTAACGCCAACAAACAAAAAAAGAATGAACGTTCATACCAGAAAGAAGCGAGGCAAGATGGCTCGACAATAAGACAGATCACATTGATCTATTCGGCTGCACACGTTGCGCGTGCATAACCGAACCGGTCGCCAAGCTGAGATGCCCAACGCTGTCGGGCAGCAACGACCGGTATGGGATGAAAATAGAGATGACTGTATCGCGAAAGGCGGTCACAAAGAGACACAAGCTAACTTTGCATCAGCCTCATAAATAGCTATTCACCGCATCAATCCCTGCACTACGCACAAAAAAACGGGGCGCCCGCTGGGCGCCCCGTCTGGTGTTGCGAGTTTTCAGCCAGCCATTACTTCTTGCTGCTGGTGAACTCCGGATAGGCTTCCATACCGCACTCGGAAATATCCACACCTTCGTACTCTTCCTCTTCGCTGACGCGCAGGCCCATCACCAGTTTGATGATGCTCCAGACGATCAGGCTGGAGATGAACACCCAGAGGAAGATCACTACGATACCCATCAGCTGAGCGGTCAGGGTAGCGTCGCTGTTGGTCAGGCATACCGCCAGCAGACCCCAGATACCGACCACACCGTGAACGGAGATGGCACCGACCGGATCGTCGATCTTCAGCTTGTCCAGAGCCAGGACAGAGAAGACTACGATCACGCCGCCAACAGCACCGATCAGGGTGGCTTGCAGGCCGCTCGGAGTCAGCGGTTCAGCAGTGATGGCAACCAGGCCAGCCAGGGCGCCGTTCAGAGCCATGGTCAGGTCAGCCTTGCCGAACAGGATGCGGGCAACAACCAGACCAGCGATCAGACCACCAGCAGCAGCTGCGTTGGTGTTAACGAAGATCTGAGCAACCGCGTTGGCGTCGGAGATGTTGGACACAACCAGCTGCGAGCCACCGTTGAAGCCGAACCAGCCCAGCCACAGGATGAACATACCCAGAGTAGCCAGCGGCAGGTTGGCGCCGGGGATGGCGTTGATCTGACCGTTGGAGCCGTATTTGCCCTTACGAGCGCCCAGCAGCAGCACACCAGCCAGCGCAGCAGTAGCACCGGTCAGGTGGACCACACCGGAACCTGCAAAGTCGAGGAAGCCGGCTGCGTTCAGGAAGCCGCTGCCCCATTTCCAGTAGCCCTGGATCGGGTAGATGAAGCCAGTCATGATCACGGCGAAGACCAGGAACGCGAACAGCTTCATGCGCTCGGCAACCGCACCGGAAACAATGGACATGGCAGTCGCGACGAACACGACCTGGAAGAAGAAGTCGGAAGCAACCGAGTAGTACGGCGCATCGTCGCCACCGGCGAGCACGTCTTCAACTGTGTTTTCAGCGCCAATCAGTACGCCGAAGCTCGGGAAGATACCGCCTTCCGGGCTGGAGTACATGATGTGGTAACCGACCAGCAGATACATGGTGCATGCAATCGCATACAGCGCCACGTTCTTGGTCAGAATTTCAGTGGTGTTCTTGGCGCGGACCAGACCGGCTTCGAGCATGGCAAAACCCGCTGCCATCCACATGACCAGTGCGCCGCAGACAAGAAAGTAGAATGTATCAAGCGCGTACTTGATTTGTACGATGTCTTCCATTTTAAGCCCCCCATATAGGCTTGGTTACTGCTGTCTGTTGAACAACCCGCCTTAGATGGCGTCGGTGCCGGTCTCGCCGGTACGGATGCGGATGGCCTGCTCGAGGTTGACCACGAAGATCTTGCCGTCACCGATCTTGCCGGTGTTGGCTGCCTTGGTGATGGACTCGATGACGCGATCCAGCATGTCATCAGCGATAGCGACGTCGATCTTCACCTTCGGCAGAAAGTCGACAACGTACTCAGCGCCACGGTACAGCTCGGTGTGACCTTTCTGGCGGCCAAAGCCCTTGACCTCGGTTACGGTGATGCCCTGAACGCCGATTTCAGACAGCGCTTCACGCACGTCATCCAGCTTGAAGGGCTTAATTACAGCCGTTACTAGTTTCATTTCGATACTCCCGTGTGATGGACTGCCCTGGGGGACAGCACAAGTCTATGCCGAGTTAGAGGCTTTTAGAAACGGACAAAACAAAAGTGCTGTCGCAGTCGTCAGAATCGCCGACACGCCCTGCACATGCCGGCGCACTCATCTCGACACAGGCAGAGGTCAACTGCGTCCCTGCCCCCGCTGGCAGCGCCTGGGTGTTCCCGCTGCCGAACAGCGGATTACGGGTCAAACCTGCCAGGGTCAATCGCTTCATTATTGTGCTCCCGATGTGATCGCTCACGATTCTGGCTGCGCTCCGACGCTGTGCCCCATATTGGGAGCGACCGCCGGAATCAGCTGAAGCATGCTTTGCAGAAACCCTGCCAATTTTATTTTTCACCTATATTTCAACAAGTTACACATAACAAAGAACGACAAACCATCATCAGCACACGGCTCATGCACCAGCATAGTGCACAACCGTGGTGCGCGCGCACAAAGTACGCACAACCACAGCGCGGATTTCGACTGGCCGGGCCTGAGTGCTACACTGGCTGCCCCGTCCCTCCCTAGAACCCGCAGGTAACAGGCATATGCTGCATAAACTGGTGATCGACACCGTCAGCGCTCAGGCAACCAAACTGCTGATGAGCGAAAAGGGGCTACCCAACGTGGAAGTCGAGAAACACCTCAAGGCCTTGCTGCAAAGTGCGTTGAGCAAGCTGGACGTAGTCAGCCGCGACGAATTCGACACCCAGCAGACAGTACTGATGCGCACCCGCGAACGGCTGGAAGCACTGGAGAAGCGCGTCAGTGAGCTGGAAGCCAAAGCCCCCTGATGCCCCTTGGCAGCAGCCTTGCTGCCAACCCACTCGTTAACGCCTGACCCTCGGCAGTATCAGGTCATTGATCAAGGAGCGATCATGTCCCTGGCCACCATCCACAGCCGCGCGCGTCTGGGTATCGATGCGCCGGCTGTCCAGGTCGAAGTCCATCTTGCCAACGGCATGCCCAGCCTGACCTTGGTCGGCTTACCGGAAACAGCCGTGCGCGAAAGCAAGGACCGGGTGCGCAGCGCGCTACTAAACGCACAACTGGAGTTCCCCGGCAGCAAGCGCATTACCATCAGCCTGGCACCTGCCGATCTGCCCAAGGATGGTGGACGCTTTGACCTGGCCATCGCGCTCGGCCTGCTGGCCGCGAGCGGGCAGATACCGGCGCAGGCGCTGGTCGACTGCGAGTGCATCGGAGAGCTGGCGCTGTCCGGTGAGCTGCGACCGATCCAGGGCGTGCTGCCGGTGGCGCTGGCCTGCCGCGATGCTGGTCGCAAGCTGATTCTGCCGGCGGCCAACGCGGCCGAGGCCGCACTGGTCAGCGGGATCGAACTGATCGCTGCCGAGCATCTGCTGCCGCTGTGCGCACACTTGCGCGGCGAGCAGAGCTTGCCCGACCTCCTGCCAACAGCGCCCTCACAGCCAGCCAGGCATGCCGACCTCGCCGACGTACAGGGGCAGGAGCAAGCCAAGCGAGCACTGATCATCGCCGCAGCGGGCGGTCACAATCTGCTGCTGTTCGGGCCTCCGGGAACCGGCAAGACGCTGCTCGCCAGCCGTCTGCCCGGCATCCTGCCACCACTGCAGGAGCATGAGGCGCTCGAAGTTGCGGCGATCCAATCGGTCTGCGACCGTACGCCCCTGAGCGCCTGGCCAACCCGCCCCTTTCGCTCGCCCCATCACGGTGCATCGGCCGCAGCGCTGGTTGGCGGCGGCAGCCAGCCTCGGCCAGGCGAAATCAGCCAGGCGCATCACGGCGTGCTGTTTCTGGATGAGTTGCCGGAGTTTGACCGCAAGGTGCTGGAGATGCTGCGCGAGCCGCTGGAGTCCGGCGCCATTCACATCGCCCGAGCACGCGAGCAACTGCGTTTCCCGGCGCGCTTCCAGTTGGTTGCGGCAATGAACCCGTGCCCTTGCACGGGCAACATGCAGACCTTGGGTGCAAGGGGCAACATAACCTATCATGGACAATTCGCTAATCACAGGAAGGGTGGCGATGGCAACGCTCGAAATGATCAGCTACCAGCAGATGCGGGCATCCGTTAGGCAAGGCACGCTTGAGTGGCAGGGGCGAGTCCCAAGTTCACCTGCAGTGAACCTTCCACAGATCTGCTGGGCAGATGGTACGCCTTGGAGAGAAGCGAACCTCTGGGCTAAAGAGAACTGCGACTCAAAAAAGATTCACTTAAAAACAATCATTTCAACAATGGGGCATCTGCACGCGTATGCGAAATGGCTAGAAGCAGAAGGCCTTCACTGGTTCCATTTCCCCGCAAGAGAAGCTGATCGATGCCTGGTTCGCTTCCGGGGATTTTTGATCTCGTTAATAGACCAGGGGGGGCTGGCCCCTTCTACCGCACAACAGCGCATGGCGCGAGTAGTGAGATTTTACAGGTGGGCTAACGCACATAAGCTTTTATCGCCAGACTGGCCGATGTGGGAAGAAAAGCAGATCGGCATTAAACTCGTTGACACATTTGGCCTAGAGCGCACTTTGACAGTGAGCAGCACTAGCTTAAGCATCCCTAATCGAAGATCCAGTACATTCAGTTTAGAAGACGGACTGATGCCTGTGCCGGCCGATGATGTGCCCTCTATAATTAGAGCCGCTGAAACTTATGCAAGCGTAGAACTCTCATTATTCATTAGGCTTGGCTTCGGCACTGGTATGCGCTTAGGAACACTTGCGGACATCAGAGTTGGGACAGTGAGCCGTGCTGCCCCATCCCCAACACTGAGGGGGTTCTACCTTTTAGCAGTGGGGCCCGGAGCTCATCCTCCTGTCGAAACAAAATTCGGGGTCACAGGTCAAGTATTGATTAGTGAGCGTGATCTATTAGATCTAAGGAATTACATCTACAGCCCTCGAAGATTGCGTCGAACCGCACTAGCAGCAGGCGAAGATCAAGATGCCGTGTTTCTCACAAGGTTTGGTAAGCGATACACATCCGAAAATGGTGCTCGCTCATTCAACGTTGAGCTTGGTCGCCTAAGGCGAAAAGCGAAGTTAAAAGGAATTGACGCACTAACTAATTTTCATTTCCATCGCACTAGATGTACCTTTGCAACGGAATTGGCGCGAGCGGGTTTGAAGCACCTAAGCGTAAGCGAAGCGATAATTTTAGTGAAAGGCGCCCTGTTACATAAAGAAGAAAAAACTACGTTGGGATATATAAAATTCATCGAAGCTCACTCAAAAATGTCGAGCCTTGCGAATGAGTTCACTCAAAAGTTCTTGAATATCACGCAAACCCATGAAACAGACAGAAAATAAAACCTCCGTAGATTTGGACTTCAAGATGCTGTCGTACGGCACTCATGAATGGCCGTGGAGCTTCGAAATTCTAACAAGGCCAGGCGGAGCTGCGACGCCTAGAAACCTTTATCCTGAATTTTTAAAAAACACTGAGGACAGCACCAAGATTCATGTAAGGCTGCCTTACGTAAGGCTACTACATGAACAAATAATGAATGACCATGCGAGAGGACTGAGACAGTTAACTATCATTACTCGGATAAGGTCTGTGATAGCTTTCTACTCTTGGGCAGATACAGTTGGCGTCGATATCACATATGAAAATTCGGAAATAGCATTCAGAGACTGGACTGAACACTTGGTGCATAGAGTTCAGATCAAAAAAGACATTCTACAAATGACGGCTTACAGAACCGCGAAAGCTATAGACCTGCTAATTGCCAGAATCAAAAACGTGCAAAAGGGCCCAATTCATAGGAGTCGATTGTCGGCGGCAAGTGTCAATAAACGAGTATTAGGAACGAAGGCGGACAAGCAGAACCTTGAAGAACTTTTTGAGTTTGGCAAGCTACTGAAACTACTCTCTGACAACTTGGATTACGAATCCATAATTAAACCACTACCTCTAATAATCAAGATCGATGACGAAATCATGCTGGAAGAATGGTCAGGATTCCCTAAGCCCATAGGACCGCGACCAGAAGAAAGTACAACACAAGGAAAGTACCGTTATAGGTACAGAAGCAAACGAATCGAGTACGACCCCACACTAAATACGCGACAACCGCTTGTCAATCTAAGAATTGAAGTCGAGCTTCTTATTTTTGTATCACAGACTGGGTTAAATTTCTCTCAGGCATATCGCCTTAAAAGAGGGAAATTCAGATTCAAAACTGCATCAGATGACTACGAGGTCTATAGGACCTACAAAGGGCGAAAACAGGGTGAGGCCGAATTTAGAATCTTCAAAGGATACAGGTCAATCTTTCAAAGATACCTAGAGTGGCTGGAAAAAATATGTCCAAGTGAAGAGGATAGGCTATTCCCATTCTCATCCAAACATCAGATCCCATCTATCCATACACCGCCTTCGTTTCATGCAATCAAGCACAGATGCAATTTACTAGGGATTAAATATATTCCACCCATCACCCTGCGTAATGCGCGAGTGAATTGGCTGTTGAGAATTAGTCGAGATCCAGAACTCTCCGCAGAAATGAGCCAGCATACTACTGAAGTACTGATTCAGATCTACGAGAAGCCGCATCATCAGTCGGCTGCGAGCGAGATTTCGTATTTCCACCGTTCTATGGAAGAACTCTCCGAACCACCTAGTCCCGGCGGTTGCGCAGCCTCATCCGGTCGTTTCCAACAGAATCAGCAAGAGCACAATGATGCACCCAAAGCGGATTGTATTAACTCGGCAGGCTGCTTTTTTTGCGAGCATCACAGAGATATTGATAGCTTCGACTATGTTTGGTCACTACTGACCTACAGATCCCTTAAAGTCCGCGAGATTGAAAGAGATCGCAGCCCAAAAATCGCACACCACGAACATCCCACTAAGCTAGTCATTGACCGAGTTACTCAGCGCCTCAAGGTTTTCGAGGCATCAAGTGATAAGCGAAGCATTTGGGTCAAGGAGGCCGAAGCCAGGATGCGGGAAGAAAGGTATCACCCTATGTTCGGCGGTCTAATTGAATTAATGGAGCTTAATTTTGGCTAGTGCACCTGAGCTTGGAAAGCTTGCGTTAGATATCCCCGACTACAACTCTAGCGCTGGAAACCATTTACCTCCAGAGTGGCCCCCTAGGAACGATTTCCCGATTGTAGTCGGTAGGGACGGCGAGACCATCAGTCGATTTGGAGACCAAATTTGGGATGTGTCAATTTGGGTTGGATATATATTTAGATTC
>NZ_PPSK01000026.1 GCF_002903165.1 Halopseudomonas oceani
TACCATTTTCTTCCTCATAGGCCGAAGGAACGGAAATCCAGCGCCCGCCGCATAGCATTGTTATAGCGCCACTGGTTTATCCCGCATTTTTTCCCAGGTTTGCACCATGAGCTTCTTCGCTGGTCCCCAGCGGTATCCCCCGAGTGCGCCACTCTGCTGTATAACCCGGTGACAGGGAATCAATAGAGCGACGGGATTTGCGCCGATGGCGTTACCAACCGCCCTCGCAGCTTTGGGGGCGCCTAAAGCCTTCGCGACTTGGCTATAGCTGGCCACCGCGCCCGACGGGATTTTCAGTAGAGCTCGCCACACAGCGACTTGAAAGTTAGTTCCTGTCACATGGAGCGATAGAGGGCCATGCTTGGAGGCAGTATCACTATTAAAAAATGCATCA
The DNA here is from genome assembly GCF_002903165.1 of Halopseudomonas oceani. Taxonomy (GTDB): domain Bacteria; phylum Pseudomonadota; class Gammaproteobacteria; order Pseudomonadales; family Pseudomonadaceae; genus Halopseudomonas; species Halopseudomonas oceani. The sequence continues at coordinate 395 of NZ_PPSK01000026.1, forward strand.
ATAACATAGCGCGTAGATAGAAGGCTCTCACTGATCGAGCCGAGCGGCCAAGCCGTTTGCAAGTTTTCCAGCAACTCTTCCAAGCTGTTGAAGTCCATGAACTCGACCTGGCAAACACCACGCCGGGTGACCGCAACAAACATAGGCCCCAGCGGGGTGGAGTGCACACCGTACTCAATGTGAACCTGTTTACCTCGACTTTTATACTCACCGGGTGTGACGGCCTCCAGCTGCACAAAGTGATCATGCAATCTAGAGCTGCCACTTAACCCGAGCTCATGTGAGACCTCGAGCAAGGAATGAGAATTCTCCAGCAGCACTTTGCCCCGTTCCAATGTCAGGACCTGTAGAAAGCGCTTCGGCGTGGTACCCGCCCAGCGGCAAAAAAGCCGCTGAAAGTGGTACGGACTCAAATGCACATGGGCAGCGATCTGTTCCAGGCTGGGCTGATCCATTGCCCGATCAACCAGATAGTCCATAGCGCTTGCGATTCGCTCATAGTCTGACATGGCGCCGCCTCTCAGACACGATTTATGGATACACCACCATCGACCAGCATCGCAGAACCAGTCGTAAAACTGGACGCATCGGATGCCAGGTACAATGCGGACTGGGCGATTTCATTTGGTGTCGCCATACGCTTGAGCGCATGCAGGTTGTGCACCAACGCCAATGCTTCTGGCGTACTGGCAAATTCGCGCCCCGCTGGCGTATCAGTACCGCCGGGAAGAAGGGCGTTGACCCGGATATTCTGAGGTCCGTGCTCTGACGCGAGCACTTGGGTCAAGCCAATAAGGCCAGCCTTACTGGCTGCATAGGCTGCCATGCCCGGCATTCCTGAAGTGTAACCAACGAAGGTAGAGGTAAAGATCAACGAACCTCCTCTTCGGGCAGCCATGGCGGGAAGTTGGTACTTTGCGCCCAAAAAGGCGCTGGTCAGGTTCGTCGCAATAACCTGATCCCATTCTGTTCTCGACATGTCCGGGACAGGCCCCATAGCACCGAGGATAGCTGCATTGTTGAACGCGATATCCAATCCGCCAAAGCGACTGATCGCCTCATCCACCAACGTTTTGGCAAAAGCCTCATCACCAACGTCGCCTGCGAGTGCCAGTGCCTGCCCGCCTTGCGCATTGATCGAGTCCGCCAGGTCAGCGAGCTCCTTTTGCCGTCTTGCTGCCAACACGACGGCAGCGCCTTCTCTTGCAAATAGCTTCGCTGTTGCGTAGCCAATACCGGTACTGGCACCGGTAACGATAGCAACTTTGTTAGCAAGTATAGTCATCGAACATGCCTCCTGGCTCTGCTCATCAAAAAAGGGCACAGGCCCGAACAGAGGCTATGTTAGGAGCAGGAACGACGACTGCCGACCCGAATCTTGCTGTGCTTCGATTGCATTGCAATGCACTGCTCATCGCTCACCTGAGCGCGACGCGAGCACCTTATCCGAGCGCAGAAAATCTGCCATACCACGATTAACTTCCACTGATTTTGCGCAGAATCGGCTCCAATGGGCCGCGCCCGAAGATCTTGGCAAAAACACCGACCAACATCATGGCAGCAAGAGCGATTGCCAAAGAAACCGGAAGCAAGGCCGCGTGACCGAACGAGTGAAACAACTCCAAACCATAGGCACCGAATACGAAGCCAGCAAGCACCCCTTGAGCAACATAGGATGACAGAGAATTTTGCCCGGCAAGGACCAATAAACGGGGCACTTTAGCCGCTCTTGAAAGACGAATGAAGACATACAAATAAATCAATGAAAGAGCAGGCGCACCGATGGCTATTGACACAAACCCAAGCCAATTCAGCACTTCGTAATGCCCCGGAACGAGACCGCCCACAACCGCAGCGTACAAAGCGTTCAGAGGTAAAGAAACAATAACTAAAAGAGGCAAGCGCTGTTGAATCAAATTCAACCCTTCGCTTTTTTGGGAGAAAAAATCTGTTTTAGCTGCGGCCAGGCCCGCCGCAAAAGCACCAAGAGCTAGCGGGCCTTGAAGGAGCACTAAAAATCCGAGAGTTACAGGCCAGTCCGACAACCTTGCCTCAGTTGCCTCGAGAAAGCCACCTCCCAGAGTGGCGCCTCCCACTGCGGCAACTGAAACAGTCGCATCGGTCATCACGGCATCAATGAGCACCGCAATGATTGTGAGAAAAATCATACTCAACGGCAGCATCCAGGCTGCGAATTTCATTAAGTTCCGAGGCGAATAATCTTTTATCAGCCAAAGAAACAAGCCCAGTAGCGCATACAACACTAAAATATCGCCACTAAACACCAACAACGCGTGACCGACGCCGATAATAGCCAGCCCAGCCAGCCGTCTAAAATAACGCCTCGAAAAAGACTGGCCTTTCGACTCTGCAGACCTTGACTGAACGGCCATCCCCCAACCAAAAATGAAGGAAAACAGGATAAAAAACTTCAACTGAAAAAAACCTTCCACCAGAAAGGCTGCAATTTTGTCGTAAAAACCATCAGGCGGAATAAACACAGACTCTACTGGGAGCGCCATAAAGGGCACATTAACAACGCATATACCAATCAGCGCGGCCATTCTGACAATGTCTACTTCACTACTTCGCTGCAGAGTGTTCATGATATGGTTTCTCTTCGGACATGATGCTCGACACACGTGCCGATTTGTAGCCGCGGAGCGGTGTAGAAGCAGTCACCGTGCTGCCGCTGGCTAGGCATTTCGCACTTCGTTCCAAGTCACGCGCCAAGGGAATGGTAGAGAAAGCCGAGTCCACGTGCCTATGGTTTTCCATTTGCCCTGGTCAGGTGCTTGCAGCCGAGCTTTCACGCATCGGTCACCACGATATTGTTCAATGACCCTCGACTCACCGCCAATAAAGCCGCAAACCGCATCCACATACTCGCTCACGCGTTCAGGATCTGTACAAGGAAACCACCCCAGACAAAAGTGGCCTACCGAAAAATGCAGTTCGTCATAGTTTTGAAGGCAAAGCCATATCTCTTGCTTGATTCCAGGTTGAACTGGAATCGTAACGCTCAGCTCCACAGGAGCATCCCGATCCTCAAGCAGCTTCAACCATGGAAAGCGCGCCTCGATCTCTGCGAGAGCCTTTCTGGCTATTGGCAAGCTGTCTAGCTTCATCGGTGCCTAACGCCCTTGGGTGAAGTGGCGAAGTTTTGCGCCTTCCTTATAAAACGGCAACAGCTTACCCAGGCCCGACTGATGGCAACGGCTGTGTGTTTTTACAATGCTGGCCATGTTGCAACCACACCAATTAAATGAAACAAACCAATAACCACGCAAATAGCCGAACTCCAAACCCAAAAGGCCGTAGTGTTTTGACTTATTTGTGGGTGATTCGTTACAAACGGAGCAATCAACCCCACCAAACCACGGAGCAAGTAAATAGCCGTGATTGCTGATAAAGCCAATTTAATAAAAGGCATGCTCGGCAAAAAACCAGCCCCTGACCACGCACAGCAACCCCAGACAAATAAAACTGAAGCTATACCAAGTGTTATAACCGTCGGTTTCAGTAAGTGCTGCTCAGCCATTTTTGCCATTGACTCCCCCGCCCCAAAAAACCGATACCAGCTTGGACCGCCAATAACAACTCCGACATGCAGGGCTGCTGCTAAAAAACTAAATGATCCCGCAATCATTAAAATTCTAGAATCCACGAAAGATATCCTTATTCCTCATTAACATAACGCCATCCGGACCATCGCCTTGTTAGCTGTTGATGACGGCATTTTGCTTGTAATCGACTTTTCTTTTGCACCAGTAGGGGAAAAACAGCAGTCCGGTTGTCGAGTCCGTGAACCACTCTCCGGACTCCCGCCTCTGAACTGTCCATTTGTGCGGCCTCCCGCCACGGGTAACAATCATGAGCCTGCAATCGGCACTCAGCCCCCACGCGAAACAGTCGAGTGCCTCTTCTTTCGTCTCGAACTCCTCGTGCCAACCTTCAAAAACCGATCGTAAAAGAGCCGCCATTATCAGCAGCCCACACCGTAAATCCGCCTTCTGGCGTAACCGAAATGCGCCTCGACTCTTCGGTGTATTGAAGGTCCGGATACTGCCCAAGCCTGTTCTTTATCTCTGCGATGATGCTCATTAGGTATGTACAGTTAACGCCCTTGTTAACAGGCTAAAAATTGCGGGCTAAAATCGAGCGAAGCGAGATAGCCAGCTGTTTTTGTCCTGTTGAACAGCTTGTTACATTTATACCTGCAAGCTTTAGCTTTACTTAATAGGAGAAAAATTAGAAGCAGATAATATCTTAGACTCTTGCTTTTCTAGCATATTCATTGCCTCAGGAATAAACTCAGATAACCATTCAGCATCTTTATATAGCTCATCTCTTTTTTGAGCCCTTTCATTCAAGTCGTTATATGACCAAATATGAATTACCTGATTAAGCTCACCTATTTCAGTATGCCAATAACCAACCAAAGTAGCATATTTCGATATGATAGGCATTCCAATTTTTTCAAAGTGATTGATATAGTTATTTAACCGCCCAATTTTTATCGTATAAGTTCTCATTTCAAATATCATGCAGATACCTTGATAATTAACACTGAAATCTAACAGTGATTAGATAGCGCGCAGCGCTAATACATAACCGCGCTTTCAGTATAACGTCGGTTTTACATCATACGAAAAGGCAAAAAACCCATAAAAAACAAACACCTAAATATCCTATGGCTTTTTGATTCCGTATTCGCTTGACTTCGAGACTTCACGCCCCTATTTCCACTGTTCATTCATACAGTACTCAGGAGACACCATGGACAGCATCCCGATCAAGCCTCGGCTACGCGAGCAGTTCCGCGCGGTAATTCGCGTCAACCATTACAGTATTCGCACCGAAAAAAGCTATTAGTACTGGATTCGCTACTTTATACGCTTTCACCAGATGCGCCATCCCTTGGAACTTGGGCCTCAGGAGGTGAATGCGTTTTTAAGCTGGTTGGCGACGGATAGGCAGGTCGCAGCGGCGACACAAAACCTTGCGCTCAATGCCATCGTCTTTCTGTATTCACGCGTCCTGGAACAGCCTTTGGGCGATATTGGTGAAACCGTGCGCGTCAAGCGACCTCCCAGGCTGCCGGTGGTACTGACAGATACCGAGGCCATGAGCATCATAGTGCGCTTGACGCAGCCGTATCAGCTGATGTCCTCACTAATGTATGGCTCAGGTTTGAGGGTGGTTGATACCACACGTCTACGTATCAAGGATCTGGACTTTGATCGGCAGATCATCACGGTTCGGGACGGCAACAGCGTGCAACGCGCGGTAAAGGTCGCTGTACGCGCGGCCAGCATTGGCAAAACTGCCGGCTGCCATACCTTTCGTCATACCTTTGCTACTGAACTGCTGCGTCGCGGCAGTGATATCCGTACTGTGCAGACTCTGCTTGGCCACGCCGATGTCAGGACTACGCAGATCTATACACACGTTTTAGGTCAAGGTTTTGCGGGTGTATCTAGCCCATTAGGCTAGGAGGGGCAGCCTGACGCTCACCACAAACAACAACCCCGGCGCGTGGCCGGGGTTGTTGTTTACTGCGCTGGCGATTAACCGATCCAGGCGCGGGCGTTGCGGAACATGCGCATCCAGCCGCCGTCCTCGCTCCAGTCATCCGGATGCCAGGAGTTCTGCACGGCGCGGAATACGCGCTCTGGGTGCGGCATCATGATGGTGACGCGACCGTCGCGGGTGGTCAGGCCGGTGATACCGCGCGGCGAGCCGTTGGGGTTGGCCGGGTAACGTTCAGTCATTCGACCACGGTTGTCGACGTAGCGCAGGGCAACGGCGTTGGCAGCCTCACAGGCGTCAACGGCGGCGCTGTTGGCGAACTCGGCGTGGCCTTCACCGTGGGCGATGGCAATCGGCAGGCGGCTGCCGACCATGCCGTTGAGGAAGATCGACGGCGAGGGCTGGACTTCGACCATGGCGACACGCGCTTCAAACTGCTCGGAACGGTTACGCACAAAGCGCGGCCAGTGGTCGCTGCCCGGGATCAGCTCACGCAGGTTGGAGAGCATCTGGCAGCCGTTGCACACGCCAAGGGCAAAGGTATCGGGGCGGGCGAAGAATGCGCTGAAGGCTTCGCGGGCGATGCTGTTAAACAGAATCGACTTGGCCCAGCCCTCGCCGGCGCCGAGGACGTCGCCGTAGGAGAAACCGCCGCAGGCAACCAGGCCGCGGAAATCGGTCAGGTCAACACGACCGCTGAGAATGTCGCTCATGTGCACGTCGACCGCGCTGAAACCGGCGCGATTGAACGCAGCAGCCATCTCGACCTGACCATTGACACCCTGCTCGCGCAGAATGGCAACGCGCGGGCGAGCGCCCTTGCTGATGGCGGGTGCAGCAACGTCTTCGTTGATATCAAAACTGAGCAGCGCGTGCAGACCCGGGTTGGCGTCGTCGGCGATATTCTCGAACTCCTGATCCGCGCACTCGGCGTTGTCACGCAGGCGCTGAATCTGCCAGCTGGTTTCGCTCCAGGCCTGTTGCCAGACCGCGCGGGTGTTTTCCAGCACCGGCTTGCCGTTGAACTCGAAGCGGATACTCTGCTCGCTACTCGGCTGACCGATCACCGCGCTGCAGTCACCCAGCCCGGCGGCAGACAATTGCGCCAGCACTTCTTCGGTATCGTCCTGCGATACCTGAATGACCGCACCCAGCTCTTCGTTGAACAGCACCTCAGCCAGCGCACCGGCGTCCTGCGCCAGCACGTCGAGGTTGATGTTCAGACCGCAGCGGGCAGCGAAGGCCATCTCGGTCAGGGTGGTGAACAGGCCACCGTCGGAGCGATCGTGGTAGGCCAGCAGCAGTTCGTCCTGGTTCAGCCCCTGAATCACGGCGAAAAAGGCCTTGAGGTCTTCTGCGTCGTCCAGATCTGGCACTTGCTGGCCGATCTTGTTGTAGACCTGCGCCAGCGCCGAGCCGCCCAGACGGTTCTGGCCACGACCCAGATCGATCAAGATCAGGTCGGTCGCACCGTGATCCAGACGCAGTTGCGGCGTCAGGGTCGCGCGCACGTCCTGTACCGGCGCAAAACCGGTGACGATCAGCGACAGCGGCGAGGTGACCGACTTCTCCTGACCGGCTTCATCCCAGCGCGTCTTCATAGACATGGAATCCTTGCCGACCGGAATGGTGATACCCAGCTCGGGGCACAGTTCCATGCCGACCGCCTTGACGGTGTCGTACAGGCGCGCATCTTCACCCGGGTGACCGGCAGCGGACATCCAGTTGGCCGACAGTTTGATGTCGGACAGCTCGTCGATACGGGCCGCAGCCAGGTTGGTAACGGTTTCGGCAACCGCCATGCGGCCGGAGGCCGGAGCGTTGAGCAGCGCCAGCGGCGTGCGCTCACCCATGGCCATGGCCTCACCGGTGTTGACGTCGAAGCTGGTGGAAGTGACAGCGCAGTCAGCCACCGGAACCTGCCACGGACCGACCATCTGGTCACGGGTGACCATACCGGTAATGCTGCGGTCGCCGATGGTGATCAGGAACTGCTTGCTGGCAACCGCCGGCAGGCGCAGCACGCGTTCGGCAGCATCGCTCAGATTCAGCTCGTTGGTGCTGAATTCGTCGCCCTGCTCGGCTTCACGCTCGACGCTGCGGTGCATGCGCGGCGGTTTGCCGAGCAGAACCGAGAGCGGCATATCAACCGGCTGGTTGTCGAAGTGAGTATCGTTGAGCAGCAACAGTTGCTCTTCAGTCGCTTCGCCAACAACGGCAAAGGGGCAACGCTCACGCTGACAGATGGCTTCGAAACGCTCGTAATCGGCGTTCGGCACAGCCATCACGTAGCGCTCCTGAGACTCATTGGACCAGATTTCCAGCGGGCTCATGCCCGGCTCGTCGTTCGGCACGTTACGTAGTTCGAAGCGACCGCCGCGGCCACCGTCGTTGACCAGTTCCGGGAAGGCGTTGGACAGGCCGCCCGCGCCTACGTCGTGGATAAAGGCAATCGGGTTCTTGTCGCCCAGCTGCCAGCAACGGTCGATGACCTCCTGACAGCGACGCTCCATCTCCGGGTTTTCACGCTGCACGGAGGCAAAATCCAGATCCTCGGCACTGGCACCGGTAGCCATGGAAGACGCCGCACCGCCGCCCAGGCCGATCAGCATCGCCGGGCCACCGAGCACGATCAGCTTGGCGCCAACCGGGATATCGGACTTCTCGACGTGGGTTGCACGAATGTTGCCCATGCCGCCGGCGATCATGATCGGCTTGTGGTAGCCACGGGTTTCCGGGCCACGGGGCGAGTCGATGGTGGTCTCGAAGGTACGGAAGTAGCCGTTCAGGTTTGGGCGACCGAATTCGTTGTTGAACGCGGCGCCGCCGAGCGGGCCCTCGATCATGATCTGCAGCGGAGTGACGATACGCGAGGGCTTGCCGTTGTCTTCTTCCCAAGGCTGAACGAAGCCCGGGATACGCAGGTTGGATACGGTAAAACCGGTTAGGCCGGCTTTCGGCTTGCCACCGATACCGGTCGCGCCTTCGTCACGAATCTCGCCGCCGGAACCGGTAGACGCGCCCGGGAACGGGGCAATCGCGGTCGGGTGGTTGTGGGTTTCCACCTTCATCAGGATGTGTACCGGCTCTTCATGGGCGCGGTACTCGTTGCTGCCCGGTACCGGGAAGAAACGGCCTGCGGTGAAGCCTTCGATCACCGCCGCGTTGTCTTTATAGGCAGACAGCACACCTTCGCTGTGCATCTGATAGGTGTTCTTGATCATGCCGAACAGGCTCTTGTCCTGCGCCTGACCGTCGATATCCCAGCTGGCATTGAAGATCTTGTGACGACAATGCTCGGAGTTGGCCTGGGCGAACATCATCAGCTCAACATCGCTCGGGTTGCGACCAAGGCCGGTGAAGCTATCGACCAGATAGTCGATCTCGTCTTCGGCAAGCGCCAGACCTAGGCTGCTGTTGGCTTCAACCAGAGCGTCACGGCCACCGGCGAGAATGTCGACGCGCTGGAACGGCTTGGGCTCGGTGTGGGCAAATAGCGCTGCCGCGGCCTCTAGGTCATCCAGCGCCAGTTCGGTCATGCGGTCGTGCAGCTCGGCTTTCAGCGTCGCGCGATCGTCGGCGGACAGCGTGCCGCTGACGTAGTAGGCAATACCGCGCTCCAAACGCAACACCTGAGCCAGGCCACAGTTACGGGCGATGTCGGTCGCCTTGCTGGACCACGGCGAAATAGTGCCGAAACGCGGCACCACTAGCACCAGTTCGCCAGCCGGCTCTTCAACCGGAACAGACGGACCATAGCGCAGCAGGCGGTCAAGCACCTGTGCAGATTGCTCGTCCAGATCAGCGCTCAGCTCGGCGAAATGCATGAACTCGGCGTACACCCCGGTTACTCCGGCAAGGCGGCTTTGCAGCTTGGCGAGCAACTTGGTACGACGAAAATCGGAAAGGGCTGGGGCTCCACGCAGGATATGCATGTCGGTATCGGCCTCGGAGATGCGAACAGTGGGAAAAAAGAGGCGCATAGGATACCCCAAGCGGGGCGCTGGAGCCATGCCGAGCACAGTCAGCCGATCAGCTGTGCCGATTACGTTGACGACTATTGCCGCACCGCACTTTTGCCTATACTGGCGCCATGCATCGACCAGCCCTTCGCCCCATTCGCTTCAAGGCTCTGGCCATCGCGCTCTGCGCTGTTCTGTTGGCCGCCTGTGAGCAAAGCAGTCAACTGGAGCAGATTCAGGAGGCAGGCTCGCTGCGGGTGATTACCCGCAATACGCCAACCACCTTCTATCAGGATCGCAACGGTGACACCGGCCTGGAGTACGAGCTGGCCAAGCGTTTTGCTGACAGCCTCGGCGTATCGCTGGACATGCAGGCCGCTGATACGGTCGACAGCCTGTACCAGCAGCTGAGCAACGCTGATGGCCCGGCGTTGGCCGCAGCCGGGCTGACGGTCAACCCGGCCCGCAGCGAACAAATTCGCTTCGCAACCCCCTATCTCGACGTCATTCCCCAAGTGGTCTATCGCCGCGGTAGCCGCAAACCACGCAGCATCGAAGAGCTGTACGACAAACGCCTGATGGTCCTCAAGGGCAGTACGCTGGCAGACCAGTTGCGGGCGCTGCAGGCGACCCACCCGGAGCTGAACTTCGAGGAGTCCGACAGCGTTGAAGTGGTCGACCTGCTGCGCATGGTCAACGACGGCGAGATCGACAGCGCCGTGGTCTACTCCAACGAACTGGTGGTCAATCAGGCGTTCTACCCGGCAGTCAGCGTCGCCTTCGACCTGAGCGACAGCCAGCCAATGGCCTGGGCGCTGCGCGAGTACGCCGACACTACCCTGCTCGACGCGGTCAATAGCTTCTTCGCCCAGATCAAGGACGACGGCACGCTGGATCAACTGATCGAGCGCTTCTACGGCCACTCGGACGTACTCGATTACGTTGGCGCCCGCGCCTTTGCCACCCATATGCAGACCCGTCTGCCGCGCTACGAGACCTTCCTGCGCCAGGCCGGCGATCAGAACGGGCTGGACTGGCGGCTCTTGGCAGCCATGAGCTACCAGGAGTCACTCTGGGACCCGGACGCACGGTCAGCAACCGGTGTACGAGGCCTGATGATGCTGACCCTGCCGACTGCCAAATTTGTCGGCGTGACCAACCGGGTCGACCCGCAACAGAGCATCAACGGTGGTGCCCGCTACCTGATCTGGGTGCGCGACCAGATTCCGGCCGACATTCCAGAACCGGATCGCACCTGGTTTGCATTGGCGGCCTACAACGTTGGCCTCGGCCATCTGGACGACGCCCGCAAGCTGACCGCCGACGGCGGCAGAGATCCCAATCGCTGGATTGATGTGAAGGACTTTCTGCCACTGCTGCAGAAAAAACAGTGGTACAGCAAGACACGTTACGGCTACGCCCGCGGCTCTGAACCGGTGCACTACGTGCAGAACATCCGTCGCTACTACGACATCCTGCAATGGGTCACCCAACCGCAGTCCGAATCCCGCCAGCAACCCGCCGAGCAATATCACGCACCGGGGATTCTCGAGCAGTTGCCGGATGGGGTGTAGCGCAGCGCTACACAGCGGCAAGCTATAAGCGGCAAGCCACAAGCTAAAAGCAAAACCACCTCCGCTGGGAAGTGGGTGGTCATAGCCTGGTGCCGCTTTGGCGGAGACGCCGTTGGCTTACTCCGCCCTACAACACCGCGACACAGCGTCAACCCGCAGGGCGGAGTAAGCGAAGCGTCTCCGCGGCATTCACACACGCCTTTGCTTTGTCCGCCCTACAGGGAGGTCGCCGACGAATGGGATGAAACACCTCGCGCGCACCGCCACGCCGCAAAGAACCATAAAAAAACCGCGCGATTCAAGACCGCACGGGTTTTGCTTGAAGCTTAAGGCTACGCCTTACGCCTGTCCCTAAAAAACGCCGACAACAACGCCCCACACTCCTCAGCCAACACCCCACCCTCAACCTGCATGCGATGGTTCATCCACGGTTGATCCAGCACTTGGCTACGGCTGGCGACGGCGCCGGCACGCGGCTCACTGGCGCCGTAGACCAGACGTGCGATACGACTGTGAATCAACAGGCCGGAGCACATGGTGCAGGGTTCGAGGGTGACGTAGAGAGTGGTGCCGGGCAGGCGGTAATTCTGCAGGGCCGTTGCGGCCTGGCGAATCGCGACCATTTCAGCGTGCGCACTGGGGTCAAGACTGGTGATCGGTTGGTTGAAGCCCCGGCCAATCACCTGCCCATCCTGCACCAGCACGGCACCGACCGGGACTTCTCCCCGTTCGGCGGCCAGCCGGGCTTCGGCTAGCGCCAGCCGCATGAAGTCGATATCCGCTGGCGTCATACTCTGCCCTTTTTCGCTGTTGATCAGATCAGCTTGCGCTCGCGCAGCAGGCCAACCACCTGCTCAACACAGCCTTCCAGATCCAGCTCGGCGGTATTGAGGACCAGATCAGCATCGGTCGGCGCTTCATACGGGAACGACACACCAGGGATGGTGCCTTCGACGTTGGCCGCGTAGATACCGGACGGGTCACGCTGCTGGCAGACGTCCAGCGGGGTGTTCAGATGCACCAGCAGGCAACGGTCGCCGAGGATATGACGCGCAGTAGCGCGGCTTTCTTCGGTCGGTGCAACGAAGGCACCAATCGCAATCAGACCAGCCTCGTTCATCTGGCGAGCAATGCGCGCGCCCTTGTGCAGGTTCTCAGCACGGCCGGCAGCGTCCATCGCCAGGCCTTTGCTCAGGTCCTGACGCAAGACCTTGCCGTCCAGCACGTAGCAGGCACGACCACCATCAAACAGCTTACGCTCCAGCGCGTAGGCGATGGAGCTCTTGCCTGAGCCAGACAGCCCGGTAAACAGAATGGTGACCGGCTCCTGACCGAAGCGCTCGGCACGTTCGGTCGCTGTCACGTGCGCCAGACGGCCGTGATGACCACCTGTGGTGTTCTGACCATCCTGCGCCTTGGCAACGATCATGCCGGCACCCACAGTGCCGTTGGTCATGCGATCAATGACGATAAAGGCACCCGAGGTGTGGTTACTCTGATAGTCGTCAAAGGCAATCGGGCGCTCAAGCGCTACCTGCACCCGGCCAATCTCGTTCAGCGCCAGCTGGGCAGCAGGCTGCTGCTCCAGCGTGTTGACGTCGATACGGTGCTGAATACGGGTAAAGGACGCAGGGCTGTAGCTGGTGGCACGCTTGATGTCGTACTTGCGGCCAGGCTGCATCGGTTGCTCGGCCATCCATACCAGTGTCGCTTCGAACTGATCACCGATCAGTGGCAGGTTGTCGGCGTGGCACAGCATGTCACCACGGGAGATGTCGATTTCGTCTTCCAGTGTCAGGGTAACGGCCTGGCCCGGACCAGCCTCTTCCAGCTCACCATCGAAGGTCACGATGGACTTCACACGACTGCCCTTGCCGGACGGCAGCACGGTCAGCTCGTCGCCCTTGCGTACGACACCAGAAGCGACGGTACCGGCGAAGCCACGGAAGTTCAGGTTAGGACGGGTTACCAGCTGCACCGGGAAACGCAGGTCAGTGGTGTTGCGGTCGCTGGCGATCTCGACGGTCTCGAGAATCTCCATCAGCGACGGGCCGGTGTACCACGGGCTGCGCTCGCTGCGATTTACCACGTTGTCGCCCTTGAGCGCGGACATCGGCACGAACTGCACCTTATCGCCGTCGAGCAGCTCCAAACCGGCGGCGAACTGCAGGTAGTCTTCGCGGATCTTGTCGTAGACGGTCTGATCGAAGTCCATCAGGTCCATCTTGTTGACCGCGACGACGATGTGCTTGATGCCCAGCAGCGAGGCAATGAAGCTGTGACGCTTGGTCTGGGTCTGCACGCCGTAGCGGGCGTCAATCAGGATGATCGCCAGATCACAGGTAGAGGCGCCAGTCGCCATGTTGCGAGTGTACTGCTCATGGCCGGGGGTGTCGGCGATGATGAACTTGCGCTTGGCGGTAGAGAAGTAGCGATAGGCAACGTCGATGGTGATGCCCTGCTCGCGCTCGGCCTGCAGACCGTCAACCAGCAGCGCCAGATCCACTTCTTCGCCAGTGGTGCCGGACTTCTTGGAGTCGCGGGTAATGGCTTCCATGTGATCTTCATAGATCATCTTGGAGTCGTGCAGCAGACGCCCAATCAGGGTGCTCTTGCCGTCGTCGACGTTACCGCAGGTCAGAAAGCGCAGCAGTTCCTTGCGTTCGTGCTGGCTCAGGTAGGCCAGGATGTCCTGGCTGATCAGATCGGATTGATGCGACATCTATCAAAGCTCCAAGCTGCAAGCTGCAAGCGACAAGCGGCCCCTGCAGCTATTCGGTAATTCGGTTAATCAAGCCTGTCAGCATTCGCGACAGCTCGCGGGTCTCACTGATCCAGTGTGTGGCCAGTGTCAATTCCAGAAACTCTATCTCCTGCCCCACCATCAACTGGGTTCGCACCTCAGCGCATGAGCCTTTGGCTACGCTGAGAAAATACCGCTTATCGGCGTAGCCTCCACGCTCCATCCCCTCGGCAATGTTACTGGGAATAGACAGCGCGGCCCGTGTCAGCTGGTTACGAAACCCGTAATCGGGGCAGTTTGCAGCGCCCTGTACATGGCAACAGACAACGCCTTTCCACGCTGCCACACTTCAAGCCGTTCAAAATCCATCAGCAACCTCCATGTTGCCTACTCAAGCAGCCCTCCAAAGCGACTCAGCCCGGCTTGCCGCTTGCCGCTTGAAGCTTGCGGCTCTAGAAATAACCCTGACGCTTCTTCTCTTCCATGGAGCCGGCGGAGTCATGGTCAATAACGCGGCCCTGACGCTCGGAGGTCTTGGTCAGCAGCATTTCCTGAATGATTTCCGGCAGCGAGGCGGCGCTGGACTCTACCGCCCCAGTCAGCGGGTAGCAGCCCAGCGTACGGAAGCGAACCATTTTCATTTCCGGCGTCTTGCCGTCCAGCGGCATGCGGTCGTCGTCAACCATGATCAACGAGCCGTTGTACTCAACAACCGGACGTTCGGCGGCGAAGTACAGCGGCACAATCGGAATGCTTTCCAGATAGATGTATTGCCAGATGTCCAGCTCGGTCCAGTTGGACAGCGGGAACACGCGGATGCTTTCGCCCTTGTGCACCTTGCCGTTATAGATATTCCACAGTTCTGGACGCTGATTCTTCGGATCCCAGCGGTGGTGCTTGTCGCGGAAGGAGTAGACACGCTCCTTGGCACGGGACTTCTCTTCGTCCCGGCGCGCGCCACCGAAGGCTGCGTCGAAGCCATATTTGTCCAGCGCCTGCTTCAGGCCCTGGGTCTTCATGACGTCAGTGTGCACCGCGCTGCCGTGGGTGAACGGGTTAACGCCCTGGGCGATACCTTCCGGGTTCTGGTGTACCAGCAGGTCGAGATCCATCTCCTTGACCATCTTCTCGCGGAACTCGTACATCGCCTGGAATTTCCAGCCGGTGTCCACGTGCAGAACCGGGAACGGCAGACGGCCCGGGTAAAAGGCCTTGCGCGCCAGATGCAGCATCACGGCGGAGTCTTTACCGATCGAATAGAGCATGACCGGGTTCTGGAACTCGGCAGCCACTTCACGAATGATGTGGATGCTTTCCGCTTCCAGTTGCTTCAGATGGGTCAGTTTTTCCAGCATGGTGTACTCACGTTGAATGGCTAGCGGCCGCATGGCCCGATTCGACTGGCGGGCATTGTATCAAAGGGTGTTTCTTATAATAAGCAGCCCATCAAGAACCTTCGGCTATATGGATATGAAAAAAGCAGCGGCAAGCGGCAAGCGGCAAGCGGCAAGCGGCAAGCGGCAAGCGGCAAGCGGCAAGCGTAATCAGGGTGAGTGCCGCGACTGGGTCGTCCAGCGCTTCCTGAAGTTCTTTTCACCCTCGCCCCTCCACAACCGAAACCCAGCGCTACGCGACCGTGAGGGTTTTGCTTGAAGCTTGCGGCTTGAAGCTTGTAGCTCAGCGCTACGCGCTTCGCGCTGCCTACACCGGATTATCAACATCGATAAACTGGTGCTCCAGACCGAAGGTTGCGGCCAGATGCTCTCCCAGCGCCTTGGCGCCATAGCGTTCGGTAGCGTGGTGGCCGGCGGCGTAGAAATGAATGCCGTTTTCCCGCGCGGCGTGTACCGTTGGCTCGGAGACTTCGCCGGTGATGAAGGCATCCACGCCCAGTGTGATGGCCTTGTCGATATAGCCCTGCGCCGCACCCGTACACCAGGCAATACGCTTAACCGGACGGTCATGACCGGCAACAAACAGCGGCTCACGCTGGAGCCGCGCGCCTAGCAGCGCCGCCAGTTCCTCGCCCGAGCACGGTGCCGCCAGCTCGCCGGTCAGCCCCACCGAACGGGGGTTGTTCGGCTCAAGTCCACCGCTGATCTGCCAGCCCATCAACCTCGCCAGCTGCACGTTGTTGCCCAACTCAGCGTGCACATCCAGCGGCAGGTGGTAGGCCACTAGGTTGATGTCGTTCTGCAGCAGGGCTTTCAACCTGCGCTGCTTGACGCCAACCACGGCAGCGGACTCGCCACGCCAGAAATAACCGTGGTGCACCAGCAACAGGTCAGCCTGGGCGGCGATGGCGGCATCGACCAGCGCCTGACTGGCGGTAACACCGCTGACGATGCGGCGAATCTCGCTGCAGCCCTCAACCTGCAAACCGTTGGGGCAATAATCCTGGAAACTGCCGCTGTCGAGCAGCTCGTTGCAGTAACGTACCAGCGCGTCGCGATCGACCATGGTGCCTCCGGTGGGGTCAGCTGGAAAAGTCGCCATTGTCCGGCCTCCGCCGAACGGTTACAAGGATGTCACCAATGCCCTGCAGAATCCGCTGCAAGCCCGTATAATGCCGCTCACACCGGTCGGCAACGGCCAGCACAGAAGACGGGTAGGTTTTTGATGAAAGAACTGTCACGCGCGATGGGATGGCCGGTTGTTTGCGGCATCCTGCTGGCTCTGCTGATCATTCAGCAGTTCCCCCAATGGATTGGACTGCCTGCCCACGATATTGTCCTGCGCGAAGTCTCCGAGCCACGCTCCAACATGGGGCTGGTGTCCTACAGCCGCGGCGTGGAACGTGCCGCCCCTGCCGTCGCCAACATCTATACCAGCAAGGCAGTCGAGCCCGGTGCCGACGGCTCGCTGCGCGACTACGCCGACAGCCTGCCCGCACCAGCGCGTCGCCAGTCCAGTCTCGGGTCTGCCGTGATTCTCAACTCTGACGGCTATCTGCTGACCAATAACCATGTAATCGCCGGTGCCGATGAAATTCTGGTGGCACTCAAGGATGGCCGTGAAGCGCTGGCCACCCTGATCGGCACCGATCCGGAAACCGATCTGGCCGTGCTCAAGATCGACCTGCCCAACCTGCCAGCCATCACCATCGACTCCCGTGACGAGCAACGCATTGGTGACGTGGTCATGGCCATCGGCAACCCGTTCGGCCTCGGCCAGACCGTCACCATGGGCATCATCAGCGCCACCGGCCGCAACCAGCTGGGACTCAACACCTACGAAGACTTCATCCAGACCGATGCAGCCATCAACCAGGGCAACTCCGGCGGCGCGCTGGTGGACGCCGAAGGCAATCTGATCGGCATCAATACGGCGATCTTTTCCCAATCCGGTGCAGCGCAAGGTATCGGTTTTGCCATTCCGGTTCGGCTGGCGGTCGAAGTCATGCAGGCAATCATTCAGCACGGCCATGTCATTCGCGGCTGGCTGGGGGTTGAGGTGCAACCACTGACTCCGGAGCTGGCCGAATCGTTCGGGCTGGACGTCAGTCAGGGCATCGTCGTGGCCAGTCTGTATCGCAACGGACCAGCCTGGAATGCGGGCCTTCTGCCAGGTGACGTCATTCTGAAAATCGACGGTGTACCCGCCAACAGCGGCCGTCAGGCGATGAATCAGGTGGCGCGGGCCAAGCCCGGCGATAGCATCAGACTGGATGTATTGCGCAACGGCGAACCCGCAAGCTTCAAGGCTGAGGTTGGGGTCCGCCCGTCGTTCCGGACTTAAAGCAGGGTGTCCAACGCCGCCAGCAGTGCGGCGTTCTGTGCTTCTGTGCCGATGGTAATACGCAGGAACTGATCAATCCGCGGCTGTTTGAAGTGACGCACGATCACTTTATGCTCGCGCAACCCCTGAGCCAGCCCGGCAGCATCGCGATTGCCATGACGGGCAAACACGAAGTTGGCCTGTGACGGCAGCACTTCAAAACCGCGCTCGCCGAGCGCAGCACTCAACGCCTCGCGACTGCGAATGACCGCCTGACGGGTCTGATCAAACCAGCCCTGATCCTTGAACGCTGCAACCGCACCGACGATCGCCAGACGGTCCAGCGGGTAGGAATTGAAGCTGTTTTTGATCCGCTCCAGCGCCTCGATCAAGTCAGCATGGCCGACCGCCAGCCCGACCCGCAGCCCAGCCAGCGAGCGCGACTTGGACAGCGTCTGGGTCACCAGCAAATTCGGGTAGCGCTCAACCAGCGCAATCGCCGTCTCGCCACCGAAGTCAACGTATGCCTCATCAACCACCACGACCGAGTCCGGATTGGCTGCGAGAATGGCTTCGATGCCCGCCAGCGGCAGACCGACACCGGTCGGCGCGTTCGGGTTGGGGAAGATGATGCCGCCGTTGGGCTTGGCGTAATCCGCGGTGTCGATCGTGAAATCATCACGCAACGGCTGCGGTGCCGCCTCGATACCGTACAACCCGCAATAGACCGGATAGAAGCTGTAGGTAATGTCCGGGAACAGCACTGGCTTGCCGTGCTGAAACAACCCATGAAAGATATGCGCCAGCACCTCATCCGAACCATTACCAACAAACACCTGGGACTGCTGAACCCCGTAGTAGCGGGCGATCTCGTCTTTCAGCGCGTCGGCATTCGGCGCTGGGTACAGGCGCAGACTGTCGTTCAGCTCAGCCTGAATGGCATCGACTACCAGCGGCGACGGGCCATAGGGGTTTTCATTGGTGTTGAGCTTGACCAGGTTTTCAACCTTGGGCTGCTCTCCCGGCACGTACGGCACCAGGTCCTTGACGAAGGGGCTCCAGAAACGACTCACGGGCAATCCTCAATTGAGCTTCAAGCGGCAAGCTGAAAGCTTCAAGCCAGACCTCGCGAGCCAAGCCTGCATCGCTCGGCTTGTCGCTTGCAGCTTGAAGCTAACAGCTAGTTCTTAATGCGGTATTCCGCGCTACGTGCGTGCGCTGTCAGGCTTTCGCCACGGGCCAGCACGGAGGCTGTTTTGCCCAGCTCCGAGGCACCGTCCGGCGAGCAGAAGATGATCGACGAACGTTTCTGGAAGTCATAGACCCCCAGCGGCGAGGAGAAACGTGCAGTGCCGGAGGTCGGCAGCACGTGATTGGGGCCAGCACAGTAGTCGCCCAGCGCCTCAGGGGTGAAGCGCCCCATAAAGATCGCGCCAGCGTGGCGAATCTTCGGCAGCAGCGCATCAGGATCAGCAACCGACAGCTCAAGGTGCTCCGGAGCAATGCGATTGGCCAGCTCACAGGCCTGCTGAAGATCATCAACCTTGATCAGCGCACCGCGATTTTCCAGTGAAACGCGCACGATGGCATCACGCTCCAGCTCACCGAGAAGGCGATTCAGGCTGGCCTCCACGGCATCCAGGAAGGCAGCGTCCGGCGACAGCAGAATGGACTGAGCGTCTTCGTCGTGCTCAGCCTGCGAGAACAGGTCCATGGCGATCCAGTCCGGGTCGGTCTGACCGTCGCAGACCACCAGAATTTCAGACGGTCCAGCAATCATGTCGATACCGACCTGACCAAACACGGCGCGCTTGGCGGTGGCCACATAGATATTGCCGGGGCCGACGATCTTGTCGACCTGCGGTACAGTCTCGGTGCCATACGCCAGCGCCGCGACGGCCTGCGCACCGCCAATAGTGAACACGTGATCAACACCAGCAAGACAGGCCGCCGCCAGCACCAACTCATTGATTTCGCCACGCGGGGTCGGCACGACCATCACCACTTCCGGCACACCAGCAACCTTGGCCGGAATGGCGTTCATCAGTACCGAAGACGGATACGACGCCTTGCCACCCGGCACATAAAGACCGACACGGTCCAGCGGGGTGATCTTCTGACCGAGCACGGTGCCGTCGGCTTCGGTATAGCGCCAGGAGTCCTGACGCTGGTGTTCGTGATAGCTGCGCACACGCTCAGCGGCCACTTCCAGCGCGGTGCGCTGTTCAGGCGTAATGCGCTCAAGCGCCAGCTCCAGGCGCGCACGGTCCAATGTCAGATCAGCCATGCCGGCAACCGACAAGCCGTCAAAACGCTCGGTGTATTCCACCAGCGCTGCATCGCCACTGGAGCGCACTGCAGCAATGATTTCTTCAACCCGGTCGTTGACCGCCTTGTCCGAGACACCTTCCCAGGCCAGCAGTGCATCCAGGTGCTGGGCAAAATCGCTCTGATTGGCGTTCAGACGGGCGATTTTCAGCGGCGTACTCATAGCGATACCTTCAGCGGTTCAGGAAACGGGTTAAGTGAAATGGGGTCAGGCGTTGCGACGCTCTACCGCCTCGGCCAGTTGATCAATCAGTCGCTTGATGCGGGCATGTTTCATCTTCATCGAAGCCTTGTTGACGATCAAGCGTGAACTGATGTGAGCGATCAGTTCCTGCGGCTCCAGACCATTGGCCTTGAGCGTATTCCCGGTGTCGACCACATCGATGATCTTGTCAGCCAGACCAACCAGCGGCGCCAACTCCATGGAGCCGTACAGTTTGATGACGTCAACCTGACGGCCCTGCTCGGCGTAGTAACGCCGGGCGACATTGACGAACTTGGTCGCGACCTTCAGCCGACCTGTCGGCTCCGGTGCATCAACCGGACCAGCAGTCATCAGCTTGCAGACGGCAATTTTCAGATCCAGCGGCTCGTAGAGCCCCTGGCTGCCGTACTCCATCAGCACGTCTTTGCCGGCCACGCCCAGGTCAGCAGCACCGTGCTCAACGTAGGTCGGCACATCCGTCGCGCGCACAATCAGCAGGCGCACATTCGGATCAGTGGTCGGAAAAATCAGCTTACGGCTTTTCTCCAGATCCTCGGTCGGCTCGATGCCCGCCTCTTTCAGCAGCGGCAGGGTGTCGTCGAGAATGCGCCCCTTGGACAGGGCAATGGTCAGACTCTGGCTCATGAAAACTCTCTATCAGGCTGGGACCCGGCGAATGATACCGCCCAGGGCTTGCAGCTTCTCTTCAATGCATTCGTAACCGCGATCAATGTGGTAGATGCGATCAACCAGGGTGTCACCATCGGCAACCAGGCCTGCGATCACCAAGCTGGCCGAGGCGCGCAGGTCGGTCGCCATGACCGGTGCCGCTTTCAGGCGCTCGACGCCGGTCACGATGGCAGTGTTGCCCTCAACCAGAATACGCGCCCCCATGCGGTTCATTTCCTGAACGTGCATGAAGCGGTTCTCGAAAATGGTCTCGATCACGGTACCGGTGCCTTCAGCAACGGTGTTCATGGCCACGAACTGCGCCTGCATGTCGGTCGGGAACGCCGGATACGGAGCCGTCTTCAAGTTGACCGCGCGCGGACGATTACCCTTCATGTCCAGCTCGATCCAGTTCTTGCCAGTATCGATGTGGGCGCCCGCCTCTTCCAGCTTGAGCAGCACCGATTCAAGAATCGACGCGTCGGTGTCCTTCAGCTTGACCCGGCCACGAGTAGCGGCGGCGGCTACCAGGAAAGTACCCGTTTCGATGCGATCAGGCATGACCGAGTAACGCGCACCGTGCAGACGCTCAACACCGTGAACGATGATGGTATCGGTGCCATGACCGGTGATCTGCGCACCCATGGCGATCAGGCACTCGGCCAGGTCCACCACTTCAGGCTCGCGCGCGGCGTTTTCGATGACGGTCTTGCCCTTGGCCAGGGTCGCCGCCATCAGGATGTTCTCGGTACCGGTCACGGTCACGGTATCAAACAGGAAGTGAGCGCCACGCAGGCCACCTTCCGGCGCTGTTGCCTTGATATAACCATCTTCAACGATGATCGTTGCGCCCATCGCTTCCAGACCACGAATATGCAGGTCAACCGGACGCGAACCAATGGCGCAGCCGCCGGGCAGCGCCACTTCAGCCTTGCCGAAGTGGGCTACCATCGGGCCGAGAACCAGAATCGACGCACGCATGGTCTTGACCAGCTCATAGGGCGCCACCAGTGAGGTAATGCGGGTAGGATCGACTTCAACACCCAGGCGCTCGTCGATGACAGGCAGCACACCCATGCGGCCGAACAGCTCGATCATCGTGGTGATATCGTGCAGGTGCGGCAAGTTGGAAATGGTGACAGGTTCATCCGCCAGCAGCGTGGCGGCGAGGATCGGCAGGGCCGAGTTCTTGGCCCCGGAAATCCGGATTTCCCCATCCAGGCGATTGCCGCCGGTGATGATCAGTTTGTCCATACGCGGTACGTACTCCAGACCTCAGGCGCGCGACGCCCAGGCCTCCTGGGTGTAAAACTTCATGGTAACGGCGTGGATACGACCGTCGGCAATATAGTCATTGAGCAGGCTATATATCTGCTGCTGACGCTTGACCGGCGACAGTGCTGCCAGGGTGTCGCTGATCACGTTGAGCTGAAAGTTGCAGCCCTCGCCCTCGACCTCAACCCGGGCATCAGCCAGGCTGGATTCGATCAGCGCCTTTACTTCATTCGATTGCATTGCTGATTACTCCTTGCGGCGCCTCGCCGTAGCGGAACACCTGAACTCTAGTTGGCTTGCGCCCGTTCTACTCCGACCAGCCAGTCATCCAGCCCACAGACCCGGGCGATGCTTTGCAGGCCCGCAGGAACCTGGCGTAGCTGAAGCTGACGACCCTGCTGCTGACAGCAGTCGGCTATCCGCAAAATCAACGACAGGCCAACACTGTTGGCCTGTGTCACGTCAGACATATCGAGCACCAGCGGCCCCTGCTCCTGCCCTGCGATCTCCTCCAGCCTTGCCCGGAGCGCTGAAGCAGATTCAAAGTCAATCACCCCGGCGACACGAACAACGCCCTGGGCATCGGTCTGAACGCTGGCGTCACTCACTGCTGAACCTCTTGCGAGGCAACGTCGCGCGACTTGGCCACTACCGAGCCCCAGTTATCGATAACCGCATTGAGGTCGTTATTGTGTGTCTTCATTGCCTGAGCGAATTGATCCCGGAACAACAGACCGATGTTGATCCCCTCCACAATGACATTGCGCACTTTCCACTGGCCATTGATGTCCGTCATGGTGTAGGTGGCTGTGTAGACCTGACCATCGTTGGCCTTGACCTGCATGTCTACGCTGGCCCGATCCGGGCGCGGTTCGCGATTATTGGCCGGCAATACCGTGATTTCCCCACTCTTGAAGTCAAGCAGGGCGTTGCCGTAGAACTGCACCATGCTGCGCTTGAAGGTTTCGATAAAGCGCTGCATTTGCTCGTCTGTGGCACCACGACTGTAGCGCACCGTCATCACGCTGCGAGCGATACCGTCAAAGTCGACAACCGGTTCCAGCACTTCGTTAAGGCCCTGGGTAAAGGCTTCAACATCATTGCGATAGGTTTCACGGTTGGCGTCGAGCACGTCCATAACCTTGTGCGAGGTGTCTTCCACTACCTGCTGCGGAGTAGCAGACGCAAAGGCCAGCGCAGGCAGCAGCAGGCCAACAGCAAAAAGGGCATTAATCAGTGGGCGCATCGTGTATCTCCTGTGTGGCTGACCGGAATCAGTCTTCCTTGCTTACCGTATTGAGCAGGAACCGGCCGATCAGTTCCTCAAGCACCAATGCCGACTGGGTGTCGTAGATTTCGCTGCCATCAACCAACAGGTCATCTTCACCCCCCACCGAGATACCAACGTACTTCTCTCCCAGCAGACCGGCGGTCAGGATGGAAGCCGTGCTATCGGCAGGCAGCGTGTCGACGTCACTGTAAATAGCCATGTCGACCCGCGCACTGTAGCGATTCTTGTCAAACTCGATCGCGGTGACCTGACCAATGGTCACACCGGACATGGTGACTTTGGCGCGCGGCGTCAGGCCGGCCACATTGTCGAAGTAGGCATGCACGCTGTAGGTGCTGCTGGCGCTGCCTGGCGTCAACCCGGCCACACGCAGCGCCAGCACTGCCAGCGCCAGCACACCGGCCAGAATAAATACGCCGACAGTCAATTCCAGATTACGGGTACGCATTTGATGATTCCTTGGCTAATCAAAACATCAGGGCAGTGAGGATGAAGTCCAGCCCCAGCACTGCCAGCGACGCATAAACTACGGTGCGTGTGGTTGCGCGGCTGATGCCTTCTGAAGTGGGTTCGCAGTCATAGCCCTGAAATACCGCAATCCAGGTGACAACGAAGGCAAATACCACAGCCTTGATCAGGCCGTTAAGCACGTCATCGACGAACTCCACCGAATTCTGCATATTCGTCCAGTACGACCCGGAATACACGCCCAGCCAGTCGACTGCGACCATCGCGCCACCCCAGATGCCGACCACGCAGAACACCATCGCCAGCAGTGGCATCGAGATAAAGCCGGCCCACAGCCGAGGTGCAATCACATACTTGAGCGGGTCAACACCGATCATCTCCATACTGGACAACTGCTCGGTGGCCTTCATCAGGCCGATTTCGGCGGTCAGTGCAGAACCTGCGCGGCCAGCAAACAGCAGCGCCGTCACAACGGGGCCAAGCTCACGCAGCAACGTCAGGGCAACCATCTGCCCAACCGCCTGCTCGGAGCCGTAGCCAACCAGAATGTTGTAACCCTGCAGCGCCAGCACCATACCGATAAACAGACCAGAAACCACAATGATGGCCAGCGACAGCACACCGACCGAATGCAGCTGTTTGATCAGCAGCGCCCAGGCATTACCGAACCGCGCCCGGCCGAACAGAACATTAACGAGAAACAGCCCGGAGCGACCCAACGCTGTAATGGTGTCCAACCCGGCCCGGCCGAGCAGTACCAATCTGTCGACTGCACTCACGCGTCTTTCTCCGCTTGCATCAGATCCTTCAAGTAATCCTGGGCAGGAAAGTGGAATGGCACCGGACCATCGGGCTCACCCTGCATGAATTGGCGAATGCGTGGATTGTCAGAGTTCATCAACTCATCCGGCGTTCCCTGCCCCAGCACCTGCCCATCGCCAACCACATATAAATAGTCGGCAATGCTCGCGGTTTCGGCCAGGTCATGCGAAACAACAATACTGGTCAAGCCGAGCGCGTCGTTAAGCAGACGAATCAAGCGAACCAGCACCCCCATCGAGATCGGGTCCTGGCCGACGAAAGGCTCGTCATACATCATCAGCTCGGGATCGAGCGCAATCGCTCGCGCAAGCGCTACCCGCCGCTTCATGCCACCGGACAGTTCATCCGGCATCAGGTCACGCGCACCGCGCAAGCCGACTGCCTGCAGTTTGAGCAGGACAATGTCACGAATCATGTCTTCCGGCAGTTCGGTGTGAACGCGGAGCGGAAAAGCCACGTTCTCAAACACGTTCAGGTCGGTAAACAGCGCACCGCTCTGGAACAGCATCCCCATGTCCTGCCGGGCAGCGAACAGCTGCTCGCGTTCCAGTTCCGGGATGTTACGACCGTTCACCCAGATCGACCCACGCTCGGGTCGCAGCTGCGCACCGATCAGCCGGAGCAAGGTAGTCTTGCCACAGCCGGAGGGCCCCATGATGCCGGTAACCTTACCGCGGGGAATACGGATATCCACGCCATCAAAGATGACCCGCTGGCCGCGCCGAAAGGTCACGTCCTGCAGGTCTACGATGTAATCTGACACGTCGGTCATAGTGATATTCGGGCCTTTCCGGATACTGCCCAGACCTCGGGCAAACGAAGCCGCGTAATATACCAGTTCCCCGACGGCAGCCCAAGCCGGGAATCCCGCCGCTACCCAGAACCGGGTAGTGGTGCAACACAGTGGCGCAAGGCTGGTGAGTTACCTCAGACAAACCGCTATACTTGCGCGTTCAGTGACAACCGACGAACAGCACATGGCCGATTTTGACTACATCGCTTCCGCATCGCGCACCATCAGCATGGAGCGTGACGCGGTAGACTCACTGCTGCAGCGACTTGCAGAACCTTTCACCATTGCCTGCGACACCCTGCTGCAATGCCGCGGCCGTGTTGTTGTCACCGGCATGGGCAAGTCTGGTCATGTCGGCCGCAAGCTCGCCGCAACGCTGGCCAGTACCGGCACACCGGCATTCTTTGTCCACCCGGGCGAGGCCAGCCACGGCGACATGGGCATGATTACCGCTGAAGACGTTGTCATCGCGCTGTCCAACTCGGGCAATACCGCCGAAGTAGTCACGCTGCTGCCCCTGATCAAACGCCTCGGCGCACCACTGATCAGCATGACCGGCAACCCGCAGTCGACACTGGCTCTGGCCGCGGTTGCCAACCTGGATACGGGCGTCGAGCAGGAAGCCTGCCCACTAAATCTCGCGCCGACCTCCAGCACCACCACCGCGCTGGTAATGGGCGACGCGCTGGCAATCGCGCTGCTGGAGGCCCGTGGCTTCAGCGCCGAAGACTTTGCATTCTCGCACCCGGGCGGCAGCCTGGGTCGCCGCCTACTGCTGCTGGTTGATGACATCATGCATACCGGCGACACCATGCCGCTGGTTCCACCTGGCGCACCACTGCGTGACGCACTGCTGGAAATGACTCGCAAGGGGCTGGGACTTACCGGTGTTATCGGCGCAGACGGCCAACTGGCCGGCATCTTTACCGACGGCGACCTGCGTCGCAGCCTGGACCACAATATCGACTTCCAGAAGGCCAGCATCAGCGACGTAATGACCCGTCACTGCAAAACGGCCCGTAGTGGTATGCTCGCGGCTGAAGCCCTGAAAATCATGGAAGACGCCCGTATCAACGGCCTGTTTGTGGTTGATGCCGAGGGTCGACCAGTGGGCGCCCTAAACATGCATGACCTGCTTCGCGCTGGAGTAGTGTGAGTTTGAACATGGAAAAACTGATCGACCGTGCAAAAGCCATTCGCCTCGCCATCTTCGATGTTGACGGCGTATTGACCGACGGCCGCCTGTACTTCATGCCCGACGGCACCGAATTCAAGTCCTTCAACACACTGGATGGCCACGGCATAAAGATGCTGATCGCGTCCGGGGTGGAAGTCGCCATTATCAGCGGCCGCAAGTCACCACTGGTAGAACGTCGCGCAGCCAACCTTGGCATCAAGCACCTTATTCAAGGCCGCGAGGACAAGCTGACCGCGCTGGCAGAGCTGCGGGAAATCGTTCCCGTCGAAATGCAGGAAATCGCCTTCCTCGGCGACGACTTGCCCGACCTGCCGGTCATGCGCCGGGTTGGCCTGGGCATGGCCGTTGCCAGCGCAGATGGCTTCGTTCGCGAACATGCCCACGGCATCACCAGCGCAAGTGGCGGCGGCGGCGCAGCACGAGAGTTCTGCGAGCTGATCATGCGCGCGCAGGGAACCCTCGATCAGGCACAGGCAGCATACCTGTGAACCTCACGTTGCCGCGCTACCTGGTCGTTGGCCTGCTGCTGATTGCAGGAGCAGCACTGGCACTGGCAGTGGGCTACTGGAACATCAGCCCTGCCAGCTTCAAGTCTGGCGCGCCCCAACAACCTGTCGACCGGCCTGATTTCTATATCGACAATGCCCGCATCCAGATGCTCGACGAGCAGGGCAAGATCGCCTATCAACTGACTACCAGCCACGCCGTCCACCAGATCGACGACGGCAGTACGCACCTGGAAGACCCGGAGCTACTGTTCTATCGTGGCGGCGACCCGACGCCCTGGCTGCTCAAATCAAGACAAGGCGTAGTTACCCAGCGCGGTGACCGCGTTGATTTGACGACCGACGTGCTACTCAAGCAGAACAGCGCCGATGCCCGTCAACTGACAACCTCGGCGCTGACGCTGTTTCCCGGTCGCGACTACGCCGAAACCGATCAACCAGTTAAAATCGAAGCCGCTCGCAGTGTGACCACTGCCGAGGGCATGAAACTCTTTCTCAACGACGGCCGCCTGACGCTGCTGTCCACCGTACGAGGCCAATATGAGGTGCGTTAAACCCCTCCTTGCCCTGACGCTGGCACTCTGCCCGCTGAGTCACGTTATGGCGCTGCCCAGCGACAGCAGTCAACCCATTCGCATTCAAGCCAACGGGGCGACGCTTGACGACAAGCGTAATACTGCCGTGTACACCGGCAACGTCGTTATCACCCAAGGCAGCCTGCGTTTGACCGGCTCGCGCGTGACCCTGACGACCAACGCAAACGGTGAGCTGAACACCATGGTGACCCAGGGCGGCCCGGCTACCTATCAGCAGACTCCGGAAGCCAACAAGCCTCCAGTCAAGGCACGTGCAGAGACGATCGAGTACCACGCCGACCGCGAGACCATCGTCCTGATCAAGAACGCGTTCCTTGAGCAATCAGGCAACACCTTCCAGGGCGAGCATGTCAGCTATGACATCCAGCGTCAGGTGGTGGACGCCGGCCAGAGCAGCAGTGGCGCCAGCGGCAGCGAAGGCGGCGGGCGGATCGAGATCGTTATCCAGCCTCGCAGCCGTAGCGCCGAGACACCCAGCGAAGAGCCGGCAGCCCCATGACCACCCTGCAAGCGAGCCACCTGGCCAAGGCCTACAAGTCGCGCAAGGTCGTCCGCGATGTGTCCGTGTCAATCGACAGCGGCCAGGTCGTCGGCCTGCTCGGCCCCAACGGCGCCGGTAAAACCACCTGCTTCTACATGATCGTCGGTTTGGTCAAGGCTGACGAAGGCAAGGTGACTGTCAACGGCAAGGATGTCACCCGCCTGCCGATGCACGGCCGTGCCCGCGAAGGTATTGGCTACCTGCCACAGGAAGCATCGATTTTCCGCAAGTTGACCGTAGCGGAGAACATCATGGCGATTCTGGAAACCCGCAAGGATCTGAACCGTCAAGCCCGCGAAGGCAAACTTGAATCGCTACTGCGCGAGTTTCATATTCACCACCTCAGCGACAGCCGCGGCATGAGCCTGTCGGGTGGTGAAAGGCGACGCGCCGAGATCGCCCGCGCCCTGGCCACCGACCCCAGCTTCATTCTGCTGGACGAGCCCTTTGCCGGGGTAGATCCGATTTCGGTCAACGATATCAAACAGATCATCCAGCACCTGAAGGACAAGGGAATCGGTGTCCTGATCACCGACCACAATGTCCGAGAAACGCTGGATATCTGTGACAAGGCCTATATCGTCAACGACGGCCACATCATCGCCGAAGGCGACGCAGAGACCGTTCTGGCCGACCAGACAGTAAAAGATGTGTACCTCGGTCATGCCTTCCGGCTATAAAAGCACCCGCAACTCAGGCATGCTAGCGGGGAACGAGTCCGGTCCTCGTCCGGCACAGGGTCTGACCAAGCGCACAAGGTAATACGCGACACAATGAAACCATCGCTCGTCCTCAAGATGGGGCAGCAGCTGACGATGACACCGCAGCTGCAGCAAGCCATCAGACTGCTTCAGCTATCCAGCCTTGACCTCCAGCAGGAGGTGCAAGAGGCGCTGGAAGCCAATCCCATGCTGGAAATGGCAGACGACGGCGACGAAGACTACGGCAGCAGCAACGCGCAGGATAATGGCGATGATGACGCGCCGGCGGTCACCATGCCCGAACCGGTTTCCCTCGACTCCATTGAGCAACATGGCCAAGCCGACCAGGACACTAACTGGAACGAACAGATCCCCAACGAGTTGCCAGTCGACACCCAGTGGGAGGACGTCTATCAGACCTCGGCCAGCTCGCTGCCCAGCCAGGACGATGAAGACTGGGACTACACCTCGCGCACAGGCACCGGCGAAACCCTGCAAAGCCATCTCGAGTGGCAGCTGAACCTGCTGCCGGTGTCCGAAACCGATTACCAGATCGCAACTGCCTTGATCGACGGTATCAATGCCGACGGCTATCTTGAAGAGTCGCTCGACGACATTCTGGCCTCCCTGCCCGCAGAGCTGGAAGTCGAGCGGGATGAAGTTGAGATGGTCTTGCACCGCATTCAGCAGTTCGAGCCGGTTGGCGTTGGCGCACGTGATCTACGCGAATGCCTGCTACTGCAGATTCGTCAGCTGCCTGAGAATACTCCGATGCTGGAGCAGGCAACCCGAGTAGTGCGCGATCATCTGGAGCTGCTCGGCAGTCGCGACTTTACCCAACTGATGCGCCGCAGCAAGCTGAAGGAAGACCAGTTGCGCGATGTGGTCGCCCTGATTCAGACCCTCAACCCCCGCCCGGGCTCGGAAATCGCATCAGGCGAACCCGAGTACGTCATCCCGGACGTGATCGTCCGCCGTGACGCCAACCGCTGGCTGGTCGAGCTGAATCAGGAGGCCGTCCCCAAGGTTCGCGTCAACGGCCACTACGCATCTATGGTGCGGCGGGCCGATTCCAGCGACGACAACACCTACCTGCGCAATAATTTGCAAGAGGCGCGCTGGTTCATCAAGAGCCTGCAGAGCCGCAACGAAACATTGATGAAAGTGGCTACCCAGATCGTCGAGCACCAGCGCGGCTTCCTGGAACATGGCGAAGAAGCGATGAAGCCGCTGGTACTGCATGACATCGCCGAGGCGGTTGGCATGCACGAGTCGACCATTTCGCGGGTAACCACCCAAAAATACATGCACACACCGCGCGGCATCTTTGAGCTGAAGTACTTTTTCTCCAGCCATGTTGGCACCAGCGAAGGAGGTGAATTCTCCTCTACCGCTATCCGCGCACTGATCAAAAAGCTGGTCGCAGCAGAAAACCCAAAGAAACCATTGAGCGACAGCAAGATCGCTGGTTTACTTGAAGAACAGGGCATCGAAGTAGCCCGACGGACCATCGCAAAGTACCGCGAATCGCTCAACATCGCGCCATCGAGCGAACGCAAGCGACTGGTCTAGTACCTGCAGTGACAGCCCTCTGAAAGGGCCGTCCAACGCAGCAGATCCAGTTCAGGGATCAAGCAAGTGGCATTACCGGGTGACCGTGGGTCACCCAGCAACAACAAGCCAATCAGGAGACGCCGTATGCAACTGAACATTAGCGGTCACCAACTCGATATCACCGACGCACTGCGCGACTACGTCACCGAAAAAATGTCCCGCCTGGAGCGGCATTTCGACAAGATCACCAACGTCCAGGTCACCCTGGAGGTGGAAAAACTTCGACAGAAGGCCGAAGCTACCCTGCATATCGCA
Organism: Halopseudomonas oceani; assembly: GCF_002903165.1. Classification (GTDB taxonomy): domain Bacteria; phylum Pseudomonadota; class Gammaproteobacteria; order Pseudomonadales; family Pseudomonadaceae; genus Halopseudomonas; species Halopseudomonas oceani. The sequence goes on from NZ_PPSK01000026.1 coordinate 31,185, forward strand.
GGTGGCGAAGTGGTCGCACTGGCAGAACACTCCGACATGTACGCCGCCATTGACCTGCTGACCGACAAGCTGGATCGCCAACTGATCAAGCACAAGGAAAAGCACATCGACCGTCAGCAAGGCGCGAACGACCGATAACCGGACCTTCACTGCATCAACATGCAAATAGACCACATCCTGACCCCTGAACGCACCTTCGCTGGCGTTCAGGGCGGATCCAAAAAACGTGTGCTGGAGCTGATCGGCAAGCTGGTTGCCCAGCACACCAACCTGGATCCAGACGCCATTTACGAAAACCTCATCGCTCGAGAACGCTTGGGCTCCACCGGTTTCGGTAATGGCATCGCCATTCCCCATTGTCGTCTGGAGGACTGCCATCAGGCCATCGGAGCCCTGCTGCAGCTGGACGGCAAGATCGATTTCGACGCACTCGATGGCCAACCGGTCGACCTGATCTTTGTTCTTCTGGTCCCGCAGGAAGCCACCGAACAACATCTACAGATTCTCAAGATGCTGGCCAGCAAACTCGACAACGCCGAGTTACGAGATGCGCTGCGCGCAGCACCCGACGCGGACAACCTGTACCGTGTCATGGTCGGCCCCGGCGACGGAGGCTGACATGCGTCTGATTGTCGTCAGCGGCCGGTCCGGTTCAGGCAAAAGCACCGCTCTGCACCTGCTCGAAGACAACGGCTTCTACTGTATCGACAATCTGCCTGCCGGCCTGCTGCCGGAACTGGCTCGCCAGGCCCGCGAAAACGCCTTCAGCCTGCCAGAAGTGGCGATCAGTATTGATGCCCGCAACCTGCCTAATGACCTGGCCCGCTTTCCCGAACTGCTGCGCGACGTCCGCAACGCCGGCGTGCAGTGCGACGTGCTGTTTCTTGCCTCGCGCAACGACGTACTCATCAAGCGCTTCTCGGAGACCCGCCGCAAGCACCCGCTAACCGATGGCAATCTGTCACTCGGAGAAGCACTGGATCGCGAAGCGCTGCTGCTGCAACCGATCATCGACCTGGCAACCCTCAAGGTCGACACCAGTCACCTCAACCTTTATCAACTGCGCGACCACCTCAAACAACGCCTGCTCGGCACCAAGGGCAGCCAGCCGTCAGTGCTGATCCAGTCTTTCGGCTTCAAACGCGGCCTGCCCGTGGACGCAGACCTGGTATTTGACGTGCGCTGTCTGCCAAACCCGTACTGGCTACCGGACCTGCGCGCCTTTTCCGGCCGCGATACACCGGTCAGCGACTATCTGAGCAAGCAGCCTGAAGTGGAGGAGATGTATCAGGATATCTGTCAGTACCTGAAGAAATGGCTGCCGCGCTACGCCGCCAGTGAGCGCAGCTACATGACCATCGCCATCGGCTGCACCGGTGGGCATCACCGCTCGGTCTACATCGCCGAGCGCTTGGTGCGGGAACTGAGCGCCGGCACCCCAAACCTGCTGATACGACACCGCGACCTGCCCTGATGCCAAGCTCACGCGTTCTCATCATCAACAAACTGGGGCTGCATGCCCGTGCCGCCGCCAAGTTTGTTGGCATAGCCAACCAGTACGGCTGCAAGGTCAGTATAGGCCATGACGAAAACGATCAGGTTGACGGCAAGAGCATCATGCAGGTCATGATGCTGGCAGCTGGCAAAGGCACAGAGGTATGCGTCAACTGTGAAGGCGAGCAGGCAGACGAAGCCCTGCAAGCATTGCTGGACCTGATCAACGACTACTTTGGGGAAGGAGAGTAAACCCAGCCGCAAGCCGCAAGCCGCAAG
>NZ_PPSK01000027.1 GCF_002903165.1 Halopseudomonas oceani
AGACCCAAGTAGCGGACCACATTCATACAGATATATAAGCTGGACCGGTTCGCTCTTGACTCACTAAGAGAAGCTACCGCTCAGTGTTTGTCGTTGTAGTTGACTCTTCACCTCTCCCCTCACCAAGCCCCACGCCTCGACACCTGACAACCTCAGTCCAAGCGCCAGCAAAGCGCACGTCAGGTCACGAGGCCAGTCACTTATCAATCTACCTGACAGGAAATCACCAACAATGACTGCAATCATGGTCTTCACCGATGGAGCTTGCTCCAACAATGGCAACACCTCTGCCCAAGGCGGCTGGGGAGCTGTTCTCATCAATGCTCAGGGCCAGCGTCTTGAGTTAGCCGGGCCACTGTCTGGAGACAACCAGACCAGCAACAGAGCGGAACTCACGGCAGCAATCGAAGGACTGTCTGCGTTGAAGCGTCCCTCCTCCGTCATCCTCACCACCGACAGCCGCTATGTGGAGCAAGGCTGCAGGCAATGGCTCCCCAAGTGGCAAAACAACGGATGGAAGAGCAGCACCGGAAAACCGGTGAAGAACCAAGACCTATGGCAGCAGATGGCAGAACTGCTAAAGCTGCACACCGTCGAGCTGCGTTGGGTCAGAGGCCATACCGGCCACCCAGAGAACGAAAGAGCGGACACGCTTGCAACGATGGGCGCAGCAGGCAAGCGCATCAGGCGTCGGAGCAAGCCGAAGGCGGCATAGGCAGCAAGCCAAGGGGACACCAAGGCAATGGACAGGGGACGTCCAGACCAACGGGGGACGCAGGCATCTGCTCCCCTGTCGTTTTCTTCAGGCTGCTAATGAGCATTCAAAGACTCTCCAAGGTGATTGCCTCCACTACAGGCAACAGAGTCTCCGGGCGATAGTCCTTACCGTAACGGCTGAAGGTAATACCCTGTGACTGATGACCCAATAACCCTGCAACCAAGGACTCCGCTATCCCCTTCTGCTTGAGGTGGTCAGCTACGGTATGCCTGAAGCTGTGGAAGTCCTTCTTCTCACCCTGCTCTTTGAAGCCCAATGCCTCACGCATCCGAGCGAACCACTTGGAAGGTGCATGTCCGTACCCATGCTTGCTATGCCTGGTCAGCTCTGCGAACACCCTTGAGTGGCCAGCTGCACGCTGCTTCTCGATAAACTCAAGGAATCCCAACGCCCTCAGACGTGGGTGAATCGGCAATAGCCTCTCCGATGCTGGTGTCTTCAACCTCTGGTCTGGTCGTTTGTCCTGAATGTGTAGGCAGGCAATGCCATTCACAGTAACCACATCGTCCAGATACAGCTGACAAAGTTCGTTCAGTCTCGAGCCTGTATAGAGACCCAGCAACGGAAGCCAATACTTGTGCGGCCTATCATCGTTGGCCGAAGCATACGTGTCAGCCTGGAACAGCTTGCGAAGGTCCGCCTCGGTAAACACCGAGCGCTCTTGGCTTACCTTCTTTCTGGTGACCGTCTTCATACCAAGAAAGGGATTCAGAGAGCAGTAATCTGCCTTAACGGCAAAGCTGAATACGCTTGCAAGCCATTTGATGTAGTTGTTGAGCGTGGTCACGCTGATTGTCTTGCCCGCGCGGGGGCTACCCCGTGACAGCTTGCGCCGGGGCTGGCCGCTGGTATGTGGGGGCAGCTTCGCAGCAGCTTGCTTGAACGCCAACGCATCCGCTCTGGTGTAAGCATCTATCGGCCTATCCCCTGCCTGCTCTACAAACAGGGCGACCACAGCAGCCTTATCATCAAGGGACTTGAAGGAGACGCCCTGCGCCTCCTGAAGCGATGCCATTTCGGCTGCGACTTGGGACAACTTCGGAGAGCCTGATCTGGAGACATTCGCAGCATCGCCGCCCCCTTTGGGGCCTTCTCCTACCGCCTTTGCCTCAGTATCCAGCAAACGCTGCTGCCGCAACCATGCGGCCCAGTTGTTACTGCTTTCGCCCGCCCCAGACCATGACCCTTTCAGGGTATCAGGAGACGGAGATTTGCCAGCAACGGCTTTAGCAAAAAGCAGCTGCGCTTTGCACAGCAGCTCATGACTGCGCATTAAGGCTTCACGACGACAGCGGGTATTGAGCGAACGACGAATCTCGCGTCTGCCAATGACCGGACGCAACGATTGCGGCACCACAACACGGCAGTAGAAGACAGAGTGACGGGAAAGCTGGAGATAGGAGGGTAAGGCCTGCATGTACCACCTCTTGTACCACCTGCACAAGAAACAGCAGAAAAGCCTTATAAATCAAATAGATGGAGGCAACCCCACCAGCCACACCCCGGCACACGATATGACCGCTGCGGCTGCTCCCTTCCGGGCCTGACCGGGTTCACGGCTGATCATTGCGAGGGGACCGGTGGGGTCACCATAGCGACCTGAGCATGCTCAGGCCGCGCTATTGTAACGGCTTACGCTCAAGTTACAACCCGAATATCAGGTTTTAAAGCGACCAACCTGTTGCTGCAGGTTGGCAGCCAGGCGAGCCAGCGTGTTGCTAGCATCGCGACTTTCCTGTGAAGACTGGGCAGACTGGTTGGAGAGGTCACGAATGCCGCTGATATTGCGGGCAATATCCTCGGTCGTCTGACTCTGCTCCTCACAGGCGGCCGCAATCTGCGCAGCCATATCGTTGATGCGCATGACCGATGCCGAGGTTTCATTCAGTGATGACTCGGTCGTGCCCGCCTTCTCAACGCTTTGGGCTGCCAGCTCGGCCCCACGCTGCATAACGGAAACAGCTTGCCCCGTGCCACTCTGTAGCTTCTGGATCATCTGCTGAATGTCACGGGTGGAGTCTTGGGTTCTTGCAGCCAGGGCCCTTACCTCGTCGGCCACGACAGCAAAACCGCGACCCTGCTCACCAGCACGAGCAGCCTCAATGGCGGCATTCAGTGCCAGCAGGTTGGTCTGTTCGGCAATCCCCTCAATGACACTCAGTACGCCACCGATCTTGTCGGTATCCTGCTCCAGGTTATTGATCACGCCAGCCGCTTCTTCCACATCGGCCGCCAGGCGGCGCAGATCGTTCATCGTTGCTGACACGACCTCAGACGCAGAGTGCCCCTGACGATCTGCCTCACGAGCCGCATCAGCGGTGCTGTGGGCGTTGTCGGCCACTTCGTGAATGGCGGCACTCATTTCGGTTGCCGCGGTGCTGACCTGATCTACCGCCATGTGCTGCTCGTTGACCAGCTTCTCCTGCCCGGTGGCGATCGCACTCATCTGTTCTGCCGCAGAGGCGACCTGCAAGGTCGAGTCGGCAACGTCGCGAATCAGCGTCTGCAACTGTTCAAGGAAAGCGTTGAACGCTCGGCTCAGAGCGCCCAACTCATCGTTGGAGTGAACAACGACCCGCTGGGTCAGATCCCCTTCACCGTCGGCAATATCCCGAATACGCTGCAGCAACTCACGCAGCGGGTTAGTAATCAGGCCGGGGAAAAACGCAATCATGAGCAAACACACCACAGCGCCAATAGCCAGTACCACCGCAACCCGAGCATGACTGGCCGCGACGTCATCCGCCGCTTCAACCGCTTCAGTTTCAGCCTGCTGATTCATCCGTTCGGTCATCTTGTTGATCAGCTCCCGCGCCTCGCTGAACTGCTCATAACCCTGACCATAACTGATGGCACTGGCTTTGGCCGTATCGCCAGACCGGGCCAGTCGGACATTCTCGAGGGAGGTAGTCTTCCAGATGGCAAACGCCCTGGCAAAGTCCTCCGCCAACGCACGCCCCTCCGGCGTTTTGGTCGCAGCGGCGTAGCGCGCAATGCGGTCGCTGGCCTGCTGCATATTATCGGTGAGCTCGGCATCAAGTCCGGCCGAACTCACGCCCTCGATAATGGCTCGCTCTGCGACGAGTGCCTGATACATGTCGCGGTCAGCCTCAAGCACTAGCGAACTGCGCGGCAACAAATCAGATGAAACACGGACCAGACGCGATTCCACCTTGGACACCGCCCAGATGGCGGAGACCCCAAGCACAGCAAACAGCAGGGCCAGAATCACGATGGGCAGGGTCAGTTTCCAACGGAAACCCAGATCACGGAAAAGACTAAGCATGGCTAGTATTCACTCTTGTCGGCACGGCAGGCAGGACCCTAAATCGAGTCGCGGTTTATCCATGGAGGCAGGCTCGGCGCAGAGAACAGTGCTCCTGCCGACAACAGCCGAAGTGCCTGTATTGGTGCACTTCTTCAACGCTTCCTATATACAAGTATCGACCATAGAGGCCGAACCATTAGCATTTTTTAGTCATTTTTCTCATTAAAAACAAAGCCATTACAAAGGAATCTCAAAATGACATTAATTCGTTTTCGCAAATAGCCACGCACTCATCAGGGGTATATACACCAGCGCGACCAGCGTGCTCAGCAAGGCGGTTCCTGCCACCTGTCTGGGATGGGAGTCGAGCAGCGTTGCGATCACGACGGTATTGGCGGCGATAGGCGTGATGGATATCAACAAAATGGCTTGGTAGACCGCCGTGTCATACAGCTGCAAAACATGGCTATCCAGCCAACAGAAGGCCAAGGCTACCAGCGGCCAACTGATGAACTTGCCGGCCAGCGCCAGCCCGGTAAAACGCAAATCACCGGCCAGACCTTGAAAACTCAAGATGCTCATCCCGATGATCATCATGCCAAACACACTGTAGGCGCCACGCAGATTATCGAACAGAGGCGCGAATGCCTCCGGAATGGATAACCCCGAACTGTTGAGAGCAACCGCCAAGAAGAACGCATAGAGCGACGGCAGGCGCGCGACCTTCAACAGACAGTCCCGGATACCGAAGCGGCCGCGGGCTGCGAGATAGAACCCCACTGAGGTTTCGAACAGGGTAGTACCGAGCATGCAGACAATGTAGATAGCAAGCCCCTGCTCACCAAACAGCAGCAACGCGACGGGAATGCCAAAGTAACCGGTGTTTCCCGTTCCGACCGCGAGCGGGATCATGTTGGCGCCAGCCTCGGGAAACCAGCGCCGTGCAATCTGCAGATGCAGCCAGCCAATCAGGCAGCACAGCGTAAAGGTCAGGAACGGTAACAGGATGACCTCTGGCGACAGCGGCGCACGCATCACACCAGCAAAGACGACCGAAGGCGTGACGATGTACATCATGATACCGGCAATGTGCTTACCACTAGCATCAAGATAACGGCCAGCCAACCAGCCAAGACCGACAGTCACATACAACGGCAATAATTTGTAGAGCAAGGCAAAGGCGGCCAGCATGTCGGCTCCGCAGAAATCAGGCAGGGCGACAGTCTAGCAGCCCGCAGCTACTCAGTCGGCGATCAGATACACCCGCTCAACCAAAGAGCGCATACCCTGGCTGGCAAACACCGCATGGTCGGCAAGCACATCGGATTCCTCTAGCAGCTGAATATCGCAGCCAGCGTACAAGCGACGCACCTCTGCATCAGACACGCTGAAGGGCGGCCCCGGCCGCTGCTCCTGGGGATAGTCGAGCGTCACTAGCAGCATTCGCCAGCCTCGCGGCAAAAGGGCACGCTGATGCGCCACATAAAGCGCTCGCATCTCCGCCGGCAAGGCGATCAGCGCCGCCCGGTCATAGACAGCTCTGATGCCCACCAACTGATCAGGGCGGAGCGCAAAGAAGTCGCCGCAGAACAGCTCAAAACCGGCGCCCTCGGCAACGTCGAACTCACCCGCCTGACGCCAGGAGAGGTTCAGGTGGTGTTCGGCGGAAAAGGCCTCAAGCGCGCTGCGAGCCAGCTCTACTCCGACTACAGGATGACCCTGGCTGCGGAGCCACAGCAGGTCCAGTGATTTACCGCACAAAGGAACCCAAACCGGCTCAGCATTGTTCAGCTCAAGACGCGGCCACCAGCGCTGCAACAACGGATTGGTTGAAGCCTTGTGAAACCCGATTTCTCCACGCTGCCAGCGTGTCTGCCAGAACTCTGCGTCCATCCTGCCTCCCAAACTTTGCAATACGTTGACTATACAGCAATTTTTTTACCGCTCCGGGGCAGAAACGATATAGTGGAAGCGTTCCGCCCATCCTCCCGAGCTGCTCTTCATGGATTACATCAACACCCTGTTTCTGATCGGCGCCGTATTACTCTGCTTCAGCGTGCTGGCCAGTTCGCTGTCGTCGCGTCTGGGCATCCCGCTGCTGCTGATCTTCCTGATCATCGGCATGCTGGCCGGGGTGGATGGAATCGGTCGCATTCAGTTCGAGGACGCCAACACCGCATTTCTGATCGGCAGCCTTGCATTGGCAATCATCCTGTTGGACGGCGGGATGCGCACACGGGTCGAAAATTTCCGGGTAGGTCTGTGGCCCGCGGTATCGCTGGCCAGCTTTGGTGTCCTGATCAGTGCCGCGCTGACCGGTGCATTGACTGCCTGGCTGCTGGAGCTGCACTGGCTGCAGGGCTTGCTGCTCGGTGCCATTGTCGGCTCCACCGATGCCGCTGCCGTGTTTTCGCTGCTGCAGGGCAAGAGGTTGAACCTCAAGCAACGTGTCGGTGCCACACTGGAGATCGAATCCGGCTCGAACGATCCCATGGCGATTTTCCTGACCATTACCCTGGTCGAAATGCTCGCCAGCGGTCAGACCAGTTTCAATTGGTCCTTTGCCCTGCTGCTGATTGAGCAGTTCGGCATCGGCGCGCTTTGCGGCCTCGCCGGGGGCTTCGCCCTGGTCTGGCTGGTCAATCGGGTGACCTTGCCCGCCGGCCTGTATCCGCTACTGATCACCAGTGGCGCCATCATGGTGTTTGCCGCCACCAACAAGATTGGTGGCAGCGGCTTTCTCGCGATCTATCTGACCGGTCTGGTCCTCGGCAACAAGCGGGTGCGTAACCTGCAGAACATCCTGCAGGTTCAGGATGGTATGGCCTGGCTCAGTCAAATCGGCATGTTCCTCATGCTGGGTCTGCTGGTGACGCCGAGCGAGATGGTCATCATCGCCCTGCCAGCCGTGCTGATCGCGTTGTTCCTGATCTTCATCGCGCGCCCGATTGCGGTAATGATCTGCCTGATTCCGTTTGTGTTTTCCTGGCGTGAGCGACTGTTCATTGCCTGGGTGGGTCTGCGCGGCGCGGTGCCGATCATCCTCGCTATCTTCCCGCTGCTGGCCGGCCTGGAGCAGGCGCAGCTGCTGTTCAATCTGGCCTTCGTCGTGGTACTGGTATCGCTGCTGCTGCAAGGCTCCTCGCTGCCACTGGCCGCGCGGCTGTGCAAGGTTGAGATTCCGCCACAGCCAGAGCCGTTGCAACGCACCAGCCTGGATACCGCGATTGAGGGCGACTTCGAACTGCTGATCTATCAGCTCGATAACGCGAACTGGTGCGTTGGCGTAGCACTGCGCGATCTGAAAATGCCGGACGATACCCGCATTGCCGCACTGTTTCGCGGCAACCATTTGCTACACCCTACCGGCAGCACACAGCTGGCGCTGGGCGACGTCCTCTGCGTGGTCGGACGCCCGCGCGATCTGCCGGCGCTGTCCAAACTGTTCAGTAAGGCGCAACCACCACGCTACCTGGAAAACCGCAGCTTCTTCGGTGACTTCATTCTGGAAGGCGAAGCCACCCTTGGTGACGTCGGCAAGTTCTACGGCTTCGCCGTGCCGGAAGACATGCGCGAGCAGAGCCTGGCTGCCTTCTTCAGCCGCCAGTTCGGTGGCCATCCGGTGGTTGGTGACCAGATTGAGTGGGAGGGCCACACCTGGGTGGTCGCGGCAATGGACAACGACTGGATCCTCAAGGTAGGTCTGAAACTCGGCGCGGGAACCAGCCCACCCTTCGGATTCTGAGCGGCTGACAACAGGGCTTGACTCTGACATCGTGTCAGGGTTGAGGATAGATGCACCTGATCCGTAATGGAGCCGCCCCATGTCTGAATTTACCCTGCACATCAGTGGCATGCACTGCGCCAGCTGCGTTGGTAGGGTTGAAGCTGCGCTCGCCGATGTCGCTGGCGTCGAGCAGGTTGCCGTCAACCTTGCAGCAGAAACCGCCCGTATTCGGATTGCCGCACCCGCAACCCTGATCAGCGCCGAGCAGGCACTCGAGCAGGCTGGATACCCTGCCCGAACCCAGGAAGCCCAATTGCAGTTGCAGGGGCTGACGTGTGCAGGCTGCGTGCGCCGCACCGAACAGGCGCTCCTGGCCGTCGACGGTGTACTCTCTGCGCAGGTCAACCTGGCAAGCCAGCAAGCCCGCGTACAGATACTCGACGGCACCGACCAGGACAACATACTCCGTGCCTTGCGCGAAGTCGGCTATCCCGGACACTGGCTGGACGATGAACAGCCAGCCACTGACAGCGGCCCCGATCTGCGGGGTGAGCGCCGCTGGCTGATTGGCGCCGCGTTGCTTACTGCCCCCATGCTGTTGGGCATGATCCCGGCACTGCTGGGTGCCAGTCACTGGATGCTGCCGGGCTGGTTACAGCTGATTCTGGCCAGTCTGGTGCAATTCGTCTTTGGTGCCCGTTTCTATCAGGGCGCCTGGCACGCCCTGCGCAACCGCAGTGCCAACATGGATCTGCTGGTCGTGCTCGGCACCAGTGCCGGCTGGCTGCTCAGCAGCTGGAACCTGTTTACCAGCGGCGGCCACTCGCCTCACCTTTACTATGAAGCCTCGGCGACCATCGTTACCTTCATCCTGCTCGGACGCTATCTGGAAACCCGTGCCAAGGGCCAGACACTTGAGGCAATCAGAGCCTTGACCTCACTGCGTCCCGACGTGGCGCGACTGCGTGACGCCGACGGCGAGCGGGAAGTCCCGTTGAGTCAGGTCATCCCCGGAGACCAACTGATCGTGCGTGCCGGCGAGCGTATTCCGGTCGACGCCGAGGTGCTTGAGGGCAACAGCCACGTTGACGAATCCATGCTGACCGGTGAGAGCCTGCCGGTCGACCGCAGCCCCGGCGATTCGGTCCGTGCGGGCAGCCTGAATCAGGACGGTCTGCTGGTGATTCGCACCGACGCAGTCGGCAAGGACACCCTGCTCGCCCAGATCGTACGCATGGTGGAAAACGCACAAAGCTCCAAGGCCCCGATACAGCGGCTGGTAGACCGTGTGGCGGCAGTATTCGTGCCGACGGTGATCGTCATTGCCCTGCTCACCTGGGCCATTGGCAGCCTGCTGATCGGCCCGCAAGCGGCTCTACTGAATGCCATCGCGGTATTGGTCATCGCCTGTCCCTGTGCACTGGGCCTGGCCACACCCACGGCGATCATGGTTGGCACCGGGGTCGCTGCGCGGCATGGCATCCTGATCCGTGACGCCGAAGCCCTCGAACGAGCACGCCTGGTCAATGCCGTGGTATTCGACAAAACCGGCACACTGACCCGCGGCAAACCCAGCCTGACGCACATCGAAGCCGTAAACAGCGCCAATTCCGAACAGGTGCTGCGCGTCGCCCTGGCGATTCAGCAACAGGCCGAGCACCCGCTGGCCCGCGCGGTCTGTGACTACGCTGCCGAGCGGGGCGTACGCGTCGACGCCGCGCAAAACCTGCAGGTACTCGCCGGACGCGGTGCACGCGGCCAGATCAATGGCCAGACCACCTGGCTGGGCAACGCCCGCCTGATGGAAGAACAGGGGCTGGACCTGTCGCCTTACACGGAGCAGGCTCAAGCCTTACAGGCAGACGGAGCCAGCCTGTCGTGGCTGGCTCAGGGTGACCAAGTGCTAGGCATGCTCACCTTCGCCGATAGTCTGAAGGACAATGCAGCGCAGACCGTAGCCCGGCTCCAGCGCCAGGGCATTGAGACCCTGCTGATCAGCGGCGACAGCCAGAACGCCGCCGACCACATCGGCCGCCAGCTGGGCATTGATCAGGTCCGTGGCAATGTACTGCCGGCCGATAAGGTGGGTGAAATCGAACAGTTGCAACAGCAGGGTAAGATCGTCGCCATGATCGGTGACGGCATCAACGACGCCCCGGCGCTGACCCGCGCCGATGTGGGCATGGCGATGTCGACCGGCACCGACGTGGCGATGCACAGCGCCGGTATTACCCTGATGCGCGGTGACCCGGCACTGGTGCCGATGGCGCTGGCCCTCTCGCGGCGTACCGGCAACAAGATTCGCCAGAACCTGTTCTGGGCCTTTGTCTACAACTGTCTGGGCATTCCACTGGCCGCCGCCGGCCTGCTCAACCCGATGATTGCCGGCGCGATGATGGCGGCAAGCAGCGTCTGCGTGGTCAGCAACGCGCTGCTGCTCAAACGCTGGAAGCCGGAGGACGCATGAATATCAGTCAGGCCGCAGAGACCAGTGGGCTCAGCCCGCGGATGATTCGACACTACGAAAAAATCGGCCTGCTGCCGGCGCCACCGCGCAGCGAGGGCGGCTACCGCCAATACAACGAGCGCGACCTGCACACCCTGGGCTTCATTCAGCGCGCGCGTCGGCTTGGCTTCAGCATGGAGCAGATCCACCGACTGCTGCAGCTCTGGCAGGACCGGTCACGCACCAGCGCCGAGGTCAAGGCGCTGACCGCCGAGCATCTTCGGGAACTTGAAGATAAAATACGCGACCTCCAGGCCATGCGTGATACCTTGGCCCGGCTGGCCAGCTGCTGCAATGGTGACGACCGACCGGATTGTCCGATCATCCACTCACTGGCCAATGACTGAATCAGCTATCGAGGAAGCTGCATGGAGCTGAAATCGCTGCGCCACTTTGTGGCACTGGTAGAGCATCAGGGCTTCGCCCGCGCTGGCGAAGCAATTGGCCTGAGCCAACCTGCCCTGAGTCGCAGCATTCAGAACCTGGAGCAACGCCTTGGCTGCGAGCTGGTGAGCCGCTCTGGCAAAGGTATCGAGCTCACGCCTCAGGGCGAGCTGGTGCTGGAACACGCACGCAGGCTGATCGCTGGCAGCACGGCCATGCGCAATGCGCTGCGTCAATTCAATAACCTGGAAGCCGGTGAGCTGCTGATCGGTGGCGGCCCCTTCCCGGCTGCCGGTCTGCTGCCGCGGGTGTTGGCCGCGTTCAATAGCCGCCATCCCGGCGTCAAGGTTCGGCTTGAGGTGCAGCACTGGGTGGCCCTGCGAGAGCAGCTACTGGAGGAAACGCTGGAGTTGTTTGTCGCCGATATCCGAGAGCTGCAGAACGACCCGCTGCTGAAGGTAACCCCGCTGCAGCAGCAGCCCAGCCGCCTATTCTGCCGGGCCGGTCACCCGCTGGCCAATCGCAGCGATCTGACCCCTGCATTGCTGGCGCAGTACCCGTTGGCCTGTTTTCGGGTACCCGATGCCCTCTTGCTGGACCTGCGTCGAACCCTGCCACGCGACGATCCGCAGATCAGTCTCGAATGCGACAACCTCGATGTGCTGAAACGAATGGTCCAGCATTGCGACGCACTGAGCATCGGCAGCCAGGATACCCTGCAGGATGAAGTGGCTGCTGGCACACTCGTTCTGCTGGACTGGCCGGACCTGATGCCGGGCACCAGCTTCGGCCTGGTAACCCGGGCCCACGGGCCGCTGTCACCGGCGGCCGAGGCCTTTATTGAGCTGTTGCAGGTTAACGCAGCAGATTGAACAGGTTCAGGCTACTAACTTTCACAAAACTCTGCTGAGACGCCTCCAGGACCACCGACTGCAAACTGAGGCGGCTGAGCGCTTCGGCATAATCCAGATCTTCCAGCTGCGAGGTGACGGTCGTGTTGATCAGGGCGACTTCCTCATTCTCGTTCAAGGTAGACTCGATCACGTTCATTCGCGCGCCAATAGTGGTCTGCACACTCAACACGTTGTTGACCGCGTTATCCATGTTTTCCAGCGTCACGCCAATCAGATCACGACGTGCCAGTTTGCCCTCGGTCGTCATATCACCGTTATTCAGGTTGTCTCGCAATAGCGCAACGGTTTCCAGGATACTGCGGGACTCGCGATTGGTGCTGGTGGGACTACTGTCACCGGTGGTGATAGTAAAGCTGTCACCCGCTGCGGGCACGCCATCGAGGGTTACGACAACGCCCGCATAGCGCACGGTATAGCCACCTTCGTCGCCTGGCTCAAGGTCACCAGTCACCGGCGGCACCATCGGGTTACCCCCACTGTCAACGATTTCGTAGGTGTCACCAGCAGCGCCAATAACAATGCCGACGCTGCCTTGGGGATAGAATGTGGAGTCGTACTCGCTCTTGTTCTCCACTACGCCGAGTGAGATACGTCCCGTGCCCGTATTTGCAGCATCAGCGGCGGTATTCACGCGATTGACATTGGCAATATTGACGAACAGGTCCTTGCCGTTGTCGTTGATCGCTACCTGTTTGGAGCCGGCTATCTGCACCGAGCGCTGCCCTTCATCACCTTGATAGCTATAGGTGCCATCGGCGTTCTTTACGAAAGGCGGCTCGCTACTTTGATAGCCACCAAACAGGTACTCGCCACGGGCATTACGGCTGTTGAAGAGATTAAACAGCTCCTCTTCGCGCTGCTCCAGTTCAGTGCCAAGCGCGGCCAGGTCCTCCGGCGTCTTGGAGCCGTCACCCGCCTCAATGGCGATTTCCCGAATACGCCCCATGGCATTGTTGACCGAATTGAGGGTGCTCTCTTCCTGGACCAGGCTGTTATTGGCTGCCGTCATGTTGGTGCTGTACTGCCCCAGGCGGTTCGACTCCTGGCTTAGTTGCAGCAGACGCACCGTGGCCACCGGATCATCGGCAGGGGTCAGAATGCGCTTGCCGGAACTAATCTGTTCCTGAGTGCGGGTAGCATTGCTGTAGTTGTCAGAAATACCACGCACGCCGCTGTTGAACTGCTGAATAGTTGAAATGCGCATGGAAGGCTACCCGTTATCTAATGGTGCTGATCAAGGTGTCAAAAATGGTGCGCGCCACCTGAATGATCTGAGCCGAGGCATTGTAATACTGCTCAAACCTGATCAGGTTGGCGGCTTCCTCATCCAGACTCACCGCCGATACCGAATTGCGGTTGTTGGTTGCCTGCACCAGCACCGATTCGCTGGACTTTGCCTCCGTGCGCGCCTGGGCCGTGTAAGTGGCAACCCGCTGGACCAGATCGCCGTAACCATCGACAAAGGAAAACCCCTCTGCCCCATTGGCCTGGCCCAGTACCTTGGCGCTCTGCAGCTCGGACATGACCTGCGCATTGCGGTTATCGGCAACACCGGTATTGAAGTTGAGACTGAAGTTGTCACCATCCTTCGGAGTACCGGTCAGACTCATGCTGAACGTATAGGCACCAACGGTGACTTCGACACTGTTGCTCTGGCCAGGGGTAACGACCAGTGGCGACGGGTTCAGCGTTGCGGTACCGCCAGTCACCTGCAGCTCACCGGAGGCGGCGTCGTAACTCAGCTCGACCGGCAGCAGGCCTTGCAGGGCAGCCGGATCAATCGGCGCCGGGCCATTGATCAGCGTCGGCTGACTCATGGTGCCGGTACCGCGGTTATCCAGGTTAGTGTCAACCGAAGCCGGCGCGGCAAAGGCCAGCTCCTGCGGTTGATCCATAACCACTTCCATGCCCGCTGCAGCAAAGCGCGTTGGCGTCAGCAGGAAACGGTCACCGGCCGCGATGCCGCCGCTGTCCAGCTCGACGGTGAAACCATCCAGCTCCGGCGGCGGAACGCTGGTCAGGTCATACGGCCCGGTGACGCTATCGTCAGAGGTGCGCCGCACGGTGAACTCGGTGGCACTAGTAAACACCACTTCATAGTCAGAGGTGCTCAGCTGAGAGGTGTCACTAACCAGCACATTCAGCTTGGCATTCGGATCGCTGTTGTTGGCTCTTGCCCGGCTGCGCCCTTCGACCAGCTCGGCACTGTTGATGTCATTGAACAGCCCAGAACCGGCATTGCCGTTCAGGTCTAGCCCCTGCCCCTGCTGTTCATTGAGCTCGCTGGCAATCGACAGCGCCAGCCGGCCGATGGCATTCATCGCCGGATCCAGCACATCATCACGGTACTTGATCAGGCCGCCCAGCTCACCGCCGCTGATCAGCGAGGTGACGTCCTGGGTCGAATTACCGCTAGTGAGTACGATCTCGACGCGAGACGGATCAGAAGCACCCGTCCGGGCCGATAGCCTCGACGCTTCATTGCCGACGACCAGAGGCTGGCCGGAGCCGACAAAGATATTGACTGAGTTGTCGCCCTGCGGAACAACCGTGATACCTACCAGCTCACTCAACTGGCGCACCGCCTCATCACGGGCGTCCAGCAAATCATTGGGCTCTGCCCCGTTTGAGGCAGCAACAGCAATACTGTCGTTGTACTCGGCAATGGAGGTCGCCAGACGGCTGGCCTGATCCGCCAAGGTACCGACCTGCTGACTGATGAACTGGTTCTGGCTAGCAAGACTGCTCTGCACTGTATTGAAGCGAGACGCCAGCCCTTCGGCCTGCGACAACACCAGCTGACGGGCTGGCAGGTTAGCCGGGTCCTCGATCGCCGTCTGCAAGGCGTCAAAATAACTTTGCAGGCCCGGCGTGATCCCCGTGGCGCTGCTGGAAACCAGGGTGTTGAGCTGCTCTAGCTGCGACTGGAATGCCTTGACCTCAGAGTTGGTCGAGGTGGCCGTACGCACCTGATTCGTCAAAAACTGGTTATAGATCCGCTGGACATCAACCACCTTGGTGCCGTTACCGATATACCCTGCACCAGTGAAGCTGGGAACCTGCGTCGACTGCAACGCCGACTGACGGGTGTAGCCCGGCGTGTTGACGTTGGTAATGTTCTGACCGGTCACCGCCAGCTGAGTCTGCGATGCTTTCAGGCCAGTCAGTCCGATACCGAAGAGATCTGCCATGATCAGGCCCTGCTGCTGGAATCAGTGGGTGCGTCGCTTGCGGCAACACGTTCATCGCTGCTGCTAATCAGCTGGCGGGCTATTTGCGACACCTTGCGCGCATACTGCGGGTCGGTGGCATAGCCAGCGTCCTGCAGCTCGCGGAAGAAAGCGTCCGGGTTAGCGGTGCTGTTCAGCGCCTTGTTGTAGCGGCCATTGCTCTCGAGGAAGCTGACATAGTCTTCAAAGCTCTGCTCCCAGGACTCGTAGCTGCGAAAATCGGCTCGCTCACTGGTACGCACGCCATCGCGATACTCGCTCGTAGCGACGTTGGCGCTGTCGCCCTGCCAGCCGCCGTGTGCCTTGATACCAAACAGGTTATGGCTGGAACTGCCGTCAGACTCGCGGATAACCGACTTGCCCCAGCCGGTTTCCAGCGCTGCCTGGGCCACCAGATAATGCGGATCGACACCCAACCGCGCCGCGGCCTTTTCCGCCATGGGCAGCATGGTCTCGACAAACTCCTGACTGTTCGCGAAGCGGGTGCGCTGGGCTGCTTCGGGGTTCAACGCGGCGGCAGTAGAACGGCCATTGCGCATGGCCTCAATGCCACGCAGCGGCTGCCAGTTATCGCTGTCACTGGCGGCCGAACGCTGGCCTTGCTCAGCCTGGGCGAGGCGATCCGCCCAGGCGCTGTAATCTGCCGAGACCTGCAGGCGGCGGCGCGCCAGCAATGCTGACTGATCAACAGCAGGCGCAGCGCTCTGCTCGCGGCCCGAAGCGGCGTTAGACTGCGGTGCCAGCTGGCGTACCAGCGCATCCGTGAGCCCCAATCCACGCCCTTCGGACAGATGGACCGACATCTGACCGTCGTACATTTCCTGGTAAAAACGGGTCTGCGGAGTATTAAGCGGATTGCCTTCGGCAAACACCGCGTTGGCGTCACGCATGCTCTTGATCATCATGTTGGTGAACAGCGACTCGAACTGCTGCGCCACCTTGCGCACGTTCTCAGGGCTGTTGGCGTTGGCGCCGGACTTCAGCTGATTGACCGTGTTGATGTCGGTGTAGCTGATATTGCTGCTGACATTCATGAGCGTATCCCCGTCAGATAATGACCAGATCGGCGTTAAGAGCACCGGCCTGTTTCAGGGCTTCAAGAATGGCCATCAGGTCACCGGGAGCGGCTCCCACCTGATTGACCGCGCGCACGATTTCATCCAACGAAACACCGGGGCGGAAAACAAACATGCGGCTGTCGCCTTGCTCAATATTGATCTGCGAGCTGGGGGAGACAACAGTCTGACCACCGGAAAGGACGCCGTCTGGCTGGCTGACCTGAGGATTCTCGCTGATGGTCACGGTCAGCCCGCCGTGGGTAACGGCCGCCGGCTGCACCCGCACGTCCTGGCCGATAACGATGGTACCGGTCCGCGAGTTGATAATGACCTTGGCTGCCGCGTTGCCCTGCTCCACGGTCAGGTTCTCCACCATCGAGATGTAATCGACGCGCTGATTGGGATCGATCGGCGCGCGGACTCGCACCGAACCACCATCCAGCGCCTGCGCCACGTCGGGACCAAAGGTCTCGTTAATGCGGTCAACGATGCGCTTGGCAGTGGTGAAGTCGGGACGGTGTAGATTGAAGGTCAGATGATCGCCGGAGGTGAAGGGACTAGCCACCGCACGTTCAACCGTCGCGCCATTGGGAATGCGGCCCGCACTGGGAATATTGACGGTGATGCGCGAACCATCCGCCCCTTCTGCGCCGAAACCACCCACCACCAGGTTGCCCTGGGCGATGGCGTAAACCTGACCGTCGATCCCCTTGAGCGGGGTCATCAACAGCGCCCCACCGCGCAGGCTCTTGGCATTACCCAGTGAAGAGACTGTCACGTCAATGGTCTGGCCAGGGCGGGCAAACGCTGGCAGGTCGGCGTGAATCGCTACCGCAGCCACGTTCTTCATCTGGATGCGCGTGCCCTGCGGCACAGTAATGCCGAACTGACTGAGCATGTTCTCAAAGGTTTGCACCGTGAATGGGGTCTGGCTGGTCTGGTCACCCGAGCCATCCAACCCCACCACCAGGCCATAGCCGATCAACTGGTTGCTTCGCACGCCAGCAATACTGGCGATATCCTTGAGACGGTCGGCCAGCGTCAGCGGACTGATCAGCAACAAGGCGAGACAGAAAATCAGGCTGCGCATGACAATACTCCTGTCAGAACGGCCACAACGGGCTGAGGAAGAACTGACTCAGCCAGCCTGGGCGATTGGAATCGGCAAAGGCACCCTTGCCGGAATAGGTGATGCGCGCATCGGCCACGCGAGTCGAGAGCACGGTGTTGTCGGGACCAACATCGTCCGCGCGCACCAGGCCACTGATGCGGATCAGCTCGTCTCCCTGATTGAGGGTGATCCACTTCTCGCCGCGTACCGCTAAAATGCCGTTGGGCAGCACTTCGGCAACGGTCACCGTAATAGAGCCTGACAGACTGTTGCTCTGGTTAGCGTCTGAGCTGCCGTCAAAGGCGCGCTGACCCGACATGCTCACGCCAAGATCAAGCCCCTTGAAGCCCACGGCATTGCCCAGCAGGGTCGGGTTGGTAATGGTGGTCGAGCTGGTTTTGTCAATTTCGTTCTCGGCCTTCTTTTGCGCCGCGGTGCGTTCGGTCAGGGTGATGGTGATGATGTCACCGACCCGGTGCGCCTTGCGGTCGTTGTAGAGGCTCATTTCAAAACCGGGCTGATAGATCGCTCCGTTGTTCAGCTCCTGTGGCAACGGCGTGCGCGGCAACACAGGCGCATACGCCGGGTCGTCACGCATCGGCGGAGCCTGCATGCAGCCGATCAGGCTGAGCGGCACCAGCAGCATCAACACCTTAGCCAAGCGGATCATGATTCCGAGCTCCCGTCAGAGGTTCTGACTGATGTACTGCAGCATCTGGTCTGCGGTTGATATGACCTTGGAATTCATTTCGTAGGCGCGCTGAGTGGTGATCATGTTGACCAATTCCTCTACCACGCTGACGTTGGAATTCTCCAGGGTGTTCTGCAGAACCGTCCCCAAGCCGTTCTGACCAGGGTTGCCGGTCTGTGGTGCACCGCTTGAAGCAGTCTCAAGAAACAGGTTATTACCGATGGCCTGCAGGCCGGCCGGATTAATAAAGTCGGCGGTCTGGATGTTGCCAATCTGCTGTGACGCAGCATTGCCGGTAGTGGTAATACTGACCGTACCGTCTTCGCCAACAGTGAACGTTTTTACGTCATCGGGCAGCACGATACCTGGCTCCAGCGGAAAACCGTTGGAGGTAACGATCTGGCCATCAGCATCCAGATGGAAGCTGCCATCACGGGTATAACCAATGCTGCCGTCCGGCATCAGGATCTGGAAAAAACCACGTCCGTTAACCGCCATGTCAAGCGGTTGCTCAGTGGTCTGCAGCGTGCCTTCGGTAAATATCTTCTGAGTGCCGACTACCCGCACACCGGTACCGAGCTGCAGACCGGACGGCAACTGGGTGTCCTGGGTGCTCTGACCGCCCGGCTGGCGCTTGATCTGATACAGCAGGTCTTCAAACTCGGCTCGATCACGCTTGAAACCGGTGGTCGAGACGTTGGCCAGGTTGTTGGAGATGGTCGACAGCATGGTGTCCTGTGCGGACAGCCCCGTCTTGCTGACCCAAAGTGCCTGGAGCATAGCTATTCTCCTCGCGTGTCAGTTAGTTGACATGCCATTGAATTAACTCATCTGCAGAATGCGATCAGTCGCCTGCGCATTCTCTTCCGCGGTCCGCATCATCTTGATGTGCAGCTCAAACTGACGCGCCAGCGACAACATGGCCGTCATTTCTTCAACCGCGTTGACGTTACTGCCTTCCAGAAATCCGGTAGCGACCTGAACAACGCCGTCCGCCACCTGAGGCAAGCCATCCTTGGTCCGCATAAGGCCATCCGCGCCCTTCTCCAGCGTCGCTGGGTCCGGGTTGACCAGCTTCAGCCGGTCGACTTCGGCCATTACCGCCGGGCCTTCACCCAACGCGCGAATACTAATGGTGCCGTCAGACCCAATCTCAACCTTCTCGGCAGGCGGAATCGCAATAGGGCCACCGTTACCCAGCACCGGCAAGCCGCTGCTGGTGCGCAACACACCGAACGCGTCAATATTCAGGCTTCCCGCGCGGGTGTAGGCCTCAGACCCGTCAGCGGCCTGCACGGCAATCCAGCCTTCACCTTGGACAGCCACATCCAGCTCCCGGCCGGTTTCCATCAAGGCACCTGAAGACAGGTCCGTACCCGGGCGCTCCGTCATGGCGTAGGCGCGGGTTGCATAACCATCGCCGAATACCGGCATTGAACGGGCCTGCTCAAAGTCGCGCCGGAACCCGGTAGTGGACAGATTTGCCAGATTGTTGGCATGCGAACGCTGGGCCAACGCGTTCTGGCTGGCCCCTGTCATGGATATGTATAGCGATTTGTCCATGCCCTGCTCCCGAATCACACAGCGACAAGGAATTGCCGCTTACGTACTTTCACAGGATTAAATGCAGAGATCATGCCAAACAGGGAGAAAATAAAATAAGTCTTTATTTTCAAATAGATACTTACTGAAAAGAAAAACCAAAACGGCAATATCGTCAAAACCACTTGCCGATATTGCCGCTTGGGACCGACGCTGAAGGCGTCGGCATTATTACCTCAGATTGATGATCGACTGGGTAACCGTGTCTTCAGTCTGAATGGTTTTTGAGTTTGCCTGATAGTTGCGTTGCGCGACGATCAGGTTGATCAATTGCTCGGAGATATCCACGTTGGACTCTTCCAGCGCCCCCGACTGAATACTGCCCAGCGTGCCACTGGTAGGCGCACCGATCACCGGTTCACCAGATTCGTATGACTGAGCCCAAGCAGTGCTACCGAGCGGCGTCAGACCTTGCTGGTTAGCGAAGGTTGCCAGCACCACCTGGCCCTGAATCCGGGTTTGGCCGTTGGTATAACGAGCCACCAGCATCCCCGACTTGTCGATTTGCAGTCCCGCCAGTTCACCCGTGGTAAAGCCATCCTGCGTAACAGCCGTCACGGCGAAGCCGGATGAATACTGGGTAGAGCCAGTCAGGTTGATCGTGATATTACCGACCGGCGAGTCAGCCCCCGTCGGCTGCCCCGCATCATCCAGAGGCACCCAGCCGGTTAGCGCCAGAGGCTGAGGCGTGGTCAGCTCACCAACGGTATTGAAGTCCAGGTCGTAGCGCGTAGTGGTAGTCGGATCAAAGGCAGGATCACTTGCCTCAACGCCAGTCTGCGGATCACGCCCATCAATGAGCACATACATGTCCCAGCTGTTGGCATCGTTTTTGACAAAGTACTTGGTCATGACGTGGGAGTTACCCAGGCTGTCATAAATATTGACCGACGTGGAACTGTTATACGTTGCAGAGTTGGTCGGATCAAAGGTGGCCTGACCCGCCGCCTGGCCTGCAGCTTCCGCGGCAGCAACTTCTGCCGGGGTAGGGTTGGCCGGGTCAGCCGCAGTCGCAATCGATGCTGCATAGGCGGCATCATATTGCTGGGTCCATACCTCAGGACGTGTCTGCTTGGAGTTCAGGTTCAACGTCGAAGCGATCTCGGTAGTTGCATTCGGGTCAGCGGAACGCGTATCAACTCGCAGATCCGTCCTCACCCCCTGGTTGATCAACCCAGACACCGGGTTAACACCAAAGCCCTGCAGGCGCTCACCAGCATTGTTGACGATATAACCATCACTGTCGGTGCCAAAGTACCCCGCCCGCGTGTAGCTGAGCGCACCGTTATTGCTGGTCACAAAGAAGCCGTTGCCATTGATCGCGAGATCAAGGCTGTTCTGTGTGAAACTGATATTGCCCTGCTTGAACAACTGAGCCGAATTGGCCAGCGCCACACCACTCCCCGTCGCATAGCTGCCGGAACCAAGCACTGATGCGGCATAGACATCCGCAAACTCGGCACGCGAACTCTTGAACCCGACAGTGCCAGCGTTGGCGATGTTGTTACCCGTGATATTCAGATCAGAAGCTGCCGCCCGAATACCACTCAAACCGATATTGAAAGCCATGGTTGTTTCTCCTCGCCTACTCTATTCGGACGACTGTTATTGGATCGAATACACACTGGACAGAGCAATGCTGCCCAACCCGGCCACATTGAGCAGCAGGCCTCCATCCTCGGCCCCACTCAACGTCACACTATCCACATTGGCTGGCAGTAACGTGGCCAGCTGCACGTCCTCACCATCGATCGCGGCCATGGCCTCGAATCGATAAGCACCAGACGGCATATATTCACCATCTGCATTTTTGCCATCCCACTGGAAGTCGTGCATGCCTGCTTCCTGGCTGCCCATATTGACGGTATCGACCAGCGTACCCGCCTCGTCATACACGTTAACAAACACATTTGGACTGCTCGCCGGCAGGGCCAGTTGCCCCTCAAAGCCGAGAGTCGGGTCGACCATAGCCTGATCAGATGGAACGATCACCGTGCGCCCAACCAATGACGATGCCTGCAACGCCTGGGAGGACTGATAGCCACCAAGCAGCATTTCCATTGAGGCGTTGAGGTTGCCAATCCCTTCGACAGTACTGAACTGCGCCAGCTGTGCGATGAACTCACCATTTTCCTGCGGTGAAAGCGGGTCTTGGTTTTTCATCTGAGTAACCAGCAGTTCGAGAAACTGCTCTTTGCCAAGCTCGTTACTTGACTCAAAGCGGTCGTGGTCAATCTTGTAATCATCCAGTACGCCGCTGCCGGTTGAAACATTGCTGATGCTCATGGTCTATTTTTCTCCGTTCACTGACCCAGCGTCAGAACGCGCTGCAGCATGGTCTTAGCCGTATTCATGACTTCCACATTGGTCTGGTAGGACCGGGAAGCAGACATCATGTTGGCCATTTCCTCTACTACGTTCACATTCGGGTAATACACATAGCCGTCTTCGTTGGCCATCGGGTGATCCGGCTCATAGCGCGGCTCAAGACTGGCATCAGACTCAACGATGCCCAGCACCGCAACACCGTCGCCGGCTTGCCGGTCAGGGCTGAACAACGAGCCGCCAGTCGCCTGTTGGCTGTTGAAAATCGTGGCAAATACCGGGTTTCTGGCGCGGTAAGTCTGATCAATACTGCTGGAGACGGTATCGGCGTTGGCGATGTTGCTGGCGACGGTATTCAGGCGCAGAGACTGTGCGCTCATGCCGGAACCCGCAATATCGAACACTTTATCAAGCGACATGATCAGTCTCCCCTGAGGGCTGTCATCAGCCCCTTGAACTTGCTGTTGAGAAACGTAAAGCTGGCCTGAAAGTCGATCGCGTTCTGGGCATAGGCGGCCTTCTCGACTTCGGAATCAACGGTATTGCCGTCGACCGATGGCTGCAGCTGGTTGCGATAGCGCAGACCTGCCACCTGATCTACCAGACTTTCCAGCACCATGTGCCCCGCATCAGTCTGAGCAACCGGCATGCTCTGCCCGTCACCGACCAGCCCGGTGCCCTGCTGGGCTGCGAGCACCGCATTGAAATCCAGATCCCGCGCCTTGTAGTTAGGGGTCTCTGCGTTTGCAATATTGTTGGCCAGCACCTCAGCGCGCTGAGCACGAAACTTCAGCGATTGCTCATGTATCCCGAGGGCGTTGTCGAAACTAATGCTCATTGCCACTTTCCTCGTTTCGGTCCGTCGACCAAAAACCGTCATTGGAGGCAACAAAGCAATCAGCGTGCCAAAAATAAAATCACTTTAATTTCAAGGATTTGCAAATAGGCGCGTCAGAAAAGCGGCAACGTCTTACCGGCAAACGGCAAGAGCAGGAGCGCTTGATTGGCAAGCGGCAAAAGAAAAGCCGGCAGAGATATGCCGGCTTACCAGAAGAGGGTCGCAATAATCAGGAGGGATCAACGGGCCTTGTAAACGATACCCGGACTGCACTGCACCATCTGATACAGCTCGGGAAGACCGTTGAGTGCCTCGGAAGCACCGAGCATCAAATAGCCGCCGGGCTTCAGCGTCGCGTGAATGCGTCGCAGGATGTCCTTCTTTACATCGGCAGAGAAGTAGATAAGCACATTTCGACAGAACACGAAGTCAAACTTACCCAGCATCGAATAGCTGTCCAGCAGGTTCATGGCGCGGAACTCGACGCGATTGCGAATTGCCGGTTTAACCGCCCAGCGACCCGGTCCAAGCTGGTCAAAGTAACGCGCAAGGCGGTCCTGCGACAGACCACGGGCCACAGACAGACTATCGTACTCCGCGCTTTTGGCCGCATTCAGGATGCCACCAGAAAGATCAGTTGCGACAATCTGGGCACCGCCACGCAACTGCCCCAGGTTGCTGCGTTCAAACTCATCAATCGCCATACTCAGGGAGTACGGTTCCTGACCTGATGAGCAGGCAGCCGACCAGATTCGCAGACGCTGTCCTGGCGCGCTCTTGATGAACTCCGGGATCAACCGCGTTTTCAGCACCTCGAACGGGTAGACATCCCGAAACCAGAGCGTTTCGTTGGTCGTCATCGCGTCAATCACAGACTCACGCAGACCACCACGGGGCTGCGCCTGAATCCGCTTGACCAGCTCGCCGAGACTGGCAATACCCTCCTGCTCAAGCAGGCGGTTGAGTCGGCTGGACACCAGATACTGCTTGTTGTCCCCCAACACAATACCGCAGGCCTTTTCCAGAAAGTCTCTGAACAGCTGAAAATCCTGATTCGCCAAAGTCACGAAGCCTGCCTTGTATCAATTAAACCCATAGTGCTAGGCCTGGTCATCTACGTCGCCGCGCAAAGAACGCAATCGCTCTATTACCCGTTGAGCCAGATCATCCGGCTTGAACTTGGCCAGAAAATCATCCGCGCCGACCTTCTTGACCATCGCTTGGTTAAACACCCCGGAGAGCGAGGTATGCAACATGATGTGCAGTTTATTCATGCGCGAATCGTTGCGCACTTCGGCGGTCAGAGTGTACCCATCCATTTCCGGCATCTCGATATCCGAGATCATCATCAGCAGCGACTTACTGACATCTTCACCTTGATCGGCCCGAGCCCTCAGCCAGTCCAGTGCCTGACGCCCGTCGTTCAGTGCCACGATCTCGACACCGATTTCCTGCAGGCAACGCGCCACCTGCTTGCGGGCAATCGATGAGTCGTCAACGATCAGAACCGTCCGGGCTACTGCATCCGCCTGGGATTCTGCATCAATAACGCCGTCGGAAATCTTCTCGTTGGTCGGAACGACCTCTGCCAACACTTTTTCCACGTCAATAATTTCGACCATCTGATTATCGACGCGAGTGACCGCTGTCAGATAATGCTCACGCCCCGTGCCCTTTGGCGGCGGGTGGATCTCGGACCAGTTCATGTTGACGATGCGCTCGACCGACCGCACCAGAAAACCCTGAACCTTATAGTTGTATTCGGTGATGATCACGAAAGCCGTTTCCAGATCATCCAGACCAGGCCCGCCGGTTGCACGATTCAAATCCAGAATCGGCAGAGTGCCGCCGCGAATGTGCGCTACACCTCTGACCACCGGATGCAGCTTGGGCATCGCAGTCAGGCGCGGGCATTGCAGCACTTCCTTCACCTTGAATACGTTGATGCCGTACAACTGATTACCGGCCAGCCTGAACAGCAGCAGTTCGAGTCGGTTCTGGCCTACCAACTGGGTTCGTTGGTTGACTGAATCCATCACACCAGCCATGGACTGCTCCTCTTGTTTGAATCGGGTGAAACGGCATGTTTCGTGCTAGTCCATCATCAGACGGCAGTAAACTGACGGACATCACCCAACTGTTTGTAGGTAATTGTATGCGTTTTATCACCGGGTGCGCGGTATTGGCGATATTTTTTTCCGCCAGCACACACGCCAACCCGCTCATTGATCAGCTTATCGGCGTCACCAACCAATATCTTGAGCGGGAAGTAAGCGAATATGCACGCTCGCTGGGAGGCGATCCTCGCCACGAAATTCGGCTCAGCCGGCTTGATGCACGCCTGCGCCTGCCGCTCTGTGCCGAGGACGCCCTCTCCGCCCAGCTCGAGAGCCCCGACGTCCCCATCGGGCGGGTAACCGTGCGCGTCACCTGCAACGGCCCGTCCCCCTGGAGACTCTTTGTGCCGGCACAGGTCAGCCTCTATCAGCACGTGGTGGTGAGTTCCCGGCCGCTGCAACGACGCGACGTAGTCAGCGCCCAGGACGTCCGCCTGGCTGAACGTGACACTGGCCTGCTGGGCAACAACTACCTGCTGGACCCGGCCCAGGCCATCGGCATGCAGCTGAAGCGAAACGTCAACGCAGACACCGTGCTGGGGCATACACAGCTGGAACAGAACCGGCTGGTCCAGCGCGGCGACAAGGTTGTGATCAGCGCCGGCAACGCCAGCGTCGACGTCCGCATGCCAGGCGAAGCCCTGGAAGATGGTACACTTGGCGCGCAGATCCGGGTCCGCAATACCCGCTCCAACAGGGTAGTCCGGGCCAGAGTCACCGGCCCTGGACAGGTCGAAGTTGGAATGTGATGATGCACTCAGGAGTGCTTTACCCGTTGCTAAACGCAGCCACTCACCCCGTGACGATCTTCACACTATTTTTTCCTAAAGTTTTCCTTCCAGCTGCCGTTAAAGCAGCTAGAGAAGATTTTACAGTTTGAGGAATTCATCATGGTCATCGACTTCAACTCGCCCAACGGCCCGAACGGTGCTGGTCGCAGCAGCCAGACTACTGGCACCGCTGGCAAGCGCGAAGCCGGCTCGGTTGGCACTTCAGCCCCGCAGGCTGACGCAGCACAGAGCAAACAGACCGAAAGCACTTCATCGGTAAACCTCAGCGCACAAGCTCAGCAACTGCAAGCAATCGAAGAAAAGCTGCGCGATCTGCCCGAGGTAGACAGCGAACGCGTCAACCAGATCAAGCAGTCTATCGCCGATGGCAGCTACAAGTCAGACAGCAGCCGCATTGCCGATAAGCTTCTGAGCTTCGAAAGCTGACAGCCAGTAGTCAGAAATGATCGCTGGCTGTACTCTTTGACTACTCCCCGCCCGGGACAGCTACAGTCAGGAGACACGCCATGCACGCTTTGCAAGAACGCTTCCAATCGGCTGAACACGACTGCCGGCAGTATCTGAACCTGCTGGATCAGGAACGCGACGCACTGGCAAAACAGGACGTGGAAGCACTGGAGCAGCTTTTGGAACAAAAGCGCCCCCTTACCGATGCTCTGATAACTCACGACCAGCAAATCCAGCGCTACTGCCAAGCCAACCAGATCTCCCCAGAGGGGTTGGGCGAGCATATCGCCCAGAGTGGCGACGCCACCCTAGAGCACCAGTATCAGCAATTTCTTGCCGCCCTGGCAGAATGCAAACAAGCCAACGAGCACAACGCCCGCCTGGTCCACCACAGCCAGCACAGCACCCGCACGATACTCGACCTGCTGCGCAATCAGGGCGAACCCAGCAGCGGCATCTACGACCAGCTTGGCAATCGCAGCCGATCCGGCATCACCCGCGACCTCAGCAAAGCCTGATCACAAATATCATTGCGACCAACGTCGCGGTATAGTTACGCCTGCTATTACGAACTATAACGAGAAGCTGACGTGTCCAACCTATTCTCACAAGAAACTGGTCCCCAGCCACCCAGAGAAGTACGCGCCCCGGTCGAAATCCTGTCCCTGTTACGGACTCTGATGCAGGCACGTGACACTCTGACTGTTACGTTTACCGACCGCTCACAGAAATTTCAAAGTTTCATTGTCAATCTGGATTCCAACAAGGGCGCTATCTGGATTGACGAACTGATTCCCCGCGAAGGCGACCGCTACGCCAATCAGGGCGAGTCGTTCCGAATAGACGCCTGGCATGAAGGCATTCACATGCGCTGGAACTGTCCCGGGGCGAGCCAGGTCATGCTGGATGACGCTCCTGCATACGCCATCCCACTGCCAGCAGAGTTGATCTATCATCAGAAACGCGGCGCCTTTCGAGCCAGTGTGCGCCGCACCGCTGACATTGCAGTGGAAATGGTCCACCCGGAACGGGACCGGCGCTTTACCTGCTACCTGATGGATCTGTCCGCAACCGGCTGCAAGGTGCGCCTGGAGGGCGACCAGAGCAAGTCGCTGAAGCCAGGAGAAGAGTACCCAAACAGCGTGCTGCACCTAC
Organism: Halopseudomonas oceani; assembly: GCF_002903165.1. GTDB lineage: Bacteria > Pseudomonadota > Gammaproteobacteria > Pseudomonadales > Pseudomonadaceae > Halopseudomonas > Halopseudomonas oceani. The sequence continues at coordinate 26,943 of NZ_PPSK01000027.1, forward strand.
CCGATATGGGACGTGTCGAAGTCAACGTAGAGGTGCGCCACGTGGTCTTTCGTGAGGACGCCAACGAAACCCACCTTGGCCTGATGTTCAAGCTTCAATCAGCACAAGCGCAGCGGAGCATCGACCGTTTCGTCAACCAGCTACAGCGCGAAGCACGCCGACTCGAGAAGGAAGACCTGTTCTAACCCGGCCTATGGTCTTCCTGATCCGCATCCGCATATCCATCCTCAGCAGGCTGCTCTTCCGGCGGTAGCTCATCCTGCATCTGCTCGATCACGGCGCTCTCCTCTACCCGCGGATCAATCGCCGCGGCAAGCGGCGAGCTGGCGAGGTTACCGGCCGCAGGCATGAACTGCAGAGGTGCCTCCTCGACGAGATTATCCCCCGTCACCATCGCCGTGCGCACTCGGAAGACCAAAATGGCGCTGCATGCAGCCATGAAGATATAGAGCATGTTGGGGCCAAGCCACTTCATCAGCCCTGAGCTGATCAGCGGACCAACACTCGCCCCCAGGCCGAAGGTAACCAGCAGCATGGCAGAGAGGGGGACTCGATCATCCGGCTCGACGTGATCGTTCGCCAGCGCAACCGCCATGGGATAGAGAGTGAACACCATCAGCCCGAAAATTGCCGTCAGAAAGATGAGTCCGCCGCTGGGTATCAGCCCGATGGCCATCACCACGGATACTGCCGTCAACACCATCGCATTTATTTGGATCAACTGACTGCGGTCAACCCGATCCGACAGCCACCCGGCCGGCCATTGTGCGGCAAGCCCCGCACAGATAGTTACCGCCATGAACATACCGATCTCGGAGGTTGGCAACCCCATTGATCTGGCAAACACCGGTGCCATCCCGTAAAACGCCCCCATCATCAAGCCCGCCACACCAATGGTGGTTAGCGCCTGAGGAATGCGCTGAAAGAACATCCGAGCCTTTAGCGGCGCAGGACGCATTGGCGCCGGGTGAATCTGACGGGTCGTCGCTACCGGCACCAGACACAACGAAAAACACATGGCGACGTATAGCAGGTGATCCAGCGACAACTCCGGCTTAAAGGCGAATACAACCTGACCCAGCACCAACCCCAGATAGGTCACCACCATGTAGCTGGCAAAGACCATGCCCCGCTGATGCGACTCGGACTGCTCGTTCAGCCAGCTCTCAAGCACCATGAACTGACACATCATGGCCATACCGACCAGCACGCGCAGCCCAAGCCACGCCAGCACGTTGTCAAACAGCGCATGACACAGAACAGAGGCCGTTACCAGACCCGCACTGGCTACAAACGCACGAATATGCCCGACTCTGGAGATCAATCGGTGACCGACCGAAGCTCCCATGACCAGACCGCCGTAGTAGCCTGTCATCAACAGACCAATCCAAAGCTCACTTACCCCGTTCGCAGCTAGCTGAAGACCCAGGTAGGTGCTCAACAAACCACTGCCCAACAGCATCAGCAAGGTAGCGAAGTACAACGAGGAAAAAGCAGTTAATGCGCGAGACATTCAGACTCCCGTTACAATCCTTGGCGGTAGCTAACCGACGATAACGCCAGCTAATGACAGAACAGTCGACACGTCAACAAGCGAAGCGTTCCTGCCTCCCCGGACCAGGCCGAGATTGACCGCGTCGAAGTGCGGCCCTGAGAGATGGTGCGCGAGCCCGGATTCGAACCGGGGACCTACCGCTTAGGAGGCGGTTTCAGGTGTATTTCAACACACACCACAAACATCTTTTTTCCTTAAAAATCAAAAACCTAAAAATCCACAAAACGTCATAAAACACCGTGTTCATTCAGGGTATCGCTCAGATTTCGGGTATTAAAACGTGTATCATTTTGAGGATATCTTCAGCCTCCTGAGAACCTAAATGGCCAAGGCACTGAATAACCAAGATCTGATCCGCAAGCTCAAACCAAACCCTTTAAAACCCTTCTATCGACGAGCCGTACACAGCCATGTCGGGTCAGGACTATACGTCAAAGTCACAGCTGCAGCTGGGCGCAAATACGTTGCCCGTTACATCATCAAAGGTAAGCCTGTCGACGTGACGATCGGTAACGCAATGTCCATGACGTTACAGGAGGCCAAGGACAAACACCTGGAAGGTTACAATCTCGCAGCCGATGGGCTGGACCCACGCCTCTCCTGGCAAGCTCGGATCAAGTCAAACGAGCAGGCAACAACGATGCAGTCACTTTTTGACGAATGGCTGCAATTTTATGGCGCAACTCCCAGCCAACGATCAAAACGAATTCCGGCCCCCAAAACGGTCAGGGAGCATCAGGCTCGCTGGAACCGATACTGCAAAGCCGAGCTCGGACCGTTGCTGGTGCGCGACGTCAACCGACAGATACTCGTGCCATTTCTTAGAAAGCTAGCAACAACGGTCCCGGTTGAAGCTAGGCACCAACTAAATGTCCTGCGCGCAATGCTCAGCTATGCGGAAGACTGTCAGCTCATTGATGACAACGCTCTGCGCGGGGTTACATCAGGCAAAATTGGTGGCTCTGCGGGCGCCATAGGCAAGCGTTTTCTCACGGTTCCAGAAATAGTCCGCGTTTGGCAAACCCTGGAAACTCAGGAAGAAGCCGGCCTGCTCGGAAAGCATCTCAGCACAGCCATAAAGATTTTGATATTGACCGGCGCAAGACGCGATGAGGTTGCCGGCATGCGCTGGCAGGAACTCGACCTGCAATCAGGCACATGGGAAATTAATTCAGAAAGGACAAAAAACCGCCGTCCCCATACTGTTTACCTCGCACCCGAAACCATCCAGCTGCTACAAAACTTGGAAATGTTCGAGGGCAACGACTTCGTATTCAGCGGACAAGGCCGGGGAACTGCTATCCATCCCGATAGCATCAACACTGCCATCGCCCGACTTTTGGGATCAAGGACAAGCCGCACAACTCACCCTGCTCCGCTACAAGACTTCGAACCTTTCTCACCACACGACCTTAGAAGGTCAGCATCTACAGGGTGGAGCCAACGCTGCGGGGCAGCAAATGATGTTATCGAGGCCATGCTCAATCACTCGAAACCACGATTAGAGGAAACCTACAACAAGAACCAGCGTCAGGAACAACAGAAACGTGTCTGGCACGAGTGGGCATACGTTGTTACTGCGGTACTGTTTGAATCCAATGGTGAACCTACTGAATCGATCGCGCCCCGCGCCGCTGAATTAGCAGGCCAAGAGATAACTCCTTATTCGGCTGCACACTCCATCGTAATGACCACGTTAGTTAACGCGTTAGCCGCTTGGCTAAAGGAAAAAAACATGAGCAGAGTGGCCGCAGCTCAAATACTAGGGGCTCATCCGCAACGCTTAGAAGAGATAGAGAAAGGGCTATCAAAGAATTTTACTTTTGAGTCCCTTTCACACATGCTAGCAAAAGCGGGAAAAGAGGTAACAGTCTGCATAAGTGACATATAGGAATATTGTAGCTCTGCAGGTAAAACCTAAAACACATATCAACCCAGAACACAAACTGTGTGTGGCTTCCACCATATCCAGAGACGCAGACGCTCCTGCCGTCATCTATGTACAGATCTTCCGATATGCCATGCGAACGCTGAGGATCGGCGCTGCAGAGTGCTCTGACTAGGCAGCTAAAAGGTACGAGACGCCCAGATCACAGCAATTTCGTTCGAAGTGTAGCAACCGCTCCCCCCCCCCCGAGGAGCCAGCTTCCGGCAGTGAAAACGGAAGAAACGTACATAGACGGGCTGCCCCCTCCCGCCACGCAACAATCATCATGGGAAACTGAGGGTACCTCGGTGATGTATCCATATTCTGACTCCGAGACCAGCAACGTCGGTGAGTGACACTCGCCCCAACTGCCGAAGTGCACATCGGACATTTTTGCCACAAACTTCGTCTTCTTCATCTCCACACAAAGTCGTCACAATAGCGCCTAGGAGGGAGAACTCCACTGCAGGCCAGCAGTCACCCCAGATCTTTCCGCATATAGTGCTGGAAGCTGCGTGATTACTGGGCCGCAGCGGAGTCGATGTATTCGAGGGTTCAGGGCGATAGGTGGAAAACGACGGGCTTCCCGATCAGCCGACCCCAAATCCTTCCACATATTTAGTCGAAAGCCGCGTGGCTACTGGGCTACAGCTGAGTCGACTTGCTTGAAAGCTCGGGGCGATCGGTGAAAACGGCGGAGGCTCATCCGATCAGTCGACCCCAAATCTTTCCATATATCGAGTGACCCCAATTCTTTCCACATATCAGCCAGATTGAGAACTAGTTGGGACCGTCCGTAGCCTAAGCTCTCACTCCCCTACCCGTCGTCAAGGGGTAGGGGCGATTCAGTATCAGAGAAACCGTATCCCCCTCAGGGGGCTCGCTCAATTGAGCTGCTCGCTATGAGCGCTTTTCTATAGACCTACAAACCGACTCGACTAAAGGCAGTCATCAGAAGCGGAGCGCTTTTAGAAATGGAGCTACCCATGGGAGTTTCGAGTCAAGCCGAGTGTCGAGGACCCAAAGGTTTCTGCTACACACACCTTCACGGCGAACAAGGGGGCTGATGCCTTGGCGCAACTGCCAGCAGGCTTCCTGAGCAACGATCCCGAACCCAGCAACCTGCGCCCTGCGTTCGTGGGTCAGCGTGCGGTTAAGCCCCACTGGTAGGCGAGTAACCAGCAGGTCAGACAGCATCATGTGG
>NZ_PPSK01000028.1 GCF_002903165.1 Halopseudomonas oceani
AGCTCAACCTGTCATAAAAATGAAGTCAAAGTTACATCGCCGTAATGCTTCCTGCCGCGTTACCCGGGCGAGTCAGCTTGGCGCGTGGCTTGCCCGGGTTTGTAAAGCTATAGCTCCTGCGGTGCGCGAACCTTCTGTGTACGCTGCCTTCGCATCAGCCAGTACGCGGCCGGCAAAACCAACATGGACATCAGCGGCGCGGTAATCATGCCGCCGACCATGGGCGCGGCGATGCGCTTCATCACCTCAGATCCGGCACCTCCGCCCCAGAGGATTGGCAACAGGCCGGCGATGATCACGGCCACCGTCATCACCTTGGGCCGCACACGCAGCACCGCGCCTTCACGAATTGCCTCCAGTAGGGCCGGATCACCGCTGCGCCCGGTATCCACACGCGCATGCCAGGCGTTCTTCAGGTACAGCAGCATGATCACCCCGAACTCGGCCGAGACGCCGGCCAGGGCGATGAAGCCCACGCCGGTGGCCACCGACAGGTTGAAGCCGAACCAGTAGAGCAGCCAGATGCCGCCCGACAGGGCAAAGGGCAGGGTGGCCATGATCAGCAGGGCCTCGCCGAAGCGGCTGAAAGTCAGGTAGAGCAGCACGAAGATAATCAACAGAGTCGCCGGCACCACCCAGGCCAGCCGCGCATTGGCGCGCTCGAGGAATTCGAACTGACCGGAGTAGGAGACGGTCATGCCGGCGTCGAGTTGTACCCGCTCGGCGACGCGCTGCTGCAGCTCGCGCACGGTCGAGGCCAGGTCGCGCCCGCGGACATCGACATAGACCCAGCCGGACAGTCGCCCGTTCTCGCTGCGCAGCATCGGCGGCCCTTCGGTCAGACTAACCTGGGCGACGGTGCCCAAGGTGATCTGCTGGCCGGCTGGGGTGAGGATCGGCATACGCCGTAGTGCCTGCGGACTGTCTCGCCACTCCTTGGGATAGCGCAGGTTGATCGGGAAGCGGGCCAGTCCTTCAACCGTCTCACCAATATTGCTGCCGCCGATGGCGCCCGATACCACCGCCTGCACATCGGCGATGCTCAGGCCATAGCGCGCCGCGGCCAGTCGATCGATCTGGATGTCCACGTAACGGCCGCCAGTAAGGCGTTCTGCCAAGGCCGAACTCACCCCAGGCACCTCTTTGGCCACGGCCTCGATATCGCGCGTTATGCGCTCGATGTCGACCAAGGAGGTTCCGGACACTTTCACCCCAATGGGGCTCTTGATCCCCGTCGCCAGCATGTCGATGCGGTTGCGGATGGGCGGCACCCAGATATTGGACAGCCCCGGAACTTTTACCGCGCGATCCAGTTCCTCGATCAGCTTTTCGGGTGTCATCCCCGCGCGCCATTGATCGCGTGGTTTGAACTGCACCGTGGTCTCGAACATTTCCAGCGGTGCTGGATCGGTGGCGGTCTCTGCTCGCCCGGCCTTGCCGAATACCCGTGCCACTTCGGGCACCGTGAGGATCATCCGGTTGGTTTGCTGCAGCAGCTGGGTGGCCTTGCTGGCCGGCAAGCCGGGCAGGGCTGATGGCATGTACAACAGGTCGCCCTCGTCCATCGGCGGTAGAAACTCTCCTCCGAGTCTGCTGAGGGGCCAGAGACTGGACAAAAACACTAGCAAGGCCAGCGCTAGGGTCACCTTAGGCCAAGCCAGCACCCACTCCAGCACCGGCCGGTATGCACCGATCAGCCAACGATTCAAGGGGTTCTGTTGTTCGCTGGGGATATGCCCACGAATCCAATAGCCCATCAGCACCGGTACCAAGGTGATCGAGAGGCCAGCAGCGGCAGCCATGGCATAGGTCTTGGTGAATGCCAGCGGGCCAAACAGGCGACCCTCCTGGGCCTCCAGGGTGAAGACCGGGAGGAAAGACAGGGTGATGATCAAAAGGCTGAAGAACAGCGCCGGCCCGACCTCGGCCGCAGCTTCGCCGATCACCCGCCAGTGCGCCTCGCCCTGAAGCGGTTCACCGGGGTGTCGAGCCTTCCAGGCCTCGATGTGCTTGTGCGCGTTCTCGATCATCACCACGGCGGCATCGACCATGGCGCCGATGGCGATTGCGATCCCGCCGAGCGACATGATGTTGGCATTAACGCCCTGGTAGCGCATGACGATGAAGGCCATCAGGATGCCCAGGGGCAGGGTGATGATCGCGACCAGCGACGAGCGCAGGTGCCAGAGGAAGATCAGGCAAACCAGGGCAACCACCGCGAACTCTTCCAGCAGCTTGTAGCTGAGGTTATCGATGGCGCGGTCGATCAATTGCGAACGGTCATAGGTGGTGACCACCTCGACGCCGGCCGGCAAGCTGCCCTTCAGGCTGTCCAGCTTGGTCTTCACCGCGGCGATGGTATCGCGGGCATTCTTTCCGGAGCGCAAGATGACCACGCCACCTACAACTTCACCCTGGCCATCCAGCTCGGCAATGCCACGACGCATCTCTGGCCCCAACTGAATGGTGGCCACCTGACCCAGCAGCACCGGAACTCCGCTGGCCGAAGCCCGCAGCGGCACATTGCGGAAATCCGCCAGGCTCTCTAGATAGCCTGAAGCCCGGACCATGTACTCGCGCTCTGCCAGCTCCAGGATGGCGCCGCCGGTTTCCTGATTGGCGCTCTTCAGCGCCGCTTCGACCTCCTGCTGAGTTACCCCATAAGCCACCAGCTTCTGGGGATCGAGCAGCACTTGGTATTGCTTGACCATGCCGCCGAGGGTGGCCACTTCGGCTACGTTGGGCAGGCTCTTGAGTTCGTACTTAAGGAACCAGTCCTGCAGTGCCCGCAGCTGGGCAAGATCATGCTGGCCGCTGCGGTCGACCAAGGCGTACTGGTAGATCCAGCCCACGCCGGTGGCATCCGGCCCAAGGGTGGTGGTAACACCCTCGGGCAGGCGTTCCTGCGCCTGGTTGAGGTACTCCAGCACCCGCGAGCGTGCCCAGTAGAGGTCGGTATCGTCCTCGAACAGCACATAAACGAAGGAGTCGCCGAAGAACGAGTAGCCGCGCACTGTCTTCGCCCCCGGCACCGAGAGCATGGTGGTGGCCAGCGGGTAGGTCACCTGGTTCTCGACAATCTGCGGTGCCTGCCCGGGGAAGCTTGTGCGGATGATGACCTGGGTGTCGGACAGATCCGGCAGTGCATCCAACGGCGTGTTGCGCAGCGACCAGATGCCCAGGGCGGTGATGAACAGGGTGGCCAGCAGTACCAGGAAGCGGTTGCCGATAGACCAGTGGATCAGGCGCGCGATCATGGCTGGTCTCCTTCCTTGCGGAGCTGCTCGATCAGCAGGCCGGAGTTTGTCTGACGTGCGGCGATGCGTACGTGATCTCCTGGCTTAAGTCCCACAGCTACTTCGGAGCTGACCAGAGGAAAAGCCATGGTCATACCTGGCATATTCAGGCTCTCGAAGGGGCCATGCTCCAGGGTGACTTGTTTCCCGTCCAGTGCGCGAATAACGCCGTGAGACACATGCAGCCCCTCCGTGCTGTCCTGTTCTGCATTGCCGGCCAGGATGCCCTGCAGGCTGGCTTCCGAATCGATGAGGAACTGGCCGGAGGTAACGACCGCCTGACCTTCCTCAAGACCGGACAACACCTCCAGACGCCCATCGGCCTCGCGGCCCAAGGTGATTTCCTGGGGGCGGTAGCGTCCGTCGCCTTCGGCCAGCATCACCAATGCACGCTTGCCGGTGCGAATCACGGCTTCACTCGGCACAAGAAGCGTGGATTGTTCGACGGCACTGTTCAGGCGTACGGCGGCGAACATGCCGGGGCGCAACTTACCGGCAGGGTTGGGTAGCTCGCTGCGTACCGTGAGCGTGCGCGTTTGCGGATCGGCACTCGGCAGCAAGGCTATGACGCGGCCCAGCAGCGGTCGATCAGGAAAGGCCGTCAGGTTGGCGCGGATCTCGTCCCCGACCTGGATACTTCCGGCCATGGCCTCGGGTATCGCCGCATCGAGCCAGACACTGGATAGCCCGTTAATCAACGCCAGATCCTGCCCGGCTTCGACGGTCATCCCGGCGCGTACCTGCAAGGCTTGGAGCTCGCCGCTGATAGGTGTGGTGAGGGTTTGCACCGCCCGTGGTTTGCCGCTGCGGCGGACCTGCTCGATCAACGTTTGAGGCATGCCAAGCAGGCGCAGGCGCTCTTGGGCCGCACTTATCAAGCGAGTGTCAGCGGTACGCAGTACCGCCAGGAACTCCAACTGCGCGGCGGACCATTCGGGAATCAGCAGGTCGACCAGGGGGGCTCCGGCAGGCAGCACATCGCCCGGGGCGCGACCGTAAACCCGCTCGACGAATCCGCCGGCGCGGGCCTGGAGGTTCGCCACTTCTCGCTGGTTATAGGCCAGGGAACCCACCGCCTCGATATCCGAGGGCAGTACACCTCGGATCACCATCGAGGTTCGCATTCCGAGGTTCTGCACGGCTTGAGCGGGGATGCTCAGGACAGACGGATCCTGCTCGGATCCTGCGTATTTAGGGACAAGTTCCATATCCATGAAAGGTGACTTGCCCGGTTTATCGAAGCGCTGCTCAGGCTGCATAGGGTCGTACCAATAGAGCACCTTGCGCTCGTCCGTCGGTGCGGAGCTAGGCAGTAGCTCGTGTTTGGCTTGCCGCTGGGCCAGCCAGTAGCCACCGCCCGCCGCGCCAATGCCCACGGTCAGCACGGCGACCGCAAAACCAAATGTCGATATCTTCATTTCAGGCCCTCCACATAGGCGTAGTACAGACTTGCGGATAGCTGGCTCAACTTGCGCTGCTGTTCAATCTGCCGCAGCTGCGCCTCAATCAGGTCGCGCTGGGCAGTAATAACGGATGTGAGCTGGCTGTTACCGGCTTGGTAGGCGGCCAGTTCGAGTTCGGCACGTTTGCTTGCAAGCGGGATCAAGGTTTTTTCGGTGCGTGACAAGGTCCTGCGCAGTTGCTCAAGCTCGGCAATACCGCCTTCCAGCTCAGCCTGATGGGCGCGCAGTAATGCTTCCTGCTCGGCTTCCATCTGCGACACGCTTTGTTGTCTGGCGTTGATCTTGGGCCCCTGACGTGTGCCTACGAACAACGGCAGGTCGAACGTGAATTGCACCATCACCATATCGCCGAACTGGTTGTCGCGATTGTTGTAGGCAAACTCAACACCCCAGTCGGGGGTCTTCTCGGCGATGGCCTCGTTCAGCTCGGCGCTAGCCTCGCCGACTCGGGCGGAGGCAGCGCGCAACTCAGGGTGTGAGGCAATGCGTTGCTGCAGGTGCGGTGCCACCAGGTTCAGATTGGGAACACCTCCTTGCAAAGGCTGGTCAGCCTCGTTGCCTATCCAGCGGCGCAGCTTGGCACGAGCTACTGCCACATCGCGATTCAGTTCATCTCGCCGATCTTGTAACGCCAAAGCTTCCTGGTCGGCCTGCAACAGCTCGCCAGGCTGAGCACTACCGCCGGCAATTAGCGATTGCACGGTCGAGCGGAGCATCTCGATCTGACGGTCCAGTTGATCGAAGAGGCCAACACTGCGTTCGGCGTAGTACACGTCCAGCCAGCTCACTGCCGTCTGGCGCTTGATTTCCAACTGCATGGCACGCTGCTCGGCCTCGGCCCGCGTCATGGAGGCTTCGGCCAGTTGGCGACGGGCCAGACGCTTGTCGCCGTTTGGTACCTCCTGCATGAGTCCAATGCGGCGCATGGTCATGGAGTCACGATTAAGTGTGTAACGGTCAGGGCCTTCGATCGGCAGGTTGTCGATGCCTATAATCAGCTTGGGATCGGGCAAGGCGTCTGCGGGCCCTACAGCCTGCTGTGCCGATGCCACCTGCGCCTGGCGCGCGAGGTTCTCAGGGGCACTCTGTTCGGCCAGAGCTTGGGCTCGTTCGAAGGTTAGGGGCTGTGCCTGCGCGGCAAGCCAGGGAGCTGCCCAGAATGCGGCAGCCAACACGCCGAGATAGCCACGGCGTGGAAAAAGGAAAGCGGACATGCTTTCGCCTCCAATGCGATTGATTGAGGTCGCAGCTACGAAACGTGGTCGCGACGATGCGCCTGACTGTAAGGCGCGGGATGATCACGGCATTAGACGAAACGAGGAGGGCGCCAGAGTCCTGCGGGCTCTCGCTTAATCACCGACTGGGTCAGCAATATCTCGGGGCGTGAGGGGAGAGGGGATATGCTCTTGATCACGGTGGTCTGGAGAAGTCCTCCGGTCTTGCATTCCTGGCCGGATTTGCAGGGAGACTTATTGGCCACCCCATCAGACGTGTCCATTTGCTCGCAGCACGGAGCATCGGCCGTTGCATGGCCCTGATGATCGGCGCTCTGCATCGGGCAAGGTTGTGCCGGCATGCTGAAAGCCATACCGCCGAAGGTCGGCAGCACGAGGCTAGCAATCATTACCAGGATCAATCCAATCCGACGCACAGCAATTCACCAAGCGGGGCTATAGGGCGACTTTAGCAGATTGCCTCGAGGCATGAGCGCTCCTTTTGACGATAACAGCACTTCGTTGATTTGGATCACTCTGCCATAGCGCCAAGGTCTCCGCCGAGCTGAGGAATCACCACTCTGCTGGTGTTGCGCCGCGTGGTCGTGCCCTTGCTTCGCTTTAGTCGTGAGTAGTGGCTGGTCGTTCGAAGGCTGAGATTTCAGCTTCGAACCGAGCAACGAAGTCCAACAGGCTGATATTCAGCACCGCACAGATATCCCGGAGCTGGATCAGGTCAATCCGGCGAAACCCCCTTTCCATGTCGCTCACAAATGATTGAGCGCGGCCCAGAGCTTCAGCGAATTGACCCTGAGTCAGCCCAGAGTCCGTGCGGCACTGCCGCAGCAGCCGGAGCAGTACGACATATTCATCCCGGTGGATCGAGCTAACCATAACGTGCGCCTAGTGACTTTACAGCGAGCCACTGTAAATCTATGCTAGCGCTTTCTGGATATACGCAAAACAGATATATGTATTTTCTGCGCCGTCACATAGGAGCAAATCAATGCTGAGCTTCAAAGGATTAAGTTTGAGGGAGGCAGTAGAACGGGTCGTTGCGTGTCGAGCACCAGCGATGCAGCCGGAAGACCGTGAAGCGTTTGCCGCGTTGCTAGTCGCCGAGCTATTTAAGCTAGACCTTTATGATCGGCGTGATGGCCGGAATGAACGTATGTACTCCGCTAGTGAATTGTTGGACCAAGCGAAGGATGTGCTCGACACCTCGGAGCGAACCAAGGAGGTTTATTTCAACCTACTGCTCAGGATGATTCATGACCTTGAGACCCGCTGCGCCGATATGAGTTATGAACATTTTGGGGCCTGGATCAACAGGACTCACAACGATGTAACCCCGCCCCAACCGCTGCGATCTGGAGCTTGGATTTCTAGGATGTTGTTCACCCAGCGAATGCAGCAGGACGAGAGGGAGGAGGCCGCAGAGTAGAGCGTCAGAGTTCTTAATAAAGATGGCTTATCACTAAACGATGGTGCCACCTGCCAGCTCTACGCAGTCTAGCATCGCGGGAATACCAACCTGATTTGCGGAGAATGAACTTGGAATTAGTTGAAAGAATTTCGGCACTTTTGCACGGTCCGGGCGAGCCGATGGTTGGGAGCACGATGACCAACAATGAAGCGCTTGAGTACGCCCATGCAACCTCAAGCGGTGCTCCCTTCTGCTTGGTTCGCGATTGGATATGGATAGACCTGGATGGGCCGGAAAGCCAGCATGACTACCTAGCCCAACTGCAGCTGCAGCCAGTTATCCTTTTTGCCCACACGGTTGTGTACGACTCATCGCGACGATGGGACGTTGGGGATTTTGTGCGGACTACACCGCTGCATGCGTTCACGGATGGATTCGTGTTTCGCACGTTGAATACCAACTATGTCCTGTTGGGGGATGGTCTCCGGAAGCTTGCACACCCTGAAACCATTGCGATGATTACTGGATAAGGCGACTTTTTGCCGTCAAAACCTTTGATTCAGCTTGATTTTACAGCTGTAAAATCAAGCTGAATTAGTGAATCAAGGGGGGCTTGTCGACCCTAGGGAAACAGGGTGTGTACTGTAGTGGTCAAGTGTTTTAGGCCACCGTCTTTTGAGCTTTCCAGTAGGCCTGCTCAGCCACATTCGGCGGCAGTCCTTCATTATGCTTATGCGGGCGAAGGGCGCTGTAATAACCGATTCTGTTTTCAGGCTCCTGAAGAAGCGCTCTGTTGGGGCGTTATCCCAACAATTTCCCCGGCGACTGAGGCTCTGTTTCATCTGGTACCGCCAGAGCAACTGTCGGAAACCCAGGCTGGTGTACTGGCAGCCCTGATCCGAATGAAACATGACTTCCGACGGCTCTCCGCGTGATTCGTAGGCAATCGTCAAAGCCTTTTTTACCAGCTCCGTATTGGGCGATAAAGACATTGCCCAGCCTACCGGTTCACGAGAGAACAAATCGATGACCACCGCCAGGCCCGGTAGCTACTGCGATGCACCCCAAACACCTGACACAGATGGTGCACCGCATGGCTCTCTTCAAGTCGCTCGATTATCGAGAATTGCTCAGGGAGTCCGACATCAAGAGAGCGGTAGCCTTTTTTAATATCTCCTTCTCTTCCTCCACCCGCCGCAGCTTGCGCTTCAGTTCCTGAATCTCACGCTGCTCCGGGGTCAGCGCCTCACCTTTCTGTGGAGCCTTGCCGGATCGCTCCGCTCGGAGTCGGCGCACCCAGTACTCCATCGTGGATTTACCGACACCCATTGCCTCACAGGCTGCCTTCAGGGTGTAACCCTGGTCTACCACAAGCTGGGCGGCTTCCAAGCGGAATTCCGGGCTGTATCTTTTAATCTTCCTCATCGTCTGCATCTGACTTTCTATGTGAGTGATCATACACTCAAAGTCAGGTGGCCAGATTCACTATGCCACTACATAGCCGTTCTGTTGTTCGGTCTGGTACAAGCACAGCTGCACCTGCAGCATCCCGTCCGGCTCCGGTGGACCAACCGCTGTTGCAGGTAACTGCGAGCCAGTTGGCACAGGCCTATGACCGCAATACCGTTGCGGCGGATCAGCAGTTCAAGGGCAAGCGGTTTCAAGTTACGGGTGTCGTCGACTCGATTAACACCAACTTTCTTGGGCGTCCCTATTTGACGCTCCGTGACGGTGTGAATCAGTTCATGGAGCCGCAGTTCGAGCTGGATCGTAGCTATGAATCCTACGCGGCCAAGCTTCAGGCCGGCATGCGTGTCAGTCTTGTGCACACGGGTAGCGGCGATGTGGCTAAAACGCCGATGTCCAAGGGTTGCAAGCCCGCGGATTGAGGTCGCTTTGACTTGCACGTATTGAACGCTTGAGCTGGCTGCGTTAGCTATCCAGAATGTAGCGGATAGTATTTACTGCAGGCGACGCAGTGCGCAGCCGCGGTGAAACGGCTCTTTTTGACTATTGGGATGTGATACGTGCCAGATTACCAACCTCCGTTAACGCTGACTCCCCGCATGCTCGCTCTAGTGGCCGAGATCAGCGAGCTGGTTGGGCGTTTGAGCGCACAGGAGCAGAGCCGCCTTACCCCGCAGCTTCGACGCGGCAATCGGATTCGAACCATTCAGGCCTCTCTTGCCATCGAAAACAATACCTTGAGCGTTGAGCAGGTGACTGCGGTGCTTGATGGCAGGCGAGTGCTCGGGTTGCCGGCGGAGATTCAGGAGGTACGTAATGCGTTTGCGGCTTACGATGCTATGGCCGGTTGGCAACCCGACTCGGTGGAGCACCTGCTGACAGCACATCGCCTGCTCATGCATGGGTTGCTGGACGATGCAGGGTGCTATCGAGCGGGCGGTGTAGGTATTTATCGCGGCGAGAAACTGCTGCACATGGCGCCACCGCCCAGCCGGGTTGCTTTGCTGATGCAGGACTTACTTGCCTGGCTCGCTGCTACCGAGCTGCCGGCACTGATAGCCAGCTGCGTGTTTCATTACGAGTTTGAATTTATCCATCCCTTTGCGGACGGTAATGGGCGCATGGGGCGACTCTGGCAGACGCTCATCCTGAGTCGCTGGCAGCCATTGCTGGCTTATCTGCCGGTGGAGACGGTCATCCAGACACATCAAGGTGAGTATTACGCAGCACTTGCCGAAGCTGACAAGGTATCCGAAGCCTCCCCGTTTGTGCTGTTCATGCTGGGGGCTCTGCGCGAAGCGTTGCTTGAAGCGGTAGCTGGCGACCAAGTAAGCGACCAAGTAAGCGACCAAGTAGAACGGTTGATGGCGGTGCTGCAGCCAGGTGTTGCACTGAAAGCGAGTGAATTGATGGAGCTTTTGCATCTCTCTCATCGTCACAGCTTCGGCAAATCGTATTTGAAGCCGGCGCTTGCCGCCGGCTTGATCGAAATGACTGACCCCGCGTCGCCGCGGAGTCCTGCGCAGCGTTATCGACGCAAGCTGCTTTGATAGTGTCAGAGCGCGGGCCTTGGCTGCGTCATGCCATCAGGTCGATCTGGTACACATACTCAGGGTAAGGCGTTACGCAGAGCGCAAGGGAGTGTGGCCGGGGAGGGTGTCTTACGGAGTACAAGTATGCAGGGATCGCTGTTTGATCAGTCGCCATCCGGCGATGCTGAGTTGCCGCCCCCAGGGCGTATGCCGCTTAATCACGGAGGCCGTCAGGTTCATCGCACCCTGATGCCAGACCTTTTGGCTGATGGCGATGCACTAGTTGTAACCGGCTACAGCGGGCTCGACCAGCTCATACGCTTGGTAAGTCAACGAGGGGACGCTGCGGGTCAGCTCAGACTGTTGCTGGGCTCGGAACCCTCCTCAAGCAGCTCACAGGATTTTTCCCTGCACAATAGGAGTTTTGAGCAGGAAGTACGTTCTTATTGGCTCAGCAGAGGGATCTCTCTGCGCTTGAGCGGACAACTGATTCATTGCATTGAGTTGCTTCGGAATGGGCTCGTTTCAGTCCGCTATCCGGGGCCGGGGCCTCGTGTGCATGCCAAAATCTACTGTACGCAAGTGGCTGTTACCCTGGGTTCCAGCAACTTCACTGCACCGGGTCTGCACTCGCAGCATGAGGCCAACGCCCGCTTTACCCCCAAAGACGAGCCGCGGCGTTACCGAGAGATATGGCAATACGCTGAGTTTCTATGGGAGCATGGTACCGATGCTAAAGACGCTTTACTGGCGCTACTGGAAAATCTGCTGCGCTGTGTAACCTGGCGAGAAGCACTCGCTCGGGCCTGTGCCGAGCTGCTTGAGGGGGACTGGGCTGCCAGCTATCTGGAGTCTCTTGGACATTCCTCAGATGTCGCGCTCTGGCCTTCCCAGCGCAAAGGTATCGGTCAGGCACTGTATCTCATCGAGACGGTGGGAGGCGTGTTGATCGCGGATGCGACTGGCTCGGGCAAGACCCGAATGGGCGTGCATCTACTGCGTGCCGTTTATGATCGGATCTGGTCAGCATCCCGTGGGCATAAAGGCCTGATTGCGATGGTGTGCCCGCCCTTGGTATTGGCCAACTGGGAGCGCGAAAGCCTGCGTTGCTTCCTCCAGATCAATATTCGCTCTCATGGCGCATTGAGTCACTCCAGAGCAGGGGACGAGAGCGTCATCTCCGACCTGATGGTGCGGTCACAAACCCTGGCGGTTGATGAGGCGCACAATTTCCTGAGCCAGACGTCTAACCGCTCTCGTCAATTGGTTCATAACCTGGCAGATCAGGTCGTGCTGTTTACAGCAACCCCGTTCAATCGATCCGCCAGCGACCTGCTGCGTATGATCGACATTCTTGGTGCAGACAACTTCGATGATCAGGTGCTAGCCAGCCTGGAACGACTGACGCGCCTGAAAGGCGGGTTGAGAGACGCGGCACCAGAGGATCTCGCGACGCTTAAGAGTGCGCTTGCCCGATTCATGGTGCGCCGCACCAAGAAGCAGCTCAATAGCATGGTCGATCTTGAACCGGACGCATACCGCTTGCCTTCGGGCCGAGTTTGTCGATATCCGGAGCATCATTCGCAGGTCTACGAGCTGAATGAAAGTGCGAGCGACGTTAAGCTTGCCGGAGAGATCCTGGCAATTGCCCGATCATTGGTGGGCATAACGCATTTTGAAAAAGCTTTGTATCTGCCCGAAAGCCATGCTCGATCCGGAATGAGTGCTGAGGCGTACCTGCAAATGCGGCTAAAATCCGCCAAGGGGCTTGCCTGTCATCATGTTATGGCCAGTTTGCGTTCATCTCGACTGGCCTTGTTCCGGCATATTCTCGGTGAGCGCGAGGCATTGCAACGGTTGCATCTGCAGCATGATCTTGCAGTGGAGGGCGATGATGCCACCGGCAATATGCGGGAGCGTATTACTGCTCTGCAGGGGCGTGTTCCTGAGAATCGTCTGGGCATCGACTTGCCTACATGGCTATCAGACCCGGAGGAGCATCGCCGGGAGTGCGAAGCGGAGGTAGGTCGTTACACCTATATCCTGATGCGCTTGGAGCGCATGAGCGACGGCAGGGAGCAACGTAAATGCCAGCTGTTACTTGGCCTGGCTCGGCAGCACGAGCAAGTCATTGCCTTCGATCATTTTCCTTTGACGTTACGTTATCTTCAGTACCTTATAGCGCGGTCGCATGGCGACAACCGTGTCGAGGTTTTGCTTGGGGTAGGGGGCAAGAAACGGCAGAACCAGGCGCTGCAGGCGCGACTCGATCCTGAGCGTGGGAAGGGGCGGGTGATCGCGCTGTGCAGCGATGCCTTGTCTGAGGGCGTTAACCTGCAGCGCGCCTCGGCAATGGTGCATCTGGATATGCCCAGTGTGGTGCGTTACGCCGAGCAGCGGGTCGGTCGCATAGACCGTATGGATAGCCCCCATGACAGCATCGAATGCTGGTGGCCCAGGGACGCTGATACCTTTGCTCTCAAGGCAGATGAGCGGTTTATTGCGCGCGTAGAGGATGTTGAGTCTTCGCTTGGCGGTAACTTGCAACTGCCCGATGCCCTGCTGGCCAACTCAGGACCAGAGCGGCTGATAACACCAGAGCAACAGCAGCAGGAGCTTGAGGAGCGCGCGTCTATCCCCTGGGACGGTGTTGAGGATGCATTCGCAGCGGTGCGAGGACTGCTCGAAGGGGATCGAGCGATGCTGACGGCAGAGGACTACGCCATGGTTAGAGAAGAAACTCTGGCGGTCTTGTCCCGTGTCAGTCTGGTGAAGTCCGATCAACCGTGGCTATTTGTTTGTCTGGCCGGAGAGGCCAAAAGGGCGCCTCGCTGGGTGTTGATCGTTGATCAGCAGCCTAAGCCGTTGGTGCATTTGCCGGATATTGTCGAACAGCTGCGGCAACGCTTGGGGCAGGGGCAGAAGGACCTCCCGCTCAGTCATGGTGCTGGGCGGCAACTTGAGCGCTTCCTCGTAAGGTTGTCTGAGCAGGAGCGTCTGTTGCTGCCGCAACGTAAACAGCGTGCACTGGATCAGATGCAGGATGTTATTTCAGTCTGGGCAAGCCGCAAGGGGTGGATTGAAAGCACTGGTCAGGCTGATGCTATTCAGCGTTTGTTGCAGACGCTCAAGCATAACCACATAGAAGGCTGCCCCGATTGGGCGCAGCTGGCAGACGCCTGGTTGGATCTCGTGCGGCCTACATGGTTTGGCTATCTGAACAAGGTTGCTCGACGCTCACAGATTGTCCGCTTGCGTGACATTCGCAAGGCGCTACTCGCTGAGGCGTTGCCGGCTTCGACTATCATCGAGCGGATCTCGGGCATCGCCCTGCGGCAAACTTGGGAAGAAAGAATTGTTGCGTGTGTGCTGGGTTACTCCGGCACACAGACGGAATAAGGTAACTAGTGCCCTGTCTGCTTAGGCGAATTACGTCAGACCCGCCTGAAAACTTGACCTGTATGCATGACCATTATTGGTCTGTCAGCTAACCCGACATATCATCCAACTGTGCCCGCTTGGAGTAGGCAGGGATGGATCCCATCGGTCATGGATGACCGACTCTGTTTCAGGGTCTCCGGCAAAAACACCGCGGGAGACAACAACCGCTTTACCCCGTGACTGTCGCTGGCTAAAGTGATGGCCATCACTCTTCGCCGCAGGTCATCAGGGATGGACCGCTCGATGCTACCTGCTTCGCTCCTCCCTGCTTGCCTCCGGTAATCCGCGTTGTTTCAAGGCCGCCGTAGCGTGGCTTGCAGGAGTTTTGTTATGCATGATCAGGCCCGCCTGTCGCAGTCGCTGTTGGCTTTGGTGCCGGTCGATGGTTCCAGCATTGGCAACCAGTCGTTGTTTGAGCAGTTGAGTGCTGCCTTTCCCGATCTTTCTCAGGATGCATTTGTCGATGCCCGTGATGCGCTGATTGCGCAGGGCGTGTTGCAGAAGGGGCGAGGGCGTGGAGGTTCGGTCAAGCGCAGTGAGGCCGAAGGCAGCGCTGTGGCTGCCAAGCCTGCTGCAGTAAAGAAACCGGCGCGCAGCACCGAGAAAGCCGCTGTCAGCAGCATGGATGACCTGAAGAAGACCCTCTGGGCCACCGCCGATAAGCTGCGCGCCAACATGGACGCCGCCGAGTACAAGCACATCGTGCTTGGGCTGATCTTCCTCAAGTACATTTCCGACAGCTTCGCCAGCCGCCGCGCCGAGTTGGAGCGCAAGCTGACCGATGAAAACGATGACTACTATCTGGGTGATGACGACCCCGAGCTGCTGGCCGCCGAGCTGGAAGATCGCGATTACTACCGCGAGGTCAACGTGTTCTGGGTTCCGGAAGTGGCACGCTGGGAGTCGATCCGTTCTGCTGCCAAGCAGGCGGACATCGGCAAGCGCATTGATGATGCGCTAGCGGCCATTGAGGCAGAAAACCCGCGCCTGAAGAACATCCTCGACAAGCGCTATGCCCGCGCCCAATTGCCGGACGGCAAGCTGGGCGAGCTGGTGGATCTGGTCTCGACCATCGGCTTTGGTGACGACACCGGCAAGGCGCGCGATCTGCTGGGACAGGTGTACGAATACTTCCTCGGCCAGTTCGCCAGTGCCGAAGGCAAGAAGGGTGGCCAGTTCTATACGCCCGCCAGCATTGTGAAAACCCTAGTCGCAGTGCTCAACCCGCACCATGGCAAGGTCTACGACCCCTGCTGTGGCTCAGGCGGGATGTTCGTGCAGTCGGAGAAGTTCATCGAGGCCCACGGCGGTAAGCTGGGCGACGTGTCCATCTACGGCCAGGAGTCCAACCCCACCACCTGGCGACTGGCGGCGATGAACCTCGCCATTCGCGGTATCGACTTCAATCTGGGCAAGGAGCCGGCGGATACCTTTATCCGCAACCAGCACGCGGATCTGCGCGCCGACTTTGTATTGGCCAACCCGCCGTTCAATATCAGCGACTGGTGGCATGGCAGCCTGGAAGGCGACCCACGCTGGGTGTTCGGCACGCCGCCGCAGGGCAATGCCAACTACGCCTGGCTGCAGCACATGCTCTACCACCTCAAGCCCAACGGTCGCGCAGGCATTGTGCTGGCCAACGGCTCAATGAGCTCCAGCCAGAACAGCGAAGGCGACATTCGCCGCGCCATGGTCGAGGCCGATGTGGTGGAAGTGATGGTCGCGCTGCCCGGTCAGCTGTTCTTCAATACCCAGATTCCCGCCTGCCTGTGGTTCCTCGCTAAGGACAAGCGCCATGCCCTGAGCACCGCCGGCATCGACCGCAGCGGCCAGGTGCTGTTTATCGACGCGCGCAAGCTCGGCACCAGCGTTAGCCGCGTGCAGATTGAATTGACCGATGCCGATATCGAGCGTATCGCTCAGACTGTCGCCGCCTGGCGCGGCGAAACCCTCGATGCGCCGGACTCCACCTCCCGTCATTCCCGCGAGGGCGGGAATCTAGCCGAGCCCTACGAGGACATCCCCGGCTTCTGCCGCAGCGTCACACTCTTGGAGATCGCCGAGCATGGTCATGTACTCACCCCCGGCCGTTATGTCGGTGCCGAAGAGGTGGAGGATGACGACGAAGCCTTTGCCGAGAAGATGCAGCGCTTGACCAAACAGCTTGGCGAGCAGATGCAGAAGGGCGCGGAACTCGACCAGTTGATCCGGCAGAAGCTGGGGGGGCTGGGGTATGAGTTCTGAGTGGCCTTTAAAAGAGCTTGAATTTATTGCTAATGAGGTAACGGTTGGCTACGTGGGCTCAATGGCTTCTGAGTATGTTGAGGATGGTGTGCCATTCCTTCGCTCTCTGAATATTGAGCCGTTCCGGGTCAATGCCAATGAGATAAAGTACGTTACGCCTGAGTTTCATAAGCAAATCAAAAAATCGGCTCTTCGTCCTGGGGACGTAGCCATCGTTCGCACTGGAAAGCCTGGTACGTGCGCGGTCATCCCAGATTGGTTACCTGACGCTAATTGCTCTGATTTGGTGATTGTGCGGTGTGGGGAGCAAATTCGCCCGCGTTTTCTGTGTTACTGGGTTAACTCAGTAGCAGCTCATCACATCAGCTCACACATAGTTGGCGCTGTGCAACAGCATTTCAATGTTGGGGCAGCCAAGAAGATGAAGGTGGCTGTTCCGGATATATCCACGCAAGATGCTGTTGTTGAGGTTCTGGGCAGTATCGACGACCGAATCACCCTGTTACGTGAAACCAACGCCACCCTGGAAGCCATCGCCCAGGCGCTGTTCAAGTCCTGGTTCGTTGATTTCGACCCCGTGCGTGCCAAGGCCGAAGGCAGCCAGCCGGAAGGCGCTATACAGGGATGTATGAGTGCCGCTGAAGGCAGGATGCCGAAAGCGGCCATGGACGCCACCACCGCCGCCCTGTTTCCCGATAGCTTCGAAGAGTCCGAGCTGGGGTTGGTGCCGAAGGGGTGGAGGATCGGTACCGTAGATGACCTCTGTGCCCAGATAACCAACGGGGGGACGCCAAGTCGATCTAGAAAAGATTTTTGGGAAGGAGGCTCGACTCCCTGGTTCAAAACTGGCGAGTTCTGCGATGGTTTTTTGCTTGAGCCAAGCGAGCGTATTACTGACGAAGGGGTAGTGGGCTCAAGTGTGAAGTTGCTGCCTGAGAACGCCATATTAATGGCTATCTATGCAGCCCCCACAGTTGGGCGACTTGGGATACTTACAGAGCCATCTGCCTTCAACCAAGCTTGCACCGGGATGGTTGCCAAAGGGTCGGTTGGGCCGTGGTTCCTGTATCTGACACTTTATTTCGGAAGGGACTGGTTCAACAGTCGGGCCAATGGTGCTGCGCAGCAAAACATCTCTAAAGCAATTGTCGCTGGATACTCTGTAGTGATTCCAGACGATAACGTCCTGAAATCTTTCAACGAAAATGCTGAATTATTGTTCGCAAAAATTCGTGCCGGGACTGTGCAAGCCCAAACCCTCACCCAACTCCGCGACACCCTCTTACCTCGCCTGATGTCCGGTCAGCTGCGTCTGCCTGAAGCCGAGTCCCTGATGGAGAAAGCCCTGTGAGCGACATCAACACACACGCATTCAAGGACTGGATGATCGCTGCTGGCAAGTCAGCCAATACCGTCAGCAATTATGTGAGTGGCGTAAATACGGTTTCCAGGCACTACGGCCGGGATGTGTTTGCAATTCTGGATCTGGCTGAGCTCGCTCGACTATGTACTCAGTACGGTTCGGGCGGCGAATACGCCGAAATTGGTGCGAGCAATAGCAATAACGTGCACAGCGGACTGCGGCAGTGGTTTGTTTATCAAACCGAGCGCCAGGCTGTGGTCAGTGAGGCCGTGCTTGACCGCGTGTGTGTCGAAAGGCCGGGCGATGCCGTGGTCCGCGAGCAGGTGCGACACGTCGCCGAGTCGATATGCAAACGTTATCCCAGTGCTGATGTTTATCCCTTACGGCGCAAAAACGCGAAAGATATTTACCTGGGCTTCGGCAATAAGGAACCGGGCACTCGCGCTAAGGGCATCGCCGTGGTGCTCCTTGTTCGTGCTAATGGTATCCGGTGTGGGTTGCAGCACAATGGTGCTCTGCACAAGCAGCTCAAGCAAATGGGCCAGGAGAGCTCAGGCCTTGCCCGTTTCAACGGCGTCGAGACGGCTTCAGTAGAGCAAGTTCAAGACTGGTTGAGGCAGTTGGATGCCGTACTTGGATCGGTGTTTAGCCGCGCGCTGAATGACGGCAACGCGAGGCGTGTGGAGGACTACATGTCGGCAGAGATAGAGCAAGCAGATGATCAGGAAGCACCGACAGGTGAAGAGTCTCTCGTCAAATCGGAGGATAGGAGCATGAACACGGTCCCTTTGAACCAAATTCTGTTCGGCCCGCCCGGTACCGGCAAGACCTACAACACCATCAACGAAGCGCTGAAGATTCTGGCGCCGCAGCTTTGGGAGCAGAACAGTGGTGACGACCCCGACTCGCGCAAACGCTTGAAAGAGGCGTTCGATGAGCTTGTTGACAAGGAGCGTATCCGCTTTGTGACCTTTCACCAGAGCTTCAGCTATGAGGATTTTGTGGAGGGGCTGCGCGCTCGCACGGATGAGACAACTGGCCAGTTGCGTTATGACGTGGTGGATGGGGTATTTAAGTCACTCTGTGAGGCTGCTGCGTCCAAGGTGACTCGACACGCTGAGGCACCTTCTGAGGTCGGTCAGCGGCGAGTGTGGAAAATGTCGTTGGGCAATACCTTGGGTGATGATGCCAGCATTTTTCAGGAGTGCATCAATGGGGGGTATGCGCTGCTGGGCTATGGCGGCGGTATCAATTTTGCGGGCTGCACCAACCGGCAGCAGGTGCAGGAGCGTTTTGCCGAGGAAGGTGTTGTACCAGGCAATCCTGGAACGGATTACGGTATCACCAGCGTGACTGCATTTGTGGCCAAGATGAAGGTCGGTGACCTGATTGTTGTGTCGGACGGGAACTTCAAGTTTCGGGCTATCGGTGAAGTGACAGGGGATTACCAGTTCAAGCCGCATAGCGAATTTGATGCGGATTACTCGCAAATGCGGCCGGTGAGGTGGCTGCGGCATTACCAGCCTTCCTTGCCACACTCGGAGCTGCTGAATGCGCAGTTCAGCCAAATGACACTCTACGAACTACGCGCTCCGACCCTCAATCAGGAGAAGCTTGAGCGCTTGCTGGGCGCCAGTGCTTCGGAGAGGAGTGCGGAGAATGACGCTCGGGTACTGATCATTGATGAGATCAACCGGGGCAGCGTTTCTCGCATCTTTGGTGAGCTGATCACGTTGATCGAAGAGAGTAAGCGAGCCGGTAGACCCGAGGCGTTGCCCATCGTGCTGCCTTACTCTCAGACGCGATTCACGGTGCCGGATAACCTCTACATCATCGGAACAATGAACACTACCGACCGCTCGTTGGCTGGGCTCGATATCGCCCTGCGTCGTCGTTTTGTGTTCAAGGAAATGCCGCCCCGGCCAGAGTTGCTGGATGATGTAACGGTGGCGGGTGTGAATGTGGGGCAGTTGCTGCGGGTCATGAATCAGCGCATTGAAGTGCTGCTTGATCGAGACCACTGCCTGGGACACGCCTACTTTATGCCTTTGGCGGATGATTCGACGATAGATCGGCTTGCGAATATTTTCCGCAACCAAATACTCCCGCTACTCCAGGAGTATTTCTTCGAAGACTGGCAACGCATTGGCTGGGTACTGAACGACCATCGGAAGGCTGTTAGCGACCGCTTTGTCCAGCAGAAGAGCGGCCAGGCAATAGCATTGTTTGGGCCGCATGTGGGGGAGGGGCTGGCTGATGGTGTCTGGGCGTTGAATGAGGATGCGTTCGAGCGCCAAGAGGCATACCTCGGCATTATCGACGCGTCTCGCCTTGCAGTAGAGCCTGAGGTTAAACGGCAGGCGTCTCACGGCGATCTTGTTCTTCGGGAGCTGGCGAGCGGGACGATCGAACTTCTGCACAACGGCAAGTTAAAGCAGCCAGTGTTGCCGGTGCTGCGTGAACTAGCCAGTGATGCTGGCATAGACATTCAGAATGCAAACGGTAACGACCTGAACACTCGCACGCTCGGCGGCAAGCTAATCACGCATCTGAGTAATGGTGGCTAGTGAGCAAGCCTATCGTCATTCGCGAGTACGCTCGTCTGACCACTGAGCAGGTGGAGAATACGCTCGACCTGGCTCACGTTTCGGCGAGTGCGTTCGAATGGCTGTGTGAACTGAGCGCTCAATTTAGCCGCAATGGCGCGCGCCTGTTGCAGTTGGATGGTAAGAGGGCATTGAAGTGGGACTCATACGTCGGGGTGCTGGAAACACCCTGTGGTACGCGAATAGAAATTGTACCCAAGCACCACGAAGAAGGTGACTGCCTGCAAAAAGGTCGGCACTTGCTGCGCAAGCTGATTCAACGTGCCTTGAACCTCGACTCGCGTCAGACATCGGTAGCCAGTATCGAGCTGTTTGACGCACCGCTCAGCGAATGGGTAATGGCGCAGTTTCTGGCAGAGCTCGACCTCCTGGTAAAGCGGGGTGTGCGGTTTGACTACCAACGAGTTGAGGAGGAGCAGCGCTTTCTGCGTGGCCAGCTCAATGTGGTTGCACAGATGCGTCAGCGGCCAGGACGGCAGCACTACTTCCAGATTCGCCACGACGTATTTCAGCCCGATCGCGCTGAGAACCGTCTGCTCAAATCAGCTTTGGAGCAGGTGGCGAAGAGTACCAGGGATGCTAACAACTGGCGGCTAGCCGCTGAGCTGCGCGCGATGCTCAGCGATTTGCCCGCAAGCCGTCAGATCGACTTGGACTTCCGGGCTTGGAGCACCGACCGCCTGATGGCGCACTACCAGGCAATAAAGCCCTGGTGCGAGCTGATCCTCAATCAGCAGATGCCGCTGGCGGTGAGCGGTGAGTGGCGCGGAATGAGCATGCTGTTCCCGATGGAGAAGCTGTTTGAACGCTATGTAGAGGGCTGGCTGAGGAACTGCCTAGTGCCAGGTGCCGAGCTGATTACGCAGGGCAAAGGGGGCGGTGAGTCTTTGTGCAAACAAGGTTCAAAACCGGTGTTTAAGTTGAAGCCCGACTTCCTTGTTGATAACGATGGTAGGCGTTGGGTCTTGGATGCAAAGTGGAAACGCGCCGCGCAGGGGGCTGAGAAAAAGAAAGAAGCACTGCGTGAAGCGGATTTTTATCAGTTGTTCGCCTATGGTCACAAATACCTGGATGGCAAGGGCGAGCTGGCGCTGATCTACCCGAGAACCCGACAATTCGACCAGCCGCTGCCACCCTTTGATTACAGCCCGGATTTGCGGCTTTGGGCTTTACCTTTTGATTTAGACGCTGATAGGTTACTGATCGATGATGAGATGCAGTTCACAGACTGCATGAGGGCGGCAATGGGTACTGCTCCGCTCGACCAGGCAGTAATACCGGGATAAAGGAATGACCGAAGATCAACTGGAGCAGGAAGCACTCGGCTGGCTGGGTGAGTTGGGCTATCAGCACCTCTATGGGCCGGATATTGCCCATGATGGCGATAACCCGGAGCGCGAGAGCTACCGTGACGTGGTGCTTGCCATGCGGCTCCGTGCAGCGGTTGCGCGGCTGAACCCCGCTGTGCCGCTCGCCGCTCGTGAGGAAGCGGTGCGTCAGGTGCTGGAGTTGGGTGTACCTGTTCAGCTGTCTGCCAATCGCCTGTTTCATCGTCTGCTGGTCAGTGGTGTGCCGGTTCAGTATCAGAAGGACGGTGAGACGCGTGGCGATTTCGTGCGTCTGATCGACTGGGCGGATGTGAAGGCCAACGAGTGGCTTGCGGTCAATCAGTTCAGTATCCAGGGCCTCAAGCATACCCGCCGACCGGATATCATTCTGTTCGTCAATGGCTTGCCTCTGGTACTGGTCGAGCTGAAGAACCCGGCGGATGTGAATGCGGATCTGGTCAAAGCGTTCGACCAGATCCAGACCTACAAAGAGCAGATTCCGGACTTATTCCAATACAACGAGATCCTGATTATCTCCGATGGTAGCGAAGCCCGAATGGGCTCGCTGTCGGCCGATATCGAGCGCTTCGCCCGTTGGCGCACCATTGATGGTGTGAGTCTCGACCCGCTTGGGCAGTTCAGCGAGCTGGAAACGTTGATGCGCGGTGTGCTGGCGCCGGAGATGTTGCTCGATTACCTGCGCTACTTCGTGTTGTTCGAGGATGACGGCAGGTTGGTGAAGAAGATCGCCGGCTATCACCAGTTTCATGCGGTGCGCGCTGCCATCAATCAGGTAGTGGATGCGTCGCGCCCGGGCGGTTCGCACAAGGGCGGGGTGGTGTGGCACACCCAGGGCTCAGGTAAGAGCATCACTATGACCTGTTTTGCTGCACGGGTGATGCAGGCGAGCCAGATGGAGAACCCCACCATCGTCGTGATCACCGATCGTAATGATCTGGATGGTCAGCTGTTTGGGGTGTTCTCCCTGTCGCAGGACCTGTTGCGCGAGCAGCCGGTTCAGGTTGCCACCCGCGGAGACCTGCGGGAAAAGCTGTCCAATCGCCCGAGTGGCGGGATAGTGTTCGCGACCATTCAAAAGTTCATGCCCGGGGAGGATGAAGACAGCTTCCCGGTGCTGTCTACCCGTTCCAACATCGTCGTCATTGCCGACGAGGCACATCGCACGCAGTACGGCTTCAATGCTGAGCTCAAGGTCGATACGTTGAAGGTGGCCGAAGGGCAGGCTCGGTATCAGGTGGGCTATGCACAGCACCTGCGTGATGCACTGCCGAATGCCACCTTCGTGGCGTTCACCGGCACGCCGGTTTCCAGTGAGGACCGTGATACGCGCGCGGTGTTTGGCGACTACATTCACGTCTACGACATGCAGCAGGCAAAGGAAGATGGTGCAACGGTCGCTATCTACTATGAGTCCCGCTTGGCCAAGCTGGCGCTGAAAGACAGTGATATGCCGCACATTGACGATCAGGTCGATGAGCTGGCTGAGGATGAAGAAGAGGATCAGCAGTCACGGCTCAAGTCGCGTTGGGCCGCACTGGAAAAGGTGGTGGGTGCAGAGCCACGCATCAAGAGTATTGCGGCAGATCTGATTCAGCATTTCGAGGAACGCAATCAAGCGCAGCAGGGCAAGGCCATGGTCGTCACCATGAGTCGTGAGATCTGTGTGCACCTCTACAACGAAATCATCGCGCTGCGTCCTGATTGGCATGACGAGGACCCGGAGAAGGGCGCCATCAAAGTAGTGATGACTGGCAGCGCATCTGATAAAGCGTTGCTCCGGCCGCATATCTACTCTGGGCAGGTGAAGAAACGGCTGGAGAAACGCTTCAAAGACCCGAAAGATCCGCTGCAGATCGTGATCGTCCGTGACATGTGGCTGACCGGCTTCGATGCACCCTGTGTGCACACGCTCTACGTCGACAAGCCGATGAAGGGGCACAACCTGATGCAGGCGATTGCGCGCGTCAATCGGGTGTTCAAGGATAAGCAGGGCGGACTGGTGGTCGACTACATTGGCATCGCCAATGAACTCAAGTCGGCGCTGAAGGAGTACACCGCAAGCAAGGGGCGCGGGCGGCCTACTGTCGACGCTCATGAAGCCTATTCGCTGCTGGCCGAGAAGATGGATATCTTGCGTGGCATGCTGCACGGCTTTGATTACAGCGACTATCTGAATGGCGGCCACAAGCTGTTGGCTGGTGCGGCGAACCATATCCTTGGCCTTGAGGATGGCAAGAAGCGCTTTGCTGACAACGCACTGGCGATGAGTAAGGCGTTTAGCCTGTGCTGCACGCTTGATGAGGCGAAAGCTGAGCGGGAGGAGGTTGCGTTCTTCCAGGCAATCAAAGTTCTGCTCACCAAGCGAGATATCAGCGCGAAGAAAAAGACCGACGAAGAGCGTGAGTTGGCAATCCGCCAGATCATCGGCAATGCGGTTGTGACGGGTGATGTGGTGGACGTGTTTGCGGCTGTTGGCCTTGATAAGCCGAACATCGGTTTGCTCGATGACGACTTCCTTGCTGAAGTGCGCAGCCTCCCCGAGAAGAACCTCGCGGTAGAACTACTTGAGCGCCTGCTGGAAGGGGAGATCAAAAGTCGATTCTCCACCAACGTCGCTCAAGAAAAGAAATTCTCCGAGCTGCTGAGCAATGTCATTGCCCGCTATCAGAACCGTTCCATTGAAACGGCTCAAGTCATTGAAGAACTCATCGACATGGCGAAGAAATTCGCCGCCGCTAGCAAACGCGGCGAGACCCTGGGTCTTAACGATGATGAGCTGGCTTTCTACGATGCGTTGGCCAATAACGAGGCTTCCGTCCGCGAGCTGGGCGATGAGATCCTTGCCAAGATTGCCCATGAGCTGACCGATGGTTTACGCAAAAATGTCACGGTGGATTGGAACAACCGAGACAGCGTCCGGGCAAAGCTGCGTCTGATGGTTAAGCGCATTCTTCGCAAATACAAATATCCGCCGGACAAGCAGGAAGAGGCAGCACAGCTGGTGCTGGTGCAGGCTGAGAAGCTGTGTGAGGAATGGGTGTGAGAAGTCGAGAACGTGGATGTTTCTGCTCCAGCATGCCGAGCTGCCAGCTGAAGCTTTTATCGTTGGAAGGCTTGTGTGTAGTTGCCCCCGCTAAACCGGACACCACCTCATTCGTTTGATGCCAGTTCCGCCCTGTACTCCCAGGGCGATTTCATTTTCAGCCCCTTGTGCGGGTGGCTGCGGTTATAGTCTTCGACCCATTCCGGCAACCTAGCCATCACCGTGGCGGCATCAGGGAGATCGTTCAAGTACACATAGTCGCGCTTAAACGTCTTCACGAAGGCCTCAGCCATGCCGTTGCTCTGAGGGCTTCTCACCGGTGTGGTGCACACGACAAAGCCCAGAGAGGACGCGAAGGCTCGCGTTTCTTTGGCAGTGTAGCAACAGCCATTGTCCGTCAGCCATTCCAGCGGATGAGGCACTCGCTCTGACTGGCCGAATCGGTACTGCAAGCTTTACAGCAGCAGGTCTTGAACCATCTCACCGGGGATGCCAGCAGTAGTCGCCACGTAGCGCATCGTAAGCGTACGGGGAATACACCTTGCGTCGATCAGCCCGGAATCCACTGATGCGGCAGCAGTTGCTCGATCTCGCTAGCCTTCTGCGTCGGCAACCGCGTTAGCACGTCCTTCAGGTAGGCATACGGATCATGGCCATTCATGCGAGCTGACTGGATCAGGCTCATGAATGCAGCCGCGTGTTTACCGCAAAGCTGGAGTTCAAAAGGTGTGTTCACCGGACGCTTACGGCCTTTTTTTGTAACCGTCCGGGCAACACACCTCCTCAATTCCGCCTGGTAGCGGCATGGTGTCCACCTGTTTTTGGTGGACACCATTTCAAGCCCCTTGCGGAGGAACTCCCGTGCCAGGCCTACGCCGCTCCTATCCCAAATCCTTCAAGGCCCAGGTCGTCGAGGAGTGCAGCCAGCCCGGTGCCTCGGTTGCCGGCGTAGCCTTGAGTCCTGGCCTTAACGCCAATCTCGTGCACAAGTGGATTCGCCGCCAGCAGGCACAGCTGCCTGCTGTACCCTCCAGTTTTATTCCGATCCCTCTCGTCCCGAGCCTACCTGCTACCCCGAGTGCTGCCGACATGGCCATCCAGATCGTTATTCCTCATCGGGTCGGCAAGCTGTCGGTGCAGTGGCCGGGCAACGACCCTGAAGGTTGTGCTCGTTTCCTGCGCGAGCTGCTGAAGTGATCCGCATTGAACGCATTTGGCTCGCCACTGAGCCTCTGGACATGCGCGCCGGCACTGACACAGCGCTGGCCCGCGTAGTCGCCGTATTCGGGGCGGCGCAGCCGCACTGCGCCTACCTGTTCGCCAACAAGCGCGCCAACCGGATGAAGGTGCTAGTGCATGATGGTGTGGGCATCTGGCTTGCCGCACGGCGACTGAATCAGGGCAAGTTCCACTGGCCAGGCGTGCATCGTGGTCTGGAGGTCGAACTCG
>NZ_PPSK01000029.1 GCF_002903165.1 Halopseudomonas oceani
GCCGTGGCGTGAAAAAACAGCCTGATTTGAGGCGTTGACACCACAGTCACTTGTTAGAGAGCAACTTTAGTACTGCCTTCCAACGTGTTCACCACACTCAGGGCAATGGACATGGGCGGGTTCAACTACATGCATATTTTTGCAACGCCGGACGGTGTCGCCTTGCGAGACGCTGACATATGAACGCAATATAGCGAACGCTGCAAAATAGAAAATTAGCCAATGACCAGAGAAGCCCCTGACAGTACTTGCTTCACTCTCCCCGTCGCCCACTGAAATAAAGAACGCAAAAAAGCTAAGAAATGCATAACCAAAGAGACTATAGAACGCGTATTGCATCCATTTTGGGCAGCCTCGAAGAGCTGCTTTCCACATGTCTTTTTGTGGAAAGTCTTTGGACAATTGCCTTGCAGCTATAACAGCCGGGAACCAAACAACGAAAATACCAACATGCAATGGCCACGGGTTGATGCCGAAAGGACGATCAATCCCTGCGTATCCTGCAAGGTGTGCTATCAAGCTTAAAATAAAGCCGATTAACGCCAGAATGGAAAAAATGCTTGCAGTACCCGCCATGTTTGATTTGCTCTCTAACGCCCTAAGCAGCGGCGCGCATCAGCGCGTCCGACTGCCTTTACTTGTTACATGCTTACCCAATGTTAGGGTCATTAGGGTTGCTCGGTGTATTTTTCGACGACGACACACCCTTGGCAATTGCAAAGCCAGATACTGCTGACAAAATAGGCAGCCCTGCCTCAGCCGTAATAGTTTTAGTAAGCATTAGTATCGCAAGAATAATAACAATGAATACAGCTACGATCACTTGGCCGTAGGTAGACCAAAACTCATTCCTTTTTTGAAGGTAGTCGGCATAAGCCTCATTTAGGTAAACCGGTAGATTCGAGCGTATTTTATGGGTGGTAAGGAAATCTAGATAACGCTCATAGCTGACGAAGCCCCGCGAATCATCTGAGAAAGCCTTCCATGCAAATATTGCAATAGCGCCAACGATTAGAAGTCCAAGGGCTGCGACAATAAGAACCAGCCAAAACATGTCTATTGTTAGCGTAACTTCTTCCATAATGTCTCCGTAGTTTGACTGGCCATGTAACAGTGATTAGATCGCGCCAACTTTAATACGCGGCATAGCACCGGATTAGAGCGGTCTCGTATTTTATTGTATTTCAATGGCTTAGCAGCGCTCTGCCGCGAGTGCGGAACGTTAAGCCGCGCGAGGCTTAACGTTCCGTTGGTCGGCAGTGTTGGCTTGCGCGCAGGCGATCGCGCTGTCGGGTATTCGAGGTGAAGTGTGTCGAGTCTATGTAGCATCCATGCCTCCCGATGGGGCCGCGAGAAGTGCGGTGATTTGATAGTGCTACCGCACGGCGCGTTTGCCAACCCTGAATACGGTTAAAGGCTCGCTCAAGTAGCGCGGCCTTGCCGTGCAAAAGCGAACGTGGCGAATGCACGGACCCCATCCCCGTTTACGCGGGCGAGTAGCGCAGGGCTGACGGGAAAAAGAGTCATAGGATGTCTGAGGCTCGAAGAGCCGAGTTCTTGAGTGGCCGGCGAGGTCTCCCCGTCAGCCTGAGCAACGCAGCGAACCCGAACGGCCGCGTAGTCGGGTGCCCGGGAGATCGTTAAGGGGGCTGGGCAAGCAGCTCCCTTGGCTCGCCGAAAAAGGCGAAAGGCGAGCTAGAAAGCGGCGTAGTAAGCGAGCCAAAGGTGCAGTGGCGGGGAACGCACGGCCACGGCGTGCCGTGGCCCTACGAACGTCGCGACATCGCAGCTAATAGATGCTGGGTGCCTATCGCTTTAGTGAATCACGCCAACGCGCTGGCCGAGTTGGAACTCGGCCCCCCCCAGAATCAGCTCCGAATCAGCTGCGCCACCGACTCTTGCACCCGCGCAGTCAGCTCAGCCTCATCCAGCCCGCAGATATTGCCGTTATCGACCGCCGGGCGGCCCTGAATAAAGCTGTATTTGACGCTGGTCGGTTCGCCGCACATCAGCGGCGCGGTGAGCGGGCTGTGGACGCCAGCGAAGCGTGGCTGGTTGATATCGAACAGCACCAGATCGGCAGCCATGCCGACAGTGATTTCGCCGACGTCATCCAGACCCAGCAGCTTGGCGCCGTTGCGGCTGCCCCAGGTCAGCACCTGTTCCAGTGTGGTCGCTTCCGGGCCGTGCACGGCCCGGTGAATCAACCAGGCGAGGTTCAGCTCCTGCAGCATGGAGCCGGATTCGGCCGAGGCGGAGCCATCGACACCAAGGGTGATCGACATACCTGCCTGTTCCATTTTGATCGCCGGGGCGATGCCGCTGCCGAGACGGCAGTTGGAGGTCGGGCAGTGGGCGATGCCGGTGCCGGTGCTGGCGAGACGGTCGATGATGTAGTCGTCGCAATGCACTAGGTGAGCAAACCAGACGTCGTCGCCCAGCCAGCCGCAATCACCGGCGTAATCCACTGCGCGCTTGCCGTATTTCTGCAGCGAGGCGACTTCATCAAAGTCCACTTCCAGCAGGTGCGAGTGCATACCCAGTTTGAACTCGCGAGCATAGGCCGCCTGTTCGCGCAGGCCGTCCGGGTCGCTGGAGTGAATCAGGCTGGTCGGCGCGACCACCAGCTTGCGCATGACATCGCCGCCGTCCTGGTGATAGCGGACCCGGCTGGCATCCAGGCGTTCGATGATCTGCTCGATGGTTTCTGGAGCGATACCGTGTTCGAGCATGCCGTGATGGCTGCCCACCGAGGTCGCGCTGCCGCGGCACAGCACCATCCGCATGCCCAGCTCGTCGGCGGCGCGCCAGACCGCGTCTTCCAGCTCGGGGCTGGTGGTGGCGTGGTAGAGGTAATGGTGATCGGCGCAGGTGGTACCGCCCGAGCGCAGCAGCTCGTACAGCCCCAAGCGCGCCGCGTGATACATCAGCTCCGGAGTGACCTTCGGCCAGTAGCGGTAGGGGACGGACCCCAGCCAGTCGTTGAGGTTCTGGTTCAGACCGCCCGGCACACCCTTCATGATCGACTGGGCAAGGTGATGGTGGGTGTTGACCAGGCCAGGCCAGACCACGCAGCCACGGGCGTCGATCAGGGTTTCATCTGCGCCCGGCGCAAGGTCGCGGCCGAGCTCAGTGATCTTGCCGTCGCTGATGCGAATATCGGTGGCGTCAGCCACTGTGGGGGAAAAGACGGCCTGGGCGTTCTTGATCAGGTAAGCCATGAAGGTACTGCTCCTCTATTGCTGCCAAAGAGCAATGTCCCGGAGCTAGGGAAGCACGGATCAATGCCTCACGCCCCTGACCGCTTCTACTCTGTTGCGTTGTGTTGATGTGACCGCAGCATGCGGTGCTGTAGCAGGGAGTGCAATTTTTTGACCAACTGCCAGACCCGCTACAGCCCCCATGCCATCAGCCACGCGATGCTAGCAGTTCGGGCAGAACGACCAAATCCGGTGCAAGTGGTCAGCTTTTGCGCAATCACGGTGCAACCTGCAAGGCAGCCGTAACCTGAGCAACACGCGCAGAGCCGCGACAACCGGCGCGTTGGGAGGGATTCGACCATGTTGGCGCAAAATCTGCTTGAGTATTTGTGCCGCAGGATTATCCTCGGCAACGTGAGTAGAAGCTGTCAGGGGGCAACACCCCAGGTCATTGCTCAGTTAGCGGACAATGCGCATTGCGCGGCGGACGCCGGACTGACAGGCCACAGCGTCTTTCCGACTCCCCCGCCAGCGTCATTCTCCGCACCATTTGCCCCCAATGGGACTACTCGGAGATTCAACATGACAACCGCAACAACCCCTGAATACGGTCTGAAAGAACTGCAGCTGGAAAGCACCCTCGGCGGCATGGGCAAGGAAACCGTCCGCGACGTTCCGCTGATCGACCTGACCGACTTTGAGAGCCGCCGTAGCGAGATCGCCGACCAACTCTGGAGCGCCGCCACCGAAGTCGGCTTCTTCCAGCTGGTCAATCACGGTCTGGACGTGAAACTGGTCCAAAGCGCCTTCGCGCTGTCCGAAGCCTTCTTTGCCCTACCGAACGATCAGAAAGCGCGCTTTCCACTGAAAAAGGGCCTGAACGCCGGCTGGGAATTCATGTCGCAGGTGCGCCCCTCGACCCGCACGGCTGACCAGAAAGAGTCCTACCAGATCACCCTGCCGCACATGGATGATCTGTGGCCAAACCAGACCGTGGTGCCCGAGTTCCAGCGCATCATGCTGGACTTCGAATACCGCGCCTGGCGTCTGGGCATGGACGTGCTGTCCTGCTTCGCGGAACGCCTGGGCTTTGCCCGCGACTTCTTCACCAAGGCCCACGACCGCAGCCTGCCTGATTACCAGAGCACCCTGCGGCTGCTGCACTACCTGCCGATGCCGGAAGAAGACCTGGACGAAAGCCTCTGGCGCGCTGGTGCCCACACCGATTTTGACTGCCTGACCATGGTGTTCCAGAAGGAAGGCCAGGGCGGCCTGCAGGTCAGCCCGGGCAAGGACGCCGAAGGCGCCGGCGACAACCGCGAGTGGAGCAGCGTGATCCCGCGTGACGACATCATCACCTGCAACATCGGTGACATGCTGATGCGCTGGAGCGACGACCAGCTCAAGTCCACCCTGCACCGCGTGCGCATGCCCAAGCCCGGCGAATACCGCGGCCCGCGCTACAGCATGGCGTTCTTCTGCCAGGCCAATAAGGAAGTGATGATCGAGACTCCGGCTGGCAAATACCCGCCGATCTCGGCAGCCGACTACCTGCTGCAGCGCATTCAGGCGAACTTTGCCGAAGCGAAGAAGTAACCCTCAGCGCAAACAACAAACCCGGCCACCGTGCCGGGTTTGTTGTTTTCAGACTCCCTCAAGCTGGGCAATGGCGCGCGTCAGGTTATCCCTCGCCTGATGCTCTCGCTCCGGCCCCAGGCAGCCAGAGACATACAGCCTCGGCCGTTCCAGAAAGCCGCGCAGCACGTGCGCCCGCTTGCGCCGATACAACGGCGCCGGCACCCGCCGGTATTCCTGCCGCACACCTTGCTCGAACAGCTCGTATACCGCCGCCGGAGCACCGAGGATCGCCAGATCAATATCCACCAGCACCGCTTCATCGCGGGTCGTTGTGGGCGCGTTGTGCTCGGTAACCATGATCAGCCGATGAACACGGGCCACAAGCTGCTCATCTACCCCCTGCTCGGTGAGAAAGGACGCCGCCCAGTCAGCGCTGTCCTGCTCATTGCTGCTGGAAAGCGGCTGGTAGATAGCGTCGTGAAACCAGAGGGCCAGTTCCACCTCTGCGGGATTGTCCACCCTCCCGGCACAGCCATCGAGATGCTGCAGGCAGGCGGTGACGTGCTCCGCCGAGTGATAGTGCCGCCCCGTCTCCGTGTAGGCCCGCAGCAGCGCGGCAAAGGTGTCAGGATTGGTACCAAGCTGCCAGGCGGTCATCAGCCGTACCCAGCGCTCCGCGTTCATTGCCGATTGCTGCGACATCACGCCCCCTTCACTGTCCGCGCCAGTCAGTCCCCGCCGCCGCCGCAACCCGCACCACCATCCCCGCCGGACGAATCGCCGCTGCAGCCGCTGATACAGCCGCTACTGCAGCCACCGATAAAGCCGGAGCTGCAACCGATATGAGTCGCGCAGTAGTGGCTGCCGGGCGCGCGCTGACAATCCATCGCGTAACGAAAGCCACCGGGGATGTTCAGTTGGGCATCCATGGCAAACAGCAGTGGCAGACGATCCGCTGCGCGCGGTTGCAAACCTTCACGCAGACACGCCAGACGCCAGGCCCGCTTGATGCCCTTCTGGGCGATGGTCGGTGAGCTCATCGCTTCCGCCGGCGTGTGGTGCAGGAAACGCCCCAGTGCCTTTTTGCAGAAATACTCGTACTTCTTGGTGAACAGAATAAACTCGTGCCAGGCCACATCTACCGCCTGCGACGGCATAGACACCACGCGACGGCCAGCCACATTGCAGACATGAAAATACTCCCGCAGGCCACGCATCACCTGGTTCACTTGCTGTTCAGTGAGATGAGGGTAGGTTTGGCTGACCTTGGCCGCAATCGACTCAGGAAAACGGTAACTGTCGATCAGCTTTTCTCTTTTTGCGCGCGCGCTCTTCCGGTAGCCCAGATAGGCTAAAAACAGAAAGAACGCCGCTATCACTATTACCACCACGGTTTCGGTCGTCATCACATCATCCGCCAGAGTCCATTGGGAACGGTATGGGCCGCAGGATAACCGAAGAGATCACGAATCACCCACTCGCCAGAACTCCATTGCGTTCCAGCGCCCAGCCTCAGACCGCGACGTAAAATCGGTCTTGCTGCCAACGGCGGGGATTGTCAGCCATATATTGGGCAATTCGCAGGTAGTCTTGCTGGTTGCGAATAACGTGCTCGTGGTAACCGCGCTGCCAAAGCGCAACATGCGTAGCCAGCCCGCGCAGACGTGCTTCACGTGTTACCGCTGACTTGAACGAACGCATCAGAGTAGGCAGTGAACCAGGCACCGGTTTGCCAAATCGCTCTTGTTGCGGGGCATCACCCTCAGTGCGGATCTGCAAAATACCGTGCAGGTGGTTCGGCATCAGGACCAGGTCGTGAGTAACTACATGCGAACAACGCGCCCCGATCTGCCGCCAAAGGTGCTCAACCAAGCAGCCCAGCGCTGAGGAATGCATTACCCCATCGTCGATGCGGCCGAACAAGCAGCGCCGCTGACCGGTGCATAGCGTGATGAAAAATGCGTTTGGGGATCGGTAGTCAAACCTGCGCAGCCGAATGGATCGCCGCACAGGAATACAATGTGGCGCCGCCATACCAATGCTCCATTCCGTTTTTGAGCAGCGTCTGCGTCCATGGAATACGACGCAATAACCAGGTCAAGCGGATGTGCAACCCTTCGCAACGAAGGATGTAATCCGCACCACCGAACGGGCACAGCATGCTGTGCCCCTACGCAAGGTTTGGAGTAGCCGCGAGCAACGTAGGGGCAAGGCATGCCGTGCCCGGGGTCAAGATCGCACGGCCTTCCTTCCCTTAAACCTCAGGGGTTTTCCTGCAGCCACTTGCCGAGCAGGTCACGCTCCTCGGGGGTGATGCCGGTCATGTTGCCGAGCGGCATGTACTGGGTGGCAACCGCAGCCTGATAGACCTTGTCGCGGTGTTGCTTGAGGTGCTCCAGCGAGTCCAGCACGATGCCGGCCGGCGGCGCCTGGAAGGCCGGGCTGGTGGGCTTGACCGCGTGGCAGGCCTGACAGTGTGTTGCCAGCAACTGGCTGATGTCGGCATCGGCTACCCGGCTGACGGCCGTACCTTCTTCGCTTGCGTGGCTGTCGATCCTGGCCGGTGCGCTCGGCGCCATAGCCCAGATC
Organism: Halopseudomonas oceani; assembly: GCF_002903165.1. GTDB lineage: Bacteria > Pseudomonadota > Gammaproteobacteria > Pseudomonadales > Pseudomonadaceae > Halopseudomonas > Halopseudomonas oceani. Next base: position 7,368 of record NZ_PPSK01000029.1, read on the forward strand.
AGGGCAACGGTGGCCAGCGCGCTGACAACCAGAATCGACGGCTTGAACTGGCCCTGATTGCGCAGGTTGAAGAAGTGACGGGCGTAGGCCGTGATCGCACCAATCGCCGCCAGCACCGCCCAACCGTAAGCGTTGGCGTAGAACATCGGGTAGTGGTTGCTGATCATGATGAACAGCACCGGCAGGGTCAGGTAGTTATTGTGGCGCGAGCGCAGCATGGCGCGCTGAGCCAACATCACCACCTCTTCACCCGGCTTCTCGCCACGGGCCACAGCATTCACCAGTGCGCGCTGGGCCGGCACGATGCCGAGGAAGACGTTGGCGACCATGATGGTGCCGATCACCGCACCTACGTGAATGTACGCTCCGCGGCCGGCAAACACCTGATACAGACCGAAGGCAACCGCCACCAGAATCAGATAGAGCACCACGCCGAAGGCCATGCCGTTACGCGACAGCGGGCTGCGAATCAGCGCCTCGTAGATCACCATCACACCAAGCAGGGTGCTGATACCGATAGCCATCGCGCCGGCGGCGCTGAGATCCAGCTTGCTCGGGTCGATCAGGTAACCGGGGTTACCGAGGTAGTAGACCACGAACAACAGCGCCAGACCGCTCATCAGGGTGCTGTAGGCCTCCCACTTGAACCAGTGCAGGTCAGTTGGCATCTGTTCGGGGCCGACTTCGTACTTGGCCACCTCGTAGAAACCACCACCGTGAATGGCCCAGAGGTCACCTTTGATGCCTTTTTGCTTTTTCCACGCTGGCGGCTCGCGCAGGTTGTTGTCGAGCCAGACGAAGTAGAACGAGGCGCCAATCCAGGCAACCCCGGCAATCACGTGAAACCAGCGGATGATCAGGCTGAGCCAATCAGACAGATAGACCAGCATGGGCTGCTCCTTGTACGGCGTCGCGGTCGTACCGACATTGGCCGGCGATGTAGGTGCGACGGATGCTGCGATCGTCGCCGAGGATCATCAGGTCGAACAGAATGCCCGACAGATCGCGCTCGGCGCTGTGTTTGAGTTGCTGAATCGGGCTGGCGGCGCGGTCGATGATCAAAAAATCCGCCATCTTGCCGGGTGCCAGGTTGCCGGTCTCGGCCTCCTGATGCAGCACCTTGGCGTTGCCCAGCGTCGCCATGTAGAAGGCCTGGAACGGGTTGAGGCTCTGGCCGCGCAGCTGGCAGACCTTGTAGGCCTCGGCCATGGTGACCAGCATCGACAGGCTGGTGCCGCCGCCGACATCCGACGCCAGACCGACCTCGACATTCGCCGCGCGGGCGCTGGCCAGATCGAACAGGCCGCTGCCGAGGAAGGTGTTGGAGGTCGGGCAGAAGGCGATGCGGGTGCCGGTTTCGGCCAGCCGGGCGCGGTCGGCATCGTCGATATGAATGCCGTGCGCCAGCACGCTGCGCGGGCCGAGCAGACCAAAGTGGTCGTAAACGTCCAGATAGCTGGCACGATCCGGGAACAACTCGGCAATCCAGGCGATCTCGGCCTTGTTCTCGGCCCAGTGGGTCTGCATCAGCAGGCCCTCGGCCTCAGTCATCAGCTTGCCGGCGTAGGTCAGCTGCGCATGGGTCGAGGTCGCAGCAAAGCGCGGGGTCACGGCGTAACGCTGACGACCGGTGCCGTGCCAGCGGGCGATCAGCTCGCGGCTTTCCTGATAGCTGGCCTCGGCAGTGTCGCGCACGCCGTCCGGGGCGTTGCAGTCCATCATCACCCGGCCGGTGGTGATCGCCATGTTGTACTCGTGCGCCGCACTGAACAGCGCTTCACTGGCGACCTTGTGCGAGGTGCTGAACACCAGCGCCGAGGTGGTGCCGTGCGCCAGCAGCAAATCGAGGAAGACCTTGGACTGCTTGGCCGACCAGTCGGCATCGGCAAAGCGCGATTCGGTTGGGAAGGTGTAAGTTTCCAGCCATTCCAGCAGCTGGGTTCCGTAACTGGCCATGACCGCCAGCTGCGGCATGTGTACGTGGGTATCGATCATGCCGGGCAGGATCAGCCCCTCCGGCGAATGCTCAACCGCTGTGCCCGCCGGCAGAGTCGGCAGCAGTTCGGCGGCGTCACCGACCGCCTGAACTCGGCCATCGGCAACCACCAGCAAGCCGTCGGCGAAGTAGCTGTAACTGGCCGGATCGGGCGTGCCGAGCCCCGGCTCGGACAAAAAGTGCAGCAGTGGGCCGCGGAAGGCCGACACGCTGCCGGCATCAGAGTTGGTCGTCATCCTAGCTCCCCCGGTAGGTCGAATAGCCCCACTGATTGAGCAGCAGCGGAACGTGGTAATGGGCCTGTACGTCGTCCAGGCGGAAGGCGATGGTGACCTGCGGGTAGAAACAGCGCAGGCCTTGGGCGGCGTAGTAGCCGTCGGTGTCGAAGGTCAGGCGGTAGACACCGGCCGGCGCTTCGCTGCCGAAGCCGTTCAGCACGCGGCCATCGGCATCAGTCTCGGCAATGGCCAGCGTGACCCAGCTGTCGCCCTGCTGCTGTTCAAGGGTGATGCGCACACCGGCGGCGGGCTTGCCGCTGCCGAGGTCGAGAATATGGGTGGTAATCGGGCTCTTGCTCATAGCAGCTTGTCCAGACGAATGTGGGTGATCTTGGCCTGTTCTTCAGCGGCGATGCGCAGTTCCTGTTCGCGGCTGTTGGGCAGGCGCTGTTCCAGCAGCTCGAGCATCTGTTCGGCGCTCTTGCCGGTGGCGCAGACGATGAAGATAAAGCCGAATTTGTGCAGATAGGCGTCGTTGCCATCCTTCAGGCGCTGCAGCACCGCATCGGGCGCGACGCGCGCACCGGACTGCTCGCCGCTGGCCAGCGCTTCGGTACTGGCGTACTTGGCTTTCAGGCTCTTGATGTCACCGATCTTCGGGTGTGCCTCAAAAGCCACCAGCCAGTCAGCCTCGTGCAGATTCGGCCAGAGCGCGCGGGCGGTGCCATGCAGCGCTTCGGCAGTGTGGTAGGGACGGGCGGCGACCATCGGGCGCGCCCAGGCGTCGGCGGCGCAGCAGTCACGAAAGACCGCCAGCGCCTCGTCTTCAGGCAGGTTGTTCAGGTGTTCCAGGGTCATTTTGTCTCCACCGGCTGTTGCGGTGTCTCTGCAGCTTTCATTAAATCGCGCAATTGGGGCCAGCTGACGCCGCGGCGCGGGCCACGAGTCTGGCTGGCGGTGCCGAACGACAGCAGTTCGGCGGTAATCGATACGGCCACTTCCATCGGCCGCTTGCCGGGCACGTCACTGCGCCCGACCGGGCAACGGATGCTGGCGATCTGTTCGGCGCTGTAACCGCGGTGGGCGAGCCGCTGACGGAAGCGGTCGGCCTTGGTCTGCGAGCCGATCAGGCCGATCGAGGCGGCATCGCCGGCATCCAGCAGGGCGCGGCACAGGTCGTAGTCGAGCTGATGGTTGTGGGTCAGGATCAGCACATGGCGGCCACGGCACAACGCCGGGGCATCACCAACCGGATCGTCGCTGTGCACTGGCGTAATGTTCGCCGCCAGATCGGCGGGAAACACCTCGGCACGCGAATCCACCAGGGTGACCTGCCAGGGCAGCTGGCCGATGATGGTCATCAGCGCCTGGGCCACGTGGCCGGCACCAAATACCACCAGCCGGGCGTCACTGCCGGGCTGACCTTCGAGCAGCACCGAGACGCTGCCGCCACAGCACTGGCCCAGCGAGGCGCCCAGCGGAAAGTGCTCCAGCCGGGTGTCATAGCGGCCGGCCGCCAGCGCCTCACGGGCCCGAGCGGTGACCAGATACTCCAGATGGCCGCCGCCGATGGTGTCCCAGATGTGTTCGCCGGTAATCACCATCTTGCTCGACGGTTCACGCGGCACCGAGCCGGTGACACCAACCACGGTCACCAGCACATAGGGCTCGCCGCGCTGCTCGCAGTCGGCGACCGCCTCGAACCAGCGCAGGTTTCTGTTCATGACACGGCCTCCTGCTGCGCGGCCTGCCAGGCCTTCGCGGCGTTGACGGCATTGAGCATGCGCTCGGGCGTGGCCGGGGTATCCAGCGGCGGGCAATAGCAACCGTCGGTCAGGCTGGCAACTGCATCACGCAGCGCGCTCCAGACCGCGATGCCGAGCATCAGCGGCGGCTCACCGACCGCCTTGGAGCGGAATACGGTGGCTTCCTTGTTCGGGCTGTTGGCCAGCAGGTTGACGCGCAGATCCGGCGGCGTATCGGACACGGCCGGGATCTTGTAGGTCGCCGGCCCAGTGGTCAGCAGCCGGCCGTTATCGCTGTAGACCAGCTCCTCGGTAGTCAGCCAGCCCATGCCCTGCACAAAACCGCCCTCGATCTGGCCGATGTCGATCTCCGGGTTCAGCGACTGACCAGCGTCGTGCAGGATGTCGGTCCGCAGTACGCGGTATTCACCGGTCAGGGTATCGAGCACCACCTCGGAGCACGCAGCACCGTTGGCGTAGTAGAGGAACGGATGGCCCTGACCCTTGGCGTGGTCATAGTAGATGTTCGGGGTGGCGTAGAAACCGGAAGACGACAGCGAAACCCGGTTCATGTAGGCCTTCTGGATGAAGTCGCCCCAGTCCATGCGGGCGTCACCGGCAACCACCTGGTTGTTCTCGAAACGCACCTGCGCCTCGTCGCAGCCGAACAGTTCGGCGCCAAAAGTGATCAGCCGCGCCTTGATCTTCTCGCAGGCGTCCAGCGCAGCCATACCGTTCAGATCGGAGCCGGAGGAGGCCGCCGTCGGCGAGGCGTTGGGCACCTTGTCGGTGCGGGTCGCGGTGACCTTGACCTTGTCGACGTCGATCTGAAAAGCCGCGGCGACTACCTGGGCAATCTTGATATACAGGCCCTGCCCCATCTCGGTGCCACCGTGGTTCACCTGCAGGCTGCCGTCGGTGTAGATCAGCACCAGCGCACCGGCCTGATTGAGGTGCTTGGCGGTGAACGAGATACCGAACTTGACCGGGGTCAGCGCCAGACCACGCTTGAGCACCGGGCTCTGGCGGTTGAAGGCGGTAATCTCGGCGCGGCGAGCCTGATAGTCGGCGCTGGTTTCCAGCTGACTGATCAACTCCGGCAGCACGTGATGATCAATCACCTGACCGTAGTGGGTGGTATCGCGGCCGGCGCGGTAGAGGTTGCGCTTGCGCACCTCCAGCGGGTCCAGACACAGATGGCGGGCAATGTCATCCACCGCCTGTTCGATCACCATCATGCCCTGCGGACCGCCGAAACCACGGAAGGCCGTATTGGACACCGTGTGGGTCTTGCAGCAATGGCCGGTCACCCGCGCCTGATCGAGATAATAGGCGTTGTCGGAGTGGAACATCGCCCGCTCGACAATTGCATTGGACAGGTCCGGCGAGAAGCCGCAACGGCCAGCCACCATGATCTCGGCGCCCTGAATCACGCCCTGCTCGTCAAAGCCGATGTCGTAGGTGTTGAAGAAGTCGTGGCGCTTGCCGGTTTGCACCATATCGTCCGGGCGCGAGAGCCGATACTTGACCGGCCGCCCGGTGGCATTGGCCAGCAGCGCGGCGACGCAGGCGACCGGCGCGGCCTGGGTTTCCTTACCACCAAAACCACCGCCCATGCGACGCACCGACGTGGTGACTGCATGCAGCGGAATGCCCAGCACCTCGGCGACCAGTTTCTGTACTTCGGCCGGGTGCTGGCTGGAGGTATGCACAAACATGCCGCCGTCTTCCTGCGGCAACGCTACGCAGGCCTGGCCTTCCAGGTAAAAGTGTTCCTGCCCGCCGACATTGATCTCGCCCTTCAAGCGGTGCGGCGCAGCCGCCAGTGCCGCATCCGGATCACCGCGCTGCTGGGTGTGGCTGGGGCGCACGAAGAACTGTTTGGCCAGTGCCTCGCGGGTATCAAAGATGGCCGGCAGCTCCTCGTATTCGACCTCGGCCAGCTTTGCCGCCTTGCGCGCGGCGGTGTGACTGGTCGCGGCGACAGCGAAGATCGGCTGGCCAATGTGCTCAACCACTTCGCCCGCCAGCACCGGATCACCGGGGAAGACCGGGCCGATGTCGGTATGACCGGGTACGTCGGCCATGGTGAACACCGCAACCACGCCAGGGTAGGCACGCACGGCCTCCAAATTGAGCTTGGTAATGCGCGCATGCGGCCGGGCGCTGTGGCCGACGGCGGCATGCAGAATACCCTCGGGCTCGGGCAGGTCATCGATATAACGGGCAGTGCCGGTTACGTGCAGCCAGGCGCTCTCGTGCAACGCGCTCTGACCGGCAACACCGAGCGGCTGGCCGGTCGGTCGGGATACATCACGGGGCAGTTTACGCATAGTCGGTCACCATCAGCTGGGCCTTGCCGGCGTCACCGGCGCGGAATTCATACAGGGCGCGCAGCAGCAGGTTGCCAGCGACGGTACTGCGGTAGCTGGCCGAGGCGCGAACGTCGGAAAGGGGGGTGAAGTCCGTGGCTAGTGCCGCCTGCGCAGCGGCCACCGCGGTCTCGTCGAAACGGGCACCGCGTAGCGCCGCCTCGGCGCCCGCTGCACGCTTGGGAATGCCGGCCATACCACCAAAGGCCAGTCGGCAGTCGCTGACGGTATCGCCGTCAAACTGCAGCCAGAAGGCGCCCAGCACCGCAGAGATGTCGTCATCCAGCCGCTTGGAGATCTTGTAGAGGAACAGTTTCTCGTTGGCCTGCGGACGCGGCACCCGCACCGCGCGGATGAATTCGCCCGGCGCCAGCACGGTTTTCTTGTAGTCAACGAAGAAGTCTTGCAGCGCAATCCAGCGCTCACCGTTGGCACTGTCGAGCTGAATGTCGGCGCCGAGGGCAATCAGCGGCGGCGGCATGTCACCGATCGGCGAGGCGTTACCGATATTCCCGCCGAGGGTGCCGCGGTTACGAATCTGCAGCGAACCGAGCCGTTCCAGCATCGGCGCGAAGGCCGGCCAGTCGGCGCTGAGGGTCGCTCCGAACTCGCTGTAGGTGGCAGCCGACCCGATGGTCAGGTTCTTCTCGTTACATTCAACGGCATGCAGTTCGGCGATCTGCTCAAGCGAAATCAGCTGCGGCAGCACCTTCAGCTGCTGGGTGATTTCCAATGCCAGATCGGTACTGCCGGCCACCAGACGAGCATCCGGGTTGGCCGCCAGCAGGCTGCGCAGCTCACTCAGTTCGACCGGCGCATCGAAACGCTTGCCCTCGTCGTCCTCCAGGCTGGCGGCGGTGGACCGGGTCGTGGCGAACTGCTCGGCCGGGGCCGGCTCGAACAGCGCTGCGCCATCCCAGTGCTGCACCGCATCGACCAGGGTGCGCCGGCCGGCCTCGATAATCGGCCGATAACCGGTGCAGCGGCAGAGGTTGCCGGCCAGTGCTTCCATCATCTGGTGCTCACTGGCGTTGCCCTTGCCGACTACCTGCTGATGCAGGCCGACCATCGACATAATGAAGCCCGGCGTGCAGAAACCGCACTGCGAGCCGCTGCATTCGACCATTGCAGCCTGCACCGGATGGGCATTTTCGTCTTGCAGGGCATCAACGCTGATCAGATGTTTACCGTGCAATGAACCGACCAGGCTGATGCAACTATTGATTGCCGTATAATGCAGCCCGCCGTCGGCCGAGGGGCTGCCGATCAGTACGGTGCAAGCCCCGCAGTCGCCGGATGCGCATCCTTCCTTGGTGCCGCTAAGCCGCTTTTTGGTGCGCAGCCAATCAAGAATGCTCATGTTTGGGTCAGCTCGGTCAAGTTTTTCCGGCTGACCATTCAGGTAGAACTCAATCACGTTCGTCTCCGCTCTATCCGCAGTTTGGCCCGTTTCAGGCGGTGTTCAGGCGTGGCGCCGCACAACGGCGTACACAGGCGCTTGGGGTAGATTTGCAAAAACTTGACCAACTAGTCTGAAAAAAGTGAATTTTACATTTTTTCCAGTTTTGGCAAGCAAATTGCTGTCGTTGCAAATGTTGATTGATTGGTCAGTTATTAAATAGGGCGTTGCCCGGCCGGTCACCTTAAATCGCCGGCAAAGCGCCTATAGAGGAAACTGAATGGCAACCGCAGAACGCCTGAAGCTGGAACACATCGTCAAGGAGTACCCGGGATGCCGGGCGAATGACGGCGTCCAGCTCACAGTCAACGCAGGCGAAATCCATGCCCTGCTCGGCGAGAATGGCGCCGGCAAGAGCACCCTGATGAAGATCATCTACGGCGTCATCCAGCCCGACGCCGGCAGCATCACCTGGAATGGCCACCCGTTGACCCTGCAGGGTCCGGCCCATGCCCGCGAACTGGGTATCGGCATGGTGTTCCAGCATTTTTCCCTGTTCGAGACCCTGACCGTTGCCGAGAACATCGCGCTCAGCCTGCCGGCCGACCAAGCCCGCGACCGGCGCAAGCTGGAAGCCCGCATCAGCGAAGTCTCCGAGCATTACGGCATGGCGCTGGATCCGCGTCGCTACGTCAACACCCTGTCGATTGGCGAGCGCCAGCGGGTCGAGATCGTGCGTTGCCTGATTCAGGAAAGCTCTCTACTGATTCTAGACGAGCCAACCTCGGTGCTGACGCCGCAGGAGGTCGAAACCCTGTTCCGCACCCTGCGCCAGCTGTCGCACGAGGGCTGCAGCATTCTGTTCATCAGCCACAAGCTGCAGGAAGTGCGCGACCTGTGCCACCGCGCCACCGTGCTGCGCCAGGGCCGGGTAACCGGTGAGTGCAACCCGGGCGAGGTGAGCACCGACGACATCGCCCGCATGATGGTCGGCAATGAAACCCCGCTGTCGACCCGCGTTGAACCGCGCGCGCCAGGCGAGGTGCTGCTGGACGTCAGCCACCTGAACTACCGCACCAGCGACCCGTTCGGCACCAGCCTGCAGGATCTGTGCATGAGCCTACGCTCAGGCGAGATTGCCGGCATCGCCGGCGTCGCCGGTAACGGTCAGGACGAACTGCTGCGCGCCCTGTCAGGCGAGGCGCTGGTCAGCAACGACAGCATCACCCTCAGCGGCGTGGCCATCGGTCAGGCCAAGCCAGGCCTGCGCCGCCGCCTCGGCGTTGCAGTGGTGCCGGAAGAACGCCTCGGCCGCGGCGCGGTGCCGTCCATGTCGCTGGTCGACAACAGCCTGCTGACCGCCTATGGCGAAGGCATGGTGACCAAGGGCTGGGTCGCGCTGAACAAGGTACGCGACTACGCCAGCCGCATCGTCGAGGCCTTCGGCGTACGCACCGCCAGCATCGACAGCCACGCTACCAGCCTGTCCGGCGGCAACCTGCAGAAATTCATCATCGGCCGTGAAGCCATGCAGCAACCCAAGCTGCTGGTCGCCTCGCACCCGACCTGGGGCGTTGACGTTGGCTCGGCGGTTGCCATCCACGAGGCGCTGGTGCGGCTGCGTGACCAAGGCGCTGCGGTGCTGCTGATCTCGGAGGATCTGGACGAACTGTTCCAGCTCTGTGGCCGCATGGGCGCGATCTGCGCCGGCCGGCTGTCACCGCTGGTCAACACCAGCGACCTGACCATTGAACAACTCGGCCAGTGGATGGCGGGTGATTTCCCCAGCGCCGCACCTTCGGAGGTTTCCCATGCTGTCGCTTGAGCGTCGCGCCGTCGACTCCCGCGCCATGCAATGGGCTTCCCCGTTGCTGGCACTGATCCTCACCATCATCACCGGCATGGGCATCTTCATGGCCCTCGGCAAGGACCCGGTAGAAGGTCTGACCTTCTTCTTCCTGACCCCGCTGAGTGACAAACACGGCTGGGCCGAGCTGGGCCTGAAGATGGCACCGCTGCTGCTCTGCGCCGCCGGTCTGACCATCTGTTACCGGGCCAAGCTGTGGAACATCGGTGCCGAAGGACACTTCCTGATGGGCGCGCTGTGGGCCAGCGTGGCGGCCCTGCAACTGGGCGGCCAAAGTGGCCCCTGGGTGCTGCCGCTGGTGCTGATCGCCGGCATGGTGGCCGGTGCGGTCTGGGCACTGCTGGCGGGACTGTTGAAAACGCAGTTCCACTGCAACGAGATCCTCACCACCATCATGCTCAACTACATCGCCCTGAACCTGCTGCTGTACGCGGTTCACGGCCCGCTGAAGGACCCGTACGGTTTCGGCTTCCCGCAGTCGGAGATGTTCTCTGCCTCCGCGCTGCTGCCCAGGCTGATCCCGGACACCCGCCTGCACATCGGTCTGCTGTTCGGTCTACTGGCAGCAGTCGCGGTCGGCGTGCTGTTCGCCCGCACCTTTATCGGCTTCCAGCTCAAGGTGCTCGGGCAGGACGAACGCGCCGCCGCCTTCGCCGGCTTCCCGGCCAAGCGCCTGACCCTGCTGGCATTTATGGCATCCGGTGCACTGGCTGGCCTGGCTGGCGCGTCGGAAGTCACCGGCCCGCTCGGCCAACTGGTGCCGCAGGTATCGCCCGGCTACGGCTACACCGCGATCATCGTGGTATTCCTCGGTCGCATGCAGGCAGTCGGCATCGTGCTGGCAGCCGCGCTGTTGGCGTTGACCTTTATGGGTGGCGAAATGCTGCAGATTGCCATGGCCCTGCCCAAGGCAATCACCGGGCTGTTCCAGGGGCTGCTGCTGTTCTACCTGCTGACCTGTGACGCCTTCATCCATTACCGCATTCGCATTCGTCGGGCCCCCAAGGCCGTAGCAGGGGAGGCCTGATATGGACAGCGTACTGATTACCAACGTACTCGCCGCGACCGTGGTCGCTGGCACCCCGCTGCTGCTGGTCGCCCTCGGTGAGCTGGTCTGCGAGCGCTCTGGCGTTCTCAACCTCGGTCAGGAAGGCATGATGCTGATGGGCGCGGTGATCGGCTTTATCGCCGCCACCTCGACCGGCAGCCTGAGTATGGGCGTGCTTGCCGCGATACTCGGTGGCGTGCTGATGTCCATGCTGTTTGCGCTGATGGCTATCACCCTGGCGGCCAACCAGTATGCCGCCGGTCTGGCGCTGACCATCTTCGGCATCGGCCTGAGCTCGTTTGTCGGCAGCGGCTTTGTCGGCCAGTCGATCGACGGTTTCGACAAACTCGCCATTCCGCTGCTGTCAGACATCCCGGTCATCGGCCAGGTGCTGTTCAACCAGGACCTGCTGGTCTACGCCTCGCTGCTGATCTTCGTACTGGTGTTCTGCTTCCTCAAGTACAGCCGCGCCGGGCTGATTCTGCGCGCCGTCGGCGAGTCGCCGGAGGCCGCCAACGCCAACGGTCTGCGGGTACTGCCGGTACGCTACATGGCGGTCGCCTTTGGTGGTGCCATGGCCGGCCTGGCCGGTGCCTACCTGTCGCTGGCTTACACCCCGATGTGGACCGAGAACATGACTGCCGGACGCGGCTGGATCGCGCTGGCCCTGGTGGTGTTCGCCACCTGGAAACCCGAGCGTGTGCTGCTCGGCGCCTACCTGTTCGGCGCCGCCAGCATCTTGCACCTGGTGCTGCAGGGGCTCGGCTGGAACAGCTCGACCGAGCTGCTGGCCATGCTGCCCTATGTCGTCACCATTATCGTTCTGGTGCTGTTGTCGTGGAATCCCGCGCGGACCCGCCTCAACACACCCCTATCAATCGGCCAACCCTATAGGCCGAGCAAATAACTTGAGCACCCACTATGCCAATCAAAACTAAATCACTGATTCCAGGAAGCATTGAATATGAGCACACTGCAAAAAACGCTGATCGCCGCTTGCATCGCAGGCGCCTTTGTACCGGCAGCACACGCTGAGAAGTATTTCTCCGACTCCAGCATTACTGTTCTGTACAGCGATGACTACGCACGCGTTAACTTCGACGGCGCTGGCAAGAAGACGTCCCAGACGTTCTTCACCTTCGAGAATGCCAGCGGCCACGATTGGGGCAGCACCTTCTTCTTCGTAGACCGTAACCAGGGTCACGGAAAAGATACCGACTCTGACGATCTGTACGGTGAATTCGCGCCTAACCTGAGCCTGAGCTGGCTGACTGGCAGCCAACTGGGTGGTGGCCTGATCAAGGACTACACCCTGTCCGCTCAGTACGAATTTGGCGGCGGCACCAACGTCAACAACTACATGGTTGGTCCGGGTATCGACTGGAACATGCCGGGCTTCATGTACTTCGGCACCCGTTTCTACTACGTGGACAACAGCGAGACCTCTAACGATTATCAAACCACCGTCGTCTGGGGCAAAGCGATGGAATTTGGCAGCACCCGTATCCTGTTCGACGGTTACATCGACTGGTCCACAGCGGAAGACGATCACAAGTCCGACTTCCACTTCAACCCGCAGCTGAAGCTGGACCTGGGTAACTACCGTGGCAAGCCGGGCGTACTCTACGCAGGTATCGAATACTCGTACTGGAACAACAAGTACGGTCTGAACGACGATGTAATGGAAACCGAAAACGCGGTCAGTGCGCTGGTGAAATTCCACTTCTGATCACGGCAATGGGGGTTCGGCCGTCATGGTCGAACCCCCGCACTGGTGTAAAGGCGATGGAACAGATGACAACCAAAAATACATCCAAGACCTACCGACCCGGTCGCATCCGCGAGCGTAACCACGAAATCATTTTGGCCGCCGCCGAACAGGAATTTGCCCTGCACGGCTTTCGCGGTGCCACCATTCAGAACATTGCCGAACGGGCCGAACTGCCCAAATCGAACGTGCTGTACTACTTCAGCAACAAGAAGAAGATCTACGCAGCCATGTTCGACGATATTCTTGCGCGCTGGAACGCGGTGTTTTCCAGCGTGACCGTCGACGACGACCCCGCCGAGGCGCTGGCCAGCTTTATCCGCGCCAAGGTCGATATGGCCCGCCTGTATCCGCTGGCCTCCCGTCTGTTTGCCATGGAAATCATCCAGGGCGCCCCTTTTTTGATGACCCACCTGCGCACCAACATGCGCGAATGGGTGCGCGGCCGCGCCGGGGTCATGCAGCAGTGGATTGATCAGGGCCGCATGGCGCCGGTAGACCCGGTGCAGCTGATCTTCCTGATCTGGTCCTCAACCCAGCACTACGCCGACTTCCAGGTGCAGGTGCTGATGGTGGAAAACAAGGCCGAATACGAGAAGCAGGACTTCGACCGCGTGGCCGACTTCCTTACCGACATCATTCTTCGCGGCTGCGGCCTCGAGGTACCCAAGAAATGAGCAATTCGCACTACCCGCGTGATCTGATCGGCTACGGTGCCGAGCCGCCCAAGGCCAACTGGCCGGGGCAGGCACGCATCGCCGTGCAGTTCGTGCTGAACTACGAAGAGGGCGGCGAGAACTGTGTGCTGCATGGCGACAGTCACTCGGAAGTCTTCCTCTCCGACATCATTGGCGCGCAGGCCTTTGCCGACCGCCACATGAGCATGGAATCACTCTACGAATACGGCTCGCGCGCCGGTGCCTGGCGCATCCTGCGCGAGTTTCGCCAGCGCGGCCTGCCGCTGACCGTATTTGGCGTCAGCATGGCCATGCAGCGCCACCCGGACATGGTCCGCGCCTTTATCGAAGACGGCCACGAGATCGCCTGCCACGGCCTGCGCTGGATTCACTATCAGGACATGAGCGAAGCCCGCGAGCGCGAGCACATGCAGCAGGCTATCGAGCTGCACACCGCACTTACCGGCCAGCCACCGCTCGGCTGGTACACCGGCCGCGACAGCCCGAATACCCGCCGGCTGGTGGTCGAGGCCGGTGGCTTCGAGTACGACAGCGATTACTACGGCGACGACCTGCCGTTCTGGACCACGGTCGACGCCGGCGCCGGCCCGCAGCCGCACCTGGTGGTGCCCTACGCGCTGGACACCAACGACATGCGCTTTGCCATCGCCGGTGGCTTCAACAGCGGCGAGCAGTTCTTCCAGTACCTCAAGGATGCCTTCGACGTGCTCTACGCCGAGGGCTCGGAAACGCCCAAGATGCTGTCGATCGGCCTGCACTGTCGCCTGGTCGGCCGCCCCGGCCGCTTCCGCGCGCTGCAACGCTTCCTGGATCACATCCAGAGCCACGACAAGGTCTGGATCACCCGTCGCATCGACATCGCGCGGCACTGGAAACAGACGCACCCATACCAGCCTGCCAAGGATTAACCATGAGCACCGCCATCATCGCCCCAGCCGTCGACGGCCCGGCGTTTACCAAGACCGGCCTGAACCTGGCCGACGCCAGTCTCGGCGCCGAATTCCTCTGGGCGACCGACCAATTCTTTGCCCCCGGCATCCGCATGCTCAATCCCGAACCGGCGGCGTTTTACCCCGGCCTGTACGACGACAACGGCAAGTGGATGGACGGCTGGGAAACCCGCCGCCGCCGCACCACCGGCCACGACACCGCGATCATCAAACTGGCGCTGGCCGGCACCCTGCAGGGCGTCGATTTTGACACCAGTTTCTTCACCGGCAACTTCGCCCCGGCGGTCTCGCTGGAAGCCTGCTACAGCCCGGACGCCGAACCGACCAACGACAGCGCCTGGACCGAGCTGCTGTCTGCCGTGGAGCTCGGCGGCAACGCGCATCACTTCCATGAACTGACCTCCGATCAGGTCTGGACCCACCTGCGCCTGCACCTGTACCCGGACGGCGGCGTCGCCCGCCTGCGCGTCTACGGCACCCCGCACTGTGACTGGTCGACCCTCGACAGCAGCCAGACCATAAACCTGATCGCGCTGGAGAACGGCGGCAATCAGGTGGCCTGGAGCGATGCCCACTACGGCGAGCCGCGCAAGCTGCTGCGCCCCGGCCGCGGCACCGACATGGGCGATGGCTGGGAAACCCGCCGCCGCCGCGAGCCCGGCAACGACTGGTGCATCCTCACGCTCGGCCACAAGGGCCTCATTGAGCACGTGGAAGTCGACACCGCGCACTTCAAGGGCAACTTCCCGGCACGCTGCTCGATCCAGGCCGCCTGCGTTGAACAGGGCACCACCAAGAGCCTGATCACCCAGAGCATGTTCTGGCACACCCTGATGGACGAACAGCCGCTGACCGCCGACGCCATCCACCAGTTCACCGAACTGAACGATATCGGCCCGATCACGCACATTCGCTTCAATATCATTCCTGATGGCGGCGTCAGTCGCCTGCGCCTGTTCGGCAAGCCGGTCGCATGAGCAGCCCCCGCGTACTGACCGTCGAGCCGCTGACCCGCGAAGCCTTCGCCCCCTTCGGCGATGTGATCTCCACGGTCGGCGCCGACAGCTTTCCGATCAACAACGGCCGGACCCAGCGCTTCCACGCGCTCGGTACGGTGCAGTTGCTGGGCGAGGGTGCCGAAGGCATTTTCTCGATCTTCCGCGGCCAGCCGCTTGAGCCGCTTGAAATCAGTCTGATGGAACGCCATCCGCTGGGCAGTCAGGCCTTTGTGCCGCTCAACGGCACGGCGTTTTATGCTGTGGTCGCCGCCCCCGGCGACTTTGATGAATCTGCCGTGCGCGCGTTCTACGTGCCAGGCGACCAGGGCATCAGTTACCATGCCGGAACCTGGCATGCACCCCTGCTGCCAGTCACTGCGGACGCCGATTATCTGATCGTCGACCGCCGTGGTGCAGGTAACAATTGCGATGAAGTAACCCTTAACCAACCCCTTGTGCTCCGCTCGGACAGCCTCTGAGGAAACCATCAGCCACGCTGATGCATTCCGTGCCCGCCGTGCCGTCACAGTGTCCGGAACCGCTAACCCGGTTCAGATTGCTATGAGGTACATATGAACCATTTTGCGCTGCGCGATGCAGCCATCTTTACCGTTGACCCAGACAACCGCGTCATCCCACACGGCACCCTGATCGTAGAGGACGGACGCATCAGCGCCGTCGGCCCCAGCGACGAGGTGATCATCCCGCCCGGCATGCCGGTGATCGACGCCAGCGGCCACGCGCTGCTGCCGGGGCTGATCGACGCCCACTCCCATTCCAGCCTGATGCGCGGCGTGACCGAGAACATGCAGCTGATGGAATGGCTGCCCTACTACCAGCTGGAACACCGTACCCTGACCGAGGAGTACGCCTTCCACTCGGCACGTCTGTGCTATCTGGAAGCGCTGAAAAGCGGCACCACCTGCGTGATGGACATGTACCGCTTCATGCACCGCTGCGCCGATGCCGCTGGCGAGATCGGTCTGCGGGTCAATCTGGCGCCCTATGTGGCCGACGAACCCGGCAAGGACTTCTTCGCCACCCGCGCCGAGAACCGCGCGCTGATCCACAGCCACCACGGCAGCCAGAACGGCCGCATACAGGTCTGGATGGGGCTGGAACACCTGTTCTACTGCACCGCCGACGCCTACCGCGAAGCGCTGGAATGCCAGGCCGAATACGGCGTTGGCATCCACACCCACGCCTGCGAGCAGAAGGAAGAGGACGACGCGGTCAAGGCACACTTCGGCCGTCGCTCAATTGCTCAGCTCGATCACTACGGCATCCTTGGTGAACGCACCCTGATCGCCCACTGCGTGTGGCTCAACGACGACGAGATCAAGCGCATCGCCGACACCGGCACCGCCATCAGCCACTGCCCGATCAGCAACGCCAAGCTCGCCAGCGGCGTCGCCCGCGTGCCGGAAATGCTCGCCGCCGGCATCACCGTCGGCCTCGGCACCGACGGCCCGGTGTGCAACAACAGCCTCAGCCTGTTTGAGGAAATGAAGTTCGCCTCGCTGATCCAGAAGGCCACCCGGCTGGACGCCACCGTGCTGCCCGCCGACCAGATCATGCGCATGGCGACCATCAACGGTGCCCGCGCCCTGGGCCTCGGCGACCGTATCGGCTCGCTCGAAGTCGGCAAGCAGGCCGACCTGCTGCTGCTCGATCTGGCGCAACCCAACCTGATACCGACCGAGATCAATGCAGCCGGCGGCAATTTGCTGTGGAATCTGGTCTTTGCCGCCGACGCCCGCAACGTCGCCGCGGTCTGGGTTGATGGCCGGCAACTGATCGCCAACGGCCGCGCCACCCGGGTAAACGAACAACAGGTACTCAGCGAAGCCCAGCAGCACGGGCTGGCGCTGTTTCAGCAGTGTCGCGATATTTCGCACCTGCGTACGTCAATGGTTTAAGAGGTGTTGAAAAACGGCCTGCGTTGCCATCGCAGCGTTAACAACAGGCGCGAGCGCGAGTTCGATCGGTTTTTGCCTGTTTTTGCCGGGGCGCCGGCCCTGGCGCTGACTGCCTCACCAACGTTTTTCAGCTCTTTGTTTATTAGAGGACAACTGCAATGCAATCACTGCCCCTGATCTCCGTCGCTGGCCTGAACAGCGAAGACCCCGCCGTCCGCGCCGAAACCGCCCGCCAGCTGGGCGTTGCCTGCCGTGAAATCGGCTTCTTCTACGCCATCGACCACGGCATCCCGGAAGACGTCATGGCCGGCGCGTTCGCCAACTCCAAGCGGGTGTTCGAGCTGCCGCTGGAAACCAAGCAGGAAATGTCGATCAAGAAGTCGCCGCACAACCGCGGCTACGTCGCCATGGCCGACGAAAAGCTCAACCCGGAAGCCGGTGCCGACATGAAGGAAGCCTTCAACATCGGCACCGACTTCCCGGCCGATCACCCGGACGTACTGGCCGGCAAACCCTTCCGCGGCGTCAACTTCTGGCCACCGCTCGATGGCTGGCGCGAAGCCATGCTCGGCTACTTCGACGGCTGCCTGAACCTTGGCCGGCTGATCCACAAGGGGTTTGCGATTGATCTGGGCCTGCCGGAAGACTTCTTCGTTCAGCACCTGACCAGCCCCATCGCCACCCTGCGCATGCTGCGCTATCCCGCCAGCGCCGGTCAGATCGACCGCGAAGACGGCGGCGCCGGTGCCCACACCGACTACGGCAACGTCACCCTGCTGGCCACCGACAAGGTTGCCGGACTGCAGGTACTGACCCGTCAGGGCCAATGGATCGACGCCCCACACGTACCGGGCGCCTTCGTCTGCAACATCGGCGACTGCCTGATGCGCTGGAGCAACGACACCTACGTCTCCACCCCGCACCGCGTCCGCCCGCCGGAGCAGGAACGCTACTCCATCGCCTTCTTCCTGGAAGTGAACCCCGACTCCATCGTCGACCCGCGCGACGTAATGCCGAGTGAAGCGCCGAAGTATGAACCGATTACCTGCGCCGAATACCTGACCGCCCGCCTGAATGCCACTTACGAGCATCGGGTAGAGCCGTCGTAACGGCCGACGTTGATCGTTCCCACGCTCCGCGTGGGAATGCCCCGATAGGGCGCTCTGCGTCCATTCCTGACTGCTTCACCATTCTCGTAGCGGCACGGCATGCCGTGCCCGCGCCGCCTCCAGCACCGCACCGCTGCTAACCATTCATGCCGCCTGGCAACCCGCCTTTCGCCTTC
>NZ_PPSK01000030.1 GCF_002903165.1 Halopseudomonas oceani
CCGCTGCATCGGCTTTCGCAGGTCATCAACGGTCAGTTTCAGATAGTGCTTCGTTGTCACGTCCCCGCCGGTGGAGTGGTTTACTAGGCGTTTGACAGTTGCTAGGTCGTTGAGTGTGCGCTGAGCTACGGTGACGAAAGTCCGTCTCAAATCATGCAGTGTCCACTTAAAGCCTATCCGTCTTGATATGTCTGCTGCTACGTAGTTAATGCTCCGGTCAGATACCGCGAAGACTGGCCCGCTTCTGCCTTTGCAGTGCTGATAGAGAAATGAATGCAGTCGGTCTGGGAGAGGAAGTCTGTGAATCGTTCCATTCTTGGTCTCACTAAAAGTGACGACACGTGCCTGCCAGTCTATATCCGAGCAGTGCAGCTTTAGGGCCTCGCTTTTGCGGCAGCCTGTGAGGGCCAGAAATATCAGCGCTGCAGTCAGGTGTTGGTTGTCCAGTTTTTGGACAGCGGACCACCACTTTGGCTGGATTATGTCGTGGATTATGTTGTCCCTCGGCTTGATTTTGTTCAGTGCTCCGAGAGCCTTTATTCGATCTGTCGGATTCCTCTTGTTCACTTCGTATTTGATTGTGGCGAACTTCCAAATAGCGCCCATCACGCGTACGAAATAGTTCGCTTGTGCGGGTGACTTCAAACTGACTTCAGCGAAGCGCTTTTCAAAGACGTCCGAAGTCAGTGCTGACCATGGCTTCGGCAGCCAGTCCTTGGCGTAGCGATTGAGCACCGCTTGATAGTCTGCTGCTGTCGACAGCTTCGGACGACGTAAAGCGATGTACTCGTCAAAGACTTCTTGCAGGGTTTTATTGGCTTTCTTTGTCACAGCTTTTGCCTCCGGCTTTTGGGGGTAAGCTCCGCTACTCTCAGGAACTGCTTAAGACTCGCCCACGCGCACGCCTGGTCGGGGGACCATTGGAAGGGAAGTCTGTTCAGAAGCAGTCGGAGACGACTTTCAGTTGCAGAGGTGTCTGCACAAAGTGGATACGTTTCCGAATAAGTTGCATCAAGTCGGAAAGTAATCTCGGAAGCGAAGCGATTTTTATGCTGGTGGGGGAAGAGATGTTTTTCAAATCTCGGAGAGGTGTGTGTTATGCCGTTTGAGGTCAAGGCCTCTGGCATGAATAAGGCTCCCAGCAAACATTATTCGAGGCTGAGTCTATAGTCTGTTGCTGAGTTTTGCTAGCCGCGTTGGTGGCACAAGAGGTGGTACAAAGAGTGGTACAAGTAATCGTCTGTTGGTAGTCTTTCTATCGTGAACTGATAATCTGTTTTCGTTCCTGCCTGAAGTGGCAGAAGGCTCTAAATCAAGGATTTCCTCCCACCCGGTCAGGCCCGGAAGGGAGCAGCCGCAGCGGTCATATCGTGTGCCGGGGTGTGGCTGGTGGGGTTGCCTCCAAATCTCTCTCCCTCAATATTCTCTTCTCTTCTCTTCTCTTCTCTTCTCTTCTCTTCTCTTCTCTTCTCTTCTCTTCTCTTCTCTTCCTTGCATACTGCTCTGCCTTTAGCCGCGGCGGTGATTTTTTGCGCGTGTGTTGTTTGCGGAGTTTAAATTGGTGTGCCTGGCGCCGCTGCGCACGCACCTCTGGTGGCGGCCCGTTGTTCGTGTCGCTGGCTGGCAGGTAATGGTGGGTAAGGGGAGTGCGGTGCCTGCCTGCAATGAGGCCGACACCGCAGGTACAGGTCAAACCTTGAAGTGACTGATCAGTTCCTGCAGATCAGCGGCCAGACGCGCGAGTTCCTGGCTGGTAACGGCGCTCTGTTCCGATGCGGTGCTGGTCTGGCGGCCAATATCGCTGACGTTGGTAATGTTGCGGTTGATTTCCTCCGCGACAGAGGACTGCTCTTCGGCTGCTGATGCAATCTGGGCGTTGATGTCGCTGATGTGGGTTACTGCGTCGGTAATCGCCAGCAGGCGGTCACCGGCCAGGCCGACGGCGTCAACACCTTGCCGTGCCTTCTCTCTGCTGACCTGCATGACGCTGACGGCTTCTCCAGTCCCGTCTTGCAGGCGGGTTATCATGTTCTGAATTTCCGAGGTGGACTGCTGGGTGCGTGAAGCCAGCGCCCGGACTTCGTCGGCCACGACGGCGAAGCCTCTGCCTTGTTCGCCGGCTCGTGCGGCTTCGATGGCGGCATTCAGCGCCAGCAGGTTGGTCTGTTCGGCAATTCCCTGAATCACGGTCAGCACGGAGCTGATGCTGTCACTTTCCTGCTCCAGTCGCTGAATCACCTGAGCGGCGCGCTCAACTTCTTCGGCCAGTGACTGGATGGCGTCGATGGTGCGTGTCGCCAGCTGCCGCCCCTGTTGCGCTTCCTGCTCGGCCTGGCGTGAGGATTCGGCTGC
This sequence comes from Halopseudomonas oceani, assembly GCF_002903165.1. Lineage (GTDB taxonomy): Bacteria > Pseudomonadota > Gammaproteobacteria > Pseudomonadales > Pseudomonadaceae > Halopseudomonas > Halopseudomonas oceani. The sequence continues at coordinate 2,353 of NZ_PPSK01000030.1, forward strand.
GGACGAGGCATTGCGCGCAACGTCCTGCACGGTGGTAGTCATCTCGTGCATTGCCGTTGCGACCTGCTCGATCTCGTGCTGCTGCTGACGCACCCCAGTACCGGTTTGCACACTGATGGCGGAGGTTTCTTCGGCCGCAGCGGCCAGTTGGCTGCTGGAGCCGGCGACTTGGTTGATGGTCTGTTGAAAGCGCTCAGCCATGCGGTCGAATGCGTTGCTGATGCGGCCCAGTTCATCGCTGCTACGATCGTGGGTACGGGCCGACAGGTCGCCGTCGGCAAGCCTGGTGCTGGCTTGTTCCAGTTTGGTAACGGCGGCGCTGATGCCGTGAATGATGCTCCAGGAGAGCAGCGTCAATACTGCCAGTGCTACCAGTGTGGTAGCGATGTCGATCATCAGGGTGTGATGGTAGCTCTGCTCTGCCTTTTGATACTCCTGCTCGGCAATACCGACCTGCAGGGCGAGCATGCGCTCCAGTGTACCGTCCAGTGCGCTGGCTGCAGGCTGCAGCGATGTTAGCAAGGTGCGGTTTGCGTTGGCGTAATCCTGACGCTGCAGGGCGGTTAGTGTCGGGTTGACGCCCTGATTCAGTAGCGTGCTCAACTGCTGACTGGCCTTGTCCGCAAGTTGTTTTTCATCCGGAGTAAGATATGTCGACAGGTAGGCCTTCCAGTCGGTGTCGACGCGCTTGAGTGAGCCGTTGACTTCCTCAAGGTGTTGGTTGACAGGATGGTCGTGGCTGTTGCTCATCGGCTGGCTGGGGTCGTGCTGAAAGGATAGCAGCAGTTCGGCTCGGACATTTTGCAGTTCTTGCTGAATGCGTCCGAGCTGGCCGGTCGGGATTAGGCGGTCATGGTAGACCGTATCCAGTGACTGCGCGGCTTTGTTGATCGCACTGACTGAGATGACGCTCAGGATGACCAGCAGCAGCAGGGCAAACGCGGTCAGGATGGTAAGCCGTAGTTTTATGGTGAGGTTTTTCAGAGCTGGCATAGTGCAGGAACTTCCTCTGGCATGCTGGAAACTGTTTCGCAACTGCGAACAGGGTTAGCGGGCATGCCTTCGCCCCAGTCCTGCGGACTGTCACCAACTGCCGCCTGCGGGGCGGGAAATGGCGTCTTTCACTCGCATTGTAGTCTTTGCTTGGGTACATTACCCGCTTGCATTCGATCAACGGAAACGAACAGAGCCAATGAGTTATCAGGTACTAGCCCGCAAATGGCGTCCCCGCCTGTTTCGTGAGATGGTCGGTCAGACCCACGTGCTGCAGGCAATGATCAATGCGCTGGATAACAACCGCCTGCATCATGCCTATCTGTTCACCGGCACTCGCGGTGTTGGTAAAACCACCATTGCCCGAATTCTCGCCAAGTGCCTGAACTGTGAGACCGGCATCAGCTCCGAACCTTGTGGTCAGTGCTCCGCATGCCAGGAGATTGACCAGGGGCGCTTTGTCGATCTTATCGAGGTCGATGCTGCCAGCCGAACGAAGGTCGAGGATACCCGTGAACTGCTCGAGAACGTGCAGTACGCGCCGTCCCGTGGACGGTTCAAGGTCTACCTGATTGACGAAGTGCACATGCTCTCCAGTCACAGTTTCAATGCGCTGTTGAAGACGCTGGAGGAGCCGCCAGAACACGTCAAGTTCCTGTTGGCGACAACAGATCCGCAGAAACTGCCGGTCACTATCCTCTCGCGCTGTCTGCAATTCTCGTTGAAGAACATGCCGCCGGAGAAGGTGGTTGAGCACCTGCGCCACGTTCTGGGCGAGGAGCAGATCGGTTTCGATGAAGAGTCCCTCTGGCTGCTTGGTCGCGCCGCTGATGGTTCGATGCGGGATGCGCTTAGTCTGACCGATCAGGCCATTGCCTTTGGCAACGGTCAGCTGCGGGTTGAGCAGGTACGCAGCATGCTTGGCACGATCGACCACGGTCAGGTATTTGGCGTGCTGGAAGCGCTGATCGCTGGTGATGCGCGGGCCCTGATGGCCGCTGCGGCGCAGTTGGCAGAGCAGGGCGTCGACTTTGCGGGTGTGCTTGCGGAATTGATTTCAACCTTGCAGCGCCTGGCAATGGCTCAGGTCGTGCCTGAAGCAACGGATAATAGCCTTGGTGATCAGCAGCGAGTGCTGGAGCTGGCCGGCAAGGTCAGTGCCGAGGATGTGCAGCTGTTCTACCAATTGGCACTGCATGGGCGACGAGACCTGCCGTTGGCGCCAGAGCCGCGCGGCGGATTCGAGATGGCGTTGCTGCGGATGTTGGCGTTTCGCCCTGGCACTCTCGGTGATGCCGCTTCCAGTGGCATCACAGTGACTCCGGCGGCACCACCGAGTGGGGCAGCGCCGCCAGAGCCGGAAAAGTCGACAGGGCCCAGTTCAGCCAGCACTGAGCCCGCACACACCAAGGCGCCAACCGCTGAGCCGGTTGCCGCTCCTGCTGCTGATGCGCAACCTGCTGCACCTGCACCTGCACCTGCACCTGCACCTGCACCTGCAGCGGAGCAGGCAGACTCTTCGGCGTCGGTCAGCGCGCCGAAAGGACCTGTGGTCGAACCGGCTGCGGAGCGGAGCGAGGTGGAGGTTGCCGCTACTGATACGTCTGCTGCTGACCCCGCGAGCGTCGAGCCGTCTGCGATAGCGGCTGGACCCGATGCTGCGCCAGGCTCGGTCACTCATCCATTGAGTCCGAAGACGCCCTATCGTCCACCGCAGGATGAGCCGCCGGCAGACTGGCTGGATGGGCCTCCGCCGGATGACAGCGGTATTGATCAGGAAGACGATGAAGAGCTCGATGTCAGCCAGTACATCGCGGATTGGCAGCCGGAAGCCGTTGCGTCGCCCGCGGAAGACGACAGTGACAACCTGAGTGATCTGCCGCCGGCTACGGGTTTGGCTGCGGAGTGGCTTGGGTTGTTTGAACGCCTGGGGTTGAGTGGTTTGACCCAGAGTATCGCGGCACACTGCCAGCTGATCGCTCGGGATGCTGGACGCTGGACGCTGCATCTGGACCCCGGCCATAGTGCGCTCTATAACGAAAACCATCGCAAGCGCCTGGAGCAGGCAATTGCCGGCGCGACGCAGGCTACGGTGGAACTGGTGGTTGAGGTCAACGCGCCCACCCAGGAGACGCCGGCAGTGGCAGCCGCGCGCCGCAAGGCCGCGCGCCAAAAGGCGGCTGAGCTGAGTATTCAAAGCGACCCGATGGTCCAACGATTGTGCGCGGAGTTTTCCGCGGAAATTTGTGCGGATACTATTCGCCCAATTGACGAACCCGCGAGCTGAAACTGGAGGATAGCGTCATGATGAAAGGTGGCATGGCAGGCCTGATGAAGCAGGCCCAGCAGATGCAGGAAAAGATGGCCAAGATGCAGGAAGAGCTGGCCAATATGGAAGTTACTGGACAGTCCGGTGCGGGCTTGGTGTCCGTTGTGATGACCGGGCGTCATGATGTGCGTCGAGTCAACCTTGATGACAGCCTGATGCAGGAAGACAAGGAAGTGCTGGAAGACCTGATTGCAGCCGCGGTGAACGACGCTGTGCGCAAGCTGGAGCAGGCAAACAAGGACAAGATGTCTGGCCTCACCTCGGGCATGAACTTGCCTGATGGCTTCAAGATGCCGTTCTGATCGATGAGCTTCAGTCCGCTGATTCGTCAGATGGTCGACGCCTTGCGCGGCCTGCCGGGCGTTGGGCCGAAAACCGCGCAACGTATGGCATTGCATCTGCTTGAGCGTGATCGCGCCGCTGCCGCGCATCTGGCGCATGCCCTGCAGGCGGCGGTTGACGGCGTTGGCTACTGCCAACGCTGCCGTACGTTGAGCGAGACTGAGATTTGCTCGCTATGTAGCGATCCTCGCCGGGATGATCGGTTGGTCTGCGTGTTGCAGAGTCCGGCTGACGTCTGGGCGGTCGAGCAGGCCGGTGGCTTCAATGGTCGCTACTTTGTGCTCAAGGGGCACCTGTCGCCGATCGACGGCATGGGCCCTGATGAAATCGGCGTGCCGGCGTTGCTTGACTGTCTGGAGGGACGGCCGGTGGACGAAGTCATTCTGGCGACCAACCCGACCGTGGAAGGCGAAGCGACAGCCCATTACATCGCTGAACTGCTGCGCCCGCGCGGAATCCGAGTGTCACGGATCGCCCACGGTGTTCCTCTGGGTGGTGAGTTGGAATACATAGACGGCGGTACCCTGGCTCATGCCTTGGCAGGCCGAACCCAGATTCTCTGAGCCCGGTGCTCTGGCGTCTCAGGCAGTCAACTGGCCGAGCTGATAATCTTTGATTGCCTGGTGAATTTCGGCTTCGGTGTTCATCACGAATGGTCCGTACTGAACAATCGGTTCGCCGATAGGGCGGCCTGCCAGCAGCAGCAGGCGTGCCCCTGCCTGCCCTGCCTCTAAACGTACGCTGTCTCCTTCGCCGTATCGTCCGAGCTGTCCCTTTCGCAGGTTTGCTGCGCGTGCGGCGCCATGCACTGTCACGTTGCCTTCGTAAACATAACTGAGCACTCGATGGGTTGCGGGCACGGGCAGCGTCACGCGTGTGTTTTCGGGCAGTTGCAGATCGATATACAGCGGCTCGGTGGCGCCGCCGGTAATCGGACCTGTCAATGACTGACCTTGGTGCTCCAGCCGGCCAGCGATCAGCTTGAGCTGGCCGCCACCGCTGAGTTCACACTCAGGCATTGCCGTAGCAGGCAGGTCGCGGTAGTGCGCAGGCTGCATCTTGTCGGCAGCGGGCAGATTCAGCCAGAGCTGAAAGCCGCGCATGGTGCCGTGGTCCTGTTGCGGCATTTCAGAGTGAATGATGCCGCGGCCTGCTGTCATCCATTGGACATCACCGGGGCCGAGCAGGCCCTGATTACCCAAGTGGTCTTCGTGCAGCATACGGCCTTCCAGCATGTAGGTGACTGTTTCAAAGCCTCGGTGCGGGTGCGAAGGAAAACCGCCGATGTAATCTTCGGCGCTGTCGGAGTCGAACTCGTCCAGCATCAGGAATGGATCAAAGCGCGCGGCATCGCGTCCGCCGAAGACGCGGGTCAGGCGCACGCCTGCACCATCGGAGGCAGGTTGGCCGACGACAACTTCGGTCAGGTCACGGTATTGGCTCATGGCGCATCTCCTTGGTTGAGGCTATGCGCCATTGTATGGCGGTAAAAATCGATTTTATAACGCAAAAAATGCGTTTTTTATATCGAATTTACTGATTGTTTTCGGCGGGAGTATCGGTTGTCACGCGGCCTTCCAGCTCGTCGATAATGCGCTGGTAGCCCTGGCAGGAATCGTAGCGGCCATTAGCAGGATCCTGTTCCTGCAGCGCCTTCAGGCGAGCGTTCAGCTCATCGGCTTTGCCCGGTTGATCCTTGGTACGGTCATAGATCAGTTGTGCCAGTAACTCACCCTTGGCAATGGATTCTTCCGGGGTACAGGCTTGCGCAGAGAAACTGCCCAAGCCGAGCAGGCCGGTCAGGGCCAAGGCTACATATTGTTTCATCACTACCTCGCAAACCTGCAGGAGAAAACGCCTATGGTAGCCGCTCGCGGGCCAAGCTCCAAGCGCTTGCACGCGTGGGGGGTAGGCTCATTAGCGGCGCGGAACCGGGCTGGAATGCGCGGAATGATTTGGCTCAAGGCCGTTTTGACTGCTTTGCGTACCAAGCCGCTATGCGCTGATATGTCACAGGCCTGGCAGGGCTGGGGAGCCCTGCGAGCGGGCGTTTGGCTGGTTCAGGACTGATCGGCAAGAAAGGCTTGCAGCAGCTCGGCTGGCACACTGTGGCGGTGGGCCAGGCTGGTGTCGCCGGTATCCGGGTGAAAAACGATCAGGATGTCCTTGCGTTCCAGCAGTCGACGTACCTGGGCAACCCGCTGCTGCAGGCTGCTGTCGTCGCCGTTATCGGTTCCGTCCCGGGTCACAAAATCTTCGAGCAGGGCGTCAAGGGTTTCTGGTTCCAACAACTCGTAGGGAATCAACATACGCTGGTTTCTCTGCTGACAGGTGGGGCAATGGTACACTCGCGCCCTTTACGAGGGTATCAACTGGATAATGATTGACGATCCGCTGTTCTATCTCTGTGCTGTTCCGGCGGTGCTGCTCTACGGCATCGCCAAGGGCGGCTTTGGCGGCAATATCGCAATCCTGTCGGTGCCGTTGATGGCAATGGTGGTTTCTCCACAGCAGGCGGCCGGTATTCTGCTACCGATTCTCTGTGCTATGGATCTGGTCGCAATACGCACGTTCCGCGGGCGCTGGGACAAGACCAATCTGCGCATTATATTGCCGGCGGCAATGGTCGGCGTTGCCTTGGGCGCACTGTCGTTCCGGGTTCTCAACGAGGAGCATATTCGGCTGCTTATCGGTACTATTGCCGTGCTTTTTGTACTCAACGCCTGGTTTCGGCGGGGACAGTCAGAGGCGCGTCCCGCTGGTGTCTGGCGAGGGCGGTTTTGGGGGCTGCTTTCCGGTTTTACCAGTTTTGGTATTCATGCCGGAGGTCCACCGATTAACGTCTACATGCTGCCTCAGCGGCTGGAGAAAACCCTGCTGATGGGGACGTTGGCGGTGTTCTTTACCCTGGTCAACTGGGCAAAGGTGCCTGCCTATGTCTACCTGGGGCAGTTTTCCAGCGAGAACTTGCTGACCTCGCTGGTATTGATGCCGCTGGCTCCGATTGGGGTCCGGCTCGGGTTCTGGATGCTGCAGCGTAGCAACGAGCAACTGATCTACCGTCTGTGCTATGTGTTTTTGTTGCTGACTGGTGGCAAGCTGCTGGTTGAGGGGCTCAGTGGGTTGCTCGGCTCCTGATTAGCCGCTGCAGACTGGCATACAGTTGTTCGCTGTCTACTGGTTTGGATAGGTAGTCGTCCATGCCGGCAGCCATGCCTTCTAGGCGGTGGGTGTCGAGCACATGCGCGGTCAGGGCAACGATCGGCGTGCGTGGCAGGTGTTCTCGCTGCTCGTGGGCACGGATGCGTCGAGTTGCTTCAAAACCATCCATCTCAGGCATTTCGCAATCCATCAATATCAGGTCGTAGTGATCGGGATCGTCGCGGTAGCTGCTTAGTGCCTCTTGGCCGTTTTCGGTGATTTCGACGCTGTATCCCGCTTTCTCCAGCAGGGTCTTGACCACCAGTTGGTTGACCTGATTGTCTTCTGCTACCAGCAGGTGACCGCGCCCACGTCGTTGTTCCTTGCTGGGTTGCGCTGCTGGCGGAGTGTGTTGCTCGGCGCTATTGTTCAAGCGTATCAGCGTCTTGCGCAACTGACTCGGTAGCAGCGGAAGACTCTGCTCCACTACCTGCCCTTGCCAGACCAACTGGCGACTATCGTCGGCGTTGCGCAACAGCAGCACCGGGATTGCTTCCTGTGCGCACTGATGCAGTAACTGCTGGAGGCGGTCGGTGGGGATGTCCTGGGTGTCGAGCATGACCAAGTCTGCCGGCTGGGTCGGCGCCTCGGTAGAGCTGGCGTCGCTGTGCTGAACGCTGAACCCGAGTCGCTCAAGCTGTGACTGGTAGTGCTGGCGCGCCTCGGTTTGCCTGGTGATCACCAGGGCCCGTTTGGACTGGGCGCTTGGCAGGGCGCTGCTTGAACTGCCCAGCGGCACCGAGAAATACATGCAGGTGCCTTTTTCCGCATCACTGTCCAGACTGATAGAGCCCCCCATCAAGCGCACCAGCTCCTGGCTGATTGCCAGCCCTAAGCCGGTGCCGCCGTAGCGCCGGGTTGTACTGCTGTCGGCCTGGGTAAAGGAGTCAAACAGGCTGGTCTGGGCGTCCCGGGCGATACCGATGCCCGTGTCCCTCACCTCAAATCGAATATCCCAGCTGTCTCGTGCCTGATTGCGAGGCACTCCTGTTACGAACACGCTGACGTGCCCCTTTGCGGTGAACTTGAATGCATTGCTGAGCAGGTTCATCAGCACCTGCTTCAGCCGGGTGGGGTCACCGATCAGGTGTTCAGGCAGGTCTGGGGAGATGGTGCAGTACAGACCAAGGTGCTTTTCCAGCGTCTGAGCGGTGAACAGGCTGGCTGTTTCGGACACCAGTTCCTCAGGATCAAAGGCGATTGTTTCCAGTTTGACCCGCCCGGACTCCAGGCGAGCGAAGTCAAGGATGTCATTGATGACGGTGAGCAGGGTGTGGCCTGACTTGCTGATTGTGTCGATGTAGAAGCGTTGCTGGTTATCCAGCCGGGTATCCTGCAGTAACTGAAGCATGCCAAGGACCCCGTTCATCGGGGTGCGAATCTCATGGCTCATGCGGGCCAGAAAGCGGCTCTGTGCCAAGGTCTCAAGACGCGCCTGGCGAGCAGCCTCGTCGGCTTTATAGCGGGCTTCCTTCAAGGCATTGATACGGTCGGCCAGGCCCAGCGAGAGGATGATCATTTCCGCGCACATGCCGAACTTGACCCAGTGCGTGCCGTAGCTGGCACCGAGCAGCTCAAAGCCCAGCGAGCCGGCGGTGGAGACGATTAGAGCACAGAGCAGAAAGCCCCAGGCAAGGGTGTAGTAGGAGCCGTAGCGAAAGCCTTTGCGCCAGACGTAAATACCGGTTCCCAGCAAGATCATCGAGCTGACCAGCACAAACAGGCTGGCCATGTTGTTGTACAGGTCAATGCTGAACAGCGGGATGATCGCCATGGCGGCGAGCACAATGACAATCTTGCAGCGCAGCACTCTGTCCAGCCGCGGAAACTGCTCGCGGGTGTGCAGATAGTGTCGGCTGAATTGGGTTGATACGGCACAGTGCAGAAACATCAGGGTGTAGATGCACAGGGTCTGGATAGGAATGCTGATCGTGACCCATTTCCAAAGCAGGCCATCGAAACAGGCCATGAACAGCATAATATTGAGGATGTGGGTCAGGTACCAGGCGTAGGTTGCCTCGCGCAGGGATATCTGCAAGAACAGGTTATAGGCAAACAGCCCCAACAGAATGCCGTAGAACAGTCCAGCCGCCAGCATGCTGCTTTCAAGCTGGGCACTGCTGGTTGCCCAGTCAGCGAAGTAAATCGGCAGAAATACGGTGCTGGTGGTATCTACGCGCAGGTAAAAACGGCTGGTTCCTGGTGGCAGTGATACCGGGAACCAGTGGTTGCGCACTGCGACGGCGCGCTCGTTCTGGGGCAGATGATCACCACCCTGTTGGACCAGTGGCGGGCCGTCCGGCTGTATCTGATACAGGGTCAGGTTATCGAGGAGTGCGTAGTCAATTTCGATGACGCCCTCGATGGGTGTTTGTCGGTTGTTGGTCAGCGCAAATTGAACCCACCAGACCGAATGGTCTTTGCCTTCGTTGACATGTTCGCCGGTGATCGCGCGCCAGGGATACAGGCTGTGGCTGCGCAACAGTTGCTGGAGCGTCAGGCTGCCTTGCGGGTCTTCCAGAATCAGCAGGTTCGGACCCAGACTGAGGCGCTCGCGCGACTCGCTGATGTCAACCCCGACAGCCTGCTGGTTGTGGGATGGTTCGGTGTTGGCCAGCGTCCCGGTTGCAAACCCCAGCACGAGCCAGCACAGCATGAAAACGTGGCAGAAACGCATACAGGGGCACTCGGCTCGACGACCTCAGTCGTAATCTATTGTTGTTATGGTCAGGTCTATCAGAATGCTAGCACAAGGCTTTTATTGTCGCTGCCCAGCGGGTCCTGGTTTATGACGGCTGGTTTGCTTCCCGCGCACCAACTGACGCAGCAGGAATCGTGAGGGGTGGACCGCTTCGCTGAGGTCTCGGGGCAGAGGCAGTGGCTCGTTATTTAGCCAGGCCGCGAGCAACTCACCGCTTAATGGCGCGCTGATCATGCCTCGCGAGCCGTGCGCGGTGTTTACATACAGGCCGGGCTGCCAGGGGGCTTGCTCGTCTGGTTGCTGCGAGGCGTCCTTGCCGAGTACTGCGTATTGCTGCAAAAAACTGTCCGGTTTGAGCACCGGTCCCAGTAGCGGCAGGTAGTCGGGGGCGGTGCAGCGCAAGCCGACCCGGGCTCCCAGCGGCGGCGTGCTGCTGAAATGCTGGTGCAGCTCAGGAGACAGTCCCAGCAATAGCTCCAGGTTGTGCTGGTTTTCCTCGTCGCTTGGCACAAGGTCAAGTCGATCGAACCGGAAACTGGCTCCTAGATGGTGCTGGCCCTGCCTGGCGGGAGAGACATAGCCATCGGCGCAGAGAACCGTCTTCAGTCGGCTGCTGTCGTTGTCGGCTGGCAAGTGGGTAATCTGGCCGCGGATGGGTTTCAGCGCGAGGTGCCTGGTTTGCGCAAACCGAGCTGTTTCATGGGCGCCGCAGATAATAACGGTACCACTGGTGGCGAGCTGGTTGCCGTTTTCGTCCAGCAGCTGCCACTGGTCGTCGTCCCGGCGCAGTTCGACAATCGTGGTTGTAGTGCGGACCTGGATATTGGGGTGTTCAAGCAGGCGACGGCACAGCGCAGGCGGGCTTACCCAGCCTCCACCGGGGAAGAACAATCCGGATCGCTCGACCTTAACGCCGGCCAGGGCGCTGGCCTCTGCAGCGTTAACCGCGTACAGGAAGCTGTGCGGATAGCCTTGATCAGCCAGTCCCTGCTGGCGGCGCAGTTCCTTCTCGTCACTGCCAAGTTGCAGCACGCCACAGGCCTGCCAGCGGCCTTCGCCCGGTTCAAGTTCCCGTTGCAGCAGCCGCAGGCTGTACTGGTAGCTGCTTTGGATGAACCGGGACAGCGGAGGGTGGTGAGGCGACAGCTTGCAATACAGGATGCCCTGCGGGTTGCCGGAGGCGGCCCCGGCGATCTCGGGCAAGCGCTCCAGAACCGTAACCTGCCAGCCGCGACGAGCCAGCGAATGAGCCGTGCTGCAGCCAGCCAGACCTGCTCCGACAACAATGGCGCTGCGCTCGGTGGTCGTGTTTGGGCGGGCGTACCATGGGGCCTGCCAGCGGGAGGCGGGCGCCTGCTCCAGTTGCCCGCAGAGCATCTCGCGTTTGCGCCCGAAGCCTTTTACCTTCTGCATTGCAAAGCCGGCGGCAATCAACCCGCGGCGCACGTCTCCGACGCTGGTAAAGGTGGCAACGGTGGCTCCTGGCCGCGAAAGCTCAGCCATGCGCTGATACAGCGCCGGCTGCCACATATCCGGGTTGCGCGCTGGGGCGAAGCCATCGAGAAACCAGGCATCAACCGCTGCATCCAGCTGCGGCAGGGTGTCGAACAGATCACCTATCAGTAGCGTCAGGGTGACCCGGCCGCCAGCGAAAGAGAAGTGCTGCCAGCCGGGTGTCAGATCCTGGTATTGCGAGAGCAACTCCGCACTGAATGGGCCTAGCTCTGGCCAGATCGCCAGTGCGCGCTGCAGGTCCGTGCGAGAAAGGGGGTATTTTTCGGTGCTGACAAAGTGCAGGAAGGTGTCGACAGGAGCGCAGGCCTGCCACAACTGCCAGGCGGCGAGGAAGTTAAGCCCGGTACCGAAGCCGGTTTCTGCAATGCAGAAGTGCTCGCCAGCGGACAGTGCTGTCCAGCGCTGTTCGAGTCGGTTGTGGGTCAGGAAGACGTGTCGGGTTTCATCCAGGCCACTTTCGCGGGAAAAGTAGACGTCGTCAAAGCGACTGGAGAAGGGTTGATCGCCATCCATCCAGACCAGGTCGGCGGATTCAATTGTAGGTGCGCTCACGCGGGCTCCGGGTACTGAAGATTCCCGGGCATTGTACAGTGCTGGCTGGTGTTACCCCATATTGGGCAGAATCAGCAGCAGCCAGGTAGCCAAAACCACCAGCGCAACGGTGGACCATTTGGGTTTGAGTAACGATTTCATGGCATAGGCCTTCTTATTTTTATGTATAAGGGTGCCTTGTGGGCACCGTGCGGCGCATGGTCTGGTCGGACGAGAGGCCGTGGCGGTAGACCGCTGTAGCGATGGGGTATCACCCGCCTGTTTTTGTTATAGCACGGGATGATACTGCCTTCAGAGTCGTAGTGTGATCTGGTTAGACAAATTGGCTACTAATGGAATCAGTGATGTCGCCAATCACAATCAGCTGTGGGGTGGGTTTTGGTAAAGACGCTCGGTCCTGGCGGCCATTATCAGGTCGTTGAGGTGGACTCCGCCGAGAGAATGCGTCCACCAGCTGGCTGTGACGCGCCCCCATTCCAGCAGTAGGGCGGGGTGGTGGTCGTGCTCCTCGGCCAGGGCGGCGACCCGGTTGCTGAATGCCAGCGCGGTGACGAAGTCGTCAAACGAGTAGACCCGCTCTATCCGGTGTATGCCCTCAACGCAGTTCAGCTCCCAGTCAGGCAAGGTCGTCAGTAAGTCCTGGATCTGCTCCTCTACCAGTACACTGGTCTGGTGCCCGGACTCCAGTGCTCGGTCGGCCAGTTCATTCATCGCCATCTCCAGTGGTTCAGGTCGATTTCAGCATAGCAGTTCGTTCGCGGGCGTAACGCGCTATCATTCATCTGGCAGACGCGTATGGACGGGGGATATAAACAGGTGATTCGCGTGCGGTGGTTGCGCCGGGGGCTCAGGTTTCTCGGTTGGCGTCCGGACAGTACCACCCATCAGGAAAAACTGATTTCAGCGCTGGGTACGACGCTGGCGTTGATTCTGCTGTATTGGGTAACCCATCTGGTAATGGCGGCAGAGGGCGCCCTCTGGGTGACCGGCTCGATGGGGGCTAGTGCGGTGCTGGTGTTTGCCATGCCCCACGGTACGCTGTCGCAACCCTGGTCAGTGATTGGCGGACATGTCCTGTCGGCGGCCTTTGGGGTGGCGTGTATTCAGTGGTTGCCGGCCGGTTTCTGGCTCGCAGCGCTGGCGGTAGGCGGCAGCGTCATCATCATGATGTACGCCCGTTGTCTGCATCCGCCGGGCAGTGCAACGGCAATGATCGTGGTGCTGGGTGGGCCGCAGATTGCCGAGGCAGGATACAACTTCGTGCTCTACCCGATTCTGCTGGATGTGCTCGTCATAGTGCTGTTTGCCGTGCTCTTCAACAGCCTTTTTACCAGTCGTCGCTATCCGTTGCCATTGACTCGTCACCCGGTCGGCCGTGCGCCGGGCATTGCCCCGGAGGATTTCGAGCACGCGCTGAAGCAGATGAACGCCTATATGGATATCGACTTCAACGACCTGTTGAGGCTGGTCGAGCTGGCCAATACCAATGCGCAGAGCAAGGGGGTCAGTGCCGGTGACCTGGTTGCCGGTGGTTATTACAGCAATGGCCTGCCAGGGCGTAACTGGTCGGTGCGTGAAGTCCTTCAAGTTGTCAGTCGGCCGGGCCGGGCCGGGCGCGTGCGGTATCGAATCATCAAGGGTGCCGGCGAGGGCGGCAACGGTATCTGCCGAGTCAGCGAGTTTGTTCGCTGGGCGCGCTATCAGGTTGCGCCGGATGAGCAGGGGCGGCAGTGGCATCGAGTCACCGATGACAGTAAAGCATCAGTGGAGCCGTGACCGGTACAGTTTGCTGCTGAAGCTGGCTGCAACTGTCTCTGTTTCGAATTCGGGTGGTTTCCTAAAATAAAACTCTCTCCTTATGCTTTCCGAGTGTGCTTCATGCATGTGTCGTCCGGCCGCTGGCTTTACGGATTCCTGTTGGCGTTGACTACCACCCTGCTCTGGGGCGTGCTGCCGATCATGCTGAAGGAAGTCCTCAATGTCATGGATCCTTATACCGTGACGTGGTACCGACTGCTGAGTGCCGGTCTGGTGTTGTTCGCCTGGCTGGCTGCTAAGCGTCGACTGCCATCGATTCGCAGTCTGTCGTCGCGTAACCGGGGCTTGCTGGTGGTCGCGGTACTGGGGCTTGCGTTCAACTATGTGCTTTACATGATGGCGCTCAATCGGCTGTCTGCCGGCACCATGCAACTGATTATTCAGACCGCACCCGTGATGCTGATGCTGGGCAGCATGCTGTTATTCCGCGAACGCTTTGGTCTTGGCCAGTTACTGGGGCTGGCGGTGTTGCTGCCGGGGTTTGCTCTGTTCTTCAATCAGCGTCTGGTAGAGTTGATGACACAGATGAGTGGCTACACCGTGGGGATCCTGATTGCGATTGCTTCAGCTTTCAGCTGGGCGCTGTATGGTCTGGCGCAGAAGCAGTTGCTGACGGTCTGGTCGTCGGTGTCGGTGATGATGGTGATCTATCTGTCCTGTGCTGTGTTGATATGGCCGCTGACGACACCTTCTCAGCTGCTCTCCTTGAGCCCGGTGCAAGGTTGGCTGCTGTTGGGGTGTTGTCTCAATACCCTGGTGGCATATGGCGCGTTCGCTGAGGCACTTGCCCACTGGGAGGCGTCGCGGGTGAGCGCAACGGTGACCACTACGCCCTTGTTTACCTTCTCGCTGGTGGCCCTCGGAGCGATGCTCTGGCCGGGTGTGATTGAGCCGGAAATCCTCAACAGCCTGGCTTATCTCGGTGCGCTGATGGTGGTGTCCGGTTCTGCCCTGATTGCGCTGGCACCGAGTTTGATCAACAACCTGCGGCAGCGGCGCTTGCGCAGGCTGGCGCTGACGCCACCGCCGGCCGGTTCCTGATCGGCTTGTTGCGCTACAATAGCGTCCCGTTTTTCAGGAGGTGACCATGGCCGTCGTCCAGCAAGCACTTGAACAGGCACTGCAGGCACTCAACCCAACTCATCTGGAACTGGTCAACGAGAGCCACATGCACAGTGTGCCGCCCGGCTCGGAGTCCCATTTCAAGGCGGTGGTGGTCAGCGAGCGCTTTGCTGGCCTCAATTCGGTTAAGCGTCACCAAGTGGTCTACGCCACTCTTGGTGGGCTGATGCAGAAAATTCACGCGCTGGCCTTGCACACCTATACCCCGGCGGAGTGGCAGCAACGACAGCAGGCACCGGCTTCGCCAAATTGCCTGGGTGGCAGCAAGGCCGACTAGGGGCCGTTGCCGCTTCGTTCACCCGTCCGCCCGCCGGCGGTTTGTTGTCGTCAGCGGCTTTGCTAGAATGCGGCCCTTCAAAAAGTACGCCCTTTACGCGGGCGCCCACTGAACACTGAGGTAAGCATGTCTGCAATTGTTGTTGTGGCACTCTACAAGTTCGTCCAGCTGGACGACTACGAAGCTCTCCGTCAGCCGCTGCTCGACACCATGGTCGCCAACGGCGTCAAAGGTACCTTGCTGCTGGCGCTTGAAGGTATCAACGGCACTGTCGCCGGACCACGTGACGGTATGGATCGCGTGCTGGACTGGCTGCGCTCCGATGCCCGACTCGCCGACCTGGACTACAAAGAGTCCTACTGCGAGGAGATGCCGTTCTATCGCACCAAGGTCAAGCTGAAGAAAGAGATTGTGACCCTCGGCGTGCCCGGTATTTCGCCGACCAGTAAGGTCGGCACCTATGTTGAGGCCAAGGACTGGAACGCGCTGATCAGCGATCCGGAAGTACTGCTGATCGATACCCGCAACGACTACGAAGTCTCAATCGGCACGTTCGAAGGTGCTATTGATCCGCAGACCAAGACCTTCCGTGAATTTCCCGAGTATGTGCGCGAGCACTTTGATCCGAAACGTCACAAAAAGGTGGCAATGTTCTGTACCGGGGGCATTCGCTGTGAAAAGGCCTCAAGCTACATGCTGGAAGAGGGCTTTGGCGAGGTATTCCATCTCAAGGGCGGCATCCTAAAGTACTTTGAGGACGTACCTGCTGAAGAGTCGATGTGGAATGGCGAGTGCTTTGTGTTCGACAACCGGGTAACCGTGCGCCATGATCTGGCACCGGGCTCATTCGATCAGTGCCACGCCTGTCGCCACCCTGTCTCGGCAGACGACAAGGCTTCGCCGCAATATGAAGAAGGCATCAGCTGCCCCCATTGTTACGACAGCCTGCCGGAGAAGACGCGTCAGCGTGCCGAGGAGCGTCAGCGCCAGATTCAGCTGGCGAAAGCGCAGAACCGGCCGCATCCAATCGGCATGTCCCCGTTGCTGGCGTCACCCAACGCCAAGGTTGACCGCTGATAACCGATACGGAGTACCGCATGCAGCAGCGCCTGATCTACGTGATGGACCCGATGTGTTCATGGTGCTGGGGATTAGCGCCGCTGCTTGACTCCATTCGTGCTGAATTCCCCGAGTTACCGGTCCATCTGGTGGCAGGTAGCCTGCGTGCCCACCTGGATACCCCACTGGACAACGCCTCGCGTCAGGCGCTGGCTGATCATTGGCAGGCGGTTGCGGCACTGAGTGGGCAGCCTTTCTCCGACCCTCATGCGTTGCCCGACTCGCTGGTCTTCAATGTGGGCCCGGCGAGTCGCGCCCTGATTGCGGCGCGTAACCTGGATGAGTGTCTGGCCTGGCCATTTGCGCGGGCCGTTCAGCACGCTTTCTACGCACAGGGGTTGGATATCACCCAGCCCGCAGTGCTGATGCAGATCGCTGCTGACATTGGGTATGACGAGGCGCTTTTTGCTGCCCGTTTTGACCACCCGGAAACCCGGCAGCAACTGGAACAGGACTGGAACTGGGTGGCTGATCGTGGGTTTGCCGAGCTGCCCATTTTGTTCGCCGAACGTAAGGGCCAGCTTGCGCTGCTGTGTAACGGCTTCCGTGTTCCTGGCGAGGTGCTGGCGCTGCTGCAGCGCTGGGTAGCTGCAGCAGCCTGATGTTCCTCAACGTTCGCGCAAGGCTTCTGCTCTGGCGCGCAGCACTGGCTTGAGCAGGTAGCTGAGAATGCTCTTGCGGCCGGTGATGATGTCGACGCTGGCAACCATGCCGGGAATGATCAACAAGGGTTTTTCGTCTGTGCCCAGGTGATTCTGGTCCGTACGCAGGCGAATCAGGTAGAAACTGTCGCCGTTTTCATCGGTGACGGTATCGGCGCTGATGTGTTCCAGCTCGCCCTTGAGTCCACCGTAGATCGTGTAATCGTAGGCTGTGATCTTGATCATCGCTTCCTGCCCGGGGTGGAGGAAGGCGATGTCCTGTGGGCGGATGCGGGCTTCGAACAGCAGGGTGTCGTCCAGCGGGATAATTTCGACCAGATCGCTACCCGGCTGGATAACACCGCCGATCGTATTGACCAGCAACTGCTGGACAATGCCGTGGACAGGGGAGGTCACCAGGGTCCGACGCACCCGGTCTTCCAGCGCCAGTCCTGAGGCAGAAGTCTTCTGCAGGTCGATGCGAGTCTGGTTCAGCTCTTCGAAGGCTTCGCTGCGGAAACGGTTCTGTGCTTCCTCGGCTTTGCGTTCGACCTCGCGTAGCGCGGATTCTGCTCTGGGTATCGCCAGAGTTGTGCCGTCGAGGTTGCCGCGGGTTTCGACTTCGGCCCGGCGCAGACGAAGCACTTCTACCTCGGAGATAGCACCGTCCTTCACCAGTGGCGCGGACATGTTGATCTCACGGCGCAGCAGGCCCAGGCTGTTGCTGAACTGACGCTGTTTCGAGCGCAGCTCGTTCAGTTCCTGTTCACGCTGACGCCGCTGTTCATCGAGAATTGCCAGCTCGTCGGCCAGTCGGCGCTGACGGGACTGGTACAAGGCAACTTCCGCTTCAGCCAGCTCGGGCGCTTCACGCAGTACCTCTTCCGGCATGACCAGTTCACCACCTTCGGCCTCGGCGGTCAGCCGGGCCATTGCCGCCTGTTTGCCCAGCTGTTCTGCGCGGGTTTCCTGCACATTGGACGCAAAGCGGGTGTCATCCAGACGAAGCAGCGGCGTGCCTTTTTCCACTATTTGGCCTTCGCGGACCAAAATTTCGGCAACGATGCCGCCTTCGAGGTTCTGTACCCGCTGCAGTTTCCCGGGCGGAATGGCCTTGCCCAGTCCGCGGGTCAACTCCTCGACCTTGGCGAAGTGCGCCCAAAGCAACCCTGTCAGCAGGAATGCAACCAATGCCCAGAGCATCAGTCGCGCCGACTTCGAGGAGTCCTCAAGGATGGCGTGAGTGAGATCCGGCAGGGGCGTGTCGGTGGCCGCAGCGGGTTTGCCGGGAACAGCGCCGCCATTCAGCTGCAGGGTAGGCTTAGCTGCGTGCGACATTGACGTGTCCTTTGCGCAAGGCTTCGAGTACCTGATCCTTGGGGCCATCGGCGACGATCTTGCCGCCGTCAATCACAATCAGGCGTTTTACCAGTGACAACATAGAAGCTCGATGCGTAACCAGCAGCAGCGTTCGATTTTTCAGAATGGGTTGCAGTTGGCGCTTGAGGCGCTCTTCGCTGCTGTTATCCATGGCGCTGGTCGGCTCGTCGAGCACCAGTAACGGCGGGTCCAGCAGCAGTGCGCGGGCAACGGCGACGGCCTGGCGTTGCCCGCCCGACAGATTCATGCCGCGCTCACCCACTTGCAGGTTCAGACCGAGCGGATGGAGGCGTGCGAAGTCACTTACTCCGGCCATGTCGGCGACTTGCTGCAGGCGCTCGTCATCGACATAGCGGGCACCCAGTGTCAGGTTGTCGCGCAGGGTGCCGTTGAACAGCTGGATATCCTGCGGCACATAGCCAATGTTGTGGCGCAGGTCTGCCACTTCCAGTTGCTGGATATCGACGCCGTCCACCAGCAGATGCCCGCTGTCGGGCTGGTAGAGGTTCAGCAACAGCTTTTCCAGCGTGCTTTTGCCTGAACCGCTGCGGCCGATGATGCCGACGTGCTCGCCGGGCATGATCCGCAGGTTCAGGTTCTGCAGTGCCGGATATTGTTGTTCCGGGTAGGTGAAACAGACGTCCCGCGCTTCGATAGCGCCATGCAACTGGCGGCGCTGGGTGGGAATGGCCTGCGGCTGGCGTTCCTGCGGCATGCTCATCATGCTGTCGGTGGTGCCGATGGTCAGCCGGGCTTGCTGGTAACGGGTCAGGAGACTGGAAACCTGGGACAGCGGTGCCAGCGCCCGGCTGTTCAGCAGGTAGCAGGCAATCAGTCCGCCCATGCTGATCGCGCCATCTCCAATCAGATAGACGCCAGCGACGATCATGCCAATGCCTGCGAGCTGCTGCAGGAACATGGTGCCGTTGACCGCCAGGGTCGATAATTTACGAGCCTTCATTTCCAGCCGGCCCAGGGCACCAACGGTGGATTCCCATTGACGCTGTCGCTCGCTCTCGGCGCAGTTCACTTTCAGCAGATCAATACCGCCCAGCGTTTCAATCAGCATGGCCTGTCGTTCGCTCGCCAGATGCAGGGTCTGGTCGATGCAGCGAGCCAGCGGGCCTTGGATGATCCAGCCAAGCAGAAGCGTTAAGGGGAAGGCCAGCAAAGGGATGGCTACCAAAGGCCCGCCAATGAAACCGATCACCAGCAGAATCAGCAGCGAAAATGGGACATCGATTACGCTGGTCAGCGTGAGCGAGGTCAGAAAGTCGCGCAAGCTCTGGAATTCATGAATGTTCTGGGCGAAGCTGCCGACTCGCGTCGGACGCGCCTTGAGGTTCATGCCGAGAATACGTTCGAATAGCGTCGCTGACAGAATAAGGTCGGTCTTCTTGCCGGCCAGATCCAGAAAATAGCTGCGCAGGGTGCGCAATATCAGGTCGAACAGCAGCGCCAGGGAGATGCCAATTGCCAGTACCCAGAGCGTGGTAGTGGCCTGATTGGGGACGACGCGATCATAGACGTTCATGACGAACAACGGCGTCATCAACGCGATCAGGTTGATCAAAAAGCTGGCCACCATGGAGTCGGCATACAGGCGACGCGATAAGCGCAGGGTATCCTTGAACCAGTGCTTGGTGCGCGGTAACGGCGATTCCAGCTGCATCTCATAGCGGTGCCGCGGTTGGGCAAAAAACGCGCGACCGGTGTACAGCTCTGCGAGTTTGGAGCGCTCAATTAACTTGGCGCCGCCTGCCGACTCGCTGGTGAGCAGGCGGGCTTTATCTACGCCTTGCCAGGACTCCAGTACCACATTGCGGCCGTCCTTCAGGAACAGCAAGGCGGGCAACGCAATGTCGTCGATTTGATCCAGCGGGCGGTCGAGAATACGCCCCTGGAGGTTGGCTCGGGCTGCTGCGCGTGGCAGCAGTTCAGGGGTAAGCCGCTGCTCCTGCAAGGGCAGGCCAGCGGCAAGCACACCGCGACTGGTCTTCACCTGCAAGCAGGTGCAGAGGATCAGCAGTGCGTCGAGCAGTGGATCATCGAAACGGCTACGAGGGTCACCCCCTGCGTTGCTGTTCGCCCCCTGTTCGGGGCCTTTCGGCCCCGTCAGTACATCAGGCGCTGTCAAAATGTTATTGACCTGTTGGCAAATCGGAGTACGGAGAACCTGAATCGCTCAGAGCCATGGATTCAGCCGGCGGGACTACCGACTGGCTGCGCAGCAGTTCACCGGCGACCGCCAGCAGGCGATATTGCGCCAGATACTCGGCAAATCGGGTTTCGGTCAGACGGCGCTGGGCCGTAAACAGTTCGTTCTCGCTGTCCAGCAGGTCAAGCAGGGTACGCTCGCCAATGTTGAACTGTGAGCGGTAAGCCTGGCGAACGCGAACCGTGTGATCGACATACTGCTGAGCAATGGGAACTTGTTTGCGGGCGCTGTCCATCGCATTCCAGGCCAGGCGCAGTTCTTCACTCAACTGGCGGTAGGCGTTGTTGCGAATCTCGATGGCTTCGTTGATCTGGTGTGCGCTGGATTCCATTTGGGCCTTGTCTCGACCGCCGCTAAACAGGTTGTAGCGCATCCGGACCATGGCCTGCCATTCGTTGTAGTGGCCGTCAGTGCCGTCCAGATTGTTGTCGAAATTGCGCGACAACTCCAGGTCAAAGCGTGGGTAGAAGGGCGACTTTGCAGCCTCGTACTGGCGCTCGGCTGCGGTGCGATCGGCTTCGGCGGTCTTGATGAAGGGGTTATTGGGAATGTCCTGCAGTGCTGCTTCAACCGACTCGGGAAGCATGCCGGTAATCGGCGCAGGTAGTGTCAGGTCGCCCGGGGGTTGGCTAACGACACTGTAGTAGACCGCTTCGGCGTCGGCCAGATTGGCTTGCTCGGTGACGAGGTTGTTGCGTGCCAGGGCAAGTCGGGCTTCGGCCTGATCCAAGTCGGCGTTGCGGCCGACGCCGCGCTCACTGCGCAGACGAATCTGATCGTGAACACGTTCATGGCTGCGCATGTTCTCTTCAGCCAGGCGCACCATTTCGCGTCGCATCAGCACCTGGTGGTAGGCGTCAGCGGTGGCAAGGCCGATCTGCTCCGCCGTGCTCAGCACGCGATAGGCGCGGGAGTTGACGGTGGCGACGTTGCGACCTACCTCGTTGGCGGTGGCGAATCCGTCGAACAGCATCTGGCCGAGGCGAAGGGCGCCCTCACCACGGTTCAGTTTTTCCCAGTGATTGCCGGCAGCGCGCGTAGAGGGGCTATCGGTACCTTCACGCCCGTAGCCGCCGGTCAGATCAACCGTTGGGTAATATCCTGCCCGTGCTCCCTTGAGGTTTTCTTCCGCTGAAAGTCGGCTGCTGGCAGAGGCACGCAGCTCAGGATGGTTGTCGATGGCTGTCTGCATGGCCTCGGGCAGCGACTGCGCCGAAACGGCTAGAGACACGGACAGAGTCAGCGGCAGCGCAAGGAACTGCCACGGGGTTAAGGATTTCATAGATCCTCCTTGATGTTGTGCCGGTTATGTTTTTTTGGTGGACGACAGGTTTCACGCTTGCTCTCAAGTCTAGTCAGGCTTTTTAACTGGAGAGTGGTCTCTGTGATGTTGTTTTGATACCAAATTGGAGTCGCGTCCTGCGCTCATATTGCCAAAGCATCTAAAACAGTAAGAGCGTGTTCCCTGAAGGTTTAGTATATTTGCACATAGTCATCAAATTGACGAATAAATTATTTTGTTATTTTATCGCCAATTAGTTGTTATTGCTCGTGCGTCGTAGGGTGGCTGTCTCGTCAGGGGAAGTCTAGCGGAGCCGGCGTTGAGGGTAGGTGAAGGGAAGCCGAGGGTTCTCGGGTGTCATCCAGTGACGGTGTCCCCGGGGCTGTTGTCCACATGAAATGAAAGGAGTCATGAAAATGGCTACCAGCGCAAAAGTTACTCAGGTTGTTGGTCAGGTTGTGGTTGTTACTCCCAGCGGGGAAAAGCGCTTGCTGGTCGAAGGCGATCGCGTTATGGCTGGCGAACAGGTTTTTACCGGCGAGCAGGGCAGCGTCACCCTTCAGCTCAGTGATGGCCGTGAGCTCGATTTGGGTCGCGACTCCTCTTTTCTGGTCGCCGACGACACGGGGTCGGGCAGTGCAGCCTCCCCACAAGACATCGATGTCGCAGCCATTCAGGCTGCGATCGCCGCCGGTGTTGACCCTACCCAATTGCTTGAAGCCACCGCAGCCGGTCCGGCTGCTGCCGGCGCGGCGGGTGCTGGTGGGCAGGGGGGTGGCCATTCCTTTGTTCTGCTTGATCGACTTGATCTACGGGTAACACCAGACGTCGGGCTGGATACCGGGCCACTGGCCTCCGCTCCTTTGGAGATTCCCAACGAGGAAGATCTGTTCCTGCCGGAAGACGGCGCGCCGGTGATCAGCATTACCCCGGTTGAGCCCGGAGGCGATATCGGCGGTGCTCAGGCTGTAGAAGGTGGCACGCTTGATTTTTTGGTTTCCCTGTCTGCACCCAGTGAGGTACCGGTAACCTTCACCTGGACGGTAACTCTGGGGTCTGCCAGCGCCAGTGATCTGCCCGGTGGTGCCGTGTTGACCGGTACGGTAACTATTCCAGCTGGTGACACCAGCTATGTCCTCTCGATTCCGACCTTCGATGACGATGTTTTCGAAGGTGGCCCCGGTACTTTTGAAGACTTGGTTGTGTCCATCACCGATGTTGTCGCGGCCGCTCCTGGTGATGTCTCTGCTGTTGGTCTGATCGAAGACAACGAAGGCACCCCGGTGGTCAACCTCGACGACGTCCAGGGCGTCGGCGCGCAGGTGGTTGAAGGCGGTGATCT
>NZ_PPSK01000031.1 GCF_002903165.1 Halopseudomonas oceani
CCGCAGACTATTCCGTTCGCCGCCTTTGCCTGACCCTGAAAGTACATGCCAGCGGTTACTACGCCTGGCTGGCTGAACCGAAGTCGGCACGAGCCAAGGAAGACCAACGTCTGCTTGGCCTGATCAAGCACTCGTGGCTAGAGAGCGGTGGCGTCTACGGCTACCGCAAAATCCACGACGACCTGCGTGAGCTTGGAGAAGCATGCGGCAAGCATCGTGTTGCTCGACTGATGCGTCTGGAAGGGCTGCGCTCACAGACAGGGTATCGTCGTCGACCGGGCCGCTATGGCGGTAAGCCTCCAGCGGCCTCACCGAATCATCTGGAGCGTCGGTTCAATGTCACCGAACCCAACAAGGTATGGGTCACGGACATCACCTACATCCGTACTTATGAGGGCTGGTTGTATTTGGCGGTGGTGCTCGATCTGTTCTCGCGGCAGGTAATCGGTTGGTCAATGAAGCCGCAGATGACCAGCGACCTGGCTATTGATGCCTTACTGATGGCCGTTTGGCGCCGCAAGCCAAAGCAGGAGGTGATGATTCACTCCGACCAAGGTAGCCAATTCAGCAGCGGTGACTGGCAGAGCTTCCTGAAAGCCAATAACTTGCTTGGTAGCATGAGTCGGCGTGGTAACTGCCATGACAACGCGGTAGCGGAAAGTTTTTTCCAACTGCTGAAGCGGGAACGGATTAGGCGAAAGATCTACAGCACTAGGCAGGATGCTCGCGCTGACGTGTTCGACTACATCGAGATGTTTTACAACCCAAAACGTCGACACGGTTTCAACAACCAGCTGTCACCGGTAGAGTTTGAAAGGCAACATTTACTGAGCCTGGAAAGTGTCTAGGAAATCCGGGGCGATTCATTATGAGGGCATGAAAGACAGTACCGAGCCTTCTGGATGGGCTACAAGAAAGAAATAGCAACCTGACAGAACTGTAATGTTCGACTCAGGTTGCTGACAGGCCCTCTTAGTTAACGTGACATCGAGCCTAAAGCTCGGCCTCTGCAGTTGCAGGGACCACTTAACTTACGAGGAATACCCAAAATGAAATCGATCAAAGCTCTGCTTGTAGTTACTGCTCTGAGCATCTCCAGCTTGGCAATGGCTGAAGGTGGTGCTGACCGAATCTTCGCGCGCATGGAGCAGGCACGCCAGACGTCTCTGGAGGCCTACCGAGTGGCCCAGCAGCAGAAAGTTGAGGCTCCTGTAGCCAGCAGTCCAACCGAGCAAGCAGAGCACACCAACTGCTGAAGTCATCTACCTTACAGAAATGTAATCACCCGGATGGTTGGGATATGGCAGTTTCATACTGCTCATCGTCGGTAAGGCATTGTGCAATGCACCGACGTGGAAAGTTGAGGGGTAAATCCCCGACATTGAAGCAGCCATGAACCCGAGACCGGGCACACCATCACCGGCTCATTTGACGGATTGGACAAAACGGCATGCAAAGCAAAACCTCAAGGCGCACCTTCGTCAAAGGCCTGGCAGCCACCGGTATTATCGGCGGACTTGGCCTGTGGCGCACGCCGGTCTGGGCGGTGAACAGCCCCGGCCAGCCCAACGTACTGACTGGTAACGAATTCGACCTATTCATCGGTGAAACCCCGGTGAACATCACCGGCGCAGCGCGCACGGCCATGACCATCAACGGCTCGCTCCCTGGGCCGATTCTTCGTTGGCGCGAAGGCGATACCGTCACATTGCGCGTGCGCAACCGCCTCAAGGAGGACACCTCCATCCATTGGCACGGCATCATCCTGCCGGCGAACATGGATGGCGTTCCTGGCCTGAGCTTCCATGGCATCGCCCCTGATGGCATGTATGAGTACAAGTTCAAGGTCAACCAGAACGGCACCTACTGGTATCACAGCCATTCTGGGCTCCAGGAGCAGGTCGGCGTATACGGTGCGCTGGTCATCGATGCCAAGGAGCCCGAGCCCTTCAGTTACGACCGTGATTACGTCGTGTTGCTGAGCGACTGGACGGATGAAAATCCAAAGCGGGTACTGGCCAAGCTCAAGAAACAGTCGGACTACTACAACCAGCACAAACGCACCGTTGGTGACTTCATCGATGACGTAAGCGAGATGGGTTGGTCCGCCGCCGTAGCCGACCGTAAGATGTGGGCCGAGATGAAGATGAGCCCGACGGATCTCGCTGACGTCAGTGGCTACACCTACACCTACCTGATGAATGGCCAGGCACCCAATGGCAACTGGACCGGCATATTCAAACCAGGCGAAAAGATCCGCCTGCGCTTCATCAACGCCTCGGCGATGACCTATTTCGATGTGCGCATCCCGGGCCTGAAGATGACGGTAGTCGCGGCCGATGGTCTGCACGTCAAACCGGTCAGCGTCGACGAGTTCCGTATCGCCGTGGCCGAGACCTACGACGTGATCGTCGAACCAGACAGCGAACAGGCGTATACCGTGTTTGCACAATCCATGGATCGCACTGGCTATGCGCGCGGCACCCTTGCTGTACAGGAGGGGTTGAGTGCACCAGTACCCAGCCCCGACCCGCGTCCGCTGATTGCCATGGGCGACATGGGTATGGATCACGGCAGCATGGGCGGTATGGATCACGGGAACATGGCCGGGATGGATCAGGGCAATATGGCGGGAATGGATCATGGCAGCATGCAGGGTGGCATGGCTGGTATGGATCACAGCCAGATGGCCGGAATGGATCATTCAAACATGGCTGGCATGGCTGGCATGGCTGGCAACATGCAGGCACACCCGGCCTCAGAGACCAACAATCCTTTGGTCGACATGCAGACCATGACGCCGACGCACAAGCTGGACGACCCAGGTATCGGCCTGCGTGATAACGGCCGGCGCGTGCTGACGTACTCTGACCTGCGCAGCACCTTCCCTGATCCGGACGGGCGTGAGCCAAGTCGCACCATCGAGCTGCACCTCACCGGGCATATGGAGAAATTCTCCTGGTCCTTCGATGGAATCAAGTTCTCTGACGCCGAGCCTCTACGCCTCAAGTACGGCGAGCGTGTTCGCATCACGCTGGTCAACGACACCATGATGACTCACCCGATCCATCTTCATGGCATGTGGAGTGATCTGGAGGATGCGAACGGCAATTTCCTGGTGCGTAAACACACCATCGACATGCCGCCAGGTTCCAAGCGCAGCTATCGGGTGACCGCCGATGCGTTGGGGCGTTGGGCCTATCACTGCCACCTGTTGCTCCACATGGAAACGGGCATGTTCCGTGAAGTCCGTGTGGATGAGTAAAGGAGATTTCTGATGAGTACTTTTATGAAGCGTAATGCCCTGTTTGGCAGCGCAGCGATGTTCAGTCTTTTGGCTGTTCTGCACGCGCCTACGTCATTGGCAGGTGAGGGACACAGCGAGCACGAACAACATGCTGCCGAGTCGGCTGCGCCCGACGCCAGTGACAAGCCTGCAGATCAATCGAAAGGCAAGGCCGCTGGCCATCAGATGGATCATGGCGCCATGGATCATGAGGGTATGAACCATGACGATATGGGGCACGAGGAGATGATGGATAAGCATGGCGGCACCGAAGCCGAAGCAGGTTCGAACCATGACCACTAGGTTTTCACGCCCGTCCCTCATAGCGCTGGCCGTGTCGCTGAGTGCACTCAGCGGCGGCGTTACCCAGGCTGCGGAAGAAATGGATCATTCGGCAATGGGGCACGGCTCCATGTCGATGGACCACAGCCAGATGGGCCACGGTTCCGCCAAAGCGCCGATGGAGGGCATGGATCACAGCAAGATGGATCATGGTGCCATGCAGAGCGAATCGGGCAGCATGGACCATAGCCAGATGGGCCACAGCCAGAGCCAAGAGAAGGCCCCAGCCATGGACCACAGCAAGATGGGACACGGCACCATGCAGGGACAGATGGAGGGCATGGATCATTCGAAGATGAACCATGGCTCCGCTGAAGCCCCGAGAACTACCAGTCGTACGCCGATTCCCGTTCTGACGGATGCTGATCGCCAAGCGGCTTTCCCGCCACTGCCTGGCCACAAGGTGCATGACAGCGCCATCAACAGCTTTTTCCTGCTCGATCAGCTCGAATACCAAGACGCAGATGAGGGCAGCACCCTGGCCTGGGATGCGTCGGGTTGGGTAGGCGGTGATATCAACCGGGTCTGGTTCCGCTCCGAAGGCGAGCGTACCAACGGCGTTACCGAGGACGCTGAATTACAGCTGCTGTACGGCCGCTCGATCGGCCCTTGGTGGGATGTCGTCGCGGGCGTTCGCCAGGACTTTAAACCGGAGTCGCCGCAGACTTGGGCTGCCTTCGGTATCCAGGGCATGGCGCTTTACGCCTTTGAGGCCGAAGCCACGGCCTTCGTCGGCGAGAATGGCCAAACTGCTGCCCGACTGGAGGGCGAGTACGACATTCTGCTGACCAACCGGCTGATTCTCCAGCCAACTGCCGAAATGAACTTCTACGGCAAGAACGATCCTGAGCGAGGTGTGGGGTCTGGGTTGGCAAATACCGAGCTCGGCTTGCGTCTGCGTTACGAGATTGTCAGGGAGTTTGCCCCCTATATCGGGGTTTCCTGGAGCCGCTCCTATGGCAACACGGCAGACATGGTGCGCGACGAGGGCGGTGATGTAGACGAGGCGCGTTTTGTCGCCGGTATCCGGATGTGGTTTTGAGAACCTGACATGAAAAGAACAATTAAAACTTTGGTGGCGGCCGGCGTGGTCGGTAGCACAGCTGTCCTGGCCGGCGCCTACTTTGGCGTGGTCAACGTGGGGGCCGACGATCCCCATTTTCCTGCAGTGAATGCGTTTCTCACGATGGCCCGTGACCGCTCTATCGAAGTCCGTTCGCGGGACATCGAGGTTCCCAACCTAGATGATCAAGCTCTTATTCGCGCCGGTGCGGGCAACTACAACTCCATGTGTATCGGCTGTCATTTGGCGCCAGGTGTGGCGGAGACCGAGCTAAGCCAATCGCTTTATCCTGCGCCCCCCAACCTCGCCAAGATCGGTGTCGATGGCAATCCGTCAGCAGCGTTCTGGGTGATCAAGCATGGCATCAAGGCTACGGGTATGCCTGCGTGGGGCAAGAGCATGGGAGACGAGTACATCTGGGGCATGGTTGCCTTCCTCAACCAACTGCCGACGATGGATGCCAAGCAATACCAAACACTCGTCGCATCCAGTGGCGGCCATCAGCACGGTGGTGGGGAAACGCAGATGCATAACCAGGAAGGACAGCACGGCGACAACAAGCCTGGCCATCATGACAATAGTGGCGGTGGCGATGACCATCATGGATCAGGTGATGCTGGAGAGCCTGGTCATCACGATGCCGCGGCTACGGATAGCGAGGGTGGCTCCGCACCTAAGGCAGGTCACCATTCGGATATGAGTGGCGATGACCACCATGCTGGGGATGAGGCGTCGTCCAACGGAGGTGATCATCACGCCGAGCAGGCTCCGAACGCCTCGCCCAAGACCCACACCCACGCCGATGGCAAAGAGCACGTACATGAAAGCTAAATATCTGGCCTTACTGGCCGCTCTCTCCGTCACGTCTGCGGTTCAAGCAGCTGATGCCCTGACGATTGATGTCCATCGTGATGCCAATTGCGGATGTTGCAAGAAGTGGATTTCACACCTCGAAGCGAATGGCTTCAAAGTCGTCGACCATGTTGAAAGCAACATGACAGCAGTGAAGCAAAGACTGGGCGTCGCGCCACGGTTAGCGTCTTGCCACACCGCGGTGATTGACGGCAAGTTCGTCGAAGGTCATGTGCCGGCGGCTCAGGTCATCGAACTCACCAAGCGCGATGATCTGCTGGGCATCGCTGTTCCCGGGATGCCGGCGGGCTCCCCCGGCATGGAAGTCGATGGCGTACAGCATGCCTACCAGGTCATTGGCTTGACCAAGACGGGTTCTGATCAGGTCGTTGCAGAATATCCCGCCCAGTAGTACTGCCTGCCAGCACGGCCGCTTGTGTGTAGTGGCCGACTCATTTTCATACGTCCTTTAACCTAAGTAAAAAAGGCGCCCTAGGGCGCCAAGGGCTGTCTCCAAACCAAAGGAGCACTACGAGGGGACAGCAGGACCAAGGAGCGAGCGGGCAATCAACCCGCTCGCTTGCCAGGGTTAGAGAACTTCCAGCGGGTACTCGACAATCAGGCGGAACTCATCCAAATCCGACTCGAAGTCGGTGGCGCGAGTCGTGGCTTGTCGAATGCGAAAGGACATGTCCTTCAACGACCCAGACTGCACAACGTACTTGGCCTCGATGTCCCGCTCCCAGCGCTTCTGGTTGGTCAACGGATCGCCGTTGTCATCACGGCGCATATAGACTTCGTTGGCGTTGCTGTAGTCGGCATCCCAGCCCTGGGCATATCGAGTCATGAAGCTCAATCCAGGCACACCGAAAGGCTCCATATCCAGGTCATAGCGCACTTGCCATGACTTCTCCTTCGGCGAGTTGAAGTCGCTGTACTGGATGGAGTTGTCGAGGTAGACGGAGTCCGATTGGCGCAAGTAGTCGAAGTCATCATCGCCATTGTTGCGCTGGAGACCCACCAGCACTGTATGAGCGCCGAATTGGATGCCGACCTTGCCGCTCCAGATGTTGTTATCGAAGCTCCCGAGGAGCTGCCTCCCTTCATCGACCGCCTTGTAGAAGTTCAGCCCGCCGATCAAGGCGACATCGTCCGCAAGCGGGTAGCTCAGCGTGGTGCCCGCGTAATATTGATTCCAGGCATCCTTGAGGCGGCTGGTGTAGAGACTAAAGCCGACGTTGTCATTAAGCGTGTAATCACCACCGAAATAGGCGATCCATGGCGAGTCCACTTCGCCCGCGTAGAATGTAGCGAAGCCGTCGCGCATGCTGCTGGTATTGGGTTGGCTCATCGAGTGGAGGCGACCGCCCTGAAGCGACAGTCCTTCCACGCTGCTGTTGACCACGGTGACACCTCGGAAACTCTCCGGTAAAAGCCGTGCATCACCGTATTGGACGACCGGGCTGACGGGAAAGACGTCGCCTACCTTGATCTCGGTATCCATGAACCGAGTTTTCACCGCGCCCCCCAGTTTGGAGTAGTTGTCCTCAGCCTGCCCGAGGCTGTTGTAAGGCATCACGTCGACTGAGCCGCCTGCTCCAGAACGGCCGTCGCCGGTGTCAAGCTTGAGCCCTAGCATGGCAAAGGCATCGACACCAAAGCCTATGGTGCCCTCGGTGAAACCAGACTCGAATCTGCCTATCACGCCATGCGCCCACTCTTCCGAATAGCCATTACCCGAGCTGCTGGACTGGCCTTTACGGAAATCGCGGTTGAAGTAGAGATTTCGATTGAGAATGGTCAGGCTGCTGCCTTCGATAAATCCCTCGCCTTTCTCGCCGGCGGCCATTGCAGCTTGCCCGGTACTGACGCTCAGAGTGAGCAGAGAAAGTCCTAACAGGGTTCTGTTATTCAGGGTATACGGATTTAATGGTTGATGGGGCACCTTCACCCCATCAATCTGATACCACCCTCAGATGGTTGATAGATCGACTCCGTAGTTGAGTTCCTCTGCGAAGTCCGGCAGTCCGTAACCGATGGTTTTCTTGTAGAAAGGAGAGACCTTCGCAGTCGGTGCCTTCTTCTTGTGCTTCGTGGTGTAGAGCATTCGTGCCCGCATCACCTCGAAGGAGTAACCGCGCCCTTCACGGTTCTTGTCCTTGGCCAGTCGGTTGATGGACTACGTGTAAGCGTTGGTGACGGGCATGTCCGTCTCGAAGTAGGTCATGGTCTCTTCGCGCCAGTTTCCCACTGCCCTGACCAGATCGCTCCAGACTTCCTTTTGGCCCTTCGGGATGGTGGCTATCCACTCGTCCAGGGCGGCTTCTGCCTGGAGCCGTGTGGTGGCGTCCCAGATGCCGTAGAAGCGCTCCTTGTGCTCGTAGGCGGCCAGCAGTTGCGGGAACGCGCCTGTCCAGGTCTCCATGATGAGGCGCTCCCGGTCTGAGACTTCGTGAGCGCGTTTCAGTAGGATTTTCCGGTCTCCCTTGAGAGTCCGGCTCTGGGACGGTTTCAGCTCCTTTCTGAGGCCCTTGCGCACTCTCTCTAGGGCATCGTTGGCCATGCGCACCACATGGAACTTATCGACCACGATACGGGCCTGGGGCAGCACAGCCTTGACCGCTGCCCGGTAGGGGTTCCACATGTCCATGCTGACGATCTCGACCTTCTGCCGGTCTTTCAGCTTCATCAGGTAGTTGGTCACCACGTCCTGGCGGCGGGTGGCCAGCAGGTCGAGCAGGGTTCGCTCCTCAATGTTGGTCAGAATGCAGCGGTAGCGCTTGTTCAGGTATAGCTCGTCAATGCCCAGGATGCGGGGCGTCTCGAAGCGGTGCCAGCGCCCCAGGAACTCGGCGCGGGCGTTGAAGATGTCGCGCACCGTCTTCTCGTCCAGGCCGGTCTGTGCCGCCACAAAGGTGTAGGGGTGGTTGAAGGATTCCTTCTCCACGTACTCATGCAGCCGCAGTGTCATACGGAATCCGTCCACCATCTCCGGTAGCTGGGGCCTGAATGTTGTCTTGCAGGCCCGGCAGGTGTATCGGCGGCGGACCACCCAGAGAGTGACCCGCTTGCCGTGGATGGGCAGATCACGATAGGGAACGTCACGCTTGCCGAACCGTACGAACTCACCCTGCACGCCGCATTCCTCGCAGGCGATGGGATCGGGCACGTCCACCTGGAAGTGCATTTCGTCGTCGGTTGATTTGCAGCCCAGTACTTGGTATTGCGGCAGGTGAAGGATGTTGTCGGGAAGTTCGGTCATGGTGTTGTATAGGCGTAGGTGTCAGTCAGATCCATCCGACTCGGCATTGGTGTTTGCTTTTTTACCCAACAAGCTGCTGGAAACGAAAAGTAAGGCACCGAGGACAATTGCAATATCAGCCAGGTTGAAGGCCGGCCAATGCCAGTCTCGCCAATAGAAATCGAAGGAATCCACAACATAGCCGCGAAAGACCCGGTCAATCAGGTTGCCCATGGCGCCACCGAGGATAAGACTGTAAGCGATGGCTTCTCCTTTATGACGATTTTCAAGGATCAGC
The DNA here is from genome assembly GCF_002903165.1 of Halopseudomonas oceani. GTDB lineage: Bacteria > Pseudomonadota > Gammaproteobacteria > Pseudomonadales > Pseudomonadaceae > Halopseudomonas > Halopseudomonas oceani. The sequence goes on from NZ_PPSK01000031.1 coordinate 9,083, forward strand.
TTGATCAGAAAAATCGAGACCACTACCGCGATTCCGATAAAAAAGTAGCGCTGCCAGCCTCCACCATTCGCAAAAAGACTGAATGCGGCACCGGTGTTCCATAGGTGCACCCAGTTAAAGAACGGGGTCACCGAAACATACTCGCCATAGGCCATTGATTGCTGCACCAGCCACTTTACAGCCTGATCAGACGCTGCCAGCAGGCCCGATATGGACAATAGGGCATACGGCGAGAGCTTTTTGCCAATAATGAGCATTATTTAACCCTTCAACGCCAAAATGCGTCTGGCACCGTTAAGTACAATGCCCCCCGCGATGGTGCCGATAATCAGATCCGGATAATTGGAACCGGTCCACGCGACCAGGGCGCCGGCGGTGATGACCCCCAGGTTGATCACCACGTCGTTGGCCGAGAATATCCAGCTTGCCTTCATGTGCGCCCCGCCTTCCCGATGTTTGGATATGAGCAGCAGACAACTGATATTGGCAATCAATGCGACGAATGCGATAGCCATCATCACCAGCGATTCAGGCTCACTACCGAATACAAAGCGTCTCACCACCTCTACGAGCACGCCCACAGCCAAGATCAGTTGCAGTACACCAGCAAGATGCGCGGCACGTACCTGCATTTTCACGCTATGTCCAACCGCATAAAGGGCAAGCCCGTACACCGCCGCATCGGCAAAATTGTCCAGGGATTCTCCAATCAGGCCGGTGGACCGGGCGATCAGACCGGCAGTCATTTCCACCACGAACAGAAGTGCATTGATGCCGAGCAACCAGCGCAGGGTCCCGGATTCTTGCTTAGCAGAAGCTGCCGAAAACTCGGCGGCCTTGATGGTCTCCGGATTTGCAGCGACGGTTTCCTGAAGCGAGGCGCCTAGCCCCAAGGTCTTCAGTTTCGAGGTGACGGGCTCGACCTCGCCGTCATGCACGACCTTCAGCCGGCGGTTCGACAAGTCGAAGGACAGCGCCCGAATCTCCTCAAAGCCGTTCAGGGCTAGGCGAATCATTCGTTCTTCTGATGGACAGTCCATCTTCGGCACGGCATAAACACTGACCCATCTCCCTGGCGCCTCGGAGGAGGCCTGTATATCGGTATCCGCTGCGGACGTTGCATCACCGCCACAGGCGCCACCACAGGATTTGCTCATGATACGACTCCACTTGAACAATGTTGTGGTACCATTTAAAACTATAAAGCTACTATAAGGTCAATAGAGTAAAGAATCCGTTGGGGAGGAGGCTGATGCGCATTGGTCAGTTGGCGCAGTTGGTAGGGGTCGAAACACAGACGATCCGCTTCTATGAACAGCAGGGCTTGTTGCCGCCGCCTGATCGGCAGGACAACGGTTACCGTGTCTATACCGAGAAGCATGGTGAGGGGCTGGCCTTCATCCGTCGCTGCAGAATCCTGGGCCTGTCACTGGCTGAGATTCACGAACTACAGAGCTATCAGGACGACCCTCATCAGCCTTGTACCGCCGTCAACACCTTGCTCGATGATCACATCTCTCATGTGCGGTCGCAGATAACCGCTCTGCAAGCGCTTGAGAAACAACTCGTTTCACTGAGAGCGAGTTGCAACGATGACCGGGAAGTTGAGGCGTGTGGGGTTCTTGCTGGAATTAGCGAAGGAAACATGCACCAGCAGTAGGTGAAGCATCAACCAGATAATCCGATGAGATGCCGGTCTGTCTCACTCTCATGCAAAGGTAAGATCAACCATTTAATTCGCTTACCCGTTATTCATAAATGCTCCTGATGTTATTGGCAGTTGTCATTGTGTGGTCGCATATATGTGCCAAGCGCGCCGGGCATAGCCAGGCACGCCTCAGTCATATTTCCACATGCCAAATAACGTCAGGGTGACTTGGAAATTACATTTCAGTCAGCGCGATGTCATTTATCTACTTTTGATTACGGCAACCTGTCCCGGCTGCCCGGTATTCAAGAATATTCAGATCGCCATTGGAGTCCTCGTAGGTCATCTGGGCCGGCATCACACCGCAGCTAGAGTCCGTCGGGGTAGTGGCCACGACCCTGGCGATATCGAGTTTCATGCCGTAGCGGTAGGGGCCATGCCGAGATAACGGGAAAATTCACTCACATCCATCCTAACTGATTGATTTATCAGAACATTTCCATGACGGGAATTTTTATGGAATCATAACGAGATCACGGAAAATTAAGACATTCAAACCATAAATGTTTGATTTCTAGGCTTTGTGTTGCTCTCACATGCTTGCGCATGTTCGCCCACCTTCAATTAGTCTCAAATGTGGGCTCGATGGCAGCTGTAAACTTTCCTCCCCTCGGAGGTGATGATCATGCGGCACGTTGCAATGCAGCCAACGGAAACGACTTCAGACGTTACCTGTGACGCTTGTTGCCAAAGCACAAGTATTGAAACCGCTCTGCAATCACTCGAACGACAACTCGTTTCACTGCGGGCTAATTGCAACGATGGGCGGGAAGTTGAGGCTTGCGGCATTCTCGCCGGAATTAGCGAGGACGCATGCATTAAATGAACGGCGTTGGGGCTTGCGGGCCTGGTTACCCGGCCAACGCGCATGCCCTCGAAATGGTTGTTTGTCCCTGTGGTTTTTGCCCCTTCGTAGTGATGGCTGTCTCCGTGCGGTATCACTTTGAGTCAGGCCTGCCGAGGAAACGTGAGTTCAAACGTGGTCCGACCGTCTTTGCTGGCGACGGCCACGTGGCCTTTGTGGAGGTTCATCACTGAGCGGACAATCGCTAGCCCCAATCCTGCCCCGCGAGGTTGTATGCCGTTAACGCGGTAAAAGCGGTCGAACAGATGTGGGAGATGATCCGATTCGATAGTCGCGCCATGATTGGTGACAGCCAGCGAGACGATGTCTACGTCCTCCTCAAGGATCTTAAGTTCGACCGTACTGCCAGTATTTGAATGCCGCAGCGCGTTGGATAGCAGGTTGGAAATGGCCCGCTGGACCATAAGTCGATTTCCCAAAATCATGGCATCGCCCGTTACTGTCGTAGCGACTCCCGCTTCTTCGGCAAGGACTTCGAAGTATTCACATACGCGCCTCGCCTCGCTTCCTAAAGATAATTGTTCGAGCTTCAGTGCTGGGCTGGCGTGGCTGGCCTGGGCGAGAAACAGCATGTCTGACACGATTCGATCCATGCGTTCGAGTTCTTCAACCGACGACTCGATCACCTCCCGATAATGCTCCTTGCTTCGCTCACGCACCAAAGTCACCTGCGCCTTGCCTATCAGGTTGTTCAGCGGAGTTTTTAACTCATGAGCCACATCGTCCGAGAATTGTGACAGTTGCTGAACGCCGTCATCGAGTCGATGAAGCATTACGTTGAGGCTGTGCGCCAATGCCTGGAGCTCTTGCGGAAGCCGATCGTTGCGGATTCGAGGTGATAGATCCTGTGTAGATACCTTAGTCGCCAAGGCCCGGAACTTGCGAAGCGGCCGCAAGCCATTTTGGGCGATTAGCCATCCAGCCAATCCGATCAATATCAGTAGCATCGGCACGGTCACTAAGGCCGAGCGCAGGAATGCAGCCACCAGCCGTTGATCGGCACTGCGATCTTGCGAAAGTAAAAGCGTCATTGAAGCCAGTCCCGGGACTTGGATTTGCTTGCGCCCGGTTAGCATCTGCACGCCATCTTTCGTTGTCCAGCCAAGATAGTCGCCGTCCCTGCTCACGAGATCCAGCTGCTGCGGCGCATTGGCGAATCGGCCGATACTGAAAATGGGTGATTTCGCTGTATCGCCGATGACCGTAATCGAAAGGTTGTCATGGCCGAGTACGGTATCGCTCAATGCGTGTTGCCAGGAGCGGCCCATACGGGCTTTGGTGTCTTCGAGGAGTCCATGATCGATCTGAGAGAGCTTGGCCGTCACTTCCTCCTGGGCGCGCAGTTCCAGTTGGCGCACCAGTACCCAGTAGCTCAGTGCAATCAGCAGCGCGACCAAAGCGGCGCCGGTCAGTGTGATTTGAAGCGCGAGACGCGATGCGAGGCTGAGTGGCTTCAAGGCCGCGCCTCCAGCACGTAGCCCACACCCCGGATGGTGTGTATCAGGCGATCGCCGAAGGGTTCGTCCACTTTCATCCGCAGGCGACGAATCGCAACATCCACCACATTGGTATCGCAGTCGAAATTGATGTCCCACACCATGGCAGTTATTTCCGTACGCGTGAGGACTTCGCCAGTCCGGCGCATGAGCAGATGCAATAACGCAAATTCTTTGCTGGTGAGGTCGATACGCTGACCGCTCCGGTAAGCCCTATGCCGGGCCGGGTCCAGTTCGAGGTCGGCTACACGCAGGTTGCTCGGAAGTGTGACTGCCTCGCCTCGCCGCAACAGTGTCCGGATACGAGCGAGCAGCTCAGGGAACTGAAACGGCTTGACCAGATAGTCATCAGCACCCAGCTCAAAACCGCGGACTTTTTGCTCTAGGCGGGCGTTGGCTGTCAGCATGATGACGCGTGTCTGTTTACGCCGCCTAATAAGTTCGAGCACCTCCCACCCATCCATGTTTGGCAGATTCACATCCAGTAGCACGATGTCATAGTCGTTCTGCAGTGCTAGGTGAAATCCATCGAGCCCATCACTTACGCAATCGACGATGTACCCACATTCGATAAGACCCTGCTGCAGGTATTCCGCAGCTTTGATTTCGTCTTCTACAACCAGGATGCGCATGTTTTCAGGTAACTCGGCAAGGGGGTGCGTGGTAAGCGGAACCAAAAATAATACATGTAGTAACTATAAGGTCAAGACGAAAGAGGCTTGGCTCTAGCGTGAAAGGCAGAGGCGAAATGATCTGCACAGGGAAGCGGGAAGCACTTTAACGCGGTAAAAGTCCTGCGGGGCCTGTCTTGCAAATTTGTAATCTACCGGTCATTTGGTTGACCCGCAGCCCAAGGAGGTGCACTTAAACAAAAAAAGGCGCCCTACGGGCGCCTGAAACACATCTTCAAACCAAGGGAGCACAAAAAGAAGATGTGGTGTTGCTCGTAGTGCTTCACAGGATCGAGAGCGGGTACTCGGCGATGAATCGAACCTCATTGAGGTCGGACTCGAAAGCAGTCGCCCGTGTTGTAGCCTGGCGCACCCGCAGAGAGAGGTCCTTGAACGAGCCTGTCTGTACAACGTAGCGTGCTTCGACGTCGCGTTCCCAGCGCTTCTGTCCGGTCAGAGGCGCGCCGTTATCGTCTTGGCGCATGTATACCTCATTTGCGTTGCTGTAATCGGCGCCCCAGCCGCGGGCGTAGCGAGTCATGAACGTAAGCCCAGGTATGCCGTAACCCGCCATGTTTAGGTCATAACGCAGCATCCAGGACTGCTCTTTAGGTGAGTTGAAATCACTGTACTGGATGGAGTTGTTCAGGTAGATCGAGTCAGCCTGGCGCAAGTAGTCAAAGTCGTTGTTACCGTTGTTTCGCTGATACGACGCCGTGACGGTGTGCGCGCCGAAGGCGACACCCAGGCTTGAGCTCCAGATGTTGTTGTCGAACTCGCCCAGTAATTCGCGGCCTTCGTCGGTTGCCTTGTAGTAGTTGAAACTGCCCAGCAACGCGACGACATCGGAAAGCGGATAGGTGGCCGATAGACCGAAGTAATGTTGGTTCCAGGCATCCTTGAGGCGGCTGGTATACAGGCTAAAACTGAGATTTTCGTTTACGCTATAGTCACCGCCTGCGTAGCCGAGCCAAGGGGCGTCGACGGCACCGCCATAAAACGTGACGAAGTCATCGTTCGTGTTGCTGGTATTGGGCTGGCTCATCGCGTGCAGGCGGCCGCCCTGGAGGGTGAGGTCGTCCAGCGAGTTGTTCACAACGGTGACACCCTTGAAAGACTCCGGCAGCAGCCGTGCGTCACCAAAGTGCACGACGGGAGTAGCGGGAAATACATCGCCTGCCTTGATCTCGGTGTCCAGCAAGCGTGCTTTCACCGCGCCCCCCACCCGTGTGAAGTCATCCTCAGGATCGCCGGCGCTGTCGTGGGGAAGCAGGTCGATGCTGCCGCCCGCACCGGAGCGCCCCGAACCGGAGTCGAGTTTGAGTCCGAGCATGGCGAAGGCGTCGACGCCAATCCCTACCGAGCCTTGGGTATATCCGGACTCGAAGAAGGCCATCAATCCGTGGGCCCATTCCTCGGAGTAGCCATTGCCGGTGGCACTCTCACCGTCGCGAAAATCTCGATTGAAATAATAGTTGCGATTTATCAGCGATAGCGTGCTGCCTTCGATGAAGCCGTCCGCTGTTTCCGATTGGGCTAAGACCGGGGCGCTGCCCAATGCCAGTGAAAGGGCTGTCAGTGAAAAAACGGCCTTTTTGCTCATGATGATGCTCCTTGTGTACGGCAGATCAGTGCTTGAATGACGCCTTTCGCCTTTTTGTTTTTTAGCGCTTGGCCATGTTCTCCCCCCCCGGATGACAGCAGGATTAGCGGTAAATGACTATTTTGTAATCTGAGGAATGGCATCGCTCACTCTCTCGATTACATATTTGTAATGTTTCGGTCACTCGATCGTTATCCACTCTTCTATAAAGTCACCACCCCATAGCGTCAGCTATCTTGCCGGCTTGGCAAGGCTGATAAAAAACGCTTATGTGTATTTGTTTAAACCTAAGGCGAATCACTATCGGAGTAGAGGCGCATGTGTTTAGCGTCTTGGCGGGGGTAGTTCTTATGATGGGATTCGACATCTAAACCAGGAAGTCATCGTTTTGTCTTGGATGAGAAAAATAGTTTTGCTGATGTTGCTAGCCTTGTTTCCATTGCAATCATCATGGGCAGTTGTAAGCACGAGTTGCAGTCATGAATATGGTTCGGCATCAAACCATCTTGGACATCATGAACATGCGCATGAATCTCTAGGTACGGACGAGGATGGATCGTCAAAAGCCGCAAAAAAAATCAGTCTGGATAGAGATTGTGTTTTCCATGGTGACCATATCAAGCCGCTTATAACGAAAGGGATCTGTACTGGTTCGGTATTATCAATGAGCTTGAAACCGTTTCTTTCTGCTAGCTACGCATCGGCTGAAGCGGGGCGTCCTGAGAAACCTAATTGGCGCATCAGTACAAAACCGGTGGGACGCCAAAGTAACCAGTAAGCGCCATTTATCTGTATCTTACGTCTCACAGAACCTTCCCTTTTTTAGGAGATTTCGGTGCGAAAAGTTCTTCTACCGCTGGGGTTGGCGACATTGTCGTGCAACCTTGCCTTTGCGAAGCCTTTAGAGTTGCCGACCTTCACACAGACCTTACCTGTCGGTGTGTCAAATACATTCCCCGTTGAGTCTGTCGATTCCATAAGCTTTCTACGCGCCTTGGAACTCGCTAGCTCTGCAAGCCCTGAACTGGCTGTTGCAAGACGTGAGCTGGCTGCTTCTCGCGCATTAATTAGCCAAGCCGGAGCACGTCCGAATCCAATATTGTCCGCTAGCCAGGAGGGAATCCGGGGCGATGCTCCGGAGACGACGCTTGAGCTGAGCCAAGAAATAGAGCTGGGCGGTAAACGTTCGGCTCGTATTGAGGCAGCGCAACGCGCCATGGACGTAGCGGCCGCTGACCTACAGGACGCTCAAGCTCGACTGAGGGGGGCAGTGATGGGCGCATATTACGATGTGCTTACTGCTCAAGAACGGCTGGAACTCGCCCAGGCTGCTTCAGATCTTGCGAAGCGAGCAGTGAACGTGGCCAATCGACGTGTGAGGGCCGGCATGGTCTCTCCCGTAGAGGAAACCCGGGCGCAGGTTGCGGCTACTGGCGTGCAAGTAGAGCTTGCCCAGGCCACAGCTGAACTCGAAGCTGCGCGCACTCGGCTGGCGGCCAACTGGGGAAATCCACAGCCACGCTTTGAGCGAGTAGAAGAGCCGGCAGAGGCAGTGCCTCCTCTTCCAGAGCTAGCTGAGCTTTACAGCCGTTTGAACGATTCCGCTCAACTAACCCGCGCGCGTCGGGAGGCTGAAAGACGTCGGGCTGCGCTGGAGCTGGAAAGGGCGAATCGCTTTTCTAACGTGACGGTTAGCGTAGGTGCCCAACGCTCAGATGAATATAACGGCACGCTGGGACTGGTGAGTATCTCGATGCCCTTGCCGTTGTTTGATCGAAACCAAGGCAACATCGGAGCAGCGCAGGAACGGGCCTACCAGGCCCAGGACGAGCTCAACGCCGTTCACATACGCCTGAAAAGCGAGCTTTCCCAAGCACACATGCGCCTGCGCACTGCTCGCCAGCAGTTTGAACTGTTGCGCAACGATATGCTCCCCAGTGCCCAAAGCGCTTATGAAGCTGCCAGCAAGGGGTTCGAACTTGGAAAATTCACGTTCCTTGACGTACTGGATGCTCAACGCACGCTTTTCCAAGCCCGCTCTCAGTTTCTGTCTGCGCTCTCGCAAGCTAATCAGGCGGCGGCAGAAATCTCGCGAATTGTCGGCGATGGGTCGGCCGTTATCACCTCGGCCACTCAGCCATAAGGAATCCATATGACAAGTAAATCGAACACATCTTCCTTGGCTGTTCACAAAAAACAGATTTTTTGGATCGTCGTCATATTAGGCGTGGCACTGGTGCTTGGTGGATTACTTCTTAGCAGTAGTCCTGCCGTGCCCAATGCGAGCGACGCGCATGGCGAGCATGGTGGCGCTTCGGAGCATGAAGATGAAGGGCATTCGGATGAGAATACCGAAGCCGAAGGAGGTCATGGCCATGATGAAGAAGGCGCCGATAGCGATCACGAGGTCGGTGCGGCAGAGAAAGATGAGCATGACGATGGCCCTGAGGGAGCGGCGCACGCTGAAGCAGCAGAGGTTGAACTCTCTGAGACCCAAATCCTAGCCGCGGGCATCTCGCTAGCAACCGCTCAGCCTGCGCAGATAAAAAGCGCAATCGAGCTGCCTGGCGAAATTACATTCAACCAAGACCGCACAGCGCAAGTTGTGCCTCGTCTCTCAGGTGTCGTTGAAGCGGTCAAAGTCGATTTGGGCGAACAGGTGAAACAGGGGCAAGTGCTTGCTGTGATCGCGAGTACCGACCTGTCGGAACGTAGAAGCGAGTTCTACGCGGCACAAAAACGTCTTGCATTGGCTCAGAAAACCTATCGACGCGAAAAGGAGCTGTGGGAAGAGCGTATTTCTGCAGAACAGGATTATTTACAGGCACAACAGGCTCTACGGGAAGCAGAGCTGACGGTTGCGAATGCAAAAGCACAGCTACAAGCGCTTGGTAGTGATGCTGGCAAGCCAGACGCATTGAGCCGCTACGAACTCAGGGCGCCGTTCGATGGGATGATCGTTGAGAAGGACATCACGCTCGGTGAGTCAGTCAATACCGACGACCAGATATTCATCATTTCCGATCTCTCTACCGTTTGGGCAGATATCAGCGTTCCTGCCAATGCACTCAGCGCGGTACGAGTCGGCAGCAACGCGGTTATCGAAGCCACAGCATTCGAGTCCAGTGCCAATGGCACCGTTTCTTATGTCGGCTCACTTGTTGGTCAGCAAAGCCGCGCCGCTACCGCCCGGGTCACGCTTCCGAACCCGGAAGGTGTTTGGCGTCCCGGCCTGTTCGTCAAAGTGCGGGTAGGCTCTGGCGGAGTGTCCGTGCCGGTTGCAGTCAAGCCCGATGCGATCCACACGTTGGAAGATAATCCGGTGGTGTTTGTACGGACCGACCATGGCTTTGCTGCTCAGCCAATCGTGACTGGTCGCGGCGATAGTGAAGCGGTTGAAATCAAGGAAGGTCTTCAGGCCGGAGTGCGCTATGCCTTGGCCAACAGTTTCATCATTAAGTCCGAGCTTGGCAAAGCCAGCGCCTCGCATGCTCACTGATACGGAGTTATAGACTGTGTTCGAACGTATCATTCGCTTTTCTATAGAGCATCGCTGGCTGGTTTTGCTAGCCGTGCTTGGCATGGCAGCGTTAGGAGCTTACAGCTACCAAAAGCTGCCTATCGATGCTGTCCCGGATATCACCAACGTACAGGTGCAAATCAACACTGCGGCGCCAGGTTATTCCCCGCTGGAAGTGGAGCAGCGTATTACCTACCCGCTCGAGACGGTAATGGCTGGGCTGCCCAAGCTCGAGCAGACACGATCCTTGTCTCGATATGGACTTTCTCAGATCACAGTTATTTTTGAGGAAGGCACTGACATCTATTTTGCCCGCCAACTTGTGAACGAGCGCCTGGGAGGGGCCAAAGATCAGCTCCCAGATGGCGTCACTCCAACACTTGGCCCTATTTCCACTGGGCTTGGCGAAATCTATTTTTGGACGGTTGAAGCTGAGGAAGGTGCCACCAAATCGGACGGTACGCCGTATACCCCTGCTGACTTGCGTGAGATTCAAGATTGGATCATCAAACCGCAAGTCCGAAATGTACCTGGTGTTACTGAGATCAATACGATCGGAGGATATGCAAAGGAATATCAGATCGCCCCCAACCCAGACACTTTGCGGTCGTTTGGACTAACACTACAAGATTTGATCGAGGCGGTTGAGCAAAACAATAACAATCTAGGTGCCGGATATATTGAAAAGCGCGGCGAGCAGTATCTTGTTCGAGCTCCAGGACAAATGCAGTCTGTGGAGGACATCCGCGATACCCTTATTAGCAACGTTGACGGTACCCCAGTGCGTATCCGCGACGTTGCGACGGTCGAGGTTGGAAAGGAGCTCCGCACTGGCGCAGCCACCGAGAATGGCCGCGAAGTGGTTCTAGGTACGGCTTTCATGCTTATCGGTGAAAATAGCCGGGTAGTTTCTAGGGCTGTCGATGACAAGATGAAAGAGATAAACCTTTCGCTTCCAGAGGGCGTAAAGGCGATTACTGTCTACGATCGAACTGTACTCGTAGACAAAGCTATATCCACCGTTAAGAAGAACCTCACTGAGGGTGCCATTCTTGTTGTGGTTATACTTTTTCTCTTCTTGGGCAATATCCGTGCGGCGATCCTAACCGCACTTGTTATACCGCTGGCGATGCTCTTTACGTTCACCGGCATGGTAGCCAACGAGGTCAGCGCCAACCTGATGAGCTTAGGCGCATTGGATTTCGGCATCATTATCGATGGTGCCGTGGTGATTGTTGAGAACTGCGTGCGTCGACTTGCTCACGCTCAGTCCCATCACGGGCGGGCATTAACGCTGTCCGAACGGCTTCATGAAGTGTTCGCTGCGGCAAAGGAAGTGCGTCGGCCTCTACTCTATGGGCAGCTGATCATTATGATCGTATATCTGCCGATATTCGCCCTTACAGGGGTAGAAGGTAAGATGTTCACGCCCATGGCGTTTACCGTAGTGACAGCGCTATTCGGGGCGATGATTCTCTCGGTGACGTTCGTCCCGGCAGCCGTTGCGCTCTTTATCGGCAAGCGTGTTACAGAGAAGGAAAACTTTCTAATCCGCAATGCTAAACGGGCCTACGCACCTGCATTCGATGCGGTGATGTCCAACAAGCCAGTAGTGCTCACCTTTGCCGTTGTTGCAGTTGTACTTTCCGGCCTCGTAGGGGCACGTATGGGCAGTGAATTCGTGCCTAGCCTCAACGAGGGGGACTTCGCTATCCAAGCCCTTCGTGTACCGGCTACCAGCCTTAGTCAGTCTGTCGAGATGCAGCAGCAGCTGGAGCGAAAGCTCATGGATGAGTTTCCGGAGATCGAGCGGATTTTTGCGCGCACAGGCACTGCGGAGGTGGCATCCGATGCCATGCCTCCAAACATCTCTGACGGGTACGTCATGCTGAAGCCACAAGAGCAGTGGCCGGATCCAGGCAAGTCGCGCGACGAACTCTTAAGCGAGGTCCAAGCATCCGCCGCTGAGTTACCGGGCAATAACTACGAGTTTTCCCAGCCTATTCAGCTGCGTTTCAACGAGTTGATTTCCGGTGTTCGTGCCGCTGTAGCCGTGAAAATCTATGGTGATGACATGGAGGTTCTTAACAGCACGGCGGCGGAAGTGTCCGAGGTGCTAGGACAAGTACCAGGCGCCTCCGAGGTTACGGTCGAGCAAACGACTGGCCTTCCTATGCTCACGATTGATATCGATCGCGATCAAATCGCACGATACGGCCTGAGTTTAGATACCGTCCAGCAAGCGGTTGCAGTAGCCATCGGGGGCCGAGAGGCAGGCACCTTGTTTCAAGGAGACCGGCGTTTCGATATCGTAGTTCGTTTACCGGACGAGATACGAAGCGATCTCGCCGCAATTGAGAGGCTCCCAATTGCCCTTCCAAGGGAATTAAACAGCGCCATAAGTTATATCCCCCTCGGCGAGGTGGCCACCCTGGATTTGGCCCCCGGTCCGAATCAGATCAGTAGAGAGGAAGGGAAACGGCGAATTGTTGTCAGTGCAAACGTCCGTGGTCGGGACATTGGATCATTCGTATCCGAGGCAGAACAGAAAATCCAGGCTCAGGTAGATATCCCGGCAGGTTATTGGATCGATTGGGGCGGTACCTTTGAGCAGCTTGAATCGGCAACGAAGCGGCTGCAGATTGTCGTCCCCGTGGCGCTGCTCCTGGTCTTCATTCTGCTTTTCATGATGTTCAACAATGTCAAAGACGGCTTGTTGGTCTTTACCGGGATTCCATTTGCGCTCACGGGAGGCATTGTTGCGCTGTGGCTCAGAGATATCCCATTGTCCATTTCAGCAGGTGTTGGCTTTATTGCTCTGTCAGGCGTCGCAGTTCTAAATGGCCTGGTAATGATCTCCTTCATCCGTAGCCTACGGGAGCAAGGTTTGCCTCTGGACACCGCGATCCGCGAGGGCGCTCTTACCCGGCTACGCCCGGTATTGATGACGGCCCTAGTGGCTTCACTCGGGTTCGTTCCAATGGCCTTGAATGTGGGTACCGGTGCAGAGGTGCAGCGCCCCCTTGCGACGGTGGTAATCGGGGGGATTCTCTCCTCAACGGCGCTAACGCTATTAGTTTTGCCGTTGCTCTACCAGATGGCTCATCGGCGCGAAGACGAATTGGAGGAGCAAGAAATCGCGCTAGCCGCCGACAGAACGAGCTAGATATCGGATGGCGGTACACAACGCCCCGTTCTTGCTAGCAAGCAAGAACGGGGCGTGTTGATTATCGGAGCGCTAAGTTCATTAGCGGCGCAGCGGGCAGTACAGCCTTGGTGGCGCAGGTCTGATGCATCTAAGCGGTAAATAAGAAACTTGCTCGCGCTAAGTGCTATGG
>NZ_PPSK01000032.1 GCF_002903165.1 Halopseudomonas oceani
GCATAACATGACTAAAATGTAATGCTTGCGGGAGCAGCCTGGTCATCTTTAACTAATAAGCGGCATAACCCATCTTAATTTCACAAATTGCAGCAACCGGACAGAGAGAAATCTATTTCTCTCTGTCTCTCTTAGGCTCGCCAGTCCCTGACCTTGCTGGCCTAGGGCCTCCACCGGACGCCTCGATCGGTCCGCTGCTAAACAAAAGCGAACATTCGATTTTATCTTAATAATTCGATAGAAACGCGTAAACCGCTACAGGACTTAGTCGAAAAGCTGATTTTACCTTCATAGCGAGTCACTATATCTCGAACGATAGCAAGGCCGAGACCGTGCCCAGGTGTTTGCTCATCTAGCCGCAGACCCCTTTGGCCCAAACTGGCTAAATCCTTGTGATTAACCCCTGGGCCATCATCAGCAACAACTATTCGCTTGAAGCCGCTGCCTTGTTCCACAGAGAGCTCTACGCATCTCGAAGACCATTTGCCAGCATTGTCGAGTAAGTTGCCCAATACTTCATTTAGATCATGTTCTTCTATCGGCCATCGGCTGTCTTCAGGCAGAGAACTCGATAGTTCAAACGACTTTTCCGGATATAAACGACCGAGCATCCACAAAAGATCCCGTGCCTGTTTTATGGGGTAGGCGCTTTTTCCAATCTGGGGCCCTGCAAAACGGCTTCGACGCATTTCAGCTTCTAATTGCCTGTCGATATCGCTTAGTCGCTCCACCATCTGGCGCCTTAGATTGGTGTCGAGAGGACGTGTGTCGTCTTCCAGTATCTGCCGGACGGCTGCGATGGGGGTTTTGACGCTATGAGACAGGTTTGCGAGAGCGTCCCTGGAGCGCTCCAGTCGCTGATCTAAGGAGTCCAGCAACTGATTTAGTTGAAGAACCAGCGGGTGGAACTCCTCTGGCGACTGAACGTTGATTCGGGAGATCTCTCCGTCCTGGAGTCTTTTTAATGCGGCTTTGAGTGTGACAACCGGTCGCATGGACATCGTGATTCCGAACCAGAGCACGGCGACCAAGAGCATAATCAACAGAACTGATACTACGGCGGTCCAGGCATGAAGTGCAGCTTGGCTGCGTTTCAGCGCACCCAGATCTTCAGAAACGATTACGACGATGGGTGTTTCACCGACCTGAAAAGACTTTCGGTAGGCGAGGATGTCTAAGGGAGTATCAGTGGTTTCGGCATCTTCTACGCGAACGGTTCCGTCTTCTTCGTTTTCAATCAGAGGCGTTAACAAGGGCTCCCAAGTATCGGGTGAAATGATGGTCTGTTCGGGTGTATGTATGGCAAAGGCATGATGAAAAACATCCTGGAAATAATCGCCCGTCTGGAGAGTGTCAACTTCACCATTCGCGTCGCGAATCTGGTGCTCAAGGAAATCGACCTCATCTTTCAGTCGGCTTTCAACGAATTCCCGAGACATTCGGTCGAGCAGCAAGCCATGGACCAACCACGCCACCCCCATTAGACCAATTCCGGCGGGCAGTAACAGCGCAAGCAAGGTTCCTTTTACGGACGCAGGCTTTTTAAGGAATCGCATTAAAAATGTACCCCTGGCCGCGTCGTGTTGAGATGGTTTCGCTGCCCACTAGCTTCCTTAACCTCCGAATATACGCCTCAATGACGTTTTCGCTCGGGCTATCATTCAAGTTGTAAAGCTGTTCCATTAGTTGTTCTTTGGAAAAGACGTGGCCAGGGCGGCTCATCAAACAACGTAGCAGCCGGAATTCGGTGCCGGTAAGTGTATGTTCCACGCCGTCGTCCATCTTGAGACTCTGGCGGTTTTCGTCCAGTTCAAAGCGGCCGGCTTTAACCTGAGCATGGACCCTTCCTTCACTTCGACGCACGAGTGCGTTGAGGCGTGCGATTAGCTCTTCTGTCTGAAAAGGTTTTGCCAGGTAATCGTCTGCCCCGGCTTTTAAGCCGTTAACCTTATCCTGCCAATCGCCTCTCGCGGTCAGAATCAAGACCGGACAGCTGACGTGATTCGTTCGCCACTTTCTCAATACGTCCAGCCCGTTGCCATCAGGTAGACCCAGGTCCAGAACAACAGCACGGTAATCCTCTTGCTCACCCAGAACGACGGCTTCTCGGGCACTGGGACTTGTATCAACGCTGAAACCTGCTTTTCCCAACTGCCTGACCAAACCCTCAGCAAGCAAGCGGTCATCTTCGACGAGCAGTAAACGCATGAGTTTTTCCTTCTATGTATGGTCCGCGGTCGAAAGTGTGACTGATTAACCTGAATTCAGCCTGAACGGAAAATAGTTCGAGTTTTTCAGAAAGAATTCAGGTTAGTGAGAGAAGATAACAACCGATTCTGGACATTGCTCAAGATTGGGGCTCAATCCTGCAGTGTTTTTCGAGCAATATTTTACAGAGGATAAAAAGATGAATGCATCAAAACTATTCGTAGCGGGTATGGCGCTTTCAATGTCGGCAACAGCGTTTGCGGCTGGCGCCCATGATGGTGGCCACGGGCACGGCGCTACAAGCGGTGAACCTGGCAAAGCGTCGGAGGCCAGCCGAACCGTAACTGTCGAGATGTACGACAACTACTACGAACCCGAAGAAATCAGTGTAAAGCCGGGTGAAACCGTTCGCTTCGTGGTGGAGAACAAGGGAAACCTCGTCCATGAGTTCAGTGTTGGCACTCCTGACATGCACGAAGCTCATCAAGAGAAAATGATGATGATGGTTGAGCATGGCGTCATCCAGGGCGGCAAGCTGAACCACGACATGATGAATATGGATATGGGGAATGGCCATTCCATGAAGCATGACGACCCGAACAGCGTGTTGCTGGAACCGGGCCAAAGTAAAGAAGTGGTATGGAAGTTCTCTGATAAAGGCAATATCGAATTTGCCTGCAACGTGCCGGGCCACTATCAGGCCGGGATGTACGGTGAGGTCAATTTCGAGTAACTCGCTTAACTGAGGTCCGCGAGCGCGGGGCTGAGACACGTTTCTCGGCCCGGCTTCAATGACGTGTAGTTCGGAGCAACACAGATGAAACCACGCTTTTTGACAGGGCTTTTGAGCCTGCTGATGCCAGCCATGGTTCTGGCCGGCGAATACGACCTTACGGTCGACCGGGTAAAAATTGATACCGGCGATTTTGTGAAGGAAGGCATTGGATACAACGGCGCATCTCCGGGACCGGTAATGCGTTTCAAGGAAGGCGAGAACGTCCGGATCAACGTGACCAACAACCTGGATGAGATTACGTCCATTCACTGGCACGGCCTGATCCTTCCTTTTAACCAGGACGGTGTGCCTGGTATCAGTTTCCCGGGCATCAAGCCGGGTGAAACCTTTACCTATGAGTTTCCTATCCAGCAGGCAGGCACCTACTGGTTCCACAGCCACTCTGGTTTTCAGGAGCCGGACGGCGCCTATGGTGCCATTGTGATCGAACCGGAAAAACGTGAGCCGTTTCGTTATGACCGCGAGTACGTGGTGCAGTTGACTGACAAGCACCCCCATTCCGGTGACCGCATCATGCGCAACCTGAAAATGATGCCGGACTATTACAACCGCGAGCAGCAAACCGTGGGCGAGTTTTTCTCGGACGCGTCCGAAAACGGCCTGATGAATACGGTCCGAGACCGGATGGCCTGGGGCGACATGCGCATGATGAAAGCGGACGTTGAGGACCTGCAAGGCTTTACGGGTCTGATCAACGGTAAGGGACCGGACCAGAACTGGACAGGGCTTTTTGAGCCGGGCGAACGCATCCGGCTGCGATTCATCAACTCTTCGGCCATGACCTACTTTGATATCCGGATTCCTGGTCTGGATATGACCGTCGTTCAGGCCGATGGCAACAACGTTCAGCCCGTTAGTGTCGATGAATTCCGGATTGGTGTAGCGGAAACCTACGACGTGATCGTACGTCCGAAGGATGAGCAGGCGTACACCATCTTCGCCGAATCCATGGGACGTTCCGGATACGCCAGGGCAACACTGGCCCCCGAAGAGGGCATGGAAGCGGCAGTGCCGCAACTGCGTGAAGCTGCCCGACTGACCATGGCTGATATGGGCGGTATGCCTGGTATGGACCATGGCAGCATGGCGGGCATGGATCATGGGAACATGGATATGGACAGCTCAGAAGATATGTCCGGGATGGATCACTCCTCAATGGAGGGAATGGACCACTCCAACATGGACAGCATGGATCATTCCAACATGGAAGGCATGGATCATGGTTCCATGGCGATGGGAAAAGGCGGCCAAAGCGACCCCTTTTACGCCAAGGGAAGTGGCCTTGTACCCACGGCAGCCAATGGCGGCAAGTTCCTGTCCTATGCTGACCTGAAGGCCCAAGATCCACTGTATGAAGACCGCGAACCGACCCGGGAAATTGAGCTTCGTTTGACCGGCAATATGGAGCGTTACACCTGGAGCATTAATGGCGTCAAGTATGAAGACGCCGATCCGATTCGTCTGAAATACGGTGAGCGGGTCCGCTTCAAGTTTGTGAATGAAACCATGATGACGCATCCAATGCACCTGCACGGCATGTGGTCGATTTTGGACGTCGGCGCCGGCCAGTGGAACCCGATCAAACATACAATCAACGTGAACCCGGGTACCACGGTTTACATGGAAACCGAGGTCGACGCGCCCGGCCAGTGGGCGTTCCACTGTCACCTGTCCTATCACGCGGCCGCTGGTATGTTCCGTAAGGTAATTATTGAAGGTGGGCCAGATTCAACGCAGGCCAAAACAGACGTGATTGCTGAAGATGGAGGTGAGGCATGAGTTGTATTCGATCACTTGTCGCCGCCAGTTTTCTTGCCTCAGTTGGTTTCTCAACGGCGGTGACAGCTCAGGAAATGATTTCCGACACCACGGCTCGTAAACAGCCGCTCACAACCTGGGGCGTTCAATTCGAGGAATTTGAGTACCGCTACAGCGACGATGGCGAGGAGCTGGGCGTCTGGAATGCGGATGCCTTCTATGGCACTGACGATTTTAAAGTCCGGTTGCTCACAACCGGCGAATACGAAGTAGAGGAGCAGGCCTACGAAACGCTGGAAAACCAGTTGGTCGGCCAGATCCCCATTTCCAAGTTCTTCGATGCCAAAGCGGGTGTGCGTTTCGACACCCCCGAGGGACCGGATCGCACTTATGCCGTGTTGGGTGTCGCTGGGCTTGCACCGCAATGGTTTGAGGTTGACGCCAACCTGTATGTGAGCGATGAAGGTGAGACGTCCGCTGAGCTGGACGCAGAGTATGAATTATTGCTCACCAATTATTGGATCCTCGCGGCGACACTGGACGCAACGGTGGCCTTCAGTGAGGATCGTGAAATTGGTGTTGGCAAAGGTCTGGTGTCCACCGAAGTAGGGCTGCGTCTGCGTTATGACTTGGTTGATCGCGCCTTTTCACCCTATGTCGGTGTGGTGCATGAACGAAAATACGGCGATACCGCAGATCTAGCTGAAACCGGCGGCGGAAGCACAGAAGACTGGTTTGCTGTGATCGGCGCTCGAATCGCCTTCTGACGTTGATGCTAACGGGCCATGGGGAAACCCATGGCCTTTTTTCGTCTATGATTTGATGTAACTCAAATTCACCGAAAGCATGTGTCCATTTTCAGTCGCAGTTCAGGTTGAAGTGTTTTGATACAGGGAGAAGTCATCAGGAAGAGAGGTGTCACCCCATGACCAAAGCACACAAAGCAACCAACCAGGAACAGTTTTTGTTGCGCCGGAAATTGGCCATCGAGGGGATGGGAGAAGGTCAGTGGGAGGATCTCATCCACGATCTTAACCACCACCCCTGCGTTGATTTCGCCGAGCGTAAACCGAATGGCACATTGCGGGTGACATATGACGGAACCCACTGGTCTGTCGATGAATTACTGGAACTGGTCAAGGCCTGCGGTGGCCGATTGAAAACCGGATGGTGGACCCGGCGCAAATTGGCTTGGTACCGGGTTACCGACGACAACGTCCGGGCAAATGCCAAGCATGAGCCGTTCTGCTGTTCCAAGATTCCACCCATGAAAAAATAACAGGAGGTTGAATGAACAGGGAGGAAGATCGAACTACCCGCTACCAGGAGGGCAGTCTCACTTTACCAGGGACAGTCATGCTGGGTACCGGCGTCATGATTGGCGCCGGTATTTTTGCGTTGACCGGGCAGATGGCCCAGATGACCGGCGTACTTTTCCCGCTGGCCTTTCTCGCGGCGGCGGTGATTGTGAGCTTCAGCGCCTATTCCTACATCAAGATCTCCAACGCCTACCCGTCGGCCGGGGGCATTGGTATGTACTTGCATAAAGCTTACGGAAACCGACTGCCAACGGCTTTCAACGCCTTGCTGATGTACTTCTCCATGGTCATTGCTCAGAGTTTTCTGGCCCGTACATTCGGTGCCTACACCATGCAGCTTTTCGGCGGTGACGACACCGGTCGCATGGTACCCATTCTCGGTGTATCACTTATTCTCGCGGCGTTTTTGATCAACCTGCTTAGCAACCGTCTCATTCAGGGCGTGGCCTCCTTCATCGGTATCCTGAAAATCGGAGGCATACTGATTTTCGGTCTCGTCGGGATCTGGATTGCTGACTCAATCTCGGTTGATTTTTCAGAGCCTGGCGAAGCCGGAACGCTGGGCAACTTCCTGGGCGCGAGTGCGTTGGGTATCCTGGCATTCAAAGGCTTTACTACCATTACCAACAGTGGCTCCGAAGTAATAGACCCAAAGCGGAATGTTGGCCGTGCCATCATTATTTCCATTGCCGCCTGTGTGGTGATCTACACGCTGGTGGGGTTTGCCGTCGCCAGCAATCTGTCGCTGGCTGAAATCATCGAAACACAGAATTACTCCCTGGCTGCCGCTGCGCGTCCCGCGCTTGGCGAGTACGGCGTCTGGTTTACCGTCGCCATTGCTATGATGGCCACGGCAGGCGGGATTCTGGCCAGTGTCTTTGCTGTGTCCCGCATGTTGGCGATGCTGACAGAGATGAAACTGGTTCCCCACAGTCACTTTGGCATGCCCGGCAGCATCCAGAAGCACACTCTGGTTTATACCGTGGTCCTGGGGCTGATTCTGACCGCCTTCTTCGACCTGTCCCGAATTGCCGCATTGGGTATCGTCTTTTACCTGATTATGGACATTGCCATTCACTGGGGTGTACTGCGTTATCTACGCAAAGACATCAAGGCCAACATCTGGGTGCCAGCTACAGCCATCCTGTTGGATCTTTTGGCGCTGGGAGGCTTTGTATGGGTCAAGCTTAATACCGATCCCTTTGTAATCGGCGTGGCTGTTGTCACTATGGTTGTGATTGCGGTAGCCGAACAAATTTTCCTGAAGCGAATGCCAGAATCCGCGCAAGCGGAGCAGAGCCATGCGCATCATTGACCACAATTGGGGTGAGAGGTAACTACCATGATGGGAGATAACATGTTCGGGAACACCATGTGGGCAGGCCACTGGCTGTGGATGCTGGTGATTGCCATTGTGGTCGTCATTCCGGCCTGGCGTATTTGCCAGCGCACGGGGTATCCGGGGTGGATGGGTGTACTGATACTGATCCCTATCGTCAATCTGGTTCTGCTGTATTTCATTGCATTTGCAGACTGGCCCGCCGATAAAACAGGAGAACAGAATGGCTGAGCACCATCACGCCCATGACCACGATCACCACGCCGATAAAGAACCTGGCGGGCACACCGCCAAGGATCCGGTTTGCGGCATGGCAGTGGATCCGCATACCGCGGAACACCGCAGCCAGCATGGCGGTAAAACCTGGTACTTCTGCTCGTCGCGTTGCCAGTCCAAATTCGACGAGGACCCTGAGCAGTACCTCGATTGGGAAAAGAAACAGCAAGAGCCGGTAGCGCCGGGCACTATGTATACCTGTCCCATGCACCCCGAGATTCGGCAGCAAGGGCCAGGGGACTGCCCAATCTGCGGCATGGCCCTGGAGCCCGAGCAGGTAAGCCTGGACGACGGGCCTTCGGAAGAACTCAAAGACATGACCCGCCGATTCTGGATCGGCCTGGTGCTGGCCCTGCCTGTACTGGTGCTGGAGATGGGTGGGCACCTCACCGGACTCGATCACATTATAGCCCCGCAGATGTCCAACTGGATTCAACTGGCGCTGGCAACGCCTGTGGTGCTCTGGTGCGGTTGGCCCTTCTTCGTCCGGGGTTGGAAATCCGTGGTTAGCCGTAACTTGAACATGTTTACGCTCATTGCCATTGGTACCGGCGTCGCGCTGATCTACAGCCTGGTGGCGACCCTGGCGCCGCAGATCTTCCCAGGCGCCTTCCGGCAGGAAGACGGGTCGGTCGCCGTCTACTTCGAGGCGGCTGCTGTCATCGTGGTGCTGGTGCTGCTGGGGCAGGTGCTGGAATTGCGCGCCAGAGAGAAAACCTCTGGTGCCATCAAGGCCCTGCTGGATCTGGCACCGGCGACGGCCAGAAAACTGGACGACGATGGCAGCGAATCCGATGTGTCGCTTGATCAGGTCAAGGTCGGTGACCGCTTGCGGGTGCGTCCGGGAGACAAGGTGCCGTTGGACGGCGAGGTGCTTGAAGGCAGCTCCAACGTGGATGAATCCATGGTGACCGGTGAGCCTTTGGCAGTCAGCAAAAAATCCGGCGACCAGGTGATCGGCGGCAGTATCAACCAGCAGGGCAGCTTTATCATGCGGGCCGACAAGGTTGGCCGTGACACCATGCTGTCCCAGATTGTGCAGATGGTGGCGAGCGCCCAGCGCAGCCGCGCGCCCATTCAGGGCCTGGCCGACAAGGTGGCGGGTTATTTTGTGCCTGCGGTGATCGTGATCGCCATTATCGCCTTTATAGCCTGGTCATTCTTCGGGCCCACGCCGCCTATGGCGTTCGGGCTGATTGCAGCGGTCAGTGTTCTGATCATTGCCTGCCCTTGCGCACTTGGCTTGGCGACGCCCATGTCCATCATGGTGGGTGTCGGACGCGGTGCTCAAAGTGGCGTTCTGATTCGCGATGCGGAAGCCTTGGAGCGTATGGAGAAGGTGGACACCGTGGTGGTGGATAAAACCGGCACGCTGACAGAGGGCAAGCCGCAAGTCACCCGGCTTGTCGCGGCCAACGGGTTCGATGACAGTAGTCTCATGCGTTATGCAGGCGGCCTGGAGAAAGGCGGTGAGCACCCACTGGCTCACGCCATACTCGATAAAGCCAAGGGCATGGACCTGAAGCTTCCGGATGCGGAAGACTTTGACTCTCCGAATGGTAAAGGGGTTACCGGTCGAATAGACGGCAAGCGGGTGCTACTTGGTAACCGCCTTCTCATGGAGTCGGAAAATGTCGACACCACGCGATTTGACGGCGACGCCGACCAGCTCCGAAAAGATGGTGCTACCGTGATTTTTGCTGCTGTCGACGGAAACGTCGCAGGGTTGCTGGCGATTGCCGATCCGGTCAAGGAAACCACCGAAGCCGCTATTTCCGCGCTGCAAAAAGACGGCATCCGGGTGGTCATGCTGACCGGCGATAACCGCACTTCAGCTGAAGCAGTTGCCCGAAAACTGCATATCGACGAAGTGGAAGCGGAAGTCCTGCCGGAAGATAAGGGCAAGATCGTCCAGCGCCTGAAAGACGAAGGCCGTGTTGTCGTGATGGCGGGTGACGGCGTAAACGATGCGCCTGCACTGGCAACGGCGGATGTCGGTGTGGCCATGGGCACCGGGACCGATGTCGCCATCGAAAGCGCCGGCATTACGTTGCTACGCGGCGACCTGATGGGCATTGTCGAGGCGCGCCGTTTGTCTCTGGCGACCATGCGCAATATCCGTCAGAACCTGTTTTTCGCCTTCGTTTACAACTCCGCCGGTGTTCCGATAGCGGCAGGGGTTTTGTACCCGTTTTTCGGGATACTGCTGTCGCCCATTTTTGCAGCGGCCGCCATGTCGCTGTCCTCGGTCAGCGTGATCGTGAATGCGCTGCGTTTGAGGGTGGTGAAACTCGGGTCAAAGCAATGAACTTCTGAATCATTGGAGGTAGCTATGTCATACACGATCGATCAAGTTATCAAAGATGTCGATTTCGAGGACGTGGACAGAAGAGCGCGTCAGGCCCTCACTGATCACGGGTTCGGTGTGCTGACAGAAATTGATGTCAAAGCCACCATGAAGAAAAAGCTGGACAAGGATATGCAGGCCTATCGGATTCTCGGGGCCTGCAATCCTGGCATGGCCTGGGAAGCCATCGGTGTGGAGCCTCGCGTGGGTGCCATGCTGCCTTGCAACGTTATTCTTCGTGAGGTTTCGGAGGGCATTGAGGTAAGTGCAGTGGATCCATTGGCTTCCATGAGCGCCATCGATAATGACGAGCTCAAGCAGGTTGCCGGGAAGGTCAGGGATATGCTCTCTGAGGTTGTGGAATCGATCTGAAGCCGGTAGAGGCGTCGATTTGCTGCAGTGCCTGCGGTTTGCAATGGATTAGCGAATTAGCCAGGCGAGCACATAGCCCAACTGAACACTGGAAATGCAAATAGGACTCCTCATTTGACGACGGGATACCTATTTGATGTCAGTCATATTATGGAGAAGAAAAAAGGAAAAAAGGAAAAAAGATATGGATATAAAGACTATTGGACAACTGATCGACTGGACGCGCGATCTGCACTCACATCTGGCGAGCTGTCTGTCCCATTGCGCAACAACGCACGAGGAAGAACGGGCCCGTGCGCTTTTGGATTATCTGGCAGCTCATGAATCGGAAATAGAGCGGATCGTAAACGAGTTTGAGCGCCAGGGAGATGCGAAGGCTCTGGAGACCCGAGTTATCGACTACCTCTCTCATAACCCGATCAAAACTCACCGAACCTGCGACGAGCCCTACGCAAAGCTGGATTTTGCTGGCATCTCCCGCGAGGTCTTTGACTTCCACGATCAGATTATTGATCTCTACAAGACACTGGTTGGAAAGGCCGAGATTCCAGAAGCAAAGGAACTGCTGGAATCACTGTTGACCATGGAGCAGAACGAATCCATGCGTCTCGCTCGCCAGGTAGGGCGCATGGACGACCTTTAAAGCAACCAAATAGATCGAGAGGCCAGGGTAAGCGGTAGTGATCACACCTGAAAGACGGGTGCGAACCCACCGCCTGGGGTACGAAAGTTAGTGGCCTGGCCTTGGTAAACCCGTGCGGCGGAAAGCAGAAGTTGCCCAGCATAGGTGTACAAACGGATATCGACCTTTCTGGTGGTGACCGTGCCATCCACTCTCAGCGTGCGTTCTCCGGCGGGAACGAAGTTCTGCGCGATGTAATCACCCTTCAGGATCTCTTCGAAAACGCGGCGGGTTAGTTTTTCGCCCCGATAGACGCCCTTGCTGCCATGGCCCGCTACCGGTTTGAAAAACAGTTTACGCCGGTTGCTCCACAACTCCGCCTCATCACTTGCTGAAACCAGCCGGGTCTTCGGTACAGCTCTATCCAGAAATCCTGCCTCGGTTTCACTCAGGCCCCAGTCGCGCAGGGTTTGGGCATCAGATAGCAGGATCAGGTTCCGTTTGTCGGCCATAAGCGCATGGGCGCGTGGATTGGGCGTGACGACCGCCGCGCCGTCGAGGTAGGCGCACCTCAGCGCCCCAAGAGCCGGGGCCTCCAAGGCAAAATCCACCAGGCGGTTGTACACCATGTCGATAGGCTTGCCGTGGGCGCTCAGGGCACCATCAACATACTCAAGCTCCGATGGGTCGAGGATCAAGGTCTCTATGCCTCTGGCCTGGAATAACTGCTGGGCCAGTTGGAATTCCGGGAACATAAACTGGGATTCTGGGGTATCGTCCACAATGGCCAGGCAACCGGGCGTCGAGTCGCCACCTTGCCGTTGCCATTCCTGCTGGAACATGGCAAACACTGCGTCCTCGAACCCATCCAGTGCCCGGTTGGTGCCAGCGGTCTGCTGGGACGGGTCACAGCATCGGTGTTGTGCCCGGGCCAATACCGTGTTCAGAAATGCGCCGCCGGCGTTGGTGTTGATTTCGATCAGCTGAGGCCCGTTCTCGCCCAGGTGAAAGTCGTAGCCCATGAAGGCCCCGATGGGGCCTGGATCAAAACCGGCGATGTCCGGCGCCCAGGACAGAGCTCTTTCCCGGTAGGACGGAAGCTCGGCAGCCGATTCGATCGCCTGAACGATCCGCTCCATCGTCGCGATGTCCGCCTGGGGTACAAAAACCGGTGTGTTTGAAAAGAAATGATGGATCTCGGGAGTGGCCGGCGCCTCGTTCCCAGTGTCTGAAAACTGCTTCTGGAGGCTGTCAGTGAGCGCTTTTCGGTCAAGGGTGATGCAGTAACACTGCCGGTTGAGCTGGTCGGCGTGGGTTTTGGTTGTTCGCTGGTTTTCCTGGGGCACGTCTTGCATTGGTCGTCCTTGGTCATTGTGAATCGTTCCACCTTGATTCTGGTCAAACGAATGCATGTTTCGCAACTGTTTTCAGGCCTGTTTCAGCTTGGTGTGATGGACTGCCAAGTAATGACCATGCCTGTTCGGGATCTTGCTTACCGGGCGAGGAGATCTTACTGAAACCCTCTGACCAAAAAGGGCACGCTATGAAACATTCGTTTCGCAAGCAGTGTATTGCTGGTATTACGGCCAGTGTCGCTATGAGTTTTTCGCTGATGGTGGCCGCAGACACGAACCGGGCATTTGTTCCCATGGGCACAGCGGATGCCGTCGGCGTTATTGATCTGGAAAACCGCAAGGTGACGTCGTCCATTGGCGGCACCCTGAATACCCACGGTTCGGCACTGACCCCGGATGGCCGGCATCTGGTGGTGGGTAGTTTGTCGGCGCATGATCGTCAGGAGCCGGTTAGTCGCCCCGAAGGCGTATCAGAAGATGAACACGCCGCTCATCATGGGGGCGGGCAGTCTACTGAATTGGAAGCAGGGAGTACCGGGCTGCTCTATTTGGTGAACACGGCCACAAAGACGATTGACCGCAAACTGGAAGTGCCGGGGCCGGTGCACCATGTGCTGGTGACTTCCGACAGTCGCTATGCCGTTTCCACGCATCCTGCCAGTGGCAGCATCAGCGTTGTGGATCTGGATTCCGGTCAGTTGGTCAAAACTGTGGCGACGGGGCCGGCCCCCAACTATCTGGTGCAAACCGACGACGGCCAATCCCTTCTGGTCAGCAATACCGGTAATGGCACGGTCAGCGAAGTGGATACCGAGCACTGGTTCGTCGAGCGCAACCTGCGGGTTGGCGGCAACCCAGAGCATCTGGTGCTTGCCCCCGGCAACCAGCGGCTCTACGTGAATGATGCTGCATCCGGCCAGGTTCTTGTCATTGAGCTTGCCAAAGGCGCGGTGGCGGACCGGTACGAGGTTGGGGAGGCGCCCCATGGCGTTGGCTTGAGCGCAGATGGCCAGACCCTCTATGCCACCAGCCAGGGCGGCAACCAGGTGGTCCGGATTGAGCTAGCCAGCGGCGCCCGCCACAGCAGGCCGCTGGCTCCTGCGCCCTATCATCTTGCGGTCTCTCCCTACGATGGCCAGCTACTGGTGACCAGTCGGGCAGAGAACAAGCTTTGGGTGCTCGACCCGGAATCCCTCGATGTGGTTGATGAGATCGCGCTGAGCGGCATAGGCCATCAGATATCCCTTGAAGCCCATTAGTACTCTGTTCTGACACTGTTTTTTTCGCAAAGGAACCGCTCATGGATCGACGCTTTAAAATTACCTTGGCAATATTTGCCGTTATCGCACTGGTTTTACTCTGGGGAGAACACAAGGTTCATCTGCTTGGCGCCTTGCCCTGGCTGATACTGCTTGCTTGTCCGCTGATCCATATTTTTATGCACGGAGGGCATGGAGGACATGGAGGACATAACCACCAGGCAGAGCAACCGGGAAAGAGTGGAGAGCAGCGTGATGACTGATGGTGCATCGGATTATGGCCTTTGGAGCCTAGTGGTGCTGAATTCGGCGATTTTCATATTCTTCGCCTTCAGTTTTTTCAAACCGCAGACCCGCCGGGACTGGCGTTCGTTTGGTGCCTTCAGCGCATTTCTGGTGGCACTGTTCACCGAGATGTACGGGTTCCCGCTGACGCTCTACTTCCTCTCCGGCTGGCTGCAGAGCCAGTATCCCGACGTGAACTGGTTGGCTCACGACAGTGGCCACTTGCTGGAAATGCTGTTTGGTTGGAGGGGTTCCCCACACTTTGGGCCGTTTCATCTCTTGAGCACAGTGTTTATTGGCCTCGGGTTTTATCTGATTGCGGCTGGCTGGCGTACCCTGTATGCCGCGCAAAAGGCAGGGCAGTTGGCCACAACCGGCCTTTATGCCCACGTTCGCCACCCTCAGTATTCCGGCTTCGTGCTCATCATGTTCGGTTTTCTGCTGCAGTGGCCAACGCTGCTGACGCTGGCCATGTTCCCGGTGCTGGTGTGGATGTACTCGCGCCTGTCTATTCACGAGGAGCGTGAAACAGAAAAAGCGTTCGGCTCCGATTGGCGGGCCTATGCAGCCAGAACTCCCCGTTTTATTCCGCGATTGAGGAATTTGAGGCGCAAGGAAATCGAGGAACAAGAATGATGCATGGGGCAACTATCTCAGTAGGCGTTCTTGCAGTCGCACTAATCAGCGGCTGCGGTAAACAGACGGTGGATGACCGCTGGTACACACAGGCTGAGGTCGAGCGCGGCGCAGTGGTGTTCGACGACAACTGCGCAAGCTGCCATGGCGGCAATGCCCAAGGCGCTTTCAATTGGAAAAAGACTCTGAAGGATGGCTCTTACCCGCCGCCACCGCTCAACGGAACAGGTCATGCCTGGCACCATTCCTTCGACACGCTGATGGGTACAATTAGTCAAGGTGGCGCCCCCATGGGTGGGAAAATGCCGGCCTTCGCAGACGAGCTCTCCAGGGACGATCAAAAAGCCGCTATCGCCTATTTCCAGAGCAAATGGGACAAGCGGATCTATGAGGCATGGTCTGAAAGGAGTGGGCTCTGATTTCTCTGGGTAATCAGACGATTAACTCAAGGAGGCAGCGTATGAAATGCTTATGGGTGGTGGCTTTTCTAAGTGTTTTTCCGGGCAGTGCGCTGGGTGGTGCGCCCTCGGCGGAATCATTGATTGAGGGGATGGAGGCCACCCTGTGGTCGGACAGCAACCACGGCCGTTTCACCATGCGTATCGAAACCGAATACTGGACCTGGGAACCGGACCTGGAGGCCTGGATGGTTCGGCAGGTTTAAGATGGAATTATAGCGAGGGCGGGACCGGGCCATCCGTATGGTTTATGAGGTCCGGGAGTCCCACACATCGCAGTGGGCCGCCATTGAGGCCGTGGCCAGCAAGATCGGCTGCACCGCTCAGACGTTGAGCAGTTGGATTCGGAAGGCGGCTGCGCCTGCGGCCCCCTCCGCCTCGGGCACTGATGCCCGCGTCAAGGAACTGGAGCGCGAGGTTCGTGAGCTCAAGCGAGCCAACGAAATCCTCAAGGTCGCCAGCGCTTTTTTCGCCCAGGCGGAGCCCGACGGGCAGGCCATCCTGCGCCGTTTGAAGTGATCTGGCAGCTGATCGACAAGCACCGGCAAAGCTTTGGAGTCGAGCCACTGTGCCGCGTGTTGCAAGTGTCTCCATCGGCTTACCGGCGCCATGCTGCACGGCTACGTGACCGCTCACGACGCTCCGCCCGAGCGATCCGTAACGAGGAACTTGCTGTACAAATTCACCGTGTCTGGCAGGAAAACTACGAGGTCTACGGGGCTAGGAAAGTCTGGCGGCAGATGCATCGCGAACACCAGGTGGTTGCGCGCTGCACAGTGGAACGGTTGATGCGTGAAATGGGGCTCTGCGGCGTAATGCGGGGCAAAACGGTGAAAACCACACAACCCGATCCTGACAATGCCAATCCCAGGGATCTGGTAAAGCGCCAGTTCACGGCCGAACGTCCCAATCAGCTCTGGGTCGCCGATTTCACATTCGTTTCAACCTGGCAGGGATTTGCTTATGTGGCGTTCATCGTCGATGTCTACTCACGGTTTATCGTAGGCTGGCGTGTCAGCCGACACATGCGCACAGAGTTTGTTCTGGATGCTCTGGAACAGGCGCTTCACACTCGTCGGCCTGAGCCCCACCGGCTGGTTCATCACAGCGATAGGGGCTCGCAATATCTGTCGATTCGCTACAGCGAGCGGCTGGGCGAAGCTGGCATCGAACCCTCGGTTGGCAATACCGGTGACAGCTACGACAACGCACTGGCAGAGACCATCAACGGCCTCTACAAGACCGAACTGATCCATAAGCGAGGGCCGTGGAAAAGCGTAGACAGTCTGGAGTGGGAAACGCTGAAGTGGGTGACCTGGTTCAACCATCAGCGCCTGCTGGAGCCAATTGGAAATAGGCCACCGGCCGAGTTTGAGGCACTATATGAACAGAGTCAGGCAACCATATCGGTTGCTGCCTGACTCAAACAAAACAGCCTCCGCGAAACCCGGGGCGGTTCAAGACGCCATTCGAGCATTGGATTGGGTTGGCGAAGCAAGCGTGGGGGATGCCGTTTCCAAACTTCATAAACTACTACCCGAGAGCGAATGGGGTGCTCTGGTGTCATCTCACCGCTCGTTGCCTATCTGGATGGCGAGTGCAATCTGCGCTCAGTCGAGTTGCCCCCACCCTTTTAAGTTGGGCTAGCGGTTAGCTGTAGCCTACTTACCGCCAGACCGGCATCATCTGGAATGGGGCAATTCGATGTGAAAGCCCGTGAGGCCAGCGGCTGAGGTGCACCAGATGCGGCCTTTGTGAGCCTCAATGATGGACCGGGTGATGGCAAGTCCGAGCCCGGCGTTGCTCGGGCTTCCCTCCCGCCGAGCGGGGTCGACCCGGTAAAATCGGTCGAAGAGCTTCTCTAAATGCTCTGAGCTGATTGTGTCCCCTGGGTTCTCGATGCTGAATGTGGTTGAGTCCGCTGCCTGGCGGATCAGAACCGAAATTGTCTTTCCCGCCGGCGTGTAGCGCAGCGCATTAGATAGCAAATTGGATAGCGCGCGATCAAGCATCAGCCGATCCCCCTGCGCTTGGCCTGTGCCTGTGAGCGATAGCTCAATGCCACGCTCTTCGGCTAGGAGGTGGTAGTAGTCAAACAGCTTGTAGACTACGTCAGCCAGTTCGATCCTGGCCTGCTCTGGGATGATTAAGCCATTATCAGCCTTGGCCAAGAACAGCATGTCATCAATCATTCGAGACATGCGCTTCAATTCTTCCAAGTTGGAGTAGAGGTTCTCCTCGTATGCGGTGATGTCGCGCTTATGGCTCAAGACTACCTCAGTATGGGTCATGAGGTTGCTGACGGGCGTTCGTAGTTCGTGTGCGATGTCCGCCGAGAAGTTGGAGAGTCTAATGAAGGCCTCTTCAAGTCGAGCCAGCATCGCGTTGAAGGACAGAACTAACTGCTGAAGTTCTTGCGGTACTGGTTCGAGAGGAATTCGCTCCTGCAATGATCGGGCGGACATCCCGGAGGCCACGCGAGTGACTTGCCGCAGAGGCTTGAGGCCACTGCGAGCTACCACCCAGCCGAGCGCGGCACTGACCAAGGCACTGATGATCAGTCCAATCCAGAACCATCGCTGCAGCGTGTCGAAGAAGTGTGTGTGATTGGTTACGTCGAGAATCAGCAGGGCTGTGAGAGGCTCAGGTTGATCGGCTACCGAGATTTGGGCCGTCATACCGCGGTACATGTGCTGGCCGTTCTGCCACTCCCACATGTTCTGCTCATTTGCGCGCCTGAAGCGCTCAGGCACCTCGACTGCTCTGGGGTCGGAAAATAACACTGTGTCGTCGCTAGCCAGGATGGTGGCCGCCAGGTCCTGATGGGCTCCCAGCAAGGCCCGCAACTGCGGTAATTCTTCCGAAAGGCTCGCTTCACCGCGGGCATTGTTGAGGAGATGTTTGGTAGATTCGAGTTTCTCCACCAGGGCCTGCCGATCCTGCATCTTGAAATGGTGCTGACTGAGCATATTGAAACTCAGCCCTGCTACCGTCAGGACTGCAATTACCGCGGACATGAACATCAAGCTCATGCGCGCGGTCAGCGAAAGGTGCTTCATATTCACTCCGGAGCATCCATCATGTACCCCATGCCGCGGGCGGTATGAATCAGCTTGAGATCGAAATCGTCATCGATTTTTGCGCGTAGCCGGCGTACCGCGACCTCAATGACATTGGTGTCGCTGTCGAAGTTCATGTCCCAAACCTGAGAGGCAATCAGCGACTTCGGGAGCACTTCACCGCGTCGGCGCAGCAGTAACTCCAGTAGTGAAAATTCCTTCGCCGTCAGGTCAATTCTTTTCCCGCCCCGGACAGCACGTCGCTTCATCAGATCGACTTCCAGATCGGCAATTTTCATGGTGGTCTGCGTCGGCGAACCATTACCTCTGCGCAACAGCGTTCTGACCCTGGCCAGAAGCTCTGAGAAAGCAAATGGCTTGATCAGGTAGTCGTCCGCACCCAGCTCCAACCCTTTAACGCGGTCTTCCACACCATCGCGTGCCGTCAAGAACATTACGGGGACGTCTTTTCCTGCTGCGCGCAACATGCGCAGCACTTCCCAACCGTCCAGCCCAGGCATCATTACATCCAGAATTAGCAGGTCATAGGCTTCGCTAAGTGCATGCTGAAGGGCATCTGTACCGGTCATAACCCGGTCGACATTGAACCCAGCCTCGGTGAGACCTTGCTGGAGGTACGTACCGGTTTTGGGTTCGTCTTCAGCTACCAGTAGTTTCATGTGTGCATACTCCAAAAGTCGGGTGGCCTGAGTTTGCAGGCAAACCGCGGCCCCAACCAGAAGCTTACGAAAATGTAATTCTGACTTCAGCTCACTGACAGGGTGGCTTGTCTAGGGTGCAAGCATGAGTACTAGGTTGTGCTATCGGCCCTCGACAGACCAAAAGCAGAGGTGCCGGCCATAGTTTGCACTGATGGAGACTGCCCATGAAATCGCTGAAACCTTTGCTTCTGGTTGGTTCGCTACTGCTGTCTTCCATGGCTTGGGCCGAAGGGGGCAGCGACCGTGTATTCTAGCGCATCCAGCAGATGCGCGACAAAGCAGAAGCCGTGCTGATCCAGGCGGAGAAGGCCCCGGTCGGCGAGCGGCATGTGCACATGAAGGAGCATATGAACATGCTCGAAGACATCATGAGCCAGCTGCAAAACGAACATCCCGCGCCAAACATGTCTGCCGAAGAGCATCTGGCCTGGATGGAAAAGCATGACAAGCTGGTAGACGACGTGCTGGGTCAAATGATTCGAGAGCACAAGCTGATGATGGCCGACAAGGAATGCCATCAGTAAAGATTTCCCCCATCTTCCAGGCCTTCCGTGATTGCTCCTTTGGCCTAGCGGCGCCTTTATGGCGCCGTGCTTTTTCCCAGCTGACGCAATTGTAGTTTTGGGGTCAGCGGCCTGGCAGCAAGCGGGGAATAGCATGAGATTTCCAGCACCCATCTCGAGGTCTCACCATGAAACACTTACCCCTTAAACTGCTGATCAGCACTCTGTTCATCAGCACCACCTTTCCGGCATTTGCCGAGGTCGGCGGCAGTAGCAATGGCATTGGGCAGCAGGCCCAGGCGACGCCAGCGACTCGTACCATCTTGGTAAAGATGGACGACATCAACTACAGCCAGAAAACGATCGATGTGAAGCCAGGTGAAACCGTGCGCTTCGTTCTGAAGAACGAGGGCGCGTTGATGCACGAGTTCAACATCGGGCAGGCAGCGTCCCAGCTGGAGCACCAGCGCAAGATGGCGTCCTTGTTCAAGGACGGCACACTGACCCCGACCGGCATGGCCGAGCGCATTGTCTGGCATGAGCGTTATGGCACGGGAGACTCCAACCCTCCAGGCTATCCGGAAGTCATCAAAGCCAAGCATGACGACCCGAACGCGGTTCTCGTCGAGCCCGGCACAACCAAAGAGTTCGTGTGGACCTTCCCTAAGGCGGGCAGTTTGATTTATTCGACATAGTGACAATCTCTCTTAATTGTTGGTGGTCTTATCCGCGGGTGCGAATGACCCTGAGTAGCTTATGCATCGCTGCCGTGCATGCCCTCCCAAGAAATTCGCAAGGCTTTATGAATCGCCCCTAGTTTCGTAGACACCTCCTGGCCTCATAATACGGCCCACTAGGAGGTGCCATGAGCAATCCGCGTTATCCCGAAGAATTCAAAATCGAAGCAGTCAGGCAGGTGACCGAACGAGGTCTGCCGGTGGCTGAGGTAGCGTCTCGTTTGGGCATGTCGACCCACAGCCTGTATGCCTGGGTTAAGCGCTACAGCAAACCCGAAAAGCAACGCGTGCAAGAAGACGACCAGCAAGCTGAGCTGCGTCGTCTGCGTGCCGAACTCAAGCGCGTGACTGAAGAGCGAGACATCCTAAAAAAGGCCGCCGCGTACTTTGCCAAGGAGTGCGGCTGAAGTACGCCCTCATCAGTCAGCTATCCGC
>NZ_PPSK01000033.1 GCF_002903165.1 Halopseudomonas oceani
TACAGATCAAGTATTCACCTTGCACCGGCCCCGTTCCGGGGCTGAGTTAAGTCGTGTCCTCCGTGGCCGATTCTGGCTGCCCCAAAATACCTTCGATGAATGCTTGACTTGGCGTTCTGCCATTCATCATTCGCCCCTAGTGGGGCCGCTCGTTGTTGTAGTGGTGCGGGTCGGCTCCAGACGCCTCGAACACCGCCAGAGTTGACCGTGATGCCGCGCAGGGCCAGTTCTCGCGATACCCTAAATGGGCCATGGGTAGGGCAGCTGTAAGCTTTACTCCAGAATGGCTTGCTCTATCTCGGGCGAGACCCGATTAGGATGCACACCTTTGCACCTCGTCAGCTCATCTAACAGGCCAGATGACCCGTAGGTCTGGTAATTCCTGCGGATCTTGTGGAACTGCTGGCGGCTGTATACCCTCACCTTGCAGGCATTGCTGATGTTGCGTAGCTCTTGCGCCAAGTCCAGCAGGCTGAGCTTGCGTAGAGCTATTTTCTCCTCGGTGGTCATGCGTGCTTCTTCAGGTTACAGGCAGGTAGCGGTACCCGTTTCATAACTCTGTTCGAGGCTGTATGACCACCCCCCCTGACAGAGGTCAACTGTCAGGGGAATACCGTATCAGACAAAGACTGTCTGACGAGCTTGGGATTGAAAACGCAATTGCTTGATGCCATCCCCCTATCGATACAGATTGGTAGCCGTTGGTAGGGGGAGCTATCAATCCCAGCTCAATGCCCCGCCAGTCTGATACTCGATCACGCGGGTTTCGAAGAAGTTTTTCTCTTTCTTCAGGTCCATGATTTCGCTCATCCAGGGGAACGGGTTGGTGGTGCCCGGGTACTGTTCCTTCAGACCGATCTGAGTCAGGCGGCGGTTGGCGATGAATTTGAGGTAGTCCTCCATCATCGCGGCGTTCATGCCCAGTACGCCGCGGGGCATGGTGTCGCGGGCGTATTCGATTTCCAGCTGGGTGCCCTGGAGGATCATCTGGGTCGCTTCATCCTTCATGGCGTCGTCCCACAGGTGCGGGTTTTCGATCTTGATCTGGTTGATCACGTCGATGCCGAAGTTCAGGTGCATGGATTCGTCGCGCAGGATGTATTGGAACTGCTCGGCGGTGCCGGTCATCTTGTTGCGGCGACCCATGGACAGGATCTGGGTGAAGCCGCAGTAGAAGAACACGCCTTCCAGTACGCAGTAGTAGGCAATCAGGTTGCGCAGGAACTGGCGGTCGGTTTCAGGGGTGCCGGTGTTGAAGGTTGGATCGGAGATTGAACGGGTGTATTTGAGGCCCCAGGAGGCCTTTTTCGCGACGCTCGGGATCTCGTGGTACATGTTGAAGATTTCGCCTTCATCCATGCCCAGTGACTCGATGCAGTACTGATAGGCATGGGTGTGGATCGCCTCTTCGAAGGCCTGACGCAGAATGTACTGACGGCATTCGGGGTTGGTGATCAAGCGGTACACGGCCAGTACCAGGTTGTTGGCGACCAAGCTGTCGGCGGTGGAGAAGAAGCCCAGGTTGCGCTTGACGATGCGGCGCTCGTCTTCGGTCAGGCCGTCAGCGCTTTTCCACAGGGCGATGTCGGCGGTCATGTTGACCTCTTGCGGCATCCAGTGGTTGGCGCAGCCGTCGAGGTACTTCTGCCAGGCCCAGTCATACTTGAAAGGCACCAGCTGGTTGAGGTCGGCGCGGGCATTGATCATCTGCTTGTCGCCCACCTGAACGCGGGCGGCTGCGCCTTCCAGATCATCCAGGCCTTCCTGAACGTCCAGTTCGTCGAGCGCTGCCTTGGCGCGGGCGATGGCATCGGAGTCATCGGCGCTGATCTGACGCGCGTCTTCTACTGAACCTTCGGCGATGTTCTCTATCACCGGGCTGTCGGCAACCGGTGCGGTCGGTTTGGGCGCGGCTTTGGTGGCCGGTGCGGTGGTGGTGTCTTCGGTGTCGAAATCGTCCCAGCTGAGCATGGTGTGTCTCCCTTTGGTCGACAGCCGCAAGCGATAAGCTTCAAGCGGCAAGTGGTTCTGTGTAGTGGCGCCCAGAGTCGTAAAGTTTGACCTCGGCGCGGCGCTTGGGTTTTTCTGGATTCCCGCTTTCGCGGGAATGACGCGAGGGGCGGGGTGACTCTAGTTGTTATCGGTTCTCGGCCTAAGCGCGTAGCTGAGCGAGTGAGCGCTAGGCGCCGGGCCGGCCGGACTCGGGAGCGTACTGGAGTACGTGACCGGGGTCGGCTGGCACGGCAACAACGCGGGCACCGCTCAGATACGTGCGCTTACTGACACGCCTCGCAATCCGGGTCATCAATGGAGCAGGCCTGCGGCACCGGCGCTGGGCCAGCAGGCGCTGCGCTTTGGGCGCTGTCGGCACCGCTGGATACGGCGTTCAGCTTGCCGGTGTTGACGGTGGACTTCTCGGTGCTGGTGGCGGCCAGGGCACGGAGGTAGTAGGTGGTTTTCAGACCACGGAACCAGGCCATGCGGTAGGTCACGTCCAGCTTCTTGCCGCTGGCACCGGCGATGTACAGGTTCAGCGACTGAGCCTGATCGATCCACTTCTGACGGCGGCTGGCGGCTTCAACGATCCATTTGGTTTCTACCTCGAAGGCGGTGGCGTACATCGCCTTGATATCGTCCGGGATACGGTCGATCTGTTGCACGGAGCCGTCGTAATACTTGAGGTCGTTGACCATGACCGCATCCCACATGCCGCGTGCCTTGAGGTCACGTACCAGGTACGGGTTGATCACGGTGAATTCGCCCGACAGGTTCGATTTGACGTACAGGTTCTGATACGTCGGCTCGATCGACTGCGACACGCCGGTGATGTTGGCGATGGTCGCGGTCGGCGCGATGGCCATGATGTTGGAGTTGCGAATGCCTTTCTTGACGCGCTCGCGCACCGGCTCCCAGTCCAGGGTAACGCTGCGGTCCACGTCGATGTACTTGGCACCACGTTGCTCGGCCAGAATGTCGAGTGAGTCGTAGGGCAGGATGCCCTGAGACCACAGCGAGCCGTCGAAGCTGGAGTAGCTGCCGCGTTCGTCGGCCAGATCGCAGGAGGCCTGGATAGCGAAGTAGCTGATGGCTTCCATCGACTGGTCGGCAAAGGCGACGGCTTCGTTGGAACCGTACGCGATGTGCTGCAGGTAGAGCGCATCCTGGAAGCCCATCAAGCCCAGACCAACTGGGCGGTGCTTTAGGTTGGAGTTGCGGGCCTGCGGTACCGAGTAGTAGTTGATGTCGATGACGTTATCGAGCATGCGTACCGCAGTGCGCACGGTGCGCTCCAGCTTGGCGGTGTCCAGCTTGCCATCGACGATGTGATTGACCAGGTTGACCGAGCCCAGGTTACAGACGGCGATTTCATCTTCGCTGGTGTTCAGGGTGATCTCGGTGCACAGGTTGGAGCTGTGAACTACACCCGCGTGCTGTTGCGGGCTGCGCAGGTTGCAGGCGTCCTTGAAGGTCAGCCACGGGTGGCCGGTTTCGAACAGCATGCTGAGCATCTTGCGCCACAGGTCGGCGGCACGCACTTTCTTGTGCAGTTTCAGCTTGCCGTACTCGGTCAGCGCTTCGTAGTACTCGTAGCGCTCTTCGAAGGCCTTGCCGGTCAGGTCGTGCAGGTCCGGCACGTCGGAGGGCGAGAACAGGGTCCACTGGCCGTCTTCGAACACGCGCTTCATGAACAGGTCCGGAATCCAGTTCGCGGTGTTCATGTCATGGGTACGGCGGCGGTCGTCACCGGTGTTCTTGCGTAGTTCGAGGAATTCCTCGATATCCAGGTGCCAGGTTTCCAGATAGCCGCAGACCGCGCCCTTGCGCTTGCCGCCCTGGTTGACCGCTACGGCGGTGTCGTTGACTACTTTGAGGAAGGGCACGACGCCCTGGCTCTTGCCGTTGGTGCCCTTGATGTAGGCGCCCATCGCGCGGACTGGCGTCCAGTCGTTACCCAGGCCGCCGGCAAACTTGGACAGCATGGCGTTGTCGTGGATGGCCTTGTAGATGCCGGACAGCTCGTCTGGCACGGTGGTGAGGTAGCACGACGACAGCTGCGGACGCAGGGTGCCGGCGTTGAACAGGGTCGGCGTGGAGGCCATGTAGTCGAAGCTGGACAGCAGGTTGTAGAACTCGATGGCGCGCTCGTTCTTCTGCGGCTCCTCGATGGCCAGGCCCATGGCCACGCGCATGAAGAAGATCTGCGGCAGTTCGATGCGGGTGCCGTCGCGGTGCAGGAAGTAGCGATCGTACAGGGTTTGCAGGCCGAGGTAGCCGAACAGCTGGTCGCGGTTGTGGTCAATCGCGGCGCCCAGTTGCTCCAGGTCGTACACCGCTAACTTGGCGTCCAGCAGTTCGTACCCGATACCGGCCTTGACGTAGGCAGGCAGTGTCTTGGCGTACAGTTCGGCCATTTCGCCATGGGTCGCGCTGGGCGCAATTTCGAGGTGACTCAGGGCTTCGGCACGCAGGTTGTCGAGCAGCAGGCGGGCGGTGACCTGACTGTAGCTCGGCTCACGCTCGACCAGAGTGCGGGAGGTCATTACCAACGCGGTGTTGACGTCGATCTGGGTCACGCCGTCGTACAGGTTCTTCAGGGTTTCCTGTTCGATGTGGTTGGCGTCGACTTCCGGCAGGCCCTCGCAGGCCTCGGCGATGACGGTACGCAAACGGCCGAGGTCCAGCGGCTCTCGGCTGCCGTCAGGCAGGGTGATGCGAATGCTTGGGTGTGCTTCGCCGGTGCTCTGGCGCGCCTGGCGCTGGCGGGCGTGCTCTTCACGGTAGAGGACGTAGGCTCGGGCAATTTTCTGTTCGCCCGAACGCATCAGGGCCAGTTCGACCTGATCCTGGATCTCTTCGATATGCAGAGTGCCGCCGGAGGGCAGGCGACGCTTGAAGATTGCGCTGATGACGTCGGTGAGCTCGTCGACGGTGGCGCGAATGCGCGAAGATGCGGCCGCCTGGCTGCCTTCAACCGCCAGAAACGCTTTGGTCATGGCGATGCGGATCTTGTCGTCGGTATAGGGCACCAGTGTGCCGTTGCGTTTGATCACCCGCAGCTGGCCTGGCGCGCTGAGCTGCAGGTCCGGATTCTGCTGGTTTTCTGCCTGCAGGGCGGATGATGTGGTGTCAGCGGCGGAAGGGGTGACCTGCATGACATGCTCCTTTGTTTGGTCGTGAACACAATATGTAGATGTTTGCGTAAGCTGGCTCGGCCAGCTTGGGGCGTGCTGTTCAAGCGGCAGACAGTCAATGGCAGCGTGTGGCGGCTGGTGACTATTTGATCAATATCTGGGTGTCTGCCCTGTGTTTGGCACAAGATAGTGTGTGTTTGTTGATGTGGCAAGGCGATTATTTGTCGATTTCATCGCATAATCGCCTTGACCTTGGCGTAGCTCAGAGCTGGCGCGGGCTTGCGGAAGTTGAGAAAAATTCACTATATCTAGTGTTTACTTTTTGCTTGTTTTCAGCCTGTTGCCAGCATGGAGATAAGCTGTTTCCAGCGCTCTGGGTCAGGGGCTGTGGCCTGAACGCAGGCGAGTGCTACAATCGCCGGCTGATTCGAGTAGTTCAGCTAGCGGGAGGCGAGGGTGGAGGCAGACAGTGGTTACATCCTGATTGTCGAGGACGACCAGAAGCTGGCAGGTCTGATTGCCGAGTTTTTGCAGGCGCAGGGTTTGCCTGTTGCAATTGAAGCGGACGGCGGCGCTGCGGTGCAGCGTATTCTCGATACCCAGCCTGCACTGGTTGTGCTGGATTTGATGCTGCCGGGTGAGGATGGTTTGTCGATTTGCGAGCGTGTTCGTGCCGCAGGCTTCGTGCGACCGATCCTGATGCTCACCGCGCGCAGTGAAGATGAAGCGCAGATCCGTGGCCTGGAGCTCGGGGCAGACGATTACGTCAACAAGCCGGTCAGACCGCAGGTACTGCTTGCGCGGATTCGTGCGCTGTTGCGCAGAACCAGCGAGCCGGAAACCAGCGAGGCGCCGACGCGCCTGGAATTTGGTGAGCTGATCATCGACAACGACCGCCGCGAGGCCTGGCTGCGTGGTGAGCTGATTGAGCTGACCGGTGCCGAGTTTGACCTGCTGTGGCTGTTGTCCAGTAATGCAGGGCGAATTCTGAGTCGTGAGGAGATCTTCATTGCGCTGCGCGGTATCGAGTACGACGGTCAGGACCGTTCGATCGATGTGCGCATCTCGCGCATTCGTCCAAAAATCGGTGATGATCCTGATCTGCCGCGGTTGATCAAAACCGTCCGCAGCAAGGGCTATCTGTTCGTCAGCCCTGGTCCGGATCAGCAGTGAACTCGATTTTTCTGCGCATCTACGGCGGCATGCTGCTAGTGCTGGTCGCCGTCTCCTTTCTGGCGTTGATCAGCATCCGGATGATCAACGATGTGCGCGCGGAGGATTACCGCGAGCGGATGGCCACCGGTACTTTCCGGCTGATGGCCGATAACCTTGAACCGATGGACGAGGCTGAGCGCCAGAAGGCGCTGGCGGTCTGGATGCGACTGATCGGCGTACCGCTGGAGTTGCGCCGCCTGGATGATCTGGGGCTTGAATCGGGTAACTGGTCGCGTCTGATCCAGGGCCGCGTGCTGGTGCTCAGCAGGGCGCCGGCCGAGGTACGGGTCTATAGTCTGGTCGACCTCAGCCAGCAGCAGGTGCTCACCGCCGATATCGAGAAAATCTCCGAGCAGCTGGGCCGGGCAACGCTGTTTCTGATTGCCGACGAGCTGGTACGTCACCCGGAAAGCGACATGCCTACCTGGCTGCAGCGACTGCGGCGGGACAAGGGCTTTGGCTTTCCGCTCAATCTCACCCGCCTGAACGAAACCGACCTGGACACCGACCAGCGTCGGCGTCTGGATGAGTTCGATACCGTGCTGAGTCTGGGGCCGGACGGTAACGCGGTGATGATGTATATGAAGATCCCGGATACCAACTGGGTCGTCAGCTTGGGGCCTATTTACCAGATGCAGGAGTATCCGCCAGAGATGCTGCTGATGACGGGGTTGCTGGCGCTGTCGCTCAGTGGTCTGCTGATCTACCTGCTGGTGCGTCAGTTGGAACAGCGGCTGATGAATCTGGAGTCGGCAGCGACCCATCTGGCGCGCGGTAATCTTGATGCCCGGGCGGAGGTAATCGGCAGTGACTCGGTTGGCAGTCTGGCCCGCGCCTTCAACGACATGGCGGGACATTTGCAGCGGATGATGCGTATTCAGCAGGAGATGATCCGCGCTGTTTCGCACGAGCTGCGTACGCCGGTGGCGCGTCTGCGCTTCGGTCTGGAAATGGTCGAGACTGCTGGCAGTGAGGTAGACAGAAAGCGCTATCTGGACAGCATGGATGGCGATCTCAGTGAGCTGGACAAGCTGGTCGACGAAATCCTGACCTACGCCCGACTTGAGCAGGGGGCGCCGGCGCTGGTATTGCAGCCGGTCGATGTGCTGGCTACGGTCGAGCAGGTCGTGGCAGAGCTGCTACCGTTGGCGGCGAGCGTTCAGCTGGAACATGAGGATCTTTCCCACGGTCGTGCCCATGCCGTCGATGCTGAAGCGCGCTATCTGCATCGGGCGCTGACCAATCTTGTCAGCAACGCCCTGCGCCATGCCGCCGCCAGGGTCAAGGTCACCACGCGGGTTGCCAATGGGCGCTGTCGGCTGATTGTGGAGGATGATGGTCCGGGGATTCCCGAGGCTTATCGTGAGCGGGTCTTTACGCCGTTCCTGCGGCTGGATGACAGTCGCACCCGCGCCAGTGGAGGTTACGGCCTAGGCTTATCCATCGTGCGCCGAATCGCCTACTGGCACCGTGGCTACGCGCGGGTTGAAACGTCGAAGGAGCTGGGCGGGGCGGCCTTTATCATCGACTGGCCGCTACGCCAGTAGGTTTTGTCATCCGAAACGACAAGGGCACAGACACTGTGCCCTTTTTTGTTGCTCAGCGCTGGTGCCCGTTCACGAGCAGACGGAATGCCGTGGTAGCTGGGCCCGGCTCAGGTTTGCGGCCGCAGATAAGATCGCAGTATATGGCGCTTTCACCGATGCGCACGATGTACAGCGCCAGACTCTGGGCGTCCATCTCCGGTTTGATCTCGCCAGCGGCAATCGCTTCTTCAAACATCTTTTGCCAGGTGCTGATCAGGCGCTCCTGCAAACCGGAGGTGCGCGCAGTAAGCAGTTGCAGCCCCCACTGCGGCTCGGCTTGCAGAAAGTCGTACATGGGGCGGGCGTTGATCAGTGCGACGTTGATATCCTCATAGATCTGGGTCAGGTACTCGATGCCCTTGAGGTTGGGCGTCTGTTCGGCTCGGGCAATGGCTTCGTCGTAGATCCGCTTGTACAGCGACCAGAGAATTTCCCCCATCAGCAAATCCTTGTTGCCCACCCAGCGCATCAGCGTCGCACGTCCGATTCCCAGCTCTTCGGCCAACTGCGACAGGTTCAGACGGCGCCCCTCCAGCCACCAGCTACGGGCCATACGAAAGGCGGAGATCGGCGTTGCGCGTTCGTCGGTTTTGCGTTTGGAGAGGGCAAGAGCAAGGGGGGTCTGGTGGCTGGTCATTCGCTGCTTTCCTGGCGTTGGGTTTTCTTCTTTGGCTCAAGGGGTGCATGGTAACAATGGTGATACCAAGAAGGAAAGTGTCCCGCAATTGAAGCAAGGGGAAGTGGGTGAGCAAATGTGTAGCCGCGCTTCACTGATTCGTCAGTGGGCGGTTCCGTCTGGCTGGAAAACGCTCCGGCCAGACGTCTCGGTGCAGATCATCCGCGGCCAATGAATGGCATTCGGGTGGCCATGATGGTCATGAACTGAACGTTGGTTTCCAGCGGCAGTTCGGCCATCTGAACAACCGCCTGGGCGACGTGCTCCACGTCCATCACCGGCTCGACCATGATCTCGCCGTTGGCCTGCGGAATGCCACGCTGCATCGGCGCGGCCATCTCGGTGGCGGCGTTGCCGATGTCGATCTGCCCACAGGCGATGTTGTACTTGCGGCCGTCCAGTGAGGTGGCTTTGGTCAGGCCGGTCATACCGTGTTTGGAGGCGGTGTAGGGCGCGGAGTTGGGACGCGGGGCAGTGGCTGAGATTGATCCGTTGTTGATGATGCGGCCACCCATCGGGGTCTGTGCTTTCATCAGTCGAAAGGCCTGCTGGGTGC
Organism: Halopseudomonas oceani; assembly: GCF_002903165.1. GTDB lineage: Bacteria > Pseudomonadota > Gammaproteobacteria > Pseudomonadales > Pseudomonadaceae > Halopseudomonas > Halopseudomonas oceani. Next base: position 9,166 of record NZ_PPSK01000033.1, read on the forward strand.
AGAGGAAGGCACCGGTCAGGTTGGTATCGATGGTCGCCTGCCAGTGTTCGAACGGCAGGTCCTCAAGCGGCAGCGGCGGTGCCCCGGTGCCTGCGTTATTGAACAGTACATCGAGACGACCCCAGGTGTGCTGTACCTGGTCAAACAGTGCCTTAACCGATGCTGGGTCGCGCACGTCTGAGGTAATCACGAGTGCATTGCTGGCCAGTTCACCCAGGCCTTCCAGGCTGCGCTGCAGTTTATCGGCGTTGCGACCGGTGAGGGCAACGTGATAGCCCGCCTTGAGCAGGGCAATGCTGGTGGCGCGGCCGATGCCGGTGCCTGCGCCGGTAACTAGCGCGACTTTGGTAGGGGAGGCGGACATGGACGTTCCTCTGTTGTTGTATGAGCGGACAGAGGATACACCAGAGGTTAGCGCGGCAAGTGTCGCCATGCCGACAGCGCGAGGCGACCGGCATGGCGGGTTGCTTAGTTGATACCTTTGCGGCGTACATCCCAGTCGCGATCGGTGCACAGGTCGCAATTGCTGCCGTAGAAGGTGTCTTCGGCGCTGGCGTCGTCCATCAGGTGATAACGGAACCAGGCGGTTGCCGGGCCACGGAAGTCACCGGCGTTGCCCACCGGTTCAAAGTGGCTGGCGCCGGACAGTTCGCCCCAGAATACCGGTACGTTGGCGCGGGTGTAGACCGGCAGGGCATTCAGGGTGGGGCTGGCGATGGTGTCGATGCTGCCGGTCATCAGGAACATCGGGCCATTTTGGTTGGATTGAGAGCTGCTGTTGTGACCCAGGCCAATGGTGTAGGGCTGGAAGGGCGCAGTCACTTTGATGCGGTAGTCCTGACCCGCCATGATGGTGCCGCCGCCGCCCTGGGAGTGACCCGCAGCGCCGATGCGGTTCAGGTCTAGCTTGCCGGCATAGGTGCCGGTGCTGCGGTTGTTCTGGGTGGTCAGGTAGTCGACGCACCCGAGCATTTCCTGGCCAGTGCCAGCATTGGAGGTATTGGCGGCGATCACAACGAAACCGTGCGAAGCCCAGTGCTGCAGCAGGGAGGCATAGGTGTTCGGCGAGGCAGTGGTGCCGTTACCCCAGACAATGATCGGGTGCTTGCGATTATTCGCGCCAAGTGTGGAAGGACGGAATACCGTGCAGCTGGCGCCAGCGCTGCCGCTAGTGGTAGCGAAGGAGCCGCTGGCGCTGAAGTTGCTGACGCCCGGGAAGCCGGTGCCGGTGTCAGGGGCTGTGCCGCCGCCACCGCCTGGGTTGTTCGCCAGCACGACGCTGGCAAGGGATAGGCCGAGTGTGAGTGCGGCCAGCTTGAACAGAGGTGCGTTCATCCTGAGAGTCCTTTTTCTGTTGTTGTATGGATGGCTGCGCCGAGATAGCGCAGGACACCAACGTTAGGGAGCTGCACAGAGGGGTAAAGTCGCCCGGATGGGTTATCCCTGCGTGTTGTCTCAGGAGGGAGATAAGTGGGTCTGTAAGTAGTTACGGCAACCCTTTGTTATCAGAGCGGATTGCCTGGGACTGCGATCGCAGCGGCCCTGTGCCACATCACCCGAATGGGCTCAGTCACCAGAGCGCGCACTGACCCCCTCAAGGGTTGCGAAGGAGGTGTCCTTGGCCGTAAGCAGGAAATCCTGCAGATAAGGCATCGCCATCATGTCTTCGCGTACGGCGGCATACAGCGTGCCGAACAGGCCGTCCGGCCCAAGTCGACAGGCGCTGGCGTAGCCCTTATGCAGGTATTCAGCGAGCGCCCAGTTGGGCAAGCAGCAGACGCCGCGCCCCGACGCCACCAGCTGCATCATCATTATGGTCATTTCGGCGGTACGAATGCCTGCCGGTTCAACGCCGGCCGGATCCAGAAACTGTTTGAAAACGTCCAGTCGCTCGCGTTCTACCGGGTAGGTGATCAGCGTCTCCCCTACCAGATCTTCAGGCGTGATGTGCTGGCGAGTGCTGAGCGGGTGCTGGTTACTCACTGCCAGCAGGGCTTCGTAAGTGAACAGCGGAACGTAGGTGATACCGGGGATGTCGAGCGGGTCCGAGGTGACGACCAGGTCCAGGTCACCCCTGGCCAGCGCGGGCAGTGGGGCGAAGAAAAAACCGGAAGCAAAATCCACCTCGACCTCGGGCCAGGCGTTACGGAACTGGTCAATGGTCGGCATCAGCCACTGGAAGCAGCTGTGACATTCGATGGCCATGTGCAGGCGTCCGGCTTGCCCACCAGCAAGCCGCTGGATGTCGCGCTCGGCCTGGCGCACCTGGGGTAGCAGGGTGTCGGCCAGTCGCAGCAGTCGCAAGCCTGCACTGGTAAACCGTACGGGTTTGCTCTTGCGCACAAACAGGCTCATACCCAGCCGTTCTTCCAGGTCCTTGATCTGATGTGACAGGGCTGATTGGGTCAGATGCAGTCGCTCGGCTGCTTCAACAAGGCTTTCGGCCTCGCGCAAGGTGGACAGGGTGCGCAGGTGACGGAGTTCAAGCATGGCGGCTGGATTTGTCTGCATGAGAAAAATCGAACTATAGCATGAGCAATATGAGTTTGATTCAGTAGTTGCCGCGCGCGAGCATTGCCCACTTTATTGATCTGTCAGGAGGCACCTCATGTTGCTGCACCAAACCGGTCCCAATACATCACCCGCTCAGGAGTCAGATCGCTGGCACCAGCAGGCCGATGCTGGCATGGCATGGGTCAGCGTAGCAGCAGAAGGTATGCCACCGTTTGACTCGCTGCTGGAACGGGTTGCCAGGGCGCGTGCTGCCGGGTTCAACGTTAAACCCATTATTCCGGGGCCGCTGTCATTGTTGTGGTCGATGACCGATGGGGACGAGGCAGCATTGGAGCAACTGGACGGTTTGCTGGATGGTTATGACAGCCTGTTGCTCGCGCTTGGCAAGCAGGGTGTGGAGTGGGTTGAGTTGGATGAGCCCCAGCTCGCGCGGCCATTGGCACCGGTCTGGACCGCAGCCTGCGAGCATAGCTACAACCGACTGCAGCGTACCGCCCTCAAGCGGCTGCTGGCGGTGAGCGGCGGCGCTCTGGTCGACAATCTGGGGCTGGCCTGCAACCTGCCCGTTGATGCACTGCAGATCGAACTGCGTGACCCGGAACGTGTGCTGGTGACAGTGCTGGATCGGCTTCCTGCCTACAAGGCGCTATCACTGGTACTGCCGGCGTCTGACCTGTCTGCAGAGTTGGTGGCGCAGTTGCAAGGCGTATATCAGCGGTTGGGGCCGCGTCTGTGGCTGGCTGCAACAGCCCCGCATGATGTTGCTGACCTGGCGGTGCGCCTCGGCAACTCGTCGCGGATCGCTGCCTGACGCTTCAACCGGTGCCTATCTGCCTGTAGAGTAGCGCCCCATTACCTTTCGGGAGCGAATCATGCAGGAACTGTTGCTACATTGCCGTCCAGGCTTCGAAGGCGAAGCCGCTGCGGAGATGCAGGAGCTGGCCAACGAGCAGGGCATAGCCGGCTACCCCGTGACCCGAGACGGCAGTGCGCTGGTGCGCTTTGTCTGCCCGCAGACGGGCGATGCCCAGCAGCTCATGCAGGCCATCGACTTCCGGCAACTGATCTTCGCTCGACAGTGGGCGCTGGGTAGTTGGGTTGAGCTTGACCCGGAGGACCGCGTCAGCCCGATCATTACCGCCTGCGCTCAGGGCCCGATTGCCTCGCTGTTCTGGCTGGAAACGGCCGATACCAACGACGGTAAGGCGCTTGCCGCGCTGACCAAAAAGCTCAAGGGGCCGCTGGAGCGCGCGCTGACCAAGACTCGCTTCGTGCGCCCGAATAAAACCGAGCTGCCGCGTCTGCACCTGTGTTTCGAGAGTGGTCAGAAGGTCTTCGTCGGCTGGTCCTGGGCTGACAATGGCGCGCCCTGGCCAATGGGCATTCCGCGTCTGCGCGTGCCGAAAGAGGCGCCAAGCCGCTCGACGCTGAAGCTGGAAGAGGCGTGGCATCACTTTATTCCGCGTGATGACTGGGACATGCGCCTAAAGGCGGGTATGACCGCCGTCGACCTGGGCGCTGCCCCCGGTGGCTGGACCTGGCAACTGGTCAACCGGCTGATGAAGGTGATTGCAGTCGACAACGGTCCGATGGATCGTCGCCTGATGGACAGCGGGCAGGTTGAGCATGTGCAGGCCGACGGCTACATGTACAAGCCCAAGCGTACCGTCGACTGGATGGTGTGTGACATCGTCGACAAGCCTGCCCGCAGCAGCGCCCTGGCCGCCAAATGGATTACCCAGAAGCTGTGCCGCGAGCTGATCATCAACTTCAAGTTGCCGATGAAGCAGCGCTACCCCGAAGTAATGCAGTGTCTGGCGCATATTCAGGATGCCTTGGACGAGGCTGGCATCAAGGCAGAGCTGGCTTGCAAGCAGTTGTATACCGACCGGGAAGAGGTGACCTGCCATATTCGGGTGTTGCGATAGGCCGTATCTCGTTAACCGCGCCGCCTGCGCGAAACGCTTCTTTTGGTCATAGATTAAGGCGCCAGGCGGCCTGCGGTGCCTCAAAACATCGTCGTTGATGGGGTGACGGGGCGTCGGTATCGCATTGTCTGACAGCCAGTCGCGCCTCTGAGCACGTTCATCCTACGCAGTTGCTCGCCTGTACTAGGCGTATACCCGCTAAACATCGCGCAGACCAGGCGGAAACGATACATCTGGCTGGGCTACGACCATTGTATTTTCTGCATCATGAGTTTGACTAATGCAGTAGTGAAATACGTTCAGTTTTGTTCAATTTCAGGCTGGCATAAACTGCCGGCTATTCCCTGGTGTGTACGCCAGAAAAAGAAATTGAGAGCGCTGAATAGACTGTTGCTGCATTCAGGCTTTTTTCAGATGTCAGGATACCGACTGCGATGAACACCGAGTTTGAGTTTGCTATCAAAAGCATTTGTTTTGATGAGAATTACCACCCCTCCGACAGTACGCGGATAACTACCAATTTCGCCAACCTTGCTCGTGGTGATAATCGCCAGGAGAATTTGCGTAACGCTCTGAGGATGATTGATAACCGCTTCAATGCGTTGGCACATTGGGATAACCCCAAGGGCGAACGTTATGCAGTCGAACTGGAAATAATTTCTGTCGAGATGGCGGTTGACGTTTCGGATACAGCGGATAGCTTTCCAGCGATCGAGATACTGAAAACCAATATTGTTGATAAAAAGACGAACAGACGCATTGAAGGTATCGTCGGCAACAACTTCTCATCCTACCTCCGGGATTATGACTTCAGCGTAGTGTTGCTGGACCATAACAAAGGGCAATCCAGTTTCAGCGTGCCAGCCGATTTTGGTGATCTGCACGGTAAGCTGTTCAAGCATTTTGTGGACTCAGGTGCGTATAAGCAGCATTTCAAAAAGCTTCCAGTTATCTGCCTGAGTGTTTCGGATAACAAAACCTACTATCGGACCGGTAACCAGCACCCTGTGCTGGGCTTTGAGTATGAACCAAATGAGTCTTCTTTAACTGAGCAGTATTTTAAGAAGATGGGGCTGGCTGTTCGCTATTTCATGCCGCCAAACAGTGTTGCACCGCTGGCGTTCTACTTTTTCGGAGACTTGCTTAACGATTACACCGATCTGGAGCTCATCAGTACCATCAGCACCATGGAAACGTTCCAGAAAATCTATCGGCCAGAGATATACAACGCGAACGCGGCTGCCGGGAAGTGCTATCAACCCAACTTGCAGAATCCGGATCACTCATTGACCCGCATTGTCTATGACCGAAAAGAACGCAGCGAGCTTGCTGTTGCACAAGGAAAGTTTGCTGAGGAGCACTTCATCAAGCCCTACCGGGATCTGCTTGAGCAGTGGTCTGCCAGTTGCTCTCTTTAAATAACCAGGATACACGGCACGATTTACCATGAATAAACTATTACCTACGTCAACTGCGGGCAGCCTGCCCAAACCATCCTGGCTTGCGGAACCGGAGAAGCTGTGGTCACCCTGGAAGCTTGAAGGGGAAGCGCTGCGCGAAGGCAAGCGCGATGCATTGCGCCTGTCATTGCATGAGCAGCAACACGCGGGTATTGATATTGTGAGTGATGGAGAACAAACACGTCAGCACTTCGTAACCACCTTTATCGAACACCTCGATGGTGTCGATTTTTCGAAGCGGGAAACTGTTCGGATTCGTGATCGGTACGATGCCAGTGTGCCGACTGTCGTTGGCTCGGTTGCTCGCCAGAAGTCGGTGTTTGTTGAGGACGCAATCTATTTACGGCAACTGACGGATCAACCTATCAAGTGGGCTTTGCCTGGGCCCATGACTATGATTGATACGCTTTACGATGCGCACTACAAAAGCCGCGAAAAGCTGGCTTGGGAGTTCGCTAAGATTCTCAATCAGGAAGCCAAAGAACTCGAGGCCGCCGGTGTCGACATTATTCAGTTTGATGAGCCTGCTTTTAACGTGTTCTTTGATGAGTTGAATGACTGGGGTGTAGCCACGTTGGAGCGAGCCATAGAAGGCCTGAAATGTGAAACGGCGGTCCACATTTGCTATGGCTATGGCATCAAGGCTAATACCGACTGGAAAAAAACGCTGGGTTCCGAATGGCGTCAGTACGAAGAAGCGTTCCCCAAACTGCAAAAATCCAAGATCGATATGATCTCGCTGGAGTGTCAAAACTCGCATGTTCCAATGGACCTGATTGAACTGATCCGCGGAAAGAAGGTGATGTTGGGTGCCATTGATGTGGCAACCAATACTGTAGAAACACCGGAGGAGGTTGCCAGCACTCTGCGTAAGGCGCTGCAGTTTGTTGACGCCGACAAGCTTTACCCGTGCACCAACTGTGGTATGGCGCCTCTGTCTCGCGAGCTGGCGAGAGGGAAGTTGAGAGCCTTGAGCACGGGCGCAGAAATTGTTCGCCAGGAGGTCCTTGGTTAGTAGCGGGAGGGTGTAATGACTTGGGAGCAACAGTGATTGAAATTTTAGATCAATCACGCTGCCTGTAACGGGCTGGGATTGGAAAGGCTCTGGCTTACGTTCGCTGGCCCCCATATTACGCTCAGGGCGTCCACCCACGCTGTATTTGTATTTATGATTTTAGGACCTGCCATGTCTTTTCCCTGCTCTGTCATAGAACCCTTGAGCTTTCGAGAAGCGCTCGGGCACTATGCTTCCGGTATCACGGTCATCACCTCAAATGTCGATGGCGAGCCGATTGGTTTTACCTGTCAATCGTTTTACAGCGTGTCGATGAGCCCTCCGTTGGTATCATTCAGCGTCAAATCCGACTCGTACAGCTATCCCAAAATTCGCCGGGCGGGACGGTTTGCGGTCAATATCCTATCCGGCGATCAGGTCAGCATATCCAACCGGTTTGCTCGGCAAGGCGCGGACAAATGGCACAGCGTTGAGTGGCAGAGTTCGCCTTTGGGAAGCCCTGTCATTGACGGTAGCCTGCACTGGCTGGATTGCGAAATTCACGCCGAACACGCCGCGGGCGACCACTTGATCGTGATTGGCGAGGTGAAAGCGTTGAGCCCGCAAGAATCTGCCCCCGTCGAGCCGCTGCTGTACTTTAAGGGGCAATATCATTCACTTCCTGCGTATGGTGCAGAGTGAGTAGTGCGCGTGATGTTTTGCCTAACCTGGCAGGCCCATGCGTGCTCTCAAAATGACAAAAGTGGAGTGTCATCTGTTGTTTGGAATCAGGTCGTGATTTCTGTCTGCTGTGCGCACTCTGCACTCTCTATCAATCATAGCTTTGCCGGCCAGGACTCAGGGGGATGGCTGGAATCTGCCTTTTAACCAGCCCAATCACCTCGGCCTGCTGGTCTTTGCGGAAGTACAGTCGTACATCCTGGCTGTTGAACTGCTTCGGATTTTCTATTTGCGCGGCGTACTCAGGCGGCAGTTCGTAAGGTAGCGTTAGCACGATAAGGCCTTGCTCGGCGTCCAGCATGGCCTCCAGCACGTCGCTCCACAGATAGTCATCATGCTGAAAGTCTTGCCAGTAAGTTTGGTAGCTCGAGTCGCCACCCACCGAGGCCAGACCGATGCCCACCAAAGCCGGGCCGGCCAGCGCAGCAATGGAGAGTGCCGGGTTGCTGATCAATAGCATCAACACCACCCCAATCATCAGGAAAGGGATGACGCGTATAAAGATAAAGACCATGTCGGGAATGTCTTGCCAGCGGCAGACCTCCAAGTGCTTGAAGGTTGCGCGGTAGACAAAGACGGTTTTTTGCATGGCTTGTTTGTAGAAGATGAAAGTCATGGGTAGGGCAGCCAGGAAGGCCGCGTAACCCATGCCTACCCACAGGCCGAACCCAACCGTTATGAGCGTGCTTATGACAATGATGCTGCCTTCAGGGATTATGCTCTTGTCGATTGCTTTGACCGTCCAGGTAGCTACAGCTGTCTCATTATCATGGGTCCACTCTTGGTCTCCTGCTAAGTTCGGTGTTTTGCGCCACGAGGTCCGTCTCATTGGGTTGTTCCTGCGTTAAAAATGGTTGGCACGTGCCCGCAAAGTCTGTCGGGTAGGTTTATAGGTGTGTGTGCTGCCTGTTGATGGCTGAGCTCATTAAAATTCGTATATCTGCTTGCCCGGCGTCAGTTCGATGTGCGGTATCCGGCTCCTGACCATGGCCATCACCTCGGCCTGCTGGTCTTTGCGGAAGTACAGCCGGGCATCTTGCCTGTTGAACTGCTCCGGGTTTTCTATCTGCGCGGCGTACTCAGCAGGCAGTTCGTAGGGTAGCGTTAGCACGATGAGGCCTTGCTCGGCGTCCAGCATGGCCTCCAGCACGTCGCTCCACAAATACTCATCATGCTGAAAGTCTTGCCAGTAAGTTTGGTAGCTCGAGTCGCCACCCACCGAGGCCAGTCCGATCCCCACCAAAGCAGGGCCGGCCAGCGCAGCAATGGAGAGTGCTGGGTTGCTGATCAACAGCATCAACACCACCCCAATCATCAAGAAAGGGAATACACGCAGGAAGATAAACACCATGTCAGGAATGTCTCGCCAGCGGCAGACCTCCAAGTGCTCGGAGGTTGCGCGGTAGACAAAGACGGTTTTTTGCATGGCTTGTTTGTAGAAAAGGATAACCAGCACTGATATTGGAAAGAAGAATAGTCTGAAGTTTTCGTAGTCTCCTATGAGGGCAAAATACAGACTAACGGCGAAAGAAATGCTGCCCACAACTATCATTCCCATGCCATTTTGCAAGATGCTCTGATCGATGGCTTTAACGGTCCATGTCTTGATTTCTGTGCCACCTGTATGAATCCAGTTCTGGCTGCCAGACAGGTCCGGTGTTTTGCGCCACGAGGTCCGTCTCATTGCGTTGTTCCTGCGTTAAAAATGCTTGGCACGTGTCTGTCGGGTCGATTTATAGATGTGTGTGCTGCCTGTTGATGGCTGGGCTCATTACAATTCGTATATCTGCCGGCCGGGTGTGAGTTCGATGTCGGGTATTCGGTCCTTAACCATGGAAATCACTTCGGCCTGCTGGTCTTTGCGGAAGTACAGTCGTACATCCTGGCTGTTGAACTGCTCCGGATTTTCTATTTGCGCGGCATACTCAGGCGGCAGTTCGTAAGGTAGCGTTAGCACGATGAGGCCTTGCTCGGCGTCGAGCATCGCCTCCAGCACCTCGCTCCACAGATACTCATCATGATGAAAGTCCTGCCAGTAGGTTTGGTAGCTCGAGTCGCCACCCACCGAGACCAGTCCGATCCCTACCAAAGCCGGGCCTGCCAGTGCGGCAATGGATAGCGCCGGGTTGCTGATCAATAGCATCAGGACAATCCCGATCATCACGAAAGGGATGACGCGTATAAAGATAAACACCATGTCAGGAATGTCTTGCCAGCGGCACACCTCAAGGTGGTTGGAGGTTGCGCGGTAGACAAAGACGGTTTTTTGCATGGCTTGTTTGTAGAAGATGAAAGTCATGGGTAGGGCAGCCAGGAAGGCCGCGTAACCCATGCCTACCCACAGGCCGAACCCAACCGTTATGAGCGTGCTTATGACAATGATGCTGCCTTCAGGGATTATTCTCTTGTCGATTGCTTTGACTGTCCAGGTAGCTACGGCTGTCTCATTATCATGGGTCCACTCTTGGTCTCCTGTTAAGTTCGGTATTTTGCGCCACGAGGTCCGTCTCATTGGGTTGTTCCTGCGTTAAAAATAGTTGGCACTTGCCCGCAAAAGTCTGTCGGGTTGGTTTATAGGTGTGTGTGCTGCCTGTTGATGGCGGAAGCCATTAAAATTCGTATATCTGCCTGCCCGGCGTAAGTTCGATGTGCGGTATCCGGTTCCTGACCATGGCCATCACCTCGGCTTGCTGGTCTTTGCGGAAGTACAGTCGTACATCCTGGCTGTT
>NZ_PPSK01000034.1 GCF_002903165.1 Halopseudomonas oceani
AGTAGCCAAGATCATCGAATAATATCGATTGATCTTGAACTGTCGGGCCGGTAGTATTGCCGGCTCGACTGCGATTACAGGCCAGTAGCTCAATTGGCAGAGCGGCGGTCTCCAAAACCGCAGGTTGGGGGTTCGATTCCCTCCTGGCCTGCCAGATTTTAATCTGGCTTCCAAAACAGGACTTGATGATTCATGAGTGCTAAGGCAGAGCTTAACGATAACCGCTTCGACGTGATCAAGTGGGTTGTTGTGGCTTTAATTGTCTCCGTCGGCGTCTTCGGGGATTCCTACTTCTCTGCCGAGCCTGTTTTGTATCGCGCGATCGCGCTCGTTGTTCTTGGTCTGGTTGCGGGCTTTGTTGCTCTGCAGACAAGTAAGGGTAAGGCGTTTTGGTCGCTGCTGAAAGAAGCGCGTATCGAAATACGCAAGGTCGTTTGGCCTACTCGGCAGGAAACTACTCAGACAACCATGATTGTGGTTGCGGTAGTCCTGGTCATGGCCCTGATTCTCTGGGGTCTGGACAGTTTGCTGGGTTGGATCGTCTCTCAGTTCATTGGTTAAGGGTGCTCCGTGTCTAAGCGTTGGTACGTAGTGCATGCCTATTCGGGCTTCGAAAAGCATGTAATGCGCTCTCTACAAGAGCGCGTCAAGCTGGCCGGAATGGAAGACCAATTCGGCGAGATTCTGGTCCCCACCGAAGAAGTGGTGGAGATGCGCAACGGTCAGAAGCGCAAGAGTGAGCGTAAGTTCTTTCCGGGCTATGTCCTCGTTCAAATGGAAATGAATGAAGGTACCTGGCACTTGGTCAAGGATACTGCGCGTGTTCTCGGTTTTATTGGTGGGACTGCCGACAAGCCGGCGCCTATTACCGATAAAGAAGCTGAGGCAATTCTGCGTCGTGTTGCGGATGGCACTGACAAGCCGAAACCCAAGACTCTGTTCGAGCCGGGTGAGGTTGTTCGTGTTACTGATGGTCCTTTCGCCGACTTCAATGGAGTTGTCGAAGAAGTTAACTATGAGAAGAGCCGTGTTCAGGTGGCTGTTCTTATTTTTGGCCGCCCCACGCCAGTGGAGCTAGAGTTCGGTCAGGTCGAAAAAGGCTGATCTCTCCTGATTTCCTGAGCCCTGCAGCGCCTGGCGTGTTGCGGGGCTTTGTTGTCGATGTCAGGGGCTGTTTTTAACCGGGAAGCCGCGAGGCGCTATTACCCTTCGGAGAAAGACAATGGCAAAGAAGATTCAGGCTTATATCAAGCTGCAAGTCAAAGCCGGTCAGGCTAACCCGAGTCCGCCGGTAGGTCCGGCACTGGGTCAGCACGGCGTAAATATCATGGAATTCTGCAAGGCGTTCAACGCCAAGACCCAAGGCGTTGAGCCGGGTCTGCCGACGCCTGTGATTATTACTGTATACAGTGACCGTAGCTTCACTTTTGAAACCAAGAGCACGCCCGCTGCCGTTCTGTTGAAGAAGGCCGCTGGCCTGAAGAGCGGTTCTCCGCGTCCGAACAGCCAGAAAGTGGGTACTGTTACCCGCGCTCAGCTGGAAGAGATCGTTAAGGCCAAAGAGGCTGATCTGACCGCTGCTGATCTGGAAGCTGCACTGCGCACCATCGCTGGTTCTGCGCGCAGCATGGGCCTTAACGTGGAGGGTGTGTAATGGCTAAGCTGACCAAGCGTCAAAAGGCAATCGCCGAAAAGGTACAGGCCAACAAGGCTTACACCTTTGAAGAAGCAGCAGCTGTTCTGGCTGAAGTGTCCAACGTCAAATTCGTTGAATCCTTTGACGTTGCTGTCAACCTGGGTGTTGATCCGCGTAAGTCTGACCAGGTCGTTCGTGGCGCTACTCTGCTGCCTAACGGTACTGGCAAGACTGTCCGTGTTGCTGTGTTCACTCAGGGTGCCAATGCTGAAGCTGCGCTTGCAGCGGGTGCTGACAAGGTTGGTATGGATGATCTGGCTGCCGAAATGAAGGCTGGCGATCTGAACTACGACGTTGTCATCGCTTCCCCGGACGCCATGCGTGTCGTCGGTCAGTTGGGTCAGGTTCTCGGCCCACGTGGCCTGATGCCGAACCCGAAGGTTGGTACCGTTGCTGCCGACGTTGCTACTGCTGTCAAAAATGCCAAGGCTGGTCAGGTTCGCTACCGTACCGACAAGAACGGCATCATCCATTGTTCCGTTGGCAAAGTCGGCTTTGACGCCGTCGCGCTGAAAGAGAACGTTGAGGCGCTGCTGGCTGACCTGAAAAAGGCCAAGCCTTCGACCTCCAAGGGTGTTTACCTCAAGCGCGTGACCCTGAGCACCACCATGGGTCCGGGCGTACAGATCGATCAGGCTTCCCTGAACATCTGATGTATCAGGCGCACCGCTTGCGCGGTGCGCCTTTCTTATTGGGGTCCCTGCATTGTGGGGGCTGTCCAAGACCGTAGGTGGCGCGAGCCTTAAATTCCGGGAGTGATCCCCTAGACCTACGCAGATGGTGCTCCCGATTCAGTGCAGGCTGGATCAGACACCAAAACACGCCGCTCGCAAGAGTGGTCAATGGTAAATCCAGGAGTAAAACCCGTGGCAATTAAGCTCGAAGACAAAAAAGCCATCGTCGCTGAAGTCAACGAAGCTGCCAAAGGTGCGCTGTCTGCCGTTGTGGCTGATGCCCGCGGTGTGACCGTTGCTGCTATGACTGGTCTGCGCAAGGAAGCACGCGAAGCTGGTGTTTACGTACGTGTTGTACGTAACACTCTGCTGCGCCGTGCGATCGAAGGCACTGATTATGAGTGCCTGAACGAGACTTTCGTAGGCCCGACTCTGATTGCCTTCTCCAACGAACACCCGGGCGCTGCTGCTCGTCTGTTCAAGGAGTTCGCGAAGAATCAGGATAAGTTCGAGATCAAAGCAGCTGCGTTCGAAGGCAACTTCCTTGCAGCAGGTGAAATCGACAAGCTGGCTTCTCTGCCGACTTACGACGAAGCAATCGCACAGCTGATGAGCGTTATTCAAGGCGCTACCAGCAAGTTCGTTCGTACTCTGGCTGCAGTCCGCGATCAGAAGGAAGCCGAGGCCGCCTAATAGGCGCCTACGGCTTCTCTTTAACGCTTTTTTTCGACGGCTCAGCCGTCCCCAATACAGGAATTTAGAGTCATGGCTCTGACCAACGAAGATATCATCAACGCCGTATCCGAAATGTCCGTAATGCAGGTTGTCGAACTGATCTCCGCTATGGAAGAGAAGTTCGGTGTATCTGCTGCTGCTGCTGTTGCTGCAGGTCCGGCTGCTGGTGGCGCTGCCGCTGCTGAAGAACAAACTGAGTTTGACGTTGTTCTGACCGAAGCTGGCGAGAAGAAAGTAAACGTCATCAAGGCAGTTCGTGAACTGACCGGCCTGGGTCTGAAAGAAGCCAAGGCACTGGTTGACGGCGCTCCGGGCACCATCAAGGAAGCTGCTTCCAAGGAAGAAGCCGAAGCTGCCAAGAAAGCTCTGGAAGAAGCAGGCGCCAAGGTCGAGCTCAAGTAAGCTCGCGCCTTGCGTCGACAATCTGGTTCTATCTGATCAGATTGATGGCTGGTGGCCTGTGTGCCACCGGCCTTTTTCCGTTGTATCGCGCCGAACTGGCGTACAACGCCCGCACCCCAAAGGGGTGAGCAAGACTCAGGGCTTGCACGCATTTTCAGGTTTTCCCGCGTAGCGGGGAGGCCAATCAAGCAGGTGACCAAGCTGGGGAACGCTGATGGCTTACTCATATACTGAGAAAAAACGTATCCGCAAGGACTTTGGCAAACTGCCGCATGTGATGGATGTGCCCTACCTGTTGGCCATTCAGCTGGACTCCTATCGGGAGTTTCTCCAGACTGACGCCGGCCAGGGGCAGGTCCGTGATATCGGTCTGCACGCGGCCTTCAAATCTGTTTTCCCCATTATCAGCTATTCGGGTAATGCGGCTCTCGAATATGTCGGTTACCGCCTTGGCGAGCCGGCTTTCGACGTCAAGGAATGTGTTTTGCGCGGGGTTACCTTTGCGGTGCCGCTGCGCGTTAAAGTGCGCCTGATCATCTTTGATCGTGAGTCCTCAAACAAGGCCATCAAAGATATCAAGGAGCAGGAAGTTTATATGGGGGAGATCCCCCTGATGACCGAGAACGGTACCTTCGTAATCAATGGTACCGAGCGCGTTATCGTCTCCCAGCTGCACCGTAGTCCGGGTGTGTTCTTCGACCACGACCGTGGCAAGACCCACAGCTCCGGCAAGCTGCTGTACTCTGCTCGCGTGATTCCTTACCGCGGGTCGTGGCTGGACTTTGAGTTTGATCCCAAAGACTGTGTGTTCGTTCGTATCGACCGCCGCCGCAAACTGCCGGCCAGCGTTCTGCTGCGCGCTCTGGGCTACCAGACAGAAGAAATTCTGGACATGTTCTACGACACCAACGTATTCGAGGTTCAGGGCGAGAACCTGATGCTCGAGCTGGTGCCGCAGCGTCTGCGTGGTGAGATTGCCACTTTTGACATCAAGGATGCCAAGGGCAAGGTTATCGTCGAGAAGGGTCGCCGTATCACCGCGCGCCACATCAATCAGCTCGAGAAGGCCGGTATCACCAGCCTGGAAGTGCCGTTCGACTACCTGATTGGCCGCACCATCGCCAAGCCGGTTGTTCACCCGGCGACTGGCGAGATTCTGGTTGAGTGCAACACCGAGGTCACCGCCGACCTGGTCGTCAAGCTGGCCAAGGCACAGGTTGCTCGCCTGGAAACCCTGTACACCAACGAGATCGACTGCGGTCCGTTCGTGTCCGATACCCTGCGTATTGACAACACCACCACCCAGCTCGAGGCGCTGGTAGAAATCTACCGCATGATGCGCCCTGGCGAGCCGCCGACCAAGGATGCTGCCGAGACCCTGTTCGCGAACCTGTTCTTCAGCAGCGATCGTTACGACCTTTCTGCGGTCGGTCGCATGAAGTTCAACCGCCGCATCGGTCGCGAAGAGATTGAAGGCGCCGGCGTCCTGAGCAAGGAAGACATCGTCGAGGTGCTCAAGACCCTGGTCGACATCCGTAACGGCAAGGGCGTGGTTGACGATATCGACCACCTGGGTAACCGCCGCATTCGCTCGGTTGGCGAAATGGCCGAAAACCAGTTCCGCGTCGGTCTGGTCCGTGTTGAGCGCGCGGTTAAAGAGCGTCTGTCCATGGCCGAAAGCGAAGGCCTGATGCCGCAGGACCTGATCAATGCCAAGCCGGTCGCTGCAGCGGTTAAGGAATTCTTCGGTTCCAGCCAGCTGTCCCAGTTCATGGATCAGAACAATCCGCTGTCCGAGATTACCCACAAGCGTCGTGTATCGGCTCTTGGCCCGGGCGGTCTGACCCGTGAGCGCGCAGGCTTCGAAGTCCGCGACGTACACCCGACCCACTACGGTCGCGTATGTCCGATCGAGACCCCTGAAGGTCCGAACATCGGTCTGATCAACTCGCTGGCAACCTACGCGCGCACCAATCAGTACGGCTTCCTGGAAAGCCCGTACCGCCGGGTGAAAGACGCGATGGTCACCGATGAGATCGTGTTCCTGTCTGCTATTGAAGAAGCTGATCACGTCATCGCTCAGGCGAGCGCGAAAGTTGTTGATGGCAAGCTGGTTGACGATCTGGTAGCGGTTCGTCACATGAACGAATTCACCGTCAAGGCGCCTGAAGATGTGACCCTGATGGACGTATCGCCGCGTCAGGTTGTGTCCGTTGCGGCCTCGTTGATTCCGTTCCTCGAGCACGATGACGCCAACCGCGCACTCATGGGCTCGAACATGCAGCGTCAGGCCGTTCCGACCCTGCGCGCCGAGAAGCCGCTGGTCGGCACCGGCATGGAGCGTAACGTTGCTCGTGACTCCGGTGTCTGTGTGACCGCACGTCGCGGCGGTGTGATCGACTCGGTCGATGCCAGCCGTATCGTTGTGCGTGTCAATGACGATGAAGTCGAAGCTGGTGAAGCGGGCGTCGACATCTACGTGATGACCAAGTACACCCGTTCCAACCAGAACACCTGCATCAACCAGCGTCCGCTGGTGAAGAAAGGTGACAAGGTTGCCCGCAAGGACATCCTGGCTGACGGTTCCTCCGTCGACATGGGTGAGCTGGCCCTGGGTCAGAACATGCGCGTCGCGTTCATGCCTTGGAACGGTTACAACTTCGAGGACTCCATCCTGGTGTCCGAGCGCGTTGTACAGGAAGACCGCTTTACCACTATCCACATTCAGGAACTGACCTGTGTGTCCCGCGACACCAAGCTTGGGCCGGAGGAGATTACCTCTGACATCCCGAACGTCGGTGAAGCAGCACTCGGCAAGCTGGATGAGGCGGGTATTGTCTACGTGGGCGCTGAAGTGGGCCCGGGCGACATTCTGGTCGGCAAGGTAACACCTAAAGGTGAAACCCAGCTGACGCCTGAAGAGAAGCTGCTGCGCGCAATTTTCGGTGAGAAAGCGTCTGACGTGAAGGACACGTCCCTGCGCGTGCCGACCGGCACCAAGGGTACCGTCATTGACGTGCAGGTCTTCACCCGTGATGGCGTGGAGCGCGACACGCGTGCGCTAGCGATCGAGAAGGAGCAGCTCGACGAGATCCGCAAGGATCTGCAGGAAGAGTTCCGCATCGTTGAAACCGCGACCTTTGAGCGTCTGGCCTCTGCGCTGGACGGTCAGATCGTTGAAGGTGGTGCTGGCCTGAAGAAGGGCACTGCTCTGAACGCCGACATTCTGGCTGGTATCGAGCGTGGTCAGTGGTTCAGGCTGCGTATGAGCGAAGACGCGCTGAACGAACAGCTGGAGCTGGCTCAGGCCTACCTGGTTGATCGTCGCAAGCTGCTCGACGAGAAGTTTGAAGACAAGAAGCGCAAGCTGCAGCAGGGCGATGACCTGGCGCCGGGCGTACTCAAGATCGTCAAGGTGTACCTGGCAATCAAGCGTCGCATCCAGCCGGGTGACAAGATGGCGGGTCGTCACGGTAACAAGGGTGTTATCTCGGTCATCATGCCGATCGAAGATATGCCGCACGACGAGAACGGCACGCCGGTCGACATCGTACTTAACCCGCTGGGTGTTCCGTCGCGTATGAACGTCGGTCAGATCCTCGAAACCCACCTCGGTCTCGCGGCCAAGGGGTTGGGCGAGAAGATCAACCGGATGATGGAAGAGCAGCGCAAGATCGCTGATCTGCGCAAGTTCCTCGACGAGGTCTACAACAAGGTAGGCGGTCGTCAGGAAAGCCTGGATGACCTGAGCGATCAGGAAATTATCGAGTTGGCTAAAAACCTGCGCGGCGGCGTGCCGATGGCTACTGCGGTATTCGACGGCGCGGCGGAAAGCGAGATCAAGCATATGCTTCGTCTTGCCGATCTGCCGGACAGCGGTCAGATGCGCCTGTGGGACGGCCGTACCGGTAATGCATTCGACCGCCCGGTGACCGTTGGTTATATGTACATGCTCAAGCTCAACCACTTGGTTGATGACAAGATGCACGCACGTTCCACCGGTTCCTACAGTCTGGTTACCCAGCAGCCGCTGGGTGGTAAGGCGCAGTTTGGTGGTCAGCGTTTCGGGGAGATGGAGGTCTGGGCTCTGGAAGCATACGGCGCCGCCTACACGCTGCAAGAAATGCTGACAGTGAAGTCGGACGACGTGAACGGCCGAACCAAGATGTACAAGAACATCGTGGACGGAGACCACCGCATGGAGGCCGGTATGCCCGAGTCCTTCAACGTACTGGTCAAGGAAATCCGTTCGCTCGGTATCGATATCGAACTGGAATCCGAATAACCACCAACTGCCCACGTCTCGGGCGGCGAGCGCCGCCCTTGAGACACTGCGAGGAGTATAGGCCTTGAAAGACTTATTGAACCTGCTCAAGTCCCAGGGACAGATTGAAGAGTTCGATTCCATTCGAATCGGCTTGGCATCCCCGGAGATGATCCGGTCCTGGTCCTACGGCGAAGTTAAGAAGCCGGAAACCATTAACTACCGTACCTTCAAGCCGGAGCGTGACGGCCTGTTCTGCGCCAAGATCTTTGGCCCGGTGAAGGACTACGAGTGCCTGTGCGGCAAGTACAAGCGCCTCAAGCATCGCGGCGTCATCTGCGAAAAGTGTGGCGTTGAAGTCGCGTTGGCCAAAGTGCGTCGCGAGCGCATGGGCCACATTGAACTGGCCTCTCCGGTTGCTCACATCTGGTTCCTGAAGTCGCTGCCGTCCCGTATCGGCCTGCTGCTGGATATGACCCTGCGTGATATCGAGCGCGTGCTCTATTTCGAGAGCTACGTCGTGATCGAACCGGGCATGACGACCCTGGATAAGGGCCAGCTTCTGAACGATGAGCAGTATTTCGAAGCGCTGGAAGAGTTCGGTGACGACTTCGACGCGCGCATGGGTGCCGAAGCTGTCTACGAGCTGCTGAGCTCCATGGATCTGGCTCACGAAATTGGCAAGCTGCGCGAAGAAATTCCGCAAACCACTTCAGAGACCAAGATCAAGAAGCTGTCCAAGCGGCTGAAGCTGATGGAAGCATTCGATGGCTCCGGTAACAAGCCGGAGTGGATGGTCATGACCGTTCTGCCGGTGCTGCCGCCGGACCTGCGTCCGCTGGTTCCGCTGGACGGTGGCCGCTTTGCGACCTCCGATCTGAACGATCTGTACCGCCGCGTGATCAACCGTAACAACCGTCTGAAGCGTCTGCTTGACCTGTCTGCGCCTGACATTATCGTGCGCAACGAAAAGCGCATGCTGCAGGAGTCGGTTGATGCTCTGCTGGACAACGGCCGTCGCGGTCGTGCCATTACCGGCACCAACAAGCGTCCGCTGAAGTCGCTGGCTGACATGATCAAGGGTAAGCAGGGTCGCTTCCGTCAGAACCTGCTCGGGAAGCGTGTTGACTACTCCGGTCGTTCAGTGATCGTGGTAGGCCCGACCCTGCGCCTGCACCAGTGCGGTCTGCCCAAGAAGATGGCGCTGGAACTGTTCAAGCCGTTCATCTTCGGCAAGCTGGAGCACCGTGGTCTGGCGACCACCATCAAGGCTGCCAAGAAGATGGTCGAGCGCGAACTGCCGGAAGTCTGGGATATCCTGGCTGAGGTCATTCGCGAACACCCGGTTCTGCTGAACCGTGCGCCGACTCTGCACCGTCTGGGTATCCAGGCGTTCGAGCCGGTTCTGATCGAAGGTAAGGCAATCCAGCTGCATCCGCTGGTCTGTGCGGCCTACAACGCCGACTTCGACGGTGACCAGATGGCTGTTCACGTTCCGCTGACCCTTGAGGCTCAGCTGGAAGCGCGCGCACTGATGATGTCGACCAACAACATCCTGTCGCCGGCGTCGGGCGAGCCGATCATCGTGCCGTCCCAGGACGTGGTACTGGGTCTGTATTACATGACCCGTACCCGCATCAACGCCAAGGGCGAAGGCATGGCCTTCTCCAACGTCAACGAAGTTGAGATGGCGTACCGCAGTGGTCAGGTAGAACTGCACGCGATGGTCAAGGTGCGCATCACCGAAACCGTCAAGCACAAGGACGAGAGCTGGACCACCGAGACCCGCATCGTCGACACCACCGTCGGTCGTGCGCTGCTGTTCCAGGTTCTGCCCAAAGGCCTGCCGTATGAAATGGTCGATCAGCCGCTGAAGAAAAAGGCGATTTCCAAGCTGATCAACCAGTGCTATCGCGTGGTCGGTCTGAAGGAAACCGTGATCTTCGCTGACCAGCTGATGTATACCGGCTTCGCCTATTCCACCATCTCCGGTGCGTCCATCGGCGTGAACGACTTCGTCATTCCTGACGAAAAGGCACGCATCATTGATGAGGCCACCGAAGAAGTTAAGGAAATTGAAGACCAGTACGCTTCCGGTCTGGTAACTCAGGGCGAGAAGTACAACAAGGTCATCGACTTGTGGTCCAAGGCCAACGACGAAATTTCCAAGGCTATGATGGACAACCTCAAGACCACTCGCGTGCTTGATCGCGAAGGCAAAGAGGTTGATCAGGAGTCGTTCAACTCCATGTACATGATGGCTGACTCCGGTGCGCGGGGTTCCGCTGCCCAGATTCGTCAGCTGGCAGGTATGCGTGGTCTGATGGCCAAGCCGGACGGCTCTATCATCGAAACGCCGATTACCGCGAACTTCCGTGAAGGTCTGAACGTACTCCAGTACTTCATTTCGACCCACGGTGCTCGTAAGGGTCTGGCTGATACCGCACTGAAGACCGCGAACTCCGGTTACCTGACCCGCCGTCTGGTTGACGTTGCTCAGGATCTGGTTATCACCGAGCCTGACTGCGGCACCGACAAGGGTCTGCTGATGTCTCCGCACATTGAGGGCGGTGACATTGTTGAGCCGCTGGGTGAGCGCGTACTGGGTCGTGTGGTTGCCCGTGACGTTCTCAAGCCGGGCAGCGATGAGACCATCGTTGCAGCAGGCACCCTGATCGACGAACAGTGGGTTGAGTTCCTCGAGAAGAACAGCGTCGACGAGGTAATCGTTCGTTCGCCGATCACCTGTGACACTCACTACGGTGTGTGTGCTACTTGCTACGGCCGTGACCTAGCACGTGGCCACCTGATCAACATCGGTGAGGCGGTTGGTGTTATCGCTGCCCAGTCGATTGGTGAGCCGGGTACCCAGCTGACCATGCGTACGTTCCACATCGGTGGTGCGGCGAGCCGTACTTCCGCTGCCGACAGCGTTCAGGTTAAGAACGGCGGTACCATCCGTCTGCATAACCTGAAACACGTTGAGCGTGCTGACGGTGCGCTGGTTGCGGTTTCCCGTTCTGGCGAGCTGGCGATTGCCGACGAGTTTGGTCGTGAGCGTGAGCGTTACAAGCTGCCCTACGGTGCCGTTATTTCGGTCAAGGAAGGTGACAAGGTTGACGCTGGCGCCATCGTCGCCAAGTGGGATCCGCACACTCACCCGATCGTGACCGAGATTTCCGGTACCGTTGCTTTCTTCGGTATGGACGAAGGTATCACCATCAAGCGTACCGCTGACGAGCTGACCGGTCTGACCAACATTGAGGTCATGGATCCAAAAGATCGTCCGGCTGCCGGTAAAGACATCCGTCCTGCCGTGAAGTTGGTTGACGAGAATGGTAAGGAGCTGTTGCTGCCGGGCACTGACGTGCCGGCGCAGTACTTCCTGCCGGCTAACGCACTGGTCAACCTGTCCGACGGTGCCAAGGTGAACGTGGGTGACGTTGTTGCTCGTATCCCGCAGGAAACCTCGAAGACCCGCGACATCACCGGTGGTCTGCCGCGCGTTGCTGACCTGTTCGAAGCGCGTCGCCCGAAAGAGCCGTCCATTCTGGCGGAGATCAGCGGTACGATTTCCTTCGGCAAGGAAACCAAGGGTAAGCGTCGTCTGGTTATTACCCCGACCGATGGTAGCGATCCGTACGAGGAGCTGATTCCGAAGTGGCGTCACCTGAACGTGTTCGAGGGTGAACAGGTTACCAAGGGTGAAGTTATCTCCGACGGTCCGAGCAACCCGCATGACATCCTGCGTCTGCTGGGCGTCAGCGCACTGGCCAAGTACATCGTCAACGAGATCCAGGACGTTTACCGTCTGCAGGGCGTGAAGATCAACGACAAGCACATCGAAGTCACCATTCGTCAGATGCTGCGCAAGGTCGAGATCACCGAGTCCGGCGACTCCAGCTTTATCAAAGGTGACCAGGTCGAGCTGACCCAGGTGCTGGAAGAGAATGCAGAGCTGGTAGCGCAGGACAAGTTCCCGGCCAAGTACGACCGCGTTCTGTTGGGTATCACCAAGGCGTCGCTGTCGACCGAGTCGTTTATCTCTGCGGCTTCCTTCCAGGAAACCACGCGGGTACTGACCGAGGCAGCCGTCACCGGCAAGCGCGATCACCTGCGCGGCCTGAAAGAAAACGTCGTCGTCGGTCGCCTGATTCCGGCCGGTACCGGTCTGGCCTATCACGCCGAGCGCAAGCGTCAGCGTATGGCTGACAAGCCGGTCAAGGTCAGCGCAAGCGAAGTCGAGCAGGCTCTGTCCGACGCGCTGAACTCGAGCGAAGGTTAAAGGAAGGCCCGGCCCCCGTGGGTTGGGCGCCTTGACGACAGGGGGCGGGGTCTATAGAATTCCGTACCCCTAAAATTGGCGGGGCGCTTCGTCCTGCCATTTTTTATTAACTATGTCTTACCGACATCAGTGGAGTTTGCTAGATGGCAACAATCAACCAGCTGGTTCGCAAGCCGCGTAAGCGCGTTGCTGAAAAGAGCGACGTACCCGCGCTGCAGAACTGCCCGCAGCGTCGTGGTGTATGCACTCGCGTGTATACCACTACGCCGAAGAAGCCGAACTCGGCTCTGCGTAAAGTCTGCCGTGTTCGTCTGACCAACGGCTACGAAGTTTCTTCTTACATCGGTGGTGAAGGCCACAACCTGCAAGAGCACAGCGTCGTTCTGATTCGCGGCGGCCGTGTAAAAGACTTGCCGGGTGTGCGTTATCACACTGTTCGCGGTTCTCTGGACACCTCCGGTGTCAAAGACCGTAAGCAGGGTCGTTCCAAGTACGGCGCCAAGCGTCCGAAGTAATCCTAATTCATTTATCCGAGTCGATAAGAGTAAGGTCGGGCGTAACCAGATCGTTACAGTCCCGGGCTAACCTGAAGACCGTTTGAGGGCTTATCATGCCAAGACGTCGTGTAGCGGCAAAACGTGAGATCCTGCCAGAACCTAAGTACGGCAGCCAGATTCTCGCGAAATTCATGAACCACGTAATGGAAAGCGGCAAGAAGTCCACTGCCGAGCGTATCGTATACGGTGCACTGGACAAGCTGAAAGAGCGTACCAAGACCGAAGATCCGGTCGAGCTGTTCGAGAAGGCTCTCGACGCTATCGCTCCGCTCGTGGAAGTTAAATCTCGCCGTGTAGGTGGTGCCACCTATCAGGTTCCGGTTGAAGTGCGTCCCTCCCGTCGCAACGCCCTGGCGATGCGCTGGCTGGTTGATGCTGCCCGTAAGCGTGGCGAGAAGTCCATGGCTCTGCGTCTGGCTGGTGAGCTGGCTGATGCTGCTGATGGCAAAGGTGCCGCTGTCAAGAAGCGTGAAGACGTCCACCGTATGGCTGAGGCCAACAAGGCGTTCTCTCACTACCGCTTCTAAACGGCTCAGGAGACTGATGTGGCTCGTACAACCCCGATCAATCTGTACCGTAATATTGGTATCTGCGCGCATGTCGATGCGGGCAAAACCACGACCACGGAGCGGATTCTTTTCTACACCGGCGTGAACCATAAAATGGGCGAGGTCCATGATGGTGCCGCGACCATGGATTGGATGGCGCAGGAGCAGGAGCGGGGTATCACCATTACTTCTGCTGCGACCACTGCCTTCTGGCAGGGGTCCGAGAAGCAGTACGACAAGCATCGCGTCAACATCATTGATACCCCCGGCCACGTTGACTTCACTATTGAGGTTGAGCGTTCGCTGCGGGTGCTTGATGGTGCTGTCGTGGTGTTCTGTGGTACGTCGGGTGTCGAGCCGCAGTCTGAGACCGTATGGCGTCAGGCCAATAAGTACGGCGTCCCGCGAATCGTCTATGTGAACAAGATGGATCGTCAGGGCGCCGACTTCCTGCGTGTTGTTGAGCAGATCAAGAAGCGTCTCGGGCATACGCCTGTGCCGATTCAGCTCGCAATTGGTGCGGAAGAAAACTTCGCCGGTCAGATTGATCTGGTGCGGATGAAGGCGATTCGCTGGGATGATGCGGATCAGGGGATGAGCTTTGTCGAGGAAGACATTCCCGAAGAGCTGCTTGATCTCGCCAGTGAGTATCGCGAAAAAATGGTCGAGGCGGCTGCTGAAGCCAACGAAGACCTGATGAACAAGTATCTCGAGGAAGGTGAGCTTTCCGTCGAGGATATCAAGGCGGGTCTGCGTCAGCGTACGCTGGCCTGCGAGATCGTTCCTGCTGTCTGTGGGTCGTCCTTCAAGAACAAGGGTGTACCGCTGGTTCTGGATGCTGTTATCGACTACTTGCCGGCGCCAGATCAGGTCGCTGCGATCAAGGGCGTGCACCCGGACGACGAGGAGCGGACCGATGAGCGTCATGCTGATGATGCTGAGCCGTTCTCGGCTCTTGCATTCAAGATCGCTACAGACCCCTTCGTCGGTACGCTGACCTTCGCTCGCGTTTACTCTGGTGTGCTTTCTTCGGGTGATGCTGTGCTGAACTCGGTGAAGGGCAAGAAAGAGCGTGTTGGTCGTATGGTGCAGATGCACGCTAACGCGCGCGAGGAGATCAAAGAGGTTCGCGCTGGTGATATTGCGGCCTTGATTGGCATGAAGGACGTGACGACTGGCGATACGCTATGCGCTATAGATCGTCCGATTGTGTTGGAGCGCATGGATTTTCCGGAGCCGGTCATATCCGTTGCGGTTGAGCCGCGCACCAAGGCAGATCAGGAAAAGATGGGTATTGCCCTGGGCAAGTTGGCACAGGAGGATCCTTCCTTCCGTGTGCGCACTGACGAGGAGTCGGGTCAAACGATTATTTCCGGCATGGGCGAGCTCCATCTGGATATCATTGTTGATCGGATGAAGCGTGAGTTCAGTGTCGAGGCGAACATCGGCAAGCCGCAGGTTGCCTACCGTGAGGCGATTCGCAACAAGTGTGAAGTCGAAGGCAAGTTTGTGCGTCAGTCTGGCGGCCGTGGTCAATACGGTCACGTCTGGGTTCGCTTCGAGCCGGCCGAGGGTAATGACGAGAAGCTGGAGTTCGTCAACGAAATTGTCGGTGGTGTGGTTCCGCGTGAATACATCCCGGCCATCCAGAAGGGTATCGAGGAGCAGATGCAGAACGGCGTTCTTGCCGGCTATCCGCTGCTTGGCCTGAAGGCAACCGTGTTTGACGGTTCCTACCATGATGTCGACTCTAATGAAATGGCGTTCAAGATCGCCGCTTCCATGGCCACCAAACAGTTGGCCCAGAAGGGTGGTGCTGTTTTGTTGGAGCCGATGATGAAAGTCGAAGTAGTCACCCCTGAGGATTACATGGGTGACGTAATGGGCGACTTGAACCGTCGTCGCGGTCTGGTACAGGGTATGGAAGATACTCCTTCCGGTAAGGTGATCCGCGCTGAGGTTCCGCTTGGTGAGATGTTCGGTTACGCCACGGATGTCCGCTCCATGTCCCAGGGACGTGCGAGCTATTCCATGGAGTTCTCGAAGTACGCCGAGGCACCCATGAACATCGCCGAAGCGATCATCAAGAAGCAAGGCTAACTTGAACCTAGGCTAATTAAAGAGGTTATCAACCGTGGCAAAAGAAAAGTTTGAACGTAGCAAACCGCACTT
>NZ_PPSK01000035.1 GCF_002903165.1 Halopseudomonas oceani
CCTACGCTCCCTGTTCAGCCGGACCGGCCCGCGTATACAAGACCGAGGGCGACACAATTGCACAGCCATGAAAACAGCTCAAGTGCTGCTTTAGATCGTTGGGGTGCCGTCTAGAGCGGCAGCAAATCCTTGAGGTGCAAGGCCAGCCTGCATGCTGCCCTCCAAGCCGGTGGAGTAGTCTATGATGCCGGGTATGCGCGGTCGTTACTGCGGCGCGTAGTATTCGATGCGGGTGACGGCGTAGTCGTCTGCCAAGGGCGCTATGTGCAGAAATAGGTAGTCGCTCCGCCCCTCTTTCAGCACGCTGAAAGCATCGAAGTTGTGGTCCTCTGCAGTAGAGTAAAGGTCGGTCCAGTCTGCTAACAGTTGATGCAGGTTGAAGGTGAGCATCAATTCAGGTGTTTCTGGAGACTCGCAAGCGGCATGCTGCAATTCGAAGTGGGCCGCGACGGTGAAACCGCTGTCTACCGCAGCGGCTGGCAGGCGCGTCGGTTTGCTCGTAGTAATGAGCCGACAGGGGTTGTTGTCGTAGTAGCTGAAGGTGACGTTGGCGGTCAGCAGATCGGCAACCGGCTCGCCATTGCGCAGGCGTTCAGTAAAGCGCTCGATAAAGGCAAGGCGAACGGCATTTACCGGTTCGTCAAAGTCCGATTCGGCTGGCTCAGGCGCCGCGTTGAGCGCACTGCAGAGCAGCAGGCCCAGTAGCAGGCAGGCCAGTCTTGCTGTGCTTTTTCGCATCAACGTAACCTCGGGTTTGCAGGTAGGCCGGGTAGGCCGACACGCGCCAGGCCAGCAGCGACGCCGGAAAGGTGACAACCCCGTACACCCAGGAAATGTCGGCGACGGTGCTCTTAAACAGATACAGCTCAACCCCAATGGCAATAGCCTGAATCGTCAGCACAAACAGCAGCAGTGACGCCCATGGTTTCAACCGAAGCAGCGCCGTGACGCCCAGCAAAATCGCACCACCCGGCAGCGCAAGCACCAACGTCACCACAAAGCTGAGCGCGCCAATGGTAAGCGTCCGGTGAACACACCTTTTGAACTCCAGCTTTAAGGGCGATGGTGTCCGTCTATTTTTTCGCGGACGCGATTGCCCTTATCGCCAGGAGTTACATGCGCCAACGAAGCTCTTATCCAAAACCGTTCAAAGCCCAAGTCGTGCAGGAGTGCCTGCAACCTGGAGCCACCGTTTCCAGCGTCGCCATTCGGCACGGCATCAACGCCAACGTCATTCGCAAATGGCTGCCGGTCTATCGCGATCAAGCCGTCACAACCCTGCCAGCCTTCGTGCCAGTGCAACCGCTACCCAAGCGCACAGTGGATGAGGTGGTAGTGATCGTATTGCCCTTGGGAAGCAAGTCCATCACGGTTAAATGGCCCGCCTCAGATCCAGACGGTTGTGCACGTTTCATCCGCAGTCTCTCGCAATGATTCGCATCGACTCGATCTGGCTCGCCACCGAGCCCTTGGACATGCGAGCAGGCACGGACACAGCGCTGGCCCGCGTTGTCACAGTATTTGGGGCGGCGCAGCCGCACTGCGCCTACCTGTTTGCCAACAAGCGCGCCAACCGGATGAAAGTGCTCGTGCATGATGGTGTAGGCATCTGGCTCGCCGCACGGCGACTGAACCAGGGCAAGTTCCACTGGCCAGGCGTGCATCGTGGCCTAAAGGCAGAGCTCGACGCTGAACAACTACAGGCTTTGGTACTCGGCTTGCCATGGCAGCGAATTGGTTCCGGCGGTGCAATTACAGTGCTCTGAACCACGCTTACCAGCTGTGGCCGTGGCGGTGCTTTGGTAAAATCCACGGCATGACTTCCTCGCCCAATCTCGACCAAATGACGCCCGAACAGCTGCGCGCCCTCGCTGCGCAGTTGCTGTCCAAGGTCGACACCATGGGCAGAGAAAGCCGCCGCGACAAGACCGTTATCGAGCAACTCTCTCACGAGATCGCCATTCTCAAACGGCACAAATTCGCCAAGCGCAGTGAGCAAATCAGCCCGGCGCAAGGCAGCTTGCTGGATGACTTGCTCAACACCGACCTTGAGGCTATCGAGGCAGAACTGAACGCGCTCCGGCCTGAGCCTGCAGCAACCTCATCGCGCCAACAGCCCAAGCGCGCTCCGCTACCACCCCAGTTCCCACGTACGGTCATCCGCCATGAGCCGGAGAGCACACTGTGTGCCTGCGGGTGCCAACTTGAGCGCATCGGCGAAGATGTGAGTGAGAAGCTGGATTACACGCCAGGCGTGTTTACCGTCGAGCAACATGTGCGTGGCAAGTGGGCCTGCCGTCAGTGCGAAACACTGATCCAAGCGCCAGTGCCAGCCCAAGTGATCGACAAAGGCATTCCCACCGCCGGCCTGTTGGCCCATGTGATGGTGGCCAAGTTCGCAGACCACTTGCCGCTGTATCGCCAGGAAAAGATCTTTGGCCGCGCAGGCTTGATCATATCGCGTTCGACGCTGGCGCAGTGGGTAGGCCAAACCGGCGTGCAGCTCCAGCCCTTGGTGGATGCGCTGCGCGAGGCAGTGCTAGCTCAGGACGTTGTACACGCCGATGAAACACCGGTGCAGATGCTGGCACCCGGCGAGAAGAAAACACACCGGGCTTACGTCTGGGCCTACTGCACTACGCCGTTCTCGGCACTGAAGGCGGTAGTCTATGACTTCAGCCTCAGCCGTGCTGGCGAGCATGCGCGTAACTTCCTGGGCACCTGGAATGGCAAGCTGGTCTGCGATGACTTCGCAGGCTACAAGGCTGGCTTCGAGCAGGGCATCACCGAAATCGGCTGCATGGCGCATGCCCGGCGCAAGTTCTTCGACCTGCATGCGGCGAACAAAAGCCAATTAGCAGAACAGGCTCTGCACTCAATCGGCGGGCTGTACGAAGTAGAACGGCAGGCCAAAGACATGAGTAATGAAGATCGCTGGCGATTACGCCAAAAAGTAGCAGTGCCCATCGCAGGCAAGCTGCACGAGTGGATGTTGGCTCAGCGCGAGCGTGTGCCTGAGGGCTCGGCCACAGCCAAGGCACTGGACTACAGCTTGAAACGCTGGGTAGCGCTGACGCGCTACCTGGATGATGGTGCTGTGCCCATCGATAACAATGCGGTCGAGAACCAGATCAGGCCGTGGGCGCTTGGCAGATCAAACTGGCTCTTCGCTGGATCGTTGCGCAGCGGTAAACGCGCGGCTGCAATCATGAGCCTGATCCAGTCAGCTCGCATGAATGGCCATGATCCGTATGCCTACCTCAAGGACGTGCTAACGCGGTTGCCGACGCAGAAGGCTAGCGAGGTCGAGCAACTACTGCCCCATCGGTGGGTGCAGGGCTGACCGGCGCAAGGTGTATTCCCTGTACGCTTACCGCCAATGAGCAAAACTCCAACCCCACAGAACGCGCCGCCACAGCGACTGCGATGGCGTGGGCCACTGCGGCGAAGCAGGCCGTGATCAGGGTGGCCGGTAGCAGGTGGGCTAGGTGTTGCCGCAATCGGGGCATGGGTTTCTATCCGTGAAAACAGGGAAGAACCCGATGTCTAGGCTGGGCCGATAAACGCGCTACCTCGGTATCCTAGGCCGATGCGAGTCACGCTTGTTCCAACTTTCTGTATGAAGTTCAGGGCGTATTCATAGCGCAGTTTTGCATGGATGGTTGCTTTCTCTTCGACGAAATTGAGTGAACCGTCAGCCAATTGCGGTTTGATGAGGTCGAACTCAGGGCCGGTCAACACTCCGTCGTTTCTGGCTACGAATGTCCGCCATGTTACTTTGTCTGACGATCCCTGTGCTGGCAGCCCCAGACACGTAATTTCATTTGGAGAAGTTTCGGCAAAACAATAAAGGCCGCTATTGATGTCACTTTCTCCAAGGCCGCTGATCTCGAAGATATTAAGCCTCAACGCAGTGAATGGCCGTAACTCGTTGCTGTTACCTACAAAAGCAACTGTGTTCTGTCCGGGTTCCATGTCACAGGCGGGCGTTGCACACACCCACCATTCATTATTTAGCTTGAATATGTGGCCGCAATCGAGATGTCCATTGCCGGTTATCACGGGAAGAGTCGATATATAGCTGTTGAAGTGTGTCGCTGCGGTTCTAAGAGCTTCGGATTCTGTTAGGTCAACGCCGTAATGGCCAGCGAACGTGTCGCCAGTGGCAATATCTGTCGCGTGAATAAGCTCTCCGAATGCGACGATTGCCGGTTCGATCAGCGTGCCGAGTGCTTCTGCCTGTCGGTTCAGATGGTCGCGGATCAGAGCTGCTCGCCCTTCCGCAGCCCCAACGTTGCGTATCAAATCGTAAAAATAGGCGAAAACCTGTGCCTTCGAGAGTATGCGGTCCTCTGCTTCAACACCGTTACAGCTGATCTCATGTCTGATTTTTGCCGACAGTAGTCGTGACGGAGAGGGTTGCCAGGCTTCTAAAGCAGACTCAAGCTCTGTAAGCAAATCCTGATGATTTTTCTCGACGAAAGTAACAAAGCCACGTCTTGTTCGTAGCCATAGTCTGTCGTCTTTTTGGGTCCAGGTTAGGCCTTCGAAAGCTTCTGCCGTAAAATCATCTTTCAGATTTTTTTCGAATCTCGCGATGGCCCAGAACGCGAAGGCTTTCTTGTTGCGTCCTTTTAGGCCGATATTCTCTGCCCAGCTGTGAAGTCCTGAGAGAATACCCTCGCCACTCATATAGCGCCTTAACTCATTTCCACAGTTCACCGCCGGGTGCCGAAGCCGTAAATAGGTTCCGGTATCGAAATACTCCGACAGGTCCTTTGGATTGAATTTCTCTTCCGCATCCAGCTCGTCGAGCTGCTCTTCGAGTCCGGCTATTAATGCTAACTCTGTGTTGAACTCTTCCGATAGCGACTTGCTCAGACTGATCAGACAGCTATGGAAGACGTCTTGAAGCTCAGGTTCCTGAGTGTGGACGACAATAAGGTTAAAGTGCTGGTTGCGTAGAACAGCTCGTATGATGTCACGAGCCATTGCGCCGCCGAGGCCGCTTTCAGCACCCTCGAGATTGTAATCAAGGATAAGGAGGTCTGACTGATGTAAATGATCTGCAGTGGCGTCGGGGGCGTCATGTATATCAAGGATCAATGCAGGCTTTTTCTTTCTAAACTGACTTATGACGCTCAGCGCTCCTGCTGGATCGTTTTGCCAGCTTTTCTCCGAAGATCTTGCCTCAAGCGCCCTGTCTTGAGTTGACTCTGGGAGCGCATTGTTCAAGATCTCGTCCCACGTGGGGTATTGGTCGTCCACGATCAATACCGAGCGAATGGGATCGATGAAAGCTTCCCTGATGAGGCTTTGCAATGTTGTCATTGTCCGAATTCCGCTCCCTTGAAATCGATAATGAAGTTTGCACCTGGCAGAAGCCGAAATTTTTTCTCACTCGCATAGCGTATGGAGTGACCGCTGACGGTCAGGTTCATACGGCAAAGGTATAGGCCGATACCACGCCCCCCGCTCATTTTTCGCGTGAAGAACATCCGGAACAGGTTTTCTTGGTCGAGTGGATCGACGCCGGGGCCGTTGTCCGAAACAGCTATAGCCCCATCGATGGTGTCAAGCCGAATAAGCGGGCCCTCTGTTTCGTGGTGAATGAGCCAGTAAATGCTGTTGTTTACAAGATTTATAAAAACTGGAAGCAGTCGTGATGGCTGCTCATCCACAGAGAACGCTCGGAACGCATCAGACGCTTCGATATTGATTCCACGTGTCCGAATTACGGAGGCAAAAAAGGCGTGCAGATAGTCGATGATTTCTTCGCCAGTAATCCTTCTCCGAACACGTGTGCCTGAGAGCTTTAGGGGCGCGAGGAACTCTAGCTGCTGGCTTAGCCCTTCGAAGCCGAGTTCTATCTGTTCAGTTCCTGCAGGGGAGCCAGCTGCTCTCACTTGTCGCAGGCCTGTGCGGATGAGCTGTTCGTTCGTATGGAGCTCGTGCCCGAGAATCTCGACGGTAATGCCTAGCTGAGCAACTTGGTTGAGCTTGTTCAGTTCATCGCGTAGCTCAGAATTCTCCGCAGTTCCTTGCCGGGCAATCAACTCTACATCGATGTTCGCTTTAAGCAGTTCCAGTGTCTCGATATACGACTGGAAAATTCCTTCGTTCTCTTCATCGATCGCGTGACGCAGTGCGCTGAGTTTTTCCAAGGCTTCATGCAGGTCGCAAAGTCCATTCTCTACCTGAGTCAGGACCGGACCTGACTGCTCATGAAAAACCTTGTTCCGACTGGAAAATAAGGCCTCGATGCGAGCCTTTTCCGTATCTTGCAGCTCATCGACCTCTTTCTTCCATCGTCGCGTACGGGCATGAATTTGCCCGGCAAGCTGGTTTATGTGCTGAGTTACAATCTCTTCAGGTTTTGCAGGTTTTATTCTTTCCAAAGCCTCCTTTCGGACTTCCACCATCTCAGAAAGAAGACTTTGCATGTTTGCGTAAAGCTGCCTGAACTGCCGATAATCGTCTTCGGCAGTGCCAAGGTTGGAGGTCGCACCGACAACTCTCAGCGCGGAAATGCGTTCGTCGAACTCTGTAAACGCTGCCTGAGCGCGCATAATGTCCGCTTCAGATTGAAGGGCTAGTTCCGACCGGTACGCTGTCATCTCTTCTGCTAGCTCTAGAACCATAGGGAGGTTTCTTTTGAGCTGTGCTCTGAACCTCTTGCGGTTCCGCTTGGCCAGTTCTTTTCGTTCGTGCTCCGCTCGAGCCTTTCGGTTGCGATCCTGGATATCTTGCAGTTCAGTCTGACGTGCCTCTGACTCCCCGCCGAAGTAGTCCCGCGCCGAAGTGCGCAGAATGTTGACGACTATGGTCCTGAGGGCCTTAGCCGCACGATTGTCAATGAAGCCCTCTCGGCCAGCCTTGTCCCGAAGGTTGGGGTTTTGCTCTCGAGACAGCGCGACTCTGCCGAACATACGTCGCGCGTTCCAGAACTCACGACCAGCGTTAATGCTGCGACGCTGTTCGATCTCGAAGAAGTCGCTGTCGACTCGACCGTAGGGAAGGATGCGTAAGCCGTTGCGATAGATAAGGAAGCCAGAATAACGGTCCGCTAATGCGTTCAGTCTCGCATGTTGGTCGTCGGTATGGGTCGAGTTTTCACGCTGCCTTTCATAGGTCGAAAGATGAATCGAGAACGGCCCGACGAACGTTTTTGGGCCGTGAGGTGGTTTGTAATCGGCAGGTGGCTTGATCTCATAGTCGGCTCCGGTTTCCCTCCATTCGCCGAACGCCTTGATCTGTCCTCGGAATATGCCGTCGGCATCTATATTCCCACTGATGACATGCTCCATGTCGTCAGTGGTGTCGCGAGTGAGGCGATCCAAGTCCCTTCCAATGATAGGGTTGGGCACTCCATCCGTCCAGGTAACTACTTCGTAGTCGAATTCTGGGTCGAACGCGTTCGTTTCGTTTGCTGCGGCACTGACGAACGGGTCAGTGAAGGCAGAGAGGGTCGCAAAGAAAGTGTCGCGTATGTTTTTGGTTGACCCGTCAGGGGCGATGCTCGGTAGTTGGGCGCGCAGGTCGTAATTGATGTCCGACACAAACATCGCCGTGCCGCTAGTAGCTTCGCCGCTCCAAACGCGCCATTTTGAGAAATGGCGTTCATCGAAACGCGCGTTGATTAGGGTGCCCACGATTTCTTCGGAGGGCTTTGTGGACGATGGGTCGGTCTCTTGCCTCAGAGCATCATACGCCGCCCATGCTTGGCCCAGTCTTTGAGCTCTCTGAGGATCTTTCTTGCCTCCCCAAACATTGTCTGTGAGGCTGTCGAAAAGCTCTGGAAGCTGAGAAGATAGCTCTCCGGTTTCGCTGAATTCCGTTACAGGAATCTGAATGTCGGACAGGACGAGAAACGGGTTTTCGAATATGCGCCAATCGATTAGCGCGGCTACAAAGTCGCATTCTCTGCGTTTGGATATGATCAGCAATAGTGGGCCCAGGTTGGCCGACGAAAGACGGCCGATACCTTTCTGCCCTTGCTTCGACCGCTTCGGTAGCCCGTCTCGATCCTTTTCGTCCGCTACTTGCCCATCATATTTTGACTCGGTGCCCACTACGAGCCATCGGTCGACGAACTCTCCTCGGCTCATTCCATGCCCGTCGTCAAGAACTGCAGCTACAGGTTCGTCGCCGTCGAAAATATGCAGCCCCACTCTTCGTGCGTAAGCGTCGTATGAGTTTTTCCAGAGTTCGGAGATGGCTGTTGGGCAGTCGGCGATCTGCTCTCGGCCGAGGTGGTCAATCGTTCTTGCCTGTGTCCTGAAGGAAAGGGTTTCGATCATGCGACCTCCGCAACCCTTTCCTTGGCCCTTGCGGCGAGAGCGGCTTTTCTTAGCGGCTCAAGCAGGACTCTGGCGAGCTCAACAGGTACTGCGTTTCCGACCTGCATTCCTCCTGCCATTAAGCCGCCCTCAAAATTGTACCAGTCCGGAAACGACTGAAGGCGTGCCGCCTGCCGCAAGGTGATCCCGTGATGCTCCGTTGGGTGAACGAAACGACCCTTTGAAGGGTTGATACAAGCCGTGGTCATTGTTGGCCCGGGGCGGCTGGGATCAATCCTGCCATAAACGTCCCGGTGCCCGGAGTGGGTTTCGTGGCACGGAAGCACTCGACCGGAGTCGCTACGAGATCCCCCGTTTGGAGGCGTGCGTTTAAATGCATCCAGAAGTTCCTGTCCGTGCTGCATATGGATGTCGTTTGGATCGTGTTCGGAAGGTGTCATTTTGAATGCGACAGCCGCTGATACCCATGCAGGCAAGTCGGATTGCGCGTCAGGAGCAGCATGGGTAGCGGCGGGAGGCCAAGCCGGTGGTCCTGATAGTTTTTTCTTATCGTATCCGAGAATGAAAACTCGCCGCCTGCTTTGGGGTACGCCGTAGTCTCTGGCATTCAGTATTTGTGGTTCGAGAACACCGTATTCTGCTGAGGCGGCAAGTGCATAGAAAGCTTCTAAGTGTTTTTCGTGCCTCGGCCATAATAGGCCTGGCACGTTTTCAACCAAAAAGAATGTCGGCCGCAAAACTCGAACATACTCGAAATACCTGAGAAGTAGCTCGTTACGCGGATCGTTTACGCCAGCATCCTTTATTCTGTGTGCGGAAAAGCCTTGGCATGGCGGACCTCCCAGTAGAATGTCGCACCCGAATTCGTCGAAACCGCCCATCTTGCGTACGACATGCGGGTCTAACGCCGTAATGTCGTCCTCAAATAGCTGAGCTGTCGTCAACTTAGACTCGATCAGGTTGGATCGGTAGGTAGCGCAAGCATGCTTGTTCCACTCAACGGCGGCGGCCACTTTTACGCCTGCTTGGTAAGCGCCTAAAGAAAACCCGCCAGCTCCGGCGAACAAGTCGCATGCGAGCACGTCGGATTTTCTTCCGCTAACATGTGCATGCTTGCTGACATTATTTCTCTTCTTCGTCAACTGCCACTCCTATTGGCCCTTGCGCCGGTCCCTAAGCTCATTGTCACTAGCACAATTTTAGCTGCGTTTAGAGCAAGCAAAACAACCGTTCTCATCTCTCTATTTTTGTCGATTGTGTTTTAGGCACTATTGTCTCCCCTGCGAGAGATATTTGCTGAATCGCGTATTCATTGCCGGAAAACAGGAGTTGCTCATGGGCACTCCACATGGTGGCTCATACTATCATGGCGGGCTGGGTGCTCAAGCATAGACTATTCGGCTGCTAGTTGAGATTGAGTGTGAGGTGTCGGCCCCCCCCCCCGTGAGGCCAGCGAAGGGGCTGCCCTAGGCTCCGTGTCTTTTACTTATGCGTTCGCTGATCAAGCCCTTTGAATTCGCCCCTCTTCGTTTTTTTACATTGCAGTCGTGTGTAAGCTTCCCTTCAGTGCCCCGATTGAACAAACGCGCTTGGTCGCGCGCAGCCAATTGGGTGCTTTGGGGCTATTCATACTAGGCTGCGGGGGAGTACTGTTTTGCGCCTGTTCGGGTTTGGCTCTGGGTGGTGAAAGCGAAGTGCTACGCTAGAGAGTAAAGAGGGGCGACTGGTGGCACTATGACAGGATTGGCTGCGAATCGCTTCGGCGATTCTTGGGGCTTTGCCCCGTCGCTGGGCTCCGCCCAAATCGCGGTGCGATTTGTCGAACGACAGGCTCGAATTGGCCATCCGGAACACCGCACATAGCAAAAGGCCCAGCGGTTGCTGGGCCTTTTGCTATGTATGGCGCACCCGACAGGATTCGAACCTGTGACCCCTGCCTTCGGAGGGCAGTACTCTATCCAGCTGAGCTACGGGTGCTTCTGGGCTGCGGTCGTTGCGACCAATGGCCGCAGCCTGTGGCGCGCTGGTCGTAACCGACTCGCGGGCAGGCTGCGCTGCAGCGCGGCAATGATACGCATTGAACGGGGCCGCGTCCATGCCTCACGGGCGATTCCTTGTGCGTTGCGGCAAGTCGGGTACTTTGTCGGGTGGGGGTTTATCGGTATACTCGCGCACATTGTCCGGGCAATGCACTTGGGCGCAACACTTATAGCCATGATGAGGATGCACAAGGTGATGACTTTGAAGAAGATTCTGCTGGCCTCGGCGGCCATGCTGGCCGTAGTTGCCGGTAATGCTTTCGCTGCCACCGCGAACGAAGAGGCTATCGCTGAACGTCTGAAGCCTTACGGTACCGTCTGCCTGGCGGGTGATCCGTGTGCTGAAGAGGTTGCTGGCGGTGGTGCTGCTGCGGCAGGCCCGCGCTCCGGTGCTGATGTAGTCGGCAAGTTCTGCTCCGCTTGCCACAGCTCGGGTGTTCTGGGTGCGCCGAAAGTGGGTGATGCTGACGCTTGGCAAGCGCGTCTTGATAGTCACGGTGGTGACTTCGACGGCCTGCTGCAGAACGCAATCCACGGCCTGAACGCCATGCCGCCTAAAGGCACCTGTGGTGACTGCTCCGATGAAGAGCTGCTGGCTGCGATCCACGAGATGTCTGGTCTCTGATCAGACGCTTCGTGCTGTACTGAACGCCCCGCCTTGTGCGGGGCGTTTTGCTTTCCGGCTAACCCTTTAGCAGATCGCGCAGGTTGGACAGTGCGGCCTTGCCTCGGGCCTGTTTCTGTTCGACCGGCGCTTCCTCGGTGCCTTCCCACTCCAGGTCCTCGGAGGGGATTTCGTCGAGGAAGCGGCTGGGGGCGCAGTCGATGACTTCGCCGAACTGGCGGCGCTTGGCGGCGAAGGTGAACGCCAGTGTCTTGCGCGCGCGGGTGATGCCAACGTAGGCCAGCCGGCGTTCTTCTTCGACGCTGTCGGCTTCGATGCTTGAGCGGTGCGGCAGGATTTCCTCTTCCATGCCCATGATGAACACGTGCGGATATTCCAGCCCCTTGGAGGCATGCAGGGTCATCAGCTGTACCCGGTCGGAATCCTCTTCCTCTTCCTGACGTTCGAGCATGTCGCGCAGGACCAGTTTGGCGATGGCATCCTCAATGTTGCTTTCGCCGCTCTCGTCCTTTTCTAAGATGCTCTTGATCGAGTCGAGCAGGAACCAGACGTTGCCCATGCGCTTGGCGGCGATGTCGTCGCTGGAGCAGTTTTGGCGAATCCAGTTCTCGTAGTCCAGATCGAGCACCATGCGCCGCAGTGTTTCAATCGGGTCGCCTTCATAACACTGCTTGCGAATGCCATCGAGCCAACCGATGAAGCGCTGCAATT
This sequence comes from Halopseudomonas oceani, assembly GCF_002903165.1. GTDB lineage: Bacteria > Pseudomonadota > Gammaproteobacteria > Pseudomonadales > Pseudomonadaceae > Halopseudomonas > Halopseudomonas oceani. The sequence continues at coordinate 11,676 of NZ_PPSK01000035.1, forward strand.
TTTCGGTGTAGCGAGCATCCAGTCGCTCGCCCAGCCCGATCTCGGTGCAGGCCTGATACATGGTGATCTGACGTTCGTTGGCGTAGGTGCCGAGCTTTTCCAGCGTGGCCGGGCCGATCTCGCGGCGCGGAACGTTGATGACCCGCAACAGCGCGTTGTCGTCGTCCTGATTGACCAGCAGGCGCAGGTAGGACATCAGGTCCTTCACTTCCTGGCGGCTGAAGAAGCTGGTGCCGCCGGACAGGTGATAGGGGATCTGGTGGTGCTGCAGCTTAAGCTCAATCAGGCGTGCTTGGTGGTTGCCGCGGTACAGGATCGCGAAGTCGCGCCAGGCACGCTTGTGCTGGTGATGCTGATTCTGGATTTCAACTGCCACCCGCTCGGCCTCGGCTTCCTCGTTGCGGCAGCGGATGACGCGCAGCGGTTCGCCATACCCCAGCTCACTCCACAACTGCTTCTCGAACACGTGCGGGTTGTTGGCGATCAGCGTGTTGGCGGCGCGCAGGATGCGGCTGGTGGAGCGGTAGTTCTGCTCCAGCATGACCACCTTGAGGTGCGGGAAGTCTTCCTTGAGCAGCGCCAGATTCTCCGGGCGTGCACCGCGCCAGGCGTAGATGGACTGGTCGTCGTCGCCGACCACGGTGAAGCGCGCCTGGCTGCCGACCAGCATCTTGACCAGCAGGTATTGGCTGGCGTTGGTGTCCTGGTATTCGTCTACCAGCATGTAGCGAATACGGAACTGCCACTTCTCCAGCACGTCGGGGTTGTCGCGAAACAACACCACCGGGATCAGGATCAGGTCGTCAAAGTCGACTGCGTTGTACGCCTTGAGCGTGCGCTGATAGTGCATGTAAACGCTGGCGGCGGTCTGTTCCTGCGGGGTCTTGGCCTTGGCCAGCGCCTCGTCCGGCAGGATCAGGTCGTTCTTCCAGTTGGAGATCTGTGCCTGGATGCCTTCGATGCCGTCTTCGGCACCATAGTCCTTGTGCATCAAATCTGTAATCAGCGCCATGGCATCCTGTTGATCGAAGATCGAGAAGCCGGGCTTGTAGCCAAGCCGCTGATGCTCCTTGCGGATGATGTTCAGGCCGAGGTTGTGGAAGGTCGAAACGGTCAGGCCGCGGGCATCTGGCCCCTTGAGCAGTTGGCTGACCCGCTCTTTCATTTCGCGCGCAGCCTTGTTGGTAAAGGTCACCGCGATGATGTTCTGCGCACGGATGCCGCACTCCTTGACCAGGTAGGCAATCTTGCGCGTGATGACGCTGGTCTTGCCGCTACCGGCCCCTGCCAGCACCAGCAGCGGCCCGCTGATATATTCGACGGCTTCCTGTTGGCGGGGGTTGAGGCGTGACACGGCTTGGATACTCCTGAGCGGGCCGGCAATAGTAGCAGTTTTCCCGCTGGCATCAGATGAGCGGCAACCGGGAAACTTGGTAATTGTTCAAAATTTCGCTATAACTGACTTCACAAAAATGCCGTATATACCTAAATTTAAAAGAATCTTTACTTTTCGAGGCGCTCCTTAACACGACGGCTCTGGCTGACGCTGGTTTTCTTTTGCGAAAGATGTCAGCCAAATCAAGCAGATAGCCTGCTCTGGCTGAAGGGTTGGATGGTTACAGTGAGTATTATTCTCGAATCTTGGGGGATCGCCAGTTGAGCGATGACAGTGCTGGGCAGCGAGTAGTCTTGCTCGATAGCGACCACGGAGCCTTTGTGCAGCTCTGTCGGCGGCTGTCGGCAGTGGCGCGGCTGCCCTTTGTGCTTGAACGCGCTGACGACTGGCACCAACTGCAAACGCGGATCAACCAGGGTGAAGTCCAGGCGGTACTTGCACGTACAGGTAATTTGCCGTTGTTGCAGGACTGCGGTGTGCCGGTCATTCATCTCGCCAGCGAACCCGATTTCGCCGCTTTCAACAGTGGGCTGAACGACAGCATCTGGGAGCAATCCTCGGCCAGCGAGATCGTTCGCTGTCTGCAGTACGCGATTGAACGCCAACGGCTGCGCACCGCTCTTGAGCGCGCTGCCAGCTTTGACCCGCTGACCGGCACCTGCAACCGGCAGATGCTGCAGGATCGGCTCAAGCAGGGCATGCGTCGCGCCCTGCGCACCAATCAACCGCTGGCGGTGTTCTGTGTCGATATGGACAACTTCCGCCACGTCAACGATACCCTTGGGCACAGTGCTGGCGACGCCATTATCTGCGAAGTGGTCGAGCGCTTGCGCTCGGTACTGCGCAACACCGATACGATTGGCCGTATGGGCAGCGACGAATTTGCGCTGGTTGTTGAGGATTACGGTTCATCCACCAATCTGCTGCAGATCGCGCAGAAGATCATCAACGAGCTGGCCGAGCCCTTTAACGTTAACGGCGAAGGCATGTTGCTCGGTTGCAGCGTTGGGATCGCGACCTACCCTGAGGGTGGTCAGACCGTCGACAGCCTGTTGCTGCACGCGAACCTGGCGATGCTGCAGGCCAAGGGGCAGCGCGGCTGCAACTTTCATTTCTACGATGAACGTATCAACCTGCAGGCGCACAGTCTGATCGAGTTCGAAGCCTCGCTGCGCCACGCTTTGCGTCGCAGCGAGTTTGAATTGCATTATCAACCGCGGATTGAGCTGCACAGTGGCAAGATCGTCGGCCTGGAAGGGCTGATTCGCTGGCGTCATCCGGAGCGCGGTTTGCTGGGTCCTAATGAATTCATACCGCTGGCCGAAGAGACTGGCCTGATCGTGCCGATGGGCTATTGGGTGATCGCCCGTGCCTGCCACGACTTGGCGCAGATGAAAAAGATGGGCATGGAGCAGATTCATGTCGCGGTAAACATGTCGTTCTGTCAGTTTCAGGACAGCCGCCTGCTGTCCACCGTTAAGCGCTTGCTTGAGCGTACCGGCATTGATCCGCATTGGCTGGAGTTCGAGCTGACCGAAACCGCTGTCATGCAGCAGCCGGAACAGGTGCTGATGACGATGGAAGGCATGACCGGGCTGGGCCTGCGCTTCTCGCTTGATGACTTCGGCACTGGCTTCTCGTCTTTCGTTCATCTGCACAGCCTGCCGATCAATCTGCTGAAGATCGACCGCAGCTTCGTCAAGGCCATCGCCGAGCGCACGGCTGATCGCCAACTGGTCGGCGCGATGATCGACATGGGTCACAGTCTGGGATTGGAGGTGGTGGCCGAAGGCGTCGAGCATCGCGACCAACTGGAGATTCTCCGCAACCTTGGGTGTGATCAGGTGCAGGGGTACTTCATCAGTCCGGCGCTCGCATTCGAGGAGTTGTGCTACTTCATGGATGCTTACGCGGTGGGGCGTGAAGACGTGCTCAAACCAACCCCGGGACTCTCACTTATATCCTGATTGTGTTGGTTTAACGCAAGGCGACGACCGGCACCGCTGGCGCCAGCGTCTCGACACCGGTGCCGCCCCACTGCTTCTGACTATAGACCACTGGCCCGCGCTCGCCAGTTATTGTCCTACCGTCCGTCCGTCTAGCCAGGCTGGCGATCCAGTTGCCGATACTGCAACGCTTCGGCCAGATGTGACCGGCCTACCTGCTCCGCTGCATCCAGGTCTGCCAGGGTTCGCGCGG
>NZ_PPSK01000036.1 GCF_002903165.1 Halopseudomonas oceani
CCCCGGGGCACCCGACTACGCGGCCCTGCGGGTTCGCTGCGTTGCTCGGCCTGACGGGGAGTCATAAAACTCGTCGCTACGCTCCTCAGACATCCTATGACTCTTTTTCCCGTCAGGCCTGCGCTACTCGCCCGCGTAAACGGGACTGGATTCTGTGCACACTCCACCATCAGAGCATTTGGCAGTCTGCCCACGCAGTCGCGTGTTTAGCGTTACTCGGACAGTTAGTTGAAAAAGCAAAAAGCCCCGCTATTGCTAGCGGGGCTTTTCATTTAGCACCTACGAATCAAGCCGACTCAGTCAGCACCTTCAGCTGCTCACGAGTGCTCTGTAGCAGCTCGGCAGACAGGGCTTCATCCTTGACGCTACGCGACAGCAGCAGCGCGCCGACCATCGCCGAGAGCACCAGCATGGCCTGTGCACGGCTGTCGTCGCCTTCCAGCTTGCTGGCGATATTGTCCAGCCGGTCTTCCACCACCTCGTCGGTAATCTCACTCTGCTGGCCGCGCTGGCCCAGTTCGGCAGAGATAGTCGGCAGCGGGCAGCCCTGCTCGGGGTTGGCCCGATGCCCGTCAGACAGGTAGGTATCGAGCAGCGCCGCGAGCGGTACGTCCGGTCCGGTGTGCATCGCCAGCGAGGTCTTCAAGTTGTCGACCGCGTGGCGCAGGGCCTTTTCCACCAGTTCGTCCTTGGATTTGAAATGCGCGTAGAAGCCACCGTGGGTCAGGCCCAGCGCCTTCATCAACGGTTGCAGGCCAGTCGCGCCAACGCCATCACGGCGGAACCGGCGCGCCGCCTCATCGAGAATCAGCTGATGGGTTCTGGCCTTGTGGTCTTCTGAATAGCGCATGACGCCTCCTAACATTGAATGCCGGTCATAATCTTACACCGATTGACCGGTGCTCGCCTCTGTCGGTTCCAACTCAGCCGACGAACGCGCTTTGCGCTCCAGCACCAGCGCACAGAGCGCGGGCAGGAACAGCAGCGTCAGCAGGGTGCCCATGGTTACCCCGCCAATCAGCACAAAGGCCAGCGACGACCAAAATACCGAGAAGGTCAGCGGAATAAACGCCAGCGCCGCAGCCAGAGCAGTGAGCACCACCGGCCGGGCACGACGCACCGTCGCCTCGATAATGGCTTCGCGGATCGCCATGCCCGCGTGCTGGTTCTGCTGGATCTGGTCGGTAAAGATCAGCGTATTGCGCATCAGGATGCCGCCAATGCCGATCAGCGCCAGAATCGCGTTGAAGCCAAACGGCTGGTTGAACAGCAGCAACGCCGGCACCGCGCCGATCAGCCCCAGCGGCGCGGTGGCAAAGACCATGAACATCAGCCCAAACGAGCGCACCTGGAACATGATCACCACCAGCATCAGCAGGATCATGATCGGGAACAGCACCGCCAGCGCCTTGTTGGCAATCGCACTTTCCTCCACCGGACCACCGATGGTGATGTGGTAGCCAGCCGGCAGTGTGTCTACCAGATCGGCCAGGTCGCGGTAGGCGGCCATGGCCGCATCGGGTGGCTGGGTGCCGGCAACGATATCCGCGCGCACCTCGAAGGTCAGTTCGCGGTCACGGCGGCGCAGAATCGGGTCTTCCATGACCGGCTGGAAGCTGCCGACCTGGCGCAACGGAATCGCCTGACCGGCATCGTTGGTGATGGTCAGGTCCTCGATGTGGCCCAGATTCTGCCGCTGCGCATCGACCGCGCGCACCACCACCGATACCGTGCGAGTGCCCTCACGCACCTCGGTAATCGGGTTGCCGGAGAGTAGGGCGTTGACCTGCGATTTGACCTGCGCCGGGGTAAAGCCAAGCAGACGCAGACGGTCCTGATCCAGCTGCAGACGGTAGCTGCTGGCCTTCTCGCCCCAATCGATAAAGGTATCGCGGGTCAGCGGATTGGCCTCAACCCGGGCGCGCACCTGATCAGCAATCGTGCGCAGCGGCCCCAGCTCGGGCCCACTGACCCGGAACACCACCGGGAAGGGCACCGGCGGCCCGAACACCAGCTGGGTCACCCGCACCCGCGCTTCCGGAAACTCGCCGGCGCTCACCCGCTCGCGCAGCCGGGCAATCAGCGCATCACGGGTGTGCGCATCGGTGGTCTGCACGATCAGCTTGGCGAAGGCTGCATCCGGCAGCTCGGGGTTGAGCGAGAGGAAGAAGCGCGGCGCGCCGCCCCCCACGTAGGAGTCAACCATCAGCGTCTGCGGTTCGGCCATAATCGCCTGCTCGACCCGATCCACCACCGCCTCGGTGTTCTTGAACGCGGTGCCCGGCGGCATGTAAACCTCGACGATCACCTCGGAGCGGTCGGAGTTGGGGAAGAACTGCTTGTTCACCACCTTCATGCCCATCACGCAGAGTACAAACGCTGCCAAGACCAGGCCGGTAACCAACCAGCGATGCCGCACGCAGAACAGCACGGTGGAACGCAGACGCTGGTAGAACGGGCCATCGTAAAGCGCGTCATGCCCACCCGGCTTGGCGGCAATGTTCGGCAGCATCTTCACCCCGAGGTAGGGCGTGAACACCACTGCCACCACCCAGGACGCAATCAGCGCAAAGCCGACGATCCAGAAGATATTGCCGGCGTATTCCCCCGCGCCGGAGCGAGCGAACCCCACCGGCAGAAAGCCGATGATGGTCACCAGCGTGCCGGTCAGCATCGGCGCGGCGGTAGACGACCAGGCGTAGGTTGCCGCACCTAGCCGATCCATGCCTTCTTCCAGCTTCACCACCATCATCTCAATGGCGATGATGGCATCGTCCACCAGCAGACCGAGCGACAGGATCAGCGCACCGAGGGTGATGCGGTCAAACTCGCGACCGGTCATCATCATCACCACAAACACCACCGCCAGCGTCAGCGGCACCGCAGCAGCCACGACCAGCCCGACCCGGAAACCGAGCGCCAGCAGGCTGACCAGCATCACTACACCGAGCGCAACGAAGAACTTGAGCATGAATTCGTCAACCGCGTTGCGAATCTTGCTGGCCTGGTCCGACACCTTGGTGAACTCGATACCCAACGGCAGGTTCTGCCGCACCCGCGCTTCTTCCGCCTGCAGCGAACGATCCAGTTCCAGGCCGTTGAAATGCTTTTGCATGACCACGCCGAGCATCAGCGCCGACTCGCCCTGATGGCGAATGCGGTAGCTCGGCGGGTCCTCATAGCCCTGGCGCACCTCGGCGACATCAGCGATGCGCAGGACTCGCCCGTTGGCGACCACCGGCACATTCTCGATCTGCTCCAGACTGTCGAAGGCCCCGTCGAGACGGATATAGGCCCGCGGCCCCGACGTTTCGACCGATCCGGACGGCGCCACCGCGTTCTGCCGCGCCAGCGCGGCAAAGATCTGCTCCGGCGTCAGCCCCAGGGTTGCCAGCCGCTGATAGGAAAATTCGACGTAAATGCGCTGCGCCTGTTCACCGAGGATGTTGACCTTCTTCACCCCCGGCAGCTGCAGAAAATCCTGGCGCATGCGTTCAGCCAGCTGCACCAGTTGACGGTGCGGCAGTTGCCCGGCTTCCAGTGCGTAAAGAGCGAAATAGACGTCGTTGTATTCGTCGTTGAAGAACGGCCCGGAGACACCATTGGGCAACCTCGCCGCCTCGTCACTGAGCTTCTTGCGGGTTTGGTAGAACAGCTCGGGCACCAGCGCCGGCGGGGTCGAATTGAGGAACTGCACCTTCATCGACACAAAGCCCGGCTGCGCGGTGGTTTCCACCCGGTCGTAGTAGTCCAGCTCCTGCAGTCGCTTTTCCAGCCGGTCGGCGACCTGCTCCTGCATTTCCCGTGCGGTTGCGCCTGGCCAGACGGCGGTAATGGTCATCACCTTGACGGTAAAGGACGGGTCTTCGGCGCGCCCCAGCTTGCCGAAGGCAAAGGCCCCGGACAACAGAATCGCGATAATCAGAAACAGCGTCACCGCCGGGTTACGGACCGCCAGCGCAGACAGATTGAAACGGCTCATATCACAGGCTCCGCGCTGCTTCGGTCCCGGCCAGCTGGCCTTCGGGCAACAGTTTCACCGCGTCACCTTCATGCAACAGGTGGGCGCCCAGAGCGACCACCCGCTGCCCGTCTTCCAGACCACCACTCAGCAGGGCAAACTCCTGCCCGAGGCGAGCCACCTCAACCGGGGTAAAGCGTACCCGGTTATCGCCATCAATGACCCAGACGCCAGTGCCGTGCCCCTGATCCAGCAGCGCGCCGAGCGGCACCCGCAGCTGCGGCGTGCTCTGGCTGTCCTGCAGACGAATACTCACCGTCGAGCCGATCGGCAGCGGCTCCCCCGCGGTCTCCAGCACATACCGTGCACGGTAGGTCCGGGTGATCGGGTCAGCCACCGCCGACAGTTCGCGCAGGGTCGCGCCAAGCGGCGTGTCAGGATGCCCGAACAGGAATGCCTGCGCCGTGCCGCTCGCCAACCCACGCTGGGTTTCCGGGATATTGATCACCGCCTCGCGGGCACCGCTATGGGCCAGTTGGGCAACCACCTGACCGGCAGCGACCACCTGCCCCTGATCAACCAGCACCTCGGTAATCACACCATCGGCATCGGCGGTCAGCGTCGAATAGCCACGGCGATTTTCTACCTGCGCGGCGTCGGCACGGGCCGAGGCCAGGTTAGCTTCGGCGACGCGCAGCTCGGTTACCAGTTGATCATGCGCCTGACGCGAGACCGCGCCATTATCGGCCAGTTGGCGATAGCGTTTTTCATCACTCTGCAGCTGACGTACCGAGGCTTCGGCCGAACGCACCCGCTGGCGGGCAGCGCGCAGGGCCAGTTCGAAGTCGTCCACATCCAGCACCAGCAAAACATCATCGCGCTTGACCCGGTCGCCGGGATCGACGCGTCGCTCGATCACCTCACCGGCAACCCGAAAGCCCAACTCGCTTTCGGTACGGGCGGCCACGACGCCAGTAAACAGGGCACCATCACTGGTAACCGGATGAACCTCCATCGACAACACCAGCCGCGCCGGCGCCTCGCTGTTGTCGGCTACGGGCGCCGCTTCCTCGCGGCATCCGAGCAATCCACCCAGAATTCCTACCAGCACGGCCAGCTTGGCTGCAGACGTCATGTTCTCTCCCTGCGGGCCAACTACCGGCCCTGTTGTTATCTGAATTCAGACAGGCGTTTAAAAGCGCCGGCGAGGCAGCCAGCTTTTCAACTGCCTGTCAGATTGCTTCCAGCAGCGTCGCTACCCCCTGACCACCGGCAATGCACTGGGTTGCGACCGCGTAACGGCCGCCGGTGCGTTTGAGCAGCGCCGCCGCCTTGCCAGTGATGCGCGCGCCGGTCGCACCCAGCGGGTGCCCCAGCGCCAGCGCGCCACCGTCCAGGTTGACGCGTTCCAGCGGCATGCCCAGTTCCCGCAAGCAGGCCAGTGACTGGCTGGAAAACGCCTCGTTGATTTCCATCAGGTCGACATCATTGATTGTCAGACCGCCGCGGGCAAGTACTTTACGTGTCGCCTCAACCGGCCCCATCCCCATAATCTCAGGTGCGCAGCCACCCACCGCCGTCGCCTTGATGCGCGCCAGCATCGGCAGATTGTGGCGCCGGGCAAAGTCTTCGGTGCAAACCAGCACGGCGGCGCTGCCGTCGGTCAGCGGCGAGGAAGTACCGGCGGTGACAACCCCGCCAAAGGCCGGTTTCAGGCCAGCCAACGCCTCCATGTTGGTCCCCGGACGAATACAACCGTCTTCACTGACCACGCCATCCGGTGTGGTGACCGGCACGATTTCATCCGCCAGCAGACCCTCGTCACGCGCCTTGGCGGCCTTGCTGTGCGACAGCACCGCCAGCGCATCCTGATCCTCACGGCTTACATCAAAGCGCCGCGCCACTTCCTCGGCGGTATGCCCCATCGCCATATAAACCTCGGGGAACTGCTGCAGCAGGGTCGGATTGGGCGAGGGGGTAAAGCCGCCCATCGGCACCCGGGTCATCGACTCGACCCCGGCGGCGATATAGGCCTCACCGGCGCCGAGCAGCAGTTGCCCGGCGGCAAAGTGGATCGCAGTCATCGACGAGCCGCAGAAGCGGTTAACCGTCACGCCGCCCAGCGTCTCGGGGAAGCCGGCACGAAAGCTGGCAATACGTGCGACGTTGGTGCCCTGTTCACCCTCGGGGTAGGCGCACCCCATGATCACGTCTTCCAGCAGAGCAGGGTCCAGATCCAGCCGCTCGACCAGACCACGCAGTACCTGAGCGGCGAGATCGTCAGGGCGCAGGTTGATCAGCCCTCCCTTGCGGGCGAACTGGAAGGGTGAACGCAAATAACCGGCAATCACGATGGAGGTCATGGCAGTGCTCCTTGGAGAAAGAGGGCGCTAGCGCCTTTTGAATTATGGTCATAATTTAAATAAATGCATTTAAATGTCAACCATAATTTAAAAGGGGTTTATGCAGTGCGATGGGGCGCGAGCAGACGCAGTGCGTCCTGAGTGACATTCCCAAGCGAAGCGGGTGAAGCACCCGACGTTTGCACGGACCCGCAGGGCCGTGCAGTTGTGATGTCCTATGGACTGCCGGGCGAAATGGACAAGCACTTCCCCCGACTCGCCGTAAAAGGCGAAAGGCAAGTCAGGAGACGGCGCAAAAAACCAACAACGCTCACTAAACCAAAAAACTCACCCGCACCAACAACCCGCCCTCAGCCCCCTCATGCAAGCTGATCTCAGCACGATGGGCGCGGCAGATCTCACCAACGATCGATAGCCCCAGACCGGTGCCTGCCGGGCTCTGGCGGTAAAACCGCTCGAACACCCGCTCGCGCTCCTCGGGCGGGATGCCGGGACCGGTGTCTTCCACCTCAACCAGCGCCGGGCCACGCAGCCGCAGGGTTACCAAGCCGCCGTCAGGGGTGTGTTGCAGCGCATTGTCGATCAGGTTGCCGAGCAGCTCCTGCAGCAGGGTCGGCTCGCCCCAAACGTCGAACGCCTGCTCGACCTCCAGTGCCAGCTCAATGTTGCGCGCGTGGGCCAGCGGCACCAACGCAAGAGCCAGCTCCTGCGCCAGCGGTGCCAGTGCCACCTGTTCGGCGCTGCCCTCAGCCACCGCCCGCGCGCCACGCTCGATCCGCGCCATCGACAGCAGCCGGTTGGCCAGCCCGATGGTGCGGTCGGTACTGGCCTCGGCTTCACGCAGCGCCTGCCGCCAGGCTTCCGGCTCACTGGAACGCAGCCCCAGCTCGATCCGCGCCTTTAGCGCCGCCAGCGGCGTGCGCAACTCGTGCGACGCTTCGGCGATAAAGTCACGCTGGCGCTCGAAGTTCTCGCGCAGACGCCCAGTGAAGTGGTTGATGGCGTTGACCAGCGGCCTAACCTCACGCTGCAGACCGTCGGTCTCGATGGGCCGCAGATCATCGCTGCGCCGCTCAGAGACATCGTGCCGCAAGCGCTGCAACGGGCGCAGCGCCGCGGTAACCGCCAGCCACGCCAACACCAGCGCACTGACCGCCAGCATCCCCAGGTTGATCAGCGACTGGCGCAGCAGGTTGGCGGCCATGCGGTCGCGTGCCTCGCGGGTTTCCGCCACGCGGATCTCGGCCATTCCGCTGGCCGTGTTGGTGCTCACTGCCTGCAGCAGGCTGACCACGCGCACTTCGGCGCCGCGATAGTCGGCATCGTAGAAGCGCGCCAGGGCCGGATAGTCCTGGGTCATCGGCACCAGGGGGCCGGCGGCGGGCAGGTCCTCATAGCCGGAGATAGGCTGACCGTTGAAGTCCAGCACCTGATAGTAGAGTCGGCCGGTGATGTCGTAGGCGAAGTTGTCGAGTGCCACGTAGGGCACCTCGACAGCCAGCTCGCCGTCTGCGCTATAAAGCCGCTCGGCGATTGCCCGGGCCGACGACAGCAGCGAGCGATCATAGGCGGTATCCGCCGCAAGGCGGGCGTTCCAGTAGGCCACCGAGCTGCCGATCAGCAACAGAATCGACATCACCAGCGCCAGCCGTCGCAGCAACCGCCCGCGCAAGCTGCCGGCAGGGTTGCCGACAGGCGAGGTGCCGACACCCAGTGTCACGCCTCGGCCTCCAGCAGATAGCCCAGGCCACGAAAGGTAACGATGCGCACGCCGCTGCCATCGAGCTTGCGGCGCAGTCGGGAGATATAGATTTCGATGGCTTCCGGGCTGGCGTCCTGATCCAGCCCGAACACCTTGCCAGCCAGTTGCTCCTTGCTCATCAGCCGGCCGGGGCGGGCGATCAGGTTTTCCAGCACCGCGTGCTCGCGCGACGGCAAAGTCAGCACGTCACCGCGCAGGCTGAAGCGGCGGTCGTTGAGATCGTAGATCAGCTCGCCACATTGCTGCTGGCGCTCGCCGCCCATCAGGCTGCGGCGCAACAGGGCGTTGACCCGCGCCTCCAGCTCGCTCAATTCGAAGGGTTTGGCCAGATAGTCATCGGCGCCCAGGTTCAGCCCGCGCACCCGGTCGGCCACCTCGCCACGGGCGGTGAGCATCAGCACCGCCAACGTCTGACCCCGCTCGCGCAACTTTCTCAGCACCTCGAATCCGTCCTGCCGGGGCAGGCCGACATCGAGAATCGCCAGAGCGTAATCCTCGCTGCGCAGGGCCAGGTCAGCAGCCACGCCGTCGTGCAGCGCGTCCACCGTCCAGCCACCGCTCTTGAGCGCGCGGGTCAGGCTGTCAGCCAGTTCGGGATCGTCTTCTACCAGCAGAATGCGCACTGCCGTTCTCTCTCGCAGGGGTCGAATGGGCCGAGTTTACACCGCCTGTGGGCGCGCGACAGCGCGGATTGCGCAGGGTCTGTTGTCGCTTCGCTCACCCACCTGCCGGATGACAGGTTGGTGAAAGGTTGGCTCTTTAGCATCGCCCGACGGTCACCCACCGTAGGCGTAAAACGCAAACAAGAACAACATCGGAGTACACCTGATGCATACCGTATTCATCCCACGGCGCAGCCTGTCTGCCGCCCTGCTGGCCGCCTCCGGCCTGCTGCTCACACCCTTGGCCCAGGCCAGCGGCTTCAGCGAAGACAGCAGCGCCAAGCTGAGCACCAGCAACATCTACTTCAACCGCGACTTCCGCGAAGGCACCGGCCAATCCAAGCGTGATGAGTGGGGTCAGGGCTTCATTCTCGACCTCAAGTCCGGTTACACCGATGGCCCGGTCGGCTTTGGCCTCGACGCCAAGGCGATGCTCGGCATCAAGCTCGACTCCAGCCCGGATCGCACCGGTACCGGCCTGTTGCCGACCCACGATGACGGCCGCGCCGCCGATGAATACAGCAAGCTTGGCCTGACCGCCAAGGCCCGCTACTCCGAGTCCGAACTGCTGCTGGGTACGCTGATGCCCAAGCTGCCGATCCTGCAGCCCAACACCAGCCGCATCCTGCCGCAGACCTTCCGTGGCGGCATGGTAAACATTAACGAATTCGACAACTTCCGCATTGATCTCGGCCGTCTCACCAGAGCCACTGACCGGGACTCTACCGATGCCGAGGACCTGGCCCTGAACAACAAGAATCGCCGTTTCGGTGGTTCTTTCTCGGCTGACCATCTTGATTGGGCCGGACTGAATTACCAGTTCAACTCCGGCCTGGCGGCTAGTTACTATCTGGCACAACTGGATGACATCTACCGCCAACACTTCTTCGGTCTCAACCACAGCGCCACTCTGGGTGCCGGTGAGCTGAGCACCGAGCTGCGGGTCGCCGTATCCGACGAGCAGGGCAGCGCCCGCGCCGGTCGGATCGACAACCAAGCCTGGCAGGGCCGCATCGGCTACGCGCTGAACGGTCACGAAGTGAGCGCAGCCGCGCAAAAAATGCGCGGCGACAGCGCCTTCCCCTACATCGACGGCAGCAACCCGTACCTCGTCAACTTCGTGCAGATCAACGACTTTGCCGAAGCCAACGAGCGCTCCTGGCAGCTGCGTTACGACTACGACTTTGCCACTGTCGGCATCCCCGGCCTGAGCTTCATGACCCGCTATATCAGCGGTGACGACGCCAAGCCGGCGGCCGGTGGCACCGGCTCGGAATGGGAGCGCAACACCGAGCTGCAGTACGTGTTCCAGGACGGCGCACTGAAAAATCTCGGCCTGCGCTGGCGCAATGCGAGCTACCGCTCCGACTTTGCCCGCGATGCCGACGAGAACCGCCTGATTGTCAGCTACGCCTTCCCGATCTGGTAAGCGCAGCGCAACCCGACAATCGCCTAGAATGACGCCATGAGGACAACCACCATGAAAGCGACAATCCGTTCTGCCCTGCTGATCGCCCTATGCTTCGGCCTGGCTGGCTACACCCAGGCTGATGAGCCGTCCCGTCCCGAATGTATCGCCCCGGCTTCCCCCGGCGGCGGTTTCGACCTGACCTGCAAGCTGGCGCAGAGCGCACTGCTGCAGGGCAAGTACCTCTCGCGCCCGATGCGCGTTACCTATATGCCAGGCGGAATCGGTGCGGTCGCCTACAACGCCGTAGTTGCGCAACGCCCCGACGAGCCCGGCACCATCACCGCCTTTTCGACCGGTTCGCTGCTGAACCTGGCCCAGGGCAAATTTGGCCGCTTCGATGAGAATGCAGTCAAATGGCTGGCCGCGGTTGGCACCAGCTACGGCGCCATCGCCGTGCGCGCCGACTCCGAGTTCCAAACCCTCGACCAACTGGTCGACGCACTGCGCAAAGATCCATCCAAAGTGGTCATCGGCTCCGGCGGCACCGTCGGCAGTCAGGACTGGATGCAAACTGCGCTGGTCGCCCGTGCTGCCGGCATTGATCCGCGCAGCCTGCGCTACGTCGCAATGGAAGGCGGCGGCGAGCTGGCCACCGCGCTGCTCGGCGGCCACATTCAGGTCGCCAGCACCGATATTTCCGACTCCATGCCGCACGTTGAAAGCGGTGACATGCGCATCCTCGCCGTGCTTGCTGATGAACGCCTTACCGGTGACATCGTCAAAGACATCCCGACCGCCCGTGAGCAGGGTTATGACGTCAGCTGGCCGGTCATCCGTGGCTTCTACATGGGGCCGGAAGTCAGTGATGAAGACTTCGCCTGGTGGAAAGACACCTTCGAGCACCTGCTCGCCTCCGACGAGTTCGCCACCCTGCGCGAGCAACGCGAACTGTTCCCCTTCGCCCTCACCGGCGCTGAGCTCGAGACCTATGTCCGCGAGCACGTTGCCGAATACAAGACCTTGGCTGGCGAATTCGGCCTGACCCAGTAACCGACCTGCCAGCACGCACCCGGCCACGGGTGTGTGCTGCGTTCGCGAGGATCACACCATGCTTTACCAACGTCTGTTTGCGGCGTGTCTGCTGCTGGTTTGTCTGTGCCTGGGATTTGTTGCCTGGGGCTATCAAGCGCCCTTTTCCTACGAGCCTGTCGGCCCCCGGGCCTACCCGTTGATGCTGCTGATTCTGCTAGCGCTCGGCGCGCTGATACTGCTGGCCAAGCCCAACCTGGAAAGCAGCGAATCCGACGAACCGCCGCTGAATCGCGCCATGCTGATCAAGGCCGCTGTCTGCCTTGGCCTGATGCTGGCACTGGCTGCGCTGTTCGAGCGCCTCGGCTTCATCCCGGTCAGCATCCTGTTTGCCCTGGGCATGGCTCGCCTGTTCGGTGGTCGCTGGCTGGCCAGTGGTGCGTTGGCGCTGATCCTCGGGGTCGGTCTGTATTTCCTGTTCGACCGTCTGCTTGAAGTCCCCCTGCCGCTCGGCGTACTCAGCGCCCTGGAGATCTGATCATGGATACCCTCTCTTACCTTGGCCAGGGCTTCGACGTTGCCCTGAGCCCGAACAACCTGGTGACCGCACTCGCCGGCACCACCATCGGCACCATCGTCGGCCTGCTGCCGGGCCTTGGCCCGATCAACGGCGTTGCACTACTGATTCCGGTCGCCTTTGCCCTCGGTCTGCCACCGGAAACCGCGTTGATTCTGCTCGCCTCGGTGTATCTCGGCTGTGAATACGGCGGCCGTATTTCCTCCATTCTGCTCAACATTCCGGGCGAAGCCTCAGCGGTGATGACCACCCTCGACGGCCACCCACTGGCCCAGCAGGGTAAGGGCGGCATTGCCCTGTCGATCTCGGCCTGGAGTTCGTTCATCGGCGGTTTAATCGCCACCATCGGGGTGACCATCTTTGCCCCGCTGCTGGCCCAATGGGCCGTCTCCTTTGGGCCGGCCGAGTACTTCATGCTGATGGTCTTCGCGATTGTCTGTCTGGCCGGTATGGCTGGTGACAAGCCCATCAAGACCGCAGTGGCGGTGCTGATCGGCCTGATGCTCGCCTGCATCGGCATCGACGCCAATAGCGGCGTCTACCGCTTCACCTTCGGCAGCCTCGGCCTGTCCGACGGCATCCAGTTCGTGGTGCTGGTGCTGGGTTTGTTCAGCGTCAGCGAGATCCTCATGTTGCTGGAGCGCACCCATCACGGTCAGGTTGCGGCCAAGGCCAGCGGGCGCATGCTGTTCAACCTCAAGGAAGGCGCCTTTGTACTGGCGACCAACCTGCGCAGCGGCGTGCTCGGCTTTATCTTCGGCGTGCTGCCAGGTGCCGGCGCAACCCTCGCCAGCGCAGTGAGCTACATGTCCGAGAAGCGTCTGGCCGGTGACAAGGGCCGCTTCGGCAATGGTGATCTGCGCGGTCTGGCCGCGCCGGAAACCGCCAACAGCGCCTCGGCCTGCGGCTCGATGATTCCGATGCTGACCCTCGGCATTCCGGGCTCCGGCACCACTGCGGTGATGCTCGGTGCGCTGACCCTGTACAACATCACCCCCGGCCCGCTGCTGTTCCAGCATCAGCCAGACATCGTCTGGGGTCTGATCGCCTCGCTGTTCGTCGCCAACATCATCCTGATCGTGATGAACGTGCCGCTGATCAAGGTGTTCACCCGCATACTCGCGGTGCCGAGCTGGACCCTGGTGCCGGCCATCGCCATCATCACCTCGATTGGTGTCTACGCGGTCCATGCGACCACCTTCGACCTGTTCCTGATGATCGCCATCGGCCTGTTCGGCTACCTGCTGCGCAAGCTGGACTTCCCGCTGTCGGCGCTGCTGCTGGGCTTTATCCTCGGTCACATGATGGAGAGCAACCTGCGCCGCGCGCTGTCGATTTCTAACGGCGATCTGGGCATCCTGTTCTCCAGCCCGATCACCATCGGCCTCTGGGTACTGGTGGCTGCCATGGTGGCGCTGCCGTTCTGGCGCCGCTACCGCACCAAGCGCAGTGCTGCGCTGACCAGTGCCTGAGCGACTGTTTAGCGCAGTGCGCTACCTCAGCGCGCCGTTGACCGGTGCGCTAGGCGGTTTACTCGCCAGCCTCGCCGGCTGGCCGCTACCCTGGATGACCGGCTCGCTGGTAGCGGTCATCCTGCTGCGCTGCAGTGGCTGGCAATGCAGCCCGCCACCGGGCTCACGCCAGACCGGCCAGTTGCTCGTCGCCTGCGCTATTGGCCTGCATTTCACTACCCCCGTCTTTGCCCAGATCATCAACCATCTGGGCCTGATCGTGCTGGGCGCCTGTAGCACCTTTCTGCTCAGCCTGATCGGCATCCGCCTATTGACCGGCGCCGGCTATGACCGCGCGACCGCCTTCTTCTCCAGCATGCCCGGTGGCGCCAGCGAGATGGCGGTAATCGGCGCACGCCACAACGCAGGCATCGCCAACGTGGTCGCCGCCCACAGCCTGCGTCTGCTGATGGTGGTACTGCTGATACCGGCGCTGTTCACCTGGGGCCTGCCGGCGGTCAGCGCACCCGCGCCGCTGCCCACCGACCTGCCGACCCTGGCCTGGCTGATTCCACTCGGCGCGCTGCTGGCCCTGCTGATGCGCCGCCTGCGCCAACCCAACCCGTGGATGCTCGGCCCGCTGATTGTCTGCGCCAGCGCCGGCGTGCTGCTGGATATCGAGATTGCCCTGCCGCCCGGTACCAGCGCCGCTGGTCAGTGGCTGATCGGCAGCGCGCTGGGCTGTCACTTCGACCGCACCTTCTTCCGCAAGGCTCCTGCCTTTCTGCTGCGGGTGTTCAGCTTTACCGTGCTGGCGATGCTCACCGCCGCCGCTGCCGCGCTGCTACTCGCCCAGTTCGGCAGCGTCGACCGTACCAGCCTGATGCTCGGCATGATGCCCGGCGGCATCACCGAGCTGTGCCTGACTGCTGACGCGCTGCAGCTGTCGGTGGCGCTGGTGACGGCGTTGCAGGTGATGCGGTTGTTTTTGGTGATGTTTTTGGCGGAGCCGGTGTTTCGGGTGTGGCAGAGGGTTTGGCCGGAGAAATAGCGCTCATCTCTGCCGTAGGGCCAAGGGAGGGCCGCCTGCCCAGCCAACGTAGGGCCACGGCATGCCGTGGCCGTGCTGCCTGAACGTCAACAATATTGCTCGAAATCTGCGTCATGTTTGAGTCAGCCTTTCGCCTTTTA
>NZ_PPSK01000037.1 GCF_002903165.1 Halopseudomonas oceani
CAGGCTGTATACCTCGACCGGGGAGGTGTGGTCGGCGAAGTCACCGACCAGCAGGGTGAAGTCGATGCCGCTTTGCTGCCAGGTGGGCAAGTCGGGGTAGTGGGTGAAGGCGGGGTCAGCGTTTGCCATGTGCGCTGGCAGGGCGATCCACAGTTGGGCGGCGTGCAGGCGGTCGGTGGCGTCGGTGGAGTCTTCGGTGTGGCTGATACCGCGGCCGGCGGTCATCAGGTTGACTTGGCCGGGGCGGATCAGCTGTTCGTTGCCGAGGCTGTCGCGGTGCAGCACGTCGCCTTCGATCATCCAGGTGAAGGTCTGCAGGCAGGTGTGCGGGTGCGCGCCCACGTGCATGCCCTCACCTGATTCAAAGCGGGCGGGGCCGGCGTGATCGAGAAAGCACCAGGCGCCGATCTGGCGGAGCTGGCGGGTAGGCAGTACGCGGTTGACCGGCAGGGTGCCGCCAATTTCGGCGCTGCGGGCGGTAATGCGACGCTCCGGCTGCGAGTAGGTTGTTGCAGCCTACTCCAGTGTGTCGGTCGCGTCAGCCGTGGGCGGTATGCAACGGCAGCGTTGGGCCGGGCTTGGAAAAGGTGGAGAACGCTTTGCGGTTCTCCACCCTGCGGCAGAGGGCCTGAGCGGAGTGACAGCATGGTGGACAACGCTGTGCGCTGTCCACCCTACCGGCGGCGAGCGGTTAAACCCGCCGCCCCTCGACCGGGATTTTGAAGAACAGGCTGTAGATCACCGGCAGCACCACCAGCGTGAGCACGGTGGCAAAGCCCAGACCAAACATGATTACCACCGCCATGCTCTGGAAGAAGGCGTCGGTCAGCAGCGGCGCCATGCCGAGGATGGTGGTCAGCGCGGCCATCGATACCGGGCGCACCCGGCTGATGGCCGAGTCCACCAGGGCACTATAGGCCTCTTTGCCGGAGTCGATCTGCAGGCGAATTTCGTCGACCAGCACGATGCCGTTCTTGACCAGCATGCCGCTCAGGCTGAGAAAGCCCAGCAGCGCCATAAAGCCGAACGGAATACCGGTGAGCAAGAAGCCCAGCGTTACGCCGATCACCGCCAGCGGCACGGTCAGCCAGATCACGGTGGCGCGGCGCACCGAGTCAAACAGCAGCACGGTGATCAGGAACATCGCCAGATAACCTAGCGGCAGGCTGCCGAACACGGCTTTCTGGGCGTCGCGTGAGCTTTCGTACTCGCCGCCCCACTCCAGCTTGTAGCCGCGCGGCAGCTCGATGGCCTCTATCTGCGGGCGGATGCGGGCGAACAGTTCGGCGGCGGTCTGGCCGCTCACGATGCTCGGGTCGGCCTGCACGGTCAGGGTGCGCTTGCGGTCTTCGCGCAGAATCAGCGGGTCTTCCCAATCGGTGACAAAGCCGCTCACCACCTGGCTGATGGGGATATAGGCGTTGCGTACGTTGCTCCAGACCAGCAGGTCGTTAAGGGTGCTGGCGTCCAGGCGCTCATCTGCCGGGGTGCGGGCGACGATCGGCAACATGCGTGTGCCATCGCGGTACAGGCCCACGTTGACGCCGCTGAAGTTCATCTTCAGCAGGGTATCCAGATCGCGCTTGTCGACGCCCAGCTCGCGCGCCTGCGCTTCGGCAAACTGCGGCCGGACCAGCTTGGTCCGCTCACGCCAGTTGTGCAGCACGGCATCGGCCACCGGGTCGGCCTTGAGGATGGCAATGGCCTGCGCGCCCAGACTGCGCAGCACCTCGGGGTCGGGGCCGGTAAAGCGCGCCTCGATCTTGCTGTCGCTGCCGGGGCCAAGCATCAGTTGCTTGAGTTTGACCTTGGCGGTGGGGTGCTGAGTCTTGAAGTATTCATCCAATTCGGTGATCAGCGGCACAATCTGCTCACGCTGCTCGGTGCGCACCAGCAGTTGGGCGTAGTTGCTATGGATTCGCTCGGGGAAGTAAGTGAGGATGAAACGCAGCGCGCCTTGACCGATGGTGGACGTCACCTCGGTAACACCGTCCTGCGCGAGCACGTACTGGTCCATCTCGGCGATCACCTGTTCGGTGTAGCGAATGTCGCTGCCCTTGGGCAGCCAGACATCGACAAAGAACATCGGCGTATTAGACGGCGGGAAGAACGCCTGACGCACCTGACTAAAGCCGAATACCGACGCCAGCAGCAGCGCGCCCAGCATCACCAGTGTCAACACCCGGTGGTGCAGTGCGTTGCCAAGCAGCTTGCGGTAGAGCACAAAGACGATGCCACGGTAGGGGTCTTCGACCTCGGCCGGCTGGTCACCGGACGGCTGATCACGGAAGAACAGACTGGCGAAGAAAGGCGTCAGGGTGATGGCGGTAATCCAGCTCAGCGTCAGCGAGATCATCAGCACCTGGAACAGCGACAGACAGTACTCGCCGGTGGAGTCGTCCGACAGGCCGATGGGGGCAAAGGCGATGATCGCAATCGCGGTGGCGCCCATCAGCGGCAGATTGGTCTGGCGCACAATATCGCCCGCGGACTGCAGGGTGGTCTGGCCGCGCTGGCGGCCGACCAGAATACCCTCGACAATCACGATGGCGTTATCCACCAGCATCCCCAGCGCGATGACCAGCGCACCGAGCGAAATACGCTGCAGCTCGATACTCAGCACCTGCATGAAGATAAAGGTGCCCAGCACCGTCAGCGCCAGCACCAGACCGATCAGCAGGCCGCTGCGCAGGCCCATGAACACCAGCAGCACAACCACGACAATGGCAACCGACGCGAGGAAGTTCCAGACAAAGCCACCAACCGAGTTCTCTACCTCGGCAGCCTGGTTGTAGAACATGGTCACCTGCATGCCGGCCGGGCGGTCCTGTTCCAGCTCGGCCAGCCGCGCGGCCACCGCGTTACCCACATCCACCACATTCACATGCGCAGCGTAGGATACGCCCAGCCCCAGGGCCGGATGCCCCTGCGCGCGGTACAGGCTGGTCGGGGTTTCGGCAAAGCCCCGGGTGATGCGCGCGACATCCCCCAGATAGACCCGTTTGGAGCTGCCGGGCGGGCTGATGATCAGCCGCTCCAGCTCGCTGACATCCTGAAACTCACCGGTCGGATGCAGCCGAATCGACTCACTGCCGACCAGCATGCGGCCAGCGTCCGACACCACATTCTGGCGGCTGAGCAGGTCGTAGATGCGCTGCGGCGCAATCCCCAGCGCGGTCATCTGGGCACGGGAGATTTCCAGATGCACCTCTTCCTGCGGCACGCCGGCAAGGCTGACCTTGCCGACGCCTTTCACCAGCACCAGCTCGCGGCGCAGGTAATCGGCGTAGTCACGCAGCTCACGATAGTCGTAGCCAGTGCCGCTGATCATGAAAAAGGTGCCGTAAACGTCGCCGAAGTCATCCTGAATCTGCGGTTCGCTGACGCCGGGCGGCAGGTTGGGGCGCAGATCGTTGATGCGGCGGCGCATCTCGTCCCAGATTTGCGGCAACTCGTGCGCGCCATACTGCGCCTGCACCTCGACCATGATCTGCGACAGCCCGGCGCTGCTGGTGGAGGTGATGGTGTCGATGTAGGGCAGCTGCTGGATCGCATTTTCCAGCGGATAGGTCAGCTCTTCCTCCACCTGTTGCGGCGAGGCGCCGGGGTAGGGCGTGACCACCATCGCCATCTTCAGGGTAAAGGCCGGGTCTTCCAGCCGGCCCAAGTCAAGAAAGGCAATAATCCCGCCAATGCCGAGCAGCAGCGCCACCAGCCAGCTGGTGACCCGCCGCTTGATGAAGTATTCGGCAATATTCATTACAGCCCCCGCTCACGAACCCAGGGGCGCACCTGCTGACCTTCACTCAGTTCATTGCCACCGGCAGCAACAATCCGCTCACCGGCCTCCAGCCCCGACAACACTTCGATACCGTCGCGGGTCAGTTGCCCCACCGATACGGCGCGGGCACGGACCTGCAGCGTGCCGTCCTGTTCGACCACCACCCAGACCTGACGGTGTTCACTGTCTTCGTTGTCCGGACTGAATACCGCTTCGACCGGCACCACTATCGGAATCTCGGCGTTCCGGCTGATCTCGGCAAAGTTGACGATCACCGTGGCGCTCATGCCCGGTAGCAACACCAGCCCATCGGGGATCGGCATGCTCAGGGTGACGTCATAGGCCAGGGTCGAGGGGTCCGGCTGGCTGGCGTACTCCTTGTAGTCAGCGTCGATCAACGCCTCGGGGTAGTTGTCCAGTCGCACCTTGGAACGCAGCTCGGCGGGCTGCAAGTCACGGCGCAGATTGCTCAGCAGGTTCTCCGGCAACTGGAACACCACGTCCATGCTGTCGCCACTGTATAGGGTGGCAATCGGCTGATTCGGCTGCACCACCTGAAACTGCTCCACATGGGTACGCGCCACCACCCCATCAAACGGCGCGTTGATACGGGTATAGGCCAGTTCCTGGCGAGCCAGATTGAGTGCTGCTTCGGCCGAGTTGAACTGCGCCTTACGCTGGTCGTATTCGGCCTGCGACACCATCTGCCGCTCAACCAACTGCTCCATCCGGGTCAACTGGCTGCGGGTGAGGTCATAGCTGGCCTGACGGTCACTCAGCTTGAGCCGGTAGTCGGTGTCGTCGAGCTGGGCGATCAGCTCACCCTGCTTGACCTCCTGGCCCTCATGCACCTTGAGAGCCTGCAACTCGCCACCCAACCGGAACGACAACTGCGCTTCTTCCGGCGCCTTCAGCCGGGCCGGAAACTCGCGGATGCGCTCGGCGCCCGGGTCCACCACGGTGAACAGCTTGACCGGTCGCGGCTTGTCCGCCACCGGTGCGGGCGGCTCGGAACAACCGGAGAGAGAGACGGTAAGGGCAATGGCCGAGAGACCTGTGGCAATCCAGCGGGCGACGCAATCCATAGGTAACCTGTGAAGTAGGTGGCAAAAAGACGGGAAAAACAGCTGTCGCATTATAGAGCTACAAAACGCTACATGGCGGCCAATCCTCGGCAGATTCAGCCATATTGTTGGCTTTTTCTGCCATGCGACGGCCCGCCGCAGTTATTGGGCTTGCACTGGCGCCACTTTCAATCTATGTTTTTATATATTGTAATAACCTTAAATGTAATGCCGTGAGGTGACCATGCTGTTTCGCCAACTGTTCGACGCTGCTTCCTCCACCTACACCTATCTGCTTGGCGACACCGTCAGCGGCGAGGCCCTGCTGATTGACCCGGTCTTCGAGCAGACCACCCGTGACCTGTCGTTGCTGCAGGAGCTGGGCCTGACCCTCAAGCTGGTGGTCGACACCCACGCCCACGCCGACCACGTCACTGCAGCTTGGCTGTTGAAACAGAAGACCGGCTGCCAGATTGCCTCCGCCGCCGTCATTAACGCCGAATACGTCGACCTGCCGCTGCACCACGGCCAGCGTTTCGGCGTCCAGGGCGTTGAGCTGGAAGCGCGGGCCACCCCCGGCCATACCGACGGGTGCATGAGCTACGTGCTGAGCGACCAGTCGATGGTGTTCACCGGCGACGCATTGCTGATCCGCGGCTGCGGCCGCAGCGACTTCCAGCAGGGCAACCCGCACACGCTGTATCACTCGATCACCGAACAGCTGTTCAGTCTGCCCGACAGCTGCGAGGTGTATCCGGCCCACGACTATAACGGTCGCACCCAGAGCAGCATCGGCGAGGAACGCGCCTTCAACGCGCGGGTTGGCGGTGAGGCCAACGAGAACGACTTTGTCGGTTATATGGATGCCCTGCGCCTGCCGCACCCCAAGCGAATCGCCGAGGCTGTACCAGCCAACCTGCGCAGCGGCCGGCCGCCAGAAGATCAGCTGCCGCTGCAGCCGGAATGGTGCGATGACCTGCGCATTACCTACGCGGGTGTGCCCGAGATCAATCTCGAATGGCTGATGGCCCACCGTAAGGAGCTGACCCTGCTGGACGTGCGCGAGCCCAACGAGTACGAACAGGAGCCGCTGCCAACCTACCTGGGCAACGCCCTGCAGATCCCGGTCGGCAACCTGCACGACCGAGTTGCCGAGGTACCAAACGTGCTGCCGGTGGTCGCGCTGTGCCGCTCGGGCAAGCGTTCGGCACTGGCTACCAATATCCTCCGCGAGCACGGTCTGACCCACGTCGCTAGCCTGCACGGCGGCTGGCTGGCGCTGCCGCAAGGCTGACCGACTCGGTGCACGCAGTGCAGGGCCGCACCATTGTCGTGCAGCCCTTGCTGCGTTGCGCACTCAAAGCCACAGCGAATCTCCTGCGGAAACATCGCACTGGCAGCAAAGGCCCTCGGACGCTAAAATTTTTCGTCATTTCCTGAACAAATGGCCAGTTTTTTGCTGCAGGGAAAGATCGGCCCCGCTCCAACGGACGCGGAACGGTCGCCAACAACTAGATCCCAGGAGAAGCACTCATGAGTTTCAAACGCACACTCGCTCTGGCGGCAGCCCTCGTCATGCCGCTGCAGGCCATCGCAGCAGAAGACCCGATGAAAGTCGGTTTTGTCTATGTTGGTCCCATCGGTGACCACGGCTGGAGCTACCAGCACGATCAGGGCCGCAAGGAACTGGAAGCGCACTTCGGTGACAAGGTGCAGACCACCTTCGTCGAGAACGTCAACGAAGGCGCTGATGCCGAGCGCACCATCCGTCGTCTGGCCCAGGCCGGCAACGACGTTATCTTCACCACCTCCTTCGGTTTCATGAACGCCACTGCCCGCGTCGCCGCCGACTACCCGGACAAAACCTTCCTGCACGCCACGGGTTACAAGCGCGCCGACAACCTTGGAACCTACCTGTCCGTCACCTATGAAGGCCGCTACGTCACCGGCACTGCTGCCGGCATGGTCACCGAGAGCAACGTGCTGGGTTACATCGCCTCCTTCCCGATCCCGGAAGTCATCCGCGACATCAACGCAACCTACCTGGGCGCCAAGGCAGTCAACCCGGATGTCGAGCTGAAGGTCGTCTGGGTCAACACCTGGTTCGATCCGGCCAAGGAAGCTGACGCCGCCAACACCCTGATGGACCAGGGCGCTGACGTCATCATCCAGCACACCGACAGCCCGGCACCCCTGCTGGCTGCCCAGAAACGCGGCGTATGGGGTGTTGGCCAGGCATCCGACATGAGCCACTTTGCACCTGAAGCGCACCTGCTTTCCGTGGTCAACGACTGGGGCCCCTACTACATCAACACCGTGCAGGCAGTGATGGACGGCAACTGGGAGTCTGCTGACTACTGGGGCGGCATCCACGATGGTGTGATCAAGGTCGAGTCCATCAGCGACCGCCTGACCGAAGAGCAACGCGCCAAGGTCGACGCCATGATCGCCTCCATCGGCAGCGGCGAATTCCACCCCTTCACCGGCCCGATCAAGGACCAGAGCGGCACCCTGCGGGTAGCCGACGGCGTCGAAATGACCCACGAAGAACTGGCCACCATGGACTGGTACGTAGAAGGCATGACCGCCACCATTCCGAAGTAAGCGCATGCAGCACATCGGCAGCGTGCCCATCACGCGCAGCCGGTGACTGCAGGCAACAAAAACCCGGGCATTGCTCGGGTTTTTTATCGCCTGTGTTCAGGCCCTTTACAGATGCAAACTTGAAAGGTGCATACGCCCCCGCAAACTCAGGCACCCAGCTATGCACCTGATTTAAGCTTGGCAAACCCGCTCAGCGATAGCACTATCGAACCCAGTTGGTAGGCACAGAACACTGCGCACTGCTCTTACGGAAGGACATCTAGGCGAAGCAAACGGAAATCTAAAATGCCCAGTGCAACCATCAAAATTTACCTCCCTCATGGCGATCCAAAGCGCCTTCGCACCGGCGAAATCTCAAACTGGTCTGGGAAGGCCGTCGCCGGTCCCAGGACGGAGCTGGATCAACTGCTAAAACGAGAGGAAGCCGAGAACGTTGGCGTATATCTGCTCACCGGCGTTGACCCAAAGTCCGGAGGGCCTGCGGTGTACATCGGCGAAGCAGAATCCATTCAGTCGCGCTTGAAACAGCACCTGGAAAAGGACTTCTGGAATCACGTTATCTACTTCACCAGCAAAGACGAAAACCTGACCAAATCCCACATTCGCTACCTTGAGGGCCGTCTGATTGAACTGGCCAAGCAGGCGGGGCGGGCCAGCCTGACCAACTCGCAGGCCACCAGCTCAAAACTGCCGGAGTCAGACCGGGCAGATATGGAGATCTTCCTGAAGAAGATCGAACAGCTGCTCCCGGCACTCGGCGTCGAAGTGCTGGTTCCCATCGCCTCCGAAGCACAATCAAAGGAAGAAGCGAGACCACTCTTCTGCGAGGTCAGCGGGCTAAAAGCGCAAGGCCACCTCACGCCCAACGGGATGGTGGTCTTTGCCGAATCGCAAGCGGCGGAAAAGCTCAGACCCTCGGCAAAGGACTACCCCTGGGTTGTAAACACCCGCGCACAGCTGATCAAAGACGGAGTCCTGATACCCGCATCAGGCCATCTGGTCTTCGCCAGGAACCACGAATTTAGCAGCCCCAGCGCCGCTGCCGCAGTGATTCACGGCGGCACAGCAAACGGCAGAACGGCCTGGAAAGACAGCAGCGGTACAACGTTAAAACAGCTCGAATCCACCGACTAACGGCACTCGCGCGCTCGACCTCCCTCTTGGGGCGAGCGCCCAACTAATCAGCTACGCCAACGACTCCAGCAGCCGCGCAGCCAGCTCGGCCTTGTCCTGCCCGGTCAAACACAACCTGCCGCTTTGCCGATAAAAGCAGGGACGGTAACCCAGAAGGTCGCGTAGGCTTTGGCGTGGAGGAAAAGCCACAACGGAAGCACCATCACCGTAATTGGCTTGGTTAGGCATTTTGCTTACGAGCACGGTTCTCTCGTAGTTTTGCCCGGACCTCCTCCCTGTGTTTTTGGTAGTTCAGATCGAGCGTCTTGAAGTGACCCAGCGCGACGGTGGTAGCCACTATTGCCGTAGAAGCAACCCAGGTAATTTTATCCTCAAACAATCTCGTCATTTTAAAAACAACGCCACTTGACCCCAAGAATCTCAGATCAAATATCGCCGCGATGTTGTCAGACAACGTTATTGCCGCACCGACAAAAATCATCACAACAAAAAATCTGCCGAGCCAGTGAAAAAGGTGTACTGCGATATCAATAGACTTGACCGCAACATCAACACACCAAAACACAGCGGATTGAATGAACAGCACGACATTTTCTGACCACTCGCGGACCCAGCTAGGTGCGAGAAACAAATACCAAAATAGCAGGCCAATCAGCCCTACTATTTTCATTACACTAAATATTACATCCATAAGTTAAACACATATACGCCTGAGTTCAGCCGACCAAGACTGCGAAGCGGGGGGAAGTCCACCTTGTATGGATAATTTCTTGTTAACCCTGACCAACCTTTCCCCGATATGAGTAGGTGGAGGGTTCAAGCCTAAAAAGTACGTCAGATAAACGGATTTGGTATGAAAGACGGTCCCTCCCCAAGCTTTCACGCATCGCTCCGCACAATTGTGTGTAGGCAAGAATCTCTTGCTCCTTCTCAAGGGTACCGCCTTGCAACCAAAAGCTTTCCAAGGCCTCCACTACGCCCGCATCGGCACATACACAGATCCGAGCCTTGGCATCGTTGAGCGCCCCAAGCTCAGTGATCTCGTCCTGGGTTCGACCGGCCCTTCTAGCAGACACTAGCAGTGAAGTGGCTTTCAAAAAGTCCGTATAGGCGTCCAAGCGCATCTTCGCCAACTCATCATTCCGGCTCTTTTTCTCGGACAGAACATGGCCGAAGACCGCACCTATCAGGCCTGAAATGAGTGAGAGTATCGCTGCTAGAGTAATAGTCATGTGGCCCTTTAGGCTAACGCCGCAATATGGGGCAGCCGAAACAGAGCGAAGCGGCGAGTAGGCTGTCCCAACCCGCGTGGAACGCGGGTGACATGATTGCTTTGTTATGCTTCATTTCGTAAGTGATTTAGTTACATCGATAGCATCTTTATTTAACCCATAAAAATGCAAACCGAGCCATTCATTTAAACGAGCATCTTCGTAATTTTTTGGCTTACCATCGACAAGCACTTGAACATTTGCTAGCTTCGCGGAGATAACCGAACCGTCACTTTTGGTGAGTTTTATTTCATCCCCAACCTTAGCGTAACCTGAAATAACCTGGCCGGTTATCGCAATTAGATTAGGTTCTATTTTTGATAGATCATAAATCCCATCTGGTTTGAATATAAAATCACCTGCCAATACACCTGATGCTACTGATGCAAAACCCGCTATTATTAGTATTTTTTTGAGTATACTCATAACTCTCCTAAAGAGCATAACGCCCGGCTCAAGTGCCGATTTTTAGCCGCGGAGCGGCGGAGAATCGGTCGCCGTGCAGCCGATTGTTAGGTGCCGGTTTAACTGTCCTTGCTTGCAAAATTCATAATGGATTTAATATTTTTTGGCGCAATACAAAGCATCAATACAAAAGACATGTGTATCAACATAGATGGGAGCGTGCTAAACAAGAACGTTGAGAAACTAATATTTTCTACAGCAGCTAGAAATTCAATTTCACTGATCAGGTTCCAGGGTAAAGCTGGCGAGGAAAACAAAAAGCAGACAAGTGCGAAAATCATTGCAAAGCACATTAGATTTATGATTGACGCATCTTTGTCATGGCGACTGAATGTCAATCCTGAAACGCCGAAAGGTGCTGAAACAAGAATTGCGAAAAAGAGGCTCGTTCCGGGGCCCGAATGGCAATTGCGTGTCCCCATGCATGATCCAATTAAGCCATATACCCCGAGCCCTACAACCAAGGCCGTTAGTATAAGAGTTGTTCGTGCAGCTATCAGCATGTAGGCACCTAACGTTTGGTTAAGGGGCGGGCTTTAGCCCGTTCCGGTGAGCGAAGCGAACGGTTTGAACCACTTGTTAGCTGCTTGCGCGATTTTCATTTAGAACACTTGCGTAATATTTGCTGTATGCGGCTAGAACAGGATAGCTGTGTAGCGTGATTTTGACAGCGTCCGTGGTTCCAGCTTTATCTGTGGCTTTTCGCACGCCCTCCTCGAGAAGGCGCCACGTGAGCTTATAGCTTATGAACTCTTTAAGTGGGAATGCATGTGTAGGACCACCTGGAGTTATATTCTTTATAGGGAAGCCTGCGCTAATTGGAAGGAATTCCTCATCGAAAGGTAGTTCAATGAATAACGTTGATTCCATAATTCGGTAGCCACGAACGAAATCTAACTCAGATGGTGGGTCAATATCGGTAGCGAATTCAACACCCGGATACAGTGTAAGGGCTGCTCCGTGCAGAGCTAAAGGGTGACCATGATAAGTGGCGTTACGAAGTGCTTTTAGAATATTTGTATATTCGTTCCAGCCTGTGAATTTTCCTGCTACCCAGTTATTTCCGGTTAGAGAATGGAATTCCTTACGCATCGTTTCTGTTAGCTGCTGGCTTTTGTATATGTATTGTTCAAATGCCTGGCGAAATCGAAAAGGGTATCGCCTGGAATTATTTATTTCGTAGTACAACCGCTTCAGATCCTCAGCAACGATTTGTGTTTTTAGAAGATCTCGCATGCGTGTCCTTGCAGCTAACGCCCGCAGCACGCGCGGCTTTGTAATGAAGGCGAAGCCGTAGTGAAAAAGCCGTCGCAGTGACTGCGATTGTTAGCTGCCATGGTCACCTTTTGTAGCCTTTTCCCACTCAATCCCTAGCCCCTTAAATTTCTGGGCAAAGGGAATAACAATCAGCGCCACTACAGCACCGATAAGTGCCATCCGCTCGGTCGTAAGTAACACTATCTCATTCTGTGCACAGATAAAATCTGCTACGACGATAGCAAAAACGATAAACGCCAACAGCCACGAAACCTTCTGGAACGACTCAACGGCGTCGACCTTTTCTGTTCGCAACCCGCTCTTTCGTTCTGCAGTGTCCTCTGCAGTTAGGGCAGGAAATGTAGGAAAGAGAGCGAAATCAGTAGGAATAAGCCCACCATCAATATCAAAGATATACAGGTCGAAAGGGAACATCTGGTTGTTTGATGGCGTAACCAGGAAAACAGGAATATTGTCCTCACCCACTGACTTGCTGTAGGCCTTCAGTTGTTTATAGGTGCTTTCAGCATTTAGTTGACTAGATCCTTTTATTTCTATAATCGCCAACCTCTCCTTCTTAATCGGATCAACGATTAAAAAGTCGGGGCGATATTGCCTTCTGCCATCAGCGGCAAAAAAAGCAGGCTCATAGACAATTGAGTCTTTGGGGTAGCCAATAGTGACAAGATATTCCGCAAACTCTTTTTCAATTTTGGAGTGATATTCTTTTTGCATCCTTCACCTTAAGGTCCGAGACCCAGAAAAAGCTAACGCCCGCATAAGGGGCAGCAAAAGTGCGCGGCGACTAAGGTAAACTTGGGCGAAGCATTAAAAGCAATCGCCGAGTACTTTTGGTGTCCCAGCGAGTCTGCGAGCGACTTAATGCGTTTGTTATATGCAATTTTACACATCATGTAGGTTTATCCGTGCCTCATATTCTAATTTTTCTGATTTTATAGGAATCTCTTTTTGAGCTTGTTGTAGAATGCGAACGTACTCACTTTGTCCTAACACATCCCAAGCTAGGTTTCCTTCATATTTTGCTACGTCGTGTTCTGAAATATATTTAAGAATCTTAGGATGCTGAAAAAATAATTGATTAATACGTTGATTCATAGCCGTCATATTTTTCTGAAACTCAGCACCAGTTTTGTGAGTCCAGTCAACATAGTAAATCGACTTATCAAACTCAGCATTTTTCATGTAATCGCCATTGCCATCGTGACCAATTTGCTTATGTACTAAAATAGAGAATATATCCGAACCGCAGTTTGCTGAAAGCGTATTACCAGCACTGTCTTTACCTAAGGAAAAAGTCTCCCTCTTGTAATAAAGATTCAATATAAATAGTGCACCTAAAGCTCGAAGCAGGTTGCCTAAGTTACCATTGCTTAAACTTTTTACGCGCTCATGCTTAACTGCCTGGTATGCTTTTTTCCAGTCTGACCCGCTTGTGCCGCGCTTAAAAGACTTATGTAAAGGAGTTAAGGATTTATTGCTTTCATTTTCAAAATGAAAGTTAGGGGAACTCGGAATAACAACTTTATTGCTAAGCTTCCACTTTTCATCGAGAAACTTGAGGCAATCCGTATCAAAGTACAAATCTCCTTCCTCTGGTGGAGAGCCCCCGTTATCAAAATAAAGGTCCTTTGAGATTGACTCAATCTCCACCGAGCAACGTATCAATAGCTCTGAAATCTTAACAGAGTAAACTGATAATTGCTGATCATCAAAATGAACCCAATTTGAAAGCTCGGCAACCTCTTTTTCCAAGTTCTTGTAAATCGGCCAATATAAATTGGACAAAAATATCTCCTATTGCATATAACACCTCAATAACCGGGCGCGCGCTTTTTGCGCGTCCGGCGCCGAAGGCGCGAAGTTGATT
>NZ_PPSK01000038.1 GCF_002903165.1 Halopseudomonas oceani
AGTCAGTGTCAGCGATAGCAGGCAACAAATGAGGAAGGATCGCGTCACTGAGTGCTCCAGCAATGTCCGTACTGCCCCCTCAACCTAGGTCGTGGGGGGCGGTACGTCAACCATGCGGGGCGCGGATCACCTGGCCGGTTCGTAGATCACATAGACCTTGCGGGTGCGCTCGCGTACCTCCCAGCTGCCGCTGAAACCGGCCGGGATGACAAAGCGGTCGCCGGTGCGCAGCACCCGGCTGTTTCCGTCGGCGTCGTGCAGTACCGACTCACCTTCGAGAATTTCACAGTACTCGTGTTCGCTGTAGCTGACGGTCCAGTGGCCGGGTTCTGCTTCCCATACGCCGGTGCTGAATCGCCCGTCCGGGCTGCTGTAGTGATTGCGCACGTTCTGCGCCGGATCGCCGCTGATGATTTTGGCGGCGTCAGGGCGATAGTGTTCAGCCGGGGTGTCGGCGCTGGCGAAATCAACAATGCTGGAAATGCTCATGATGGTTTCCTGTCAGGAGGTGGCTGCCGTCGCTCCCGACGGCAGCCGGGCAAAGTCAGGTGGTGCGACGGATGACGGTGGCGAGGGTATCAATCAGCCGATCCAGCTCGGCTTTTTCCACGGTCAGTGGCGGCGACATGGCGATGATATCGCCGCTGCAGCGCACCATCGCACCCTCCCAGAAACAGCCATCGAACACCTCGTAGCCGCGGGCGCCGGGGGCGTCCGGACGGCTGGCCAGATGTACGGCGCCGACCAGGCCAGTATTGCGAATGTCGATCACGTTCGGCAGGTCGCGCAAGCTGTGCAGCGCGTCGGCCCAGTAGTCTTCCAGCTCAGCAGCGCGGGTCAGCAATTGTTCGTTGGCGTAGATGTCGAGGGTCGCCAGCGCGGCCGCAGCGGCCACCGGATGGCCGGAATAGGTGTAGCCGTGGAAGAACTCGATCAGCCCCTTCGGACCTTGCATGAAGGCGTCGTGAATATGCTGGGCAACGAACACCGCGCCCATCGGAATAGCCCCGTTAGTCAGCCCCTTTGCGGTAGTGATGATGTCCGGGGTGACGCCCCAGCGTTGCGAGGCGAACGGTGCGCCAACGCGGCCGTATCCGGTGATGACCTCGTCGAAGATCAGCAGGATACCGTGCTTGCTGGTGATCTCGCGCAGCCGCTGCAGGTAACCCTGTGGCGGCAGGATCACGCCCGCGGAGCCAGACATCGGCTCGACGATGACGGCGGCAATGTTCTCGGCACCGTGCAGGGCAACCAGTGCTTCCAGCGCCTCGGCGCGTTCGACGCCGAAGGCAGGCAAGCCTTTGGTGAAGGCGTTGCGCTCAAGGTCCAGGGTATGTGGCAGGTGATCTACACCGGGCAGCTGCGGGATAAATGCCTTGCGGTTGTTAGCCATGCCGCCGACCGATACGCCGCCGAAACCGACGCCGTGATAACCCAGCTCACGACCGATAAGCCGGGTGCGGGTACCTTGGCCGATGGCGCGCTGGTAACCGAGTGCGATTTTCAGTGCGGTATCGACCGACTCGGAGCCCGAGTTGGTGAAGAACACCCGGTTCAGGCCGG
Source organism: Halopseudomonas oceani (assembly GCF_002903165.1). Lineage (GTDB taxonomy): Bacteria > Pseudomonadota > Gammaproteobacteria > Pseudomonadales > Pseudomonadaceae > Halopseudomonas > Halopseudomonas oceani. The sequence continues at coordinate 1,564 of NZ_PPSK01000038.1, forward strand.
CTGGAGCCAGTTCGCTCAGACGCTCGGCCAACTGGAACGGCAGCGGGTGGCCCATCTGGAACGTTGGGGCAAAGTCCATCTGCTGAATCTGACGGCTGACGGCTTCGGAAATCTCGCGGCGACCATGACCCGCATTGCAGCACCAGAGCCCGGAGGTGCCATCTAGTACCTGTCGCCCGTCGGCATCGGTGTAGAACACACCCTGCGCGCTGGTTAGCAGACGCGGGCGAGCCTTGTACTGGCGGTTGGCGGTAAAGGGCATCCAGAACGGGTCGAGGCTGAGGTCCTGGGCGGGATTCGGGTGCTGCAAGCTGGTCATGGCGCGTTCCTGATTGCGTGGCGGAAGAGACGAACTGCAATGTCATCGTCGGGGTGGGTGGGCGGTGGCGCTGATGAGGGAAAGTCTATGTCAAAAATAACAAACGTCAAAGTGGCGTTTAGCGAAACAGAGCGGTTCTTTTTCTATGGTTTGTCAAAAATATTGAATTATCCCCGTGGGCTGAATTACTGTTGCCGGGATTTCAATTCCCTTCAGCGCAATGACAGCGAGGAGCAGAACATGACCAAGGCAGTCAGTCGGCAGGACTGGGAGCAGCGCGCGGCCGCGCTGCAGATTCAGGGACAGGCGTTTGTGGCTGGCCAATACCAGCCGGCGATCAGCGGTGAAACCTTCGACTGCGTATCGCCGATCGACGGTCGCGTGCTGGCGCAGATCGCCAGCTGCGATCAGGCTGATGCCGACCAGGCGGTCGCCAACGCGCGTGCGGTGTTCGACAGCGGTGTCTGGTCGCGCAAGTCGCCGGTGCAGCGCAAGCGCATCATGCAGCGCTTTGCTGACCTGATCGAACAGCACCGCGAAGAGCTGGCATTGCTGGAAACTCTCGACATGGGCAAGCCAATCGGCGATTCGTTGGCGGTGGATATTACCGGTGCAGCGCGCTCGATACGCTGGAGCGCCGAGGCAATCGACAAGGTGTATGACGAAGTCGCGCCGACCGCCCACGACGAGCTGGGTCTGGTGACCCGCGAGCCGGTCGGTGTGGTTGCGGCCATTGTGCCGTGGAACTTCCCGCTGCTGATGGCCAGCTGGAAACTGGGCCCGGCACTGGCAACCGGTAACTCGGTGGTACTCAAACCGTCGGAGAAGTCCCCGCTGACTGCGATTCGTGTCGCTGCGCTGGCGGTGGAAGCGGGTATCCCGGCGGGCGTGCTGAACGTGTTGCCCGGCTACGGCCACACCGTTGGTAAGGCGCTGGCGCTGCACATGGACGTCGATACCCTGGTGTTCACCGGCTCCACTCGCGTTGCCAAGCAACTGATGATCTACGCCGGCGAGTCGAACATGAAGCGCGTCTGGCTGGAAGCTGGCGGCAAGAGCCCGAACGTGGTGTTCGCCGATGCGCCGGATCTGGATGCCGCGGCTGAAGCCGCTGCCAGCGCTATCGCCTACAACCAGGGCGAAGTCTGTACCGCCGGCTCGCGTTTGCTGGTGGAAGAGTCGATCTGCGAGGCGTTTGTCGCCAAGGTGGTCGAGGCGCTCAAGCGCAGCTGGGCACCGGGCCATCCGCTGGACCCGAACACCAGCGTTGGCGCGCTGGTCGATACCACCCAGATCGAAACTGTGCTGCGTTACATCGACGCCGGCCACGCCGACGGCGCGACCCTCAAGCTCGGCGGCAAGCGGGTGATGGAAGAAACCGGCGGCCTGTTTGTCGAACCCACCGTGTTTGATGGCGTGACCAACAGCATGCGCATTGCCCGCGAGGAAATCTTTGGGCCGGTACTGTCGGTTATCGGTTTCAACAGCTTCGACGAAGCCATGCAGATCGCCAATGACACCATCTACGGTCTGGCCGCGGCGGTCTGGACCAGCGACCTGTCCAAGGCGCACCGTGCGGCGCGTACCCTGCGCGCAGGCAGTGTCTGGGTCAACCAGTATGACGGTGGTGACATGACGGCGCCCTTTGGTGGCTTCAAGCAGTCCGGTAACGGCCGTGACAAGTCGTTGCATGCCTTCGACAAGTACACCGAACTGAAGGCGACTTGGATTAAGCTCTAAGCAGCTGCGCTGCTTAGAGCAGCGGCAAGCTTCAAGCTGCAAGTAAAACCCGTGTGGGCTTGAATCACGCGGGCTTTGCTAAAGCCTGATAAGGCCGCGGGACGTTGTAAACATAGCCGCCTAACTCATCCTGATAAAGCTTGCTGCTTGCAGGGGGCGGCCATCCGCCTTGCGGCTTGAGACCCCTATGAACTGGAAAACCTACACCGTTGTGACCGCCGCGGTGGTGATCGTCGGGCTGGCGCTGGGCGTGACCCTGCCGCTGGTGTCGCTGCGCCTGCACGAATGGGGTTACAGCACCTTTGCCATAGGCATCATGGCGGGTATGCCAGCGGTCGGGATCGTGCTGGGCTCGCGCCTGAGCGGTCGGCTGGCTGGACGCATCGGGTCGGAGAACACCCTGCGGCTGGTGATGGCCTGCAGCGCGGTGTCGGTGGCGCTGCTGGCGGTCTGGCCGAGCTACCCGGTGTGGCTGCTGCTGCGGTTGGTACTGGGCATTTCGCTGACGGTGACCTTCATCCTCGGCGAAAGCTGGATCAACCAGATCGTGCCGGACCGCCTACGTGGCCGCCTGGTGGCGGTGTATGGCAGTGGCTTTGCGCTCAGTCAGTTGTGCGGGCCGCTGCTGCTCGGCTTCATCGGCACTGAGGCGGACAGCGGTTTCTGGCTGGCGACCGGTCTGCTGGTGTTTGGCAGCCTGATGCTGATGACAGTATCGGGGGCCCCGGTGGTGGATGCGGCTGCAGCCGATGGACGTGGATTCCGCACATTCGTACGCCAGCTGCCGGCGATTGCCTGGGCGATGGTGCTGTTTGCCGGCTTCGAGACCATGACCTTGACGTTGCTGCCGGTTTATCTGATCCGCGAGGGCTTTGCCCAGCAACTGGCGTTGGTGATGGTGAGTACCGTCGTAATCGGCGACGCAGTGCTGCAGGTGCCGGTCGGCGCGCTGGCGGATCGTATCTCCCGCACTGCACTGTTCAAGTTCTGCGGGCTGGTGCTGCTGCTCAGCAGTCTGGCGCTGCCATTTGCGCTGCACACGGTGCTGGTCTGGCCAGTGCTGGTGTTGTTCGGCGCCAGCGCCGGAGCGCTTTACACCCTGTCGATCATTCTGGTTGGTCAGCGTTATCGCGACGATGAGCTGGTGCGTGCCAATGCGCACATTGCCATGCTCTGGGGGCTGGGCTGTCTGCTCGGGCCGATGCTGACCGGTGCAGTCAGTGAGTGGCTGACCGGCCACGCGCTGCCAATCATGATGGCGATCGCCGCGCTGATCTTCGTGTTGCTGGCGCGCCGCCAGGGCGCATTTGACGCGGTCAGCATTGACCGCGCCTAGCCGCCGGGCTCAGTCCCAGCGGTACTGCACGTCCAGGCCAACCAGCCAGCTGCGCTCGGGCGCCGGTTCGTAGTAACGCGCGCCGGCGCCGTTAACGATCAACGAGCCGATGTACTCGCGGTCGGTCAGGTTGTCGACGCGGGCAAAGGGCTCCAGCTGCCAGCCGCCGAGCTGCTGGCGATAGCTGGCGCGCCAGTTGAAGGCGGCGTAGCCGGGAGCTTCTGCGCTGTTGTCGTCATTGGCGTAGCGCTGGCTCAGGCTCTGCATTTCCAGCGCGGTGGTGAATCCCTCGGTCGGCTGCCAGGCCAGTTCTGCGTAGAGGCTGTGGCGCGGTATGCCCGGCAGGCGGTTGTCGGCCAGATCATCGCCGTTACCGTTGATGTAGCGGTCAAACCGGGCGTCCAGCCAGGTGTAGGCCAGATAGCCGGTCAGCTGAGAGGTGAGCTGCTGCTCGACGCTCAGCTCGACGCCGCGGCGGGTCGACTTGCCGGCGTTGGCGTAGGTCGAGCGATCGGTATTGAGCTGCGGTTCGCCGGTCACTATTTCATTGTCGACGCGGGTGTAGAACAGCGCCATGTCCACTTGGGTCCGGTCTCGGCGCAGTTTGAATCCGACTTCGGCGTTGTCGGCGGTGCTGGGGCGCAGCTGCAGATTCAGGCCGCTGCCGCCCGGACGGTAGGCCAGCTCTTGCGCGGTCGGTGTTTCAAAGCCCTTGCCAATGGCGCCGTAGACGCTGAGGGTCGGTGTCCACTGATAGCTCAGCCCGAGTGCCGGTGTAGTTTCGTCGTAGCGGACCGAACCGCTGTCGTCCTGGCCGTCGACCAGGTACTTGTCATCGGAGTCGAAGTTGACCTTGCTGTAGCGGGCACCTGCCGTCAGGCTCCAGCGCGGCGCCAGTTGCCAGGTGCTGATCAGATAGGCTTCGCGGCTTTCCACTCGATTGAATTCGTTGCGTTGCAGGCCGCCCTTGCGGCCGAACTGGTTGACGAAGCCTTTGCGGCCTTCGCCCTGATAGCCCCAGCTCAGCCCGGCGGCCAGCGTGACCGGTAATTCGAACAGCGCGGTGTCGCGCTGCCAGCCCAGCTCGCTGCCGCCGAAACGGCGGTCCAGCTCGATCACGCCACCACCGGAATACTGCGAGTTGCCGGGGAAGGCTAGAAACTGCTGCACGTCGCGCTCGCCACCGTAGACCATGACGGTGATCTGATCGTCATTGGCTAGGCGGCGCTGATAGTTCATGCCCAACTGTTGATGGCTAATGCTCTTGCGGGTGTCGAATCGCTCGGCCTGGGCGACGGCCTGTCGGCGGTCGGCGTCGAGCGCTGCAGCGGTCAGGCCCAGCGGGTCCTGGGTGTCTGGCTGGTCCAGCGCGTTGAACAGCAGGGTCAGGCTGGAGGCATCGTCGATATCCCAGCCCAGACGCAGGTTGGCCATGTCGCGGCGGGTGTCGCTATGGTCGCGGTAGCCGTTGGTTTCCAAGCGAGAAACGTTGGCGGCAACATTGAGGTCGCCGTATTGGGCGCCGTACTTCAGGCGCGAGCGCCAAAGCCCGTCGCTACCGACGCTGCTGCGGCTTTCCAGTGTCGGGTAGAAGCTGCCTTCGCTGCTGAAGCCCTGAATAATGCCGCCCGAGGCGTTGCCGTAGAGGCTGCTGAGCGGGCCACGCAGCACTTCGATGCGCGCCAGGTTGTCGAGGTCGAACAGCGCCGGCTGGCCCTGACCGTCTGGCATGGTAAGCGGAATGCCGTCCTGCAGCAGGCGCACACCGCGCACACCAAACTGGGCGCGGGCGCCAAAGCCACGGGAGGAAATCTGCACATCCTGGGCGTAGTTCTGGCGGTTCAGCGCGAGCAGACCGGGAACCCGCTGCAGGGATTCCGACAGGTTGGCGCCGAGATGTGCTGTAGAGAGGTCGTCGGCAAACAGCGTGCTGCGGGCCAGTGGCAGACTCAGATCGCGGCTGTCATCGCTGGCACCTAGTACGGTCTGAGTCGGGAGTTGAACGGTTGCGCTGTATGCGCTGGTGGCCGTGCACAGCAGCGCGCTGCTGAGCATGACCCGGATGGCAGTGGGCTTCATCGGGGCGGACTGTTGTTATCGGTTGTATTTCGCCGTTTCGGCAGCAGAGGCGACAGTCTAACAGCGCGTCCGTATGCGAGCAGCCGCGGCGATGGGGGGGATATGGGGGGTAGCGAGAAAATACTTTGAAGTAAAAGTAACTTAGGTGTAATCTAGCGCGTTATTCATGTTGTTTTGGGAAGGTTCCTTGTTACTGCTGTAACTTTCAGGCAGGCAGGGGAGCTTCGTAGTCTGGAGGTGCCAACGTCATGCATATGATGCACGATCTTTATCTCGCCCTGCGCCGATTGCAGCGCGCTAGCGAGATTCACGCTAAGCGTCTTGGTCGCCACAGCGGCCTGACGCCCATTCAATTGCTGATTCTGCACAGCATCAAGGCGATGGGTGAAAGTACCCTTGGTGATCTGGCGCGGCAGGTTAGTGTATCGCAAGCGACGCTCAGTACCATCATTGATCGTCTGGAAAGTCGCGATCTGCTGCATCGGGTGCGCAGTACCAGTGACAAGCGCAAGGTACATCTGGCCCTGACCGAGAAGGGGCTGGCGGCCATTCAGGCCGAGCCTGCGTTGCTGCCGGGCGCTTTTCTCGAGCGCTTTGGTCAGTTGGCTGACTGGGAGCAACTGATGCTGCTGGCCAGTTTGCAACGGGTCGCTGGCCTGCTTGAAGAAGGTCAGCAGGTGCGCCCCGAGTTGTTCGACGGCGAAACCGCCGCCTGATTTTGCTGCCCGGTTCTCGGGCATCGTATTTAGCAAGCACTGATTAATTCCGCACGCCCTGAACGCCAGAGGGCGAGCGGAATTAATCAGTGTTTCCTTTTGCTCCGCTTTTTCTTTGTTCAGGTATTGCCTGCGCGCGTCTGCACGCTTAGCATGTTTGAAATATCAAACAAGGCTGTTTTAAATGCGTTACGACAGCCGATGCTCTCCCTGTTACGAGGAAATTTCGGATGGAACTGCATTGCCCTGACCTGTTTCGCCAGCAAGCCTATGTCGCCGGTCACTGGTGCGAGGCCGATAAGGGTGCGCGTACCGAGATCGCCAACCCGGCGACCCATGAACGGCTTGGCAGTGTGCCGAACATGGGCGGCGAAGAAACCCGTCGTGCCATTGAAGCCGCCCGCGAGGCGCAGCAGCAATGGCGTCAGCGCACTGCCAAGGAACGTGCGCAGGTGCTGCGCAAGTGGTTTGAGCTGATGATGCAGAACCAGGAGGACCTGGCGCGCATCATGACCGCAGAGCAAGGCAAACCGCTGGCTGAAGCCCGTGGTGAAGTGGCTTATGCCGCTTCTTTCCTGGAATGGTTCGGCGAAGAGGCCAAGCGCGTCTATGGCGACGTGATTCCCGGTCACCAGGCTGACAAGCGCATTCTGGTGCAGAAGGAGCCGGTCGGTGTGACCGCGGCGATCACGCCCTGGAATTTCCCCGCAGCCATGATTACCCGCAAGGTTGGTCCGGCCCTGGCCGCTGGCTGTGCGATGGTCCTTAAGCCGGCGCCACAAACCCCGTTTTCTGCGCTGGCGCTGGCCCACCTGGCCGAGCAGGCGGGCGTGCCGGCCGGTCTGTTCAGCGTGGTAACCGCGGATGTGGATCGCTCCCGCGAAGTGGGTGATGAACTGTGCGGCAACCCGGTGGTACGCAAGCTGTCTTTCACTGGTTCTACCGGCGTGGGTATCAAGCTGATGGAGCAGTGCGCGCCGACGCTGAAGAAGCTGTCGCTGGAACTGGGCGGCAACGCGCCCTTCATCGTCTTTGATGATGCCGATCTTGATGCCGCGGTCGAGGGCGCGATGATCTCCAAGTACCGCAACGCTGGTCAGACCTGCGTCTGCGCCAACCGCATTTACGTGCAGGATTCAGTTTACGACGCCTTCTCCGCCAAGCTGGCTGATGCTGTTGCCAAGCTGAAGGTGGGTGATGGCACCGAGGCTGGGGTAACCACCGGCCCGCTGATCGATGCCCGCGCCGTCGAGAAGGTGCAGCGCCATCTCAAGGATGCGACCGACAAGGGCGCCAAGGTCATCGCTGGCGGCAAACCCCATGAGCTCGGTGGCTTCTTCTTCGAGCCGACCATCCTCACAGGCGTGGACAGCAGCATGGCCGTCGCCCGCGAAGAGACCTTCGGCCCGCTGGCGCCGCTGTTCCGCTTTAGCGACGAAAGTGATGTGATCCGTCAGGCCAACGACACCGAGTTCGGTTTGGCGGCCTACTTCTACGCCCGCGACCTGAGTCGGGTGTTCCGCGTGGCCGAGGCGCTGGAGTACGGCATGGTCGGTATCAACACCGGGCTTATCTCGAACGAAGTCGCGCCCTTCGGTGGCATGAAGTCCTCGGGTCTCGGTCGTGAAGGGTCCAAGTACGGCATCGAAGAATACATCGAGATCAAGTACCTCTGTCTGGGCGGCATCTGAGCCGCCCCTGTGCACCAACCTGACGGGGAGCCGTTTGCTCCCCTCTTTTTCCGCGAGGCGGTTATGAGCAAGACCAACGAGTCCCTGATGCAGCGGCGGCAGAATGCTGTCGCGCGTGGTGTAAGTCAGATTCACCCGATTGCGGTGCAGCGTGCGGAAAACGCCACCGTCTGGGATGTGGAAGGGCGACAGTACATCGACTTTGCCGGTGGCATTGCGGTACTCAATACCGGCCACCGTCACCCCAAGGTAATGGATGCCGTGCGTCGCCAGCTGGACCAGTTCACCCACACCTGCTTTCAGGTGCTGGCGTATGAACCCTATATCGCCCTGTGCGAGCGCCTGAACGACATGGTGCCCGGTGACTTCGCGAAGAAGACCCTGCTGGTGACGACCGGCTCCGAAGCGCTGGAGAATGCGGTCAAGATTGCCCGCGCAGCGACCGGACGGGCTGGCGTGATCGCCTTCACTGGCGCCTACCACGGCCGTACGATGATGACCCTGTCGATGACCGGCAAGGTCGCCCCTTATTCGGCCGGTATGGGCCTGATGCCTGGTGGTGTCTATCGCGCCCAGTTTCCCTGCCCGTTGCACGGCGTCAGTGATGATGACGCGATTGCCAGCATTGAGCGGATTTTCAAGAACGACGCCCAGCCGCAGGATATTGCCGCCATCGTGATTGAACCGGTGCAGGGCGAGGGCGGTTTCTATGTCGCCAGCCCCGCCTTTATGCAGCGTCTGCGCGCGCTCTGTGATCAGCACGGCATCATGCTGGTGGCGGACGAAGTGCAGACCGGCGCTGGCCGGACCGGCACCTTCTTCGCCATGGAGCAGATGGGCGTCGCCGCCGATCTGACCACCTTCGCCAAATCCATCGCCGGTGGCTTCCCGATCGCGGGTGTTTGCGGCCGGGCGGATGTGATGGACGCCATTGCCCCCGGCGGTCTGGGTGGCACCTATGCGGGCAGCCCGCTGGCCTGTGCGGCAGCACTGGCGGTGATGGATGTGTTTGAAGAGGAAAACCTGCTGGCGCGCAGCCGTACCGTGGGCGAGATCCTTACTGGTCGCCTGAACGCGCTGGCGGCAGACGACAAGCGTATCGGCGATGTGCGCGGATTGGGTGCGATGGTTGCCTGCGAGCTGTTCACCGCCGACGGTGCGCCAGATGCTGAATTGACCGGCCGTATCGTTGCCGCCGCGCGGGACAAGGGCTTGATCCTGCTGTCCTGTGGCCAGTACGGCAATGTGATCCGCATTCTGGTGCCACTGACTGCGACCGATGTCGAATTGCACGCCGGCATGGACATCATCGCCGCCTGCTTCGCCGAGCTGTAGATACCGTCTTCCCGATCAGCGTGCAAGTGCTCTGATCGGGTCGAACGGCTGACCTGATTTCAGTACGCCGTAGATGATGTGCAGCAGCTTACGCATGGCCGCGCAGACGGCCAACCGACCAGTTTTACCGCGTTCAGCCAGCCTCACTTTCATCGCTTTGATGACCGGGTTGTAGGCCATCGCCGACAGCGCTGGCATGTATAGCGCTGCGCGCAATCGGCCTGACCCGGTACGCGAGATGGTCGACTTGCCTCGGTATATCCCAGACTCCTGCAAACGTGGATTCAGACCACAGAACGCTGCCAGCTGTCTTGCGCTATCGAATCGCAGAGGGCTGCCCAGCTCTGCCAGCAGCGTGGCGGTGGTGCCATCACTGACACCATCAATGCTCTTCATTAGCCGCTTTTGCTCTCGTAGGTCCGGGTCATTGTCGATGCGGTCGTTGATAGCGGTGTTGATTAAGGCGATCTGGCCGTCCAAGTGCTCCAGATGAATA
>NZ_PPSK01000039.1 GCF_002903165.1 Halopseudomonas oceani
CCGTATGTTTTTCGTCAGGGGGGGCTTCAGTCTATTTTGAAGAGGGTATGCGGGGTCAGATAAACTTTCGTAACCACTCCGCCGGCTGGCTGGCGCAGCATTGGTCAGAGCATTGTCTACGGCTACTTTGCCAACGGCTTCTTGAAGTGGATCTAGAACAACGCCACAGGAGCGTTCACCCAGTATGAGCACGACGCCGAGGACAACCGTATCCGCGAGCCCTACACCATGAACCTGTGTGACAACTACGTGACACATAGGCCTACCCGGAGGCCTCTAGTTATACGGTGATCTGATCAGCGCCCTCGGGCTGTGTGCGTGCTGAGTGCCGCGTGATTCGAGTAGATGGCCGTTGAGCATTTGGGGCGCGCTGCTCGGTATTGGTTTCTTCCTTGAGTTGCTTTTTGCTCAGTTTGCTCGGCTTGCGGCTTTTCCTATTACCATTCGATGCGTTTACCGTCGTAGGCGAAGAGTCCGCCGCTGTCATTAGGTGAGCTGTGATCAATAACGCTCAATAATTCGGCAGCGGCCTGTTTCGCTGGTCGGGCGGCTCTCGCTCCGCGGAACGGGTGCGACAGGTCTGACTGTACTGTGCCGGGGTGCAGGCTCAGCAGTCGTGCGTTGGGGTGGCGCCTGCCGTGCTCGATGGCTGCTGTCTTTATCAGCATGTTCAATGCAGCCTTGGATGCTCGATAGGCGTACCAGCCGCCGAGTCGATTGTCGCTAATGCTGCCGACCCGTGCGGACATCACTGCCATGGCGCCGTGAGTGTCAAGTAGTGGCAAGAATTCGCGCATCACGATGGCAGGGCCTAAGGCGTTGACTTGAAATACAGATTGCAAAGCGTCTGGGTTGATTGTCTTCAGGCTTTTCTCTGGTTCTACCCCTTCACGGTGCAGTAAGCCTGTGGCTAGCAGGATAAGCTGATAGGGTGCGCTGCTGGAGAGGGATGCGGCGGCTGCGGAAATGCTGTTCGGCTCCTCAAGATCAAGGGGTATGGCGGTGCTGCGCCCCAGCTCGTTGATCAGGGCGCAGTTCGGGTCGCTGCGTAGATGCTGGCAGAATGCTTGGCCCAGAGCGCCGCTACTGCCGATTACCAGGGCGCGATAGTTGCGGCCTAGCGAGTGCATCCGGAGCGTCATGGCTGTCGCCGGAAGAACAGGGTGACCTGGCCGAGTTCGATGCCAAACTTGAGCATGCTGGAGCGGTTGATCAGCGTGTTTTCGTCCATCAAATACATCCAGTCGTCGAAGGTAACCAGATAGGTTTTTCCGTCGACCGGCAGGTTTAGTTCATAGCGCCAGCGAAGCGCATTGCCGGCCAGCTCGCCGATGGCGTCCCCGACAACGTCGTCAGCGGTGCCGCGCCAGCGATTTTTCCCGTCGGGTCTTAGTGTCCAGATGCGCTGTTGGGTGCTTCCATCGCTGTAGACGAAGCGCTCGTCGAGGATCAAGCGGTTGCCTTCCTGGCGGCTGTTGATGTCAACGTGGAAGCGTTTGATTACCTTGCCTGAGCGATCCTGAAATATACCCCAGGCCTGTACGGGGCGACTGAAGAACTCCTTCAGGTCCAGCGCGGGTTGCTCTGCAGTGTATTCGTCAACCGCGACGCCACCGCAACTGGTCAAAAGGATGCAGCAGCAAAGCAGTATCAGGCGTCTCATGGTTTACCTCGCCGGGGTTGTACGGATTTGGGCCGACAGGCTGCGCCTGTTTAATTGATACTGGTCACGGCTTGTCGGGGTCTTTCTAAAATCCTATACAAAATATTAAGGTTGTACAGTATTTGTTCTATTGTTCTATTGTTCTATTGTTCTATTGTTCGGTGGCGCAATGTCCTTTGCGTATGCTTGTGTTCGATCTGCGCTCTTCGCTAATGAGTCGCTATCGTTGGTTCTTTATGCCTAGTAGCCAGCACTGTGTTGCCTGGTGCCTGATTCTGGTTGCCAGCCACACCCGTGCCTTATTCCAGGTGTGCGCCCAACGGCTGGACGTCTCCAGCTCGAAGTCCACTGCATCAAGCTGAGTTGGGTGTATCTGCAGCTTTGGTAGTGACAGGGCGTAGTCGCCACGATCGGTAATGACGCCTAACTGGTTGTCGCTGCGAAATAGCGTCGTGGCGGCATCGTGGTCCAGGTCGTGGTTGGAGGTCGAGAAGGTGCTGCCTGGGGCCAGGGTTGCGCTGTCCTGGCTAAAAACAGCCAGGGTTGAATGCATGTTTTTCCCTTCTGTCAGGTCGCCAGCGATGCTTCTCAGATAGTGCTTGCGCGGGCCCCAGATGTCGATGCGCAGGATGCTCAGCGGCTGGTCGCTGCGGTTTCTGATGCGGATAAATACGGTCCAGTCGCCGGGCAGCAGGGAAGGGTGAAAGTCGGCAGCGGTGAGCACGAAGGGTTTTTTCCTGCGATGCAGCAATCGAACCCAGGTGGCAAGCGCCGTGAGTAGTGCGAGGAGGGTGGCGATGGCTGCCAGGGTCGAGGCGTTTTCCCAGAGCCAATTCAATCCGTTCATTGCTTCTCCATGAGTGCGTCATATCTTGAGAGGGGATACTTGCCGATGTTGCGGGGTGTTGGCAAAGAGAGATTGTTGTTGAGTTTTCTGCTCCTTGGGTGGTCTCCGCCATGTGTGACGGGGAACTCGGGCTGCCGGGCGGCTACTGTCGGTCGGAATCCGTCACTGCTGACAGCGGTCGACCCTCGACCCTGCTACAATCCGCGCTGAAATTACCCAAGAGGAATATGTATGGCTACCAATCGTTCCCGCCGTCTGCGCAAAAAACTGTGCGTTGATGAGTTTCAGGAGCTGGGTTTTGAGCTGAATCTGGAGTTCAAGGGCGACCTGAGTGTCGAGGCGATTGATGCCTTCCTTGATCAGTTTCTCGATGAGGCTATGGATGCGAATAACCTCGACTATGTTGGTGGTGAAGGCTTCGGGCTGGTGTGCCTTGCTGAGCGTGGCTCGGTAACGGAAGAGCAGCGCCAGGCTGTCGAAAACTGGCTGAAGGCACGCAGCGAGCTGGCAGTCGTTGAAGTGGGGCCACTGATCGACGCGTGGTATCCGGATAAGCCGATCAACGCGGCAGTTTGATCTCGAAAAGGCCATCTATATGATGGTCTTTTTTTTCGCAATTTTCCGGTGTCTGGTTTGCTTCGTTTTTGCTTTGACGGTGCTCTGATGGGCCTTACCTGATCACTGGGTCATGGTGCTTTTTAAATTGCGAGTGCTTGTTTCTTTTGCTGTTTTTATTGTCTTCGGATTTATAACTTCGGTGATTTCTCTCTGCCGATCTTGGCCGAGCTTTTCTCTCTCCTCACCTAAGCCCTTCGCCGTGTTTTAGTTATAACTCTAACTATTTTTTTGGCTGCACTTTTTTGGCGCAGAGCTGGCAGGTGTCGCTGTCTTGAGTTTGCTTTGTCAGATCCAACTTTCGCTGTGCTTTTGGGGTGCGGGGAGGCATGCCTAATTTGAGTGTTCGCCTGGTAAGGCGTTGTTCGGAAATGAAAATGCAATGGTTTTGTGTTTACTGAAAAGCCCGTCGAAAGGCCCGTATTTTGGGGCGTACAGGCTGGGGGTTTGGTGGTTTTTTTGGCGCTAAATATTTGGCGCACTGGCTGAGAAGGTGTCTGATTGAGGGGGTGTAAAAAATGATCTGGATCAATGTTTGGTTACTTATAGCATTTGGTCTCTAGGGATCTTGTTTTTTAAATTGAAAACTGATTAGTATGATGGCACGTCGCCATTGGATTGGTTTTATAACAAAGAGAAGAGTTCATGCTTAAGAAGTCCCTCCTTGCTATCTCAGTTGTTGCTATCGCAAGTGGTTGTTCGGTTACTCCTGAGGTCATCGCTCCGCAAAGCTTGGAAACAACAGCTATGTCGGATATCGCGCAGCTTTCTCAGGAGCAGTCGGTTGAGTCAGCGATTTCTCTGGATCAGGCTATCGCGCGCGCGGTTCTCAATAACCGCGACAAGAGATTAAAGTCCCTGGAGGCTGCTCTTTCTCAAGGTCAGATTGATCTTGCGCGGCACGAAATGCTGCCTGAGCTTACCGCTTCCGCCGGTTACTCCAAGCGTAGCGAATACGCCGCATCCGCCAGCGTCAACTTCACTGACGGTGAGCCCGATGCGCTGGGCCCGAACCCGGCTTACTCTGTTTCTCAGGGACGCGAGCGCGATACTCAGGACGTCGCTTTCTCCTGGAATATTCTCGACTTCGGCTTGTCTTACGTACGCGCTCAACAGCATGCTGACCGTTACCTGATTACCAAGGAGCGGGAGCGTAAAGTTGTTCACAACATCACTCAGGACGTACGCGCTGCCTACTGGCGCGCGGTGTCGGCAGAGCGCCTGCTAAGCAAGATCAATCCTCTGATCGAACAGGCCAGTGAAGCGCTTGCGAACTCGCGCCAGGTTGAAACCCAAGGCCTGCGCTCACCGCTGGATGCGCTGTATTACCAGCGTGAACTGCTGGACATTCTCCGTGCCCTGCAAGCCCTGCGTCAGGACCTTATGGGTGCCAAAACCGAGTTGTCGGCCCTCATGGGGTTGAAGCCGGGTACTCAGTTCTCCCTGGTTGATGTGTCGAATCCGGCTTTTGTCGTTCCGGAATTAAGTGTGGGCCTGGCCGAGATGGAAGAACAGGCACTGCAACAACGTCCTGAACTGGTCGAGACTCACTACCAGAAGCGGATTTCTGCTGCAGAGACGAAGGCGGCAATGTTGAGCCTGCTGCCAGGCATTCAGTTGACTGCCGGTTCATACCAGGACAGCAACGAATACCTGCTGAACCAGGATTGGACCAGTGTTGGCGCGCAGGTCAGCTGGAACATGCTGGACGTGTTCAAGATTGGCGCTGAGCGTCGGCTGGCTGAGACCCGTGAGGCGCTGACCGAAGAACAGCGACTGGCGACGTCCATGGCCGTGCTGACCCAGGTTCACCTGTCGCGCATTCGCTACGAGCAGGCGCGTAAGAGCTTTGACCTTGCTACTCAGTACCTCGGCGTTGCCGAGCGTATCGGCGAGCAGACCCGCAATGCGGCCAAGCTCAAGCGTATGTCGCAGTTGGACCTGATTCGCGAGTCGCTCAATACCGTACTGGCAGAGCTGCGTCGTGATGTCGCTTATGCAGATCTGCAGAACAGCTACGGTCGCGTCTTTGTGACGATCGGCATGGATCTGCTGCCGCAGGACTATCAGAGCCTGAATGTTGAGGCGCTGGGACAGGAAATTGGGCAGCGCTTTGATCAGTGGCAGCACGCGGCCCCCAGTCAGCAGTCAGCAGAGGTGGCTGCGCCTGTCGAGTCAAGCCCGGTCGTCGCCAGCGACAAGACCAGCTGATGCGTCAGCAACTCAATCTGGGGCTGTTTCTGGCCCTGCTGGCAAGCGGGGCTTCCGCACAGGCCGAGTATCAGGCGCGAGCAGTGATCAAGTCACTGGATCGCGCCGTGCTTTCGGGTGAGCTGGCTGCGCGCGTCCAGCGCATTCCCTACCTCCCCGGCGATGCGTTTGAGAAGGGGGCAGCGTTGGTTGAACTAGACTGCGCCCTCTATGACGCTCAGGCCGAGAAGGTTGCTGCTGAAGTCAGGGCAGCGCGGATCAAGAGCGAGAACGCGCGTGAACTCGACGCCTTGAATTCGATCGGTGGGCTGGATGTCGCGCTAGCCCAATCCGAATATTCCCAAGCCTTGGCTGAGCTGAAAATTGCCCGTCTCAACACCGAGCGCTGCGTTATCAAAGCGCCCTGGCGCGGCCGGGTCGTCGGCCTGCGAGTCAATGCGCACGAGAATATTCGGCAGCAACAAGAGTTAATAGAGGTTGTGGGCGACCAGAACCTCGAGGCAGAAGTTGTTGTGCCTGCGGCCTGGCTCAGCTGGCTAGCTGTAGGTCAGCCTATCAGCTTGCAGGTAGACAATCTTCCCGAACCCGAATCTGCAGAGGTTCGGGCCATTATTCCCGCAATTGATGCTGTCAGTCAGACCGTCTTGCTGAGAGCAAAATTGCCAGAAAACACTCAACTGATACCGGGTATGAGCGCCACCGCTGTGTTTAGCGAACCTGCGCCTGCCGCTGAGTAATTCAGAACCTGAAACAGACCATCTGGCCGGTGCCCTAAAGGGATAGAGAATATGAAAAAACAGACCCCCGCCAACTCGATTCGTTTTCGCCGTAAGCCGCTGATTACAGCGCTGGAGCCGCGTATTTTGCTTGATGGTGCTGCAGTGGCTACTGCTGCAGAAATGACCACGGACGTCGCTTTTCAGGATGCAGGAACCCACGCCGAGTCGGCTGACCAGAGCGTTCATTTTGCCGCCCCCGCGCCGACCGGCAGTGAGCCGGGTAACCGTCGCGAAGTCGCCTTTGTTGATACCTCGGTAGACAACTACCAGGACCTGGTCGATGGACTGGGTGACGGCGTCGAAGTCATTCTGATCGATAGCGCCGAAAACGGTCTTGAGCAAATGGTTGCTGCACTGCAGGGCCAGACCGGTATTGATGCCATCCACCTTTTCTCACACGGTGATGTGGGGGAGCTGAAGCTCGGTACACTGACACTTAATGGCGAAAATCTGGAAGCCAACGCGCAGTTGCTCGCTGCGCTGGGTGAGACGCTGACGGAATCCGGCGACCTGATGCTCTACGGTTGTTATGTCGGGGCTGACAGCGAGGGGCAGGGGTTCCTTGATGCGGTAGCGCAACTGACTAGCGCCGACGTAGCAGCCTCCGAAGACCTGACCGGTGCCCAGGCGCTCGGCGGGGACTGGGAGCTGGAGGTGACCAGTGGTTCGGTTGAGACGACTGCATTGGTTGCGGCTGGATATGAGGGTACGCTGGCTCCTTTGGTGGTCTCTAATCTTGACGATCTCCAATACACTGAGGGTGATGGTGCTGTACTCATTGATGGCGACGTGACCATTGGTGGCAGCACGGACTACACCGGTGGCTATATCGATTTCCAGATCGGAGGGGCCACTTCATCAGAGTCATTGGGCTTCATCAGTGACAGCACCCCCTCCACCGTGAACGGTGAAGTATCCATCGTTGGCAGTACTGTTTATCGTGGTAACGGGTCTGTTGCTATCGTGATTGGTAGCGTTGACCCGATCAAAAACGGTGAAAATGGCCAGCCGCTGAGAATCAACTTCTCCAACGCATTTGAAAACGGCGACTTCCAGGATGGCACCAACGGCTCGACGGTGATCTCGGGCTGGACGTCCGTTATGCAACGTATTCGGATGGGTATAGATCAAATTGCTGGGCAGCTCACCCCGACGGACACGACTTACCCGGCCCCCAACCTAGCCGATAGCAAATCTCAGAACGGCGGTCAGCCAATCTACGATAACGTTACCGGTGGTAATTTCACTCAAGGTGCCAAACTGTCCAACTACGCGGGTAGCGATTCAAGTGACTTGGCAATTGAGCTGAATACCGGGCAGGATTCCATTGATCAAGGATACGGCGTTATTCGAGGGCCAGCCGTATACAGTGACGGTGTTGTAGCTCTTCAGGCAGGCGATAAGGTGTCTTTCGACTGGAAGGCGCTGAGCGGTGGCGATGCCTATGATGCATATGGCTACATTATTGATGTCAATACCGGTGACACCATTACGATTCTTGATCGAACCGGCACTGCCACGAGCCAGGAGACGCCTTGGGCTACTGAGGAAGTGACCATCGCGGCCGGGCAGGAGGGTGTATACCGATTCGTATTTGTTGCTGGGTCCTATGACCTCTCAGGTGGCCGATTAGTCGGCGGCAAGCTGATGATCGACGACGTCAAGGTCACTCAAGCCAACCCGCCGGGCCCGGTCGGCGATTCGGTAATTACTTCGCTTGCCCAGCGTGTCACCTACGAAAATACCGCGGTCGACTATAACTCGCTGACCCGCACTGTGACTGTCTCGGTAATGGACAAAGCGGGCAACACTGGCTCTGATACCAGTCAGGTCAATATTGCTGAGCGCAACAACGCACCATCGTTTAGCGGCAACGCCTCGCTTGGTGCGGTCAATGAGGACACCACTTCGCCTGCCGGCAGCACGGTGAGCAGCCTGTTTGGCTCCCTGTTCTCGGATGTGGATGCAAACTACGATCCCAAGGACTCTCTCGGTGGCATCATCATCACGGGTGATGCCAGCGACTCGTCGCAGGGTGAATGGCAATATTCTACTGACGGCACCAACTGGCTGGCGGTTGGCACTGTGTCGGCCGACGCCGGTCTGCTGCTGTCTAGTACTGCCAGCTTGCGCTTTGTCCCCGCTGCAGATTTTAACGGTGCGCCCGGCAGCCTCAGTGTTCACGCGGTAGACAGCTCTGACCCCAGCATTACCTTTACCAGTGGTGCGACCCGACAAGCCTATGACACCACTGCAGTTGGTCGTACGGGCGGCACTACTGCCGTTTCGACTGCGGCAGTCAGCCTCGGCACCTCAATTACGCCTGTCAACGACATCCCGGTTCTTGATAACACGACAGGGACAGTAACTGGGGCGACAGAAGACACCGCAAAAACCATCACCCATGCGCAGTTGCAAGCGCTTGCTAACGCGTCGGACATTGATGATGCGTCGGTCTCTTATCGGGTCGATTCGATTCTGAGCGGCACGCTGCGCAAGGATTCCGGTGGTGTACTTAGCGATGTTATCGCGGGTGTGACCGTAGTTGGGCCTGGCGAGAGCCTTGTTTGGCTGCCGGATAGCAACGCTAACGGGTTGCTTTCTGCCTTTACTGTTAAAGCAATTGACAGCCAAAACGCCGTATCGACGGCAAGCATGCAAGTTAGCGTGGATGTCGCGGCGGTAAACGATCCGGTAGCCATTACCGGTAAGTCCTCGGTCACGCTGAACGAAGATTCATCAATCCTGATCAACGGGTTCACGCTGACTGATATTGAGGGTGACAACGTTACCATTCGCATCAGCTCCAGCCACGGTAATCTGACGCTGGACAATTCAGGTTCCGTCTCCGTTTCGCAGTCCGGTGGCCACACTCTGGAGTTCTCTGGTGCCATTGCTGATGTCCAGGCTGCTCTTAACTCGCTTCGTTACGCAGGCGATGCGAATTACTTCGGTAGTGACCAGCTGACTATCGAAGCCAGTGATGACAACGGCACCAACTGGCAGGCCTATCGTGTGGATGAGCAGGGCTTGTTCTACAACCCCGCGAATGGGCATTACTACGAGTACGTCAGTGCGCCCGGTATGACCTGGGCGGATGCTAAGGCCGCCGCAGAGAGCCGTGAGTTGTTTGGCTTGAAGGGTTACCTCGCGACCGTAACCTCCGCTGAAGAAAACGCATTTATCACCCCCAAACTGGGTGGCGATGGCTGGATGGGCGCCAGCGATGCTGCCGTTGAAGGCCAATGGCGCTGGGTAACTGGACCAGAGGCTGGCACCCTGTTCTGGACCGGTACGGGCAGTGGCAGTTCGGTAGACGGTAACTACGAAAACTGGGGTGACGGTGAGCCAAACAATGCCGGCGAAGAAGACTATGCGCACTTCATCTCTAGCAATGGTAACTGGAACGATTATGCATTCGATAATGGTGCCATTAGCGGTTACATCGTCGAGTATGGTGGTGCCGGGTTTGGCACTTTGGAAGCGGCCACGCTCGATATCACCATCAACGGAGTAAACGACGCGCCGGTCGTCACTGGCGTCGATACCGATGGCGCTATCGATGGTGGCGGCCCGCTGACAGATACTGGCTCCATCACCTTTGCTGACGCAGACCCGTCTGATCGTCCGACGGCGACCGAGGCGACCAAGTCGGTTACCGCCAAGCAGGCTGATGGCACCACCAGTCTGCCGCTGACGGCCGAGCAGCAAGCGGCAATTGAGAATGCCTTCAGCATCAGCCCGGCGGCGGGCAATGATAATGACGGCACCATCGACTGGACCTACGACATCGATGCCAGCGACCTAGCGTTTCTGGCCGAAGGTGAAGTGGTCACGGCGGTCTTTACCATTACCGTAGATGACGGCCAGGGCGGCACAGCTACCCAGGACGTGACCGTCACCCTGACCGGCAGCAACGATGTGCCAGAGGTCAGTGCGGGTGATGTGACCGGCGAGATCACCGATGGCAGCAGCGACCTGACTGACAGCGGCTCGATCAGCTTTACCGATGTGGATCTGACCGACCGCCCAACGGCCACCGAGGCGACCAAGTCGGTTACCGCCAAGCGGGCT
>NZ_PPSK01000040.1 GCF_002903165.1 Halopseudomonas oceani
TACCTTAGCTTCTGTCACAGATCCAAGCTTTTTAAGCTGCACGCCCAGCGGGCAGCAACAAATTGCTTGACGACTATAGAGCATTGGAACCACCTGATCCCATCCCGAACTCAGAAGTGAAACGATGCATCGCCGATGGTAGTGTGGGGCTTCCCCATGTGAGAGTAGGTCATCGTCAAGCGCCTATACCGAACACCCCGATCAGATATGGTCGGGGTGTTCTTCTTTGTGCGCGCGGAAAATGGCCCGCCTTGGCCGGTCGTGCGGTGCGTCGGATAGCGTACTTGGGTTGCGGTAAGGCTTATGTCTTAGCGTTAGAAGGAATAAGCAAATCCGTCTAAACCGCTTGTTGTTCTAAGTTTTCCTGCCCTGTAATCTGGTCGCCCTATTCAGTCAGGCGCTTGGCGCGTTCGGAGGATTCGATGTTCCAGTCTCCCAGCAAGTTGATCAGACGGTTGGCCGTTGCCTTCGCTATTTCCGGCAGTCTCGGAATGGGGAATGCACAGGCTGCGGATCAGGAAATTCTCAACTCTTCGTACGATATCGCCCGTGAGCTGTTTGCATCGTATAACGAGCTTTTTGCCAAACACTGGCAGGAAGAGAGTGGCAAGACTGTCGAGATCAAGCAGTCTCACGGTGGCTCGTCGAAACAGGCACAGGCTATTATTCAGGGCTTGCGTGCCGACGTCGTGACTTACAATCAGGTTACTGATGTAGATATTCTCCATCAGCGCGGCAACCTTATTCCTGCTGACTGGCGTGATCGCCTGCCGAACGCCTCTTCGCCGTATTACTCCACGATGGCATTCCTAGTCCGAAAGGGGAATCCCAAGAACATTCAGAACTGGGATGATCTGGTACGCGATGACGTGAGTTCTGTCCTGCCTAACCCTAAGACGTCGGGCAATGGTCGCTACACTTATCTCGCTGCGTTGGGATACGCGCAGAAGGCCTACGGTGAAGACCAGACCGCTATTGATGACTTTCTCCGTCATTTCCTCGGCAACGTCGCGGTATTTGATACTGGCGGACGCGGAGCGACCACTACCTTTATAGAGCGCGGAATCGGTGATGTGCTGCTCACATTCGAGTCTGAGGTCAACAACATTGCTGCCCAGTATCCGCCGGGCGAATATCAGGTTGTGGTGCCGAAAGTCAGCTTCCTTGCCGAGTTTCCGGTTACCTGGATTGATCGCAATGTCGAGCGCAACGGCACTGCTGATGTCGCTAGGGCGTATCTGCAATACCTCTACAGCGAAGACGCTCAACGCCTGATCGCCGGCTTCAATTACCGTGTCCACGATGACGCAGTAAAGGCAGAGTTTGCTGATCGTTTCCCTGAGTTGGAACTGCTGCCGATTGAGCAGATCACAGGCGACTGGGAAACCGCCATGACTGTTCACTTTGCCAGTGGCGGGAAGCTGGATCAGTTGCAGCGCCGCTAAATGAGCAATATGAGTCCACGTTCTGGTGGTTGGTCGCTGTTCAATGCAAGCCCTGGTAAGCGCGTGCTGCCTGGGTTTGCGCTCAGTATGGGTATCTCTCTGCTGTTCGTCAGTCTGGTGTTGTTGTTGCCGGTGACGGGGCTGATTGTACAAACAGCGGATATGTCCTGGTCACAGTACTGGGCTGTCATCACAGATGAGCGTGTGGTGGCTTCCTACAAAGTAACGCTTTGGGCCGCCTTCTTTGCTTCGCTGTTCAACGGCTTTGTTGGGCTGTTGCTGGCGTGGGTGCTGGTGCGCTACGAGTTTCCGGGCAAGCGCATCATCGATGCGTTGATTGACTTGCCGTTTGCTCTCCCCACCGCTGTTGCCGGTATTACCCTCGCAGCGCTGTTTGCCGAGAATGGCTGGTACGGTCAGTTGCTGGCCGTGCTGGGCATCAAGGTCGCGTTTACGCCACTGGGGATCATTGTTGCGATGGCCTTTACCAGTTTGCCGTTTGTGGTTCGAACCGTTCAGCCGGTGCTTGAGGATTTGGCGCCGGAAGACGAAGAGGCTGCCGTGACCATGGGCGCTTCCGATCTCACCGTGTTTCGCCGTGTTGTTTTCCCTGCCCTGTGGCCGGCGCTAATGACCGGCGCTGCACTGTCATTTACCCGTAGTTTGGGTGAATTTGGTGCGGTGATTTTCATGGCAGGGAATATGCCCTACGTCAGCGAGATTACCAGTCTGATGATCTTCATCCGCTTGCAGGAATTCGATTACGCTGCGGCCAGTGCGATTGCCTCTGTTGTGTTGATTGCATCATTGGTGCTGCTGTTTTCCATCAATATCTGGCAGGCGCGCTATCTGCGTCGGCTGCACGGTCGGTGAGGCGTCGATATGCATAGGCAGGCGCGGCTGCGCATCGCAGATCAGGCGTGGGTGAAGTGGCTACTGATTAGTCTGGCGCTAGTGATCGTCAGTCTGGTGCTGGTTGTGCCGCTGGCCATTATTTTTGTGCAGGCGCTTTCCGCCGGCGTTGAAACCTACTGGGCCAATTTGGTGGATGAGTACACGCTGAGCGCGATTGGTCTGACGTTGCTTGTCGCCGCGCTGACGGTACCGATCAATCTGGGGTTCGGCATCTTCCTGGCGTGGCTGGTTACCCGTTTCGAGTTTCCCGGGCGCAAAGCCCTTATTACTCTGATTGACATTCCCTTTGCGGTGTCGCCGGTTGTCGCTGGTCTGCTCTATCTGTTGCTTTATGGCAGCAACGGCTGGCTCGGTGGCTGGCTGATGGATTACGACATCCAGTTGATGTTTGCCTGGCCGGGGATTGTCATGGTCACTGTATTCGTGACATGCCCGTTTGTCGCGCGTGAGCTGATCCCATTGATGCAGCAACAGGGGCGCGAGGAGGAAGAAGCGGGTGTTGTGTTGGGGGCTAGTGGCTGGCAACTGTTCCGGCGGGTTAGCTTGCCAAACATCCAGTGGGCGCTGATATATGGCGTTGTATTGACCAATGCCCGTGCAGTCGGTGAATTTGGCGCGGTGTCGGTCGTCTCCGGCAACATCCGCGGCGAAACCAACACGCTACCTTTGCATGTTGAGCTTCTGTATCAAGACTACAACGCAGTGGGGGCATTCACCAGCGCTTCGCTGCTGGCCGGCATAGCGCTGCTGACGCTGTTGGTCAAAAGCATGATCGAATGGCGTCAGGCTCGCCTGCAGGCGACGCCGGCGGTACAGGTGGATTCACACTGATGAGTATTACTCTAGAAAACATCGATAAATCCTTTGGCGCATTTAGTGCGCTACGCGACATCTCCCTGGATATTCCAGACGGCGAACTGGTCGGTTTGTTGGGGCCGTCCGGTTCAGGCAAGACGACGTTACTGCGGATTATCGCCGGGCTCGAAAGCGCCAACGCGGGTCGTATCCTGTTTCACGGCGATGATGTTACTGGTCTGCATGTGCGCGAGCGTAAAGTCGGGTTCGTCTTTCAGCACTATGCGCTGTTCCGCCACATGACGGTTGCTCAGAATGTTGCCTTCGGGCTGGAGGTGTTGCCGCGTCGTCAGCGTCCTTCTGCGCCGGAAATCCGCAAGCGGGTTGGTGAGCTACTGGAGATGGTGCAGCTGTCCCATCTGGCCGAGCGTTATCCTGCTCAGCTGTCGGGTGGACAAAAACAACGAATCGCCCTTGCCCGAGCCCTCGCCATGCAGCCGCAGATATTGTTGCTGGATGAACCCTTCGGTGCCTTGGATGCGAAGGTGCGCAAGGATCTGCGTCGGTGGCTGCGGAATCTGCATGATGAGCTGAATTTCACCAGCGTGTTCGTCACCCATGATCAGGAAGAGGCGCTGGAGTTGTCTGACCGGGTCGTCGTCATGAGTGCAGGGCAGATTGAGCAGGTCGATCAGCCTCAGGCGTTGTATGCCCGACCTGAAAGCCAGTTCGTGTTTGACTTTCTTGGTCACGTGAATGTCATCGCTGGTGATCTGGCCGGTCAGCGTCTCAGTCAGGGGCAGGCTTGGGTGGATCTGCCCGAGGCGGTTGTTGGTGGCGCAGCGCAGCTGTATCTACGGCCCCACGAGGTGCGTCTGCAGCTGCATCCGGTTGAGCACGCGAATTTACCGCTGCAGGTTGAATCGATCAGTCTGGTGGGCGCTGAAGTTCGCCTTGAATTGCGTCCCTGCGGCTGGGACGCCCCTCAGCTTTGGGAGGTCGGCATCACTCATGCGGAATACAATGGATGGCAGCCACAGCGAGGTGATCGTTGCTTCGCGGTACCGGACGTCGGCCACTTGTTCCGCCCGGATGTCACCAGCCCCAGTACCTTCTACTGGGGCTAGTGCTGGCGGAAGCCGTCGGCGATATGCTCAGCAAGGCACTCGGTAACGGGTGACTGGCTGCGAGGGTTGCGAAGCAGGACGATGCTTGCCATGGGCATGTCCGGAAGTCCTTCTTCCTTTCCGATGATGCGCATTTCAGTGGGGATAAGGCTACGCAACTGAGCGGTGACCGCCAAGCCTGCGCCGACCACGGCGAAA
Organism: Halopseudomonas oceani; assembly: GCF_002903165.1. Taxonomy (GTDB): domain Bacteria; phylum Pseudomonadota; class Gammaproteobacteria; order Pseudomonadales; family Pseudomonadaceae; genus Halopseudomonas; species Halopseudomonas oceani. The sequence goes on from NZ_PPSK01000040.1 coordinate 4,481, forward strand.
ATGGCCGAGAGGCTTGGGCTGCTGTAGGCGACCCGGTAATCACGGCTCATGGTGTCGAGTGCATTGCAGGCCCAGTTGCGGCAGAAACAGTCCGCGTTGAACATTGCCAGCGGCAGCGTCGGGCGCTCGTGCAGCATGGCGTTTTCAGCTTGGGCCCACACCACTTCCTCCTGACGCAGCAGTTGGCCGATTTCCTTTCCCGGCTCCCGGGTCACAATGGTCAGGTCGAGATCCTGGCGCTGAAGTAGCTGAAATGACGGCTCGCAGTGCATCTCCACCTGTACCAGAGGGAAAGCCTGGGCAAAGCGGGCGAGTACGCCAGGCAGAAAACGGGTAACGTAATCATCGGGAGTGCCGATGCGCACAAGGCCGACCATATGGGGCGCGCGGAGGCTGTTGAGCGCCTCGCCTTGTAGTCTCAGTATGCGGCGGGCGTAGCCGAGCAGCAGCTCGCCTTCGGCGGTAAGCAGCATCTGGCGACCATTGCGCTGAAACAGGCTGCGTTGTACCACATCCTCTTCCAGCCGCTTCATCTGCATGCTCACTGCCGACTGGGTGCGATTGACCTGCTCGGCCGCTCGGGTGTAGCCGCCTTGGTCGGCGATAGCAACGAAGGTGCGAAGTAGTTCGCTATCGATGGTCGGGTAACTGGCCAACTATCAGCCTCCTGCATGTTTTGCATAAAAATCATTTGTTGGATTGATGTTATTGCGTTGATGACAATTTCTCCAGTGCGAACTGGAGGTGTGTCGATGTTTACTCATTCTGTTGCAAACAGCCGGGTTGGTCGGTTGGCTGGAAGGGCTTGGCGTCTGGTTGGTCGTTGGCGGCGCTGGCGATATGAGCGCAGCTTGCTGGCAGCCATGACGGGGGCTGAGCTTAAGGATGTCGGCATCAGTCGGGCGGATGCGCACGAGGAGTTGCGGCGTTCGTTCTGGTCGCGCAGGCCTTGAGGATAGCGGGGGTCGGCTACCGACGGTATCATGTGCCGTCCATTGCCACAGGTGCAGCCAACCATGCTCAGCGAGATACTTGCATTGCTAGCCGACGGGCGCTTCCATTCCGGGGAGGCGCTAGGTGAGGCCCTGGGCGTCAGCCGGGCGGCGGTTTGGAAGTCGCTGAAGCGGCTTGAGGACGACGGCTATCCGTTGCAGCGGGTGCGCGGCAAGGGCTACAGGTTGCCGCCCGGCGCCGGACTGCTGGATGCCGAGCTGATCCGGTCGCGGCTGCCGGCGGAGCTTGCCAGCCGCTGGCAATGGCTGGTTTATCAGCAGGTCGATTCGACTAACGCGCAGGCTCAGCGTGTGCAGGCCCCGGGTCAGGCACGCCCGTTGATTGTCTTGGCTGAGCAGCAGGTGGCCGGGCGTGGCCGCCGTGGACGGCAATGGGCCAGCCCGTTTGCGCAGAACATATACCTCTCTTTGGCGGAGCCGGTCTCGGTTGGCGGGCCGGGACTGGAGGGGCTTAGCTTGTTGGTAGGCTTGTGTCTGGTGCAGGCGCTCGAAGATGCTGGCTACCGAGGCTGCCAGCTCAAGTGGCCCAACGATGTCCTGCTGGATGGGGCAAAGCTGGCGGGCATTCTGCTCGAAATTTCCGGCGACCTGACAGGGGAGGCGGTGGTGGTGATTGGCGTTGGTGTCAATGTATTGCTTGATGCTGCCGCCACCATCGATCAGTCATGGGTCTCGCTGTATCGCTCGGGGCAGCGCGCAACGCTTGATCGGAACGAGCTGATCGCCACTTTTCTCAAGCGCCTGGCACCGTCACTGCAGTTGTTTCATGAGCAGGGGTTTGCGCCATTTCGGCAGCAGTGGATGGCTCGCAACGCCTGGGCAGGAAAGGCGGTAAAAGTTATTTCAGGTAGTAACGAGTTGCTTGGGATTGATGGCGGGGTCAATGCACGCGGCGCGCTATTGCTACGTACCGAAAGCGGTGACGTTGAAATCAGTGGTGGTGAAGTGAGTCTGAGGTTGAATCATGCTTCTTGAGTTGGACTGCGGCAATACCCTGATCAAGTGGCGCCTGCTGGATCGGCAGGGCCGGGTGCGTGATCGTGATATGGCGCCGGACCTGGTCGAGCTACAGCGATTGCTTGGTGGTCAGGAGCGAGAGATTCATGGATGCAGATTGGTCAGCGTGCGTTCCGCCGAAGAAAACCAGGTGGTTATGGATCAGCTTACCAGTTGGTTGAAGCTCCATCCGGTGCTTGCACGAAGCGCCAAGGAGCTGGCTGGAGTGCGTAATGGTTATGAAGACTTTACCCGGCTGGGCATGGATCGCTGGTTGGCACTTGTTGCCGGCTATAACCTTTGTCGTCGAGCCTGTGTCGTGATCGATCTGGGGACTGCCGTCACCGTCGACTTCATCAATGCGTCCGGTCAGCACCTGGGTGGGTATATCGCGCCGGGTAGCAAGCTACTACGCGGCAGTCTTAAGCGACACACTCGCCTGATTCGCTATGACCAGTCGTTACGCGGTGATCTGGCGCTGCCGCAGCCGGGTGCAAGTACCGCTGAGGCGGTGGAGTTCGGTTGCGATCTGATGCTCGTCGGTTTCGTCCGGGAACAGCTTCGTGTTGCGCGACAGACATTGGGCGAGGAAATGGTCGTCATCCTCACCGGCGGAGATGCTGAGCGAATGGCAGAGGCCCTGCCGCAAAGTTGCCATATCATCAATGATCTGGTGTTTGATGGTCTTGCCTTGGCGTGTCCAATGGAGATCGATTGATGCGCTCGCTATTCCTCTTCCTGCTGCTGCTTAACATTCTGTATGCGCTCTGGCAGTTGCAGTCTGGAGGGGTTGCGCCAGACCGAGAGCTGGAGGCCATGCCTGCGCAGGCGGCGCAGTTGGATCCGGTGTCACAGGCACCAGGAGGCGCCTCATCATCGCCATCAGCGGAAGGCGAGCAGGAGCCGAGTGCCAAGGCGCTTGGCGGTGCGCCAGCGGCGCTGTGTATTCGCCTTGGCGTGTTTGCCGATCGTAGCGAGGCGGAGCAGTTGCGCCAGCGGCTACTGGCCCTGGATGTCAGCGCCTCTTTAATAGAAGACGAACTGGTCAGTAGTAGTGACTATTGGTTGGTGATGCCGGTGGCGGGCGGAACGGCTGGGGCGCTGGCCAAGCTGTCGCTGCTGCAGGAGCAGGGCATAGACAGCTTCGTCATAACCAAAGGGCCACTCGCCGGTAATATCTCCCTCGGAGTGTTTAGTCGTGAAGACTACGCTGCTGCGCGTCAGGCTCAGCTGCAGGCGGATGGCCACGATGTCGAGATCAAGCCGGTTGAGAAGTTGCGCAGCCAATTTAGCGTTGAAGTCCCGCCGGAGGCACGCAGGCTGGTTGGGCAGACACTATTGCTGCGCCTGCGCGAAGACTTCCCTGATATGCAGCACCAATATCAGGCGTGCTCAGCGGTTGCCAACGCGGGCAACATCCCATAGAATTGCGCCCGCTTCACGGCCTGACAGCCTTTGGCTTTTGGTCTATCCGCAAAAAAGAATCTTCAAGTAAGTGTTTTTGCTGATAAAAAGTGTTGACAGAGGGTCGCCAAGTGATGAAAATGGCGCCTCTTTTACGGAGGGGTTCCCGAGCGGTCAAAGGGATCAGACTGTAAATCTGACGGCTTAGCCTTCGAAGGTTCGAATCCTTCCCCCTCCACCAGATTTCGCGTAGTCAGGCTACTTGGCGGGTATAGTTCAATGGTAGAACCTCAGCCTTCCAAGCTGATGGTGCGGGTTCGATTCCCGCTACCCGCTCCAGTCTGGCGATGTAATGGTTTGTAAGCTCATGTAGCTCAGTTGGTAGAGCACACCCTTGGTAAGGGTGAGGTCAGCGGTTCAAATCCGCTCATGAGCTCCAATATCAAGGCAGATATGCGAATATCTGCCTTTTATTTAATGGTCGCGTGACACGCGCATTGCTCTCACGAATAGGGGATCTCTCGATGGCTAAAGAGAAGTTCGAACGTAGCAAACCGCACCT
>NZ_PPSK01000041.1 GCF_002903165.1 Halopseudomonas oceani
TGGCACCACCGCCACACTGCTGGCAGAGCTGGGCAGCCCTCTGCGATTCGACAGCGCAAGGCAGCTGGCAGCGTTCTGTGGTCTGAATCCGCGTTTGCAGGAATCTGGGATATACCGAGGCAAGTCGACCATCTCGCGCACCGGGTCAGGCCGATTGCGCGCAGCGCTATACATGCCAGCGCTGTCGGCGATGGCCTACAACCCGGTCATCAAAGCGATGAAAGTGAGGCTGGCTGAACGCGGTAAAACTGGTCGGTTGGCCGTCTGCGCGGCCATGCGTAAGCTGCTGCACATCATCTACGGCGTACTGAAATCAGGTCAGCCGTTCGACCCGATCAGAGCGCTTGCACACTGATCAGGATGACGGTATCTACAGTGTGTGAGTATCGGTTGACCTGAGTTGTCAGGGCCGACGCTGGCGCTGCGCTCACACCCCCTCTGGCGGCTTCACCTTGGCCTTGCTCTTGCGCGTTTTCTTACTCTTGGCAGCGGTCGCCGCCGCATCCATCAACCGACAAAACTTCGGACACTCCAGGTGATTGGGCGCTGAACAGGCGGCGGCGTGGCGTAGGCCGTCGCGCAGGTTGCTGAGCTGGTGGATCTTGCGGTCCAGTGCGTCGGCTCGGCTGGACAGCTGTTCGCGATCAATCTCTGGGCGGCCGTCTGGCGAGAACATCTGCGCAATCTCATCCAGTGAAAACCCCGCCGCGCGACCCAGTGCGATCAGTGCCAGTTGCTGCACCACGCGCGGGTTAAATGCCCGGCGCAGGCCGCGTCTGCCAATCGATTTGATCAGGCCCTTCTGTTCGTAATAACGCAGTGTGGAGGCTGGCAGGCCGGAGGCTTTCGAGACCTCGCTAATGTCCATTGGTACGCCCTTGACTTCAAGTCGACTTTAAGTGGCATCGTGCATTTTCTGCCCGTCCAGGGCAACTCACAGGAGGCAGAAAATGAATGATTTATGGAGCGCGGTGATCATCGGAATTGGCGCAACGCTGGTGATGGACGGCTGGGGGCTGGTGCGTAAACAGCTGCTGGGGATTCCGCCAGCGGACTATGGGTTGGTGGGGCGTTGGTTGGGGCATATGAAGCAGGGGCGCTTTCGGCATGAGCGCATCGCTGCGGCTTCACCGGTGCCTGCGGAGCGGCTGCTTGGCTGGGGCGCGCATTACCTGATTGGGGTGGTGTTTGCGCTGTTGCTGGTGGCGATATGCGGGGCTGAATGGCTTCGTCAGCCAACGCTATTGCCTGCATTGGCTTGGGGCATCGTGACGGTGGCGGCGCCCTTTCTGCTGATGCAGCCCGGCATGGGCGCAGGCATTGCCGCGAGTCGCACGCCACGCCCCAATGCCGCGCGCTTGCAGAGCCTGATCACCCATAGCGCGTTTGGTTTGGGCCTGTATGGCTCAGCACTGGTTCTCAATGCTGTTAAAGGAGTCTGACATGGCTATTCCTGCGCGTTTTGCCCCGATTGTGTTTGGCGCGTTGCTGTCGGCGATTATGGTGACCTTGGTGTCGGCCTTTGTGATTGCGGTCACCCAGGGCTTTGACGAGCACTTTGTTGCGGCGTGGCTCAGAAGCTGCGCGCTGACCTGGCCGGTGGCGTTTCCGACGGTGACGCTGGTGGCGCCATGGGTGCGGCGGTTGGTGGGGTGGTTGACGGTGTGAGTGGTGTAGGAGCGTGGGACGATGGCTGGTGCATAACGCTGCGCTTTTGTTCACCCTACGACTGCGAACGTGGCGAATGCACGGACCCCATCCCCGTTTACGCGGGCGAGTAGCGCAGGGCTGGCGGGAAAAAGAGTCATAGGATGTCTGAGGCTCGAAGAGCCGAGTTTTATGACTCCCCGCCAGCCCGAGCAACGCAGCGAACCCGAAGGGCCGCGTAGCCGGGTGCCCCGGGGGATTGCTAAGGGGGGCTGGGCAAGCAGCCCCCCTTGGCTCGCCGGGAAGGCGAAATGGTGACCTGAAGAGTTAGTAACGACCAAAGCCGGACGCGGAGCGTCCTGACAGGCATTCCCACGCAGAGCGTGGGAACGATCAGTCGAGCAATGGTGCGGTGATGAAAGCAGCACGGGCACGGCATGCCGTGCCCCTACGGGGTGGGCTGCCCCTGCGTCGCCAGCGCCTTTATCGCCGCAAGTAACTCCCTGCGCGCAACCTCCTGACTCACCACCCGCAACCTCACCTTCTGCCCCGGCGCACATTGCGCCAACCGCGCCAGCGCCAGCGGCGTCACCGCTCCCAGCCGGGGATAGCCGCCGATAGTCTGGCGGTCGTTCATGAGGATGATCGGTTGCCCGTCTGGCGGCACCTGGACGGCGCCGAGGGGGATGCCTTCGGAGATCAGGGCCTGGCTCTGGTAGCGCAGCGCGGGGCCGGTGAGGCGCATGCCCATGCGGTCGGCGCGCTGGTCGAGGGTCCAGCTCTGGTTGAAGGCGGCGAACAGGCTGGCACCGGCGAAGCTGGCGATTTGTGCGCCGGGGATCAGGTCGAGCACGACTTCGTCACCCGGATACCAGAGTGCGTCTGCGGGCAGAGTGCGCGGTTCGGCATCGCTGGCCTTGCCCTGCAGGCGGTCGCCGTTGTGCAGGCCGCGGCCATTGCCGTGCAAGCCGCCAAGGTGTTCGCGCATGACGGTGGCGACGGCGCCCATGACCGGTTCTGCGGCAAAGCCGCCGGGGGTGGCGAGGTAGGCGCGTACGCCGCGCTTGGGGCTGTTGAACCGCAGGGTCTGGCCGTGGTGCAGCTGAAATGCCTGACCGGGTGTCAGTGGTTGGTCGTCGAGTTTCGCGTCCAGGTCGGCGCCGGTCAGCGCCAGCCAGCCGCTGGCTTGTGCGCGCAGTTGCACGCCGCCAAGGGGGATTTCGATCACGGCAGCATCGGCGGTGTTGCCGAGCAGCCAGTTGGCCTGCTGCATGGCGACCCAGTCCAGCGCACCGCCCTGGGTGATGCCCAGATGGCGCACGCCGAAGCGGCCGCCGTCTTGCAGTTGGGCAAAGCCGAGGCTGTGTTCGACCAGCAGCTCGATCATGCGCTGGCCTCCATCGCTGTGTCGTCCCCGCCCAGGCGGATAAATTCGGCGTGGTCGATGGAGACAAAGCGCACCCGGTCGCCGGGTTGCAGCAGGCTGCCGCGCTCGGCGCTGAACAGGGTCAGCGGGCAGCGGCCGATCAGGTTCCAGCCGCCGGGTGAGGTCAGTGGGTAAATGGCGGTTTGGCGTTCGGCGATACCGACGCTGCCCTTGGGCACGCGCTGGCGCGGGGTAGCGAGGCGGGCGGACGCAAGCGCTTCATCCACCAGCCCCATGTAAGCAAACCCGGGCGCGAAGCCGAGGGTGAACACCGGGTAGTCGCGGCTGCAATGCTGCTCGATGACCTGCTCGGGGCTGAGCCCGGCCCGTTGGGCGATGCTGGTCAGTTCGGGGCCGACGCTTTCGTGATACCAGACCGGGATGGCGTGCAGGGTGCCGGTCTCATTCGTCAGCGGCTGCAGGTTGTGCAGGCTGCTGTGGATCAGCGCGATGGCCTCTGCTTCGCTCAGGGCGTGCAGGTCGTAGTGCAGCAGCAAGGTGGTGTAGGACGGCACCAGATCGATCAGCTGCGCGCCGAAGGCTGCGCGCAGGTTTTCTGCGGCGGCGATCAGCCAGGGCATGTTGGCCTCGTCGATCTGATCAAACAGCCGCACCATCAGACTGTCGATGGCTGCGCTCTCGATGCGCAGGTTCACAGCGCGTCCAGTGCGGCGCGGATGCGGGCGACCACGGCGACCGATTCGGCGTTGTCGCCGTGCACGCAGAGGCTGTCGGCGCGCAGGGTCAGCTGGCTGCCGTCGCTGGCGCTGATCGGCTCGCCCCGGGCAAAGCTCAGTGCCTGGGCCAGAATGCGCTCCGGGTCCTGATGGACGGCGCCGGGCTGGTTGCGCGGCAGCAGGTAGCCGTCCGGGTCATAGCCACGGTCGGCGAAGGCTTCAAACAGCAGGCCGATGCCCTGCTCCGCGGCCAGTTGTTCGGCTTCGCGGTTGTCGCGGCGGGCCAGCAGCATAAGCGGCAATTGCGGGTTGAAACGGGTGACGGCGCGCATCACTGCTGTGAGCAGCGCGGGCTGCTTCATCATGTCGTTGTAGAGCGCGCCGTGGGGTTTGACGTAGCTGAGGGTGACGCCTTCGGCGCGGCAGATACTGTCCAGTGCGCCGAGCTGGTAGAGCAGCAGGTCTTCCACTTCCTGCGCGGAACAGGCCATCGAGCGGCGGCCAAAGCCGACCAGATCCGGGTAGGCCGGATGGGCGCCGATACGCACGCCGTGCTGCACTGCCAGTGCGACGGTGCGGCGCATGGTGGACGGGTCGGAGGCGTGAAAGCCGCAGGCGATGTTGGCGCTGTGCACATGCGGCATGACGGCTTCGTCCATGCCCATGGTCCAGGCACCGAAGCTTTCGCCCATGTCGCAGTTGAGTTGTAGCGGCTGCATGGTTGCTGGTTGTCCTGTGCTGTCACCGGCGCGGCGAGACTGAACCATTTGCGTCGATTGCTGCCGGATTTACTGTGTATTCATGCTGTATGGCGCGCGTTCGCCTCACAGCCGTTGGTTCATCGATTGTAGAGAGGAGCGATATGAAGATTCTCATGGTTCTCACCTCACACGACAAGCTTGGCGACACTGGCCATAAAACCGGCTTCTGGTTGGAGGAGTTTGCAGCGCCCTATTACGTGCTGCGCGATGCCGGTGCCGAAATCACCCTGGCCTCGCCCAAGGGCGGCCAGCCGCCACTGGACCCCAAGAGCGCCGAGCCGGATGCGCAGACCGAGGCGACCAAACGTTTTGACGCCGACAACGCCGCTCAGGCGCAGTTGGCGCAGACGGTGAAACTGAGTGAGGTTTCGGCAGACGACTTCGATGCGGTGTTTTATCCCGGCGGCCACGGCCCGATGTGGGATCTGCATGACGACGCCGACTCATTGGCGCTGCTCAATGCCTTTGCCAAGGCGGACAAGCCCATCGGCGCGGTGTGCCATGCACCGGCGGCATTGGTTAACGCCAAGGGTAAGGACGGCGAGGCGTTGGTTGGCGCCAAGCGGGTGACCGGGTTCTCCAACTCTGAGGAAGACGGCGTTGGCCTCAGCGAGGTAGTGCCCTTCCTGCTGGAAGACGCGCTGAAGGAAAAGGGGGGCGTTTACAGCAAAGGTGAGGACTGGGGCGAGTATGTGCTCGTCGATGGCTTGTTGGTCACCGGGCAGAACCCGGCGTCATCCGAGAAGGCGGCGCGTGAGTTGCTGACGCTGTTGAAGGTGCTGCCGGGGGTGTGACGGGTTGATTGGTGGCCGGTTCTTGGATGGAGCTGCTGCCGAGTCAGCCTTTCGCCTTTTACGGCGAGCCCTTCGGGTTTGCTGCGTTGCTCGGCTTGGCGGGGATCGGCAGAACTCGGCTCTTCGAGCCTCAGACATGCTGCCGCTCTTTTTCCCGCCAAGCCGGCGCTACTCGCCCGCGTAAACGGGACGACAATCAGTGCACACTCCAACATCAGGTGGTGGCACGAAATGCCTTTAGCATCCGGATGTCTGATGTCTATTCGTGCGGCCGAGTTGAAGCTCGGCCCTTGCGACGACACCATCCTTGCCGCTTGCCGCTTGCCGCTTGCCGCTTGCCGCTTGCCGCTTGCCGCTTGCCGCTCCTAGCTGAGAATCATATTGGTCGCTGTGGCGTAGGCATACAGCGAGCCGGTTTCATCGCGCAGATACCCTTCGCTGATGATCAGGCGTCGGGTCTTGTTGATGACCTTGCCTTCGGCGATCAGCGTTTTGTTGAAGGGCACCGGTTTGCACATCTTCACGTTCAGTTCGATGGTGCCGTAGCCTTCGCCTACGCCCAGGGTGGTGTGTGCAGCGCAGCCGGTGACCGAGTCCATGACGGTGGCAGCAAAGCCGCCATGCACGCCGCCGAGCGGGTTGGTATGGCTTTCGTTGGCGGTGGCTTCAAACACCACTCGGCCCTCTTCGGCCAGCTTGACCTGCATCGGAATGGTCTTGGAAATCGGTGCCAGGGGCAGCAGGCCGTTGGCGACAGCTTGCAGGATCTGCAGGCCGGTCATGTCTTTCGGGTTCATTACAGGGTCCTTGAATGGGTCAGGCTGCAGCGGCAGCCTGGGGTTGGCTGGCGAACCACTCTAGCGCATCGCGCCAGAGCGGTTCGGCGTAGGGGCGGAAGTAACCCATGTGGCCCAGCGGCTTGAGGCTGAGGGCCTTGGGGTCGATATCCAGCGGTTGGTAAGCAGCGCCGCTGAAGGCGCTCATAAAGGCGTCGCGCGAGTCCGGGCCAGCCCACAGGTCGTCGAGCGAAACGGCGCCGACAATCGGTGTGCGCACGGCGGCAAAGTGCTCGTTCAGCCAGGCCATCTTCGGGTCTTCAAAAAAGTAGCGCGGATAGCGGCACCAGCGCTTCCAGTCGCGGTACACGCCCTTGGGCAGGTCTTCGCCGAGGCCCAGCCAGTTCCAGGCTTGATAGCCCTTAATGGCGACGATCAGCGGCAGCACCAGATTCCACATGAACTGCACCTTGCGGCGCTCGCCTGTGGGCATCCAGCCGTGCCAGCCAGCACCGGTGCCGAAGGTGTAGACGGCGTGGATCGCATCGCGGTTGGGCAGCAGGCCGAAGGCGTGGCCGCCGAACGAATGGCCGACCAGATACAGTGGCAGATCCTGCTGGCCGAGATAGTCGACGCCGGCGGCGAGGTCCTTGTCGGCCCAGTCCAGATAGTCCATCTCGAAGCCCTTGAGGCTGGCTGGGGCCGAGGCGCCGATACCGCGGTAATCGAGGGTTAGCGTAGTGAAGCCGTTGCTGGCGGCAAACTCGGCAAAGCGTCGGTAGAAGCCCTGCGGCACACCGGTGGCGCTGCCGACCAGAATCTGCCCGCGTGGTTCGCTGGCCGGGTACAGGGTGGCGGCGAGCTGGTAGCCATCGGCGGCGGTCAGGGTCAGGCCTTGCGGGGCGAGCGATTCAGTGGCCATTGGCAAACTCCTTTTGTTGCAGGCGAACGTGGCTGAGCAGGGCGCGGAAGGCGCGTTCGAGCGGTTCGGTACTGCCGGCAGCGCGGGCCATCATCAGACCGCCCTCGTAACTGGTCAGCACCAGCACGGCTAGGTCGGCAGCGGCCTCGGTGGGGAAACCGGCGCGGCTGATCTGTCTAGTCAGCAGGTCGCGCAGGGTGGCGAAGGCGCCGTTGAGGGCCAGCAGCAGGTCGGTGTCGTCGGGAGAGCAGTCGAGCGCGGCGGCGGCCAGCGGGCAGCCGAGCTTGAAACGACTGGCGGCGATGCGCTGCAGCGCGCTGTCGATCCAGGCCGCGAGCGCTTCCAGCGGGTCGTCGAAGCGCGCAAACATCTGCTCCAGAAACCGCGTCATCTCCTGCTCGGCGTTGGCAATGGCGGCCAGCGCCAACTCTTCCTTGCCGCCGGGAAAGTGGTAGTACAGGCTGCCCTTCGGCAACCCCGCAGTTTTCAGAATCTCAGTCAGGCCAACGCCATGCAGTCCCTTGCTTTGCAGGGCATTCTGCATGGTTTTGACGAGGATATGGCGGCTATCTTCTTTGCTCATGGCGCTAGTTATAGACCGATCGGTCTATGGAGTAAAGAGCGAGGTGCGATGTTAGATCGAGGTTTAATTGGTTTTGGTGTTCTTGGCTACCGCCGAGGCGGACGCGGAGCGTCCGGCAGGCATTCCCACGCGGAGCGTGGGAACGATCTTGGGGGTGGCGAACAGATTGCCTGCAATCGTGATGAATGCACGGACTCAATCCCGTTTACGCGGGCGAGTAGCGCAGGGCTGGCGGGAAAAAGAGCCGTAGGATGTCTGAGGCGCGAAGCGCCGAGTTTTTGGGTGGCCGGCGAGGTCTCCCCGTCAGACCCAGCAACGCAGTGAACCCGAAGGGCCGCGTAGT
>NZ_PPSK01000042.1 GCF_002903165.1 Halopseudomonas oceani
AACGCCTTTCAATACGGAGTTACTGACGCAAAAGCAGCGTGCAGGAAATCAGGCCCTGGCTGTAATGAATCAGCATCTGGCGAGTCATACTTTTTTCGTCAGTGAGCGTTACTCCATCGCCGATATCGCTCTCTATGCATACACGCATGTAGCAGGAGAGGGCGGCTTTGAGTTGTCGCAGTACCCGGCAGTAGTCGCCTGGCTGCAACGAGTGCGTGAACAGCCACGGCACATCACTATTGATCACTGGAGTGCCGCAACGCCCTCGTAGGCTGCCAGAGAGATCACTTGCAGTACCTCTCATATGCTGCAATTGCGGGAGCTAGATTATGACTAGGGCTAAGTTATGAGTGGTGTTGAGTACATCGCCTTTCAGGAGCTGAATCGTACGCAGCTGCTTGACGTTGTGAACAAGGAAAGGGTTCGCAAGCATCTTGTTTCTCACGACGCATTTGATGAGGCTACCTTAGAGGCCTGGATTGCCTCTAAGGTAGATGTGGATATGACGGCTGGCTGTAAGGTTAGAGGGATCAAGGTTGACGGTGACGTCGCGGGTTGGTGTGGTATTCAGTACGAAAACGGTGGCTATGAGCTGGCGATTGTGTTGGATCCATTGTTCTGGGGGATCGGGGTTGCTGTATTCAAGGATGTGATGGAATGGGCGTCTGAGCTGGGGCACAGAGAGGTTGCGCTTCATTTATTCAATACGCGCCCTGAATACAAATTTCTCAAGAAAATGGCGTCTCGTGTTTACGAGAGTGAAATGTTTGGGCAGCGGTACACGAGTTATTTGCTAAGGGTCCAGAAACCTAGGGGCTAGTGTGTGGAGACACGCTTGGCTAATGATCATGCCCTGAAAGGAAACTATCATGCTGTCTTTCGAGTTTTTGTTGACGTCGCTAGTCGTTGTTCTTATTCCGGGTACCGGTGTCCTATACACTGTTGCCACTGGTCTGTTTTCCGGCAAACGCGCCAGCTTTATAGCTGCACTGGGCTGCACTCTAGGTATTCTTCCAGCGCTGTTGGCGAGCAGTCTGGGGCTTGCTGCAGTTTTTCATACTAGTGCTGTTGCGTTCCAAGTGGTTAAGTATGTTGGTGTGGTTTATTTACTGTATCTGGCTTGGCAGATGTGGCGATCTCCGTCGCCGCTGCAGGTTGCTGAAGGGGGCGCGAGCGGCGGCTTTTCAAGTATCGCTGTCAAAGGTTTTCTTTTGAATATATTGAACCCCAAGTTATCAATTTTCTTTTTGGCGTTCCTTCCTCAATTTGTTCCTGGTGCGGCGGAGAATGCGTTGAATAGCATGCTTTTATTGGGCGCGGTATTTATGCTAATGACTTTTGTTATTTTTGTTATGTATGGTTTTTTATCGAGCTTGTTTGCTGCCTACATTATGAAATCTGATAGAGCTGGTGTTGTTATCCAGAGAATTTTTGCAACCAGCTTCGCGGCACTTGGGTTTAAGCTGGCACTGAGTGAGCGGGTTTAACCAAGCGCTGTAGCTCGCCGCCAGGACGCCGCTACGCTCGATGTGCTGTACCAGCGGAGCCTCTGCTATGCCTTGCTTTACTCCGACTCGCGGGAAAAGGTAGTTTTCTCAGCCAGTCAGTTACCGGTATCTTTGCTGTCGGAACAACAAAACGGTGTCAATGGACATGACCAACGACGAGTTTGACGCGCTGGTTGCGCGCCTTGAAAGTCAGGCGGTGAGCCGCCCTTTGCTGTACAAGATGCGCGTGCTGATGCTGGCGCTGCTGGGATATGGCTACATTACCTTTATGTTGATCGGGTTGCTGCTGATGACCTTGCTGTCGCTGGCGGTCCTCAAAGGTATCGGCCTGAAGCTGGCAATTCCGTTGCTTATTCTCATCTGGGCAGTGCTCAAGGCACTCTGGGTGAAACTTGAGGCGCCAGAGGGGCGACGGCTGACCCGGAAAGAAGCCCCCGCTCTGTTTGCGATGATCGATGATCTGCGTAGACGCCTTAAGGCGCCCCGGTTTCACCGGGTGCTAGTGACCCATGACTTCAATGCCTGCGTAGTACAGACCCCGCGATTGGGGATCTTCGGCTGGCATCGCAACTATCTTGTGATTGGCCTGCCGCTGATGAAAACCCTCAGTGTGGAGCAATTCAGGGCCGTGCTTGCCCATGAATTTGGCCATCTGGCTGGCGGCCACGGCCGGGTTTCCAACTGGATCTACCGGTTGCGTCTCAGTTGGCATACGCTGATGTCCTCGCTTACCTCCGAAGGTCGTTTCGGTACCTTTCTGTTTCGCCGCTTTTTCAATTGGTACGTGCCTTATTTCACGGCGTATTCGTTTCCGCTGGCTCGGGCGAACGAATACGAGGCCGATGCTGCGGCAGCGCGCCTGACATCGCCTTCTTCCATCGCTGAAGCGCTGACGGCGGTTAACGTTGTTGGTCGCTATCTGGATGAGCGCTATTGGGCCGATATCCACCGGAGTGCCAGCGACTTGCCGCGTCCTGCTTTTGCCCCGTATGGCAGCCTTGCCGACAAGGTTTCTGTGGGGTTGGAAGATCAACCCGTTCAGGAGTGGGTGTCGCTAGCCCTTGACCGCAAAACCAGTTCGGAAGATACGCATCCGGCGCTTGCTGACCGCCTGAAAGCGCTTGATCAAGCGCCACAGCTGAGTCTGCCTGCCGAGCAGGACAGGGCGGACAAATTGCTGGGGGACTCGCTTTCGGTTGTGACCGGGGAGCTTGATTCACGCTGGGAGCAGAGCATCCTGCCTGCCTGGGAGGAGCGCTACCAGACTGCCGAAAAAGGGCGTGCGCGCTTGGCCGAGTTGGCGGCGGAGATTGCCAGTGGCGTTGAACTGACGGATCAGCGGCAGTATGAACATGCGTGCCTGACCGAGGAGTTTGGCGACGGCGCCGATGCGGCACTGCCAATGTTTCGCGCGCTGCAGAAAGCCTCGCCTGATCATCCCATACCTTGTTATGCCTTGGGCGCGCGGTTGCTGCAGCGGAACGACCCTGACGGCGTGGCGCTGGTTAAGCGGGCTATCGAACTGGATGACGACGCACGGCTCAACGGATACGAACTGCTTCGTGACTACTACTGGGGCATTGGGCAGGAGCAGCAGGCCCATGAATGGCACGCGAAGCTTGTTGAGCGCCACCACCTGCTTCAATGCGCGCAAGCCGAACGTGCGCAGATTACCTTGAAGGACAAGCTTGATCCGCATGGGCTGGATGCTGAACAGCTCGCGACGCTACGTGCGCAACTGAAGGGTATTCGTGGGCTGACTCGGGTTTATCTCTTGCGCAAACGGCTGGAGGCTTTTCCCGAGCACCCGCTTTATGTTCTCGGCTACTGCTGCACGCCGTGGTGGGGGCTGCGCAATCGCAAAAGGACCAAGGCGCTTGCTCAACGCATTGTGGATACCGTTTCCCTGCCGGGCGAAGTGTTTGTTCTGAACGTGGAAGGCGACAACTACCGTTTCGGCCGCAAGTTCTTCTGGAAGCGTGGGACGAAAGTACTTTGAGATGGATTGGGCGCGGTCTGTTATAGCGGTTGTGCTAAGTGGGAGTTGAGTTGGCTGGCAGAGCAGCATAACGCTGCCAGCACTCATTCTGCCCTGGCTGCTGAACTAAATGTCATAAAATTTGGAGGTCGAGTGCATTGTCCAAAGTGTAGAAATGAGGTGCTCAAGCCCGCAAAGCTGGAAGAGGGGCTGCCTGCGATGGGGTGTCCGGCGTGTGATGGAGCGCTTCTTTCTTTGTTGTACTACCGTGACTGGGCAGAGAGGGCGACGCTGCCATCTCCCGAACAGACCACCAATGAGCTATCCGATGAGCAGGACGCAAAGGCGGCACTGTGTTGCCCAAAATGCAGCCGGATCATGACCAAGTATTCAATTGCCGGCTCAGTGGGCACGCGGCTTGATCTGTGTGGCAACTGCGATGAAGCCTGGCTGGACGGTGGAGAATGGAGCACCCTAAAGGCGCTCGAGCTGGCCCAGAAGCTGCCGGCTGTTTTTTCTGATCAGTGGCAGCGGCGGGTTCGCATGGAGCGAACCGAACTGGACCGTGTTGAAAGGCTCACACGGCTGGTTGGTCATGCTGACGCAGAAAAGGCAGTCGATGTGAAGAAATGGTTGGCTTCAACGGCGAACCGAGCACAGATACTGCATTTTCTATCGATTGAGTGAGCAGGGGGATTTCTGGTAGCCAACCACACGGCTGTCAGTTATCCGCAAGCTGTTGCTATTGACCGGCGATCCAGGGGGCCTCTAGGAGCTGCTATCTTCTCAGTGAATTTGGGTTTTGTGGGGGGGGGATGTTTTTTACCTGCTGGTACGTTTTATTAGGAACAGGGATCGTAGCGTTATTGGAGACTGGTGAGGGCCAAGGTGACACTCGAAAGAAAAGTGGCAAGCTTCTTTTTGTTAACTGATGAAAATTGGATGAAGCACGCCAACCCCTGGAGCGTGTATACAAGATACTCTGTCTTGCCTTTGATCGTTCTCGCTTTCTGGAGTCGTATCTGGATTGGCTGGTGGTGTTTGATTCCAGGTCTGCTCGCCATTTCGTGGATGTTCTTTAATCCCATTTTTTTTAGTAAACCCAAATCAACAAAAAACTGGGCATCCAAATCAGTGTTGGGGGAGAGGGTTTATCTCAATAGGGATAAAGTGCCTATCCCGGATATTCACGTCACTTACCTATACAGCATCCTCAATTTTATTTCGGCGATGGGGATGTTCCTTTCCATCTGGGCAGTTGTCTACTATTCGGTTTGGGGGGCCGTACTCGGGGTCGCTTTGGCGTACCTTGGGAAAAGCTGGTACCTGGATCGCATGGTCTGGCTCTATGAGTCAATGAAGTCAGAAACCGAAGAGTATCGGAAGTGGGAATATTGACGTATGAACGTTAAGCCTCCCTCGTCGCAGCGGGTTGGTAGGTTGTGCGTTCGCCTGAACTGGAAACATGTGAATGGATATTAAGATTCGCGTCATGCTTCCAGCTGACCTCTCTGCTACCGCCGTTGTCCACCGTTCAGCCTTTGCCCGCCAGAAGCTCTCTATTGAATGGCTGACCGCAACGCTCAACGCCCACCCGCGTTTTCTCTGTTACCTTGCAGAAGAGCAGGGCAAGGTGGTGGGCTACATTCTTTGGGCGCAGAAGAGCGGGTTTCGGGATCAGGTCGTGCTGGAGCTTGATCAGATTGCGGTGCTGCCCGATCTGCGCGGTCAGGGAGTGGGCCGGGCGTTGATCGATCAGTCGCTGCCGATGGTCAAAGCAGCGCTTGCGCAGCAGGGCTCGACGTTGAAGCACATTGTCGTTAGTACCCGTGCCGACAACCACGCGCAGCGTCTTTACCGCGATGCGTTTGGGGCTGCGGTCGTCGCCACCATCAGTGATCTGTATTCTGCTGATGAGGTGTTTATGGTGGCGAGAAATACGCCTTTGTAGGGGACAACGCTGCCCGGCAGTCTGCTACCAAGGGCGCGAAAGTATATTGAAAACCGCGATCGGCGATATTGCTGTGTAGAACGAGGGTGGTTCTGTGGCGTTAAGACAGCTGTATCGTGCATCCGCTTGGACGTTGTTTTTTCTGTTTTTCGGTGTTTGGTGGCTCGCTGATATGGTTGTGGGTGGAACGCCTGCAGGACACGCGGTGGTAACAGTTCTTGCCGATTTTTCTAACGCCCTGCAGCTGGCGTGGTTATATCAGTTGAATGTGGATCTGGGACGGCACTGTGGATTTCGATCCAGTGGCACTGAAAATCGGTTTGCCGCGATGCTGGTAGCGTTACTCGTCATCCTCGTATTCATCCCAAATGGGCAAGCCGCTGAGACATGGACTGCATGGTTCGCCTTCATCGCGCTGTTTTTTCCCTTGCTGTATCTGACCAGCGCGCATGTTGCGCAAAAGCTGGTTGCATGCGAGGCGGCTGCGCTGGGGCATCAGCGTTCTCGGGGTGGAGCAACGATGATGTTCATGTTCCTAGTGGTTGGGATCTGGTTTCTGCAGCCGAGGATCAAACGTTTGCTGGTCGAAGCGGCCCATCGCTAGGCGCTGTCATGGTCGCTGATTAGGAAAAGCTGCTTTACCTGACGCTATGATGGGATTAACGTCGCTACATGGCATTGAGCCGGTTTCAGGAGCCCAAGGATGGCGCGCAAACGTACCTCTGCTGTCGAAGATTTCATCGTCGTTCTGTCCCGCCTGCCGTGGTGGGCGAGCTTGCTGATCGCGCTGGTTAGCTGGCTGATTCTGCACCCCATCGCCACCGCACCCGTTGCACCACCCGTCGCGCTCAAACCGGGCGACATGGGGGGCATCCTCACCGCGCAGCTGTGGCGTACCCTCGCCATGTTTGGCCAGTACCTGATCCCGTTCTGCTGCCTCCTCGGTGCCATCGGCTCGATTGCCGCACGCCGCAAACGCAAGCACCTATTCGACAGTGTCAAAACCGCCACCCAACCGGCCAGAACCATCGACGGCCTCAGCTGGCAGCAGTTTGAACAGCTGATCGGCGAAGCCTTCCGCAAACAGGGCTACAGCATCACCGAAACCGGCGGCAACGGCCCGGATGGCGGCGTAGATCTGATCCTGCGCAAGCACAACGAAAAATACCTGGTGCAATGCAAACACTGGCGCTCTTTGAAAGTCGGCGTACCGGTGGTACGCGAATTCTTCGGCGCCATGGCCGCCGAGGGCGCGGTGGGTGGTTACGTCGTCACCTCCGGCCAGTTCACAGCAGAGGCCAGGGCCTTCGCCGAGGGGCGCAATATCCAGCTGATCGACGGCGGAGGCCTAAAACGCCTCATGGTCCGTCACAACCCGACCACCCCAGTAGCAGAACCCGAACGACGCCAAGCAGCACCACAGCCGCAGGCACCAGCCGAGCCGCTTTCCAACCGCGATGGAATGCAGATCGACATGCCATACAGGTTTATTGAATGCACAAAATGTGGACGTCACGCTATTACAGCGGGTGG
>NZ_PPSK01000043.1 GCF_002903165.1 Halopseudomonas oceani
TTTGCAATCTCGCAAGTTCGCGAAGTTGTTTAAATCTGTTTGGCTCGATAACACCAGATTGCTTGGGTGTTATATGGTCAAGCCACACGGGCAATTAGTATTGGTTAGCTCAACGCCTCACAGCGCTTACACACCCAACCTATCAACGTCGTAGTCTTCGACGGCCCTTTAGGGGAGTCAAGCTCCCGGTGAGATCTCATCTTGAGGCAAGTTTCCCGCTTAGATGCTTTCAGCGGTTATCTTTTCCGAACGTAGCTACCCGGCAATGCGTCTGGCGACACAACCGGAACACCAGAGGTTCGTCCAACCCGGTCCTCTCGTACTAAGGTCAGCCCCTCTCAAATCTCAAACGTCCACGGCAGATAGGGACCGAACTGTCT
Source organism: Halopseudomonas oceani (assembly GCF_002903165.1). GTDB lineage: Bacteria > Pseudomonadota > Gammaproteobacteria > Pseudomonadales > Pseudomonadaceae > Halopseudomonas > Halopseudomonas oceani. The sequence goes on from NZ_PPSK01000043.1 coordinate 381, forward strand.
CACGACGTTCTAAACCCAGCTCGCGTACCACTTTAAATGGCGAACAGCCATACCCTTGGGACCGGCTTCAGCCCCAGGATGTGATGAGCCGACATCGAGGTGCCAAACACCGCCGTCGATATGAACTCTTGGGCGGTATCAGCCTGTTATCCCCGGAGTACCTTTTATCCGTTGAGCGATGGCCCTTCCATACAGAACCACCGGATCACTAAGACCTACTTTCGTACCTGCTCGACGTGTTGGTCTCGCAGTCAAGCGCGCTTTTGCCTTTATACTCTACGCACGATTTCCGACCGTGCTGAGCGCACCTTCGTACTCCTCCGTTACTCTTTGGGAGGAGACCGCCCCAGTCAAACTACCCACCATACACTGTCCTCGATCCGGATAACGGACCAGAGTTAGAACCTCAAAGTTGCCAGGGTGGTATTTCAAGGTTGGCTCCACGCAGACTAGCGTCCACGCTTCAAAGCCTCCCACCTATCCTACACAAACAAATTCAAAGTCCAGTGCAAAGCTATAGTAAAGGTTCACGGGGTCTTTCCGTCTAGCCGCGGATACACTGCATCTTCACAGCGATTTCAATTTCACTGAGTCTCGGGTGGAGACAGCGCCGCCATCATTACGCCATTCGTGCAGGTCGGAACTTACCCGACAAGGAATTTCGCTACCTTAGGACCGTTATAGTTACGGCCGCCGTTTACCGGGGCTTCGATCAAGAGCTTCGCCGAAGCTAACCCCATCAATTAACCTTCCGGCACCGGGCAGGCGTCACACCCTATACGTCCACTTTCGTGTTTGCAGAGTGCTATGTTTTTAATAAACAGTTGCAGCGGCCTGGTATCTTCGACCGACGTGGGCTTACGCAGTAAATACTTCACCCTCATCGGCGCACCTTCTCCCGAAGTTACGGTGCCATTTTGCCTAGTTCCTTCACCCGAGTTCTCTCAAGCGCCTTGGTATTCTCTACCTGACCACCTGTGTCGGTTTGGGGTACGATTTCTAGTTACCTGAAGCTTAGAAGCTTTTCCTGGAAGCATGGCATCAACCACTTCGCGTTCTAAAGAACACTCGTCATCAGCTCTCGGCCTTAGCGACCCGGATTTACCTAAGTCACCAGCCTACAACCTTAAACACGGACAACCAACGCCGTGCTGGCCTAGCCTTCTCCGTCCCTCCATCGCAGTAACTAGAAGTACGGGAATATTAACCCGTTTCCCATCGACTACGCCTTTCGGCCTCGCCTTAGGGGTCGACTCACCCTGCGTCGATTAACGTTGCGCAGGAACCCTTGGTCTTCCGGCGAGGGAGTTTTTCACTCCCTTTGTCGTTACTCATGTCAGCATTCGCACTTCTGATACCTCCAGCCAACTTCTCAATTGACCTTCACAGGCTTACAGAACGCTCCTCTACCGCTCATCTTACGATGAACCCGTAGCTTCGGTGTATGGTTTGAGCCCCGTTACATCTTCCGCGCAGGCCGACTCGACTAGTGAGCTATTACGCTTTCTTTAAAGGATGGCTGCTTCTAAGCCAACCTCCTAGCTGTCTAAGCCTTCCCACATCGTTTCCCACTTAACCATAACTTTGGGACCTTAGCTGACGGTCTGGGTTGTTTCCCTTTTCACGACGGACGTTAGCACCCGCCGTGTGTCTCCCGTGCTGACACTCACTGGTATTCGGAGTTTGCATCGGTTTGGTAAGTCGGGATGACCCCCTAGCCGAAACAGTGCTCTACCCCCAGTGGTGATACACGAGGCGCTACCTAAATAGCTTTCGAGGAGAACCAGCTATCTCCGAGCTTGATTAGCCTTTCACTCCTATCCACAAGTCATCCGCTAACTTTTCAACGGTAGTCGGTTCGGTCCTCCAGTGCCTGTTACGGCACCTTCAACCTGCCCATGGATAGATCGCCCGGTTTCGGGTCTATACCCAGCGACTAAACGCCCTATTAAGACTCGGTTTCCCTACGCCTCCCCTAGACGGTTAAGCTCGCCACTGAATATAAGTCGCTGACCCATTATACAAAAGGTACGCAGTCACAGAACAAGTCTGCTCCCACTGCTTGTACGCATACGGTTTCAGGTTCTATTTCACTCCCCTCACAGGGGTTCTTTTCGCCTTTCCCTCACGGTACTGGTTCACTATCGGTCAGTCAGGAGTATTTAGCCTTGGAGGATGGTCCCCCCATGTTCAGTCAACGTTTCACGTGCGCCGACCTACTCGATTTCACAGCTAAGAGTCTTTCGTATACGGGGCTATCACCCACTATGGCCGCACTTTCCAGAGCGTTCTACTAAACTCAAAACTGCTTAAGGGCTGGTCCCCGTTCGCTCGCCACTACTTGGGGAATCTCGGTTGATTTCTTTTCCTCAGGGTACTTAGATGTTTCAGTTCCCCTGGTTCGCCTCACACACCTATGTATTCAGTGTGTGATACCCAGCTTATGCTGGGTGGGTTTCCCCATTCAGAGATCTCCGGATCAAAGGTCATTTGCCACCTCCCCGAAGCTTATCGCAGGCTATCACGTCTTTCATCGCCTCTGACTGCCAAGGCATCCACCGTATGCGCTTATTCACTTGACCATATAACCCCAAACAATCTTAAGTTAATTGCTTAACTCAGATTATTCAGTGATATCGGTTTAAAACAGAATTAACGACAATTCCGGAACTTGCACTTGAGATTACAAGTTTACCTTAGCCACACAACATGCAGTGATACATGCTATGTGTCTGTACTTCTATCACATATCCAAATTTTTAAAGAGCGTCTGGTTCAGAGACCAGATATCAACAATCAATTACTTGATTGTTCATATATGAACTCTGAGTTCCAATCTATGGCGTGTGCTGCGTCGTCCTGGTGGAGCCAAGCGGGATCGAACCGCTGACCTCCTGCGTGCAAGGCAGGCGCTCTCCCAGCTGAGCTATGGCCCCGTTCAGACCTTACACCTCGACAATTGGTGGGTCTGGGCAGATTCGAACTGCCGACCTCACCCTTATCAGGGGTGCGCTCTAACCAACTGAGCTACAGACCCAATCGCCTTTCTTTCTGAATCAAGTAATTCGTGTGAGTGCTTGAGGAACAGCCGAGATCTTTCGATTAAGGAGGTGATCCAGCCGCAGGTTCCCCTACGGCTACCTTGTTACGACTTCACCCCAGTCATGAATCACACCGTGGTAACCGTCCTCCCGAAGGTTAGACTAGCTACTTCTGGTGCAACCCACTCCCATGGTGTGACGGGCGGTGTGTACAAGGCCCGGGAACGTATTCACCGTGGCATTCTGATCCACGATTACTAGCGATTCCGACTTCATGGAGTCGAGTTGCAGACTCCAATCCGGACTACGATCGGTTTTATGGGATTAGCTCCACCTCGCGGCTTGGCAACCCTCTGTACCGACCATTGTAGCACGTGTGTAGCCCTGGCCGTAAGGGCCATGATGACTTGACGTCATCCCCACCTTCCTCCGGTTTGTCACCGGCAGTCTCCTTAGAGTGCCCACCATAACGTGCTGGTAACTAAGGACAAGGGTTGCGCTCGTTACGGGACTTAACCCAACATCTCACGACACGAGCTGACGACAGCCATGCAGCACCTGTGTCAGAGTTCCCGAAGGCACCAATCCATCTCTGGAAAGTTCTCTGCATGTCAAGGCCAGGTAAGGTTCTTCGCGTTGCTTCGAATTAAACCACATGCTCCACCGCTTGTGCGGGCCCCCGTCAATTCATTTGAGTTTTAATCTTGCGACCGTACTCCCCAGGCGGTCTACTTAGTGCGTTAGCTGCGCCACTAAAATCTCAAGGATTCCAACGGCTAGTAGACATCGTTTACGGCGTGGACTACCAGGGTATCTAATCCTGTTTGCTCCCCACGCTTTCGCACCTCAGCGTCAGTATCAGTCCAGGTGGTCGCCTTCGCCACTGGTGTTCCTTCCTATATCTACGCATTTCACCGCTACACAGGAAATTCCACCACCCTCTACTGTACTCTAGCCAGACAGTTATGGATGCAGTTCCCAGGTTAAGCCCGGGGATTTCACACCCATCTTATCAAGCCGCCTACGCGCGCTTTACGCCCAGTAATTCCGATTAACGCTTGCACCCTCTGTATTACCGCGGCTGCTGGCACAGAGTTAGCCGGTGCTTATTCTGTTGGTAACGTCAAAATTGCAGCGTATTAAACTACAACCCTTCCTCCCAACTTAAAGTGCTTTACAATCCGAAGACCTTCTTCACACACGCGGCATGGCTGGATCAGGCTTTCGCCCATTGTCCAATATTCCCCACTGCTGCCTCCCGTAGGAGTCTGGACCGTGTCTCAGTTCCAGTGTGACTGATCATCCTCTCAGACCAGTTACGGATCGTTGCCTAGGTGAGCCATTACCTCACCTACAAGCTAATCCGACCTAGGCTCATCTGATAGCGTGAGGTCCGAAGATCCCCCACTTTCTCCCGTAGGACGTATGCGGTATTAGCGACCCTTTCGAGTCGTTGTCCCCCACTACCAGGCAGATTCCTAGGCTTTACTCACCCGTCCGCCGCTAACTCCAGGAGCAAGCTCCCTTCATCCGCTCGACTTGCATGTGTTAGGCCTGCCGCCAGCGTTCAATCTGAGCCATGATCAAACTCTTCAGTTAAATACTGATTGGGTTTTGAGAAAACCCTAAACTTGGCTCAGCTTTACAAAAAACTCTAGAATTCACAGAGTAACTTGCTTGGCTGATAATCTTTCTGATCATCGAGCACATTCAGCAAGCACCCACACGAATTACTTGATTCAAATTGTTAAAGAGCGATTCGGTCAGCGTTTCCGCCTAACCAAGGCCGCGCATTCTACGCTAACCTCATGTTCTGTCAAGCTTTTATTTGAAGTTTTTGACCGCTTCAAAACCCGCTTGAACAACCCAAAACAGCTTCCGCTTTCC
>NZ_PPSK01000044.1 GCF_002903165.1 Halopseudomonas oceani
AGCAATCCCCCGGGGCACCCGGCTACGCGGCCCTTCGGGTTCGCTGCGTTGCTCGATTTATCGGGGAAGCGTAAAACTCGTCGCTACGCTCCTCAGACAGCCTACGCTTCTTTTTCCCGATAAATCTGCGCTACTCGCCCGCGTAAACGGGACTTGGGTCCGTGCATGCGCCACGTTCGTATTTGCGCGGCAGCGCCGCGCTACTTGAGCAAGCCTTTAGCCGTATTCAGGGTTGGCAAACTCGCCGTGCAGTAGCACTATCAAATCACCGCACTTCTCGCGCGCCCCATCGGGAGGCATGGATGCTACATAGACTCGACACATTTCACCTCGAATACCCGACAGCGCGATCACCTGCGCGCAAGCCGACACCGTCGACCAATGGAACATTAAGCCTCGTGCGGCTTAACGTTCCGCACTCGCGGCAGAGCGCTGCTAACCCATTGAAATACAATAAAACACGAGACCGCTCTAATCCAGCGCTATGCCGCGTATTAAAGTTAGCGCGGTCTAATCACTGTTAGCTGCAAAAGAGGTCGCAGATGCAACTTGATCCAAAAAGTCTAACCACACCGAGCAAAATAGACCAAAAGGTATCCTCTTTTTGTCGGAAGCTGAGCAGTTCAACTCCCGTTTTTATCGAGGTAACCCCAGAGATCTGGTGTCGGCAAAGTTGTTGTGAGATGAACGTAGAGAAGCTGATTGAGCAGCTAGGTGGAAAGAAGGTTCACGGTTACAAAATCTGGTACGTAAAAGGTAAGTACATTGAGGCTGAGCGCCACACCGTGTATGAGCATGAGGGCATACTCAGAGATCCGACTTTTAACGTGGATGGAGAGCAGAAAATTCTTTTCGTTAGAGATTCCAAGGATACCAAGGGCTACGATGATCGTCCCCTTAAGATTAGGGAAGGGTTCACTCAGAAAGCACGCCTATTGGCGAATCAATTAAACGAGAGAGATACCGGTGTCATTACTTTGAGCAAGGAGGAATCATGGGATGTAATGCCATCATACGAAGATTGGCTTGCTGGAAATCGCCAACCAAACATGTGGGCGGCACCAAAGAGCTAACAATCGCAAGCACACGGACAAACCTATGCTGCGCGCCGGTTAGCCGGTGTTGCGGGCGTTAGTCACTCAGGAGGATTTGTGGCAATAGAGTCACCTTTATTTCAAAGCGCAATGGAGCTGCTTGGACACTCATTGTCACATTACAACGGTAAGAAGGAGCTTGACCGGAAGCTGGTGATCCTCCATCTAGCTAACTCTATCGAACTGATATTAAAAGACTTGGTTCTTGACTCAGGCGAGTCTATTTACAAGAACCCTAAAGAAACGATCACAATACAGGGCTGCCTGTCTGCGCTTGAAAAACATGAGATTGAGGTGCCTTTCCTTAATAAGGTGGAGCTACTCATCGATGAACGTAACGCACTCCAACATCGATTTGGGTCACCAAATGAGCTCACCAGTATTTTTTATATGAATATTGCTCAAGAGTTTTTTAAGCAAGTACTCAAAAAACACTATGGCCAAGAATATGACGAGATCATTTCTCAGTTTGCTGAGGAGCAGGACCTCGCTGTCTATAACCTAAGCAACCCATCAAATGACCAAGAGCTCGAAAAGCTACAGGAGCTTGCTAAAATTCACCCCTTAGGAGCGCTTCTCTCTGCTTGGTCATATTTTGAAAAAACGACAGAAGCATTCATGTCTGAAGCTGGGTTGGATTTTGGTAGGCGGCGACCATTCATGATGGAGCTGACACGGGGGCGTCTAGCGCATTATGGAATAGCTCTGCCAGAGCAGCTCCTACTGAAAATTCAGACTATGCGGCATATCAGAAATATGTCAGCACATGGCCGTTCTGAGCCGACTAAGGAAGAGGTTGTTGAAACAATCGAGACCATCGAAGAGTTAGAGCAGTATTTACAAAGCCTCGACAAAGACGAGATTTCAGAGCGCGCTCGACCTGACAAAGAAGAATATGAAGAAAAGCAAAGAGAGTATCTGAAAGAGCGAGAAGCCTTGAAGGACCGTCGTCAACCCATGATGGAGTTCGATCAAATTGATGACTAACCAGTGCAGGCATGGCGACGCGCTTTCCATTGAGCCTTCGGTTCCAATCTAAGCACGCGCATGGCTGCAAGCGTTAAACATCAGGAGTAAGTATGGCGCTAGTTCATGAAGTTAATTCTCGTGGGGCAGCAGATGTGCTTATTCACGAAGTGAATTCTCGTGGGGCAGCAGATGTGCTTATTCACGAAGTGAATTCTCGTGGTACGGCTGACTTGCTTGTTTGCAAAGTAGATTCACGAGGGCCTGCACACAACAATGATGGTTTGTGGTGCGAAGTTGAGTCACGTGGACCTGCAACGTCATTAATCCACTGGGTAGACTCTAGGGGCGCTGCAGATCTCCTAATCTGCTACGTGAATTCTAGGGGGGCTTCCGGGTGGCAGCATGACCATCCTCTAAAGGGCAAACTTTAATGTTTAACAAAGCGGTGTTGTCGCCTTCGGCTGGGACGCGCTAAAGCGCGCCCCAAACCTTGGCGTTAAGCTTACAAATTAAAACGACTTGGAGGTAACGGTAGGTATTGAAGCGAGAGCGGTGATCTCGTTCGGATTGGAAGTGAATGTTGAAATGAAAGCGAAAGCCGTAATGTAGGTAATCATGGATAATCTGATCGTATTTACTACATGCGTTTGGTGCGGGGTGGCGTTTCTGCGGGCCTGGTGGAACACTTTCAATCCGAGCGAGAGATCAGTAATTGTGAATTGCCTGCCAGATCCAGGAGAAACGAGAGGAGGTTCAATTCCTTCTCCCCGCACAATTTACATGCGCTACGTAGCAGTAGCGCTTAACAAACGCAGTCTGCAGGAGCGCCTTTTCGCTCCTGCATCGCTACAAGGCGCCCGCAACTGCGGGCGTTAGGCAAAGGGAATATATGAGCGATTGGGACTTTCTCCACGATATGCAAGATGAAGGTTATAGCGCAGAGCAAATTGCGGATGCCGCTGCATGTGGATATAACCCTTGGGACGCACACATTGATGAGTGGATTGATGATGAAGGGGGCTGGGATTCTGATAGTGAACCAAAGAACCCAAAAAATCCTCAGCTTTGGGAATTGCTAGATGAGCTAGTTGAAACGGCTCGAAATTATCTCGAAATAACAGGGCGGCATTTGCCGATTTATGGAGAGCTTGGCGAGCTCTATGGCGAGGCTCGATATGGAATCAAAAGACACAAGCCATTCACACAGGGCTCCGATGGTAAATTGGGTAACGATTTCGTCGAAATAAAAACGATTAGCCCATTCAAGTCAGGCGACACTATTTCGGTCAAGCGAGCTGGAAATTTCAGTAAGCTTCTTATCGTAAAAATCAGTGAAGACTTCGATTTCAAGGCAAAGATGCTTGATCGGAAGAGCCTGCAAAAAGGTCCAGGAAAGCATATCAAGGCCAAGTGGAGTGAGTGAAGTTGTCTAACAACTGGTTCAAGTCGTTCGCTTCGCGCACTCGGGTCCCCGTTTACGCGGGCGAGTAGTGCAGGGCTGGCGGGAAATAGGACGGCAGCATGTCTGAGGCTCGAAGAGCCGAGTTCTGCCGTCCCCCGTCAGCACGAGCAACGCAGCGAACCCGAAGGGCCGCGTAGCCGGGTTGCCCTAGGGGGTGCAGGGGGAAATGGCCATGCATTTCCCCCTGCTCGCCGTGAAGGCGAAAGAGTGACGTGAAGAATCAGCGCAGCCGCGCGTTAAAGCACGAAGACAGGACGCAGAGCGTCCAAACCGGCATTCCCACGCAGAGCGTGGGAACAATCAGCAAAGGCGAGCAAGACCATTTAACCAAGGCTGCCTAAGAAATGAGCGTTCAAAAAGGCTATCCGAGGCACTAATGAACAATTGCGATCATCCCAAACGTTGCTTTAGAGAGCCAATCCCAGAAATATTTGATGCTGCTCGCTATCTAGACGCAGCAGTTTCTGCTCATTTAAACGGCCATAGCAGCTTGGCTATCGAGCTATTCACTCTCGCAAACGACCCAAAGATTCGGGCCTGGACTGACTCTATTTGGGGTAAGAAGAGCCCTTTCGTGCGGATCAAGAAACAGCCTGATAAAGCCCATAGCGAGAAAGTGACGGCAAGAATGCCCACCGCCATCCAGAAAGCTGAATTGCACAGCAGGGATGGGTTTCATTGCAGATTTTGTGGGATTCCAGTCATCCGTGCAGAGATAAGAAAGGTCCTTCATATCGCCTATCCAACCGCAATTACTTGGGGCCGCTCGAATGCATCTCAACATGCGGCCTTTCAATGCATGTGGGCACAGTATGATCATGTGGTTCCACACTCCCATGGTGGAACAAACGATCTTGATAACCTTGTTGTGACCTGCGCCGCGTGCAATTTTGGGAAGATGGAGTACACCCTTGAGGAACTCAGCTTAATAGACCCTAGGACTATCCCTCCGATTCAATCAAACTGGGACGGCCTAGAACGAGTCGCAGGGTTTATTGGAAAGCCCTGAAAATGCGGCATCGCTACACGGCCCCGTTGCTTGCCATGCGCGCTAGACCCAGAGGGCCCAAACCAACAACAGACCACTTGATCACATGGAACAACAGCTGCTTTTACTAATCAGTTTCGCGCTTTTGGTAACGCCAGTCCTGCTTAAGCGCTGGCGCTGGTTCTGGATATTTTGCTGTGCGCTTGGCATACCAATGATCTTGGTGTGGGCGCAGCATTTCTACGCCATATCCAGACCAGAGCACACTGGATCGCCAGGCACCGCGCTTGGGCTGGCCTTTTTGATGGTGCCCACGGTGGCGCTCGCGCTGGGCATGTTCCTGCGCTATCTCCGCTGGATTGTCGAGGTGCTGATCAGCGAGCACAGAGAACGGCGAAGCAGCGACCAGTAGGCATCACGCGGCCACAGGAACGATGGCCACCAGCCTGCTAGGCTGTCCGAGCATGTTTTTTCAGACTTACCTAAAACAACGGACGTTTACCATGCGACAGCTTTTGACGAACAACACCCTGCGCTATCTGTGCCTCTTGGTCCTTTTGATTCTGGTGCTCCCAGAAGCGCACGCATGTCGGGGCCGGAGTGTTGAAAACAAACTGTTCTTCACCAACCTGCCCGATCCGCTGCCTGATGCAGACGTTGTAGCCAAGGTAATCTTGCTCGACGTGTTTATTGA
>NZ_PPSK01000045.1 GCF_002903165.1 Halopseudomonas oceani
GTGTATTAAGATCTGCAATGATGGGCCTGAGCGAAATGTCGCGTCAGCGTTTGCATGCGCATCTGCTGCCGTACTCTTTATGCTGTTTACTGGTGTTCGTCCAGATGAGGTTGCAAAAATCAGGAAAGCGTACGTTAATCATAAAATGCGCGCCATTGTTTTCCCTGAGCGCACAAAAGAAAACGAGCAAGATACGCTTAAAAATGGTGAAGAGTTTCATCTTATGCTCAATGATACTGCATACAGCCAGGTTCTTTTTTCGATGAAACACAGCACATCAAGATACGTGTTCTCTGGCATTCAGCTGGATCGACTGCCCGAGTCTGTTGTTCGTGATTACATGATGAAAATTGGTGGTCGAATTGGTCAGCATCTACCCAGAAAGATTGCCAGGGCGACATTTATCTCAATTGCTGAATCTTCAGAAATAGGCCCATACCAGATTAAAGTTCTTTGCAATCATGATGGTTATGGCAGTAGCGTTGACGTAACGGATGGTTACAAGACTATGTATGCTCACGAAGTAAGAGCTGCAGCAAAAAAGGTAGAAGAAAAGATCTACCAGATAACCGGCTGCAAAAAGAATGTGGTATGTCGAGGTCAGCTTGAAAATTTCACTGATATCGATGAAAGCCGGATCAGGAAGATAAGTGTTCACTTATAACTACTGCAAATAAAGATGAGACCTGTTGCCGCCGGCGTCGTAATGTTGCGATTTTTGCTCTAGTCTCTTGCGCGATAGGATTGAAACCGCTCTCCCCTAGTGCGAACTTCGCTCTCACCTATAGCGATTTTCGCACCCCCTCTTTATGAATTCCCTATATTCCGTGCTGCCCTCAAGTGAATCCCGCAGAGCCTGATGGCAAAGTTGGTTATATTTGTAAGCTGGGTATTGTTTTATGTTTTCCTTATTTGCAACAATACAGCGCGTCATTGGTTTGCTGCTGATCTGGATAAATAAGTTTGGATGCCTAGTTGGCCGGGCGCGGTGTTTTATTCCTTGTGGATGTTATGGCAGCAATAAAAAATGCGCGGCTATGGGAACTATAAAAATAATATGATGAAGCTTTCGCTACAGCTTATTGCGCGCGTCAAATCCGGTCTATCCAGAACTCAGCGAAGAGGTCTGATGTGGGTGCCACGCCCTGGCTCTCATTTCCGGCCCGAGCCGGCTACCGAATTTGATGTCAAACAAAGCCAGGCAGCGCGCTGCCAGAGCGCGTACCCACGGTACGTGCTCATGCGCGCGAGTACGTGCGCACACACCATACCCGCGCTTCGGGTATGGGGGCGCAGTGGCGGCATGGTGTTGGCGAGGGCATCACGAACAACGGTGAGGTGAGGCCCAGCCAATGCCATGCCGACATGATTTTTCGCTCCGACCAGGAGCGAAAAAACAAGCGCCCCTTCGCGGAGCGGCTGCTTTTGACATCAAAAAAATAACAATAACTATAAGGATGCCAACATGCTGAAGAGCACCGAAGAACGATACCGAAAGCTTGCAAGAAACTTCTACAAAACGAGAATGCCAGGCACACAACTCTCAACAAGCGCGATATGCAAAGCATTGACGGGGTGCGCAGCAGACTACAGACCCGGCTACTTTAGAGTCCTGAAAAATGCACTGTCATTCGACGTTCGTGAACGTGGCTACCCAGAAGCAGCCAAGCGGATCCTGCTAACGCCTAATCCAACCACCTTGCCTGGCAGCACCATCCCTCCTAAAGAGAAGCTTCACGCGGTTAAAGCCCTGAGCGAGGATGATATTGCCGCACTTCTGCATCACCTAGGAAAAACACGGCACTACGACGTTTTTGCTGCCGTTACGCTAGCTTGGCTGCTCGGCGTCCGACCCTGCGAGATGCACTCGATTCAGGTCATGCGTGAGGGGTTCCATATTATTGGAGCCAAAAAGGACGACCAAGGCATCAGGGGTGCCGACCGAGATATTACGTTCCCAAACCAAACAGATTTTGAGCTTGCGGCTAAAGCAGTAGACCTGTATCGACACTCACACCGCAGCGCTGCGGCAATCAGGGATACTCTGCGAGAACAATGCAGGCAGCTTTGGCCCAGACGTAAAGTACAGCCAACGCTGAGAAGCTTACGGCACCAGATGGGCTCCAACCTCAAAGCCTCCGGCATCGACCCCAGGCTCATGGCTTACATCATGGGGCATCGGTCTACGCGGTCGATTGAGCGATATGGAGACAGGCGTACGGCAACGAAGCGCAATTTCTCCTTACCGGAGGCAGCATCCAATGCAGACCTTTCGAAAGTTAGAATCAGCAGGAAAAGTAAACCAGTGTGGTATTCGGCAGAACCTGCGGCTAAGGGCGTAAGCCCCAAAAATACGCACCAACAGACTAAGCCTCGCACTGTTTAACAACAATCTGCACGGCGCCAGGGACTCGGCGCCGGTGCATCAAGCAACGTGCCACATGCTTCGCATACGGATTCCAAAAAGCGGAAAGAAGCAACACCGGGCAACGTACCGGCCGGTAAAAATAAAAAAAGGTAAGCGCACGGGGAAGGCACCTTGCGCCGATCAGCTCGGCATCCACTGATGCGGCAGTAGTTTCTCGATCTCTTTTGGGACGGGCTTGAGTTGGAGTGCGGACTAGCCTGTCAATGACCATTGCCCCCAACGGATGACGGACGTTGGGACGACGGAAAGCAATGTGCAAAGTTTGCATATTGCCCCCCGCTCGGCGACAAACGCTATTCGCTTTTAGTGCCGCAAAAGGAGCGGATCCAACTTAATCCTTCTCTGGTCCCCACCGCAGGGTTGTACTCACACCCCACCCAGCCGGTGAACGATGGTAAGCGTACGGGGAATACACCTTGCGCCGATCAGCCCGGCATCCACTGATGCGGCAGCAGTTGCTCGATCTCGCTAGCCTTCTGCGTCGGCAACCGCGTTAGCACGTCCTTGAGGTAGGCGTACGGATCATGGCCATTCATGCGAGCTGACTGGATCAGGCTCATGATCGCTGCAGCCCGTTTACCGCTGCGCAACGATCCAGCGAACAGCCAGTTTGACCTGCCAAGCGCCCACGGTCTGATCTGGTTCTCGACCGCATTGTTATCGATGGGCACGGCACCATCATCCAGGTAGCGCGTTAGCGCCACCCAGCGTTTGAGACTGTAGTCCAGTGCCTTGGCGATGGCCGAGCCTTCAGGCACCAGCTCGCGCTGGGCCAGCATCCAGGTATGCAAGGTGTCGGCTAGGGGCTTGGCCTTTTCCTGGCGTATTCGCCAGCGATCCTCGTCACTCAGGTCTTTGGCTTGCCGTTCGACTTCATACAGCCCGCCAATCGAGTGCAGCGCTTGTTCGGCCAGCTGGCTTTTGTTGGCGGCATGCAGGTCGAAGAACTTGCGCCGCGCATGCGCCATGCAACCGATTTCGGTGATGCCCTGCTCGAAGCCAGCCTTGTAGCCTGCGAAGTCATCGCAGACCAATTTGCCATTCCAGGTGTCCAGGAAGTTACGCGCATGTTCGCCAGCACGGCTGGGACTGAAGTCATAGACTACCGCCTTCAGTGCTGAGAACGGCGTAGTGCAGTAGGCCCAGACGTAAGCCCTGTGTGTTTTCTTCTCGCCGGGTGCCAGCATCTGCACCGGTGTTTCATCGGCGTGTACAACGTCTTGAGCTAGCACTGCCTCGCGCAATGCATCCACCAAGGGTTGGAGCTGCACGCCGGTTTGGCCTACCCACTGCGCCAACGTCGAACGCGATATGACCAAGCCTGCACGGCCAAAGATCTTTTCCTGGCGATACAGCGGCAAGTGGTCCGCGAACTTGGCCACCATTACATGGGCCAACAAGCCGGCGGTGGGAATGCCCTTGTCGATCACCTGGGCCGGCACGGGCGCCTGGATCAGCGTTTCGCACTGACGACAGGCCCATTTGCCACGCACATGTTGCTCGACGGTGAACACGCCAGGTGTGTAATCCAGCTTCTCGCTCACATCTTCGCCGATGCGCTGAAGTTGGCACCCGCAGGCACACTGTGTGCTCTCCGGTTCATGGCGGATGACCGTACGTGGGAACTGGGATGGCAGCGGAGCGCGCTTGGGCTGTTGGCGCGATGAGGTTGCGGCAGGCTCAGGCCGGAGCGCGTTCAGCTCTGCCTCGATAGCCTCGAGGTCGGTGTTGAGCAAGTCATCCAGCAAGCTGCCTTGCGCCGGACTGATTTGCTGACTGCGCTTAGCGAATTTGTGCCGCTTGAGGATGGCGATCTCGTGAGAGAGTTGCTCGATGACTGTCTTGTCGCGGCGGCTCTCTCGGCCCATGGTGTCGACCTTGGACAGCAACTGCGCAGCGAGGGCGCGCAGTTGTTCGGGCGTCATTTGGTCGAGATTGGGCGAGGAAGTCATGCCGTGGATTTTACCAAAGCACGGTCACTGCAACAGCTGATAAGCGGGGTTCAGAGCACTGTAATTGCGCCGCTGGAACCGATTCGCTGCCATGGCAAACCGAGCACCAAGGCCTGGAGTTGCTCAGCGTCGAG
>NZ_PPSK01000046.1 GCF_002903165.1 Halopseudomonas oceani
GTCTTTTTCAGAGTTTCCCTAGCATGTCTCTGGTCGATGACATAGCGGCAACGAGTGATGTCACAAGTTCACTCCGGTTGATATCGAGCTAACTGTCTAGCAACAGCGTTGAGCGCAAAGCAGGCTTATGCTTCGCTGCGATGACTGTCGGCCTGCCTGGTGTCGATACAAACACTGCCGTCTAGTTCCATTTCAAGTGTCGAGTGGCTGACTTTGAATTGCTCATGAAGTACTCGTTTTAAATCAGTCTTTACTCGTTCAATTTCGGGCAGGCTAGCCTTCTTGATGACAACGTGAGCTTCCAATGCAGTTGAATGTTCGGCAATTTCCCAGACATGTACGTGGTGAACACTCACAACGTCGTCCACTTGCTCCATGACATTGATTATATCAGTGATGGAAACTCCTTCTGGTGCGCCCTCCATTAACAAGTGAATGGTTTTAGGCAGCATGCTAAAGCCCTGCCAGAGCACGTACCCAGCAATCATCAGTGTCAGGACAGTATCCGTCCAGTACCAGCCATACAGAAGAATCAATGTTCCGGCAATAATAACCCCGACGGAGGCCAGCGCATCCGACACATTGTGCAGGAATGCCGCCTTTATATTCATGCTATTCTTAGACATTGTGTAGGTGAGCAAGGCCGTGACGACATCTACAATCAAGGCTATTCCCGCCACCACGACCACTGTCCATCCTTCAATGGGCTGTGGGGCAAAAAACCGACCTATAGCTTCGTAGATGAGGTAGAGACCAACGATAATCAGCGTGACCAAGTTAATCAAAGCCGCTATGGTTTCACTGCGTCGGTAGCCGAAGGTTTTAAAAGCATCTGGCGGTTTGCGACCGATTTTACGTGCGATGAGCGCAATAACCAGTGATGCGGCATCGCTCAAGTTATGTAGCGCGTCAGCTATGAGTGATAAACTGCCAGAAACTATTCCTCCAACAACTTGTGCCAGAGTTAGCACAGTATTAACGCCAATGGCAGCGATTAAACGCTTATCGCCTATGGCTTCGGTGTTATGGTTATGTTCGTGAGCCATTGGTTTTTAACCGTCCTTAAATAACATAAGACAAGGATAGGGAGCCCAAAAAAAGTAATAGATAATACTAGCACCAATACCATCGGGGGTGTACGAATTTTTGTGTAACCGGCTAATGAGCGACACTGTCGCTCCGAACCGGAGACACGATGAGCAAGAAACTACATCCCATCACCGACGAGCTGCTGGATCAGCTCTTGGCCAACTATCAAAAACCTGAAGACCTGATTGGTGCCGAAGGCATCCTCAAGCAGCTGACCAAAAAGCTGGTTGAGCGTGCGCTGGATGCCGAGTTGACTCACCATCTGGGGTACGACAAGCATCAGCCGGTCGGTAACTCGTCTGGCAATACCCGCAACGGCTTTAGCCGCAAGAAGCTCAAGGGCGAGTTCGGCGAGCTGCCCATTGAGATACCGCGTGATCGGCATGGCACCTTCGAACCGCAGATCGTCGAGAAGCACCAGACCCGCTGGGTGGGGTTCGACGACAAGATTCTTTCGCTGTACGCACGGGGCATGACCGTGCGCGAGATTCAGGCGCACCTACAGGAGATGTATGGCGCCGAGGTATCGCCCAGTCTGATCTCCTCGGTGACCGATGCCGTAACCGATGAGGTGAAGGCCTGGCAGTCACGGCCGCTCGACGCGGTCTATCCCATCGTCTACCTCGACTGCATCCACACCAAGGTGCGTGAGGGTGCCGTGCGGGTGAAGGCGGTTTACCTGGCGCTGGGCATCAACCTGGCCGGGGAGAAGGAAATCCTCGGGCTATGGATCGCCCAGAGCGAGGGTGCCAAGTTCTGGTTGCAGGTGGTGACCGAGTTGCGCAACCGTGGCGTGCAGGACATCTTCATCGCCTGCGTGGATGGCCTGAAGGGCTTCCCCGAGGCCATCGAGGCTGTCTTCCCGCACACCAGCGTGCAACTGTGCATCGTGCATATGGTCAGGCACAGCCTGAACTACGTCTCTTGGAAACGGCGCGCCGAGGTAGCGGCTGACCTGAAGCGGATTTACCAGTCCAGCACGGCGGACGAGGCTGAGCTGCGCCTTGGCGAGTTCGAAACCAAATGGGATGACGACTACCTGCCAATTGGTCAGTCCTGGCGGCGCAACTGGGCTCGGATCACGCCGTTCTTCGACTTCCCACCGGAGATCCGCAAAGTGATCTATACCACCAACGCCATTGAGTCGGTGAACATGAGTTTGCGCAAGATAACCAAGAACCGCGGCTCGTTCCCCAGCGACGAGGCGCTGCTGAAACTGTTCTATCTGGCGCTACGCAACATCAGCAAGAAATGGACGATGCCGATCCGTGACTGGAAAGCGGCACTGACACGCTTTACGATCAGCTACGAAGGCAGGCTGCCACAGTAGTAACCCCATCCCCGGTTACACAGAATTCTGCACACCCTCATACCATCTGGCCTTCCAAACCACACTGACAGAAATGCGACCACTCTCAAGCGAGTTCGTGCATTATCGTCTGAAACTTGCCGATAACTGGCCGATCCCTCTCAAACGTTAAACGACGTTGCTCGCTAATGATAGATGATACGGCGTCAATCCGAGGATGACAAAATTGTAATCTTCCAATCATTCTTTTCGTAGGATAGGCCCTTGCAGATTGGTGCGCCTCGGTGCTGACATGACGAAGCAAGGCGCTCATGTCACCGCGCAATGGAAGCATTACATTTCAATAATGTAATGCTTGGCTCATGCTGCTGTTAGCTTCAATCACGCAAAATTCATTCGAACCTGCAGGGCTCAGCGAGAAAGCTCAGCAAGCCACCTTTGAATTTAGCGAGGACTGCCCTATGAATCTGTTGAAAGCTATTGTTGTTGGTTTGGTAATCTGCGGCTCCGCATTGTCTTATGCAGAAGATGGCTATGACCGCTCAATTAAATTTTATGAAAAATTCCGAGCAGATCAAAAACGAATTCACGGAACCGAATCCGCCAAACGAAAAATAGACGAATTACAGATTAAGGATACCCGCCAAGATCAGAACAATACGGAAAGCAAGAAAGAAACCAAAGCTGACTAACCGCTTCATATCTGAACGATATTCGCCTCCGGCAGCTTCCAAGCTCCTTTGGAAGCAGTTGCACTCTAAGCGCCTTCGGGGCGCTTTTTTGTTTCCATAACTTGCCCGCAACATCGCTACCAGCGAATCGCCCTTGATTTATAGGGTATACGGATTTAATGGTTGATGGGGTGAAGGTGCCCCATCAACCATTAAATCCGTATACCCAAAATGTCTTATCCGGGGCTGAACCGAAAATAGAATACTCTTGCTGTCTGAAAAAGCGTGAGCTGATGCTTGGATCCCGATATGAACTATCCAGTAATCTGTCTGTCTTAACTGGGATATCCCTGATTCCTTATTCCGGTATTTCTCGAATCCGGCATCGGAAAAGGAATCTTGGCGCATGAGGTTTAACTCGTTATCGGGACTGGATCCATTATAAATGAACGTCGGAATTAATCAGAGTAGCCTTAAAAGAATAAGTGGATTTATTGCCGCCGGAGGAATGGCAACCCTTTTCCATTGGGCGGCCATGTCCGGCCTGGTTCTGCTTGGCATGGCCCCCGTAGCAGCCACCTTTTCTGGAAGCGTTGTAGGAGCGGTTACCAACTACTGGTTGCAGCGAACTTTGGCCTTTCCAAACGCACGCCCACACATCCAGGCCATCTGGCGATATGCCTTTTCCTGTTCACTCGCAGCTCTCCTGAACGTTCTGATCTTTTTAGTCCTGCATCAACTGTTTGAAATCTCTGTTGTGCCTGCTCAGCTTCTAACCACTGCGGCTGTCGCTGTATTTAACTATGTTGTCTACCAAAGGCTGGTATGG
>NZ_PPSK01000047.1 GCF_002903165.1 Halopseudomonas oceani
GGCGATCCCCCCGGGCACCCGGCTACGCGGCCCTTCGGGTTCGCTGCGTTGCTCGGGCTGACGGGGAGTCATAAAACTCGGCTCTTCGAGCCTCAGACATCCTATGACTCTTTTTCCCGTCAACCCTGCGCTACTCGCCCGCGTAAACGGGACGAACCCCGGGTGCACACTCAAGCATTTGAGCACTTGGTTAATTTCCATGGTGTCATTCCCTACTGTGTCGCGCGGGTGTCTGCGAAGCGCCTTATGTGAGGACAGCAAACCCGTCCTTGGCATATCCTTTGCTGCATGAACTGCACGTTCGTGCAGCAGGATTCCAGGAGTTGCCCATGTCTTTTCCCGATACCGACTTTCTTCGAGCCTTGCCCAAGGCCGAGCTGCACATGCACCTTGAGGGTAGCCTTGAGCCCGAGCTGATGTTCGCGCTGGCCGAGCGCAACGGCATTACCTTGCCTTACGCCGATGTGGAAGCGCTGCGCGGCGCCTATGAGTTCGGCAACCTGCAGGACTTTCTCGACCTTTACTACCAGGGCGCTGATGCCCTGCGCACCGAGCAGGACTTCTACGACCTGACCTGGGCGTATTTGCAGCGCTGTGCCGCCGACGGTGTGGTGCATGTAGAACCGTTCTTTGATCCGCAGACCCATACCGTGCGTGGCATCCCCATTGCGCTGCAGCTGGCCGGTATTTCCCGGGCACTGGCCGATGGCGAGCGGCAACTGGGTATCAGCTCCCGGCTAATCCTCAGCTTTCTGCGCCATCTGAGCGAGGAAGATGCTATCGCCACGTTGCAGGAAGCCATGCCGCTGCGCGAGCATTTCGTCGCCGTCGGGCTGGACAGCTCCGAGCAGGGCAATCCGCCAGACAAGTTCGAGCGGGTGTTTGCCATCGCCCGGGAGGCCGGGCTGGCTTGCGTGGCCCATGCGGGAGAAGAGGGTCCGGCCGACTATATTGAGCAGGCGCTCGACCTGCTCAAGGTGATGCGAATTGACCACGGAGTGCGTTGTGTCGAAAGCCCGGAACTGGTGCAACGGCTGGTCGCCGAGCAGATGCCGCTGACCGTCTGTCCGCTGTCCAATACCCGTTTGAAGGTGTTCAGTGACATGGGTGAGCACAACATCCTGCAGCTACTGGAACAGGGTGTGAAGGTCACCATCAACTCGGACGACCCAGCCTATTTCGGCGGTTATCTGCTGGCCAATTTTGTTGCGGTGCGTGACGCGCTGAATATGACCCGTGAGCAAGCAATCGCGCTGGCGCGCAACAGCATTACGGCGAGTCTGCTGAGTGAAGCCGAGCAAGCCGGGTGGCTGGCGAAACTGGCCGAAGCGGCCTGAGGCGGGAGCGGGGCACGGCTGGCCGTGCCCCTGGGTCAATCAGTCGAGCATGTCCTTGAAGCGCTCATCGGTGCGGAAGGTCAGCGCCTTGCTGAAGCCTGGCACTTGGATCTGCGCGTCGCTGATCTCGATCGCCGACTCGTCAATCATGTTCTGACCGAAGTTGTAGATGATGTCCAGCTGGCCCTTGAGCGCGCGCTGGTTGTAGGCCTCGGCGGCGGCCCGAGTCTGTTCGCGGCGCTGCTGCCAGGCCTCGAATGCCGCCACGCCGTAGCGCTTCTTCAGCATGCGCTCGACCACCGTAGGCGCAATCACCACAGCGCTGGCGTTGTTGCCGCCAAAACCCTTGGAGTTGATGAACGCGACTTCCAGCGGCAGCTGGCTGCGATCGATATCGCGGGTGCTGATCAGCAGGCGCTGCTGGTGCACATCAGCGGCGACCTGATCGATAGTCTTGATTCCGGGAATGATCTGGTATTTGAAGCTACCGAGGGTTGCGGCCAGTTGGTCGGCACTGGCACTGGCCAGCGAGTGCCCAACGTAGGCTTTCACCGCGGCGATGGGCCAACTGCTGATATCGAATGCCGCAGCCACGCGGTCGAGAATCTCGGACTCGGTGACGCGGTTGGCGGGTGTGCTGGAGCCGTGCGCGTGAATAAAGCTGCGCTGGCGGACCGCTTCCGGACCGACGATCTGCATGGCGGCATGTACGGCTTTGGCCATGGTCAGATAGTTGCCGGGGCCGGGAGCGGAAATGGATTTTTTGAAACCATCAGCGTTGATAAAGACATCCGGCACGGCGCCGTGGATGTCAGCGCCGAGT
Organism: Halopseudomonas oceani; assembly: GCF_002903165.1. Taxonomy (GTDB): domain Bacteria; phylum Pseudomonadota; class Gammaproteobacteria; order Pseudomonadales; family Pseudomonadaceae; genus Halopseudomonas; species Halopseudomonas oceani. The sequence continues at coordinate 2,161 of NZ_PPSK01000047.1, forward strand.
TCCATTGCCAGAGCGTCGTCCATCAGCACGAAGAACTGACCGGACTCGGCCAGCGTGAAGCCGCAGTTCTCGCTGAACGGGCGGCTGGCGCGGCGGAAATCGACTTCGTCGCTGCCACCGACCTGGCGCAGGCCGTCTTCGGTGGCCAGCGCGCCCATGGCGCCGTAGCCCTCGAGACATTCCTGGGTAATCGGTGCTTCCCCGTTACCGACCAGCACCACGCGGGCGCGGCCGCTGGTGATCATGTCGCTGCCTTTTTGCAGGTTGTAGAGGAAGCTGGCGCAGGCACCGGTGATTGCGCCGGTGGTGCCGACACTGCCGAGAATGTAGGCGTTGATGAAATCCGCCGGCATGCTGTTCAGACCGAGTGCCAGCTGCTTGGCGCTGACCCGGCTGCCCTTCAGGCGTGACTGCATCAGCCCGCCGAAGCTGTTCTCGTCGAGTTGGCTCATGGCGCTGCTGGCAAATACCGCGACCTCATCGGGCTCGACGCTGTTGGCAATGGTTTGCCAGTCGATGCCGACCGAGCGCAGGGCGTCGGTAGCGGAAACGATGGTCAGTTGCAGGCCGCGCGGGTGGAAGCGCGAGGCATACAGCTCGCCGGGCTCCAGGCCACTGGGCAACTGGCCGGCAGATTTGACCGGCAGGGCACGGAAACTGTCGATCTTGAGGTCGCAGCCATCGTATACGGTGACCATGACTTCGGTGTCGTTCAGCGGTTCAACCACCCAGTCGCTCGGTAGCGGCTCTGGCAACTGTTTGCTCAGGGTGATGAAGGAGAACGGCTTGCCGGCCTCGCCGGTAACGGTCAGATTCTTTTGCCAATGGGCGGCGTCGACGTCCAGGTAGCGTTTCTCGATGCGGCGCACCAGGGTGTTGTCGAGGATCTGCTGGCCGAAGCGCTGCTCGATGTCTGCTGCACTCAGCGGCTGGCCGTCGGCATCCAGGTACTGGTCGTTCTCGACGCTCACCAGCTTCATCAAAACGGCCAGACCCGCTAGGGTTTCCTGCCGATCGGCCACGGGCAGGGACTCGATCACCATGCGCCGAAAACCGTGGTGGAAAGAGCTGCGGCCGGCGGCGTTGTAGCCGCCGAAGCCGACAATGACCGGTAAACGCGACATCAGACTGGACTCCTGGCTGTGTCCTGGCTCCCCCGCGGGAGCAGGATCGGGTGGCAAGGGGGCCAAGCTGGCCGCTACCCGATCAGAGGGACGATTGGATTGTTGGTTTCGATGTCAGTGCTGACGAGAAATGTAACCGGCTGGTCACGTTTAGACCAATGTGTTTTTGTAATCAGAGGGGGCAGACATTCACTGGTTGTAGTCTGCCGCGTCCAGAATACGCTGCACTTCACCCCGTTCCTCCAGCGCGCGCAGTGCGGTGTCCAGCCGGTCGCGTAGCGCTTCTGCGTCAGGGTGGGCACGGGATACAAAGAGGTAGACATCCATACGCAACAGCGGGTCACTCACAACTG
>NZ_PPSK01000048.1 GCF_002903165.1 Halopseudomonas oceani
GCATTGATGCCTTTACCGCCGCTGGTGGTCACGCCAGTCAGTACGCTTTGATCTTCGCCGTTAACCAAGCCTTCGACGGTAAAGCCATCAACACTCTGCTCGGTACCGTTGTAGGTGGTGGTGCCGCTGTTGGCGGTGACGGTGGCTTTGGCCTTGTTGATGGTGAGGGTGCCGCTATCTGCGATGATCAGGTCGTAGCCTTGCTGATCGGAGTAAAGACCGCTCATGTCAATGTTATAGGTGCCAGCGTTACGCCCGCCGCCTACCTGGCCAAAGATACGGTCGATATCGTACTCGCCCGTGGTGCTCCAGCCGCCGGTCTGCTCGGTACCGTTATAGGTCGTTGTTGTGGTGTCGCCGGTGACTTCAAGGGCGGTCAAAAAGTGACGCAGCAGCGGGGCGGTATACCCTTCGTAGATACGCCAGACCGTGCCCGTGCCGCCTTGCGCATCAATATCCCAGCCTGTGAAGCTGTCGGCTTGCAGCATTTGTGCGGTGGTGAGGCCAGTTGCGCCTGCGCTGCTGCCTATACCCACCGCGTTGGTTTGGCCGCTGGTGTCGGTGTTCCAGTAGCTGTTGGTGATGCTTCCCGTGTTGTATCCGATCAGCCCGCCAATCGAGCTTGTAGTGCCGCTGACCTGTCCTGTGGCGTAGCTATCTTCAATCCTGCTGTGTTCGTCGATCAGTCCGACCAGCCCGCCGATATATGAATCACTACCGGTTACATCAGCCGCACTGTAGCTTTGTTTGATTGAAACGTTTGAGAGCTCCCCGGCCAGGCCACCGACAAACATTATTCCGCTGACCCGACCGGTTACATAGCTCTCCCTGATATATCCAGAAACGAAGTGGCCAACCAGACCGCCAACATAGTAACGCCCGATGATAACGGCGTTAGTCAGCCCGACATTGCTGATCTGGCCATTGACTACCGATCCAAACAGGCCAACGTTATTTGTATTGGGCCGGTTGATGGTCAGACCGTTGATGCTATAGCCAAGGCCGTCGAAGACGCCTGTGTAAGCGTAAGTCGCGTTCCCAACGGGCACAAATCCCGCACCGCCATTCCAACTGGCGGTAGCGGTGGCGTCGATATTGTTGCCGAGCAGATAATTCGCTGACAGGTTGTTGCGCATAGCCTGCAGCTGCTCGACGTTCTGGATCACGGTATAGAGCGCTGGGCGGTTGGTGGCGTCGAGGGTGCCGGTGGGCAGGTCGTTTTTGTTGAACACCCGGTTGCCGGCCAACGCGCGCAGGTAGGGGGTGGTTTGATCGTCGGCATTGGCCCAGGTGTCGGCAAAATCGAAACCGGTGAAGTTGGCGGCATCGAACATCTGGGCGGTGGTGAGGCCGGTTACCCCAGAAGGAGATGGTTCATTGCCGATCCCGATTGTTGTACCTGAGGTGTGAGTAACCCAGTAGGAGTCAGTGAGCGTGCCAGAGGCGTGGTTATATCCTATCAGCCCCCCCACGTATTCAGGCCCATCTGATGTCGCCGTCACGACACCGGTGGCGTAAGTGTTGCTGATTTCACCAGCGTTTTCGTTGACCCCTACCAGGCCGCCCACATAGGCGGGGACTTCACGCTCCCCGCCCGCTGCTACATTTCCGGTTGCGTAGGTGTTTTGTAGTATGCCGGCATTTTTCCCGACCAAGCCCCCTGCGACGGCTTCCCGATACTTATTTTCTCCGCTTGCCGTCACGTTACCGGTTGCATAAGCATTGATGATCGCGCCGCTGTTGTATCCCGCAAGCCCCCCGACATAGGAGTAAATATCGGTCCCCGATCTGCTTTCTGTGTTTCCGGTTGCGTAAACGTTTGTGAGTGTGCCGCTGTTGTGTCCCACGAGGCCACCGACCCAGAGGGACGCAGTTTGGTTAGGGGCCGCTGTCGTGGCACCAGTGGCATAGGCATTGGTGATTACCCCAGAGTTGCTTCCCACGAGACCGCCCACGAAACGACTACTCGTAATGCCAGCATTTGTGCTGATCACTGCGCCAGCAGCATGAGCGTTAGTGATCGCACCAGCGTTGCTTCCGACAAGACCACCAGCGTATGCTTGAATCGTGATACCTGGCGAATTGGTCTTGGCGTTTCCAGTTGCATGGGCATTGGAAATGGTGCCTGTCGTGCTATTGGCTCCCACCAGACCACCTAAGAAGAGCTTACTGCTGTTGTTCGCACCTGTTGTCACCTCTCCGGTTGCATAGGCGTTGTTAATGCTACCGTTGTTGTATCCCACAAGGCCGCCTGCATAAGCGTCCGCAACTGCCATGCTCCGGGCCGAGACGTTTCCGGTTGCGTAGGCATTTGAAATGGTGCCGTGGTTGTACCCTGCCAGCGCTCCGGCATAGTAATACGGTCGGTAGCCTTCGACCGTGACGCCTCCCCCCACCAGCCCAATGTCCCGGATGGTTCCGCTATTGACTCCGAACAGCCCCCAGTGCTGGGTGGTCGCGGCAGTGTTGTTGATGGTAAGGCCATTGATAATATGACCCTGGCCATCAAAGCTGCCGGTGTAGTGATTGGCATCGTCCCCAATAGGCACAAAGCCCGCACCGCCATTCCAGTTGGCGGTGCCGCTGGCGTCGATATTGTTGCTCAGCGCGAAGTGGCTGCTTAACAGGCTGCGCGAGGCGATGCCCTGCAGGCCGTAGAGATCAACAATCTGGTAGGCGTTGCCTTCGCTGCCGTCACCACCGTTGGCGCGCAGGAAGCTGGCGTTAGCCGTATTGAGGCGGAAGTCCCTGGCTGAGAAATCGGCAAGAGTGCTGCCCAACTGGCTCCAGGCGCCGCTTTGCAGATTAAAGGTGTCGACGTTGACGGCGCCGCCTGCGCTGATCGCACCACCTGCGTTGAGGGTCAGGCCGCCGTTGGTCGCGGTGATGGCTTCATTGATCTGAATGTCGTTGTGGGCATCCAGCGAGAGGGTGGTGTTGGCGCTCCAGCTCACTGCACCGTTGACGTACATATCGCCGGGCTCGGTGCCGTCGTCGACGGTGGCCAGAGTAACGTTGTTGTTTTCCAGATTGGCGCTTAGGGTGTCAGCACCGATCCC
>NZ_PPSK01000049.1 GCF_002903165.1 Halopseudomonas oceani
GCGATGACACACATTACTAGTCTAGGTATAGATTGCATATGGACGAAGGACGAACAAGGCCGTCTAGTAACTGAGGCAAGCGGGCCTTACGGCTCAGGAGTGTGCTGGCATACAAATGCCGTGAGTGAAGCTACTAGTCTCAATGACCAAGGGATGCTTGCGTGGCATGAGGCTCCTGTTTTTGACCATGAGTACGGTAATAAAAATAAGTGCTATTACGAGGTGGATAAGAAGAATGGTATCGCCCGGTTGTTATTCGGTGACGATATATCCGATAGAGAGGCGGAGGAATGCAGGCAGCCTGAAAGTGAAGCCCAAGCCATCGCATTGGCATCTCCGATGGACAAAAAAGTAGAGTTCGGCGGCTATGTGGCGAGAAAGTCTGATCTTCTTGGCGCTCTAGTGCTGGCTTGCTATACCGGCAGCTTGGATACGAACAACTCAACGGTTTCCGAAAATGAAAGGGTGAGAAGATATAGTGCCCTCCTAGACTTATACGGCGATGATAGGAATAGCGCAGCCCGTGTCACCAAGGCGTTTGAATTTGCTAGTGTGAATCTACGCGACCGATTTCCGCTTGATACAATGGGGCGGTATCGCGTGGCGGTCTGCGACCAAATGGCAATCAGTGGCAAGTTTTAAAGAAATGCTGGAGTAGGTCTTCTCTCCGCTCATGACGTAGGCACCATCTTTCCGGTCTCTGGCAGGATGACCTTCGTTATCCATTTCTGAAACGTCCGGGCTTGGGGGCGGAGCGCATCACCAGCTTGTGGGTACCAGTCTCGGAGACCTGCAGCATCGGTTTGTCAGGGGATGGACTAAGTGGGCTCTCCTCACTCAGGTCAGCTCAGCCTTCTTGTTCAGGATGTCGTCGATGACCATGTCGCAGAAGACGGCGAACTTCACGTCCAGCCAGCGGGCGAAGAAGACGGCCAGCTTGGGGTGACCCCAGGTGCCGGGGGTGCGCCCGCCCCTGAATGCTTGCACCACAGGGCAGTCCGTGGAATCCACGGTTTGAGAAAGCGCCTCGATGTACTCCAACGCATCAGGCGAGCGCATGAAGTTGCTCAAGTCCTTCCCGAACGCCTCAGCGGCCTTGGTCATGTTGAAGTAGCCGTCCTCGCGGAAGTGGAAGACGTTGTTGTTGTATTCGCGGGTGATGATGTTGGTGTCAGCCTGCCTCTGACTCTGCAGCCCTGCTCTTGGCTCTCTGCACTGTGGCTGTGCTTGCGCCTGTCGCTGCTGCAGCCTCCCTGATGCTCATGCCTTTTGCCAGGCAGGTCAGGATGCGCTGGTGCAGTTGCTTGTCGATCTGCTTACCCTTGAACGCTCCCTTGGCCTTGGCCTTCTCGATGCCCTGAGCCTGCCTCCTGCGTCTGTCCTCGTAGTCCTTCCGGGCGATGGCTGCGAGCATGTCCAGCAGCATGTTGTTGATTGCCGCCAGCATCCTCCCGGTGAACTCGTCAGCGTTGGTCTGCTGCATGGACTGGTGAGAGGTGGGCAGATCGAGAGCGACAACCAAGACGCCCTTGGCTCTGATAGTCTGCCGCAGTTGCTGCCAGTCATCCTCCGTCAGGCGTGATAGGCGGTCGACCTGCTCAATCAACAGAACATCGCCAGGGTGTGCATCGTCCAGCAGACGGAACAGCTCAGGACGCTGCAGAGACGCTCCGCTCTGGTTCTCGACGTAGTAGGCGGCAATCTTCTGCCCATGCTGCTCTGCAAAGGCTGTCAGTGCTTCCTTGGCGCGTGTCGCGTCCTGCTCTTGGGTGGATGCTCGGAGGTATGCCCGGACGTACATGCTGACTGCTCCTTGTGTTCGTTAAGGTGTAGTCAGTATTGTTGTGTTCGTATAGGTTGTCAATATGGTCTATACGAACACGATTGATGGCTGTGTTCGTGTGGTCGCTCAGGTATACCCAAACGAAACAGCAGAAGAGCGTAGGCCTGTGGCTGGTGAGAGCAGGCTGTGGGCTCGCTTGGTGCGCTCAAGTTTGCGGGAGAGGTTGGCGAAAAAACGTGACCCGTACCCGGTACGGGGGGAACGGGTTGGAAGCCATTATCTATTAAGGCCGCACAGATTTTTCTGAAAAAATCAGGCCGGTTATTTTGATCGATTTTTGCACACACACACAAGATGGTGTGTATATTTTTTGGCTACTTACTACATATTGTTTGGTTTGTGCCAAAAAAACGTTGACCGTGTGGGTTTGTTTTCGTTATACCTGCAGTTGTGGGCAGAGCAACGCCCATAAAAAAGCTCCAGACCCTCGAAAAGAGAGAACGGAGCTGTGTTCGTCTATCTGGCGTGCGCCTAGGAAACGTTGCCAGTAGACCTTCCCGAGACGCTATCGTCGCGCATCGGTTGACGGAATATAGCTGGGGGATGGTTGATGTACAAGGCCGTTCGTCTCTGCTTGCGGTTTGTCTGTCGGTCGATGCGCTGCGCTTAGCTTTGACATCACTTAGAGGTGTTTATGACTAGAAAACGTAGCAGCAAGCGAGTCCTTCATCGGAGTTCTGTCTCCGGGAGATTCGTGACCGAGAAGTATGCGCGGAAACATCCGCGTACCACTCAAACCGAAAGACGATGAGGTAACCAGCAATGGAAGAGTATTACGTTAATACCAACGCACAAGCCAACGGCGACCATGAGGTTCATAAGCGTGGTTGCCGCTGGATGCCCACATATCCAATCGCCCTTGGTTACCATTCCGGGTGCTTCTCCGCAGTGCAAGCAGCCAAACGGTACTACACGCAATCAAATGGCTGCGCATTCTGCAGCCCTCTCTGCCACACCAGCTAAATCGAGGTGACGTCCTGCCCTTCGCTTGAGGGGCAGTGACGTTCTCAGGTTTCTATTTAGGCGCGCAGGTCGCTGCTTGTATTTCGCGTTTAGTCGGTCGGGGGTAAGTCAAGAGGGCGCTCTTTAGCCAAGTTCCCAAATGCATCTTCAACTCGCTGGG
>NZ_PPSK01000050.1 GCF_002903165.1 Halopseudomonas oceani
TGCGTATTCCGGCGAACGTGACCGGTCATTCCGGGGATCGTGACCGATTTGCGCACGGCCTTCACGCTGGAACGGGTTTTGTACTCTGAGCGGTCACGATGGGTCAACCAGCACCGTGTTTTGAGCGTTGGCCTTTCTCAGTGATTCCCCCTTCAGATTGAGTCGATGGGCTCCGTGCAGCAGTCGGTCCAAGATGGCGTCGGCGAGCGTGGCGGAGCCGATGTAGTCGTGCCAGTGTTCGGTGGGTAGCTGGCTAGCAATGAGGGTTGAGCCTCGTCCGTGGCGATCCTCAATCACTTCCATCAGATCCTGTCGTTGCTGGGCATTGATCTTCTGCATACCCCAGTCATCAAGGATCAGCAGGTCGGTTTTCAACAACTGCGTCATCAGGCGAGCGTAGCTGCCATCACCGTGGGCGATCCTTACTTGCTCGAACAGCCGCGGCACCCGCAGGTAACGGACGGACAGCCCTTGGCGACAGGCTTGATTGCCGAGGGCGCAGGCCAGCCAGGTCTTGCCGCAGCCGGTGGGGCCGGTGATGCACAGGTTCAGCGATTGCCTGATCCAGTCACAGCTAGCCAGGCCCGCCATGCGCGAGCGCTCCAGACCGCGCGGGTGCCGGTAGTCGATGTCTTCGATGCAGGCTGGCACGCGCAAGCGGGCAGCCTTGAGCAGGCGGTCCAGCCGACGGTTTTCCCGGTGCAGCACTTCCCGGTCCACCAGCAGAGCCAAGCGCTCCTCGAACGCCAGATCGTGGGTCTCGGGCTGAGCCCGCTGTTGTTCCAGGGCGTCACACATGCCCGTCAGCTTGAGTTGGCGCAGCGTGTTGAGTGTGGTTTGGGTCAGCATAGATCTCTCCGGTATCAGTGGTAGTAATGCGGGCCGCGAACGTTGGTATGCGCAGGCAGGTCGGTCAGATCACGCTCTTCCTCAGCCAGTGGCAGGGGGAGCTGATCAAGTCCTTGTTTCAGGATTGAGGTGATGCTCTGGTAGCTGGCCGAGTTGATCGACAGCGCCCGAGCGCAGGCCTGCTCAAGGCGTTCACGGCTGTAACGCCGACTGAGGTTCAGCAACCCCAGACAGGCGCGATAGCCATGCTCAGGATGGGGGCGATCCTTGAGCTGGCCCTGCACCACCTGCAGGGATGCGGGACCGATGTCTTTGGCCCAATTGAGGAAGCGCTCCGGAGACCAGTCCTTGTGGGCCTGGTGCGCTTTGGGCATATGCTCGGTCAGAGTGACGAAGCGGCTCTTCCCGTGACGGGGATGCAAGGCAACACGCTGGCCCTTGTGCATAACCTCCAGGGCGGTATCCGTTAACCGCACGTCCAGAACCAACCCCACCAAGGCATGGGGTACGCTGTACAGTCGCTTGTCTATCTCAATGTGATAATCAATGCCCGGTCGAGCCTTGCGCCACTCGGCGTAGGTATAGGGCGTTGCTGGGAGCGGTCGCAGGGCTGGACGGTCAAGCGCGTCGTACAGGCTTTGACGGCTCTCGACCCGGCCTTGGAACGGGCGCTGGTTCAGTGCTGGTAGCAGCGCGGCAATGGCGGTATTCAGTTCGGCTAGGGAGAAGAATGTCTGATGCCGTAAGCGGGCCAGGATCCAGCGCTCGACCAACAGCACCGACGTCTCGGCCTTCGCCTTGTCCTTGGGCTTGTAGGGCCGCGCAGGCAACACCGCTGTCTGGTAATGGCAGGCCAGCTCAGCGTAGGTCTCGTTGATCGTCGGGCTGTAGCGGTCCGCCTTGGTCACTGCTGCCTTGAGGTTGTCCGGAACCAGCAGTTCCGGTACCCCGCCGAAGAAGTTGAGCATCCTCTGGTGGGAGGCGACCCAGTCTGGAAGGCTCTGGCTCCAAGTGGCCTCGGCGAAGGTGTAACTGGAGGCGCCCAACACTGCCACAAAGACTTGTGCCTTGCGCACTTCACCGGTAGAGCGATCCACCACAGGCACGGTCGGGCCGCAGTAGTCGATAAAGATCTTCTCACCGGCACGGTGGACCTGACGCATGCTACGGCGCTGCCGGCCACGCCAGAGCCGGTAGTGATGGCAGTACTGGCTGTAGCGGTAGGCCTTGTCTCCGTGGCGCTCCACGTACTCGGCCCAGAGTAGTTGCAGGGTCACGCCTTTGGTCTTGAGCTCCTGGTGGACCTGGAAGCAATCAGGCTCGGCAAAGCGTGACGGGGGCGTCTTGGCCGGGAACAACAACGCGTGCAGCCGGGCCTCGTCTAGGTTCTTCGGTAGTGGCCAAGTAACACCCTGGACTTGGGCCAGGCTGACGTATTTGCCGACCACGCCCTTGGAGAGGCCGCAGGCACGGGCAATGCGCTCGTGACTCAGACCGGCTTCGTACTTGAGGCGTAATATCTCGATGATCTGTCGCATGGAAATCCTCGCAGCCGGCATCCGCTCTTCCTCGAAAAAAAGAAAGGGGTATGCTGGATAAAGTTCAAGAATTCCAGTGCGTTGGCTGTGATTCCGGGGGAACGTGACCGATGATTCCGGCATCGTGACCGACGATTCCGGGCAAGCACCCAAAATCGGTCACGATGAAACGGAATAAGCGGTCACGATAGCCCAGAACAGGCGGTCACGTTCAAACGGAATGGGCGGTCACGATGGGCCGGAATATGCA
>NZ_PPSK01000051.1 GCF_002903165.1 Halopseudomonas oceani
GTATTTCATGAACAAACCTCTTGAGACTTCCCGTGCGCCGAATGAATCAGAGCTGCTTTCCCTGGTGGTTCCGGTGTTCAATGAGCGTTCGATGCTTCCCCTATTCTTTGAGCATGTATTGCCGATCCTTGCGAGCCTCGATATTCGCTCGGAGATCGTGGTTGTGGACGATGGTAGCGAGGATGGCAGTGCCGAATTTGTTAGGACTTTCATTAAAAGGAAATCGAGCATCCGTCTCGTCAAGCTAAGCCGCAACTTTGGCAAAGAGGCAGCGGTAACAGCAGGGCTGGAGCATGCCAAGGGGGATGCGGTGATCGTTCTGGATGCGGACCTTCAGGATCCACCTGAATACATTCCCGAGATGGTCAAGAGTTGGAAGTCCGGCTTTGATGTCGTTCTGATGCAACGTCGATCACGTGTAGGCGAGAGTTTTCTCAAGCGCTGGAGTGCGCACCTTTTCTATCGCTTGCTGAATAAGACCAGTCGCACTGAAATCCCGGTCGACACGGGTGATTTCCGATTGATGAGCAGGCGGGCAGTTGATGCCCTTCTCCGGTTAGGAGAGCGCAACCGCTACATGAAGGGACTCTTTGCCTGGGTTGGTATGCCAACGACGATCATCGAATACGACCGGGCATTGAGAGTGGCTGGCGAGAGTAAGTGGGACTACCCGGGCCTGGTCGGCCTGGCCCTTGAAGGCCTGACTTCCTTCTCAGTGTCACCTCTCAGATGGGCAACGCTTGTCGGCTTGCTGGCCGCCTCCGTTGGTGGATTGTTCGGTGTCTGGATTGTAGCGAAGGCAATAATGCTCGGCGATCCGACTGACGGCTACCCATCGTTAATCGCCCTCATCAGTTTTCTGGGCGGCATACAACTGGTGAGCGTTGGTATCGTTGGTGAGTATGTGGGCAAAACCTACATCGAATCGAAACAGCGACCACTGTATCTGACCGAAGAAGTGGTCGAGAACAAAGAGGTATCAAGCCGAGACCAAATCAGCAACTTCAGAGGCGTCAAGAATGTTAAAGCGATTTGAGCCCTGGTTCTGGGTACTGGCTGCCGTATTGTTCAGTCGCTTTATCGGAATGACGCTGTTTCCCTTCGTGGATACAACGGAGCCCCGATACGCTGAAATCGCTCGGTTAATGGCTGAATCCGGGGACTGGATAACGCCCTGGTTTGAACCCGGCGTTCCGTTCTGGGGGAAGCCTCCCCTGTCATTCTGGGCTCAAGCGGCCTCTCTAAAGATATTTGGACTGTCTGAATTCTCATTGCGGCTACCGGCATGGTTCGCCACGATTGGAATCGTATGGCTGACGTGGTGCCTCGCAAATCATGCGCGAGGTGCTGCGGTCGCTCGGTGGTCTACTCTTGTGCTTTCCACGATGGCACTCACTTATATCAGTGCTGGCGCAGTCATGACGGATACATTCCTGGTTTTTGGAACGACCCTCTCTCTGGTGAGCATGTGGTTCGTGCTTTCGGGCCGGTCTGACTATTGGCGCTGGTGGTTTTTCGTGGGCCTGGCTATCGGCTTGTTGTCAAAGGGACCGTTGGCTGTTGTATTGACCGTTACCCCCCTGGTGCTATGGGCTGCTATTTTCAGGCAGCAGTTACAACCGTTAAAAAAATTACCCTGGCTTCTTGGCTCACTTCTGACACTGGCGATTGCCGTGCCATGGTACGTGCTCGCTGAATTGAAAACGCCCGGGTTCCTCAACTATTTCATCATTGGCGAACACTTTAGCCGGTTTCTGGACCCCGGGTGGGCCGGCGATTTGTACGGTAGTGCCCATGACCGGCCCAAGGGCATGATCTGGATATTCTGGATTTGGGCTTCATTCCCCTGGGGTATCATTGGCTTGGTTGGCTTTGGCCTTGCGGCGGCGCGAGGCAAAACAAAGGATATATTCACTGGTGCTGTTCAAGACGCCTCAACGCTGTATCTGTTGTTTTGTGCGATAACGCCAATGCTGTTCTTTACCCTGGCAGGCAACACGCTCTGGACTTACATACTTCCTTCTCTGCCGTTCTCGGCCATTCTGATTGCCGGATGGGTGTCGCAGCTCAATTTACGTCCCTGGTCCAGAATCAGGTCGGGTGCTGTATTACTTGCACCCGTTCTCTTTACCCTTTCTGTGTTCATAGGTGTGAGCGGAGTAAAACCACTAAAAACCGAGAAGCAATTGATAGGCCGGTATGAGAGCATTCAGCAAGCGGGAGACGGTCCAATCTTTTACATTGGCAAGATGCCATTTTCCGCACGTTTTTATTCGTTGGGCGACGCTGTCGAAATCACCTCCACAGAATTCGACAGTCTGCTGGACGCTGACGGGTACGCCAGGGTCTTTGCCGCAATTCCAAACGATGCGGTAGATAAGGTTCTTGGTCCGCGGGCCACTGACGCTCAGAAGCTGGGGGAGAACAAACGGTACCAGCTATTCTCGATCGATCTTCCGCCAACAGACAGCCAGAAT
>NZ_PPSK01000052.1 GCF_002903165.1 Halopseudomonas oceani
GATTCACTATCTACAACTTCCATATGGTACCTGTAACTATTCGATCTGCATAACGCCTCAATAATGGGCCGGAAAACCGCGTAGCGGTTTGGAGGTCCAGCCCGAAGGGGCGACATTGATTGATTTGTTAAGTGCCATTGCTACCAGTCTTTAGGCCAATTATGGTGATGATAAGCTACCAGCTCATCATTGCCGTCATAAACTTCAAATCTATGTCGCAGCCCAGCAACCGTGAGAGCTTTTGATACTATACTGGACTGCCTTATTAACTCTTCTGCTGATTCTTCGTCAGCTGTGATACAGGGTGCACCCAGATCTCCACCAAACTCTCGGAATACAAAGTGATCGAAGCCTTGAATTCTTATCGCATATTCTCCGACATTAAGCGAAAGGTTTGCAGCTTCTAATATCTGGCACATTTCATCTTTACTAGGCCAGTTTTCTATTTCACCGGATAAACCTGCGTATTCTTCACTCATAGCACTTAACGCCGCGCTCTGCGGCAACTTTGGAGCGCAGCGGAAAAGTTGTCCGACAGCAGCGCCTTGTTACGAGTTTTCTGGCTCGTGTTTCTTTTGCCAAAATGATAACTGATAATCCTCTAGGTCTTGCTCATCTTCAGGCTTGTAGAAGTCAACGATACAAGGTTTATCAGGAAATAAGTGCGCTAGCCGAGCTTCATAAATTGCTTTGAGCTTTTCACCTAAGATGAGAATTTTGTCTGCTGTTAGATCTTCACAGCCTGAATAGTGAAGATCTGCTATATGTAGATGGTTCATTACCCACTCAACTGATTTAGGCGTGCTACCTTCCTGGCTCTCAAAACCTCGGAGACTTGAAATAGCTTCTTCACAAAAATCTTCACCTTCGAATATGTAACCTTCAAACTCAACGAATTCTGGGCAGAATATGGAAGCATAGCCTACCGCCAATGAAAAGTTCCCACTGCAAGAAATCCATGACTCAAGGTCTATGCCTTTGCCATTATTCCATGCCCCTAACTCTTCTTTCATACTCTCAGGTATATTCATTGCTCTTTACACGTAACGCCCGCAGCACGGGCAAAATTGTAGCGCAGCGGAGATTTTGTCCCTGTGCCTGCGATTGTTAGGCATTCTCGACAAGCCCTCTAAGCTGCTCAGCACATTCAATGCCAGCAGTAGCTATAAGGAAGCGTAAGTCGTCTGCGTGCGCCTCGGTTGCAATAAGCGGTCTCTTCCAGCGATCTACCTTATACTCAGCCCCTGAGAATAAACTGCTCCATACCATTTTGACGGCAGCATCTGCAGCAATTGGCTCGTACTCGGTGGATGTAGTCATCGCCAGGTAATTTTTCAGATATTTAATTGCATCCACCCTATTGATATCGCAGCCCATAATCCTCGCTGCCCGGGCAAACGTAACAACATTTCCCGTTTTCTCAGCCCACTCTATTGGCAGCCAGCCATTCTCGCGCTGCCAGATCAGCTCGGGATTTGTCGAAACTACGTTCTCAATAGCTTTGTGGTCGTGCGCAACAATCGCCCTCGTGAGCTCAGTCATATATTTGCCTAACGCTGCCAACAGCGGCCGAGCGTAGCGAGGTCCAGCCCCGAAGGGGCGATGCTGCTTGGCCTTGTTAAAACTTTTACGCCCATTGCTCAAAAAGCTCCCCGGATGACAGCGCCTCCATAAACGCCTTTTGCTCATCAGTAATTAGCGCACGAGGCGTGCACCCATGCTCATCGGGCTCAGCCAGCAGCCTTGATTGAGCTTCTTTTGCAACTTCGGACAGGGCTCGCTTTTCGTCCTCTGTCATTGCTGCAAAATAATCTGGAAGACTCTCTTGAATTTTTACTGAGTAATCTAGATCGATTATTTCCTCGCCCTCGAACATAAGAAGCCACATATATTCGAACGACAACTCTGCTAGTGTTTTCATGCTCGGTATTGCCTTTGAGTTTTAACAGTTGAGTGGACCGACGGCTTCATCATTACATATCAGTGACTTCTTCATATCACCACTCCATGCTCAAACCGATCGATTGAAAAAATATTTTAAAACAATAGGTTACTGCCAACCCTGCAACACCCGG
>NZ_PPSK01000053.1 GCF_002903165.1 Halopseudomonas oceani
GGCAGCTACACCCTGACCGCCAGCGGCACCGACGGCAACTATGAGCTGAGCTTTGTCAACGGCACCCTGACCATCGAACGCAAGGCCATCACCGGCAACATCACTGCCGATGGCAAAACCTACGATGGCAGCACCTACGCCAACACCCACGGCACCCTGGACGGCGTAATCAGCGGCGATGATCTGCAGTTCAACACCACTGGCGCCTTCGCTGACAAGCACGTCGGCACCGGCAAGCAGGTCACCGTCAGCGGCTCACTCGGTGGCGGTGATGCGGGCAACTATGTGCTCACCACCAACAGCAGCACCACGGCCAACATCGACCGCAAGACCATCACCGCCGACATCCGCGCCCTGGACAAGCTGTTTGACGGCTCGCTGACGGCAACCCTCGAAGGTGTGTTGAACGGCACCATCAGCGGTGACGACGTTGCGCTGCAGCTCAGCGGTTTGTTCGCCAGCCTCTCGCCGGGCGAGAACCGCGTGCTGATCGATGCCTCACTGACCGGTGCTGACGCAGGCAACTACCAACTGGTCGCCCCGGATTCGGTGCCCGCCAACATGCAGGGCTTTGTGCAGAGCGCTGATTACCAGTCCGCTATCGACAGTCAGCCACAAGAGCAGCGCGGACTCAGTGCACCGAACGATACCGGCTATCAGCTCGACGTCGACGACGATGCCCTGCATCTGCCCATGGCCAGCCGCTAAACCTACCTGACACGTCCAAGCCTTACCGGAAAGCGCCGCTGCACAGTGCAGCGGCCGGTTAAACACCAAAGGGACTTCACATGAGCCGTTTACCCAGAACCCCGAACTTCGCCCCCACTGCCCTGGCCATCGCCATCAGCCTGAGCGCAGCCAACCTGCATGCTGCTGACCTGCCCACCGGCGGCAATATTGTCGGCGGCTCCGGCAGCATCAGCCAGAATGGCAACAGCCTGAACGTGCAGCAGAACAGCGACAAGCTGATCACCAACTGGGACAGCTTCGACATTGGCGCGGGCCATACGGTCAACTTCTACCAGCCGGGCAGCAACTCGGTAGCGTTGAACCGGGTGATCGGTGAAGACGCCTCGGCGATCTACGGCAACCTCAATGCCAACGGCAAGGTCTTTCTGGTCAACCCCAACGGGGTGTTGTTTGGTCAGGGTGCAGCGGTCAACGTGGGGGCGCTGGTGGCCTCGACCCTCAGCCTCAGTGATGAAGACTTTAACGACGGCAATTACCAGTTCAGCGGCGACGGCAACAACGCCGCGGTCATCAACCGCGGCACCCTCAATGCCGACCAGGGCGCAGTCGCCCTGCTGGGCGGGCAGGTCAGCAACCACGGTGTTATTCAAGCGAATCAGGGCACGGTGGCGCTAGCGGCCGGCGACAAGATCACCCTGGACTTTGCCGGCGACGGTCTGCTGAACGTGACCGTGGATGAAGGCACCCTGAATGCATTGGTGGAAAACCACCAACTGGTTCGCGCCAACGGCGGCCAGGTGGTGATGACCGCCAACGCCACCAACGCCCTGCTGCAAACCGTAGTCAACAACACCGGGGTGATTGAAGCACACACCCTGGACAACCAGAGCGGCACCATCGTGCTCAAGGGTGGCTTTAACGGCGGCACGGTGAATGTGGCCGGCACACTGGATGCTTCTGCACCCGAATCCGGCGACGGCGGTTTTATCGACACCTCCGGCGCCCACGTCAAGATTGCTGGCGGCACCCAGGTCACCACCAAAGCCAACAACGGCAGCACCGGCGAATGGCTGATCGACCCGACCGATTTCACCATCAGCGACAGCAGCGACCCGCAAACCGATAGC
>NZ_PPSK01000054.1 GCF_002903165.1 Halopseudomonas oceani
CAATGACGTTGATACCGGCGTGGTCGAAGATTAGTGGTCTAACGGGCTCGGTTACAACTACCGGGGCTAAACCGCAACTAATCCGACTTACCAGTGCTGCGGCCCATAAGTGGGAAAGCGGCTTAGAGCACAAGGCACTGTTCAAGAGTTTTGCAATGCGAGCAATTGCAGTGTCTGCGCTTTCTGTTATTGCCGCGGCAGCCGAATATTTTCAGGTGCAAGAAGAAATAGGTGGTGCAGAGTCTGAAGATCGGAAAAATGCATTGCGGGCCAAGCTATTCATCACGGCCGTCATTGGAGCGGTTGCAGCTTTTCAATTAATGACCTCCGCTGCTACCTGGCTAGGAGTGATGTCTGCCAGCCTTACTATTGCCCCGTGGATGGTTATCGCATTAGCGATGCTGGGCATGGCTCATCTAATCATTTCGCTAATTTCAGACTCATTGAAGCTGGAGGGCTTCAAGCTATGGCTTTACCGCAGCAGTTGGGGCAAAGCGAGCAATCCTTACTGGCCGGACACCCAGAAGGGAAATGCAGACGAGCTAAGAGCCTTGCACGAGGTATTGCTGCGCCCCACCGTTATTGCCAAAACACTGGAAGACGGTGTTTGGCTAAAGCTGATTTTCCCTCCTAGCATCGCCGGACACACGGCAAGCATCCACCCGACGATGGTTACAGAAGGAAACTGGTTTCGCTCCGACAGAGAAACCGGCTACCGTGCAGGAATGTACTCTGGTTACATGTCAGAGGGCCGCTGGATCGAACTTAACGAGCTTGGAGAATGGGCTTCCCTTGGGGCCCGCAATCAGCCAAACAAAGTTTGGCCTGTCTACCAGGCGACTGACTGGCGTATCTGGCTCGTCCACATACCGCGTTCCCGCGGCATGGACCGACTTGATATCAGCATCAAGTATCCACCTGCTGTACTGCAACGCCCCGACAATCTCGGCTATCGATTCAGCATCAACCTGGCCGGAATACAGGAGGGCACGTTGCATGAGAATCCTTACGTAAAAAATCGGCAAGTCGAACCGGCTAGTGTTGCCACATCTCCATCTGGGCCAGTGAAAGCACACTCAAATTCCGGTTTCAATCTGGGAGTCATTTAATGAGACGGACCTCATGGCGCAAAACAGCAGAGCTTTCAAAAAAGATGGAGTGGAAGCACTCCGAAGAAGGCGTTCTATTGACATGGACAGTCAAGGCTATTGACAAGAAGATACTGGCATTCGACGGGATAGGAATTATCTGCATCATAGGAGCGTCGCTTTGCATCGCTTTGTATAGCTATTTTTTTAACGATGCTTTTGAAGTCGATATATTCTGCGCGACTGCCGCATTCATGGGCTTTTTTTTCTACAAACACTCCATGCAAAAAACAGTCTTCGTCTATCGCGCAACCTCCAACCACCTTGAGGTCTGCCGCTGGCAAGACATTCCCGACATGGTGTTTATCTTCCTGCGTGTATTCCCTTTCCTGATGATCGGGATTGTCTTGATGCTGTTGATCAGCAACCCGGCACTCTCCATTGCTGCGCTGGCCGGCCCGGCTTTGGTGGGGATCGGACTGGCCTCGGTGGGTGGCGACTCGAGCTACCAAACTTACTGGCAAGACTTTCAGCATGATGACTATCTGTGGAGCGACGTGCTGGAGGCCATGCTGGACGCCGAGCAAGGCCTCATCGTGCTAACGCTACCTTACGAACTGCCGCCTGAGTATGCCGCGCAAATAGAAAATCCGGAGCAGTTCAACGG
>NZ_PPSK01000055.1 GCF_002903165.1 Halopseudomonas oceani
AGCTTCCGAACCGGCGGGCTGGTTGGGAGAAGCGATGGCACAATCTCCCAAAGCTATGCCACCGGTTCAGTTAGCAGCGCCACTTACACTGGTGGGCTGGTTGGCCAATCTTGGGGGGCGATCAACCAGAGTTATGCCACTGGGCGAGTCAGCGGCTCCCAATACATTGGCGCCCTCGTAGGCTCTAACAGAAGCACCATCACCAACAGCTACTGGAACACCGAGACCAGCGGCCAGACCAACGCGGTGGGTGCAGGCAGCAGCACAGGCACCGCTGGCCTCACCACCGCGCAGATGTTCGATGCCGCCAACTTCAGCGGTTTTGATTTTGCAGACACCTGGGCCAATGCCGACAATCAAACCACCCCCTACCTCCGCGCGTTGGCCGGCAACCGGGTGTTCAACAAAAACGACCTACCCACCGGCACCATCAACGCCACCAACCGCCCGGCGCTCTACACCGTGATCCAGAACGTCGAGCAGCTACAGGCTATGCGCAATAACCTGTCAGCGAATTATCTGCTCGGCAACCCTATCGACGCCTCCGCTACCGCCAGTTGGAATGGCGGTGCGGGATTTGTGCCCGTTGGGAACGCGACTTACGCTTACACAGGCGACTTCGACGGCCTTGGCTATAGCATCAACGGCCTTACCATCAATCGCCCAAGTACGAACAACGTCGGCCTGTTTGAATCGGTAGTCGGTGGCCAGATCAGCAATGTCGGGCTGACTAACGCCGCTATGATCGGGCGTTACTATGTTGGCGGTCTGGCTGGCCACTTCGATTCTGGATATATCAGGGAGAGCTATGTAACCGGTCGGGTCAGCGGAATAAAGTTTGTCGGTGGCCTGGCCGGGTACCTCTGGAACGCTTCAATCAAAGAAAGCTACAGTGCGGCTGATGTAAGCGGTAGTGATTCAATTATCGGCGGGCTGGCCGGACTGCTTTACGACACCGGCAGGATTGAAGATAGCTACGCCACAGGACAGGTCAGCGGCACTGCAAGCTCGACTGGCGGGCTGATCGGATACAGCTACGGATCCATCACCAACAGTTACTGGAACACCGAGACCAGCGGCCAAACCAGCGCTGTTGGCTTTAGTAGCGTCGGCACTTCTGGCATGACCGGCCTCACCACCGCACAAATGCTACAAGCCGACAGCTTCGCTGGCTGGGATATTGATGCGCAAGGCGGCACGGGCACGGTCTGGCGTATCTACGAAGGCCATTCCACACCCATGCTGCGCCGTTTTTTGACCGCCCTTGAGGTGGCCGGCGAAAACAGCACCACCACCTATAGCGGCACGGAACAGGGCGGCAGTTGGAACGCCGCTGGTGAGTACGATGCTGATCGCATTTTCGGTCAGCCCATCGGCGGCAAAAATGCCGGCACCTACAACATCGACATGAGTGGTCTGTACTCCAATCAGCAGGGCTACGACCTGATCACCACGGGTGGCGGCACCCTGACCATCAACAAAGCCCAGGCAACCGTCACCGCCAACAGCGGCACCACTACCTACAACGGCACCGAGCAGAGTGTTGATGGCTTTACCGTAGATGGGCTGGTTAACGGCGAAGATCAAAGCGTACTGACTGGTGTCACCACCAGCGGTGGCAAGGGTACTAACGCC
>NZ_PPSK01000056.1 GCF_002903165.1 Halopseudomonas oceani
AATCGCCCCGGATTCCCTAGACACTTTCCAGGCTCAGTAAATGTTGCTTCTCGAACTCTACCGGCGACAGCTGATTGTTGAAACCATGCCGGCGCTTTGAGTTGTAAAACATCTCGATGTAGTCGAACACGTCAGCGCGAGCATCCTGCCTAGTGCTGTAGATCTTTCGCCTAACCCGTTCCCGCTTCAGCAGTTGGAAAAAGCTTTCCGCTACCGCGTTGTCATGGCAGTTGCCGCGTCGACTCATGCTGCCAAGCAAGTTGTTGGCTCTCAGAAAGCTCTGCCAGTCTCCGCTGCTGAACTGGCTACCCTGGTCTGAGTGAATCATCACTTCCTGCTTTGGCTTACGCCGCCAAACCGCCATCAGCAACGCATCAATAGCCAGGTCGCTGGTCATCTGCGGCTTCATCGACCAACCGATTACCTGCCGCGAAAACAGATCAAGCACCACCGCCAAATACAACCAGCCCTCATAGGTGCGGATGTAGGTGATGTCCGTGACCCAGACCTTGTTGGGTTCGGTGACATTGAACCGACGCTCCAGATGATTCGGTGAGGCCGCTGGAGGCTTGCCACCATAGCGGCCCGGTCGACGACGATAGCCTGTCTGCGAGCGCAACCCTTCCAAGCGCATCAGTCGAGCAACACGATGCTTGCCGCATGCTTCGCCAAGCTCACGCAGGTCGTCGTGGATTTTGCGGTAGCCGTAAACACCACCGCTCTCTAGCCACGCGTGCTTGATCAGTCCAAGCAGGCGTTTGTCATCCTTGGCTCGTGCCGACTGCGGTTCAGCCAGCCACGCGTAGTAACCACTGGCATGTACTTTCAGCGTCAGGCACAGGCGGCGAACCGAATACTCAGCGGATAGCTGGTTGATGAAGGCGTACTTCAGCCGCACTCCTTGGCAAAGTACGCGGCGGCCTTTTTTAGGATGTCTCGCTCTTCGGTCACGCGCTTGAGTTCGGCACGAAGGCGACGCAGCTCAGCTTGCTGATCGTCCTCTTGCGCGCGCTGCTCTTGGGGCTTTCTGTAGCGTTTAACCCAGGCATACAGGCTGTGGGTCGACATGCCCAATCGAGCAGCCACCTCAGCCACTGGCAGACCCCGTTCGGTCACCTGTTTGACTGCTTCGATTTTGAATTCTTCGGGATAACGCGGGTTGCTCATGGCACCTCCTAGTGGGCCGTATTATGAGGCCTGGAGGTGTCTACGAAACTAGGGGCGATTC
>NZ_PPSK01000057.1 GCF_002903165.1 Halopseudomonas oceani
GGGTTCAAGCAGTCAATGCAACACGTTATCTTTGTACTGCCCGAAGATGGAGTGCTGCATGACCAAACGAATCTGTGTCCCACTCTCGCAAGAGACTCAAAACGATATTTGGACGCGCTATAAACAAGGGCAACCGCATCGGGATATCGGGAAAGCCGTGGGTCGAGGGCGGTCCTCCGTCAACGCACTTCTTCAGGTAAACGGTGGTATTCGACCGCGTGAACGTTGCCGCTCAACCACCGCTCTATCGTTGGTCGAACGAGAGGACATCTCTCGTGGTTTGGCAGCCCAAATGTCGATTCGTGCAATCGCGCGTCAGCTCGACCGCTCTCCATCCACCATTTGTCGCGAGATAACACGCAACGGCGGTTCAAATGAATATCGCGCTACTTTGGCTGATAGTCGTGCTTGGGTTGAAGCAAAGCGGCCAAAGGCTTGCAAGCTCTCGAGTAATTCCAGTTTGCGCGATAGGGTCGTCGAGAAGCTTCAGATGCGTTGGTCACCTCAACAAATTGCCGGCTGGCTAAAAAAGATGAGCCCAGAAAATATGCTCGATTGCGTTTCCCATGAAACGATCTACAAGAGCCTGTTTATCCAAGCCAAGGGAAGTTTGAAAAAGGAGTTACAGCAGTATCTGCGCTCGAAAAAGGCCATGCGAGGCTCACGTACTTCGCGTGTGTATGAGCCCGCAAGAAATAGCATGCCAGATGCCATCTCAATTCGTGAACGTCCTGCCTCAATTGAAGATAGGGCTGTTCCTGGGCACTGGGAAGGTGACCTGATTCATGGCGCCAATCAGAGCCAGGTTGCCACCCTGGTTGAGCGCCAAACCCGCTACCTGATGCTGGTCAAGCTGGATAATAAGAGGGCCGATGAAGTCGCCGCAGCGCTTGCGGAGCAAGTGCTGCGGTTACCTAAAGAGCTGTACGCGTCTCTCACTTGGGATCGGGGCGTGGAAATGAAAGGCCACAAAAAATTCACGCTGGCCACAGAGGTGAAAGTGTACTTCTGCGACCCCAGAAGCCCTTGGCAGCGCGGTACCAACGAGAATACGAACGGCTTGCTGCGTGAATATCTATCGAGAAAAGAAGATATTTCTGTGTACTCACAAACTGAGCTTGATGAAATCGCACGCCAACTCAATGAACGACCGCGGAAAACGCTGGGGTATGATACCCCCGCTGAACGCCTTCATAGCTGTGTTGCATTGATCGCTTGAACCCACCC
>NZ_PPSK01000058.1 GCF_002903165.1 Halopseudomonas oceani
GAACGTAGGCACCATCGGTCACGTTGACCATGGCAAGACTACTCTGACTGCAGCTCTGACTCGCGTTTGTGCAGAGTCTTACGGCGGCGCTGCCCGTGCGTTCGACCAGATCGACAACGCGCCGGAAGAGAAGGCTCGTGGTATCACCATCAACACCTCGCACGTAGAGTACGATTCTCCGACTCGTCACTACGCGCACGTTGACTGCCCTGGTCACGCTGACTATGTGAAGAACATGATCACCGGTGCTGCTCAGATGGACGGTGCGATCCTGGTCTGTTCCGCTGCTGACGGCCCGATGCCGCAGACTCGCGAGCACATCCTGCTGTCCCGTCAGGTAGGCGTTCCCTACATTGTCGTGTTCCTGAACAAGGCCGACATGGTTGACGACGAAGAGCTGCTGGAGCTGGTCGAGATGGAAGTTCGCGACCTGCTGAGCACTTACGACTTCCCGGGCGACGACACTCCGATCATCATCGGTTCTGCTCTGATGGCGCTGGAAGGTAAAGACGACAACGAGATCGGTACTTCTGCCGTTCGCAAGCTGGTTGAGACTCTGGATGCCTACATCCCTGAGCCGGAGCGTGCGATCGACAAGCCGTTCCTGATGCCGATCGAAGACGTATTCTCCATTTCCGGTCGCGGTACTGTAGTAACCGGTCGTGTTGAGCGTGGCATCATCAAGGTTGGTGAAGAAGTCGAGATCGTTGGTATCAAGGCAACCACCAAGACCACCTGTACTGGCGTTGAGATGTTCCGCAAGCTGCTGGACGAAGGTCGTGCTGGTGAGAACGTTGGTGTTCTGCTGCGTGGTACCAAGCGTGAAGACGTTGAGCGTGGTCAGGTTCTGGCCAAGCCGGGCACCATCACTCCGCACACTCGCTTCGAAGCTGAAGTGTACGTGCTGGGTAAAGATGAAGGTGGTCGTCACACTCCGTTCTTCAAGGGCTATCGTCCGCAGTTCTACTTCCGTACTACTGACGTGACTGGTTCTTGCGAGCTGCCGGAAGGCGTTGAAATGGTAATGCCTGGCGACAACGTCAAGCTGGACGTCACTCTGATCGCGCCGATTGCGATGGAAGACGGTCTGCGCTTTGCGATCCGTGAAGGCGGTCGTACCGTTGGTGCCGGTGT
>NZ_PPSK01000059.1 GCF_002903165.1 Halopseudomonas oceani
GGCGGTTGCAGGAGCTGAGTGCAACACGGTTATTGAATTGACGCAGGAGCATCATATTGCATAGCCAAGGCTTTCTGCATCACTTCGCTCATGACTTCGATAGGACATTTGAAATCGAAGCGCTTACGTGGACGCATGTTCAGTTGAAACGCAATGGCATCCAGTTCTTCTTGGCTATGTACCGACAAGTCAGTGCCCTTGGGCAGGTACTGGCGGATCAGGCCATTAATGTTTTCGTTGCTGCCGCGCTGCCAAGGGCTGTGCGGGTCACAGAAGTAGATCGCCACACCGGTTCTCTGGGTGATCTCGGCGTGCTGTGCCATTTCCCGGCCCTGGTCGTAGGTCATGCTCTTGCGCATCGCCAGCGGCATGTTATTGAGGGCGGCGCTGAAGCCCTCCATTGCCGAGGTCGCCGTCGCGTCGTTCATCTTCACCAGCATCAGGTAGCCACTAGTGCGCTCCACCAGCGTACCTACAGACGAGGCGTTAGCCTTACCCTTAATAAGGTCGCCTTCCCAATGCCCCGGCATCAGTCGGTCTTCAACTTCCGGCGGGCGCAAGTGAATGCTGACCATCTCTGGAATCTGCCCGCGCCGATCCACACCGCCAAGGCGTGGTCTACGTGTCGTCTTGCCTTGGCGCAAACAAAGGATCAACTCTTTGCGCAGCTCACCGACGGGCAGGGCATAGATCGCGTTGTAGATCGTCTCGCGACAGACGTAGGCATCTCTAAGACTGGGTATGTTCATACTGCGCAGCTTGCCGGCAATCTGCTCGGGAGACAAACGCTGGCGCAGCATATGGATCACCAGTTCAAAGCGCTCACTACCTGGCAGCAGCTTTCGCATGGGCCGACAAGCCTGGCGGCGGACCTTCATCCGCTGCTGAGCCACGCGGGCCGAGTAGCTGCCAGCTGCATCTCGATTGCGGCGCATCTCTCGGCTGACCGTCGAAGGGGATCGGTTGATCAAGCAGGCAATCCTGCGCAAGCTGAGGCCTTGGGCATGACTAACTTGAATGGTGGCACGCTCTTCAACGCTGAGTTCGGAATAAGACATAGGGCAGCACCGTACCGGAAAGGTCAGGTGTTGCACTCAGTTTTTGCCGCCGCC
>NZ_PPSK01000060.1 GCF_002903165.1 Halopseudomonas oceani
GCTCAATACTATGGTGAAAAACCAAGAGCCGTGGCGTGAAAAAACAGCCTGATTTGAGGCGTTGACACCACAGTCACTTGTTAACGAAGACTCTAGACTACCGAGTCTCGATCGATGTCCAAATATGCCAATCCTGTTTTTTCAAACAGGGCTTCCAACGCATCAATCCCCTTCTCATCTGCATGCTTGGCTTCATCGTCTGTAATAGGAACCAACCAAGTAAAGCGAACATGTTGAGACTTATCCAAGTGGAGCCATTCCAAATCAGGCCCATACGGATACGGTAGGGAAACTAAGAGGTTAGTGCACGCAGAAGCGCCGAGCCAAGGACGCCCAATTTTCACGTAGTTTCCTACATCTATAAAACGATGCTCCGGCGCTGACTGAAAATGCGCAACCATAGCCAGAAGTTCCACCAGTAGCGGGTCCTCCCGTGGCGAGACTAATACAAACTCGCAACCATAATTGCCGCCCTTTTGTATTGTTGATGCGCCGTTAGAAACGTAAACCCAGTTATCACCTTGCTTCAGGCGCATCACGCGGAAAAAGGGAAGGCTATCTTTTATCCCGCCTAGGCCCCAAGAAAAAACCTTAAAATCTTCGGCCTTAAAGAAATTGCTGATATGAGCCTGAATGGCATTTTGCTGCTCTAAAACCGACGGCACACTTTCTCCCTTACAGTTAGCGTTTGGTTAAGGGCCCGGCTTTAGCCGATCCCAGTGAGCGAAGCGAGCGTCTTGAACCACTTGTTACGCTTCTGCACCTTCATCATCGCTCTTGGCGCACAATTGATATTTATAATACTGACCTTGCACAGACTGGGTGTCTTTGTTGGCGAAATATAAATTTGCAGAAACGCACATATAATCAGGCTGGACATGATACTGATAAAAATTTGGGGCGAATGTCTCTACGCGCTGCGGCTCTGAGGGAAGGATGTAACCCTCTCCTTCCACAGTTCTTAGCTCTGCCTCTAATTCTTCATGCGTTCTGTAAGAATGGCCAGTTTTCGGCATCTGTTCTTTTAGCCATTCTGGAAGCTTCCGGTCTGAGATAAAGACCTCGACAGGGGCATTAACGGCC
>NZ_PPSK01000061.1 GCF_002903165.1 Halopseudomonas oceani
CTGGATATGCTCCAGTCGAATGCCGTGCTTTTCCGCCCATAGCACGAGCTTGCTGCTGATGTATTCCGGGCCATTGTCGCTGCGGATAATTTGGGGCTTGCCACGCCACTCGATCACTTGATCCAGTGCGCGCACCACCCGCTCTGCCGGCAATGACAGATCGATATCCATGGTCAGGGCCTCGCGGTTGAAGTCGTCGATCAGGTTGAACAGGCGGAAGCTGCGACCGTCGGCCAACTGATCGTGCATGAAGTCCATCGACCAGCAGTGATTGATTGCCTCCGGCACAGCCAGTGGCTCGGGCTTCTCTCGCACGATGCGCTTGCGCGGCTTGATCCGCAGGTTCAACTCCAGCTCCCGATATATCCGATACACCCGTTTGTGGTTCCAGCGATAACCTTTCACGTTACGCAGATACAGGAAGCACAGGCCGAACCCCCAGTTGCGTTGGTTATGTGTGAGTCGGATTAGGTGATCGGCGATCTCGGCATTTTCTTCCGACAACCGTGGCTGGTAGCGATAGCAGGTCGTGCTGATGCCAAACGACACACACGCCAGTTTGATGCTGACCTTGCCTGAGGCAACCGCGTGTTGCGCCATCTCTCGTCGCCGAGATGGCTTCACCACTTTTTTGCCATCGCCTCCTGGATGATCTCGGCCTTCAGGCGCTCCTCGGCATACATCTTCTTCAGGCGACGATTCTCCTCCTCCAGCTCGCGCAGTCGAGCCATTAACGAGGCGTCCATGCCACCGAACTTGGCGCGCCATTTGTAGAAGGTCGCCGAACTGATGCCATGCTCGCGGCACAGTTCAGGCACGGGGCTGCCGGCTTCGGCCTGCTTGAGGATGGAGATGATTTGACTGTCCGAAAAACGCGATGTCTTCACGCAAAATTTCCTTGATCCAATTAGGAGAAAATTCTACTTCTGACGAGGACTGATTTCAGGGGGGATTA
>NZ_PPSK01000062.1 GCF_002903165.1 Halopseudomonas oceani
CTGGATATGCTCCAGTCGAATGCCGTGCTTTTCCGCCCATAGCACGAGCTTGCTGCTGATGTATTCCGGACCATTGTCGCTGCGGATAACTTGGGGCTTGCCACGCCACTCGATCACTTGATCCAGTGCGCGCACCACCCGCTCTGCCGGCAATGACAGATCGATATCCATGGTCAGGGCCTCGCGGTTGAAGTCGTCGATCAGGTTGAACAGGCGGAAGCTGCGACCGTCGGCCAACTGATCGTGCATGAAGTCCATCGACCAGCAGTGGTTGATTGCCTCCGGCACGGCCAATGGCTCGGGCTTCTCTCGCACGATGCGCTTGCGCGGCTTGATCCGCAGGTTCAACTCCAGCTCCCGATAGATCCGGTACACCCGTTTGTGATTCCAGCGATAACCTTTCACGTTGCGCAGATACAGGAAGCACAGGCCGAAACCCCAGTTGCGTTGGTTATGTGTGAGTCGGATCAGGTGATCGGCGATCTCGGCATTTTCTGCCGACAACCGTGGCTGGTAGCGATAGCAGGTCGTGCTGATGCCAAACGACACACACGCCAGTTTGATGCTGACCTTGCCTGAGGTAACCGCGTGTTGCGCCATCTCTCGTCGCCGAGATGGCTTCACCACTTTTTTGCCATCGCCTCCTGGATGATCTCGGCCTTCAGGCGCTCCTCGGCATACATCTTCTTCAGACGACGATTCTCCTCCTCCAGCTCGCGCAGTCGAGCCATTAACGAGGCGTCCATGCCACCGAACTTGGCGCGCCATTTGTAGAAGGTCGCCGAACTGATGCCATGCTCGCGGCACAGTTCAGGCACGGGGCTGCCGACTTCAGCCTGCTTGAGGATGGCGATGATTTGACTGTCCGAAAAACGCGATGTCTTCACGCAAAATTTCCTTGATCCGATTAGGAGAAAATTCTACTTCTGACGAGGGCTGATTTCAGGGGGGATTA
>NZ_PPSK01000063.1 GCF_002903165.1 Halopseudomonas oceani
AACACGCCAGAAAACCAAACCCTGATCAACATCGGTGTCGACGTCGGTAAAGCTAACCTCGATATCGCCCTTCATCCGTCCGGCCAGTCTTTTACCATTCCGAACAGCACCACTCATATCCGAGCGCTTGTGAAGATACTCAAGGGCTACGCCATTGAGCGGATCGTTGTAGAGGCAACAGGCCGCTACGAACATCCGCTGGTTCAGGCCTGCAGTCAGGCCGGCCTACCCATCATTGTGGTCAATCCGATCAGCGTGCGGCGCTATGCCCAGGCTATCGGTGTGTTGGCAAAAACTGATCGCATTGACGCCCAGATCATTGCCAAATATGCCGCTACGCTGAAGCCAGAATTCAAGCCTATACCGGATAAAACCTCTCAAAAAATCAAAGACCTATTGGCGAGGCGCAGCCAACTCATGGAAATGTCCACCATGGAGAAAAACCGCCTGCAGATCCTGCCAAAATCACTTCACAACTCCATCAATAGTTTACTCAAAGCGCTCCAGACCCAGATCAAAACCATCACCAAGCAGATCGAGCAGGAAGTCGCCAAGGTCGATCATTGGCAAAGCAAAACAGACATCCTGACCAGCGTGCCAGGCGTTGGCAAAGTCCTGACGTTTACGCTCCTGAGTGAGCTTCCAGAGCTTGGTAACCTTAACCGGCGAGAGATAGCAGCCTTGGTCGGTGTTGCACCTATCAATAGGGACAGTGGCAAGCTGACGGGCAAGCGTCGGATCCGTGGCGGCCGTCATAGAGTGCGAACAGTGATGTTCATGGCCATGATGTCAGCTATCCAATGCAATACGGTATTCAAGCAGTTCTATGAGCACCTAAAAGCCCAAGGAAAACTGCCCAAAGTCGCGCTGATTGCCTGCATGCGCAAAATGATTGTGATG
>NZ_PPSK01000064.1 GCF_002903165.1 Halopseudomonas oceani
GGGTTCTACCCCGTTTCCACGGACGGTTATAAAACAGCTAAGAGCTTTTGATCCTGCGCAGCAACTCTACGTCGCATCCTAGGATTATGGAACCGCTCGATGTATTCAAATAGGTCTGCTCTTGCCTCGTCTTGAGTACGGTAACGTCGGTGATGTACCCGCTCTCGCTTCAGCATCCCAAAGAAGCCCTCACAGGCGGCGTTATCGCCACAGTGGCCAACGGCACTCATGCTGCTGACTAACCGATTGCTGCCCAGATAACGCTGGTAATCGCCGCTGGTGAACTGCGTACCCCTGTCTGAGTGCAGTATCACCGGGGTTTCGCCCTGGCGTTGCCACACAGCCATTTGAACAGCTCTGATTACCATCTGCCGATCCTGTCTGTGATGCATGGACCAGCCCACAATCAGCTTACTGAACAGATCCAGGACCACGCATAGATACAGTTTTCCTTCCTGAGTGGAGATCTCCGTAATATCCGTGACCCACTTGGTATCAGGCTCAAGCGCTGAGAAGTTCCGCTGTAGATGGTTTTGAATACCCTGTGGCCGACTCGATGCTCGTCCCATGCGTCCCCGCTTTTTGCGGGGCCACCCCTGGATACCGTGCTTAGCCATTAGCCTTGCAACCCGATTCAGGCTCGTAGAAGTGCCTTCGGCAGCCAGGTCTTCATGCATCCGGGGCGAACCAATCATGCCACCACTATCATCATGAATCTCTCTGATTCGCGACAACAGATGCTGATTAGCCATAGCCCTGCTGGACAGAGGTCGAGATGCCCAGGCGTAATAACCGCTGGCCGAGACCTTCAGGCATCGACACATAA